>DATAUB010000032.1:0-29705 GCA_036268475.1 Bryobacteraceae bacterium | reverse complement strand
GCGATCCGCTCGTCACTGTCAACACCGTCGAGCCGCCGATTGCGCCCGCCGTAGCGCTGATGGTGCTCGTCCCGACACCTACACCAGTCGCCAGCCCACCCGCCACGATTGTTGCCGCCGCCGGCGTGGCCGACGTCCAAGTCGCCGAGTTCGTCAGGTTCTGCGTGCTGCTGTCGCTGTAAGTACCGGTCGCGATGAACTGCTGCGTCTGCCCCTTAACGATGCTCGGATTCGCCGGTGTCACTGCGAGGGAAACCAATGTCGCCGCCGTCACCGTCAACACCGTCGAGCCGCCGATTGCCCCAGCACTAGCGCTGATGGTGCTCGTCCCAACACCTACACCCGTCGCCAGCCCACCCGCCACGATTGTTGCCGCCGCCGGCGTGGCCGACGTCCACGTCACCGAGTTCGTCAGATTCTGCGTACTGCTATCGCTGTAAGTTCCGGTCGCGATGAACTGCTGTGTCTGCCCCTTAACGATGCTCGGATTCGCCGGTGTCACTGCGAGGGAAACCAATGTCGCCGCCGTCACCGTCAGCACCGTCGAGCCGCCGATTGCCCCAGCACTAGCGCCGATAGTGCTCGTCCCGATACCTACACCAGTCGCCAGCCCACCCGCCACGATTGTTGCCGCCGCCGGCGTGGCCGACGTCCAAGTCGCCGAGTTCGTCAGGTTCTGCGTGCTGCTGTCGCTGTAGGTCCCGGTCGCGATGAACTGCTGCGTCTGCCCCTTAACGATGCTCGGATTCGCCGGTGTCACTGCGAGGGAAACCAGTGTCGCCGGAGTATTGGTCAGCGAGAAACCTGCCAATGTCGCGACGCCCGGCGCCGATGCCGTCACCGTATAAGCTCCCGTGGTGTCGTTGGCCGTAAACGCCGAGGCCGTTGCTCGCCCTAGCGAGTCCGTCTGAGCGGTATTCGTTCCACCAGCGAACATGCCGCTCGCGCCGCTCGCCGGCGCCGTGAATGTGACCGTCAAATCGGGTACAGGATTGTTGTAGGCATCCACCACAGTCGCCTGGAGCGACGTCGCAAACTGCGCGTCCACCACCGCGCTTTGCAATGCACCGGCGGAGGCTGTAATCGTAGCTGCCGTCCCCGCGGTATTGATCAGTTGGAAGGTGGCTATGGCGGCTACGCCAGGCGCGGAGGCCGTTACGTGATACAGGCCCGCGATACTATTCGCGGTCAGGATTCCAGCCGATGCCGTGCCGGTCGCGTCAGTGATGGCGGTTATGGCCGCCGACCCACCGCTGAACATCCCGCTGGCTCCCGTGGCGGGCGCCGTAAACGTCACAGTCACGTTCGGCACGGGGTTACCGTCGGCATCCTTCACTAGTGCATTCAAAGGCGTCGTGAAGCCGGTCAATATCACGGTAGTTTGCGAAGACCCGGTGGCGGAAACAATAGATCCGGGCGCTCCCGGTAGATTGGCGAGCGCGAAGTCGGCCGGTCCGGCAACTCCCGCCGCGCTAGCCGTCACAACGTAGCCGGCGGCAATCGTGTTCGCCGTAAACGCCGGCGCCATAACAACGCCCGATGCATTCGTAGTGCCCGTGAAACTTGCGCCTCCACCGGCAAACGTCCCGCTCGCGCCCGTCGTTGGAGCGGCGAAGGTCACCGCCACGTTCGCCACAGGGTTGCTGAAGCTATCCAATACCAGGGCCTGCATCCGGTTCGCGAACTGCGTCCCTATTTGGGCGCTCTGAGGTGTCCCGGCACTCGCCGATACGGCGGCCGGAGAAGCCGCCGCGTTGGTCAAGTTGAAGCTGGTGCTGAGTGACCCGGTGACCGCCGTCAACTGGTAGATCCCAGCCATCGTGTTGGCGGTGAAGGCCGGCGTCATGAGCATGCCGGATGCGTTCGTCGTTCCCGTAAACGTATTACCGCTGCCGGCGAACGTGCCGCTCGCCCCGCTGCCGGGTGCGGTGAAAGTGACGGATGCGTTTGGCACGAGGTTTCCGTCGGAATCCTCCACCGTTACCTGGAATACTGCGCCAAATGGCGTGTTAACGGTGGTGGTCTGCAGAGTTCCGCCAGTGGACACGATCGATCCCGCCGCTCCCGCCGTGTTCTTCAGGAGAAAGTCTGCCGCCGTAGCTACGCCCGCCACCGAAGCGGTCACCGTATATGTGCCCGCAAATGTATTCGCGGTGAAGAACGGTGCCGTTGCCTGGCCAGTGGCATCGGTGGTGCCCAAAAATGAGGTGCCGCCGCCCGCGAAACTTCCGCTGGCTCCGGTTCCCGGCGCGGCGAACGTGACGGCGACGTTGGGTATGGGATTGTTGTCTACGTCCAATACCAGGGCCCGAAACTGAGTGGCATATTCTGTCGAAACCAGAGCATTCTGGTTGCCTCCGGCTAATGTCACCACAGCCGCCGGAGTGGAGGGACTGTTGGTCAGGCTGAAGGTCGCCGCGCCGGCGACGCCGGGAACGGTCGCCGTCACTACATAGCTTCCGGCGGTGGAATTCGCGGTGAATACCGGGGCCACGGCGGTTCCGGTGGCATCGGTTACCGCATTACTCAAGCCTCCGGCGAATGTTCCACCGGCGCCTGTTGCCGGCGCGAGAAACGACACCGTGACGCCACTTACCGGATTTCCAAATCCGTCCGCCACCACCGCCGCGAGCCTGCTAGAGAACGGAGAATTCACGGTGGCGCTTTGCGGAGTTGTCCCCGGGGCTACCGCGACGGATGCCGTCGCTCCCACTAGATTCGTGAGGGAGAAACTCGCCGGCGCGGCCACGCCCGGCGCGCTCGCCGACACCGTGTAGCCGCCGGCCAGCATGTTTGCGGTCAAGGCAACTGACGTGGCGACGCCCGAACCGTTGGTAACAGCGGTGTTGACGCCGCCCGCGAACGATGCTCTGGGACCGTTGGAGGGAACTACAAAGGTCACAGTAACTCCGCTCACCGGATTGCCGGCCGAATCCTGAACCAGTACCGCGAGGGGCGACGCGAACATGCCGCCGACGCCGGCGCTCTGCGGCGATCCGGCCGATACGGCGACCGACGCCGCTCCTCGATTGGTCAGTGTGAAGCCGGCCGGGGCCGACGCTCCTGTGACCGTAGCCGTCACGCTATAAGCGCCGGCGGTCCCGTTCGCGGTAAACACGGCCGCACTCGCCTGTCCCTGTGCATTCGTAATGGCAGTATTGACGCCACCAGCGAACGCGCCTCCGGAACCGCTAACCGGCGCCGCGAAGGTCACCGTGGCTCCGCTCACCGGATTGCCGCCCACATCGGTCACTGTGGCGCGTAATGGATTATCGAACGGGGTGTTGATGGTGGCGCTTTGTCCGGAGCCGCCGGTCGCCGCAATGAAGGCCGGAGCACCCACTTTGTTGGTCAGCGAAAAATTCGCCGGCGCCGGAACCCCGGATACCGAGGCCGCCACGGAATAGGTCCCCAAAATCGCGTTGGCTGTGAAAAGCGCCGATGTTGCCAGCCCCTGCGCCGTGGTGGTGGCCGTGTTGACCCCGCCGGCGAAGGCGCCGCTGGCCTGGCTTTGCGTCGGGGCGGCGAAGGTCACTGTAACTCCAGCCACCGGGTTATGGGCGGAGTCCGTCACCTGCGCCACCAGCGTCGAACCAAAGGCCGTGTCGATGCTCGCGGACTGCCCCGAGCCGCTGGATACCGTGACGAATGCCGGCGAACCGGGAACATTGGTGAGCGAGAAACTGGCTGGCACCGCGACGCCGGCGGCAGAAGCACTCACGATATAAGAGCCGGCTGTCGAGTTGGCCGTCAGAGCCGCCGAGGCCTGTCCTGACCCAGTGGTTGAGATAGCGATGGAGTTGGTGGTGTTGCTGAAGGTAGCGCTTGCCACCGCCCCGGATGGCGCCGTGAAGGCTACGGACACTCCGCTGACTAAGTTTCCATAAGCATCCTTGACCGTGGCCTGCAAGGGGTTGGTGAAGACTGTACTAACACTGGCCGTTTGTCCCGAACCGGCAGCCGCGGTAACGGAGGCCGCGGCGCCCGGGGTATTGGTCAAACCGAAGTTAGTCGAGAAGGTGGACACCACGGCCGTTACCGGATAGGCTCCTGAGATCGTATTGGCGGTGAAGACCGGCGAACTCGCGTGGCCCGCCGCGTCGGTAAGCGCCGTTGCATTCGCCGTCCCATTGGCAAAGGTTCCGCCGGCGCCGCTGCCTGGCGCGCTAAAGCTCACGGTGGCATTGGGTACGGGGTTATTGGCGGCGTCCCGGACCAGCGCCACCAGGGAACCGGCGAAAACTGTATTTACGGTCGCGTTCTGCCCGTTTCCGCTGAATATTGCGATCGATGCCGGCACTGACGCAGTCACAGTCAGGACGAAGATATTCGATGTAACTCCAGCGAACGAAGAGGTGATGTTGCTGGTGCCTGTCGCCGCTCCGGTAGCCAGGCCGGTCGCCGCAATCGCTGCCGCCGCCGTATTGGAGGAGTTCCACGCCGCTTGACTCGTCAGGTTCGCCGTAGAATTGTCGCTATAGGTGCCCGTTGCCGTGAATTGGTCCGTGCCCGCGCTCACAATGCTGCTATTCGGCGCTGTGATCTGGATGGAGCTCAGTACCGTTCCGAGGCCCGTGAGGGCCACCGATTGTGTCGATCCGGCGACCAGCCCGTTGTTATCCGTGATGGTGAGCTGAGCGCTATTGTGGGCGCCCGCCGAAAGCGGCGTGAACGTCACATCCAGAGTGCAAACGGCGCCGTTCCCGAGCGTCGCGGGTGAAATGGGACAAGGCTTGCTGGGATCCGCCGAATAGCTATAGTCGGCGCCATCGACGCCAGTCGGCACGATGGACGCAATCGTTAGGGGCGCGGTGCCCGTGTTTTGGAGCGTCACTGTGAAGGTCGCGCTTGACTTGCCAACGATGGTGTTCGGAAAGTTTTGGCTGGTCGCGCCTAATGTAACCACCGGGGTGGATACGCTCACCACGGAGAGCACTACGGAATTGGTGTTGTAGTTTACCTGCCACCCGTTACCGGCGGAAAGTGTGGGAAGGCGGGTAGACGCAAACTTACTTCCGCCCAGGGAATTCGCCGTCAGGATGGTGAAGGAGTTGCCTGCTACCGGCGAGAAGCCGCCGATCAAACCGACATTTAAGATGCCGCCGAGTTGCGCGCTGCCCGCGGCGCTTACCGTGTCGTATTCGCCGGAGGCGGTTCCACCGATTTTCACATCGAAGGCGCCGGCGCCTTGCGTGTAATTGCCCGAGCCGGAACCGGTGAGCGAGAGGCTTCCGGCTACCGGCGAGGGCGCGGTCACGCCCGGCGCCAGCGCGCCTGCGGGGTCGGTCGAGACGCTCCCCGAATAAGTGCCCGAGATTGTCCCGGAGCCGCCGATGGTTCCACCTTGAATACCGGGAGAGGAGGTGAAGTTCACCGAGCCGCCGCCAAGGAAAATACTCCCGGCAGTTTGTGTGAAGGAACTGAGGAAGCTCAGCGTTCCGCTGTTGGCTTGCACAGACCCTGTATTGTTGAAGACGGGACTCACCGAGCTTGTGCCCGTGGTGACTGTCTTCTCGAACAGGCCGGCATTATTGAACGTGCCTCCGCCTGTAGTGGTGTGCAGCGATTGAGGATCGGCGGCAATGTTCCAGGTTCCCGCCGCCAGATTGTTAACCACCGAGCTATAGCCAAGCTGCATGTAGTAGCTGGTCGAGTTCAGGGTGGCGATCCCGGAATTGTTGAGTGTCCGGCCTAAAAGGTTCTTATAGAGATTCGCGTTACTGTCCGAGATGCCGCCGTTGGCGTTGAGTATGGCCTGCGCTCCCGCAGGCGCCGTACAGGCCGCCACCGTGCACACAGATCCGCCCATCCAGCTAAATAGCCCCGTGACCGTCACGGTGTCGGTGCCGGTCAGTTCCGATGAGCTGCCGAGCGTCAGGGTCGGAATCGTAATCGTATTGGGGGTGGGGCTGCCCGTCGAAAAATTCACGACACCGCTATCGCTTACCGTGAGCGCGCCGGGATTATTGGCGAGCGGCGTGGTGAAATTCAGAATTGCACTGTTGTTGACCGTCACCGTCCCCACACGAGTAGTGGTGCCGCTGAAATTGGTGGTCCCGCCGATGCCCGCCGTGCCTCCCGCGACATCGTAGGAGCTGCCCGCCAGATTGATCGCCCCGCCGTTGGCGCCGAAATTTACGGCCGCCGTACCGGTCCCGGCGATCGTGCCGCTTAATGCCGCCGTGGCCCCCGTACCGGCCGATAATCCCAGCGTAGCTGCCGTCGCCACGCTCCACGATGCGCTGGAATCTGCCAATGCCGTGAAGTTCAGCGTCCCGCTGTTGGCTTGCACAGACCCTGTATTGGTGAAGACGGGACTCACCGAGCTCGTGCCCGTGGTGGCTGTCTTCTCGAACAGGCCGGCATTATTGAACGTGCCTCCGCCTGTAGTGGTGTGCAGCGATTGAGTATCGGCCGCAATGTTCCAGGTTCCCGCAGCCAAATTGTTTATCACCGAGCTATAACCAAGCTGCATGTAGTAGCTGGTCGAGTTCAGGGTGGTAGTCGCGGAATTGTTGAGTGTCCGGCCTAAAAGGCTCTTGTAGTTATTCGCGCTACTGTCCGAGATTCCGCCGTTGGCGTTGAGTATGGCCTGCGCGCCCGCAGGCGCCGTACAGGTCGCCACCGTGCACAGGGAACCGCCCTGCCAATTGAACACCCCCGTGACCGTCACCGTGTCGGTCCCCGCAAGTACCGAGGAACTGCTCAGCGTCAGCGTGGTGCCGACACTGCTGCCGTTCGTGCCGGCGAGCGTCAACGTGCCGGTCGATAGCGAAAGCGCGTTTACGAAATTGGCGCCCCCGGTGACCGTGAGCGGACCGCCGGACAGAATAATGTTCGCGTTGCTGAGAAGGGTAGCGATGGTCTGGTTCGCGGCTGCCAACTGGCCGATCGTGAGCGTAGTGGTGGCAAAAGCCGTATCGATACAAACTGTGTCGGTGGAGATGGGCACATTTCCAGTACTCCAATTCCCCGCCGTACTCCATTTGAGGTCGACTCCGCCCACCCAGCTAATGCTCTCGGACCCGGTACAAGCCTGCTGCGGGTCACCCATGCCACCGAGCTTGGCGATGAATCCGCCGTGATGCGGCGTGGATGGCGAAGTGTCAGGCGAAGCGGAGCCCTCCACCGCTACCTCCATTTGCCCGTTGGGCCGTGCCCTTCTGAATGGGGTTCCGGCCGGCGCATTCATTACCTTCGCAGTGGGGAAGTCCGGCGACCCGGTGGCGCCGCCGAGGTATACCGAACCTTTGCCGTCGAGCGCCAGGCCGCGCCCTTCATCGGGACCCGTTCCGCCCAGATAACTGGAGAACCACAAGCCGGAGCCGGCGGTGTTCAATACCAGCAGGAAGCCATCCTCGCTACAAGCTCCGTTGCTCTCCTTCCGGCACTCGCCTTGAACCGGGCCTTGAGTGGGGAAATCCGGAGAGTTCGTGTGGCCGCTGATGAATACCCGTCCTCGCCGATCGATGGCGAGAGAGACGGCGGCCTCATCGCCGCTGCCTCCCAGATAAGTGGAGTAGACCAATGCGGCGCCGTCCGGAGTCAGCTTGGCTGCGAACGCGTCGCTCGCGCCATGCAAGCGGCCCTGAAAAGCGCCGGCCAGCGGGAAATCGGGCGATTTCGTATTGCCGGCCAGATAAGCGCTTCCACTGGCGTCCACGGCAATGCTGTTTCCGGTGTCTCCGCCGCTGCCGCCCAGATAGGTGGAGTAGACTAACGTGCCCCCATCCGGAGACAGTTTGGCGGCAAATGCTTCGCCGGCGCACTGCCCGGAAGCATCCGGCCGGCACTGCGATTGCAAAGCGTTGCGCGTGGGAAAATCGAACGATTGCGTCCTGCCTGTGATGTAGGCGCTCGACTTGCTATCCAAAGCGATGCCCAGTGCCGTGTCATCGCCGGCTCCGCCCAGATAAGTGGCATAGACAACCTGCGAGCCATCCCCGGCGATCTTGGCGACAAACCCATCTTCCCGGCCTGCCAAGGTCGACTGTGGCATGTGGAAAACCGGAAAATTCGAGGATGCTGTCCCGCCCGCGATGTAGATGTTGCCCATGTCATCGAGCGCGATGGCGTTGCCGGAATCTTCGCCGTCGCCGCCCAGATAGGTGGCCAGATTGAGCGAGCCATCGGCATTCAGTTTGGCGACAAAAGCATCCGCGCATTGGCCCTTGCCGTTTAAGCCGCATGCCGTCTGTAGCGCATTTAAGATGGGAAAATCGGCCGCCTTGGTCTGGCCGGTGATATAGGCGCTGCCGGCCGCGTCTAACGCGATTCCGCGGGCGTCGGTCGCGCCAGAACCGCCTAGGTAGGTCATGTACAACAGCGTTTTACCGTCGGCCGAAAGGTGCGCCACGAAAGCTTCCTTCTGGCTGCTGGAGGGCGCCGCGGTTCCCGCCAGATAGGCGCTGCCATCCGGCCCAATCGCAACCGACGTCACTCGATCGTTGATGCCGCCGCCTACGTACGTCGCATAGTTCAGAACTGGATCGATCACTAAGGGCAAAGTTGCATCGTACTCGCCGACCTGGAAGCTGACTTGCCCGCCGTTCAGCCGGAAACCGCCGCTCACTTGCCGCCGTGTGTTCCCGACCTGCTGGTAGAGGAACGGTCGGTGCAGGGTGATTTCGCCATCCCCGGCCGCCACCACAAGGTTTCCTGCCGCATCGAGCTCGATCCGTTTCGCGCCGCCCACCGCGAGGCGGATCCGGTTGACGTCCGCGCCCGGCGCCACCACGAAGTCGTATTCCAGCCGGCTCTCACTGCCGTAATAAATTAAGTCCACGCCGGGATAGATCTGGCCGTCTCGCACGCGTTCGTAGGTGGCGTCGCTATGCCACGCATTCCCGCTCTTGCCCTCGAAATGAAAGGTTCGTCCCGGCAGTCTGTCAATCCCGCTGAGCTGCGCCTTCGGATTTGAGCCCAACATGCGGAAACGTATGCCGCCGTTTGCGGACGGAACCTGAGGGGTTGGTGAGACCAGGTGAATAGTGGCCTCTTGCGGTGACACGGACAGTTCATACCCTCGCCCGGCCCCCCGGAACTGCGCGCTTCCCGCGCTGCCCCACGATTCGAAGCGAATCGGCAGATCGGAAAAAGAGAGATGTGGGCCGCTCGCGTTTTCCAGTGGGACAGCCGCCACATTGGCTTGCCCGAACGCTGTTCCTTGCGCAATCGCAAACAAAACTCCGGTAAGACTGAGCGCCCGTTTCACGTGATTTTCCCCCTGGCCCGAGTGCAGACTTGGGCAATCCGATTCGCCACTTGTTAGCCTGAAAATTCAGGCCGCAGCGCAACCCGCTGCCTGAAGTGAAGATGAGGATGCCGATCCTCCGAAGCCGTTCGAGTTGTGATCGAACGGCTTCGGGGCGGGGCGCCGATGGCGCGCGGCTAAGTCATCCTCTACCACACAAGCGGAATCGGCCCGAATATTTTCAGCTAAACTGATAACTTGTCGGAAAATTCCCAGGGCGATGTCACCGAACTCCTCGCTCGGTGGGGACACGGCGATCGCGCGGCCTTGGATGAAGCCACTCGTATCGTATACGGGGAACTGCACCGCATCGCCGAAGCCTACTCGCGCCGCGAGCACGGAGCGAATACCTTGCAGGCCACTGTCCTGATTCACGAGGCGTTTCTTCGGCTGGTGAAGCAGGACCGTCCCAATTTCGATAACCGCAGGAAGTTTTTCGCGTTTTCGGCGCGTCTGATGCGTCAAATATTGGTGGATCATGCCCGGGCGGCGCATGCCGACAAGCGCGGAGGAGGCGCGATTCCGAGGCCCCTGAGCGAATCGGTCGACTACGTGCCATCGCGCGCTACCGATTTTCTCGCTCTCAATGAGGCCCTGGACAAACTGGGCGAACTAAACGCGCGCAAGGCCCGTATCATCGAACTGCGCTACTTTGGAGGCCTCAACGTGGAAGAGACCGCTGAAATGCTGGGGCTTTCGATCGGAACCATCAGCAAGGAACAGCGAATGGCGGAAGCTTGGCTGAGCCAGGCGATATCCGCGCCGCTGCCGGGGTGAACTTTCTCCGCATGGCCACCGACCCGCAGCGCTGGCAACGTCTGGAAGAGCTCTTTGAGGCCGCACTGGATTTGCCGCCCGATCTTCAGAGTGCGTTCGTAGAGCGGGAGACGGCAGATGACTCCGAATTGCGCCGCGAACTGCGGGCACTGCTCGATCACGATAGCGCCGCCGCCGGCCGGATAGGGGGCGCCATCGCCGACGTTGTGCAGTCGGCCGCGCCCGGGGTGGATTGGACCGGCCAGCACTTCGGTCCCTATCGCATCGTTCGCGAAATCGGCCGCGGCGGCATGGGAATCGTCTTTGAGGCGGTTCGGGACGACGATCAGTACCGCAAGACCGTGGCGCTCAAAATAGCACCCTGGTGGCGCGATCCGGAGTTATTGCAGGAGCGGTTCCGCCATGAGCGTCAGATTCTGGCCGGGCTGGAGCACCCCAACATCGCGCGCTTCCTGGATGGCGGGGCTCGCGGTGATATTCCCTATCTCGCCATGGAGTTTGTGAAGGGCTGCACCCTCTCGGAATATTGCGCTCGCAACGGGCTCAAACTGCGTGAGAAGATCGCTTTGTTTCGCCAGGTCTGCGCTGCCGTACATTACGCGCACCAGAGTCTGGTGATTCATCGCGACCTCAAGCCGGGCAACATTCTGGTAGACCAGACCGGCACACCCAAGCTGCTGGATTTCGGAGTCGCGAAATTGCTGAGTGTCGATCCCGATGGCCAGTCCGGGGCCCTCACAGGGGCGTTTTTCTGGACGCCCGACTACGCCAGCCCCGAACAGATTCGCGGCGCACCCGTCACCACCCTCACAGACGTCTACTCCCTCGGTCTGATCCTCTATGAGCTTTTCACCGGTGAGCGCGCTCAAAAGGCGGACAACGCTTCGCCGCTCGCGCTCGATCGCTCCATCTGTGAGACGCAACTGCCCCTGCCCAGTACCCGCTGCCCGCGCGTCATCAAACGTCAATTGTCGGGTGACCTCGATACCATCGTCGGCAAGGCCACCCACAAGGACCCGGCCCGCCGCTACGATTCCGCCGCGAGCTTGAGCGAAGATCTCGGCCGCTATCTGAATGGACGTCCGGTAGCCGCCCGCCACGATAGCGCGTCCTACCGGGTCATCAAGTTTCTCCGTCGGAATTGGCTCCCCGTGTCGGCCGCCCTCGCAATCGCTTTCAGTCTATTGGCGGGCGCCGTGGGCTTCGCCTCGCAGGCGCGCCTGGCCGAACGAAGATTCAATCAGGTACGCAAGCTGGCTACCGTCTTTCTCTTCGATGTCAATGACCAGGTGGCGAATATGCCAGGTGCCACCGCGGTCCGCGAGATGGTCACGCGGACCGCGGTAGATTCGCTCGCCGGGCTTGCGGCGGACGCCGGCAACAACTATCCGTTGCGGCGGGAGTTGGCCGCCGCCTATCTGCGTCTCGGCACGGTGCAGGGCAGCCCCACGGGCAGCAATTTGGGCCGCATGCAGGAGGGGCTCGTCAGTTTCGAACGAGGGCTCGGATTGCTGAAGAGCCTACCGGCTGCCGAGGCCGGAAAGGCGGAAGCGACCGAAGCCGGGCTGCTGGAAAACCACGGACGCATCCTGATGAACCTGGGCCGTCTGGGTGACGCCGAGACAGACCTCAAGCGATCCGCCCAACTCCTCAGCCGGGAGTGCCGCGACGTCTCGAAAGATGCCCTGGCCTGCACCGCCCGGCTCTCTGTACTAGCGGCGCTGCTGGACGTGGACGCGCGGCTGGGCAGGGTGGACGCAAGCGAACAATTGATCCGGGAGTACGACCAGACGCGCGAGGCGATGCGCTCGGTTTTGCGGCCGGTCGCGTACCAGACCCAGAGTGTCCTGTCGAGAATTTTCCGGGCGCGCGTACAATTCCAACGGTACGGACCGGAATCCGAAGCCGAGACCCTGCATTCGGCGCTGCCTGTGGCATACGAACTGGTGTCTGCCAATCCCAACGATGTGCAAATCCTGCGCCTTGGAACGAATGTCTGTCTTTTCTATGGCGATGCCGTGCTGCAGGCGCATAAAGGAATTCCTACGGTTGAGACCGAAGCCGTGATTCGGCATGGGGTGGAGTGGAGCGAACAGTTGGTCAAACTCGACGCCAACGATCGGCGTTCCAAGAAACAGGCGGCCCAAGCGCTCGCCCAGTGGGGGGAGACGGTCGCTCGCAGCGATCCCGCCGGCGGCGTAGTAATTCTGCGCCGCGCCGTGGCAAAATTCGCCGACGAACTCCAGCGTACGCCCAAGGATGTCGATTGGATCGCCCTGACCGTGGATTTCTCTCAAAAGCTGATGGACCTCGACGTAATGCTCGGGCACGAGGAGACCGCCCGCAACGACATCCGCCTCGTGCTCGATTACTACGACCCGCTGGCCATGGCCGGTTTGCCAATGCCGCGCAGCGACGCCGTACGGGATCTGCAAGCCCGCGTCTGGGTGGCTGGCTCCGCACAGGCGGCCGGCAAATCCGGCGGAACGTGGTACAACAACGCCGCACAACAGGCCATCGCGGATCTCGCGCAGAGTCCGTCGGACGTCGCGTTGCAAGTGGTTGCCATGCAGTTGTTCGACGTCCTGCCGGGAGACGCGGCCGCTCGCGCCGCGTGGCGGGAGAGATCCGAGGATCTGCGGAAAGCGCTGGCGCCGCGTTTTCCCAATGCGGAGTTTCTGACGTCGAAATCCCCCGCCGTGCGCGCCCACGATCCGCGGGCCGGCAAGCCCGCAACCGGAACGAAATAGTTACTGCCGGAGCGCTTTTCAGGCAATGTACGAAACCGTGCACAGTTCGCGCCCTCCCACCGCCGCAAGAGGCGTTCCGGTATGCCATTTGCTTACGTGTTTGGGCGTGCCCCGTCGACGAATGTATGGAATTCTACCGAAATTGATCGGACTCTGCTTACTGGCCGCACCGGTATTGCGATCGTATTCGGTGCTCACCCATGAGGCCATCATCGATAGCGCCTGGGACAACAGCATCAAGCCCCTGTTGCTCGCCCGCTTTCCGAATTCCGATAAGGACGCCCTGCGAGAGGCGCATTCCTATGCGTATGCCGGGTGCATCATCCAGGACATGGGCTACTATCCGTTTGGCAACCGGCTGTTCACCGATCTCGTGCACTACGTGCGCAGCGGGGAATTCGTAGAGAATCTGGTTCGCGACTCTCAGAACCTGAACGAGTACGCTTTCGCGCTGGGGTCGCTTGCCCATTACGCGGCCGACACGCAGGGCCACTCCGTAGCCGTCAACAAAGCCGTTCCGCTCCAGTATCCCAAGCTCGCAACGAAATACGGGCCGGTCGTCACCTATGAACAAGACCCCGTCGACCACATTCGCGTGGAGTTCGGCTTCGATGTGATGCAGGTCTCGCGGCACCGCTATGCTCCCGATGAGTTTCGCGAGTTCATCGGGTTCAACGTGGCCACAGATCTTTTGAATCGCGCCTTTCACGATACTTATTCGCTAGACCTGAATGACTTGTTTCCCAACCTCGACCTCGCGCTCGGAAGTTATCGTTATGCTGTCGGCCGCCTCATACCGGAAATGACCAGGGTCGCCTGGAAATTGAAGAAGCAGGAGTTGAAGAAAACCGGCGGCAGTATCAAGAGGCAGGATTTCATTTTCGATCTTTCCGAGGCGAGCTATCGGAAGCACTGGTCGCAAAAATTTCAGAAGAGCGGACCTGGTACCCGCATCCTGGCCTTCCTGATCGCGATCCTGCCGAAAGTCGGCCCTCTCAAAGCCCTATCGTTCAAAGCCCCGACTCCCCAGACAGAGAGCCTCTTCGAAGCCAGTTTCGTCCGGAGTCTGAATGAATATCGCCGCCTGCTTCAGGAGAGCGGCCAGGCGCACCGTGGAATGGCAAACCTTGATTTCGATACCGGCGCGCCCACCCGGCCTGGCGAATACGCCATGGCCGACGAGGCATACGCGAACCTGGCAATCAAGCTTGCCGCAAAAAATCAGGCCGCTGTCGACGCAAAAGTGCGGCAGGACGTCCTGGGATTCTTCAGTGACCCGAGTCTGCCCTTCACACTCAAGACTCGCCACCCGAAACAGTGGAAGCAAACGCTCGCGGCAGTCGCTAAGCTGAAGGCCGCCGCGAACTGACGCGGCCGCGCTCCCTCCCGTCTTCATCTCGCCATCGCGGAACTTGCCCCGCGTCATGAGTGGTCTTCAGAAAGCCGCCTAAGTTGCGCCTCCCGCCGAATTCTACCTACCGCGCGCCTCGTCAAATGGCGTGGACGAAATACATTACCGGCCGTCACAGGCCGCCCCATGTGAATCCGGGGCCGAACTAAGGTCACCAAAATCTCGCACCTATCTTTCCCATCCTTTCACCCACTTACCTCCCGCCGCCGCACCCCACCCCTGTGCCCCCCAGCTATCCTCCCCCCGTATGGCAACCCAAAAACAGATCGCGGCCAACCGCCGCAACGCTCTCAAATCCACCGGACATCGCACTCCCGCAGGCAAGGCGCGCTCTTCAATGAACGCTCTCAAATCCGGCATCGACTCCCACGCCCAGATCATCCACGGCGAAACCCCCGCCGACCTCGAACGCCTCAAGTTCGACTATCACGACCGCTTCCTCCCCGATACCCCAGAGCAGCGCATGCTCGTCGACACCCTCGTCGATTGCGAGTTTCTCCTCCGCCGCTTCCGCCGCGTTGAGGCCGAAATCTGGCAGGACGGCATGCGCAACCAGGTCCACTGCACCATCCTCGCCGAGTCTTTCAACCGTATGGACGAAACCTTCGCCCGCCTCCAGCGCCGCATCGATATGACCCAGCGCAATTACCGCAACGCCCTCCACGAACTCACTCGTCTGCAGGCCGCCGAGCCGCCATTCCAGCCCGAGCCCGACCCCGTAACTCCGCGTCCGCAAAGCCCTAACCCCGCAGATGGCTTCGATCCGCAAATCGCCGCCGACGCCTCCCTCCACCCGCCCCAGCCCACCCGGCCCACCCTCGTCAACTCCCGCCGCGACACCCTCCTATGACCGATGGTCCGTCCGTTCGATGCCTAGTACGAACCGTTGCCGGCCGCACAGCCACCCCGGCAGTTCATCCTCTATTCATCTCGTAAATCCTATACTGGAAGCTCTTGACGATGCCGCGCCTGTTGCCCATCGCTCTCTCGCTCGTCTCTTGTGCCTGGGCCCAATCCACGCCTATCCATATCACCCTCCCGGACGCCCTCGCACGTGCGCAAAAGTACAGCCAGACGGCATTCAACGCCAATATCGAAGCCCTGATCGCGCGTGAAGATGCCATCCAGGCGCGTGCCGCGCTGCTGCCCACCGTCAACGGACTGAGCCAGTACATTTACACCCAGGGCAACGGCACCCCCAGCGGCGTCTTCGTCCCCAACGACGGCGTCCACGTCTACGACGACTACGTCACCGCCCACGCCGATCTCTACAATCCCTCCAAGCGCCTCGACTATCGCCGTTCCATGGCCGCCGAGGCCGCTGCGCGTGCCCGCGCCGATCTCGCCGTCCGCGGCCTCATCGGCACCGTCATGCAGGATTACTATGGGCTCGCCGTCGCTGCCCGCAAATTGCGCAATGCCGATCTTGCGGTGCGCGATGCCCAAGCCTTCCTCGATATCACCGAAAAGCAGGAAAAGGGCGGGGAAGTGGCTCATGCCGATACCGTCAAAGCCCATCTCCAGCTCAATGACCGCGTTCGCGATCGCCAGGAAGCCCAGCTCGCGCTCGACAAGGCGCGCATCGGTTTCGCCGTTCTCCTCTTCCCCGATTACCAGACCAATTTCACGGTGGATGACGATCTCGACTCGCTCGCCACGCTCCCCGAGTTCCCGCAGATTCAGAGCCTAGCCGGCAAGAACAGTCCCGATATCCGCGCCGCCCAGGCCACCGTGTATGAGCAGGGGTTCGAGCTCCGCTCCGCGAAAGCCGACCGGCTGCCCAGCATCTCGGCCGACTACTTTTTCGGCATCGAGGCTAACCAGATCGCCCTGCATAATGAGGAGGGCCGCAATCTGCTCGGCTCCTCCGCGCAGGTGCAGTTGAACCTGCCCATCTGGAACTGGGGCGCTGCGCGCAGCCGCATCAGGCAGGCGGAATACAAGCTCCAGCAGGCCCGGAACGATCTCACTTACACGCAGCGCAACCTGCTCTCGCAGCTCGATTCCTTCTATCACGAAGCCGCCCTGGCGCGCGATCAGTTGCCGCTGCTGCGCGAATCCGTCGCCCTCGCCGCTGAAAGCCTTCGCCTTACCATGCTGCGCTACCAGGCCGGCGAGGCGACTGTGCTGGACGTGGTCGACGCGCAGACCAGTGCGCGCGACGCCCGCAACGCGCTCGACGACGGGCTCGCCCGCTATCGAGTTGCGATCGGCAACCTGCAAAGCCTCACGGGAGCGTTTTAGGCAATGAAGAAATCTTGGTTATGCGCCGTGCTCGCCGCCGCCCTGCTGGCCTCCGCCTGCTCGAAGAAAGAGGAAGCGGAAACCGAAGCGCCTGCGCCCGTGCAGGTCACCGGCGTCACCCAGGAGCCCATCCGCCGCATCGTCCCCGGCGACGGCGTGCTGTTCCCCGTCGGCCAGAGCACCATCATGCCGGCCCTGAGCAAGCCCGTGGTCAAGTTCTACGTCAACCGCGGCGACCACGTGAAGGAAGGCCAACTTCTCGCCACCCTCGAAAATCGCGACCTGCAGGCTAGCGTCGATAATTTCAAGGCGCAGGTCAACCAGGCCAGCCTCAACCTGCACAGCACGGAACTCGCCACCGTCCCTGAGGCCGTCGTCAAGGCGAAGGCCGACGTGCAGTCGGACACCGAGCAGGTGGATGCCGCCAAGAAGCTCCTCGATAGCCAGCAGAAGCTCTTCGATGAGGGCGCGCTCGCCGGCCGCCGCGTAGATGAGGCACGCGTCGCATACGCCTCTGCCAAAGCGCAGCTCGAAGGCGCCAGCGAGCATCTGCGCGCCCTCCAGTCCGTCAGTAAGGATGACCAGATCGCCACCGCCAAGGCGCAATTGCAATCCGCGCAGGCACAGCTTGCCGCGGCGCAGGCGCAACTCAGCTACTCGGAAATCCACAGCCCGCGCAGCGGCATTGTCGCCGACCGGCCTGTCTACCCGGGTGAAATGGCCGCCGCCGGTGCGCCGCTGCTCACCGTCATCGACATTTCCAAAGTGGTCGCCCGCGTCAATATTCCGCAGAACCAGATCGCCACTGTGAAAGTGGGCCAGACCGCCGAAGTCGCGCCTGCCGATAACGGCGCTCCGGTAGAGGGCCGGGTCACCGTGGTAAGCCCCGCCACCGATCCGGCCAGCACCACCGCGCAGGTCTGGGTGGAATGCGACAACCCCGGCGAGCAACTCAAGCCCGGCGCCAGCGTCCACGTCCAGATTGTCACCGAACTCGTCAAGAACGCCACCACCGTACCTTCGTCCGCCATTCTCCCCGGTGAGGAAGGCGGCACCGCCGTACTCGTCATAGACTCCGACTCCATCGCCCACCGCCACGCCGTCACCACCGGCATTCGCGAAGGCGACAAGGTGCAGATCGTCAACGGCGTGCGTCCCGGCGATGAAGTGGTAGTCGTTGGCGGCCTCGGCGTCGACGACAAGGCAAAGGTTCGCAAGATCGACACCACCGTGCAGGAATCCGACGACGACGATAACGCGCCCGATGCTTCTAAGGACGCGGCCAAAGGTGCGCCCAAAGACCAGAAGAAAGACGAGGCCAAGCCGAAGCAATGAGCGAACCTTCCGTCGCCCCGCCTGAGGCGCAGCACTGGACGGCTCGCCACGGCAAGCCGATCATCTTCGTCATTATTACGCTGGTCGCGGTCGGCATCTATCTGGCGCTCACCATCCCGGTTGCCGTCTTTCCCGATACCAACTTTCCGCGCATCGTGGTGGGCGCCGATAACGGCGTTTTCCCCATCGATCAGATGCTGGTCACGGTCACCAAACCCCTGGAGGAGGCCGTCAACATTGTCCCCGGCCTCGACCATCTTTACTCCATCACCAGCCGCGGCACTGCCGAAATCGATCTCTTCTTTAAGTGGAATGCCGACATGTACCGCACGCTCGAACTGGTGAACGCGGCGCTGGCGCGTGTACAGGGGTCGCTTCCGCCAACCTGCAAGCTCACGGCGAACCGGCTTACCTTCGCCGCTTTCCCCATCATGGGGTACAGCCTGACGTCCGACACCATCCCGCAGACCACTCTCTGGGAGATGGCCACTTACGATATCAAACCGCGGCTCAATCGCCAGACCGGAGTGTCGCAAATCGTGATCCAGGGCGGCCAGGTGCCGGAATTCGAAGTGGAACCGGATCCCGCCAAGCTGGTCGAGTCCGACGTCACCGTTCCCAACATTCTGGACGCCATCGGCCGCAGTAACATGATCGATTCGCCGGGGCTCTTCGCGCAGAACCATCAGCTCGTCCTGAGCCTGGTGAGCGGCCAAACCAAAACCCCCGCCGAGATCGGCAATATCGTGGCGCGCACCACGCCCGCCGGTTCGCCCATCCGCATCGGCGACATCGCGCAGGTCCATCCTTCCGTGATGCCCGTCTATACCACCGTCACCGCCAATGCCAAGCCCGCGGTTCTGCTGAACATCATGCGGCAGCCCGACAGCAATACCGTGGTGGTGGCCGACGCCGTCAAGAAGGAAATCGCCAACCTCCGCAAGGATCTTCCCAAGGGTGTGGATTTTCAGCCGTTCTATGACCAGTCGTTGCTGGTCACCGAGTCCATTAAGAGTGTCCGGGACGCCATCCTGCTCGGCCTCATCCTCGCCTCGCTCATCATGGTGCTCTTCCTGCGCGATTGGGGCACCTCGCTGGTTGCCGGCCTGGTCATTCCCGCTACCATCGCGGTTACGTTCATCGCCCTCCGCATGCTCGGCGAGAGCTTCAATCTCATGACGCTGGGAGGCCTTGCCGCCGCCGTGGGTCTGGTGATCGATGACGCCATCGTGGTGGTGGAGAACATCGTGATGCACCGCGACGCGGGCCAATCGCGCGCCGAAGCCATCCGCAGCGCGCTGCATGAAATCCGCGTTCCCCTCATCGGCTCTACCGTTACCCCGATCGTCGTCTTCCTGCCGCTCGCCACCCTCACCGGCGTTTATGGCGTCTTCTTCCGCGCTCTCGCCATTACGGTCGGCATGGCGCTGCTCACCTCGCTCGCCCTGGCGCTTACCTGGACGCCTACTCTCAGCCATTACTTCATTCGCAGCCGCGCCGGCCGCAACCCCGAGCAGCACCACTCCATTCCGCCCGGCCTGCTGCGGCGATATGAGAAAGTGTTGAAGCTGACTCTGGAACATAAGTTCGTCCTGCTGGCTCTCTCCTTGGTCTTAGTCGGCGTGGCTTACTTCTGCTTTACGCAAGGCGGCACAGACTTACTCCCCGCCATGGACGAAGGCGGTTTCATCGTCGACTACATCATGCCCGCCGGCTCTTCCCTGGAAGAGACCAATCGCGTGATCACGCACGTAGAGAAGATCCTGAAAGCCACGCCTGAAGTGGAGAATACTTCGCGCCGCACCGGCCTGCAGCTCGGCCTCGCCCAGGTGACCGAGGCCAATACCGGCGACATCTCCGTCAAGCTGAAAGACAAGCGCAAACGCAGCGTCGACGACGTCATCGCCGACGTGCGCGCCAAAATCAACAAGGCCGAGCCCGTCCTCGATGTCGAATTCCCGCAGCTTCTCCAGGACATGATCGGCGATCTCACCAGCGCGCCCGAACCGGTCGTCATCAAGTTATTTGCCCAGGACCCGGACTTACTCAATAAGTGGGCCGCCTCGGTGGGCGACACGATCAAGAAGATCCCGGGCGTGGTCGACGTGCTGAACGGCGTCGAGAATACCATTTCCGGTCCCGCCACGGTATTCAATGTCGATCAATCGGTGACCGCCCGCGCCGGTTTCTCCCCGCAGGAAGTGGAACTGGATACCAGCGCGATGTTGCAGGGCGAACCGGCTTCTACTCCGGTGGTGCAGAATGACCGCTCTTACACCATCCGTGTTCGCTTTCCGGAATCCGTCCGCAAGAACCTCGATACGGTCCGCCAGACCATGCTGATCAGCGGCAGCGGCAAGACCGCGACCCTCGGCACGCTCGCCAATATGCAGGAGATCCCCGGTGAGACCGAGATCCGCCGCGACGATCTCCAGCGCAACGTGCAGGTGACCGCCCGCTTCGAAAACCTGAACCTGGGCGATGGCATGAAAAAGGTGCAAGGCGCCATCGCCGACCTCCACATGCCCCCCGCCATCCGGGTGGAGTATGGCGGCCTTTACGCTGAGCAGCGAGCCTCGTTCAAAGGACTCCTCTTCGTTCTAGTGCTGGCCATCGTACTGGTGTTTGCCGTCCTGCTGTTCGAATTCGGCGATTTCTCCGCGCCCATCGCGGTTCTCTCTTCCGCCCTGCTATCCACCTGCGGCGTATTTGTGGCGCTGCTGATAACCGGCATCACCTTCAACCTGTCGTCATTCATGGGACTGATCATGGTGATCGGCATTGTGGCGAAGAACGGCATCCTGCTGCTGGATGCCGACCAGAAATTCCGCGCCTCCGGCATGTCTCCCGAGGACAGTATGATCCACGCCGGTGAGCGCCGCTTACGTCCGATTATGATGACTGCGCTGGCCACCGTGGCCGGCATGGTCCCGTTGGCCCTGGCCTGGGGGGCCGGTTCGCAGATGCTGCAGCCGCTGGCCATCGCGGTGATCGGCGGCATTCTGGCGTCGATGGTCCTGTCTCTGGTTGTGACCCCGGCGGTCCACTATTATCTCAGTCACGATACGCAATCGTGACTCTAAGGAGCGACTTATGAAGAAGTTTTTGATCCTGACTCTCCTCGCCGGCGTAGTATTCGCCGCCGAAGGGTATAAAGTAATTACTAAGTTTAAGATTGGCGGCCTCGGTAGCTGGGACTACACCACCCTCGACGCAGTGAACCGCCGCTTGTACGTCTCCCACAGCACCAGCGTCGAGGTACTTGACCCCGATTCCGGTAAGATCGTCGGCACCATCCCGCAGCTTCACGGCGTCCACGGCATTGCCATCGCCAACGATCTGAATCGCGGCTTCATCACCAACGGCAACAACACCGCCCACAGCGTCACTATTTTCGACCTGAAGACCCTGGAGAAGTTGGGCGAACCGGCCGCCGGCAACCGTCCCGATGCCGTCTGTTACGAGCCCAAAACGAAGCGCGTGTTCGCCATCAACCACGGGGGCAGCGACGCCACCGTGATCGACGCCAAGACCGGCGAGGTCATCAAGACCTTCGCCACCGGCCCCACCGGCGAATTCTGCCAGACCGATGGCAACGGTACGGTCTTCGTCAATCTGGAAGATCCGTCGGAGTTACTGCAGATCGACGCCGTCAAGATGGAAGTGACCAAGCGCCTCTCCCTGGCGCCTGGCGAAGGCCCCTCCGGCCTGGCGATCGACGTGAAGAATAAGAAGCTGTTCTCCGTTTGCGGCAATAAGATGATGGTCGTTGTCGATATCCCCAGTTGGAAGATTGTCGCCACCCCGGCCATCGGCTCCGGCCCGGACGCCGCCGGCTTCGACTCTGGCCTCGGCCTCGCCTTCAGTTCCAACGGCGGCGACGGCACGCTCTCCATCGTCAAGCCGGTGAACGGGAAATTTGAGACGGTCGACACCGTTACCACCGAACGCAGTGCCCGCACCATGACGGTTGACGAGAAGCTTCATCGCGTCTACCTGCTCGCCGCGGAATACGGCGCTCCCGTCCCCGGTCAGAAGGGTCGTCCGCCGGTTGTGCCCGATAGCTTCCACGTGCTGGTCGTAGGGAAGTAGTAGGAGGGAAGGCGGGCAAAATTCGAAGAGGGGAGGTTCCCGATGCGTCTGCGCCTGGTGTTGGCACTCCTTCTATGGAGCGTTGGACTGTCGGTAGGTCAGTCGGTTGCTACTGGCGGGGGCGACTCGGCGATCCGCGACGTTGTGAAGAAGTACGAAGAGGCACGCAACGCCGTGGATGCCGACGCGGTGGCGGCACTGTTCACGCCCGATAGCGATCAATTGGTTTCCTCCGGCGAATGGCGCAAGGGCCGCGACGCCGTGGTGCGGGGGACTATGGCCAGCTCGGGAACGACCGGAGGAAAGCGGACGCTTACAGTGGAGAGTATCCGTTACCTGGCGCCGGACGTGGCCATCGCCGACGCACGCTACGATCTGACAGGTCTTGCAGGCGGCCAGGAACGCCATATGTGGAGTACCTTCCTGTTGACGCGCAAGCCGGACGGCTGGCGTATCGCGGCAATCCGCAACATGCTTCCCGCGGCCCCCGCGCCCGCCGCGGGCCATTGACGGGCCTGTTATTATTGGCGAACACGATTATCGATGGCCGTACGTAGAGCGCAGGGCCTTCCCCATTTCCCAAATGCCGAAACTGGCGGACGCGGCGAGGGTGGCCAGTCCGACCCAGCTCGCGGCGTGCGGCACCTGCTGGATCAGGCATCCGGCGGCGGTGGCCAGGCTGAGATAGCCCACGGTGTTGAGCGCGCGCGGGAGCCAGCCGAACCGCGGGGTGCGGCTTTCGGCGGCGATGTGGGCGGCGAGTTGCTGGTGGAAGGCCGCGGACAGCGTGGGGCGGGGAAGCGACTTCACCAGGCGCAGGTCGAGTTCCTGCTGTTGGGCGAGGAAGTCGCGGCAGCCGGCACAGGCGGCAATGTGCGACTCCAGCAGCCTGCGATCGGCCGCCGGAGCGGCGCCCTCGCAATAGTCCAGGATCAGATCTTCGAATTCAGAGCAGGCCATGGCAGGGCACTCTCCTTTCCCTTGTTCGGTTCGGCCAATAGCAGCGCCAGTTCCTTCTTGGCGCGATGGAGATACGTTTTCACCGTCCCCATGGGCAGATCCATGGCCAGCGCGACCTGCTGATAGGAGCGTTCTTCCAGGTAAAACAGCACCATCGCGCGGCGATATTTTTCGGGCAGGCGCGCAATCGCGCCGCGCAGATCGGAATCGGCTGCCGGAGGGGGAGCCTCAGCCGCAATCTCCTCGGCATTCACGTCGTCGAGCGAGTAAGCGCGATGGCTGGCGGCCGCTCGCCGGCGTGTGAGGCAGGTATTGCGCGCGATGGCATAGATCCAGGTAGAGATAGACGAATCGCCGCGAAAATCGGGGAGAGCTCGCCAGATCTTCAAGAAGATCTCCTGGGTCGCGTCCTCGGCGGCAGCTTCGTCCTGGAGCAGGGCACAGGCAAGCCGGAATACCTTGTCGCGATATTCGTCGAGCAACCGCTCGAAGGCCGTACTGCCGCTCACGTCCTCTATTATCACCCGCCCTTTAGACTCTCTGGCACGGTCGAAATGTTTCAACGTCCGGCTGAAACATTTCGGGCTGTCCGCGGAGTCTCAAGGGGCGGAGAGTAAAATGGACAAGATTTTCGAAGCGATCGCCAATAACATCATCATATTCGGGGCATTCCTGGTGCCCATCGGGATTGTGGCGGTCAGCAGTTATTTCGGGCACCGCCGCCTGGAATTGATGCATCAGGAGCGGATGGCTGCCATCGCCAAGGGGCTGACGCCTCCGCCGGATCTGCCCGATCCGCATAAAGAGGACCGCGAGCGCAAGCCCGATGGCGTCCGCAAATCGCCACCGGACTATTTGCGCACCGGTCTCTTCTGGCTGATCCCCGGCGGCGCCATGGTGGTGTTTTCCCTGCTGGCGATGCAGGATGTGATGGCGGCTATCCGGCTCCCCATTTTGGGCGTTTCGGTGATCTGCGCGGGCATTGGCGCGGCGTTTATGGTGATGCACGTGGTGGAGCAGGATCGCCGGCGCCCGGGCTTACAATAGAATTTCATGTGCAAGGTTCTGGCCCTGATGCTGGTGGTGTGGGCCGCGGTGTGCCGGGCACAATCGGGTGACGATGGCCCGGTGGCGGTGGCAAAGGCGGAGTTGGCCCGCGTGCAAGGGTTGGTGGATGCGGGCGCGCTGCCGCGGGCGAGCCTCGAAAAAGCGCAGGACGGCGTGGCCGACGCCCAGGACGCCGCCATTCTGCGGCGCACCGCTTACGGCGCCGAACTCAATGTCGACGAGGCCGACGCCATGGTGGCGGCGGCGCATCGCCGGTTCGAGCGAAGGCAGAAGGCACGCGACGACGCCGCGAAGCTGGTGGAGGCCGGCGCCGCGCCGAAAGCTTCCCTTGCAAGCCTCGACGGCGATCTGGAAGACGAGCGGCGCGAGGTGAGCGTGGTGGAATCGCGCGCCCAGTTGGTGCATGAGATCGACGAATCGGCGGCGGCAGAGAGCAACTACCTCGCAAAACTGGCGAACTCGCCGGCGGAAGCCGCGGAATTGTCAGCCGGTTATACGGCCGACGGAACTTTCCTCTATGCCACGTACGCGAAGGTCGAGGTGGCATTCCGCGAGCGCTTCGGCAAGCCCATGCCGGTGAGCGCGATGGGCGAGACGGCGGTGCATCGCGCCATGGGGTTCGACCACCGCGGCCGCGTGGACGTAGCCATCAATCCCGACCAGCCGGAAGGCGTCTGGCTGGTGGAATACCTGAAGCAGAATCGCATCCCATATTTCGCTTTTCGCGGTCCCGTACCGGGCAAGGCCACGGGCGCGCATATTCACATCGGGCCCATGAGCACGCGGCTGGCTTCCGGCGGATAATAGAAACTCCATGGTGGATGAAAAGCTGCGGGTCCTGATCTCCTCCGAGAAGATCCAGGCCCGGATTCGGGAACTCGGAGAGCAGATTTCGCGCGACTATCCGGAAGGCCGGTTGCACATGATCTGCATTTTGAAAGGCGCCTGCTTTTTCCTGACCGATCTGGCGCGCGCCATGAAGCGCGATGTTTTCGTGGACTTCATGGGGATCTCGACGTACGGCAAAGGGAAGACGTCGTCGGGCGAAGTGAAGGTGACCAAGGATCTCGATATCTCGCTCGAAGGCGCGGACGTGCTGATCGTCGAGGATATCGTGGACAGCGGCGTGACGCTCAACTATCTGATGCACATGATGGAGCAGCGCAAGCCGCGGTCGATTCGGATCGCGGCGCTGCTAGATAAGCCCGACCGGCGGCTGCGCCCGATTCACGCGCACTACGTGGGATTCTCGATTCCCGACGAGTTCGTGGTGGGATACGGGCTGGACTACGCCGAGCAGTATCGCAATCTCGACGATATTTGCGTGCTGGACGAGCCGCCCGCGCCGAAGTAGCACCTGAGAACGGGGTAAAGAGCATGGTGGACGCGATCGACCTGGCGGCATATGGCGAGCGCATCGGGTTCGCGGGCGAACTGCGTCCCTCGGCGGAATGCCTGCGCGAACTGCACCTGGCGCACGCCACGCATGTGCCCTTCGAAAATATCGAAGTGCTGATGGGGCGGCCGGTGAGGCTGGATCTCGCAAGCCTGTGGCAGAAGCTGGTGGCCGAGCGGCGTGGCGGCTATTGCTTCGAGCAGAACACGTTGTTCGCGGCGGTGCTGGAGACGGTGGGATTCCGCGTGCGGCGGCTGGCGGCGCGGGTCCGTCTGGGCGGTCCCGGCGTCAGCCCGCGAACTCACATGCTGCTGGCGGTGGAGGCGGATGGCGGGGAGTGGCTGTGCGACGTGGGATTTGGCGGCGATGCGCTGCTGTTGCCGGTGGCCTGGGATCCGGGAGCAACGTCGGAGCAGTTCGCGTGGAAGTATCGGCTGATGCCGGAAGGCTCGGGATTCGTATTGCAAACGCTGCAGGCGGAAGCGTGGGCCGATCTCTACGCCTTCACCCGCGAGAAGCAGTTCGCGATCGACTACGAGATGGCCAATTATTACACTGCCACGCACCCCGATTCGTTTTTTCGCAAGCAGCTTTTCGCGCATCTGCCGGGTCCCGAGGTGCGGCTGACGTTGTTCGGGCGGCGGCTGACGGAGCGGCGTCCGGATGGAGTGACGGCGACGGAACTGGCGGACGACGCGGCGGTGGTCGCGGTGTTGGCGGCGCGGTTCGGGCTGCACTTTCCGGAGGGGACAGTGTTCCCACTGGTGACAGCTTAACGATGGCTCACCTGAATCTCTCGAAGCAGCGGCTTGGGCGCATTCCGGAGTCTGTCTGGGATCATGCAGACCTGGAGACGCTGCTGCCGTTTTGAGACAGTGTACCCAGGAACCGCGGGAGAATTCTGCTAGGCACTTCTATTTTCTAATACAAATTATCAGCATGATGTATTGCGATTTCAGGTGCCGATTCATCCCGTTGTTGCATTCCCGCCACGGTTTTCGGTATGATTGAGAGGTTTCGCGAGAAAAAGCTTTCAGCTCCTGTGCTACCACCCGTATGTATAGCGGGTCCGGCCGGGGGTGAGGCCCCGAGGTTCGACCGGTTACGCCGACTCGAACATGGGCCTGTCCGAAGCAAGTCATCCTCGCAGTTGTTGTTCTAGTTTTTCCGGGGTTGCGTTGTGGACCCCAGAACCTGGTGGAAATTAAAGCCACTTTTTGAATTTTGGACGACGGCCCCTTTGAGCGGCGCGTCGTTGTGCCTGGAAACTGAGGAAGATTCGTGCCGACGTTCAACCAATTAGTGCGTAACGGGCGGAAACCGCCACGCTGGAAGACTTCGAGCCCCGCGCTCAATAGTTGCCCGCAGAAGCGCGGAGTTTGCACGCGCGTTTATACATCCACTCCCAAGAAGCCGAATTCGGCGCTCCGTAAAGTGGCCCGTGTGCGGCTCACCAACGGGATCGAAGTGACGACGTATATCCCCGGGGTCGGCCATAACCTGCAGGAGCACTCGATCGTGCTGATTCGCGGCGGCCGCGTGAAGGATCTTCCGGGCGTGCGCTATCACGTCATTCGCGGCGCTCTGGATACCGCCGGGGTGGCCAACCGCAAGCAGGGTCGATCGAAGTACGGGGCCAAGCGCCCGAAATCGTAGGTATTGTATGCCACGCAGACGAAGAGCCGTAGTCAGAGAAGTGTTGCCGGACCCGATCTATAACTCCACGTTGGTGGAGAAGTTCGTGAACTCCATGATGTGGCAGGGCAAGAAGAACACCGCGCAGGGAATCTTCTACCAGGCCATGGATAAGATCCGCGAACGCACCAGCGACGATCCGTTGAAGGCCTTCAAGAAGGCCGTGGAGAACGCCAAGCCGCTGCTCGAAGTGAAGACGCGGCGCGTGGGCGGCGCCAACTATCAGGTGCCCATCGAAGTGCCGCAGAATCGCCGGACCTCGCTTGCCATGCGCTGGATCATCACCAACGCGCGGACGCGTCCCGAAAAGGGAATGGCGGAAAAGCTGGCAAACGAGCTCAACGACGCGAGCAACATGCGCGGCGGAGCAATCAAGAAAAGAGACGACGTCCATCGTATGGCAGAGGCCAATAAGGCTTTCGCGCATTACCGGTGGTAGGGAAAGAATTCAGGTTTAGACGCATTTATGCCCAGAACGGTCCCACTCGAGCGGATGAGGAATATTGGCATCGCGGCCCATATCGATGCCGGTAAAACCACCACGACCGAGCGCATCCTATATTATACGGGCCGCTCCCATAAGATTGGCGAAGTCCATGAAGGCACCGCCACCATGGACTGGATGGAGCAGGAACAGGAACGCGGCATCACCATCACCTCGGCCGCCACCACCTGCGAATGGCGGGACATGCAGATCAACATCATCGATACGCCCGGCCACGTGGATTTCACGGCCGAGGTGGAGCGCTCCCTGCGCGTGCTCGATGGTGCGGTCGCGGTGTTCGACGCGGTAGCGGGTGTGCAGCCGCAATCGGAAACGGTCTGGCGGCAGGCTGACAAGTATCACGTTCCGCGGGTTTGCTTCATCAATAAAATGGACCGCACGGGCGCCGACTTCTATCGCTCGGTCGACACGATTGTGGAACGGCTCAAGGCCAAGCCGGTGCCGATTCAGATTCCGGTCGGCGCCGAGGACAAGTTCCGAGGCATAGTCGATCTGGTTGAGATGAATGCCGTCATCTGGCGCGACGAGACTTTGGGCGCGCAGTTCGATGTGGTCGAGATTCCCGAGGATCTGCTCGAACAGGCGAAGACTTACCGCGAGCAGATGATCGAAGCGGTTTCGGAATTCGACGATGTGCTGTTCGAGAAATTCGTTCACGGCGAGGCTCTTACCAACGACGAGATCCGCGCCGGCATCCGCAAGGCGACCATCGCGCTGAAGATTTTCCCGGTGATCTGCGGTTCGGCATTTAAGAACAAAGGCGTCCAGACCATGTTGGACGCGGTGGTGGAATACCTGCCGTCGCCCCTGGACATTCCCCCGGTGCAGGGCATGGATGTCGATAATCCGGAAGTTAAGATCATCCGCAAGCCGTCCGATTCCGAGCCCTTTGCTGCACTGGTCTTCAAGATCATGACCGATCCGTACTCCGGTCAACTTGCGTTCTTCCGGGTTTATTCGGGCAAAATGGCGGCTGGTGAGTCGGTATTCAATGTCGCGAAGGGGCGCAAGGAGCGTGTCGGCAGACTGATGCGCATGCACGCCAATAAGCGCGAGGATATCAGCGAAATCCTGGCTGGCGACATTTGCGCCGCTGTCGGTCTGCGGACGATTTCGACGGGCGATACGATCTGCGACGAAGATCACCCCGTAGCGCTCGAGCGGATAGACTTCCCGACGCCGGTAATTCAGCTTGCGGTCGAACCGAAGACCAAGGCCGATCAGGAAAAGATGGGGATGGCCATCGCCAAACTGGCGCAGGAAGATCCCACCTTCAAGGTCAACACCGATCCCGAGACCGGGCAGACCATTCTTTCGGGAATGGGCGAACTGCACCTGGAAATTATCGTCGACCGGATGATGCGCGAATTCAGCGTCGCTGCCAACGTGGGCAAGCCGCAGGTGGCGTATCGCGAAACCATCCGGCAGATGGCCGAGAACGACTACACGCACAAGAAGCAGACAGGTGGCAGCGGACAGTACGCGCGGACCAAATTGCGTGTGGAGCCGAACCCGCGCAAAGGCTACGAGTTCGAAAACGACGTCAAGGGCGGAAACGTCCCCAAGGAATTTATTCCCGCTGTCGGAAAAGGCGTGGTGGAAGCGCTGGAGGGCGGTATCCTGGCGGGCTTCCCGATGGTCGACATAAAAGTCACTCTCTATGACGGCGACTATCACGACGTGGATTCTTCGGAAATGGCGTTCAAGATCTGCAGTTCGATCTGCGTCAAGGAAGCGTGCCGCAAGGCAAAGCCGGTGCTGCTGGAGCCGGTGATGGCAGTAGAAGTAGTTGTGCCGGACGAATACATGGGTTCTGTCAATGGCGATTTGATCTCTCGCCGCGGGCAGTTGCTGGGCACCGAAGTTCAGGGGGCGACGCAGGTGATCCGTGCCAGCGTTCCGCTCAGCGAGATGTTCGGTTACGCAACCGAACTTCGTTCGCGTACGCAAGGCCGTGGCAGTTTCACCATGCACTTCTCGAGCTACGAAGAAGTGCCGAAGTCGGTGGCGGAAGAGATCGTAAATAAAGTTCAGGGCAAGACAACCAAGTAAGGAGATTATATTTTCCTATGGCGAAAGAAAAATTCGATCGCAGTAAGCCGCACGTAAACATTGGGACGATCGGGCATATCGATCACGGCAAGACCACCCTGACGGCGGCCATTACCAAGGTGCTGGCCAAGCATAATCCGAAGAACAAGTTCCGGAGCTTCGATTCG
>DATAUB010000031.1:0-73371 GCA_036268475.1 Bryobacteraceae bacterium | reverse complement strand
CGAGGTCGGCGCTTCGCTGCTCTGCGATGCAGAAGTCCGCGCCGGCGTGACGCAGCGCGGCGAGGACCCGGACAGGACCGTCGCGCTCATCGCCGAGACGATCAATGCGGCACTCGCCGACCGCCCGAAGGATCTGGTGGTCAGCATGCACACGTGCCGCGGCAATTTCCGCTCCCGCTGGCACGGGCAGGGTGCCTACGACCCGATCGCGGAGACGATGTTCGGCCGGGCGGGCGTCGATGCGTTCTTCGTCGAATACGACGATGCGCGGTCGGGCGGGTTCGAGCCGCTGCGCTATGTGCCGAAGGGCAAATATGTCGTGCTCGGCCTCATCAGCTCGAAGACGCCCGTGCTTGAATCGAAGGACGAGATCAAGCGCCGGGTCGATGAGGCGAGCCGCTATGTCGATCTCGACCATCTCTGCCTCAGCCCGCAATGCGGCTTCGCCAGCACCGAAGAAGGCAACTCGCTCTCCGAAGACGAGCAGTGGGCCAAACTCGCTCGCATCGTGGAGGTCGCGCACGACGTGTGGGGTTAACCGGCTACCGCATCTCTTCCACGGCGATCTGGAACCCGGTATTGGCCGCCGGCACGCCCGCGTAAATCGCCACCTGCAGCAGCACTTCTTCCAGGTCGCACGGCTCGAGCTCATGCTGTAACCCCGTGCGCACATGCAGGCGAAACTCTTCCCAGCGTCCCAGCGCGGCCGTGGTGGCCAGCACCAGCAGACGGCGGGTGCGCTCATCGAGCCCCGGCCGCTGCCAGATTTCGCCCCACGCGTAGCGCGTGATCAACTGCTGGAAGGCGCGCGTGAAATCCGTCGTGTTGGCGATGGAGCGATCGACGTGCGCGTCCCCCAGGATGGCGCGCCGTTTCTGGAACCCCGCCGCAAATGCGTCCGCCGGCGGCGGCAAAAGGAATCCCATGAGCGCCGCATTGAACGATCGCGGCCGTTCCAGATTGGAGAGGTGCGCCGCCGGCAGATGTGCCACGCTCGCATGCGCGATCTCGCGCGCCAGCACATCGCCATGTCCCTGCCACGGCGTCGATTGATCGCGATCGCCGCTCACAATCAGCACCGGCGTGCGGATCGACGACAGCAGAGCCGTCTGATTGAGATCGCGCACTGCCGCGCAGCAGCCCGCATACCCCACCGGATTGGTCGCCAGCAGCGCGCGGCGCGTATTCGCCACCTCTGCCGAATTGCCGGCCAGGCTCTCCGGCGTGAAGAAGCGCGGCATGGCCGCGTCCGCCACCGCCGCCATTCCCTGCCCCAGCGCCACCAACCGGCGCTGTTCCATCAGTTCCGGATTGAGATACCGCGACGAGGTATTGGCCAGCACGGCATGAGTCACGCGATCCGGTGCATGGGCGGCGATCCATTGCCCGATCATGCCGCCGAGCGAGAGCCCGCAGAATGCGAAGGTGCCAATCCCGAGCGCATCGGCGATGGCCAGCGTGTCGCGCGCCAGCAGTTCCACCGAATAGTCGCCGTCGCTACTCTGGCTCGCGCCATGCCCGCGCAGATCGTAGCGCAATACACGGAAGTGGCTCTGCAGGTGCGCCGCCTGCGCGTCCCATTGTCCGTGGTGGCACCCCAGCGAGTGCGAAAGTATCACCACCGGCGCTGTCTCCGGACCATCGACGCGATAAAAGAAACGTGCTCCGGCTGCTTCAACCTGCGGCATTGTGTTCCTCCAGCAGACGCTTGCGAAACTCTTCGTTGGCGCCCAGATAATCTTCCGGCCGTTCGAGATCCGCCAACTGCTCCGCGCTCAGAACGCCCGACGCGGCGAGAATCTCGGCGAGCGGGCGCGCCTGGGCAACCGCCGCGCGCGAGGCATCGGCCAGCAAGCTGTGCGCCGCCTCCCGGCCCAGCTTCGACCTCAGCAGCATGCCGGCCTTTTCGGCGAAAATCACCCCGTGAGTGGCCTCCAGATTGGCGCGCATGCGGTCCGGGTAGACCGTCAACCCTTCGATGGTCACCACCATGGCCGCGAGCGCGCTGCCCATCGCCTCGACGGTCGCCGATACCGTCGCCCACTCCGCTTGCCAGTTCCCCACCCCGCGTTCGTGTTCCTGCACCATGCCCGCCAGGAAGGCCGCCACCAGCCCAGGTATGCGAGCGGCCGCCGCCAGCACAATGGCGCAGCCCGACGGGTTCTGCTTGTTCGGCATGGCTGACGATTCGCCGCCGGCTTCCGCCACTTCACCCACTTCCTGCTGCATGAGGAGCGAAATATCGCGCGCCAGTTTGCCCAACGACGCCGTGTAAATGCCGCAGCGCGCTACCGTCAGCGCCAGGCGATCGCGATGGCTGTGCCAGGGCGCGGCGCTCAGTGGCAGTTCCAGTTCCCGCGCCAGTTCGCGCGCCAGCGCCGGACCGTCTTTGCCGTAGGACGCGAGCGTTCCCGACGCGCCGCCGAATTGCAGTGGCAGCGACTCCCCGAACGGCCAGCTCCGGCGAAGGGCGCCGTACCAGCCGGCGACCTTATATCCGAATGTGATGGGCGGCGCCGGCTGGAGAAACGTGCGCGCCAGCATCACCGTGCCCGCGTGGCTCGCGGAGAGATCCCGCAGGGCCTCTTCCAGCCAGCCGTGATCGCGCTGTAGAATTTTCTGGGCGCGCCGCAGCAGCAGCACCATGGCGGTATCCAGCGCATCCTGGCTGGTGGCGCCCCAATGAACGTAGCGGGCGGCATCGCCCGCGCGCGCCGTCAGCACCTTCACAAAAGGGATAACGATGCTGGCCGACTGGCGTGCGTCGCGCGCGATGGCGGCGGCGTCGAAGCCGTCCACCGTCGCAGCTTGCTCGATGGTATCGGCAGCGGCGGCGGGAATCATGCCGAGCCGCGATTGCGCGCGCGCCAGCGCGACTTCGAATGCCAACAGCGCCTGGAGGATTGAACCGTCGGAGAAAATCTGCGCCATTTCCTCCGTGGTGGCCAGGCTGCCGATCAAGTGAGAAGACACTGACCTTTATATCTCAAAAAACACCGTCTCATCGGCGCCCTGCAGACGAACATCGAAACACCATACACCGAACGCGTCCGGGCGCGCGAGCAAAGTGCGGCGCCGACCCTCCGGCACGAGTTGCAAAACCGGATCCTCTGCCAACGCCGGATCGCCTTCGAAATACAGGCGCGTCACTACACGATTCATCAACCCGCGCGCGAAGATCGACACGTTGATATGCGACGCCTGGCAGCCGCCGCGTCCGTCGGGCGTGCGTCCCGGCCGCACCGTATCGAACACGCACGCACCTGCGGCGTCGGTAGCCAGACGGCCGAAGCCGCAGAATGCCGGGTCTGGCTCGGTAGCCTGCTCATCGGCCGGATGGCGATACTTACCCGCGGCATCGGACTGCCACAGCTCGATCATGCCGTCCGGCACGGATTCGCCCGCGCCATCGAAGAGCCGGATGCGGATGCGGATCTTTTCGCCGCGGGCGGCGGCCGCCGTCATGCGGCCGAGCGACAGATTCGTTGTCAGGCAGAAATGAAAAAACGGCCCCACCGTCTGCGATGGCACTGGCCCGCGATCGCTCATTTCGATTCCTCGAACGGTGTAGCCTCGCGGCCGCTTAGCACGATGTCCCAGCGATATCCCAGCGCCCACTCGGGCTCGGTCAGTGCGAGATCGAACTGCGAGACCATCCGTCGGCGCGCGTTCTCGTCGGGCGCGGAGGCACCCACGCCATCGAGTGTGCGGATGCGTTCACTCCCGCCGCCGGCCGCAGCCATACCTCCGAGCGTTCGATCCGGGACCGGGCCGCGCGTGCTCATTTCGCTTCCTCGAATGGTGTGGCCTCGCGTCCGCGCAGCACGATGTCCCAGCGATATCCCAGCGCCCACTCCGGCTCGGTCAGATCGAGATCGAACTGCGACACCATTCGCCGGCGCGCGTTCTCGTCGGGGACAGCCTGCGAGATGGGGTCGTAGGGCATGAGCGGGTCGTTGGGAAAATACATCTGGGTGACCAGCCGCGTGAGGAAACACGGACCGAAGAGCGAGAAGTGAATGTGCGCCGGGCGCCATGCGTTGGGATGATTGCGCCACGGATATGCGCCGGGCTTGATGGTGACGAAACGGTAATTGCCCTCCGCGTCGGTGACCGTCCGGCCGGCGCCCGTGAAGTTCGGATCGAGCGGCGCGGGATGCTGGTCCACCTGGTGAATATAGCGGCCCGCGGCGTTCGCCTGCCAGACTTCGATCAGGGTGTGGGGAATCGGACGGCCATCCTCGTCGACCACGCGGCCCGCCACCACGATGCGCTGGCCGATGGGATCGCCGGGGTGCTGCCGTGTGAGATCGTTGTCGGTCTCGCCGATCGGATTGTAGCCGTAGAGCGGACCGGTGAGTTCGGAGAGCGTGTGCGGCAGCGGAATGGGCGACATGGCGGGCGCGCGACGCACGGTAGAAGCGTACGCCTCGTGCAGCAGCCGCGCCTGCTCGCTCTTTTGCGGCAGTGGATAGATCGTCATGCGGTCCCTCCAGCATGAGCCCGCGCGGTGCGGGCGTTTAATTCCCGTAATGCTTCCAGTTCGAGTGCCGAGGGCGCTTCCGTCTCACGCACCTCGCGCGCGAATCGCACCGGCCAGCCGGTATTTTGCGCCACTTGCCCGCGCGTCACACCGCCATGCAGCGACGTCACTACGAATTCGTTCGTCTCCTGCTCCGGCTCCATGATACACAGGTCGGTGACCAGCAGCACCGGTCCGGCGGTCGCAATCCCCAACTCCCGCCGCTCGCGTCCCGTAGGTCCGTGCCCGAGCGTGGTGCGGAAATCCAACTTCTCCACCATGGCGCGCGCATTGTGCCGCATGATGGTGAAGATCCGCCCGCAGGATGTGGCGATTTCGGTAGCGCCGCCCGCGCCGGGGAGGCGCACCTTAGGCTTGCCATACGGCCCGATCACGGTGCTGTTCAAATTGCCGAAGCGATCCACTTGCGCGCCGCTCAGAAAGCCCACCGAAATGCGGCCGCCCTGCAGCCAGTAGCGGAACATCTCCGGCACCGACACGGTGGTGAGCGCGGTCTCGCAGAGTTCGCCATCGCCGATGGACAGCGGCAGCACCGTGGGCTTGGCCTCGATGGTGCCCGATTCGTACACCAGCGTCACTCCCGGCGCGTGCGTGGCGCGTGCCAGATTGCACGCCGCCGAAGGCAACCCGATCCCCACGAAGCACACATCGCCGGGCGCCAGCGCGCGCGCCGCCGCCACGGTCATCATCTCGGTAGCGGAGTAGTTCATGCCAACACGTGCTCCTCGATCCAGCGGGTGAAGCGGTCACGATCGCGCGCGATCTCGTCCCACTGCACGTAAAAGGAGTTATCGCGCGCGTAATAGCCATGCGCGTACGAAGGGCGCGCGCCATCCGGCACTACCGCGATGGCACTCACCGTCCACGAAGGCAGTACGACGGCATTGGGACTGCGCGCGCCCAAATCGTCCACCACCTCTTCCACCGTCACCAGCGAGCGCCTGGCAGCGAGCACCGCTTCCTTCTGCACCCCCACGATGCCTTCCAGCAGCACGTTGCCCTGGCGATCGGCGCGCTGCGCGTGGATCACGGCGACGTCCGGCCGGTGCGCCGGCACGCACGCCAGCGTCTCACCGGTGAACGGGCACTCCACGAAGCGGATCTGGGGATTCACCTCCGGGAGTTCCACCCCGCGATACCCGCGAAAGAAGGCGCTCGGCATGCCGGAGGCGCCGGCGGCGTACGCGTTGGCCATAGCGGCGTGGCTGTGCTCCTCGATTTCGAGCGCGTTCGGCCAGCCGTTCTCCACCGCATCGCGCAGGCGGTAAAGCGACCCTACGCCGGGGTTCCCGCCCCACGAAAAGACCAGTTTGCGCGCGCAGCCGCAACCGATCATCTGGTCGTAGATCAGGTCGGGGGTCATGCGGATGAGGGTCAGGCCGCGTCGGCGCTGGCGGATGATCTCGTGTCCGGCGGCGAACGGAATCAGGTGCGTAAACCCTTCCAGCGCAAGGGTATCGCCGTCATGGACCAGCGCCGCGACTGCCTCCGGCAAAGTTTGGAACGAAGCCATTTGTGCGATAAACGACCGCCCGTGCGTTATTCGGATTATTTAAGCGCTGTCGGCCGCCAATGTCAAATCGTGCGATTATCGGCTACGCTATGTGGGTATGGCATTGGCCGCCGGCGATCCCGATTACGTACTCTCGCTGGCGCGCGGCCTCCAAGTCATCGAAGCTTTCCACGAAAGGCCGAACGGGTTGACGGTATCGGAGGCCGCTGCCCGCACCGGACTCTCGCGCGCTTCGGTGCGGCGCCTGCTGATCACCCTCGAATCGCTGGGCTATGCCGAGCACAAGGACTCGACCTTCCGCCTCACCAGCCGCATCCTTCGCCTGGGATTCTCTCTGCTCAGTTCGTGTTCGCTCGCCGCCCTCAGCCTGCCGGTGCTCGAACAGCTCAGCGCGCACATCCGCGAATCGTGTTCGGTCAGCGTGCTGGATGGGAGCGAAATCGTCTACGTGGCTCGCTCCGCCCCCAAGCGCGTGATGACCATCGATCTCGGCGTGGGCAGCCGCCTTCCGGCGTACTGCACGTCGATGGGCCGCGTGCTGCTGAGCGCACTGCCGGCGGCCGATCTCGATCGCTACCTGGCGCAGACGGAACTCCGGCCGCTTACCGCGAGGACGGTCGGGCGGCGCGACGAATTGCGCGCCATCCTGGCGAAGGCCGGCGAGGAGGGATACGCGCTGGTGGATGAGGAACTGGAGCTCGGACTGCGCTCCATTGCGGTCCCGGTGGTGTCGCAGACCGGCCGGGTGGTCGCCGCCATGAATTCCGGTGTGCACGCCGCACGCGTGTCGCGCGACGAACTGGTGGAGCGGATTCTGCCCCCGCTGCGCGATCACGCCCGCATGCTCGGACAAATGCTTCCGTAGGGCGCCCCGTAAGTGGTCAGTTGACCGACGCGGAGCAACCAACAAATTCACGGCGTTGAAGACGAGTCGATGGGCCGCGTGCTGCTGAGTGCACTGCCGGCGGCCGATCTGGATCGCTACCTCGCGCAGACGGAATTGCGGCTGTTCACCGCCAGGACGGTTGGGCGGCATGAAGTCCGGTGTCCACGCCGCACGCGTGTCGCGCGACGAACTGGTGGAGCGCATTCTGCCCCCGCTGCGCGATCACGCCCGCATGCTCGGACAAATGCTTCCGTAGGGCGCCCCGTAAGTGGTCAGTTGACCGACGCGGAGCATCCCAACAGATTCACGGCGTTCAAGACGATCTGCACGTCGACCACGTTGACTGCTCCGTCGGCATTCAGGTCGTTGGCCGCTGCGCTTACGCCGAGACCTTGCGACAGGGCCAGATTGAGGTCCGTGAGATTGGTCGCCTGGTCCTGATTCAGATCGCAGCGCGAGAGCGCGGGGATCGAGATGGTATTGCTGGTGGACGGCGCGCTTCCACTGCCTCCGCCATAGCTCGCGCTCAAAGTGTGGGTTCCGGCGCTCAGCATGGCATCGAAGGTATACGGACTGCCGGTTTGCGTGGCCGTTCCCAGTGCGGTCGCGCCATCGAGCAACGTCGCCGTGCCGGTCAGGGGACTGAAAGGCGTTGCCGAGTCGCTGACCGTCAGGGTCAACGGCACGGCTTGCCCCACGAAGATGGTGGAAGCTGCGCTGGTCGTCAGGACAGAAGTCGTCGAGATCGTTCCGCCCAGCAGCACTGTGACATTGCCCCCGCTGGCATTGGCGATGGCGAGGTCCTCGATGCCGTCCTTATTGAAATCTCCCACCGCCAGGGCGCTGGCACCCGAACCCGCCGGGAAGGGACTGCCCAGCGCCTGCGTGAACCCGCCGATACCGTTGCCGAAGAGCAGCGTGACCGAACCGCCGCCGCTATTGGCCACCGCGATGTCAGGGAAGCCATCGCCGTTAAAGTCGCCCACCGCGACGGCGAGCGGCGTCGAGCCGCTGCCGAACGGACTGCCGGTGGCCGACGTGAACGCGCCCGTGCGGGTGCCCAGCAGCACTGCGACATTATTGAAAACCAGGCTGGGCGCGGCGAGATCGGGAAAGCCGTCACGATTGAAGTCGCCCACCGCCAGGGACCCGGGCAGGAAGCCCGCCGAGAAAGGACTGCCGGAAGCGGCGGTAAATCCACCCCCACCGTTGCCCAGCAGCACCGTCGCGGTTCCGGCAGCAAATGCCTCGTCGGCAATCGCGAGATCCTGCACACCGTCGGCGTTGAAATCGCCCACTGCCAGCGCTTTCGCCGAAGTTCCCGCGGGGAACGGACTGCCGGAGGCGGCGGTGAATGCGCCGGCGCCGTCGCCCAGCAGAACGGTGGTGGTGCCATCGCCATTGTTGGCGGTGGCCAGATCCTGAACCCCGTCGTCGTTGAAATCGCCGATGACGACGCCACCCGGCTGCTTGCCCACTTGAAACGGACTGCCGGTGGAGGCGGTAAATGCGCCCGCGCCGTCGCCCAGCAAGACGGTCACGGTGCCGTCATTGAAATTCGCCACCGCGATATCTGCCTTGCCGTCGCCATTGAAATCTCCCGCCGCCACCGACCCGGGAGCCGCGCCCACCGGGATGGGGCCGCCACTCTCCGCCGTGAATCCGCCCATGCCATCTCCCAGCAGCAAGGTCAGGTTGTTGCTTCCCTGGTTGGCCACAATCAGATCGGGATTGCCGTCGCCGTTGACGTCCGCCACCGCCATGGCGTTGGGGCTGGTACCGGCGGCGAACGGGCTGCCGCCGGCTGCCGAGAGAGCACCCGATGGACCGAAGGCCACCGTGAAGCTGCGGGTAACGGTGGGAGCGGCACCGAAACTGGCGTTGCCGGGCTGGCTGGCGCTGATGGAGCAGGTGCCTGCATTGAGCAGCAGGATCAGGCTGCCGGCGTTGCTGCAAACCGAAGGCGTGTTGGACACGAAAGAAACCGGCAGGTGCGAACTCGCCTTGGCAGTAGTAATGAACGGAGCGACACCATAAATCTGATTGGCAATCGCATCGAAGGTAATGGTGGAGGGTTGCAGCACCAGGAAGGTCTGCGTGACGGGAAACGCCGGCGCGAACTGACCGTTGCCCGGCTGGTTGGCAGTGATGGAACACGTACCCTGCGCGACCAGCGTGATGGCAGTGCCCGATACGGTGCAGACTGGCAGCGAATTCGAAGTGAAGACCGCTGCCAGTCCCGAACTGGCGGTGGCGGTCAGGGCCGGCGGCGTCGTGCCGAGCGTCTGATTGGAGAGCGCGCCGAACGTGATGGTCTGCGCCGTAAGAGTGGCACTCACTTGAATCGTGATGGTGTTGCTGGTCGACCCGAGCGTGCCGGCGTCGCCGCTATAACTGGCGCTCAGCGTATGGCTGCCGGCTGTCAGGCTGGAGGTGCTGAAGGTGTAAGGCGAAGTAGTCTGGGCGGCCGTGCCCAGGCTAGCGTTGTTGTCAAGAAACGTCGCCGTTCCGGTAAGCGTGGCGATGGGAGTGGCGTTATCGGCGACCGTCAACGTAAGTGGCACCGCCTGGCCCAATGCCACCACCGATGGCGAGCCGGTGGTCAGCGTCGACGTAGTGGCCACCTTGCCGCCCAGCAGGAGCGTCACATTGCCATCGCCGGAGTTCGCTACTGCCAGATCGGGAATGTTATCGCCATTGAAATCGGCGACCTCCAGCGAGAACGGCGCCGACCCTGCCGCGATGGCGCCGCCGGCAATCGCACTGAAGCCGCCCGAGCCATTCCCCAGCAGCACCGAAATGTTGCTTCCGCCGAAATTAGCCGTCGCCAGGTCAGGAATGCCATCGCCATTGAAGTCCGCGACGGCCACGGCGTAGGGCGTGGTGCCGACCGAAAACGGGCTGCCAGTGAAGGCGCTGAAGCCGCCCGAACCGTTGCCCATCAGGACCGTGACGTTGTTGCCGTGGGAGTTGGCGATGGCGAGGTCCGCCTTGCCGTCGGCGTTGAAATCGCCCACCGCCACCGAATAGGGCATGGAGCCCACATTGAACGGACTGCCGGTGGGCGCGGTAAATCCGCCGCTCATGTTGGCCAGCAGCACAGTGACGGTGCCATCGCCCAGGTTCGCGACGGCCAGGTCCTGTGCGCCATCGCCGTTGAAATCGCCTACGGCAATGGAACTCGGGTTGGAGCCGACCGGGAACGGGCTACCATTCGCGGCGGTAAATCCGCCGGAACCGTTGCCCAACAGGATCGAGACGGAGCCGCCGCCGGAATTGGCGATGGCGAGATCCTGCACGCCGTCGCCATTAAAATCGCCGACGGCGGCGGACACGGGCTGTGTTCCCGCCGTCACCGGGCTGCCGGTAGCTGCCGCAAAGCCGCCCATTCCGTCGCCCAGCAGGATGGTGACATTGTTACTGCCGAAATTGGCCACCGCCAGGTCCTGATGGCCATCGCCATTGAAATCGCCCACCGCCACGGACTGCGGATTGGTGCCCACGGAGAACGGACTGCCGGTAGCCGCGGTGTATCCGCCGCTCAGGTTGGCGATCAGCACGGTCACGGTGCCGTCGTTGTAATTGGCAGTTGCCAGGTCCGGCCTGCCATCGCCGTTGAAATCGCCCACCGCCACGGATTCCGGTTTGCCGCCCACTGCCAACGGGTTCGCGGCGGCCTGCAGAGCGCCCGATGCGTTCGCCATGCTCACGGTGAAAGTGCGGGTCACCGCAGTGGCGGCGCTGTAGCTGACATTGCCGTTCTGGGTGGCCGTGAGGGAGCAAGCGCCGGCGGTCAGCAGCGTTACCAGGTTGGTGGAGTTCTTGCAAACCGCCGGCGTGGTGGATGCGATGGTCACCGGAAGCGCGGAGCTGGCTTCCACGGCGACCGCGAACGGCGAAATACCCAGGGTCTGGTTGGGGATCGCATCGAACGTAATGGTCTGCGGGCTTACCGAGACGGGCGTCAGGAGCAACGCGTGACTAGGATCGCCTGGCATGCCACCGGGAAGCAGGCCGGTGGCGGCAATCGCTCCGCCTTCACTGATTCCGCTGGCGTCGGTGATGGTGTACCCGCTGGAGGCCGCGTCGAGGAGGCTGTTCACGTCGAGCAGGGCGCCTCCGTGGTAGAGGAAGCCATGGAAGCCCGAGCCGCTCCAGAAAGACTCGCCGACCACATCGCCGTTGGAGTTGACTCCGCTCGCCCGGCTCACCGTTCCGCTCAGCGTGCCGAGGTCCATCATCTGGCTTTGGATGTAAAGGAACGCGTGGGTGCTGCCGTTGGCCAAGGTGGAACTCCCGGCCACCAGTCCATTAGCGCTGATAGCCGATGCGGTGGCTACCGCTCCCAGCGTATTTCCCTGCAGCGTGCCGAGGTCTTTATATACGCCGCCCACTAGAAGAAATACATGCGTGCTGGCACTGTCGGGATTGAAGTAGCCGGCGATCGCGCCGGAATCGTCGATTGCCGCCGCATAGCTGTTGGTCGCACCCGATGGCAGTCCCAGGTCCTGCATGGTTCCGCTGTACAGGAAGGCATCGTTCTGATGGAAATTCGTGTCGGGGTTCGGATTGGAGTAGCCCACCACCTGGCCGCTGTTATTCAAACCCTGCCCATAGCTATAGGCGCTGGATCCGGTCCCTAACGTTCCCAGGTCCTGCATCACTCCATTGCTGTAAAGATACGCGTGATTCTGGCCGGTGACGGATGATCCCGCTACCTGTCCGCTATTGTTGACGCCATTCGCAAGGCTGACCCCTCCAAGCGTTCCGAGCGAGACGGCTCCGTTCGCGCTACTCCACAGGAACGCCGTGTTCACCTGTCCGCCCGGAGTATTGTAGGTGCCCACCACGTACGTCCCATTGGGACTGATGGCATTCGCAAAGCTTTGCGACTGGCCCAGAGTGCCCAGATCGGTGACATGATAGGTGGGCTGCTGTGCATACAGAACTGCTATGCTTCCCAGGACGAGCAGAAGCCGAATGGAGGAAAGGAACCGTTTTGGGGCCACAAAGATCCAATGCGCGAATTGGGGGGAAACCGGCTCTTGTGAAGATGCTTTTCTTGACGGGATACGTCCGGTTATCGTACAAATGAACGGTAATTCGCCAAAGTCGTGACACGACTCTCCACTCAGGTCGGAATCGTAGGCGCGGGACCGGCCGGCCTGCTGCTCGGTCACCTGCTCCACCTCGCCGGCATTGACTCGGTGATCATCGAGGATCGGAGCCGCGATCACGTGATTGAGCGCGTGCGCGCCGGTGTGCTTGAGCAAGGCACAGTCGATCTGCTGATCGAAGCGGGGCTGGGTGGCCGACTACAGCGCGAAGGCATGCGCCACGGCGGCATCTATCTCTGCTTCGAAGGGCGCCGCCACCGCATCGATTTCGAAGCTCTCACCGGCGGACGCGCGATCACGGTCTACGGACAGAACGAACTGGTCAAAGACCTGATCGACGCGCGCCTCGCCACCGGCCGTCCGCTCTATTTCGAAGTGGGGAACGTGCGCATCTCCGGCTTCGATAGCGCGCCGCGCATCGCCTTCCAAAGCGCCGGCGAAGACCACGAGATCGCCTGCGACTTCATCGCCGGCTGCGATGGCTACCACGGCATCTGCCGCCCGTCGATCGCGCCGGACAAGCTACGCGTATACGACAAGGAATACCCGTTCGCATGGCTCGGCATCCTGGCGGCCGCACCGCCGAGTTCGGACGAACTGGTGTACGCACTGCACGATCGCGGCTTCGCCCTCTTCAGCATGCGCTCGCCCAGTATCACGCGCCTCTACCTGCAGTGCGCGCCCGAGGAAGATCTCGCCGCATGGCCCGACGAGCGCATCTGGGACGAACTCGACGCGCGCTTGTCGTCCGCCGATGGCTGGCGGCCCAAGCGCGGCGCTATCCTGCAAAAGGGTATCACCGGAATGCGCAGCTTCGTGGCCGAGCCCATGCGATGCGGCCGCTTATTTCTAGCGGGCGACGCCGCCCACATCGTGCCGCCAACCGGCGCGAAAGGGTTGAACCTGGCTGCTGCCGACGTGCTGGTGCTCTCGCGCGCGCTCTCCGCTTACTATCGCGAAGGACGCGAGAATTTGCTCGACGAATATTCCGCCACCTGCCTGCGGCGTGTCTGGAAAGCGCAGCGATTCTCCTGGTGGATGACCACTATGCTGCACCGCGCGGAGGGCAACGAGTTCGATTACAAGCGTCAGCTTGCCGAACTCGATTACCTCACCGGCTCGCGCGCCGCCATGAGCAGCCTGGCCGAAAACTATACCGGTCTGCCCATAGACTGAAAAGAGGAGCCCCATGCGCTGCCTGACCATCGTATTATTCGCCGGCGTCGCCGCCGCACAATCGCCGGTGCGCACCTGCGAGAGCCTGACCGCAGTCTCGCTGCCCAATACCACCATCGAAGCGGCGGCCACCGAACCAGCGTCCGCGAATCGCGCGGCGTTTTGCCGGGTGACCGCGGTCACCACGCACCTACCGGCGGGCGACCATGTCCGCATCTTCATCGGCCTGCCGCTCACCGGCTGGAACGGCCGTTTCGAAGGGGTGGGCGGAGGCGGATTCATGGGCGGCAATGCCAGCGGCATGCTGGCGCCCGTGGCGCAGGGCTACGCCGCCGGTTCCACCGATACCGGCCATGAAGGCGGCAGCGGCAGTTTCGCGCTCGATTCCACGGGCCATCTGGACTGGCTGCTGATTCGCGACAACGCCTACCTCGGTATCCATGAAATGACGGTGACGGCGAAGGCGCTCATCGATGCGTTCTACGGCAAGCCCGCGCAGCATGCCTATTTCAACGGCTGCTCCACCGGCGGACGGCAGGGGCTCTCCGAAGCCCAGCGCTATCCCGCCGACTACGACGGCATTCTCTCCGGCGCGCCGGCCACCAACTGGACCAAGCTGCACGTGGAGCAGATGTGGGGCACGGTGGCGATGCTGGCGGCGAAAAATCCGGTGGCGCAGTGCAAACTCAATGCCGCACGGGACGCCGCCGTAGCAGCCTGCGACACCGCCGACGGTGTGAAAGACGGCGTGATCGAGAATCCGCGCACCTGCACTTACGACCCTAAGCAACTGATCGGCACCTCGACGCCGTGCGGCGACTTCACCGAGGCCGACGCCAATGTGATCCGCAAAATCTGGGAGGGTCCGCGCCGCCAGGACGGCTCCTTTCTTTGGTACGGCCTGCAGCGCGGCGGTGACTTCAACGGTCTTAGTTCCACCGGCGGCACGCCGCTCGAGCCGCGCCCCAACGCAATCACGTTGGAATGGTGGCGCTACTTTCTCAATCAGAATCCGCAGTGGGATTATAAGAATCTGACGCCCGCCTTGTACGAACAGTATTGGGACCAGTCGGTGGAGGAGTTCAGCGCCGTGCTGGCCACCGACAATCCCGATCTCTCGGCTTTCCGCAACCATGGCGGAAAGCTAATCCTGTGGCACGGATGGGCGGACCAGTTGATTTATCCCGAAGGCACCATCGATTACTATCAGCGTGTGCAGAAGCAGATGGGCGGCGCCGCCGACACCGCGAAATTTGCGCGCCTGTTCCTCGCGCCGGGCGTGGGGCACTGCGGCGGCGGAAGCGGTCCGCAACCGCAGGGTCAGTTCGACGCCGTGGTGCACTGGGTGGAGGACGGCACAGCGCCCGATACGCTCGCAGCGTCGCGGCGCGGCACCAACGGGACAACGCGTACGCGGCCGCTGTGCCAGTTCCCGCTGGTTGCGAAATATAAAGGTACAGGCAGCACCGACGACGCCGCTAACTTCGCGTGCGCCGCGCAATAGGAGGCCCACCCGGACAAGCTGAAGCATGTCCTACTCCTTGCAGGTGAAATTCGCGGCGTTGTTGGGATCGCCCGTGCCGTTGTAGTGGGCGTATTGCGGGTACGCGCAAAGCGGCCTGCTACGGCCCGCGAACGCCGCGCCTGTCGCGGTCACTGAATCCGGCGCCTGCCCTTTCTCCACCCAATTCACGATCGGAGTAATCATGTCGAAACGATCGAGCGTCGCGCTGCCGCCGCCGCAATGGCCCATCCCCGGCACCAGGTACAAGCGGCTCCACGACGTTACCGGCGCGCCGCCCGTGTCCTTGGCCATCTTCTCGTAATACGCGAGCGTGTCGTACGGTGAGAACCAGGGGTCGCTCAGCCCGTGATAGAAAATCAACTTTCCGCCGTGACCTTGAAACGTGGTCAGGTCGGTCCACGTGCTATCGCCCAGCAGCGCCCCCGCGTTCGCGGCAATGCGCGCGGCTTCCTGGTCGAGATCGAAATGGCTCGGGTCGGCGCCCGTCTGCACGGGAATGCGCGGCCCGCGTAGAATTCCCGGGAGGCCGGTGGCCTGGTCGATGCCGGCGTCGTAGGGAATACCGGGATAGTAGGGGTCGCCGTGCAGGCTCTTCGGCCCGGCGAACGAGGCGTGCAGCGCGTCCACCTGCGCCGCCGAGAGGCATTCGGCGGTCTTGTCGCCCGCGCACTTGAGCATGGCGGGGTCGAAATCGCAGCCGCGCGTGTCGAAGATCATGCCATCCGCCAGTCCGTCTTTGGCGTCGCATTTCGCCAGCAGCGATTTCACGATCAGTTGGCGGTCGGAATCGGAGAGCATCGGCGCCGGCCCCGCCTTGGCGAATGTCGCCGCGATGTAGCCGAGCGCGAGATTCGAGTAGCCGGTACGGATGGCGGGGTCGCCCGAGATGATGCCGTCGAAGTACGTGGGGTAGCGCTGCGACATAATCATGGCCTCGCGGCCGCCGGTGGAACAGCCGTCGTAATAGGAATGCTCGGCGCCGCGGCCGTAATACCAGGCGATCATGTCCTTGGCGAGCACCGCCACTCTGCCGATGGCCACGTAGTAGAAATCGAGCGCGGCCTGCTGATCGCGCATGAAGCTGCCGTCGAACACCGAGCCTTTGTGGCCGGTATCGGTGGAGACGACGGCGAAGCCGCGCGCCAGCGCCGGTGTGTCGCCCGCGGCGTTCGGCCCCACAGGAGGCGCCACACTGCCGTTCAATCCACCGCCGCCCTGAAACAGGAAACGGCCGCTCCACGAATCGGGCAGCGCGAGCGCGAAGCCGATGCCGTAACTCTTTCCATCGACGCCGGTGCGCGCGTCAATCACGCCATCCACGCGGCAATACGCGGGCAGGCCCTTCGACGCCGCCACCGGAGCGGCTTTCGAAATCTGCAACGCCACGCCAGTCGCGTGGAAGCTCGCGACGTCGGGACAGCTATGGGCACCTTGCGTCCAGGCGACCGGTGCGAACACCGCCGCCGCCAGCCACAGTTTCAATCCACTCGGCATTCGATCACTCCTTCGGGAACGGGATCGCGGTACATCAATTCCACCAACGCCGCGCGGCGCTTGAGCACCGCCGCCTGATTCAGCGAGCCCTTATCGGTCATCTCGCCACCCTCCAGCGATGGCGCGTCGCGCAAAATGAGGGCGCGCGCGATGCGGTTCGAACTGCCCGTGCTTTCGCGTGCGAACTCCGCCAGCAGGCGCTCGAATAATTCGCGCGTGCGCCCCTCGGCTTCGAGCGCCGAGAACCGCTCGGGGTCGGGGAAAATCAGCGCCGTCACTTCGTCGCGGTCATGCCCGGCGATGACGATATCTTTCACCCACGGCGCGGCATGCATCAGGAACTTCGTGCGCAGCGGGCCGGTGCTCACCCACGTGCCGGTGGACAGCTTGAAATCCTCCGCGATCCGCCCGTCGAACAGAAATCCTGCGCCCGGATTTTCGATGTCGAGAAAGGCCAGCGCGTCGCCCATGCGGTAATAGCCTTCGTCGTCGAATGCCGCGCGCGTGAGCTCGGGCTCGCCCCAAAATCCCGGCGTCACGTTAGGACCGCGCACGCGCGCTTCCAGCTTATCGTTCACCGGAGCGAGCTTCAGTTCCACTCCCGCCACCGGCAGTCCCACCACGCCGGCGCGCCGGTTCGATTGTCCGGCGCACAGCGCGAACGGCGCAGTCTCAGTGGCGCCCAGGCCGGTGAGCATGGGGACGCGCGCACCCGTCGCCCGGATAGAGAGGCGGTCGAACTCGTCCCACACCGATTGCGGCAGGCCGGCCGCCGCGTAGAACGCCATGCGCAGGCGCGAGAAAAAATGAGCGCGAAATACATCGTCGGCGGCGAGATTGCGCACTAGCAGTTCGTACCCCTTCGGCACGTTGAAATACACCGTGGGAGCGATCTCGCGCAGATTCCGCAGGCTCTCGTCGAAGGCGCCCGGCATGGGCTTACCGTGATCGATGTAGAGCGTGCCGCCGTTGTACAGCACCAGGCCGAGGTTATGGCTGCCGCCGAAGGTGTGATGCCAGGGAAGCCAGTCGCAGATGACCGGCGGCTCGTGTTCGAAAAAGCGGAACACCTGGCGCAGCATCTGTTGATTGCTGCACAGCATGCGCTGCGTGGTGATCACACCTTTCGGCACGCCCGTCGAGCCCGACGTGAAGAGAATCTTGGCGATGGTATCCGGCCCGGTGACAGCTTGCGCATCGTCCACCGCGGACGTGGACGGTGTGTTCGCCAACTCCGCGAACAGAGTGGCGCCGCGTCCGCCGGGCGCGTTGCGCGAAACTACCAATTCGGCATCCGCGGGCACGACCGCATCGATGGCATGCGTGAACGCCGCGCCATCGGCGGCGAAGACCAGCGCGGGCGCGAGCAGCGCGAAGACATGCCGCAGACGCTTGAGATCGCCCGAGACCAGCGAGTACGCCGGCGAGATCGGCGTGCAAGGAATTCCACAATACATTGCCGCCGCCGCCATTAGCGCGTGGTCGATATCGTTGCCGGAAAGAATCGCCACGGGCCTGGCGGGCGTGAGTTTGCGCGACAGCATCCACTGCGCCACACGGCGCGCACGCTCGCGAAATTCGCCGTAACTCACCGTGCGCCATCCGTCCACGGCATTCCGCTCGGCGAGAAAGATCCGGTCCGGCGCGTGCTCCGCCCAGTAGTCGAGGCGCTCGGTCAAGGTGGCCGCGTACTCCCCGAGCACGGTCTGCGGGCGCACGTACCAGCACCCGTTCGCACCGCGATCCGCCGACACGGTCCACGTGGCGATATCGAGAAGCGGGGCCGATGATGGCAAGTTATGCATGCAGACTGGCAGAATCGGAGCGCGTATCGGTCACATGATACAATGACTCGACTATTTTTGCATGCAGATTTCCGAATTAATCGCCATCGACACCCACGTCCATCTGGAGCCTGAGGACGACAGCCAGGCCGCCGATCGCGCCGCTAAGAAATATTTCGGCGAGAGCGGCGCGGCGCGCGATTGGAACAGCCTGGCGGAGTATTACCGTTCCCGCAAAATTGGCTGCGTGGTATTCCCGGTGGACGAAAAGCTCACCGGCAAGCCGCAGGTCCCCAATGAGCGCGTGGCCGAATTCGCTGCCCAACATGCCGACATCATGATCGCGTTCGCCAGTATCGACCCCACGCGGGGCGCGGCGGCGGTGGAAGAAGCGCGGCGTCTGGTGGCCAGCGGCGGCATTCGCGGACTGAAGCTCCACCCTCCGCTGCAGCAGTTTTTTCCCAACGATCGCATCGCGTACCCGCTCTACGAAGTCTTCGCCGAAGCCGGGTTGCCGGTGCTCTTTCACACCGGCCATAGCGGCATCGGCACGGGCATGCCGGGCGGCGGCGGGGTGCGTTTGAAATATGGCAACCCCATGCACGTGGACGATGTCGCGGTCGACTTCCCGAGCTTGAAGATCATCCTCGCACACCCGTCGTTTCCGTGGCAGGAGGAAGCCATCTCGGTCTGCCTGCACAAGCCCACCGTGTATATCGATCTCTCCGGATGGTCGCCGAAATATTTTCCGCCCATCCTGATTCAATATGCGAACACGCTGCTGAAGCATAAAATGCTGTTCGGGTCGGACTACCCGCTGATCACGCCTGACCGTTGGATGGCCGACTTCGCCAAGATCGATATCCGTCCCGAAGTGCGCCCGCTCATTCTGAAAGAAAACGCCGTACAATTTTTCGGGGGGCTGGCGTGAGCGAATTGGTGAAGTACACCGCGCGCGATGGTGTAGGCGTGGTCACCATCGACAACCCGCCGGTGAACGCCGTGGGGCCGGGAATTCCGGAAGAGATCGCCGGTGCGCTCGACCAGGCCGCGGCCGACCCCGCCGTGCGCGCGGTGGTGTTGATCGGCGCCGGCCGAACTTTCATCGCGGGCGCCGACATCACGCGCATCGGCAAGCCCGGCGGCGCACCCAACATCCAGCCGCTGCTCGCCAAATGCGAGAACCTGCCTAAGCCGCTGGTGGTGGCCATCCATGGCACGGCCCTTGGCGGCGGACTCGAGATCGCCATGGCGTGCCATTATCGCGTGGCGGTGCGCGATGCGCAGGTCGGCCAGCCCGAGGTGAATCTGGGCATCATTCCCGGGGCGGAAGGTACTCAGCGGCTGCCGCGGCTGGCGGGCGTGGCGCGCGCAATCGATATGTGCGTCGCAGGCGCGCCGATCAAGGCTCCCGAGGCGCTTGCAGCGGGCATCGTCGATCATCTGATCGAGGGCGACTTGCTTTCCGGCGCGATGGAGTTCGCGTTGGCAAGGGCAGATGAAGGCGGCCCGTGGCCGAAGACCAGTGAGCGCAATTACAAGCTGGGATCGCCCGAAGCGAATGCGCCGCTGTTCGCCGCGGGGCGCGCGCAGGCCGCTAAAATCCGCCGCAATCAGACCGCGCCGCTGAAGGCCTTGGAAGCGCTGGAAGCCGCCACGACGTTGCCTTTCGCCGAAGGCTGCCGCTTGGAGCGCACGCTCTTTCGCGAGTGCGTGGAAGGCTCGCAATCGCAGGCCATGATCCACGCGTTTCTCGCCGAGCGCGAAGTTTCCAAAGTGCCGGGGGTGGCGAAAAGCGTGGAAGCGCAGGCCGTCGCGGAAGCCGGCATCGTTGGCGCGGGTACCATGGGGTCGGGCATTGCGATGGCGTTCGCCAACTCCGGTATTCCGGTGCGCCTGCTCGATCGGGACCAGGCGGCGCTCGACCGCGGCCTCGCCAACATCCGCAAGAATTACGAAAGCTCGGTGAAGAAGGGCCGTTTTTCGGCCGAGGTGATGGAGCAGCGCATCGCGCTCATTCGCCCGCAGCTCACCTGGGACGGCTTCGAATCGGCCGACCTGATCCTGGAAGCGGTGTTCGAGGATCTCGCGCTGAAGCGCGCCGTGTTCACCGAAATCGACCGCATCGCCAAGCCTTCTTGCGTGCTCGCCACCAACACTTCGTCGCTCGATATCGACGTCATTGCCGGTCAGACATCGCGCCCCGACCGCGTGGTTGGCCTGCATTTCTTCAGCCCCGCGAACGTCATGCGCCTGCTCGAAATCGTGCGCGGCAGGGCCACCGCGCCGGAGATTCTGGCGAGCGCGCTGGCCATCGCCAAGAAGTTGAAGAAGGTCGGCGTGGTGGTGGGCAATTGTCCCGGGTTCGTGGGCAATCGCATGCTCATGCCGTATATGCGCGAGGCGCAGTTCCTGGTGGAAGAGGGCGCCACGCCCTGGGCGGTGGACCGCGCGCTCTACGAATGGGGCATGGCGATGGGCGTTTTCGCGGTGGACGACATGGCCGGCATCGACGTGGGCTGGCGCGTCAAACAGCAGAATCGCCAGTTCCAGAATGCCGGTGCGCGCTCTCCGCTGGTGCATGACAAGCTCTACGAGATGGGTCGCTATGGGCAGAAAACCGGCAGCGGCTGGTTCCTCTACGACGCCAATCGCAAGCCTTCGCCCGACTCCGAAGTGGAAGCGCTCATCGAGACCACCGCCCGCGCGGCGGGAATCGAACGGCGCGCCATCCACGCCGCTGAAATGGTGGAGCGCTGCATCTACGCGCTGGTCAACGAAGGGGCGCGCATTCTCGAACAGGGCTTCGCGCTGCGCGCTTCCGACATCGATACCATCTACCTCACGGGCTACGGCTTCCCGCTTTATCGCGGCGGACCGATGTGGTACGCCGACACGGTGGGGCTGGGCGAAGTATACCGGCGCGTGGAGGAGTTCCATCGGCAGCACGGCGAACTCTGGACGCCCGCGCCGCTGCTCACGCGCCTGGCACACGAAGGCGGAACATTCGCGGAGTGGACGGCGGAACAGCCACGATGGGACGGAAATATTTGACGTTTCCCGTGCGTAGAGACCGCCCGGATTCCATCGCCGTGGCCGCAATCAAGGCATCCGCCGACTGAATGCCGTGGACCGGCGCGTGCTGTTCGATGAGGGCGTCGGCGGTAGTGCCGATCGCTTTGGCTGACTCTTGGTTTTCAGTGCGCCGCCGTCCACCGCGGGTGCAGTGGGAGCCAACTTCGCCGCGTCTTCATTCCGCTCCATCCTGCCCCGCGTGCCGGCAGTCTGCCGCCAGCGCATTTCGGAACTTCGCCGCCGCCGGCGTCAATTGGCGGCCCGCCCGTTGCACCGCCACGATCCTCCTGGTAACCCCGGGATGACTCACCGGACGCGATTCGAGCCCGCTCATCTCCGACATTTCCAGTGCCGACGACGGCAGAAATGCCACCCCCAATCCCGCCCGCACCATCCCCACAGCCGACGACATGTACGTCACTTCATACGCCGGCGACGGGAAATGGCCGATCGATTCGAAGGCGCGATCCACCAGCATGCGGACGCTGGTCTGCGCGTCCATGAGAATCAGAGGAACGTTCACCAGGTCCTTGAGCCGCACCGTTCGACGGCGCGCCAGCGGCGACTCCGGCGTCACCACGATGCGCATGCGATCGGTGAACAGCGGCAGCACCGCGATGGTGGAATCGCCCTCCGCGAAACTGCCGATGCCGAAGTCCACCTCTTCGTTCTTGACCATGGCGAGCACGCGCTGCGATGTGACATCTTTCAACGCCACCGCGATTCCCGGATGCTCCCGCCGGAATGCCGCGATGGTGCGCGGCAGAATCGTGGAGCAACTCGACGGAATCGCCGCCACGCTCACTGCGCCGCGCACACCCGCCGCCATATCGTGCGCGTGGTGCACCACCCCTTCCACGTCCCGCAGAATGCGCTGTACCACCGGCGAAAGCTGCTGGCCGATGCGCGTGAGCTTCACCATGCGGGTATTGCGATCGAGCAGGCGGACCCCGAGGGTCTGTTCGAGCTCGCGGATCTGCACCGTCAGCGCCGGCTGCGAAACGTGCAGCACGCGCGCCGCCCGCGTGAAATTTCCGGCGGCAGCGATGGCCATGAAGGCCTCCAGATGGCGAAGATTCAAGCTGGTCATGTTATAACCCTACCCGATTGCTGCGATTACTATCTTCCATTTGTTTAATCAGCGGATTTGCGATATCGTGCGTTCCATGATGCGGCGCGCTCTTCTTCTGCTGGCGATCCTGTGCCTTCCGGGGTTCGCGCGCGTCACCAGGATGGTGGTCGAAAGCCGCCAGTCGCCGGCGTACCAGGGAAGGACTTTCGGCGCAGCGGGCGCTTACGAAAAGCTGACCGGCCGCGTGTTCGGTGAACTCGATCCTGCGAACCCGCTCAACGCCATCGTCACCGATATTCTGCTCGCCCCGCGCAACGCCCGCGGCATGGTGGAGTACGCTGCCACCTTCACGCTGCTCCAGCCCGTCGACCTCACGAAAGCCAGCGGCGTCCTCATCTACGACGTGCCCAATCGCGGCAACCACCTCTTACTGGGCGCATTTCAGGGCGGCGAACCGGGCGATGGCTTCTTCTTCGAGCGCGGTGACATCATCCTCGCCAGCGGCTGGCAGGGCGACCTGATTCCGCATGCCGGCACGGAAACGATCGACGTGCCGGTCGCCCGCAATCCCGATGGATCGAGCATCGCCGCCGCGGTGTTGGCTCGCTTCAGCAATCTGCCGGCGGCCACGAAATCGGTAGCGCTGCCCGGCGCATCGCGGCGCGGTTTTGCCAACTCCCTCGGCGCTGCCACGCTCGTAAGGCAGACTTCCGACGACGGCGAAACGATCCCTATCGCGGCCGGCGACTGGGCTTTCGCCGACTGCAGCCAGACGCCCTTTCCCGGCACCCCCAACCCCGAAAAGTTGTGCCTCAAAGACGGCTTTGACCCGGCCTCTCTGTATCAACTCGTCTCCACCGCCAAGGACCCGCTGGTGCTCGGCATCGGGTTCGCCGCCACTCGCGATATCGTGTCGTTCTTCCGTCACGCGGCGCACGATGACGCGGGCAACGCCAATCCCGCGGCCAATCGCGTCGCCCACGTCATTGCGCAAGGCACGTCGCAATCGGGCAATTTCGTGAAGAGCTTCATCCACCTGGGATTCAATCAGGATGAACAGCACCGCATCGTCTGGGACGGCGCCAATGATCATATTGCCGGCCGCCAGGTGCCGCTCAATATCCGCTTCGGCGTGCCCGGCGGCGCGGCAGATCTGTTCGAGTCCGGCAGCGAAGGCACGCTGTGGTGGGGCGCCTACACCGATAGCGCGCGCGGCCGCTCTGCCGGCAGTCTGCTGGCACGCTGCAGCGCCAGTCACACCTGTCCGAAAATCTTCGAGACCTTCGGCGCCACCGAATTCTGGGGCCTGCGCATGTCGCCCGGGCTGGTGGGTACGCGCGCCGATCTCGACATTGCGCTGCCCTCGAACGTACGCCGCTACTACTTCCCCGGCACCACCCACGGCGGAGGCCGCGGCGGATTCGCGCTCACTGCCCGCGGCGCCGGCGGACGCTGCACGCTCCCCGACAATCCCAACCCCGAATCGGACACCATGCGCGCCCTGCTGGACGATCTGGTCGCCTGGGTGGTAAAGGACGCCGCGCCGCCCGCCAGCCGCTATCCGCGCCTTTCCACCGGCGAACTGGCGCCGCCCGACGCGCGTTCCATCGGCTTCCCCGCGATTCCCGGCGAGCCGCTTCCCGACCGCCTCCTCAACACCTTCTACGATTACGATCTCGGGCCGCAGTTTCACTACGCCGACGAATCCGGCACCATCGCGTTTCAGCCGCCGCGTATCAAGCAGCCGATACCGAGCCTCGTTCCGAAAGTGGATGGCGACGGCAACGAAATCGGCGGTGTCCCTTCGGTGCTGCGGCAGGCGCCGCTGGGCACGTACCTGGGATGGAACGTGGTGGCCGCGGGATTCTTCAAAGGACACGGCTGCGGCTTCGCCGGCGGTTGGATTCCGTTCGCCGCCACCCGTGCCGAGCGCCTGGCGGCGAGCGATCCGCGCCCGTCGATCGAGGAACGGTATCCCACGCATGACGCGTACGTCGCCGCCGTGAAGGCGGCCGCCGCGCAAGCGGTGCATGAGCGCTTCCTCCTGCCTGAGGACGCCGCCCGTCTCATCGCACAGGCCGAATCGAGCCAGGTCCGGTGACTATTTCTGAATCATCACTTCGGTGGACTTGATCACCACCGTGACTTCGTCGCCCACCGCGAGGTGCATCTCCTCCGCGCTGCGCCGGGTGATGACGCTCTCGATTTCGTTCTCGCCCACCTGTATCACGATGTGTCCCATCACGCCGCCGAAATTCACTTCCTTGATCCGGCCGCGAAGTTGATTGCGCGCTGATAAAGCCATGCCCTTACGATAGCGAATAGCGGGTTGCCGACGCCAAAACAGGCCCTTTGGATTGCGATATGATGGCTTGCTTGGCCCGTAAATTTTTTCTCCCATTCACTCTGGCCGTTTTCTTCGCGCAAGCGCAACCGGCCGAACACTTCGCCCTCTCCATCGACAGCATCATGCGCGGTCCCGCGCTGGTGGGTTTCGAGCCGGCGCAGGCCCGCTGGTCCTACGACAGCGAACACGTCTACTTCCAATGGAAGCAGTACACCGATAAAGAAGACGCGCCCATGGACACCTACGTCGCCAATCGCGACGGCTCCGGGTTGCGCAAACTGAGCGACGCGGAGGTGCGTGAACTGCCCGCCGCCGTGGGCGATACCAGCCGGGACATGCGGCTGATGACCTACGCCAACGCGGGCGACCTCTACGTCATCGACAATACCACCGGCAAGATCCGCCAGCTCACGAAGACCAACGACGCGGAGGCCAGTCCTCATTTCCTGCCCGACGGCAAGCGCATCTGGTTCACGCGCGGCGGCAATATTTACGTGATGTCGCTCGCAGACGGCATGCTCGAACAGATGAGCGACATTCATCCCCCTGCGGCCGCCAATGCTGCCGCGCCGGCGGCCGGCGGAGGGCGAGGGGCTGGACGCGGTGGTGGCGGCGGACGCGGCCAGGGTGGACGCGGCGGCGCCGCGGAAACCACCACCAGCGCCAGCCAGAACGCGCTCAAGAACGAACAAAAGGAACTCATCGATGTAGTCCGCGAACGCGTCGCCGCGCACGATGAAGCCGAAGCCAGACGCAAAGCCGAGCCCGCGCAGCGCAAGCCGTTCAGCCTTACCGGCACCCAGGCGGTGCGAGAACTGCAGCTCTCGCCCGACGAGAAATACGTCTTCGCCCTGGTGATGCAGCCCGGCACCGCCAAGCCCACCATCGTTCCGAATTTCATCACCGACACCGGCTACGTGGAAGACATCAACGGCCGCTCCTACGTGGGCGATAGCCAGACTACCAATCGCCTCGCGATTCTCAATAGCGCCACCGGAGAAGTCACCTGGGCGGACCACGGCCAGCACAACGCGCCCGCCGCGCACACCGATGGGGGCACCACGCCGCGCACGGCCGCCGCGCAGGAGCGCGACGTGCAACTCGGGCTGCCGGTCTGGTCGCAGGACGGCACTAAGGCCGTGGTTCCCGGCCGCGCCAGCGACTTCAAAGACCGCTGGATCTTCGCGCTCGACCCTGCCACCGGCAAGATGCGCGAACTGGTGCACGATCACGACAACGCCTGGATCGGCGGCCCCGGCGCCAACACCCTGGGCTGGATGAAGAACGATCGCGAGATCTTTTTTCAATCGGAACGCACCGGCTATTCGCACCTGTATGCCGTGCCGTTCGACGGCGGCGAGGCGCGCGCCCTCACTTCCGGCAATTGGGAAGTGGAGAACGTGAAGCAGTCGCGTGACAAGTCGAAGTTCTATCTCACCGCCACCAAGGAAGGCCCCTTCGACCAGTACCTCTACGAAATGGACTCCGAGGGCGGAGCGCTCACCCGCATCACCAACGAGCCCGGCAAGCATGCCGCCGTGGTGTCGCCCGACGATCGCTCCATTGCCGACCTGTATTCCTACACCAACAAGCCCACCGAGCTCTTCGTGCGCGACAACAAGCCCGGCTCCGCGGCGACGAAAGTCACCACCTCGCCCTCGCCGGAATTCTTCCAGTTCCATTGGATCGACGCGCCCATCGTGATGGTGCCGGCGCGCGACGGCGTCAAAGTGCCGGCGCGTCTTTTCAAGCCCGCCAATTTTAAGAAGGGTGGACCCGGCGTGATCTTCGTACATGGCGCCGGCTACCTGCAGAACGTCGACCATAAGTGGTCCAGCTACTCTCACGAGTACATGTTCGACCATATCCTGATGGCCCACGGGTTCACCGTCATCGATGTGGATTACCGCGGCTCCTCGGGTTACGGCCGCGACTGGCGCACCGCTGTCTATGAGCACATGGGCGGCAAAGATCTTGACGATATCGTGGACGCCGCCAAATACCTCGCCGCCGATCAGGGCGTCGACCCTAAGAAGATCGGTCTGTGGGGCGGCAGCTACGGCGGCTTCATCACCCTCATGGCGATGTTCACCCAACCTGACGTGTTCGCCGCCGGCGGCGCGCTGCGCCCCGTCTCCGATTGGGCGCTCTACAATCACGGCTACACCGCCGAGATTCTAAATACGCCGCAGTCCGACGCCGAAGCCTATCGGAAATCGTCGCCCATCTATTTCGCCAATGGCCTCAAGGGCGCGCTGCTCATCTGCCACGGCATGGTGGACACCAACGTGGAATTCGTCGATACCGTGCGGCTGGTGCAGCGCCTCATCGAACTGCGCAAGGAAAACTGGAGCGTGGCGCCCTATCCCGTGGAAGACCACGGCTTCCGCCAGCCCACAAGTTGGGCCGATGAATACAAGCGCATCCTGGCGCTGTTCGAAAAGAATCTGCAATAGCGCACGCGCGCCCCGCGCGAGCGTGACGGCTCGCCCGCAATGATAGAATCGGGAGCATCTCTTGAACCGAGGTCTCCATGTCATACCGCGTCGCAAGCCGGCTCGCTGTCGCCACAATCGTTCTCGGGCTGGCAGGCGCGTCATTCAGTCTGGCACAATCGCGGACCGACCCCAAAGCCAGAGCCCCTTTGGCTTTCGACGTGGTCTCGGTCAAACCGTCGGAGCCTGGGACGCCCGGCGTGGGCATTCAACCCATGTCGAAAGGGCAGGGATACCGGGTGGGCGGGGTTCCGATCCGCCTGATGATCGAACTCATGTACAAGATCACCGACAGCCAGATCGCCGGGGGCCCCAAGTGGATGGACACAGACCAATGGGACATCGAAGCCAAAGCGGAAAAGCAGTCCACGCTCGACGAGTTGCATGAAATGTTCCAGACCATGCTGGCACAGCGCTTTCATCTGGAGTTTCACAAGGAAAAGCGCGAGATTCCGGCCTACGTTCTCTCCGTCGACAAGTCCGGCTCGAAGCTGAAGGAGAACGACAGCCCGGACAACTTCGAAATTCCCATCCGCGGCAACGGCCGGATCTCAGTTGGGTCCGGCGGCATCGCCATCAAGATTCTCGGCGTGAGGACACCGATGGTGTATTTCACCTGGTGGCTGTCGCAGCAGCTCGACAACGTTCCGGTGGTCGACCAGACCGGCCTCGATAAATTCTACGACTTCACGCTCGCCTTCCTGCGCCCGCTGCCGCCCGGCGTGACGCCGCGTCTCAATGGAGGCGACATACCCGCGAGTCCGGACGGCGACGCTCTTCCGCCTCTCGAAGTAGCGCTGCGCGAGCAGCTCGGCTTGAAGATGGAGAAGCGCAAGGCGCCGGCCGATGTTTTCGTCATCGACCGGCTGGAAAAACCGGACGCGAATTAAGGAGGCGGCCCCCTTCTTGCCTCCTCCGCTGCGACTCTTGCCAGCACCTATGCGGCGTGAGAGACTCGACTTCATGAGGAAGCGCTTCGTCCTGCTCGCGCTTTTCACCGCCCTCGCGTTCGCCCAGTCGTTCGACGTGACGTCGGTAAAGCTGAGCGTCAATCCGGTCGGCAAGGACTACAACAATCAGGTAGTCCTCGGGCCGTCCGCCTTTCACGCTCCCAACGTCACGCTGCAACGCCTCATCGTAGAAGCCTACGCGCTGACGCCGCCGCAGGTATTCGGCGGACCCAAATGGCTCGACGAAACCGAGTACGATGTGGAAGCCAGGTGCGACCGTGCGGTGTCGCACGACGAGTTGCGCCGCATGCTCCAGCCCCTGCTGGCCGCCCGCTTTCACCTGGTGCTGCATCGCGAAACCCGCGAGCTCAAGGTGTACGAACTGGTGGCCGATAAAGACGGCCCGAAGATCCATCCCGTCAAGGAAGGCGAGGGCACGCCCGCCCCTCTGGGTTCGCGCCACTTCCATGGCGATCTGCAGCAACTCGCCAATCTCATCTCTGTGCAACTCACCATCCCCGCCCCTACCGACGATCCTTCCCGTCCTTCGGTCGCCAGCGGCGCGCCCGTCCCGGTCTTCAATCGCACCGGGCTGACGGGCATTTACGACTTCGACATCGCCATGAGGCTCGAGCCCGGCGTGCCGCCTTTCAATATGTGGCAGCGGGTGCTCCAGGAGCACCTCGGGCTCAAACTCGAGAGCCGTCGCATGCCGGTGGAAGGCGTGGTGGTGGACAGCGCCGATCGCGTGCCGGTCGCGAATTGATACGGTAAACTCAATCCGAGGGATCGATCATGGGGAAATTGGCGAACTCTTCTATCGGCGCGGTACTGCTGCTCACGCTCTTGGGCGCCGCCTGCCACCGTGCGGAGAATTCTACGCTCGCGGCGCTCGACGATGCGCTCAAGGCGGGCGTGATTACCAGGAGCGAGTACGACGCCAAGAAAGCGGCGCTGGCGCAATTGGCCGCCCTCGATAAGGCGCGCGACGCCGGACTGCTGACCGCCGCCGAATATCAGGAGCGCCAGCAACGCATCGCCGCCACCGTTCCCCTGCCCGCCGCCACCGCGTCCGCCGCGCCGGTGTCCAGTGCGCCGGCCGCCACTGCGGCGGTCTCCACGGCTGCCATCTCCACTGCGCCCGCGTCGAACCCATCCGCGGCCATTCAGCAGATATCGTCCAACGCCTCGCCGCCCCCCACCGCGGCGCTCAGCACTACCACCAGGCAGGACCACATTTTCGACGCGCATCTGAATCTCAACGCCTTCAATGTGACCGTCCCCACTACCTGGAAATTCGACGGGATCTATGTGCCGGGCTCGTCCTGTGCGCAGTATCCGTTCCCCGTTTTTCGCATGTATTCACCGGATGGTCTCAGCGAAGTCCGCCTCCTGCCGCGCCTCGACTGGAGTTGGAGCGACAGCCGCTTCAAACCGGCGCGTCAAGCCGACTGCCTCGACCTGAACAAGGACATGACGGCCGCCGAGTTCCTGAAGTATTACATGGGCATGACCCAGGTCGCCTTCGTCCGCGACTTTCCCATCCCGCAAGCGGCGGTCGATGCCATGCAGCAGGGCTTCGACAAGACCAACGAGGCCATGGCCGCCAGCGCCAAACGGTTTGCGCAGATGGTTCCTCTTCGGGGGGGCAATCGGCCCGAGTCGAAGCCTGCCGTGCAACATGGCAGCATCGCCGGCGCCATCGCCGAATACCGCAATGGCACCTTTAACATTCAAGAGCGGATTCTGGTGAAGATCACTTGCATGCACGCCCCCATCAATTTCGGGCCGGAGACGGGCAAGTCGACCGATTCCTGCAACGCCACTATCCAGATCGTGCGCGCCCCTACAGGACAGTTGGAAGCCCTGCTTGCGCTAGCGGAATCGGAACATCTCGGCGCCGCTCCCAACCTCGAGTGGTTCTCCAAGTATCTCGATTACCAGAATGCCGTCTGGAAGGCCCGATCGGAGCAGATGAACGCCGACTTCAATAACCGGATGAAGTCGCAGCACGACGAGTTCGAACGCGCCCAGTCCATGCGCGCGCAGCAGCATCAGCAGTTCCTCTCCACCATGCAGGAAGGCACGAACCGCTCCATGGCGCGCGCCCAGCAGTCTGCCGACTCCCGCCACGCCGTCGCGCAGGATTGGGCCGACTACGCGCTCGATCGCCAGACCGTAACCGGTCCCGGAGGCACCGTCAAAATTTCCAACGCGTACAGCCAGACGTGGACCGACGGCTCCGGGAATTACTATCAGACCAACGATCCCAACACCAACCCCAACGGAGTCCTCAAGGGCAATTGGACGCAGACCACGCAGGTACACGGCGACGGCACCGCGAAGTAATTACTGCGCCACGGCGATCAGACTCGGCGCCGCGGCAACGCCATTCCCGTAGAGGGTAAATGCGATGCCCGCCGGCGGCGTATCCGGCAGGCGGAAATTGATCTGCATCGCACCGTTCACGGTACCCGGCGCCGCGCCCGCCCAAACCACTTCGAGCGAGCGGTCGGAATCGACTACCCAGACAGGCACGGCCGCGTCGTAGATTCCCAGCGGAACCACTCGACCGGTGCCGAAATACTGTCCGCTTTTGGAGTCGGCGAACACGGTCACAATCTTTCCGGCCCCCGCAGATTGGCGGCTGAGTTGACCGTGCCATCCTGATTCAACCCCGCTGCCAGGCCGGTCTCCCGAATCGTGAAAACGCAGGGCGCGGACGCCGCAAGTATACGCCCGCCAATGCCAAAGAAAGCGCCGGCAGCCTGTAAGGATTTCGGCGCGCCCCGGACTATACCGTCAGCATGATCGAAGTTCGCAACCTGCAAAAACAATTCACCGGCGTCATCGCCCTCCGCAACGTATCGTTCCATGTGCCCGACGGCGCCATCACTGGACTGCTGGGCGCGAACGGCGCAGGCAAGTCCACCACCCTTCGCACCATCTGCGGCGTGCTGACGCCAGACGCGGGCAGCGTGGTCGTCGACGGCGTCTCGCCCGGGGACGCACCGCTCGCCTTGCAGAGTCGCGTGGGCGCGCTGCTCGATCATGCCGGCCTCTACGCCCGCCTCACGCCGCGCGAAATCCTTACCTTTTGCGGACGCCTTCACGGCATTCCAGTGCCGCGCCTGCGCGAACGCGTCGCCGAAGTCGTCGACCTGCTCGACATGCGCTCCATCGCCGATCGCCCCACCGGCGGATTCTCGCAGGGCGAGCGCATGAAGACCGCGCTCGGCCGCGCCCTCATCCATTCGCCGCGCAATCTGCTGCTCGACGAACCCACCAGTGGGCTCGATATCCCTGCTGTTCGCGCGCTGCGCGCCTTCCTGCGGCGGGCCCGCGATGGCGGCGCGTGTATTCTCTTTTCCAGCCACGTGCTCGAAGAAGTGCAGGCTCTCTGCGACCGCATCGTCATCCTGGCGCACGGCGAAGTCGCCGCCGAAGGCACGCCTGCCGAAATCTGCGCGCGCGCCGGGGCCGCCAGCCTGGAAGACGCGTTCGTCGCGCTCACTTCCGCGGAGGTATCCGCATGCTGAACGCCATCGTCATCGTCGCCCGGAAGGAACTCCTCGATAGCTGGCGCGATCGGCGCGCCATGCTTTCCGCGGCGCTCTATTGCCTCATGGGGCCGGCGGTGGTGTGGATGGTGTCGCTCACCGTGCACAATGGCCAGTTGGTGCTCAGCGCCATGATGGCGGTCTTCACTCTGGTCTCGGCTTTCTCCGGCGGCATGAACGTCGCCATGGATTCCATCGCCGGCGAACGAGAGCGCCGCTCGCTGGTGCCGCTGCTGATGCATCCCGTCACCCGCCGCCATCTGCTGGCCGGCAAATGGCTCGCAGTCGCTTTGTTCGCGGCGGCCGGCCTGGCCATCAATCTCGCCGGCTTCGCGCTCATCGTGCATCGTGTGCCGCCGCCATCGCTCGCGCTCCCGCTCATCCCGCTGGCGCTGCTGGCCGCCGCGCTCGAACTGTGGATCTCCACCCTTTGCCGGGGCATCAAGGAAGCCCACACTTACCTTTCGATGCTGGTCTTCCTGCCCATGGGCATCGGCATGTTTATGGTATTCTCTCCCCTGGCCGCGCACGGATGGTGGACGTTCCTGCCGGTGGCCGGGCAGCAGTTGCAACTCGCAGCTACCATGGGCGGGACGCCGCCGGACGCAGCGGCGATGTTCCTCCTCGGCTTGACCACGGCGACTGCGGCCGGCCTGGCGCTGCTAGCCGCAGCCAATCGACTGGAGTGCGACGATGTGGTCTACGGCGGCTGAGCGCGTCCTGAAGGAGAGCGATTTGGCGGCAGCGGAACGGGCGGAACTCGAACGGCGTTTCGATCGGTTGCTGGCCGATAACGGTCCCGCCCTCACGCGCCTGGCCGCCAGTTACACCTCCACCGCTGCCGACCGCGACGACCTCCTGCAGGAAATCGCTCTCTGCATCTGGCGCGGTCTGCCGCAGTTCCGCGGCGAATGCTCGGAGCGGACCTTCCTCTTTCGCATCGCGCATAATCGCGCCGTCACGCACATCACGCGTCGCCGGACGGAAGCGTCCGCGGAAGACTTCGACATTCCCGACAGGCGCCCCAATCCGGAAGCGGGGCTGGCGCGCGAACAGCAGGGCGAGCGACTACGTAGCGCCGTTCACGCGCTGCCGCTGCTCTACAGACAGGTGGTGACCCTCATGCTCGAAGGCATGGATTACGCCGAGATCGCGCAGGTACTCGGCATCTCCGAAAGCAACGTGGGCGCGCGTCTCAGCCGTGCGCGCCAAATGCTGCGCGAATCGCTGGAGGCCAAACGCTAATGCCCGATCTGGAACTGGAAAGCTGGCGCGCCGAATGGCAGGCCGATCGCGAGGTGCCCGCCGATCTGCGCCGCAAGATCGCACGCGGTACGCGATACATGCGGCTCATGTTGGCGGCGGAGGTGTTGGTTACCGTAACGATCGGCGGCGGATCCATCGTCTGGGCAGTGCTCGATCCGCGCACCGAAATGTACGTGCTCGCCCTGGCGGTGTGGATCTTCCTCGCTGCGGCGTGGGCTTTCGCCATCGTCACGCGCCGCGGCACCTGGTCGGCCGCCGCGCCTACCACAGCCGACTACATCGATCTCTCCATCCGCCGCTGCCGCGGAAAGCTGGCCGCTGCGCGCTTCGGACTGGTGCTGTACTTCGCCGAGATGGCGTTCTGCCTCACCTGGCTCTACCGCGATCCCGCACGCCGCGTCCCGGCTCCCGCTGTCATCTTCGGAGTCGCCACCCCGCTCTTCCTCGCCGGCCTCGCCCGATATCGACGTCGAACGCGCGCCGAGTTGGCCCGCTTAAAGGATTTAGTATCTTGATCGCCTGACTTACTATCCTGCCCACTAGACTCCACTCCAGGTGGGGCGGCCTTCAGCCTGCGCGGGGCTTCAGCCCCGCTTGAGGACGACGCGCGGCACGAGCGGCGATCCGCCTTATCGGCCCTTCACTTTCATGTGCAATCCGTACAACGATGTCCGCCCCGCGATGTACAGCGTCTCCCCGTCTTTCCCGCCGAACATCACCTGCAGCGGCCGTTCCGGCGTTTCGATGGTGTCGATCTGCTTCCCCGCGCGATCGTAAACATAGATCTCGCCTGCCGCCAGATATACATTTCCTAGCGCGTCCACCGCGATGCCTTCCCCGCCCTCCTCGACGAATGGCTTGAAGTCCGTCAGGTTCCCGTCCGGCGCCACCATTCCGCGCCAGGTCATCATGGGATACTCGGCGGTGTAATAGAATGGCTCGCCCGCCTTCACTTGCGCCAGTCCGAAACTGCGCAGCAGGTCGGCGCTCTTGGTGCCCCAACTGAGCGCGCCGCTGGCGAAATCTTCCCGCGAGGAAATGTACGTGGTGCCATCGGGCGAAAGATACTGGCGCGTGCGCGCCACCGGTTCGCCGGCTTTTTCCGCCAGCCCGAAATCGCCTACCGGCAGCACCGCTGTCATCCCCGGCCGCGCCTCCGCGGCCGCCGGTTCGATGAGCTTGATATCGTCATCCGCCGCGCCCGGCTTGAAAGTGTATACCGTCCCGTTGCCGCTGTACGAGACGACCATCAGGTTCCCCGCCTTGTCGAACGCCAGGTTCACCGGATCGAGTGGATTGTCGCGCACCACCGAGACCTGGCGCGCCACCGCCGACCACTTATAGATGCGCTGCCAGTGCGCGTCCACAAAGTAGAAATCGCCCGCCGGGTCCACCGCGCCGCCCGAGATGTTGTAGAACCCGCCCGCCAGTTTCTCCACCTTCGCGCCCGCCGCCACCACCGGCGATATCGACGCGGGGCGCACCGCCGGCGCGTTTCCCGAAAGGGTCATCCATGCGAAATCGCGCTGCCGCAAAGCGCGCCCGTTCGTCTCGTCGTAAACCGTATCGTCGAACCCCACCTTGCTGTTGCTGTAGCAGTGAATGTTGCGGAAGCGGATGTTGCGCGAGTCCCTCACCGTAATGGCGTACGGGAACGGCTGGAACGAGCTGATCACGCGATACAGGTGCATGTTCGCCACCGTGATATCGTGCGACCCGCTAATCTCCAGCGGCAGCGCGAACCCTCCCTCGCCGCGCTCCTCTTCGGTCTGCAGCGCGTAAATCCGCCAGTTCGCCGCGTTGCGAATCTGGATCTCGTTGCGCACATGATGCTCGCTCGACATCTGGTAAATGCGGCCGTCCGTCGACGTGTCGGAGATTAGCATGCCCGCTTGTGCGAACGTGCTCGGCGTCCAGATGTCGAAGAAGGTTCCGCCGCCGCCCGCAGTCACCCACAGGCTGGGATATTGCCCGTCCCAGCGGCGATTGAGATCCGGATCGGCGGTGTGCGTGTTGTTGTAGATGTTGGCCCGGCCGCCGCCCAGCGCGGACGTGCCGTGTCCGCCCAGGAAGCGCACATCGTTCATCAACGATTCCGCGCCCGCCATCCACTTCACTCCCACCGCGCGCGGATTGATGCCGTTGCTGTACACTCCAATCCCGATCATGATGTTCGTGCCGCCTTTGGGCGCTTCCACAATCGGCTTCGGGCCGCCGATGCCCTGGAACGCCGCCGTATGGTCCAGCAGGTCGATCTGCGTCATGCTCGGGTGCAGCCCGATCAGCACCGTATCCGGCTTGAGCGCCAGCGTGTCGCTGACGATGTAGTTGCCCGAAGGCACGTAGATGGCGCGATGCTCCGCGATCGCCTTGCGGAACGCTGCGGTATCGTCCGTCTTCGCGTCGCCCATCGCGCCCAGCGTCCGCACGTTGACCCAGGTATCGGCAGGCGGCAGCGGCGCCAGGTCAGATTTTACGGGCACGGGCATGGCCGCAAGCGGCGCGGCTTCCATCGTCTCGCGCATCTCGCCGGGGCTCCCCATATCGGCGTAATGCAGGCCGTTAGAGAAGGTCTTCACTTCATAGATCTCGCCCTTGCCCGCCACCTTGTGGCCGCCCTGCCGGAACTCCGCGAACAGCGGTACGCCCCGGCAGACCACGTTCTCCATATTGATCTCATTGCGCGGATTGCCGGTGCGCGCAATCAGGAACGCCGGCCCGCTGATATCTTCCAGGCGCGCATCGCGTACCCATAAATTCTCCGCCTCGCCGGGATCGATGGTCACCGCCGACGGCACATGATGAAACACCGGCCGCACCAGCGTCAGCCCCACTGCCGACGTCTCCCGGATGGCCGCCTCGCGCTGCCCCTCGAAGTACGCATCGACGGCGGTGAACTGCCAGCTCGGCGATGGCATGCGCGTGACAATGCCGAACTGCCCGCCGAAGAATCGCACATCTTCCATCACGTTGCCGGTATCGTGCACGCCCGCCATCCCCGGCCCGATATGAAAGTCCATGTGCGCCAGGTAGCAATGCTGCGCGTAGGTGCCTCGCACCCCCACCGCGCCCACGTTGCCATCGCCGATCTCGAGATCGACATTGCTCATCGCCGAGTAGAACGTGCCCGCGCTGGCGTCCGGCGGTCGGCCACTCTCCGCACCGCGGCGCGATCCCGTGAAGAACACCATGTAGTTTTCGTTGCCCGCGTCCTGATATCCCGGCGTGTTCGCGGCGAGCGCCAGCACCGGACGGTGCGCGCCATAGCCGATCACGCGAATTCCAGGCCATATGTAGACCGTCTTGGTGATGAGGTAGCGGCCCTCGGGCAGGAATACCACACCCTGTCCGGTGGATGCCTGCACCTGGTCGATCGCCTTCTGGATGCCGTCGCCATCGCCGGGCGCGACGTAGACTGCTTTGGGATCGTCCAGACGGACGGTGTAATAGGATGCCGCCCAGAGCGGAGCAGCCATCAGGATGGCGGATACAATACGTGGGATTCGCATCGCTGGAAGCCCAAGTATAACTCTGCGTTTGGAAGCGTGGAGCGCTTCTCGTCAGGCAGACGCAAGTGGCGGAGTCTCGCACCACGGGGCTGCGAACAACTTGTCGGCACTGACTCCGCTTAGACTTTCCAGGTTAGTCCTCTGATGCGGATCTTCTCGTCGTCCAGAAAAAGCTTCACTGGTTCGCGAGTACGATCTCTTCGGCTGCGAGCTGGGCGGCGTATTCCAGGCTAGCCCTGATGTGCTCCGGCCTGAGGTGCGGATAGGCAGCAAGGATGCCCTCGCTGGTTTCGCCGGCAGCAAGCTTCTCCAAAATCAAATACACAGGAATACGAGTTCCTTTGAGGCAAGGCTTACCCATCATTACTTCGACACGTGCCTCGATCAATTCTGGGAACTCCATGACTTCAACTTTATCAAACGATTCCCGGCGAGATTCCGCAACGTGTCCGACGTCCTCCAACCGCCTAACCCTTCGAGCCCTTCAGTACCCCTTCCGCCGCCGCGCGCTCTTGAATCTCTCTCAATCGCGCGGCATGCCCTACCGTGTACTGCGCCATCGATTTCGGCCAGCGCGCAATGCGCGTGAACCGCGGCGTCGCCGTCACTCCCGCGATCTCCCGCAGCTCGTCCAGCACCGTGGCCGCGATGCTCTCGTCCGATTCTTCCAGCGCGCCACGATCTTTTCTTGCGGGACGCGATGGGAGAACTCCGCCGGACCCCCGGGCCGCACTCGCCTATTGACGGCGACAGCTATTTGCTCTACTATACAGAACAAATGCCACCGACCTATCTGGGTGAGTTCGAGCAGATCGTGCTTCTAGCCATTTTGCGACTGGGGGAAAAGGCCTACGGCGTTCCGATTCGGGCGGAAATCGAAAATCGCGCGAGCCGAAAAGTCACCGTGGGCGCTCTCTACTCCACGCTCGATCGGCTGGAAGCCAAGGGCCTGGTCCACTCGTGGTTCGCCGACGCCACCGCGCAACGCGGCGGCCGCTCCAAACGCTATTTCAAACTCCTGCCGGCCGGCATGGAAGCGCTCGCCGGATCGAAGGCAGTATTCGACCGCATGTGGGAGGGCCTGCATGTCTGATCCACCCAAGTTCGCCGAATCGCTCTTGCGCCGCCTGGTGGGCGGGCGTGACGCCGACGCCGTGGCCGGCGATTTGCGCGAGACATTCGAAGCTCGCGGCGCCAGCCGCCTCTGGTATTGGGGCCAGGTGCTGAGTTGCTTCGCGGTGCGCTTCTCGCTCCATCGGCGCGCGCTCCCCGGCATCGGCACCGATTTCAGCCGCGCTGTCCGCCGCATGCGGCGTAATCCCGGATACGCCCTCACCGCGATGCTCTGCCTCGCGCTCGCCCTGGGCGTCAACACCACGCTGTTCAGCTTCCTCGACAGTATGTACTTCCGCAAACTGCCGGTGCCCGATGCCGGCCGCATCGTCGAGATCCGCCGCCAGAAGGCCGAATTCTGCACGGCGCAAAACTACTTCGCATTTCGCGATGGCTTGCGCAGTGTCCAGGCAGCCGCCGTCTCGGGGTCCGGCGGCTATATGGAAGTCGGCCGGACAGCTTTCGTGGCCCAGGCGGAGCGAGTGTCGTCGAACTACGCACGGGTGCTGCGCCTGGGCACGACCCTCGGCGCCTGGTTCGGACCGGAATCGGAGTCTGCGGCTGAACCGCCCGCGGTGATCGGGTACCGACTGTGGAAGACGCGCTTCGCGGGCGACCCCAGCATCATCGGCACACGAGTCCGCGTGATGGAACGCGACTATCGCATCGTTGGCGTGGCTCGCCCCGAGTTCACCGGCACGCTGCCGCCTATGACGATGGATGTCTGGCTGCCTCTGGCGCGCCGGAGCAACTCGCGGATCACGAGCCTCGTTGCCCGTATGGCTCCCGGCGAAAACCTGGCAAGCGTCCGCGCGGAAATGCGCGTAATCTCCGCGCGGCTGCAGGCGGCCGACCCCGCCGACAAGACTCTCGCCTCTCCGCTGGTGGTGCAGCCCGATGCGGGGTTCGTGTTTGAGTGGAACCGCACGTTCTTCCTGCCGATTCTGACCTTGCTCAGCGCCGTATCCGGCATGGTGCTACTCATCGCCTGCGTGAATGTGGCCAATCTGCTGCTCTCGCGCGCCACCGTGCGGCAAAGGGAGATTGCCATCCGGCAATCGCTCGGAGCCAGCCGCCCTCGCCTCTTTCGCGAGACCTTCGCGGAAGGCCTGCTGATCGCGGCCGGCGGGTTGGCGCTCGGCATTTTGATTGGCTACTGGAGCGGGCGCGCGCTGGAGTTATTCCTGCCTTCTCTGCCGGCAGCCATGTACCATGGACTGACCTTGGATGTCGATTGGAGGGTTGCGCTATTCCTGGCGGCGGCGGGAATCGCGTCGGCAATTCTTTTCAGCCTTCCGCCCGCCATGGCCAGCAGCCGCCGCAACTTGAATCCCGCCATGAAAGGCGACACCATACACACTTCACGCCAGCGCGAGCTATATTCCGTAGTGCAAGTCGCGCTCTCGCTCACGCTTCTGATTGCCACCGGACTGCTGTTGCGCGCCCTCGATCGCGCGCAGCATGTCGACCCCGGCTTTGCGTCCGGCCATCGTGTCTTCGTAAACGTCCGCGATCTCGCGAGCCAGCCGCAAATGGACTCGCTGGTTGAGCGGGTGCGCGAACTCGCAGGGGTGGAGGACGCTACGCTCGCCGGGACAATCTTCCCCAATACGGGAGTGGACTGCGTATCGGCCGAGCACGAGGCCAATCCCCGCCAGGCGCGCTCCAATATCGTCGACCCCAATTATTTCGACTTCATGCGCATCCCGATCGTGAAGGGCTCCGGGTTTGCGCCCGCGGGCTCGATCACCGAAACTCCGCGCGTCATCCTAAACGAAACCATGGCGCGGAACTTTTGGCCGGACACCGATCCGGTCGGCAAAACCATATGGCTCGGTTGTCCGCCGGATCAGACACAGAAGCTCGGAACTGTCATCGGAATCGCTCGCGACACAAAATACACTTCCATGGTGGAGCGGCCCATGCCCATGGTTTACGTCTCGCGCCGTGAAGATGCCGGCAGCGGTTTTTGGTCCCTCATCGTTCGCACCGCGGGTGAGCCGCACCGCTGGATCAGGCCGGTGCTCGATCTGGCGCAGCATAGCGGCGGCAGTCTGATCGTCTATGACAGCGGAACCCTGGATGACGCCGTGGCTCAATCGCTCTGGGAAGTGAAGTGGCAGGCATCGCTGCTCGCCGCCCTGGGATTGCTGGCCATCGTGCTGGCGGCTATCGGCGTCTATGGCGTCGTGGCCTGCTCGGTAGCGCAGCGCACGCGCGAAATCGGCATCCGCATGGCGCTCGGCGCTGTACCGCTCGACGTGCAGTGGATGGTGCTCGCCCATGGCTTGCGCGTCACCGCCATCGGCATCGCCGCCGGCCTGCTCCTCAGCGCCTTCACGGTTCGCCTGCTGCGCGGTTTTCTTTACGGATTAAGCCCCTTCGACCCGATCGCGTTCGCCGCCGCCAGTCTCGCTTGGATAGCGATTGCCGTCCTCGCTAGTTGGTATCCCGCCCGCCGCGCCACCCGCGTCGATCCCCTGACGGCGCTCAATTACGAGTAGCGATCACGCCTTCGACGCTTTCAGAATGCCTTCCGCCGCCGCGCGCCCCATGCGAATGCAATCCGGAATGCCGATGCCGGTATACGCGTTCCCCGCCAGGTACAGCCCCGGTATCGCCGCCACGCGCTCCTGAATCTCTTTCAATCGCGCGGCGTGCCCCACCGTGTATTGCGCCATTGATTTCGGCCAGCGCGCAATGCGCGTAAACCGCGGCTTCGCCGTCACGCCCGCGATCTCCCGCAGCTCGTCGATCACCGTGGCCGCGATGCTCTCGTCCGATTCCTCCAGCACCCCGGCGTCGGAACTGCCGCCCAGCGAGCAGCGCGCCACAATCTTACCGGTGGGCACGCGATGGGAGAACTTCGTCCCCACCCAGGTGCACGCCATCACGCGGCGCCGCTCTTTCTTCGGCACCAGGAAGCCGAAGCCCACCGGCGGAGTGGCGAAATCGGCGGAGTCGAAACCTAGCGCCACAGTCATCGCCGAGCTGTAATCCACCATCGCCAGCAACTCCGCCAGGCGCGGATCCACGCCCTCCAGAATGATAGCGGCGCTGTGCGCCTCGCACGCGATCACCAGGCTGCCGGTGTCGACCCAGTCCTTATTAACCTTCACGCGAAAGCCCGTGCCCTTGCGCTCCGCGCGCTGCACCCGCGATTGCCACACCTGCGCCTTGCTGCGAATGGCCGTCGAGAGGGACTCCACCATCTGTCCCAATCCGCCCTTCAAGGTGCTGAACAGCGGCGGCGGAGTGGAGCTGGTGCCTTGCTTCGCGGCGTTCTTGCGCGATGCCAGCACGCCGCGCGTCAGGCTGCCGTATTGCTTCTCCAGTTCGACGAACCGCGGCAGCACGCTTCCCACGCTGAGCGCACCCGGATCGCCGCCATAGATTCCCGAAAGCAGCGGCTCCGCGAGGTAATCCACCGTCTCGCGGCCGTAATGGCTGGCGATAAAGTCGGCCACCGAGCGGTCTTCCGACTTACGCTTGGGCGGGCGCAGCAGTTCGAGCCCCATGCGCAACTTAGTCCCCCAACCCAGTAACTCAGTCGTTACCAGCGGCATGATCCTAGTCGGCACCATCATCATCAGGCCATCCGGCAACGCCACCAACTTGCCGTTGCGGCGCACGAAGGTAACGCGGAGATGGTCGTTGGAGCCGATCACCTGATCGGAGAGTCCCAAGTCGCGGATCAGTTCGAACGCGGCGGGCTTGGCCGAGAGGAAGCTATCGGGGCCGGCTTCCAGCGTGCAACCTTCCACGCGATCGGTCTGGATTACGCCGCCCATGCGCGGACGCGATTCCAACAGGGTGCATCGCATACCGCCTTTAGACAGATAGTAGGCGGCGGAGAGCCCCGAAATCCCAGCACCAATAATGAAAGGGTTACTCGGCACGACCCCTCAACCTACACCCCTGTACCGCCCGTGACGGCCCAGCCGCCACTTACCCGGCCGCCGGCGCGGAGAGACTTCACGCCTTGAATTCGCGGACCATTTCCACTACGGCGCGCACATTTTCCACCGGTGTCTCCGGTAGAATGCCGTGCCCCAAATTGAAAATGTGTCCGGGACGCGTGCCCGTGCGCTTCAGCAGTTCGTTGACTTTCATCTTCAGCTCCGGCAGCGGCGCAAAGAGCGCCACCGGGTCCAGATTGCCCTGGATCGCCGACCGGTAACTAATGTCCATCCACGCCTGGTCGATGTTGATGCGCCAGTCCACGCCCATCACATCGCCGCCCGCGGCGTGCAGCTCTTTGAAGAAGCCCGATGCGCCGGTGCCGAAGTGAATGACCGGTACGCCGGTGGAGCGGATCCGCTCGATCAGCGCGCGCGAATAGGGCGCTGCAAATCGTACGTAATCGTCCGATCCGAGCGCGCCCACCCAACTGTCGAATACCTGGATAGCGCGTGCGCCGGCCGCCACCTGCAAATGCGCGAAGGGCGCCAGCACGTCCACGATCTTGCCCATCAGGCGGCGCCACAGCGTCTCGTCGCTGTACATCAGCCGCTTGGTGCGGATGAAGTTGCGCGACGCTCCGCCTTCGATCATGTAGCTCGCCATGGTGAACGGCGCGCCCACGAAGCCGATCACCGGCACCTTGCCGGCCAGCGCGCGCACCACGTGCTGGATGGCTTCGCCCACGTAGCCTAACTCATCGGTATTGGTGGTGGAGAGCGAATCCACATCGTCGGAGGTGCGCACCGGATTGCCGATCACCGGCCCCTCGCCTTTTTCGTAGCGCAGCCGCAGGCCCATGGGCTCGATGGGCAGCAGCAGGTCAGCGAAGATGATGGCCGCGTCCACGTCGAGCATTTCCACCGGCTGCAGCGTCACCGTGGCCGCCAGATCGGGCCGCTTGCAGATCTCCAGGATTCCGTGCCGCTCGCGGATCTGGCGATACTGCTTCATATATCGTCCAGCCTGCCGCATGAACCATACCGGCCTCACGTCGGTGGGCCGGCGCCGGCAGGCATCCAGAAATCGGCTCGTCATTGGAGCCACGCGCATGGCTGATCCGTCCTGTCTTCGCTGAAGAACACGCGAACTTCCTTTGGCTGATGTTCGGCTGCCAGTTTGGGCTCTGCCGCCTCGCGCGCCGTCGCGGGTCGCCCGGCAGCAGCCGGAGCCTCCAACAGAAACAAACGTAGCACGTTCTGTTTCATTTTGGGGCTAATTCTCCCCGTTCCGGCGAGATTTTTTCGCCCTCCGGAGCAGAAAATCGATCCTGCTCTCCACGTCGGGATTCTTATCCTGCTGAAAGCGTAATTCGGGCACGTGCCGCAGGCTCAAGCGGGCAGCCAATTCGTGCCGCAGGTACCCCTGCGCGTGTTCCAGCGCCGCCAGAGATTCCCGCGCTTCCTTGTCGGTCCCGCGCAGCACCACCTGGATATTGGCATGCCGCCCGTCGGGACTCACGTGGACATCGGTCACTTCCACCGCCAGCAGGCGCGGATCGCTGGTCTCGAATCCGATGATCTCCGACAGCTCGTCCTTCACCGCTTCCGAAATCCGTAATGTGCGCCGTTCGTCCATAAGCTGCGGGAACCGCTGTCCTCAGTCTCCGCTTCCACTCAACTCAACCACTCCACCGACGAGCCCGCCAGCTCCGACCCCAGCATGGCCGCCGCCTCATCCTCTACCGAGCGTAGTACTTTTTCCGCGAATTCATGGGTCGAAGACACCGTAACCGCCGCCACAGCCGCGCGCTGCCAGAGATCCTGGTAATCGATCTCCGCCACCGCCACGTTAAACTTGTGACGCAGACGATCCTTCAGACTCTGCACTACGTGGCGCTTCTCTTTCAAAGAGTGCGCGTTCTGCAGCCGCAATTCCAGCGTTAGGACGCCGACCGTTGCCATGCCATTACGCGGACTCGTTCGCCACGCGTTCCGTCTTGAAAGCTTCGATGATGTCGCCCTGCTTGACATCCCCGTAGTTATCCAGCGTGATGCCGCACTCCATGCCGCTCTTTACTTCGCTGACATCGTCCTTGAACCGCCGCAGCGATCCGATCCTGCCGGTATGCACCACGATGTTGTCGCGCAGCAGCCGCACTTCCGAATCGCGTGTGATATTGCCGTCCTGCACCATGCAGCCGGCCACGTTGCCCACCTTGGTGATGCGGAACGTGTCCCGCACTTCCGCCTTGCCGCGGTACACTTCCTTGTAAACCGGCGCCAGCAACCCGCTCATCGCGAGTTTGATTTCGTCGGTCAGGTTGTAAATGATGGTGTGCAGGCGAACGTCTACCTTCTCCTGCTCCGCCAGCGCCGACGCGTTCCGCTCCGGCCGCACATTGAACCCGATCACAATCGCGTTCGATGCCGATGCCAGCAGCACGTCCGATTCGTTGATGGCGCCCACCGCCGAGTGAATCACCCGCACCTTCACCTTGTCGTTGGAAAGCTTCTGCAACGTCTCGGTAAGCACTTCCGCCGATCCGCCCACGTCCGTCTTGATAATGATGGGCAGTTCCTTCACCTCGCCGGCCTTCATCTGCTGGTGCAACTGCTCCAGCGTCAGGCGGCTCGATTTCGCCAGCGACTGCTCGCGCAATTTCTGATCGCGGAACTGCACGATCTGCTTGGCCTTGGCGGTATCCGTCACCACCTGGAAATCGTCGCCCGCTTCCGGCATCGAATCGAGACCGAGCACTTCCACCGGGGTGGAAGGCTCCGCCTTGCGAATCTGCGCGCCGCGATCGTTCTGCATGGCGCGCACTTTACCGAACACCGCGCCGCAGATAAAGAAGTCGCCTACCGCCAGCGTGCCGTTGCGAACCAGCACGGTCGCCACCGGACCGCGCCCGCGGTCGAGTTGCGCTTCGATCACTGTACCCATCGCCGGGCGATTGGGGTTGGCCTTCAAATCCAGAATTTCAGTCACTAGCAGGATCATCTCCAGCAGCAGCGGGAGATTCTGATGGGTCTTGGCCGATACCGGCACCATCACCACATCGCCGCCCCAGTCTTCCGCCAGCAGTCCGTTATCGGCCAGTTGCTGCTTGATGCGCTCGGGCTGTGCGTCCGGCCGGTCGATCTTATTGATCGCCACGATGATCGGCACTTTGGCGTCGCGCGCGTGGGCGATCGCTTCCTTGGTTTGCGGCATGACGCCGTCGTCCGCCGCCACCACCAGGATCACAATATCGGTGACTTTGGCGCCGCGGGCACGCATGCGCGTGAACGCTTCGTGGCCGGGGGTATCGATGAACACGATCTTCTTGCCATTCATGTCCACCTGGTACGCACCGATATGCTGCGTGATACCGCCCGCCTCGCGCCCCGCGACATTGGCTTCGCGGATGGCGTCGAGCAGCGAGGTCTTACCGTGATCCACGTGGCCCATGATGGTCACCACGGGCGCGCGCCGCTGCAGGTCTTTGGTGTCCTCGGCCTCTTCCACCGCCTGCATGGCCTCTACTTCGTAACTCACCGTGGCCGTCGACGCGCCGAACTCGCGCGCCACTTCCGTAGCCAGTTTGGAATCGAGCGTTTGGTTGATGGTGGCGAAAATACTGCGGTCCATCAGCTTCTTCATCACCAGCGCGGCCTTCACGTCGAGCTTTTCCGAAAGCTCCTTGACGGTAATGCCTTCCGAAATGGTGATCTCGCGATTGATGGGCGGCGGCCCGGCCACCACATGGCGGCGCTGCGGCTGCAGCACCCTCTCTTCTTCGTGCCGTTCACGCGGCTGGTTGCGGGTAGGCCTCTGGCCCGGACGCCCGCGTGCCGGCTCAACCGGCGGCGGCGCCAGACCCGGCTCCATCCGTCCACGCGTGGTGGGATGCTGCGGGCGCGGTCCGCCCGGCCGTCCCAGAGGCGGGCTCGGGCGAACGCCCGGCTTCGCCACCATCGGCTGTCCGGGACGAATCGGTCCACGATAAATCGGCTGTCCGGGAACCGGCGAACTGGGCGCCTTGGGAACTCCCGGCCGCGGCGAGGCGGGCGCACCCGGCATGGGCGGGCGCGTAGGATTGCCTAACTTGATGGCCAGATCGGGCCGCGGAGGCACTACCGGCCGCGCTGCCGGCTGTCCGGCGAACGTGCGCGCGGAAGGTGCCAGGGGCGCGGCGGGCGCAGCAGGCGCCGGCGCACCGGGACGGACATCGGGACGCGGCCGTGGAATGATGGCCGGCCGCGAGACTGCTCCCGGCATGGGCGCTCCCGGTCCGGAGGCGCGCGCGTGTTCTATCGGCGCACTGGGGAACGGCTGGCGCGGGCCCGACAAAATCTGCCCTGGCCGCGGACCCGGACCGGCCGGACCGGGCAAGGGCCTGGTGACGGGCGGCGCGGGACGCCCCGGCGCGACAACCGCCGCCGGCGGCGCAGGTGCCGGAGGCGGAGGAGGAGCGGGAGGCGGCGGCGCAACTACGGGCGCGGGGGGGCGCGGGGCTTCCGGCCTGGCGGCTCCGTGAGCCACCACCGGCGGGTGGATCGGCCGTCCCGCCAATGGCGGGCGAACCGGGGCGGTAGAGCCCGGCGCCGGCCGGCCCTCTTCCGCTACCGGCGCGGCAGTCGGAGCGGCGGGAGGCGCCGGTTCTTCTGTGGCTGTAGGCATCGTATGAGACTCAGGCGTCGCCGCCGGCGCATCCGCGGTGGCCGCGGACGCTTCGTGATGATCTTCCGAGGCGCTGTCCGCCTCCGTTTCGGGCTCCAGATCCGGCGAATCGAATCCGTACAGCCGGCGCAGCTTGATGGCGACGTCCTCGTCGATAGAGCTGGAGTGCGTCTTCTTCTCGGCTACGCCCAGTTCGGGGAGCCGATCGAGAATCTCGTGAGCCTTAACTTCCAGCTCACGCGCCAGCTCATTGATGCGAATCTTTCTCATAGAAAAAGCAATCAGTTTCTACCGTCCAGACGGTCCTTCCCTGCAACAGGCCGAAATAGCGGACTATTCGCCGCTGTGTTCCGGAATGCCCTCTTCCGGTCCGGTCGCTTCCGCGTCCGTTCCTTCTGACGGATTGTGAGGGGGGAAACCCGCGTCTTCCATCCTACCAGACTCTTCTTCTTCGGTCTGCACCGCCGCGGGCACGGTTTCCGCGGTTTCCGAAGCTTCCACCGCTTCCGCCGGCTCGGCAGCTTCCGCAGGCGACGCCGCTTCTGCAGGCTCGGCCGCTTCCGCCGCAGCTTCGCCCGCCAGCGGTTCCTCGAACTGGCTGTAGTACGCGTTCACCGATTCCTGAATCTGCTCCACCATCGCCGCCCCGAACTCTTCCAGTTCTTCGGGCGTCATCCCGCCCAGCTTTTCGATGGTGCCGATGCCCGTTTCTATCAGCCGCTCTACTACATTTTCCGGCAGCCCGTATTCCAACAGCACCGAAACCGGAGCGCCTGGCGCCACCAGCGCGGCCATCTGCGACTCCACTTCCTGCCGCTTCTCTTCTTCGCTCTTGATGTCGATCTTCCAGCCCAGCAGCTTGGCCGCCAGCCGCACGTTCTGTCCCTTTTTGCCGATGGCGAGCGACAGCTGCGAATCGTCGACAATCACTTCCATGTGCTTCTCGAGCGGATCGACGATGCTGATGCGGCTCACCTTCGCCGGGCTTAACGCATGCGTGGCGAACACCACCGGGTCGTCCGAAAATTCGATGATGTCGATCTTCTCGCCGCGCAGTTCGCGAATGATGGACTGCACCCGCATGCCCTTCATGCCCACGCACGCGCCCACGCTGTCGACATCGCGATCGCGGCTTTGCACCGCGATCTTGGTGCGCTCGCCGGCTTCGCGCGCGCATCCTTTGATCGCTACCGTACCATCGTAAATTTCCGGCACTTCCTGTTCGAACAGGCGCATCACCAGTTCCGGCGCCGCGCGCGAAACCAGCACTCCGGGTCCCTTACTCGATTTATCCACCAGCTTGATCACGCAGCGCACGCGATCGCTTACGCTATAACCTTCCAGCCGCGATTGTTCTTTTTTCGGCAGCTTGGCTTCCGTCTTTCCCAGGTCCAGAATGTAATCCGGCCCTTCCACGCGCTTGATCGTGCAGTTCACCAGTTCGCCCGTGCGGCCCGAGTATTCGTTGAAAACCGTTTCGCGCTCCGCTTCGCGCACCTTCTGAAAGATCACCTGTTTCGCGGTCTGCGCCGAGATGCGCCCCAGGGCATCGGTGTTCTTCTGAATGCGAACTTCGCCGCCCACTTCCGACGCGGGTGCGATGCGCCGCGCTTCCACCAACGTCATTTCGTGCACCGGATCTTCCACCGCCTCCACGACTTTTTTCACGGCATAGAGCTGGATCGCGCCGGTCTTCGGATCCATGTCCGCGACGTAATCCTCATTCGTGCGGTAATGTTTCCGGGCGGCGATCAGCATGGCGTCCTTCACAGCGTCGAGGACGATTTGCGGGTCGATACCTTTTTCCTTACTTAGTATCTCGATGGATTGAAAGATCGTTTCCAAGGTGCCCTCTTTATCTCTGTCTGGCTGAGTGTTCTCCGGCGCGTTACCAATCGAACTTCAGGTTGGCCTTTTGCACGCCGGCCAGGGGAAAGTGCTGAATGGTTCCGGGCGCAGTTTCGAGCGCAATCACGCCGTCTTCGAATCCGGCGAGCGTGCCGTCCCAGTTGCGCCTCCCCTCCACTGGGTCGCGCAAGCTGATTCGGGCCTTCTTGCCTTGAAACCGCTGATAGTCCTGCGGTTTGAGAAGCTTACGTTCCACTCCTGGGGAACTTACTTCGAGCGTATACCGTCCGCCGGGGACCACATCTTCGACATCCAGGATTGTGCCCACCTGCTGCGAGATCATTTCGCAATCGCCATGCGTAACGCCCTCGGGCTTGTCGATCGATACGCGGACAAAGCGGTGCTCACCGCCGCCCTTCACTTCCACTTCGACCAGCTCCATCCCTTCGGATTCGGCCACGCGGCGCGCGATTTCCTCGATTTTGGCAGCCACTTTTTCCTGCATGGTACAAATTTCACGGACCAACAAAAAAGTGGGCTTTCGCCCACTCGCTTCGTTCGCCACTCAAGAAACATTGTACCCTGTTTGAGCGAAGCTGGGAAATGTTGTGGAAATCAAGGGTTTTTTCCGCACAATGCAAGGCCGGATCGTCGCGACTTTCGCATCTACCGCCATTCCGGCGACGGCCGCCCTATTCAGCTCCCAATCCCGCCTCCAACACTTGCCGCCCGATTATGATATGCCTCCCGATTGGAGGAACCGAACCATGAAGATGAAGAACATCCGAATCGCCTACGGCCCGCTACCGATTGGTGCGGCAGCCACCGGCAACTGGGATCATGCCGCCAAGAAGCTCACCCTCGACAAAACTAAGTGGACCGCCAAAGCGTTGCCCGACCTGCCCACTCTGAAGGGAAGGAAAATGAATGTCAAGGCCGAACCGGTGGCGGTGATCGGAACGCGCGGGCAGGCGCCCGGCGACGTGGAGACGGCGCCCGATCTGGAAGGCGGATTGACCCTGGAGTCGTACTCCGGTCAGAACGCTAGGGCCGTACTGAAACAATAATCCGCGCCGCCGTTTCCGCGGCCGGTGCTCCAACGGCCGGCCTTTTCGGCCGCTGATAACGTCCCACAGATCCGAAGAAGCGGCCTGAAATAGCGCGGCTAACGACAACCCGCGCCGGACCGCGTTATACTGTCTTACAAATGACGGTTGGACGGCGGATCGAGGGGCGACGCGTTTTTGTCTTGCTCCTGCTCTGCCTTCTCCTCGTTGCCCAGTCGTTCGCCATCGCAGCAGCTAATGAACATCACCATGCGGAGGAGCATTGCTGTCTCCTGTGCCACATGGGATCTCTGCCGTTCCTGCGCAGCAGCGCCTCCCCCGTGGTGGCGCCGGCCTTCTGCGTAGTCTGGCTCGAATCTACTCCCGAATTCGTCGCCGTCTACAAAGCGCTCCCCTCCACCCGATCTTCCCGCGCACCTCCGGCTTAATCTCTTCGCTGTCAATTTCCCCGACCGGCACGATTCGTCGCGCCGGCCAATTAGTTTTGGAAAAAAGAAGAGAGAGTTCTATGCCGATTCATCCGTCGTGTATGCGGCGCCATGCTACTCCCGCAGCCTTCTGCCTGCTGGCGTTCGCCGTTTTTCAAGCCGCTTGCGGCGATCTGAAGAAAGTCGAAGGCCAGGCGCCCGAACGCCCCGCCGCTGAAACCAAGCCCGCGCTTTTCACCGTCCCCCAGGAACAGATGGCGCACCTGCAGGTGGTGACCGTGCAGAATCGTACCTGGCAAGTCGCCGTTGAAACCACCGGCACCGTCGATTGGGACGCCGACCACACCACCCAGGCCATCACCCAGGTTAACGGCCCCATCACCCGCATCCTGGTCGACACCGGCGCGAAAGTGAAAGCCGGCGATCCCCTCCTTTATGTCTCCAGCCCCGATGTGGTGAACGCCCTTTCCGCGTATCGCAAGGCGCGCAATCGCGAAGTCTTCAACAAACGCGTGGTCGATCGCGAGAAGGATCTGTTGGCGCGCGGCGCCGTCGCCGCCAAAGATGTCGAAAGCGCCGAGGCCGATTATAACGACGCCCTCACCGATGTCCAGAACAGTCTCCAGCCGCTGAGGATTTTCGGCATCACCGCGCAGGAAATCGACCAGGCCGAAAAACAGGGCACCGGCATGAGCACCGAGCTCGCCGTGCGCTCACCCATCGCCGGCGTGGTGGTGCAGAAGATGGTCTCGCCCGGCATGCTGATCCAGGCCGGAGCCACCGCCTGCTTCATGATCAGCGACGTGAACAGCGTTTGGGTGCAGGGCCATATTTTCGATCGCGACCTGCCGCTGGTGCGCGTGGGCGACCCGGTCGTCGAATCCAATCCCGCCTCCGACCACACCTTTCACGGCACCGTGAAATACGTCGGCGCGTTCGTCGACCCCACCACCCGCACCACCCCCATTCGCATCGTCACCGATAACCCTGATGGGCTGCTGAAGAAGGATATGTTCGTGGAAGCTGTCATCCACACCAACACGCGCTCCAATTTGCTGGCCGTGCCGGTGGCCGCGGTCTTGCGCGACGACAAGAATGAGCCGATCGTCTACGTGCAATCCGCGCCCGGCCAGTTCGCGCAGCGCTCCGTCACCACCGGGACGCAGCAGGATGGCATGATCGCCATCACCAGCGGCCTCCAGGCGGGCGAACAGGTGCTGGCCGACGGCAGCCTGTTCGTCCAGTTCGCCACCAGTATCCAATAGGAAACCAACCATGATCGCCAGACTCGTTTCCTTCGCACTGGGGCAGCCGTTCGTCATCATTGTCTCTGCTCTCGCCTTGATGGGGTGGGGCGTCTGGTCCTTCCAGAAGCTTCCCATCGACGCCTATCCCGACCTTTCTCCGCCGCACGTCGAGCTCATCACGCAATGGCCCGGCCACGCTTCCGAAGAGGTCGAGCGCCTGGTCACCATCCCGCTCGAAACCGAGCTCAACGGCATTCCTAAGCTCGATTCGCTGCGCTCCATCTCCCTCTACGGCCTGTCGTTCATCGCCATGAATTTCGATTACGACGCCGACCCCTACTTCGTCCGCGAGCAAACTTTCGAACGCATGGCGAACGCCCAGATGCCCACCGGACTGGTGCCCAGCCTGTCGCCGCTCTATAGCCCCAGCGGCCTGATCTACCGCTACGTCCTGCAGAGTCCCGACCGTTCGCCCCAGGAGCTCAAAGTCCTGGAGGATTGGGTGCTCGAGCGCCACTACCGCTCCATTCCGGGCGTGGCGGACGATTCCGGTTTCGGCGGCACCACCATGCAATACCAGGTGCTGCTCGATCCCAACAAGCTGTTCGCGTACGGCGTGAACGTGCCGCAAATTTTCACCCAGCTCAGCAACAATAATGCCAACGCGGGCGGCGGTTTTTATTCGCAGGGAGGCCAGTTCTATTACATCCGCGGCCTCGGCCTGGTGCGCAACCTGGAAGACATCAACAACATCATCATCCAGGAGAAGGGCGGCATTCCGGTGCGGGTCCGCGACCTGGCCCAGGTACAGATCGGCTACGCTCCGCGCCTCGGCCAGTTCGGCTACATGAAGCAGAACGAGGCGGTAGAAGGCGTCATCCTGATGCGCGTGGGCGAGCAGGCGCAGGTGGTCCTCCGCCGCGTAGAGGCCATGACCAAAGACCTCAACGAACACGTCCTGCCGCCCGACGTGAAAATCGTGCCCTACTACGATCGCCAGGGCCTCATCGAAGAAACCAAGCAGACCGTGGAGGCCAACCTTCTGCGCGGCATGCTGCTGGTGCTCGTGATCCTCGGCCTTTTCCTGTTCAGCGTACGCACCGCCCTCATTGTGGCGGTGACCATTCCCTTCGCGCTGCTCTTCTCCTTTATCTGCCTGGACTGGCGCCACATTCCCGCCAACCTGCTCTCCATCGGCGCCATCGATTTTGGAATCATCGTCGACGGATCGGTGGTGATGGTAGAAAATATCTTCCGCGAACTGGCAGGCCACGCAGGCGAGGACTTCGATTACCTGCAGGTCATCCGCCTGGCCGCGAAAGATGTGGAACGCCCCATCTTCTACGCCATCGCTGTGATCATCGCCGGTTATCTTCCGATTTATGTGCTCACCGGCCCCTCCGGCCGCCTGTTCCAGCCGATGGCGGACACCATGTCATTCGCCTTGCTGGGCGCGCTGCTGTGCGCCCTGACGGTATTGCCGGTGCTGTGCGCTTACTTCCTGCGCAAACAGGTGCATGAGCCGGAAGTCGCGTTTTACGTGCGCATCCGCGACGGCTACGGCCGCATGTTGGGATGGTGCCTGCGAAATCGCCTGGTGACCGTGGCGCTGGTGCTCGCGGTCTTCGGCAGCTCCCTGCTCCTCATCCCCTTCATCGGCGGCGAATTCATGCCGCACCTCGACGAAGGCGCGCTCTGGGTGCGCGCCACCACGCCTTACACCATCTCTTTCGACGAGGCGTCCAAACTCTCGCCCCAGATTCGCACCATCCTTTCGAGTTTCCCCATGGTGACCACCGTCGCCAACGAATTGGGCCGGCCCGACGATGGCACCGACCCCACCGGCTTCTTCAATAACGAATTCTTCGTCGACCTCAAGCCCTATAGCGACGCCGCCTGGAAAGGCTCCATCCACACCAAGCCCGAGCTCGTGGAGGCGTTGCAGAAGAAGCTCGCCGCCTTCCCCGGCGTCATCTTCAATTTCACCCAGCCCGCCGAGGACGCCGTCGACGAAGCCGAAACCGGCCTCAAGAGCTCCCTTGCCGTCAAAATCTTCGGGTCCGATCTCAACCTGCTCGCCGACAAGGCGGCGCTGGTGAAAACCGCCCTCGAAAAGACCCCCGGCATCACCGAAATCACGGTCGTCAAGGAGACCGGCCAGCCCAGCCTCACCATCATTCCCGACCGCGCCAAGCTCGCGCGCTACGGCTTGAACGTGAGCGACGTCAACACCCTCATCGGCACCGCCATGGGCGGGCAGGCGGCCACGCAGGTGATCCAGGGCGAGCGCCAGTTTGACCTGGTGGTGCGCATGCAGGAGCCCTTCCGCGACAATGAAAACGCTATCCGCAATCTGCTGATCGCCACCCCCGACGGCCAGTACCTGCCGCTCGGCCAGTTCTGCGATATCAAGGTGGACAGCGGCGCGTCCTTTATTTATCGCGAGGCGAATTCGCGCTACATCGGCGTGCAGTTCAGCGTGGAAGGCCGCGACCTGGCCGGCGCTGTCGGCGATGCCCGCAAACGCGTGGAAGACGCCGTCAAGCTGCCCATCGGATACAAATTCGATTGGGGCGGCGAGTACAAAGAGTACCTCGCGTCGCAGGCGCAGATGAAAATCATCGGCCCGCTGACCGTGCTGCTCATCCTCGCCATTCTGTTCGCACTCTACGGAAATTTCAAATTTCCCATCGTCATTTTCTTCAGCGTGCTGGTCACCGAACCGGTGGGCGGCTTGATCGCGCTGCGCCTCACCCACACCAATTTCAGCGTCTCCTCGATGTTGGGATTCGTCGCCCTCATGGGCGTCGCGGTGCAGACCAGCGTCATTTTGTATTCGTTCATCAACAAGCTCCGGCTGGAAGGCCGGGACATTGTGAGCGCCACCTTGGAGGCTTCCGTCCTCCGGCTGCGCCCTATCATGATGACCGCTCTGGTGGCCTGTTTCGGCCTGCTGCCGGCGGCCATGTCGACCGGAATCGGCAGCGATTCGCAACGGCCCTTCGCCATCGTCATCGTGGGCGGCCTGGCCTCGCGACTGTTGCTTTCCATCTTCCTGGCGCCGGTCTTGTACGCCCTGGTGGCGCGCGAGGGAGACACGCTCCAGGTATGAGGTTAGCCATGAGAAGACTCCCTGTTTGCAGCCTCTGCGCGGCCGCCCTGGTGGCCGCGCTGTCCCTGCCCTGCGCCCACGCGCAGGCCCCCACCGCGCTCACCTGGGACCAGGTCCGCAGCCGCTTCGAAACGGCCAACCCCACGCTGCGCGCCGGCCAGATCAATATCGATGAATCGCGCGCCGCCGAAATCACCGCGTTCCTGCGTCCCAATCCCGGCATGACGCTCGCCTTCGACCAGTTAGCACCCTTCACTGCCGACCCTTACCGGCCGCTTACCTACGCCTTTCCGCTGATTTCCTTCAGTTACCTGCATGAGCGCGAACACAAGCGCGAACTGCGCCTCAATAGCGCCCAGGAAGCCACTTCGATTTCCGTCTCGCAGCAGGCCGATCTGATCCGCACCATGGTCTTCAGCCTGCGTAGCGCGTTCGTCTCCACTCTCCAGGCGAAAGCCATTCTCGCCCTCGCCAAGGCCAACCTGGACTACTTCGATAAGGAGCTCGCCATCGGCCGCGACCGCCTCGCCGCCGGCGATATCGCCCAGCTCGACATGAAGCGCCTCGACCTGCAGCGCGTCCAATACGAATCCGACTTTCAGACCGCCATGGTCAATTTGCGCACCGCCAAAATCACGCTCCTCCAGTTGTTATTCGACCGCACGCCCGTCGACCGCTTCGATGTCACTGGCCCCTTCGATTTTTCCGACACGGTCATGCCGCTCGATGACGTGCGCAATCTGGCCATGGACACCCGGCCCGATCTGAAAGCGGCCGCCGAGACCGTCGATAAGGCCAAAGTCGATCATCGGCTGGCCGTCTCCAACGGCTCAACCGACCCCACCTTCAGCATCGACGCCGCCCACAATCCGCCCATCAGCGCCTATGTCGGCATCGGCGTGCAGATTCCCTTGCGCATCTTCGACCGCAATCAGGGCGAGAAGCTGCGCACGCAGCTCGATATCGAACATGCCGAGCGCTTGAAGGACGCTACCCGCTCCCAGGTCTTCAGCGATGTCGACTCCGCCTATGTGACGGTAGTAAGTTCGGTGGACTTACTCAAGCCCTATCGCGACAAGTACCTCCAGGAAGCCAAGGACGTGCGCGACACTATGGAATATTCCTACCAGCATGGCCAGGCTGCCCTGGTGGACTATCTCGATGCACAGAGAGATTATCGCGCCACTTATGTGGACTATCTGAATCTGGTGGGGTCCTATCTCACCGCCGCCGCGCAGTTGAATCTTGCCGTGGGGCGCGAAATCATCCGGTAAGTGAGTATGCGGCTGCACGCCGCGGGCGATGGCGGCGTCATCTATGGGGAGGGAGCATGCCGCTACATCGCCGTCTCTGGGCGTTCGCCATCGCCGCCGGGGCGTTCGCGCAGTCGAGCCCCGCCCCGTCCTTCGAGGTCGCCTCCATTAAGCCCAGCCGGCCGGAAGGCCGCGCCAGCATGCCCAGATTCGATCCGGCCCTCTTCTCCGTGAGAAAGGCCACCCTGAAATATCTGGTGATGGCGGCGTACGGCGTTCCACTCACGCGTCCCGATCGCGTGACCGGCGGACCCTCCTGGACGGAAATGGATTCCTACGACGTGGATGGCACCGCCGGCCATGCCGCCAGCCGCGAAGAGATGATGCTCATGCTGCGCGCACTCCTCACCGACCGCTTCCAGCTCAAGTTGCACCGCGAAACCAGGCCGATCCTCACCAACGTAATCCTGGTGGCCAAGGACGGTCCGAAATTCGGTCCCGATTTCCACCCGGTGAAAGAAGGCGAGCCGCCGCTCTCTCCCGGTAAGCGGTCGCTCAACCACATGGTATATCCCGGCGTGCCCTTCGACACCTTCCTGAATCGCCTTCACATGCTGATGATCCGCGACCCCTCCACTGGCGCCTATGTGGGGATACAGGATGTCCCGCCCTTACTCGACGAGACCGGCCTCACCGGCCGTTACGATATCGTCTTCGACGCCGGCTCAGACGAAAGCTGGTCCGCCACGCTGCAACGCCAGTTGGGCCTCAAACTGGAAGAGCGCAAAGTCCCGACGGAAATCCTGGCGATCGATAGCGCCGCCAAGCCCTCCGCCGACTAAGAACCTCATTCACTTTTTCACCGAACCCCACTGCAGATAAGTCTGGTATTCCTTCCCCGGAGGCGCCACTTCGAATTGTCCTTTCAACTGCGCCCCGTCCATCCAGTACGTCAGTCGATATTTCGGGCCGGGCTGCGTCCCGTCCGATTCGAACACCACGCGCTTCTCCGAAGGAAACGCCGCCTTGTAGCGGATCACGTGACCTTCCGAGTCGAAGTAAATGGCTCGCGGCCCATCCTCCGGTGCGTCGCGATAAATCACCATCAGGTCGCCGTGCGATGCGCCCGAATCGAACTGCGCGTTATTCCGCCGTACGATGATTTTCTCGCTCAGTTCCGGCGTGAAGGAAAACGCGCCCTGACCCGGCCCTTGCGGTGCGGCCTTCTCCCCGGCCACCCCGGTCCATTGGCCCAGCAGAAAGTCCAGTCTCTTCCAGGAGTCGATCGTCTGCGCATGCAGCGACGAAATAAGTGTGAACAAAGCGATCCACATCAGGCGCATATTCCGGCTATTGTACTGTACCCACCGGCTGGCGGGTCTCTCCTTGACGCTCTAGGCATGCCGCTGCTATGCTTTCCTTGACCACCTGGGAGAGCCCATGTCGGACCGCCTCGACCTCCTGCAAGGCACGCTCGATCTCCTCATCTTGAAGGCTGTTTCGCTCGGCCCGCTTCACGGATATGGCGTCCTGCTGCGCATCCAGCAGATCTCCAGCGATCGCCTGGAAATCCAGCAAGGTTCGCTCTACCCCGCGCTTTATCGCCTGGAACACCAGGGCGTGATCGCCAGCGAATGGGGCGAGTCCGAGAATAAGCGAAAGGCCAAATATTACCGGCTCACCGCCGCCGGCCGCCGCCAGCTTCGCACCGAAGCCGAGAAGTGGAGCCAGATGGCCGGCCTCATGGCCAGCATCCTCAGCACCACCGCGGAGGAAATCTGATGCTCGTCCGATTGCGATCCTGGTGGCGCGCCACCCGCCACGCCGGCCTCGCCGAGTCCGAAATGGACGCGGAACTCCGTGCCCACATCGACGCCCACGCCGAACGCCTGACCGCCTCGGGCGTCGACCCCGCCGAAGCCCGCCGCCGCGCCATGCTCGACTTCGGGCCGGTCGCCTATGCCAAGGAAGCCTGCCGCGACGCCCGCGGCGCCAATTTCCTCCCCGCACTCCTGCAGGACCTCGCCTTCGGGCTCCGCATGCTTCGCAAGAGTCCCGGCTTCGCTGCCCTCGCCGTGGTAACGCTGGCGATCGGTATCGGCGCCACCACCGCCGTCTTCAGCCTCGTCGACGGCGTCCTGCTGCGCGCGCTCCCCTATCGCGATCCCGGCCGCCTGGTCTATCTCTTCCAGCCCATCCCCCACATCACCGGGGTACCGCTTGAAGGTTGGGGACCGATGAACGCCGATTTCTACGACTGGCAATCGCAAAACCATTCCTTCGCCAGCCTCGCACTCTTCACTTCCGACAGCGACAATCTTTCCGTGGACGGCGGCGCCGTTCGCGTCAACAGTTCGCGAGTTACCGGCGATTTCTTTCGTACCCTCGGTGTCGAGCCCGCACTCGGACGCGCACTCGGCCCCGATGACGACCGCTCCGGCGTCGAACGCGTCGTCGTCATCAGCCATGCCCTCTGGCAATCGCAATTCGGCGCCGATCCCCACGTGCTCGGCCGCCAGGTGTTGCTCGACGCCAAGCCTTGCCGCATCGTCGGCGTGATGCCGCCGAGCTTCGCCTTTCCCCACGGCGCCGAGAGTTTGGAAACCGCTCAGGCGAGCCAAAAGACCACCGCCATGTGGGTGCCGTACGCCCTGACGCCGCAGCAAAAAACGGCGCGCGACGATGGATCGGGTAACGCCATCGGACGCCTCAAGCCCGGCGTCACGGTGGCCCGCGCGCAGTCGGAGATTGCCGCCATCACCGCCGGCTTCGATAAGCTGCACCCTCCCATCTTCCAGGGCGCGCAAGTGGCCATCCGCTCCTTCGACATCGAAATCGCCGGCGGCTCGCGCCGTGTGCTGATGATTTTCCTAGCCGCGGTATTCCTACTCCTGCTGATCGCATCGAGCAACATCGCCAGCCTCGTCCTCGCCCGCATGCACGGCCGCAGCCGCGAATTCAGTCTGCGCACTGCCCTCGGCGCTTCCCGGGCGCGCCTCATCCGCCAGTTGTCTACGGAGTCCCTGTGCCTCGCCGGCGCCGGCGGAGTGCTCGGCATCGTCTCCGCCTGGCTCACCGTGCGCCTCCTGGTTCACATCCATCCCGCGAACATCCCGCGGCTCGAAGAAACCACCATAAACGCGCGCGTCTTGCTGTTCGCCTTGGGCGTCTCCCTTTCCACGGTCCTCTTCTGCGGGCTCTTCCCCGCATGGTCGGCTTCCCGCTGCGAAATTAATGACGTGCTCAAACGCGCCAGCCGCGCGGTACGCGGCTCCACCGCCGGCTTGCATCGTGGCCTGGCGATCGGCCAGGTGGCGCTGACTTTTGTCTTACTCGCCGGCGCCGGCCTGCTGATTCGCAGCTTCCTCAACTTACAGGCCATCGATAAGGGCTTCCACCCGGCATCCACGGTCAGTCTGGATATCCGCCTCGATGGCCGGTATAACAGTCCTGAACGTCAGGTGGCCTTCTACCGCCAGTTGATCGACCGCACGGCGAAGTTACCCGGCGTCGAGGCCGTCGCCGCCTCCACTAACTTGCCTCTAGGCGGCGGGGAGTCCATCAGCACCATCGAGGTGGAAGGCTTCCCCTATAGCGACAGTACCTTCTTCGAGCAGCGCAACGTCAGCCCGGGCTATTTCGCCGCTGAAGGCATTCCCATCGTCGAAGGCCGTGCGTTCACCGACGCAGATACCGCCAACGCGCAGCCGGTGGCCATCGTCAGCCGCAGTTTCGCCCGCAAATACTACCCCGGGCAGAGCGCCCTCGGTCGGCGAATTCACACCAGCGGCCATCGCGTCATCGTGGGCGTGGTGGGCGATGTGCGCCAGTATAGCCTGGAAACAACGCCGCCCATGCAATTTTACCTGCCGTTCTATCAGCTCGGCGAAGGGTCCGCGCACATGGTGGCGCGCACCCATCTTCCGCCCGCGCAACTGGCCTCCGGCATGCGAACCCTGGTGCGCAATCTCGACCCGGCAATCGCCGTGGCCGGTGTCCGTACCGGCGCCGACTTAGTCGCCGCCGCCACCGCCGAGCGCCGCTTCGAGACATTCTTACTCACTACCTTCGCGGGCATCGCATTATTTCTCTCGCTGGTAGGCCTCTATGCGCTGATGACTTACTCGGTGGAACAAAGGACCGCGGAAATCGGCGTCCGCATGGCATTAGGTGCACAGCCGGCCGGAGTAATGCGCCTGATCCTCCGCCAAGGGTCGACCCTTGCGCTCGCCGGTATCGCCCTCGGTTTCGCCGCCGCCTGGTTCGCCACGCAGGCCCTGGCCACCCTCCTGTTCGAAGTCCGGCCCGCTGACGTCCCGACATTTCTATTGGTAGCCCTGCTCTTTACGGTAGTCTCCCTCGCCGCCTGCTACTTCCCCGCGCGCCGAGCCACCAAGGTCGACCCTATGATTTCGCTACGAGCGGAATAAGTGGCGGAACACATCTACGGAGACACGCGCCACCACTGAACCGCGGGCTAGACCGCCAGCCGCACTAACCAGACCGAAGCCCCAGCCAGCATCGTCCCGATCGCGGCGCCCGCCAGCACGTCGCTCAAGAAATGCATCCCCAGCAGTATTCGCGAAGCTGCTATAGATACTGCGCAGAACAGTAGCCCGATCGCCAATTCCGGATAGAAGCCGATCAGCGCCACGGACACTGCGAAAGCCGTGATCGTGTGCCCCGAGGGGAACGAGAACTGATCCGGTGGCAGCAGCGTCGCCCAGCAGTGCTGTTCGATAGCGCACGGCCGTTTCCGTCCCGTGGCTTTCTTCAATCGCAGGAACAGGCTGATGCCCAACCCGGCCGCCAGCAGCGCGGCTCCCACCGCCGCGAAGCGCCGGTCGCCGCCGGCCAGCAGAATCACCAGGCCCATGGCGTACCAGAGCCAGCCATCCCCGCCGCGCGTGGCGCAGATCGCCCAGATGCGGATCCAGCGCGGCGCATGCCAGTGGTTGACGTGCCGCATCAGCGTGTGGTCGCGGCGGTCGATGTAGTGCAGCATTGCGCTGGTCCGGGTCATGCAGCCACCTCCGCCACTTCCACGGACGCGAACCGCTCCGCCCTGGCGCGCAGATAGCGTGCCATCCACCAGCGTGCGAAGAAGCTTTCCAAGACGTAATTCCCTGCGGTAACCAACGGCACGAAAACAGCGAGAGGAGCCAGCGGCAGCGTGGAGGGATCGTGACGCACCATCAACCCACCTATTGTTAGTATATCGCGGGTCAGTTTCCAGTAGCTTCCGGTGGCGCCGCGCACTCGCCCTTGCCCGCGCCGCAAACCCTCCAGGTACTCCTCGCGCGTGCGTGCCCGCGGCACCGCCGTCCACGCGCACCCCACTGACGCCATGGCGTGCGCATCGCTCCCGCCTACTTCCGTCCGGGCCGCGTAATCGGCCAGCGCGGCGGCGTTCTCATTGGCACGCGCCAGCATGTGCCCGTTACGCGTCTCGATGGCCGGAAAGTCGCGCTCAAACCGTTGGAAATCGTCCAGTGTGCGGCGGCCCGTGAGGCTGGAAAAGACATGGTTCGCGCTGAACAGCAGATTGCGCTCACGCAGCCACGCCAGCAGCCGGTCGAAGTCGTCGCGCCGCCGCTGCAGTTCCACATGGTCCCGCTCGGTGATATCGTACACACCCATGTGCAGTTCGGTGCCGCTCGGCATCCGGCAGGTGACCTCTTCGCTCAGGAAGAAGTCCGGCCGCGAACGCAGTTCCTCCGCCGCATCGATAGAATCGTGGTCGGTGACTGTCACCAGATCCATGCCGAGCCGCTTCAGCCGGGCGTAAACCGCCCGGGGCTGGTTGTAGCTTTCCTGGCACACGCGCCGCAGAAGAGGTACCGTGCACATGCCGGAGTGGTAGGTGTGGACGTGAAGGTCGCACCGCATACCCACTGTTGTAGAAGGCGCACCGCTACAAATGCATGACACTAGCAAAAAACATACGTTAATGAGAATGATTTTGTCACCCGATCATCGTGGCATGGCACAATCGGACAGATGCGCAAGCTCGACTTCGTCTATTTCGACGCCGGCGGCGGCCATCGCGCCGCCGCCAATGCCTTGCGCCAGGTGATGGAGCAGCAGGAGCGGCCATGCGACATCCGCATGGTGAACCTGCAGGAGCTGCTCGACACCCTCGACGTCTTTCGTAAAGTCACCGGCCTGCGCCTCGAAGACCTGTACAACACCATGCTCCGTAAAGGCTGGACGCTGGGCTCGCCGCAACTGATGGCCGGCATGCAGTTCGTCATTCGCATGTTCCATTCCCAGCAGGTGAGGGTGCTGGTGGAATTCTGGAGCAGGAATCGCCCCGATATGGTGGTCTCGCTGGTGCCCAATTTCAATCGCGCCATGGGCGAAGCCGTACGCACCGCGATGCCTGGCACCCCCTATGTCGGCATCATCACCGACCTGGCCGATTACCCGCCGCACTTCTGGCTCGAACGGCAGGTGCAGCACGTCATCTGCGGCTCCGGCAAAGCAGTCGAGCAGGCCATCGCTATGGGACACGCCCCCGCCATGGTGCACCGCGTCTCCGGCATGATCCTCAATCCGCGCTTCTATGAGCTCGACCCACTCACGCCCGAAGCACGCAGCCAGGCGCGCGCCGCTTTGGGGCTCGACCCCGAAAAGCCCGTCGGGTTGGTGCTGTTCGGCGGGCAGGGCGCCGCCGTCATGCTGGATATCGCCAAGAGCCTGTCCGACCGCCAGCTCATGTTGATCTGCGGCCACAATGAGAAGTTGCGCGCCAGGCTCGCTGCGTTGGCGCACCGCGCACCGCTGTTCGTGGAGGGTTTCACCAAGGAGGTGCCGCGGTACATGCAGCTCGCCGATTACTTCATCGGCAAGCCCGGCCCCGCGAGCATTAGCGAAGCGGTCGCCATGCACCTTCCGGTGATTGTGGAGTGCAATGCCTGGACGCTGCCCCAGGAGCGTTACAACCCGGAGTGGGTACGGGAGCAGGGCGTGGGAGTGGTGTTGCCGAATTTCCGCGGAATCGGCCGCGCGGTGGATGAGATGCTGGAACCGGCGGCGTTCGCCCGCTTCCGCGGTGCGACACAGAAACTACACAACCGTGCAGTGTTCGAAATCCCGGATATCCTGGAAACGATCCTGGACAGCGCGGGTTAGCGGCGCGCGCGCTTGCTCGCCGCGAATAGGAGGCCCGAGAATCCCACCCACATCATGGCAAACGTCCCCGGTTCGGGAACGATGAAGGTGTTCTCGATGTCGACATTCAGGCCCGTGGTATTGGGATTGCCAGTCTTGCTGTTCGTCACCACGAACTCGATGGTGTTCTGCCCCTCGACGAAATCGCTGTTGGAGCCGTCGAGTACGAACTGCGTATAGTGGCCGAAGGCTCCGGTGGTGCCGGTGGTAACGGTGCCCGATGTGCCGGTGGTTACCTGCGTGCCGTTGACAATGATGTATCCGGTATTATCCATCGCCCATTGGCCGGTGATGATGGCGGTGTCGAACATATCGTCAAGCGTGAATGTGGACTCGTACATGTAGGTGCCGGCCGCGTCGCTGGAGGTTTCCAGTTTCGTCGGGCTGACCCACTCCGAACTGGTGGAGTCCGCGATCCAGCCATTCTTGAAAGGACCCTGATTCAGAGCCGGAATCAGAGGGACGGAGCAGCAAGTCACGTAGGCGGAGGCGGTCGTTGGTCCGCTAGGGGTCGAAACGAGGGTCCAGTTGCCATCGGCCGAAGTGGCAATCAATTCACTACCCGTACTGCTGAAACCTGTCGAATACAGAGTGAAAGTACCCGCACTGGCAACACCGATCCCCAGCAGCCCTGCAATGCACATCGAGCTCAAAATTCTCATAACTCTCCCAGTTTTTAAACGTGAAACGTATGATGCGACACTACATTATCATACATTTGTACTGTGATTTACACAATTTAATAGCTAGAAAGTACTACCACTTTAGTGCTGCTTTCGCAGTTGACCGCCTTCGGTGCATTCATACTCTCCCGCGGCGGTCTTTCCGAACTCCTGGACGGCGCCGCTGGCCCACTCCACGACCAGTTTAGAGGCCGAATCGTGCCCTCCCAGGCCGAAGGTGAGCGTCAGCTCCGATTGCGAAAGATAACTCGAGCCGGTCTTCACCATCCGCGACTGCGTTCCGCCGGCCGTGGTCAAGCGCACCACTGACCCGATGGCATCGCGATTGGACTTCGTCCCGATGAGCCGCACGCGCAGCGACCGCGCTCCCGGGGCGAGGTCGTTGCGGTAGAGGAGCGCCGGACCCTGGTTGGTGGTGAGCAGGAGGTCGAGATCGCCGTCGCGGTCGAAATCGCCATAGGCCAGGCCGCGCGCCACTTTGGGGGTAGCGAAGCCGCCGCCGGCCTGCGGCGCCACGTCCTGGAACCGGTCGCCGCCACGATTCAGGAACAGGTGCGGAGGCTGGGCATAGCCGGTATTGCCGTGAATCTGCCGGACCGTCTCGTCGATATGGCCGTCTACCGCCACCAGATCCAACCGCCCGTCGAGGTCGATATCCAGGAACGAGCATCCGAACCCGAGACTGTCGCGCGAGGCCTGTCCGATGCCGGCAACCATGGCGATGTCGGTATAGACTCCGGGTTTGGAAAGGCGGTACAGCGCCATCATCTCGTTGTCGAAGTTGGTGATGGCGATCCCTTCCACTCCGGAGTTATCGAAGTCGGCGGCGTCGATCCCCATGCCCGCGCGCGCCTTGCCATCCTCGCTGAAAGCTACCCCGGCGTGCAGGCCCACTTCTTCAAAAGTGCCGTTGCGCAGATTGCGGTAAAGCTTGTTCGGCTGGGTATCGTTGGTAATCAGGAGATCCGGCCAGCCGTCGCGGTCGTAATCGAGCAGGGTGACTCCCAGCGACTTTGACGTTGGATCGAAAATGCCGCTCTTAGCGGTGGCGTCTTCAAAGGTGCCGTCGCCGCGATTACGGAACAGCCAACAGGTGTCGCCGTGGTACGCCTCCGGCGTGCAATAGGACTTGCGTTTGCCGTCCACGCTGCAGAACACGTCCAGCTCGGGCGACCACTTCACGTAATTGCAGACCACCAGGTCGAGCAGGCCGTCGCGATTGTAATCGAACCATAACGCCGACGTGCTGAAGCCCTTGCGGCCTCCCAGTCCGGCCTTCTCCGTCACGTCCACGAAGTGGCCCTGGCCCATATTGCGAAAGAGCCGGCTCTGTCCCACGGCGGTGATGAAGATGTCGGGCAGGCCGTCATTATTGTAATCGGCAACCGCCACGCCCATACCGTACATTTCGACGGCGAGGCCGGCGCGTTCCGTGACATCGGTGAAGGTCCCATTGCGATTGTTGCGGTAGAGCTTGAGGGTGCTGCGGTGGCGCTTGTGACCGGGCCAATCCATGCCGTTCACCAGCAGGATGTCGAGCCAGCCGTCGTTGTCGTAATCGAGGAAGGCGCAGCCGGGGCCGAGAGTTTCCGGAAGGTACTTGGCGCCGAACGCGCCGCTATTGTGATGGAAGTCGATGCCCGCGGCGGCGGTGACATCGGCGAGCGAGAAGCCGAGCGCGGGGGGCACGGCCGACCACAAGGGACGTCCCAAACAGGCGAGAGCGCCGCCGAGGAAATGCCGCCGGTTCACGAAATGCTTACCAGCCCCTGGCGGATAGCGCAGACCACAAGCTCCGCGGTGTTATGGATTCCCATCGCCTGCATGATGTTAGCGCGATGCACCGCCACGGTATTGGCACTTACTCCCAACATAGTGGCAATCTCCTTATTCGAACGGCCGTTGACGATTAGTTGCAGTACTTCAAGCTCACGGGTCGTAAGTGAGGGTTGTTCGGCGGGTTGGGCCGCCAGCGAGCCCAGACGCGGGTCGAGCACGCATTCTCCGGCCGCTACGCGTTTCACCGCCTGTACCAGTTCCAGGTCCATGGCATTTTTTAGGAGATAGCCTTTGGCGCCGGCTTCCAGACAGGTGCGCACGTAAGACGCATCGGAGTGCATACTCAGCACCAGCACTGCGATGGGCGAGCCCGATTTCAGAATATTGCGCGTCGCCACGGCGCCGTTCATACTGGGCAGCGCGAAATCCATCACCACCACATTGGGCCGCAGACTTTCAGCCGCGGCCACGGCCTCATGGCCATCGCTAGCCTCACCCACCACCGAAATACCGGCGTCCTCTTCCAGCAGCAGGCGGAAACCGCGGCGGACCAGGCTATGATCGTCCACCAGCAGAACGGTAATAGGGTTGGACATGATGCTCTGTTCCTTTATACTACGCCGGCCGGCACGGTCATACGGATGAGCGTGCCGCCGCCTTCGGCATTCAGAAACTCCACCCGGCCGTTGACCAGTTCGGCGCGCTCCCGCATGGAAACCAGGCCCATGCCGCGGCCGCCGCCTTTGCCCAGACCGACCCCGCGGTCCTCCACTTCCAGCACCACGGCATCGGCGGTGTAAGTGAGGCGTACCTGGGCGGAAGGCGACTTGGAGTGGCGCACCACATTATTGAGCGCCTCTTGCAGAACGCGATATAAGTGGGTCGCCACGGCGCGGTCCAGTTCGCGGCTGGCGCCGCTCTTCTCATACTGCACCGCCACGCCGGTCTGTTTCTCGAAGACCGGCAGATAGACGTCGATCGCGCCCTCGAAGCCGGCGTCTTCCAGCACCACCGGATGGAGCGACTGCGAAAGCGAGCGCACCTTTTCGAGGGTGTCCTGCGTGACCTGCTGGATCTCGCGGAGGTCCTGTTTGTCGGCACCGGCTTCGGTGGGTGTGCGGCGCTGGGTGCGCGCCAGCATGGCGCCGATGGCGGTGAGGATCTGGCCGAAATCGTCATGCAACTCGCGCGAGAGCGAACGGAAAGTGTTCTCCTGGGTGGTAATCAACTGCTGCGCCAGTTCGCTGCGCAGATGCGACAGTTCTTCGACATGGTCGAACATGCGGCGGTTGTAGACGAACAGATAAATACTGGTGAGCACCACCACCACCAGCACGGCCGCCAGGAAGATATAGACGTTGCGCTCCGCATGCCGGTAAATGGCCCGGGTGTCGTCGGCGGCGCGTTCCTCGCTCTCATTGTTCTGCACCAGCAGGCGCGACACGGCGGTGCTGAGCGATTCCTGCCGGGCCTGGATGGAGACGCGGGTCATTTCTTCCGCCTTCTGTGTCTGGCCGCTCTCGGCAAGCGCGAACACCGAGTCCATAGCGGTCCAGAACTCATTCATGCGGCCGGCGAGGTAGGTGCGGTTTTCCACGCTGCCGGTGGAGAATTTGGCCTCCTTTTCCATGGCGTCGTCCAGGTCGGCATGGATGCGCGCCAGAGGAGCGCGGAAAGCCGTGAGCGGATAGCCCTCGGTCTGGTCGAGCATGTCGCGAAGGGTTAGGGCGACGTCGTTGAGGTCTTTCTGAATGCGGAGGAGGAGGAGCGAGTCGGTACGATTGCGGTCTATGGTGGCGGTCTGCAGACGCTCCAGCGCGCGGAGCTGAAAGACGGTATAGGCGGAGTACACGGCCACCGCGGAGAGCGTCACGGCAAGCCCGGCGAGCAAGCGAAATGTGGGAGTGCGGGCTCTTTTCACGCGCTAGCGTAGTGTGTCACGCGGACGGCCGGCAGAGCAAGCCGGCCGCGTTGCCTAGTATATTTCCATTATTGCCGGTGCCAACGGCCGGGATGTATCCTCCGGTCACATCTCAGAGAGGCATGAAAACCAGTCAGGCAGCGAGAATCGCGGCGATGTGCGCCGCAGCGGCATGGGCGGCGAATCAGCCTCCCGGGATCGCGGTGCAATTCAACGACGTGGCGGCGCAGGCGGGCATCCATTTTGTGCACAACGCCGGGCACTCGGGGAAGAAGTATCTGCCGGAGACCACCGGGTCGGGCTGCGCGTTTTTCGACTTCGACGGCGACGGATGGCAGGACGTCCTGCTGGTGAACGGCCGGGACTTCACTCCGAATGGGCGGCGCACCACGGCGGCGCTTTACCATAACAACCACAACGGCACCTTCACCGATGTTACCCAGGGCAGCGGCCTGGATATCGACATGTACGGGATCGGGGTGGCGATCGGGGATTACGACAACGACGGGCGCGACGACGTCTATATCACGGCGATTGAAGGCGACCACCTGTTTCACAACGAGGGGAACGGCAAGTTTCGCGATGTGACGCACGCGTCCGGCATTCAGAACGCCAACTTCGGCACCAGCGCGGCCTGGCTGGATTACGATCGCGACGGCAAGCTCGACTTATTCGTGGCGAACTATGTGCCGTGGACGGAAAAGGGCGATAAGTACTGCTCGCTCGACGGCAAGACTAAGTCGTACTGCACTCCCGACGTCTATAAAGGGACGCGATCACGGCTGTTTCATAACTTAGGCAACGGCCGTTTCGAGGACGTCAGCGAGAAGGCGGGTCTGGGGGACAGCAGCAGTAAGTCACTGGGAGTGACGATTTTCGACTATAACGGCGACGGCTGGCCGGATATCTTCGTGGCCAACGATACCCAGGCCAATAAACTGTACCGCAACCTGGGGAACGGGACGTTCAAGGAGGAAGGCGTGCTGGCCGGCGTGGCCTATGGCGAGGACGGCACGGCCCGCGGCGCCATGGGGACGGACGCGGTCGACTACGACCGGAGCGGGCGGCCGTCCCTGCTGGTGGGGAACTTCTCCAGCCAGATGCTGGCGCTCTACCACAACGAAGGCAGCGGGCTGTTTGTGGACGACGCACCGCAGTCGCCGGTGGGCCGCGACAGCCTTTATTCGCTGACCTTCGGCGCGTTCTTCTTCGACTACGACCTGGACGGCTACCCCGACATTTTCGCGGCGAATGGCCATATCGAAGACCAGATCGGGCGCGTGCAGCCAAAGGTCCGATACGAGGAACCGCCGCTGCTGTTCCGCAACTTAGGCAATAAGCGCTTCGAGGACGTCAGCGCCAAACTGGGCCCGGCATTCGCCAAGGCCCTGGTGGCGCGCGGCGCCGCGTATGCCGACTTCGATCACGATGGCGACCTGGACGTGCTGATCTCGACCAACAACGGTCCGGCGGTGCTGCTGCGCAACGACGGCGGCAACCGCAATCACTGGCTCAGTGTGCGGCTGTCCGGGACGAAGTCGAACCGCGACGGCATCGGGGCAGTGGTGCGAGTGGAAAGCGCGGGCGGCAAGCAGTGGAACACGGTGCACAGCGGATCGAGCTACTGCTCGCAGAGCGACCTGGCGCTGACGTTCGGCTTGGCAGGCGATACGTCGGCCAGTGTCGAAGTGGACTGGCCGAGCGGGGCGAAGCAGCAATTCAAAGGGGTGAAAGTCAACCAGCGGGTGTCGATCGACGAGGCTCGCGGGCTGAAGGTGTTGCCGTAGCTCGCCAGCCCTCAGAAATAGAGGCCGTCGACCGGATACCCGGGAAGATCGCGGACTGCCTGCGCCTGCAGATCCTGGCACAAACGGTCGACGTCTTCGGCGGCCTTCCGAAAGCTGAAAGCGGCCTGGGTGTTCGGACCGTAGACACTTACCACCAGCCGACAGAGCTGTTGCAATCGCGCATTGACGGCCTTCATTTCGGCGGCCAATTCCCGATGCTCCTCTAGAGTGAGCGGTACGGGAGTTTGCGGACGCATGCCCAACCCTTCGACAACGGGATCATCATTCGAGGTAAGATTGCGATCTGTCACGCTGTGGCTCAGCTGGGCCATGACGTGGGACTTTGTTGAAATATCAACTATTCAGGCAGTTTAGCATAGCGACGCCGAGCCGACGGGCGCCATCCTGAATCTTTCGAACATTCACAGCCGAGTAGCCGAGGAGCAGCGCCGGTTTGGAGTGCGGATGGTGGTAATAAGCGGATAACGGCGGTGCGGCGATGCCGGCGCGGGCGGCGTGCCGGGATACTTCGCGGTCGTTCGCGCCGGGCGGCAGCCACGCCACCAGATGCATTCCCGCGGGGGCTGGGGAGACGGCGAGCAAGCCTTTCCATTCGCGGCGCGCGGCGGAGACCAGCGCGTCCTGGCGTTCGGCATAAAGGGTGCGCATGCGGCGGACGTGGCGGGCGAAGTGGCCGTCCGCGAGGAACTCGGCGACGAGAGCCTGCGAGGGTCCGGGCGGATGGCGGTCGGATAAGGCGCGGGCAGCGGCGAAGGCAGCGGCGGTGCCGGCCGGCGCCACCATATAGCCGAGACGGAGCGCGGGGAAGAGAACCTTACTGAAGGTGCCGATGTAGATCACGCGGCCGGCGGTGTCGAGACCTTGGAGCGCGGCAAGCGGCCGGCCGGAGTAGCGGAACTCGCTATCGTAATCGTCCTCGGCGATCCAGGCGCCGCGGCGTCGCGCCCAGGCAAGCAGGGCCATGCGGCGCGGGAGCGACATGGTTACGCCAAGGGGGTACTGATGCGAAGGCGAAACGTAAGCCATGCGCGCCTGCGGAGCGATGCGCTCACCTTCGGCGACGCTGACGCCTTCGTCATCGACCGGCACGGGCGCGCAATGGACACCGGCAGCGGTCCAGGCGCCGCGCGCGCCGAAGTAGCCGGGATCCTCGACCCAGGCGGAGTCGCCGGGATCGAGGAGAACGCGCGCCGCGAGGTCGAGAGCCTGTTGGGAGCCGGAGGTGACGATGACTTGTTCCCAGGTGCAATTGACGCCGCGGGCGGCGCGCAGATACTCGGCGATGGCGCGCCGCAGCGGCGGATGACCGGCGGGGTCGCCGTACGAGAAGAGATCGAAGCGCGACTGGCGGTAGAGGCGGGCGGCGATGCGGGCCCAGAGGGCGCGCGGAAAGGCGTCAAGCGCGGGAATGCCGGGACGGAAGGCGGAGGCGGAATTGCCCTCGCCGGAGAGCGGCGCGACGGGAGTGGCGGCGAGCATACGGCCGCGCTCGGAAAGGCGGGGCGCTGGGGTGCGGGAACGGGCGGGCGAACGGGCACGGCGGGAGACGCGGAGGAGGTCTTCGGGCAGTTGTTGGGCCACGAAGGTGCCGGCTCCGGGACGGGCCTCAATGTAGCCTTCGGCGAGGAGTTGATCGAAGGCGCCGGCGACGGTGTTGCGGGAGACTGCGAGATCTGCCGCGAGCGCGCGGGTGGAGGGCAGGCGGGCGCCGGCGGAGAGACGGCCGGCGAGAACGGCGGCGCGGACCTCCTCATAGAGCTGGCGGTGGAGCGGAGTGGCGGAACGGGGGTCGAGTGCGACCGTAAGTGGCACCATAAACTTTCCGGAAGTGGCTCTTTCGGCAGGGCCACTGCACCCAGTATAGTCGGGGTATGACAACTCGCACCAACATTCGCAATCACGCGGAGCGCAGCGTGCCGGAGGAAGCCGCCGGGATTCTGGCGGAGGGCCATGTCGCGCACGTGGGCTTCGTGGAGGACGGCCAGCCGTTCGTAATCCCGCTGGGATACCAATACAGTGCGGAGAGCCCGGATCGCATCTACTTCCACGGCTCGCTGGGCAGCCGTGCGATGCGGCATCTCTCGACGGGCGCGCCGGTGTGCATTTCGGTGACGCTGCTGCAAGGACTGGTGTACTCGCGGACGGCACTCAATCATTCGATGAACTACCGCAGCGCGGTGTGCTTCGGGCACGGCCGGCGGGTGATGGACGAGGCGGTGCAGCGACGGGTGTATGAGGCGATGGTGCGGCGGTACTTTCCGGGCCGGACGGAAGGCCGCGATTATAGCGCGCCGACGGAGGCGCATCTGGAGTCTACCGCGCTGGTGGAAGTGGAGATTGAGGAGTGGAGCGCGAAGATGCGGACGGGGGGGCCGCTGGGCCCTACGGATGCGGTGCCGGGGGCTGACGGCACTTGCGGGGTGGTGGAGTTATAGGGGTCATTCACCATAGCGGACGAGCACGGGGGCCGTGTTCGTTAGAGTACCGGGGTGTCGTTTCCCAGCAGGGCCTTGCGGACTAGTTTCACGGGGGGAGTGCCTTGTTGCAGGAAGGCATTGTGGAAGCCCTCTAAGGTATATCGATCGCCCTTCATCTTCTTGTAATCATCCCGTAACTTCATAATCTCCAACTTACCGAGAGTGTAGACAAGATAGGTGGGATCGGAGGTGCCTCGCTTGGCCTCTTTCTCGGCAGTGGGGCGGACCTGGTGGCCTTCTTTGATAAAGAAGTCGACGGCCTGGTCGACGGTCATGTTTTCGGTGTGCATTTCGATGCCTACGATGTAGCGGGCGTCGCGGAGGAGGGCATCCTGGAGCTGGCCAAGGCGGAGTTTCAGGTCGCCGTTGCCATAGCCTTGGTCGAGCATCATCTGCTCCGTGTAGTGTGCCCAACCTTCGATGTTCGAGCCGGCGCCCATCAGCTTGCGGATCTTGGTGGGGACCGAGGGGACGAACAGGAACTGCACGTAGTGGCCGGGGAACGCCTCATGAATGGCGGTGCTGACGATGGTGCCGCGGTTGAAGCCCTGGAGGTATTCGTCGACCTCCTTGGCGGGCCAGGTGGGGTCGGGGAGGGTGACGTTGAAGAAGGCCTGCTTGGCCACCTTCTCATAGGCGCCGGGCGAGTCCATGGAGGCGGAGGTCAAGGCGCGCATGAAGGGCGGCGTTTCCTCCACGGTGGGCATCACCTGGGACGGAATGCTTACGATGCGGTGGGCCTCAATGTACTGGCGAAGGCCGCCGAGGACGTCGCGGAAGGAGTTGAGGAGGTTGGCGGCGGTGGGGTGGTCGTTCTCGAGGTCCTGCAGGATGTCCTCGGGGGAGCGTTTGGGGTCGATTTTGGCGGCGACGCGCTTGAGCTCCGCCTGATTGCGATGCAGGTCGTCATAGCCGATGGCGAGGAGGCGATCGAGCGGTGTATCGACCATTTCGTCATAGAGGAGCTTCTTGCGATAGTTGTCGGCGCCGATGCGGAAGTCGCCCTTGGAACGCGGAAGCAGGTCGTTTTTGAGGAAGGCTTCATAGGACTTGAGCGCGGCAATGGTGGCCTGGTTGGACTGCTGGAATTGCGCGAGGAGGGCGGGGTCCTTCACCTGATTGAAGGCGGCGGGCACGTCCTTCTCGAAGAAGCTCTCGATTCCGGGGAGCTGTTCGAGGGCGACGCTGGTGTAGATTTCGGGGGGATTGCGGAGATTTTCGCGCGCCGACTGAAAGAGGCGGGGGATGGCCTTTTCGCGCGCGATGGCCGACTTGAGGCGCTCGGCGGGCGGCGCGAAAGTGCGGCTCATGATGACGAAAATGGCGCCGGTGGCGTAGGAAGTATAGTTATCGGGATTCTTCTCCCACATGCGGATGTTCTCGAGCGCGAGCAACTGGCTGCGCAATTGCGAAAGCATGAGTTCGCGATCGGAAGTGCCCCAGGGCGACAAGCCGCGGGGATCGAAGGCTTCGACCTCGGCGATGAACTTGCGCGTGGCGGCAGCGTTGGCATCGATCTCGGCGCGGGAGAGCGTGGGCATGAGGGCGTCGTACTGATGGAAGCCGGCCTGGGTGCCGGAAGCCGGGTCGTAATGGAAGATGAGTTGGTCGAAGACCCGGTCGGCGAGCTGGTTGAGTTCGGTGTCGCGGGGCTGGGCGAGGCAAGCGCCGGCCACGAGGACGAGGCAGAAGATGCGTGAGATGTCCATCACCACGATTTTGTCATATTTCGGCGGGGCGTTCGGTCATAGGAGGGGGTCGCGGCCGGAGTTGATGAGGGTGCGGGGCGCGGGCAGGGGTGGATCGATGGAGGCGTCGTCAGCGATTTGCGGATCGAAGCCATTGGGGCGGTTCGCGCTTTGGGGACGCGGAGTTACGGGGTCGGGGTCGGGCTCAGGGTCGAGTTGCGGTTCGGCGGCCTGGAGGCGCTCCAGTTCGTGGAGGGCGTTGCGGTAATTGCGCTGGGCCATATCGATTCGGCGCTGGAGGCGGGCGAAGGTTTCGTCCATACGGTTGAAAGACTCGGCGAGGATGGTGCAGTGGACCTGGTTGCGCATGCCGTCCTGCCAGATTTCGGCCTCGATGCGGCGGAAGCGGCGGAGGAGCCACTCGCAATCGATGAGGGTGTCGACGAGCATGCGCTGCTCTGGGGTATCGGGGAGGAAGCGGTCGTGATAGTCGAACTTGAGGCGTTCGAGGTCGGCGGGGGTTTCGCCGTGGATGATTTGGGCGTGGGAGTCGATGCCGGATTTGAGAGCGTTCCTGGAAGAGCGGGCCTTGCCTTCGGGAGTGCGAGGTCCGGTGGATTTGAGAGCGTTGCGGCGGTTGGCCGCGATCTGTTTTTGGGTTGCCATGCGGGGAGGATAGCTGAGGGGATACAAGCTGGCGCGGCGGGAAGTGCTAAGTGGGTGAAAGGAGGGGAAAAATAAATGTTGGAAACGCGGGAACCACTTGCAGAACTCAAAATAACCGATCTTGACAATCGACCCCGAGAATGCGGGTTTCGCTATATCTTCGCCATTTTGCTTGTAAGTAAGTCATCGATGGCGGAATTACTCCAACCCTAAGACATAGCTCCGCCTTCC
>DATAUB010000030.1:0-11927 GCA_036268475.1 Bryobacteraceae bacterium | reverse complement strand
GCATAAGGGAGGTGGGTTGATCCTTGTTACTCCATTTGTTTGCCGACAACAGAATAACTTAGTTCAGCCCAGTTCCCAAAACATTTCTTTAGTTTTTGTTCCGGCACCTACCAGGCCGATTCGGAGTTTTGCAAGAGGCTCCAGTGACAGGGCCCCGGGCGGTACAATCGGCATAGCGTGAATCAACTGTGGGCGCACCTTCGAGGGGCCTTGACCCGGCGTATCCGCTACAAGATCACGCGCGGTGGAGCGCTCTTCATTCTGGCGATTGTGCTGGTTGGCCTGGCGGCCATCGCTTCCGCCAATAACCTGCTCTTTCTGATCCTCGCGGCTATGCTCGCTACTCTGCTGGTCTCAGGCTTCGTCAGCCGTCTCTGCCTGGCCGCCCTGCAGCTCGATTTCCTGGTGCCGGAACACATCCCCGCCGGCCGCAGCGTGCCCGGCAAGCTTTTCGTGCGCAATCAGAAGTGGCTGATGCCGTCATTCTCCATTCGTGTGGAAGGCATCCGCCTGCCGAAAAGCCCGGCTCTCAAATCGGGCGTCTACTTCCCGCTCATCGCCGGGGGCTCTACGCTCGAAGAGAACGTGGAAGTCCGCTTTCCGCGGCGCGGCGTTTATCGGCAGAATAGTTTTGTCTTTCTCACGTCGTTTCCTTTCGGGTTCCTGGAGAAATCGGCGCGCGTCACGCTCAGCCGCGAAATGATCGTCTATCCCGCCATCGATCCCTGGCCCGGTTTCGACGACCTGCTGGCGGGGCTCGCCGGTGAGATCGAGTCGCACTACCGCGGGCTGGGGCGCGATTTCTATCGCATCCGTCCCTACGAAGTGCTGGAAAGCGCGCGCCATCTCGATTGGAAGGCGTCGGCCCACACAGGCTCCCTGCAGATTCGCGAGTTCGCCCGTGAGCAGGAGCGCACGGTGGAGATGTTCCTCGACCGCGACATTCCGCCGCAACTCGACGACTGGTTCGAATATGCCGTCGATTGCTGCGCTTTCCTCGCCTGGAGCCTTTCCAATCAGGGAGCCTCCATTCACTTTCGGTCTCATGGCTTCGAGTTGCGGCAGCCCGAAGAGGGCGATATCTACGCCATCCTGAGATATCTTGCGCTGGTGTACCCGCAGAAAGCCACCGTTCCGGAACCGCCGCTCGACGACAGCAGTTTCAAAATCGTGTTTACGCCCGCACCTCGCCGGTTTGCGGAGTCGGGTTGGCTGGATGCCCGCCTTCTGGCGCCTGACGTGCTTCCGCTGCCCGCCAGCCGGCAGACTGCGGAGTAAGATTGAATGAAAGCTCCGAGACAATGGAAGACCAGGCACGATTAGACGGGTTCGGCTCTCTATCGCTCGAGACAGCCGGCATGAGAGTAGAGATGAGAGAGGGTTTCGAGCGTGTGGACGCGCGCGCAGTGGCTCGATTGGTGGAATGGTCCGAAACGATCGACCGAATTATTGCCGATCGCGACAAAGCGATCGCAGACCTCAGGCAGCGCATCGAGAAACTCGAAGGAAAAAACTGACTATGTCCGAATCTACTCAAGTACTCAATCCCTACGCACGATTCCTGACCGGCGTCCCGCCGCGAGAAGTAATCGCGGAGACCGCCGGAAAACTGAAGTTCCTGCTCGATCGCCTGGGACCGCGCGTGGAAGAAGCGCCGGCGCCCGGAAAGTGGAGCCCCCGACAGATTGTCTGCCACCTGGCCGATTGCGAAATTGTCTTTGCCGTCCGCCTTCGGCAAGCCCTGGCGAAGGACAACCACGTGATCGATCCTTTCGATCAGGAAAAGTGGGCGGTTCACTATGACGGGTGTGACGCCGCCACTGCCCTCAACGTTTTCTCGGCCGTGCGCGGCTGGAACGCCCGCCTCATTCGGGACATGACGCCCGACCATTTGAACCGCAAGCTCACCCATCCCGAGCGCGGCGAGATGTACGTCGCCACCGTGGTGGAAACCATGGCGGGACACGACCTCAACCATCTGGTGCAGCTCGAGGCCATCGCCGGAGTATGAAGTTCAGGGGCATGGTTCTTCTGGCAGGGGCGCTGATTCTGGCCGCGCCCCTGCTGTTCCGCGCACAGGACGTGAACATCACGCCGCGTCCCAAGCCCACGCCCAAAGAAGACACGCTGCCCCGTCCCGATATCCGCGTCAATACCAACCTGGTGCTCATCCCGGTGAGCGTGAACGATCCGCTGAACCGTCCCGTCTCCGGACTCGAAAAAGAGAACTTCAAAATCTACGACGACCGCATTCTGCAGAACATCACCACCTTCGCCATGGACGACGAGCCCATCGCCGCCGGGCTGGTGTTCGACACCAGCGGCAGCATGGGGGAAAAGCTCAAGCGGTCCCGTATGGCCGCCGCCGAGTTCTTCAGGATCGCCGATCCCGATGACGAATTCTTCCTGGTGGAGTTCGATAGCCAGCCGAGACTGGTGGTGCCGCTCACCAAGGATACGGGCACCATTCAGGAACAACTCACGTTCTCCAAGTCCAAAGGCTCCACGGCGCTTCTCGACGCCATTTATATGGCGCTGCATGAGATGCACAAGTCCAAGAAGAACAAGCGCACCTTGCTGGTTATCTCCGATGGCGGCGACAACAACAGCCGCTACACGTTGCGCGAAGTGAAGGATCTGATTGAGGAGAGCGACGTGCTGATCTATGCGATTGGCGTGTTCGGCGGTGGAAGTAGTGCCGAAGAGGCCGGTGGGCCCGACCTGCTTTCGCATATCGCCGAGCAGACCGGCGGGCGAATGTTCTTCGCAAACCCCGCCGACCTGCCCGACGTCGCTAAAAAGATTGGAATCGAACTGCGGAACCGCTACGTCCTGGGCTATTCGCCCGAAAATCAGGTGCGCGACGGGAAATACCATCATGTTCAAGTGAAGGTAATCCCGCCGCGCGGATTGCCCCGCCTGCAGGCTCACTGGCGCGTTGGGTACAACGCGCCCGACCATTAGGCCGGAGCGAACAACAGTAAACGATTACAGCCCTTTGTCTGCCAGGAACGCGATCAGATCGACCACGCGGCAGGAGTAGCCCCACTCGTTGTCGTACCACGACACGATCTTGAGCAGGTCGCCATCCAGCACTTTCGTCATCTGGGCGTCAACAATCGAGCTGTGGGAATTATGCAGCATATCGCTCGACACCACCGGATCTTCGGTGTATCCCAGAATGCCCTTCATCGGCCCTTCCGACGCAGCCTTCAGTGCCGCATTGATGGCTTCGGCGGTTGTGGGCTTGGCGAGCAAGGCCACCAGGTCCACCACCGAAACGTCCGGCGTGGGAACGCGCATCGAGTACCCATCCAGCTTGCCCTTCAACGCCGGCATCACCAGGCCGATCGCCTTGGCGGCGCCGGTGGTGGTGGGAATCATATTGAGAGCGGCGGCACGCGCGCGGCGCAGATCTTTGTGCGGATAGTCCAGGATCTTCTGATCGTTGGTATAGCTGTGGATCGTGGTCATGGAGCCCTTCACGATCCCGAAAGTGTCGTGAATTACTTTCACCACCGGAGCCAGGCAATTGGTCGTGCAGGACGCGTTCGAAATAATCTTGTGCTTGGCCGGATCGTAAGCGCTATCGTTGACGCCCAGCACGATGGTGACGTCCTCATTCTTGGCCGGGGCCGAGATGATGACCTTCTTTACCGATCCCTGCAGGTGCTTGGCGGCGTCTTTTCCGTCGGTGAAGAATCCAGTGGACTCCACTACCACTTCCGCTCCCAGCGAACTCCAGTCGATCTGTGCCGGGTCTTTAGTCGCAAAAACTTTAATCTTTTTATCGCCGATCGAGATCGAATCGGCATCCGCGTGCACAGTTTCGGACAGCTGTCCGAGCACGGAATCGTACTTCAAAAGGTGGGCAAGAGTCTTGGTGTCGGTGATGTCATTTACCGCCACAAACTCCACATCGTTCCGATGCAAACCTGCACGGACAACATTACGGCCAATGCGGCCGAAGCCGTTAATAGCTACTTTGACTGCCATTTTTTCTCCTATGACAAAATGAAATACTTCGGAAGTCGGCTTAACTCAAAGGATATCAGGAGGCGTGTATCGCGAGCAAGCCGATATCCAGGCCCGAAAGAGTAGATACACTCATTAGCGCTGAAAAACCACCTTACCGCCCACGATGGTGTACACCACGTCGGTGGTCATGATGGCGTCTTCGGGCATGGTCAGGATGTCGTGCGAGAGCACGGTGACATCGGCCAGTTTGCCCACTTCGAGCGATCCCTTCTCCTGCTCCTGGAAGGCCGCGTAGGCGTTGTTCCAGGTGTACGACTTCAACGCTTCCTCGCGGCTCATCCGCTGGTCGGGATAGAATACCGTGCCGTCCTTGGCTTTGCGGCTCACGCTGGCATAGAAGCATGCGATCGGGCTGACGTCTTCCACCGGCGCGTCCGTTCCGTTGCCCACCACCGCGCCGCTCTTCATCAATTTCTGCCACACGTACGCGCCTTCTTCCGCCCGCTGCGGACCGAGACGCAGCAGCACGTAAGGCGCATCCGACGTGCAATGAATTCCCTGCATGGCCGCGATCACGCCCATCTTTCCGAAGCGCGGGATGTCCGCCGCGTTCAAATGCTGCGCGTGTTCGATACGCCAGCGCAGATCCTTCTTATCGGGATGCGCCTCGAACGCCGCCTGATAAATGTTGAGCACTTCGCGATTGGCGCGGTCGCCGATCGCGTGAATGCAGAACTGGAAGTCGTGCTGGATGGCCAGTTCGGCGATCCGCTTGAGATCGGGGATGTCGCCGATATCGAGCCCCGTGCTGTCCGGCTTGTCGGTGTACGGCGCCAGCAGCCATGCGCCGCGCGACCCCAGCGCGCCATCCATGTACCGCTTGATGGCGCGCACCGTCAAATGATCGTCGCCCACTCCGATCATGCGGTAGCGGTCGAGGTTGGCAGCCAGTTGTGCGGTGGTGCTCGCCCCCAGCATCACCCACATGCGGAGCGGCAGTTCGTGCTTCTCCGCCATGCTGCGGAACATATCCACCGTGGCGAACGGCGACCCGGCGTCTTCGAATGAGGTGATCCCCTTCGAGATGCATTCCTTCGCCGCCAGGTCGATCGACTTTCGCAGGCCGGCCGCCTGTTCCGCCGGAGTGCGCTTGTCGAGCCACGCGTTGTGCGCATTGTTGGCGAGGCCTTGAGCGGTCTCCCGCAGCAGGCCGGTGGGATTGCCCTGCGCATCTTTCAGAATTTCACCGCCCGCCGGGTTGGGCGTCTCGCGCACGATCTTCGCCGCCTCCATGGCTTTGGCGTTGACGAACACCGCGTGTCCGCTGGCGTGCGTGAGCAGCACCGGATTATTGGGCGACACCGCGTCGAGCGAAGCGTGCAGTGGAAAGCCCTCTACGTTCGGATCGGGCGCGTGGTCCCACTTGGACTGGTGCCAGCCGCGCCCCACGATCCATTCGCCGGGCTTGGCTGCCTGAACTGCGCGCGCCACCTGCGCCACAATCTCGTCCCAGGTGCGCGCCTCGCGCAGATCGAGCCCCTGCCGGAAATCGCCGATGCCGGTGAAGTGGCCGTGCCCTTCGATGAAGCCCGGAATCGCGAGCTGGCCCTTGAGGTCGATGACCTTGGTGTTGCGGCCCACCCAGCGCTGCACATCGGCATTCGTCCCGAGTGCCACAATCTTATCGCCGCGCGCCGCCAGAAGCTGCGCGGTGGGCGCGGCAGGATTCATGGTGACGATCTTGCCGTTCATCAGGACGAGGTCGGCCGGTTGGGCGAACAGGGACGCGGCCATAGTGACACAGGCCGCCAGGATTGCGATGCGCATGCTGTTTAGGATAATCCAGTGAGCGTTCCGGATGGCGCGCCTCCGCCCGCCGGTCATGGTATCGTCGGCCATGATGCGGCTCGGCGAATACGGGTATGACGCCCCTTACGCTCTCATATTTTTTGCAGCCCTGGCGCTTCTCAGCGGAACCGCGGCAACCGTGGCGTGGTGGGACAGGCATCCGGTGGCACTTTCCTTCGCCATCTACTTTGTGTTCTTTCTGGCGAACGCCGCCAGTTTTTTCTATACCACCAGGCGCGGTAAGTTCGTCGAATGGGAGCGCATTTTGGACCGCACCGAATTGCACGCGGGCGAGACGGTACTCGATATGGGGTGTGGGCGCGGCGCGGTTCTGACGGCAGTCGCGCGCCGGTTGACGGCCGGCGGCGTCATCGGCGTCGATATCTGGAGCGCTACCGACCAGTCGGGCAATGCGCAGGAAGTGACGCTGCGCAATGCGTCCCGCGAAGGCGTTAGCGAACGTGTGCGCATCGTGACCGCCGATATGCGGTCGCTTCCCTTTCCGGATGCGGCCTTCGATCTGGTGGTTTCGAGCCTGGCGATCCACAATATCCGGTCGGCAGCCGGCCGCAAACAGGCCATCGTCGAGGCGTTTCGCGTTCTCAAGCCAGGGGGCAGAATGGTGATCGCCGACATTCGCGCCACCGCTGCCTACGCGAAGACCTTGCGGGCGCTGGGCTCGTGCGATGTGAAGCGGCGCCGCCTGGGCTGGAGATTCTGGTGGGGCAATCCGGTGGCCGGGACAACTCTCCTCACGGCCTCCAAATCTCCCGCCAACATCCCATGACGGCCCACCGTGGCGCGCTCGCCTTCATGGCGGCATGGAAGCATGCCGGTTTTCGTCCGGTCGGACATTTGGTGTTCAGGAAATCCTACGCCTCCGGCCAGGCGTTTCTGCGTTATGCCCACGAATCCGCTTATGTGCTGGCCAAGGGCCGGTCGGCACTTCCCCGCGACACCGATCAGCGACGTTCAGCCCTGGCAGTATTCCGGGAACCATAGCCACCCGGCCGAGAAGGGCGTCGGCACCCTGCAGCCGGTTAATGACGGCTTCACTCCCTCCCCTTTAGTGGCAGGCGATTTTAACGGCGATGGGATTCTCGATCTCGCTACGTCCTCAACGGTGACGGCTTTGTAAACGTCAGCGATGTTCAAATCGAAATCAACGCCCTTGGCCTGGGTTGTATCGTCGGCGGTTAAGCAGCGTACATCCGCTCCTCCGACTTCGGCACAATGCTTATTCCGAAGCGTTCCCTATCGGGTCGGCGAGGAACTTGTCCATAACATCCTGCTGGTAATGGAAGCTTGTCTGCTTGATGCGATCGAAGGATTCTGCCAAATTGAGGAGCCCATGGGTAGACGCCATGGCAAGAATGCCGAGCGTGCCGGTTACCCGAAAACCTTTGCTGCGGGCGATGCGGACACCGTCGCGGTCGTCCATGAGAATCATATCGGCGTGCAACTCGACGGCAAGGGCAATCGCGTCTTCTTCCCCTGCGTCCAGTTTTTCCATGGCCGGGTCGTGAACGTGAGGAGCCGAATGGATCTCGGCCCACGCCGGCGGATTGGCGATCCACTGTCTTACAGCGAGCGGTGCTTTCGGGTGATTTAATTCATCGCGTACCACCGCCGGTACGATCACACGCTGAAACAATACAGGAAGAACATCGATGCGACCGATCAGGATGAGGTAGTTGATTGGGCCGGTATCCGCGATGATCAATTGCACCCGTCAGAGCCCCAGACTTTGGAGATCCCGGACATCGTGGCGCAGGTCTTCAATCGTGATATTGGGCCCGACCTGGTGGGCCTTCAGAAAATCGTCGACTTCGAAACGGGTTTCGAAGGCCAGGGCGCGCCGCAACTGTGCTTTTGAAATTCGCTCAGCCTTGTATTCTTCCAAGGCTAAAGACTCCAGAACCCGGCGCGACAGGTCGACGCCAGCGGCAGTCATCTGCGCCGCCAGTTCGTCCGGAATGTCAACGGTCAGTTGCACGGCAGACCCCTCTTTTCTAGCTTACCAACCCGGCCCAGTTTACGCGGTTTTGGGGCTTCTGTCATCTCAATTCCTTTGCGGATGGGTCTCGTCAATATCTCTTCCCGCCTCTGGCCGGCAAACCGCACTTTCCCACTTCCGGCCAGAAACGGTTTTTCCCTTCAGGCTCATCTTGCGTGAGAATCCGATCGCAAGTTCAGGCTCATCTTGCATGAGACAAGAGTCGACACCAGCGCCATCGGCCTTTCGATATAGTGGAACCGGGAGCCACGATCAACTGCAAACCCATCGCCGTGGTGCTCTTCGCGCTGCCGATGCATTTCGCAGCCGCGCAGGGGACCGTCCCGACGTTCCAACGCACCATCGGACAACGGTCGTATACGCTGGTCGGTCGCGACCCGGCTGGCGGTCAAACCACCACCATCCCCACCATTCTCGTTCCCATTGCGCTCTCGTTCGATGGCGGGCAATCCGCTAAGCCGCCGGCGCTGGATGCCGCGCCAGACGTGCCTCGCCTGCTGGCTTCGCCCATCTTCTCGAAATTTCCTTTTCCGTCCGGCGGCGATACCCAATACGCCGACGGCCTGCTGCGCGCCACGTTCGCGAACTCACCAAACTGGCACACACTGCTCGGCCATCCCGAAGTGAAGCCGCTGCGCATCGCGATTCCCCGAGGCTCGGGCTACGTCCTCACCTCGAAAAAATCCGGTGATTCTCTGGCCGTCGTGGATCTCGATTTTCTGACCAAAGAAGTCTTCCAGCGGATTCCCAAACAGGCAGGGACTCTGGTCATCGCGGTCACCCACAATACGACTTTTTACGCGCTCGGCGACGCCACCGTGTGCTGTTCCTGGGGCACCCACGGCGTCGATCCGGTTACCGGCAATTCCTTCGTGCTCGGTTCCTTTCTGGAGGCAGCCCCGGCTCCTGTTCTTGCCCGCGACATCCAGCCGCTCACGCAGCAACTCGGTGAGTTTGTCGACGATCCGCTCCACGACCCTGTTCGATATACCGGTCCCAACCTTCCCGGCAACGTCGTCCCAGGCTGGTTGCGTCCGGTTCCCCTGCGCGCCGGCGAGCCCCGCGCCTGTGGAGGGACGGGCATCGCCACCACCTATTTCCTGCTGGAGCCCACCGATACCAATGCGAGGAGCAACATACCCGTCTCCGCCGCCTTTTCCGCACGCGCCGGCAGTTCCCTGTATCATCTGCAGAACGTCGCTTTGCTGCCGTGGTACACGGGCCCTGCGGAGAGCTTTGGGAATATTTACAGCTTCCCCGATCCTCATGCGCTCAATGAGCGCGCTCAGCCATGTGCGCCGCGGCCCACTTCCCCTGAACCGCCTGCCGCGACACCCGGGATTTCGTCCTCCACGGCCTCGAACCGGCACAAGCTGATCGGTTACTGGGTCGGCCGTGGTCCGGGCGGTTCGCTCTTTCCGCTGCGCGATGTCTCGCCGGAGTGGGATATCGTGATCGTGGCTTTCGCCACTCCCCGGAAGGATGCGCCCGAAGGAACCCTGCAGTTCCGCGCCCCCACCGGTTTCAGCGCGGAACAGCTCAAGGCCGATATCTCTTACCTGAAAAGCCGGGGTAAGAAGGTCATGATCTCTCTGGGAGGCGGCGGCCAGTTCTTTACGCTTGCCGATCCCCAGCGCATTCCCGACTTTGTATCGTCCGTGACGCGCATTGTCTCCGAGTACGGCTTCGACGGCATCGATCTCGATTTTGAAACTCCCTCTCTTGTCTTACAACCCGGCGACACCGATTTCCGCCGTCCCACCACTCCATCCATCGTCAATCTCATCTCCGGCCTGCGGCAGTTGCACGATCGCTTCGGCCCGGGCTTCATGATCAGTCTCGTCCCCGAAGGCACGCAATTCCCGGCCGGCTATACGACGTACGGAGGCCAGTTCGGTTCCTACCTGCCGATCGCCTACGCCATTCGCGACATCCTCTCCTTCATCGACGCGCAGGATTACAACACCCCGCCGCTGCAAGGTCTCGATGGCGAAATCCACCAGCTCTCCTCCGGTGTCGATTATCACGCTGCGATGACCGAACTCCTGCTGCGAGGCTTCGCGGCAGGCGGCGATCCAGGCCGGCCCTTTCCGCCGTTTGCGCCCGATAAAGTCGCAGCAGGCTTTCTCATCGGCGAAACCACGCCGGCCATCGTTGCCGCGTCGATGACCTACCTCATCGCCGGCAAAGCTCCCGCGGCCGCCACTTACAGGCTCCGCAATCCTGGGGGTTATCCGAGTATGCTGGGCGCTATGTTCTGGACCATCGACGCGGATCGCCGTGCCAACTATGAATTCTCAAATGTAATCGGCAACCAACTCCACAGATAAGCAGGGCGCAATCGTATCCTTTCGTATGTCGCGGACTCACTCACTCCGTGTATCATAGCGTCGTATTGTCTTCAGGAGAGGTTGTAACCATGGTGAGAATGGTATTTCTGCGTCCGCTAAGTGCGGGCCGCGCACTTTCCTTTTGGTTCCTGGTTGCCGCACTCTTAACCTTCGGCGTGACGATTTGGGGGCAGGAAGTAACAGCCACGATCGATGGGACTGTCACCGACCCCTCCGGGTCGGGCATTCCGGGCGCTAAGGTCACGGCCACGGACCTTGATCGAAATGTCACCAGCAACACCACCACGAATACCACCGGCGCCTACTCATTTCCGCGCCTGCCGGTAAGCCGGTATTCGATTCGTGTGGAGGCGAAGGGCTTTCAGGCTGCCGTCAAGCCGGAGATCCTCTTAGTCCTGAACCAGGTCGCAAAAGTCGATGTGCAGCTGCAGGTAGGGAACGTGACTCAAACAGTCGAAGTCACGTCCGCCCCACCCATTCTGGAGACGCAATCCACGAACGTCGAGACGCTCATCAATTCGCGCGCCATCGTGGACATGCCGCTTTCCACGCGCAATTACGGCCAGCTTGCGCTGCTTGCTCCGGGCGCGGTCACCACTAACGCTTCTTCGTTTGCGGGTGGTTCCGGCTCCAGCGCCGGCCTGAATACGTTCTATAGCGGCCGGCCTTATATCAACGGCAACCGCGAGCAGGACGATAACTACGTCCTCGACGGCCTCGACAACAATCAATCCGATGAGGGCGGCGTAGCTTATGCGCCCAGTCCCGACGCTATTCAGGAATTTAACCTGATCACCGCCAACGCCTCCGCTGAATTCGGCAATTATCTTGGCGGCATCATTAATGCCGCGCTCAAATCCGGCACTAACCAATTCCACGGCGATGCTTTCGAATTCTTCCGCAATGACAAGCTGAACGCCAATCTTTGGCAGAATAAGTGGAACCGTCTTGCTCGTCCACTGCTCCGCTATAACGAATTCGGCGCCACCTTCGGCGGGCCGATTGTGAAGAACCGGCTCTTCTTCTTCGCCGATTACCAGGGTGAGCGCTACGATCAACCCGGCACGGCCAGCGGATTCACGGTCTTTACCGCGCAGGAACGCCCGGGCGGCGGCCCTAACGGGTCGGCCGATTTCGGCGACCTGTGCGCGCACGCCGGCGGCACCTTTACTGGCTCCGGTGTGTGCAGCAATCCCGCCGGCCAACTCTACGATCCCTATTCCAGCAACAATCCCGCCGGCCGCACGATTTTTCCATACAATATCATTCCCGCCAACCGGATTGATCCCGTAGCCGCCAAGATTCTCTCTTCCAACTTCTATCCGGCGCCGGCCAACGGTAACTTCACCAATAACCAGGTCAACTTCAGCCATTCAAAGACTAATGGAGACCAGGGCGACATCAAGGTCGATGGCGTAGCTACCCAAAAGGATCACCTATATGGCCGTTACACCCAGCAGTACGTGACTAATCCCACAACTAACAGTCAGGCCCTGCTATTCAATAGTTCCAATGTCTTCCCGGTCTACAGCGGCGTCCTCGATTGGACCCATACGTTCAGCCCGAGCTTTGTCAACGATCTCCGCGGCGGCGTCAATTACTTCCCGGTAAATCCGTATGCCAGCGTCAGCAACGCCACGGGACAAAACCTGGGACAAACCTTCGGGATTCCGGGCGTACCCTCCAGTTTTCTGCCTCTCATGGATCTGATCAATAGCCTGGTGAGTAACATC
>DATAUB010000029.1:0-136335 GCA_036268475.1 Bryobacteraceae bacterium | reverse complement strand
TGGCGGACCAGTCCGTTTTCGTTCGCGCCGCCGTCAGCGGTGTTGTCCGCGAGGCTGGCATCGCCGCGGTTCTCACCGCGTTAATGATCCTGGTCTTCCTGGGAAGCTGGCGCAGCACCGTGATCGTCTGCATTTCCATTCCGCTTTCCATTCTGGTTTCGTTGATCGTGCTCAGCATGCTGGGCCAGACCACCAACGTGATGACGCTCGGAGGCTTGGCGCTGGCCGTCGGCATCCTGGTGGACGACGCCACCGTGGAAATCGAAAACGTGAATCGCAATCTGGAGGAAGGTAAGCCCATCCGCCAGGCGATTCTCGACGGTGCGGCGCAAATCGCGGTTCCGGCGCTGGTCTCCACCATTTGTATCTGCATCGTGTTCCTTCCCATGTTTTTCCTGGGCGGTGTGGCGCGCTATCTGTTTGTCCCGCTGGCGGAAGCGGTGGTGTTCGCCATGCTGGCGTCGTATATTCTGTCGCGTACGCTGGTGCCTACCCTGGCGATGTACCTGCTTCGTGCGCCCGCCCACCGCTCGCGCCGCTCGCATAATCCCTTTGTGCTGTTCCAGCAGATATTTGAAGCTGCCTTCGAACGCTTGCGGCTGGGCTACCAGTTACTCCTCACCTCTTTGGTGTACCGGCGCTATCTCTTCGTGCCGGCGTTCCTGGCGATTTGCGGGGCGGCGTTTTTCCTGGTGCCGTGGCTGGGCCGCGACTTCTTCCCCGACACCGATAGCGGCCAGTTTCGCCTGCACGTGCGCGCCAAAGCCGGAACCCGCATCGAAGAAACCGCGCGCGTCTGCGACCTGGTGGAGAGTTCCATTCGCGAGCACGTGCCGGTGAACGAACTGGAGAGCATCCTCGACAATATCGGCCTGCCTTACAGCGGCATCAATACGGCGTACAGCAACTCCGGTGTGATCGGGTCTGAGGACGCCGATATTCTGGTATCCCTGAAGCACGACCATCGCCCTACTGCGGAATATGTGCGCCGGCTGCGCCATGACCTGGCTAACGAATATCCCGGCGTGACTTTCTATTTCCTACCCGCCGACATGGTCACGCAGATTCTGAATTTCGGACTGCCGGCGCCCATCGATGTGCAGGTGCAGGGCAATGACCTGCAAGCCAACCGGCAGGTGGCGGACAAGCTGCTCAGCCAATTCCGCCAGGTGCCCGGGCTGGCCGACCTGCGCATCCAGCAGCCCGCCGACCAGCCCAAACTGCACATCACGGTGGACCGCACCAAGGCATCGCAAGCCGGGCTCACCGAGCAGAACGTTGCCTCCAGCATGCTGGTGACGCTGAGCGGGAGCTTTCAAACACAGCCCACGTTCTGGCTGAGTCCGCAGAACGGTGTCAGCTATAGCGTGGCGGTACAAGCGCCGCAGTATAGCGTGCAATCGCTGCAAGACCTGCAGAATATCCCCATCGCGTCCTCCGCCGCCACGCGCCCGGAGATTCTGGGCGATGTAAGCAGCATCTCTCGCGGCGCCGGCATGGCGGCCATTTCGCATTACAACATCCGCCGCGTGGTCGACATTTTCGGCGCGGTGGACGGCCGCGATTTAGGGGCGGTGGCGGGCGACATCCAGCGGATTGTGGACGGCAGCCGGAAGTCGCTGCCGCGCGGCTCCACCATCGCCATCCGCGGACAAATCGAGACCATGCAGACGTCTTATAGCGGTCTGATTGGCGGCTTGGCCTTCGCGATCGTGCTGGTATACCTGCTGATCGTGGTCAATTTCCAATCGTGGCTCGATCCCTTCGTCATCGTCACCGCGCTGCCTGCCGCACTGGCCGGGATCGTAGTCTTTCTGTTCGCCACGCACACGCGTTTGAGCGTGCCCGCGCTGATGGGTTCGATTATGTGCATGGGCGTGGCCACCGCCAACAGCATTCTGGTGGTGAGCTTTTCGAAAGAGCGGCTGGCCGAACACAACGATCCCATTCAGGCCGCTATCGAAGCCGGATTCACGCGCTTCCGGCCGGTGCTGATGACGGCGCTGGCCATGATTATCGGGATGGTGCCGATGGCGCTCGGCATGGGCGAGGGCGGCGAGCAGAACGCGCCGCTGGGGCGCGCAGTGATCGGCGGCCTGCTGTTCGCTACCGTTGCCACGCTGGTTTTCGTGCCCGCGGTGTTCAGTTTATTGCATGGAATGCGCAGGCGAAGTCCGGCGGACCCGGTGCGCGAAGCGGACTTCACGCCGGCGCATCGCTAACGGATCGAGGAGGGATTATGACCACCGAACAACGTTCAGAGGAAGACGAAGTCATCCCGCAATCTGCTTCCGGGCCGGGGTGGGGAACTGCCGTCGCAGTCCTCGCGATGCTCCTGCTGCTGGTGGCGGGCGGCGCCGTGCTGGTCTACTACGGCATCCACAGCCGCACGGTATCGGCCGACACTCTCGCCGCCCAAACGCGCATCGATTCGGTGATGGCCGTTTCGGTGATCCATCCGAAGCTCGACGCTGCCGACGAAGAAGTGGTGCTGCCCGGCAACACCCAGGCCTTCACCGATTCGCCCATCTACGCGCGCACCTCCGGATACCTCAGAAAGTGGTACGTCGATATCGGCACGCACGTCAAGGCAGGCCAGCTTCTGGCGGAGATCGACGCGCCTGAGCTGGATCACCAGTTGCAGCAGGCCAAGGCTGACCTGGCAACCGCGCAGGCCAATCTCAAACTCGCGCAGACCACCGCCGACCGCTGGGTGTTCCTGCTCAAGACGCAATCCGTCTCGCGCCAGGAAACCGACGAGAAGACCGGCGACCTGAACGCCAAGAAGGCCATGGCAGACGCGTCTGAGAACGCCGTCCGCCGCCTGGAAGACTTGCAATCCTACGAGAAAGTGACGGCGCCTTTCGATGGCGTGATCACCGCGCGCAATACCGATGTGGGCGCGCTCATCGATGCCGGGGCCAACAGTCCGGCGCGCGAGCTGTTCCATCTGGCGGCTACCACCAAGCTGCGCGTTTTCGTCAATGTGCCGGAGAATTTCGATCGCGCCGCGCGATCCGGCGCGCACGCCATTTTGCAACTCGCGGAATTCCCCGGCCGCACGTTTACCGGAACGCTGGTGCGCAACGCCAACGCCATCGACACCGTGTCGCGCACCTTGCTGGTGGAAGTAGATGTCGACAATCCTACCGGCGAACTGTTGCCGGGGTCATACGTATCGGTGCACTTGAAGATGCCGGGCGGCGGCGTTCGCGGGCTCACCATCCCGGCGAATACCATCCTGTTTCGCGCCGAGGGATTGCGCGTCGGCGTGGTACGCGACGGTCACGCCCAGTTGGTGCCCATCACTGTCGGCCGCGATTACGGCAACGAACTGGAAATCGTGTCCGGGCTGACGCTGCGCGACCAGTTGATCGTGAACCCGGCAGATTCGCTGGTGTCGGGCGAGCCCGTACGTGTCGCCGGCGCCGGAGGGAGCGCAAAATGAGAAAGGCAATCGTCCCGTTCCTGGCTCTCCTGGCGGCGGGGTGTTCGGTCGGGCCGAAGTATCAACGGCCCGTCCTGCCGGCGCCCGTCGCTTACAAGGAAGCGCCGCCCCAAGCGTATAAGGAATGGCACGCGGCCAACCCGTCCGATAGCGCCCTCCGCGGCGATTGGTGGACGCTCTTCCACGATTCCGACCTGACTGCGCTGGAAGAGCGCATCGATGTGTCCAACCAGAACCTGAAGGCCGCCGAGGCGCGCTACGCGCAGGCGCGGGCGCTCATCAAAGTCTCGCAATCGCAGAAATATCCCACCGTGACGGCCGGCGCCGGCGTCACCAGCAATCGCGATTCGGGCACCTACGCGTTGGCGAATTCCAAAACATCCTCGCAGTTCGGCGATTTTTCCCTGCCGGTGGACGTTTCCTATGAAGTGGATGCCTGGGGCCGCGTGCGCCATTCGATTGAGGCGTCGCGGGACGAAGCGCAGGCGACGGCGGCCGACCTGGAGACGTTGCGCCTGAGCTATCACGCCGAACTGGCATTCGACTACTTCGAACTGCGCAGCGCGGATGCCGAACAAAAGCTGCTTGACGATACCGTGGTGGAGTATCGCAAGGCACTGGAGTTGACCGAGAACCGCTTCGAAGGCGGTGTGGCGGCGGGCTCCGAAGTGGCGCAGGCCAAGACCCAGCTGGAGGCCACCAGAACGCAGGACACCGATCTGGCGGTTCGCCGCGCGCAGTACGAACACGCGCTGGCGGTCCTCACCGGACGCAGTCCCGCGGAGTTCTCGCTTCCCGCCAGATCGATTGTCGACCCTCCCGCGATTCCCGTCGGGCTGCCTTCGCAGTTGCTCGAACGGCGCCCCGATATTGCCGCCAGTGAGCGGCGGGTGGCGGAGGCCAACGCCCAGGTGGGCATCGCGCGGGCGGCATTCTTCCCGCAGATTTTGTTGGGCGCGGCGCTCGGGCTGGAAGGCCAATCGATCGCCGACTGGTTGAACTGGCCGAGCCGCTTCTGGGCCGTCGGTCCCAGTGTGCTGCAGACGGTGTTCGACGGGGGACGCCGCCGCGCCACGCAGCAAGCGGCGGAATCCAACTATGAGGCCACCGTCGCCAACTATCGTGAGACTGCGCTCGACGCGTTTCAGCAGGTGGAGGACAATCTCGCCGCGTTGCGCGTGCTCGAACAGGAGACGGCCACGCAGCGAGCCGCGGTGGTGGCTTCCGAGCAATCGCTCGAGCTGTCCACCAATCGCTATACCGGCGGATTGGTGACCTACCTCGAAGTGGTTACCGCGCAAGGTACGGCGCTGGCCAACGAACGGCTGGCGGTCGACATCCTGCGCCGCCGCATGGATGCGAGTGTGCTTCTGATTAAGGCGCTCGGCGGCGGATGGGATCGAAGCAAGCTGCCCTCGTAAGGCGCGGTCGAAGACCAGGGCCAGGGTGCAGGAATGACGTTGAATATCCCGGGCTCGGTACTCCGGGGCCTTCGCATTCCAGAAGCGGAGATTGCGCAGCGGCTTCGGACCGAACTTGCGATTGCGCTCTACGCTCAAGGTGCGCTTTCGCAGGGGAAGGCCGCTGAACTCGCGCAGATGGACCGGACCCCCCTCGGCGAGCTGGTTAGGAAGCGTGGAATCGCCCGGCACTACGGAGAGGTAGACCTCGAGCGCGATACTTCCTATGCTGGTTGCGAGTAACGCCTCGCCATTATCGGTCGCCTCGATCTCCTTCAGGCCCGTCGAGCGTAAGGTCCTCGACCCCGCTGGAGAGTAGTGCGGCCCAGCGTTCACTCCTGTGCCTGAAGAGCTCAGAGCGCGTATCTCGACCGCATGAGAAAATAGCGGTATGCCTCGCCGTATCTTGGTCTGCCTTCTGGCAGTCGCGTTTCTTGCGATGGGCCAGCAGACTCTCAGCGTCCAAAAGCTCATCGAGTTCGTCAAGAGCCAGGTGCAGATGATCAAGGAAAAGAAAGGCACCGATAAGGAACTGGCTTCCTGGCTTGCCTCAGTGCGCCTTTCCGACAAGCTCGATATTTCCGTGATCGAAGACTTGCAGGCGGATGGCGCTGGGCCGCTCACACTGCGCGCGCTGCAGAAACTGCGCGACCAGTCGAAAGAGCTCAAAGCGGCCACCATCGAAGCGCCGGAAGTGTACGTGCCGCCACCGCCGCCTTCGTCCGTCGAGCAGGGCAAAATTCTCGATGACGTCCGCCAGTACGTGGCGAACTACGATAACAGCCTGCCGGATTTCATTTGCCTGGAGATCGAGCAGCGATCTATTGCGCCCAATCATGGCGGCCGTTCGGGCAACGCCCCTTCGTTCCGCCTGCTGGATACCATTACCAGCAAGATCACCTACTATCAGCACCAGGAAAAAAAGGAGCCGATCCTGAATGGCAGCCGGCCGGTAAGCGGCGAATATGAAAAGCTGGGGGGCGCCACCTCGCGCGGCGATTTCGAGACCGCCCTGAAAATGCTCTTCGATCCCGCGACCCACACGCGCTTCGAATGGGCCCGCTGGACCACGTGGCGCACACGCCTCACCATGGTTTTCAGCTACCAGGTTTCGCAGGATCGTTCGCAATATCGCATTGGCACGGGCGAGCACCAGGTGGAGCGGATTACGGCTTACTCGGGCGAGGTCTTCGTGGATGCGCAAGAGCCGCATGCCGTCACCAGGCTGACATCCAAAGCCGAAGATATCCCGGTCGATTTCCCGATCCAGCGCGCCGAGACGATCCTCGACTATAAATCCGTCGATATCGGCGGGCAGGTTTTTCTGCTGCCGTACGATGGCCAGGTCCTGATGGACAGCGCCGACGGAATGTCCAAGAACGACAACCGGTTCGACTTTTATCGCAAGTACGAAGTAGGCTCGTCGATCACTTTCGACCTTCCGCCCGACTTCAAGCCCGCGCCCGACAATGTGAAGGAACAGCCGCCGGTGGACTGCAAGGACCCCAAGAACAAGGACGCCGCGGCTTGCAGGAAGCAGTAACCGGCGTGCGAAAATACCAACATATGTGCAGTCGATTGCTGGCCTGCCTGCTTGCGGTGACGTTTGCCGCGATGGGCCAGAATAACCGGATGACGGTGGATAAGCTCGTCGCCTTCATTCAATCTTCCGAGAAGATCATCAAGGAAGATCAGACCATGACGGATAAGCAACTGGGCGAATTCCTGTCCAAGGTCAAACTCACTCAGAAACTGGAGCCGCGCGTGGTGGAAGATCTGGAGGCTCTGGACATCGGCCCGTACACCCGCAAAGCGTTGGAGAAATTGCAGGCGGAATCGGAGAGCTTGACGGCCTCTACCGTGAAGCAGGTACTGCCCGACGAGCCGATTCCAGCGCCCAGTTCCATCGAACAGGCACAGATCCTTGACGATGTGCGCGACTATGTGGCCAACTACGATAACAATCTGCCCGACTTCATCTGCACCGAGGTGGAGCATCGCCTGATCGCGCCCCGGCCCGGTACGCGCTATGGCGGAACCGCCAATAGCGAGCCATCCTACCAGGAATCCGACACCGTCACCAATCGTCTGAGTTACTTCGACCACAAGGAAGAGAAGAAGCCGATCCTGGTGAACAGCCGGCCGGTCTTCACGTCGTACGACAACCTGAACGGCAGTACGTCGAACGGCGATTTCGGCACCATGCTGCGCGATCTCTTCTCGCGGCGCGCGCAGGCACACTTCGAATGGGCGCGCTGGGCCACGCTGCGCGGGCGCCTGACGATGGTGTTCAGTTTCAGCGTGGCGCAGCCCAATTCCACCTTCAGCATCGGGGTGAAAGATATCAAGCGCGAAATCGTGGCAGGGTATTCCGGCGAAGTATTCGTCGATAAGGCGACCCACAAGGTGACTCGCCTGCTTCAGGTCGCTACCGATATCCCGCCCGATTTCCCCGTGCGCCACGCCCAGGAGCGACTGGATTACGATTACGCCGACATCAGCGGCCACCAGTATCTGCTGCCCTATCGCGGCGAGTTGATCATGGAAGGCGAAGAAGTCTTCTCCAAGAATCTCTTGGATTTCCTGCATTACAAGAAGTACAGCGCCGATTCCGCCATCACTTACGACATCCCCAAAGATTTGTCAGTGCCCGATTCCAGCCTGCAGGAAACCCCGGCCAACAAGTCGCAGCTCGATTGCAAGGATCCCAAGAATCGCGATACCGCCGAGTGCCGCACCGGTAAGAACAACTGAGCGCCTGTGCGCACGGTCGCGCTTTTTAATACCCGCGCTTTTTATCCACCACGTTGCGCAGTGTCTCGCCCTCGGCGAAGCGCGCGAATTGTTCCAGGAAGAACTGCATGGCGCGCTCCAGCCAGTCGCGCGTGTGGTCGGTGCTGTGCGGCGAGAGCAGCACGTTTTCGAGCTTGTAAAAAGGATGGCCGGCGGGTAGCGGCTCGGTGGCAAACACATCCAGCGCCGCGCCCAGGATGCGCTTGCCGGTGAGCGCGTCGATCATGGCCGCCTCGTCGACTATCGCACCGCGCCCCACGTTGATGACCACCGCGGTGGGTTTCATGGCCGCGAATTCGCGGGCGCCGAGCATGCCGCGCGTCTCCGGGGTCAGCGGTGCGGCGATCACCACGTAATCGCATTGAGGCAGTATCTCTCCCAGCGCGTCGGGGGTGAAGTACCGGCTCACCAGGGGATCGTGCGCGCCCGCTGCGGGAACCGATCGCCGCAACGCCAGGATGTTCAGGCCCATCGCCTTCAGCCGTTCGGCGGCGGCGCGGCCGATATCGCCGTACCCCACAATGCCGGCGGTCTGGCCGGCGATTTCCGTGACGTCGAACGGCTCCCACACGCCCGCCATTTGGTTGCGGATCAGGCGGCGGAAATCCTTGGCGAAATAGATGACCGCGCCGAGCACGAATTCCCCCAGAGGTGGGCTGAAGACGCCCGTCCCGTTGGTGAGAATCGCGGAGTGGGACACGACTTCGGCGGAGAGCAGGTCATCCAATCCGGCGGCGCGGCAGTGCACCCAGCGCACTTGTGGACACATGCCCAACACCTCGCGCAGCAGCGCTCCCGAGCCCGACCAGTTGAAAATGACGGACGCTTCCGGCGCGGCCCGTTCGAAAGCTTCCGGCGCGTTGCCCACGGCGATTCCGGTCTCCGGCGGCAGACCTTCCAGCATGGCCAGTTGCGGTTCGTTGGGGTTGGCCAGCACGGCCACGGTAATTTTGTCCATGAGGGAAAGCTATCACATGTGCTTCAACACTTTTGCAGGCACTGTTACACTATGGATAGCGGACCATCCCGATGGCGGAATTTTGTACTTGCGGCGCACAATTACCCCCCGATGCACTCTTCTGCCATAAGTGTGGCAAGCCGCAGCGCGACATCATTGAGCCTGAGGTGCAGTCGAACAGCTTCCCCGCGGGGGCTCAGTCCGGGCCCGTGCCCGCGGAAATTCCGCCGCAGATACCCCGGCCGCAACCGCTGCCGTTGAATTTCCATAATCCCATCGCGGTGCGGATCGCCATGGTGGCGGCGGTGTGCGCCACGGTGCTGAGTCTGCTTTCGCCCACCCTGAGCTGGCTCGCCGCCGGATTCTTCGCCGTCTATCTCTATTGCCGCAAGACAGGGTTCCGCCTGGATGTGCTCGCCGGCGTGAAGATCGGCTGGATCACGGGTTTGATTCTGTACGGCTTCTCCGCCCTGGTATTCACGGTGCAGCAACTGCCCGACGCCCTGGCCGGGCATCCCGGCAAGACGCTGCTCGAACAGGTGAAGAACTCTTCGTTTCAGGATCCGGCGATGATGCAGGAGATGACCCACATGATCCAGAGCGATCCGGGAACCGTAATTCTGCTGCTGCTGGCCGCCATGTTCGTGGTGGTCACCTGCCTGAGCATGGCGGGTGGCGCGCTGGGCGCCAAACTCGTCGGCAGCCCCAACCGATAGCCCTCGCAAACGCATTTTCGCGTCGAGAGCGCCATGCCAGAGTCCGCTGCGGCATGGCGCTCCTCGACGCCTTACTGCGGAGCGAAACAAGTCGTACTCAAACACTATCTCGCCGGACCGCCGGAGGAGACAATACTGCAATTCGTTACTTACGCGAGTACTTTTTCACGATCGCCACGCCGGCGAAAATAATCGCCATAGCGGCCATCTCGCGCGGACCGAACGGTTCCCGGTAAATCAGCCATCCCAGGAAGACGGCGACGATCGCATTGGCGTACGGATAGATCGACACGATCGCTACCGGCAGACGGTGCATGGCGTAGATGTACGCGCTGTATCCCATCAGGGATCCGAAGCAGACCAGATAACAGAGCGCCCCCACGCCGCGCACGCTCCAGTGCACCGGCGCCTGCGGGATGGCCAGCGAGAACGGCAGCAGGATGAGCGCAGCGGCAAACTGCTGCACTCCGCCGGCCACTACGGGATGCGCTTTGCCCGCCTTGCGGCGCTGATAGATGGAGCCGAACGACCAGCCGATCATTCCCACTTGCAGAATCAGGAAGCCGCTGATGAGCGCACTATGAATGCCGTGCGATCCCGGATCGGGCGTCACCAGCAGGGCGGCGCCGGCCAGCCCTACCGCCATTCCGCCCAACGTGGGGCCGTGCAGGCGCTCGCCGCCCGGCAGGATCGCTTCGGCGGCTACCATCCAGAAGGGCGAAATGCTGACGATCAGTCCGGCGACTCCGGAGGGCACCAGCAGTTCCGAAAAGATGAGCGCGCCGTTGCCCACCCCCAAGGTCAGAAAGCCGCTCACACAGGCCGCCGCCAGTTCCCGTCCGCGCGGCAGATATAGTCCGCGGCTGCGCGCAATCAGCAGCATGATGGAGCCGGAGAGCAGGTACCGCACCGTCAGCAGCATCAGCGGCGGAAACGATTCCAGCGCCATGCGAATGCCCAGGTACGTGGTGCCCCACAGAACGCACACCGCCGCCAGGGCAAAGTACGGCTTGAACAGAGGGTGACGCGGCAATCTTCAGCGTAGCATTGGCTCTCGCTATACAGGCTGCCCGCTGGCATGCGAATGCGCCGTGACCGGCAGCCGGAAACTGAAGCGCGCGCCGCGCGGCGCGCCCGGTTCCACCCACATGTCCCCGCCATGCTCCAGCACCGTCTGACGCGAAAGCGCCAGCCCGAGCCCCAGCCCGTTGCGTTTCCCCGCGCTCACGAACGGCTGGAAAAGCTGCGAGCGGATCTCCGGTGGAATCCCCGGGCCGTTGTCTTCCACGTGGACCACCACCCCGCCGTCTTCGATTTCCGCTGAGATCCGCACCACCCCGCCTTCCGGCATGGCTTCGAGCGAGTTCGCGATCAGGTTGGCGAACGCCCGCTCCATGCGGCTACGCTCCATGGGAGCTTCGATCTCGGGCGGAATCGAAAGCTCGATGGCGACGTTCTGCCCACCCGCCATGGATGCCAGCGACTCGCAGGCGGCCGACGCCACTTCACGCAGCCGGCAGACTTCCGGCGCGACCGTCTTGCCGCGCGACACGTTCAGCAAATCCTGCAGCAGTTCCTGAATGCGTCGTGAGGCGCGATAGATGTTCCCCGCCAGGCGCTTTACATGCGCCGGAGGCAGATCGGTATCCACCAGCATCTCGGCTCCGCCGTAAATCGCCGCCAGCGGATTGCGCAGGTCATGTACGATCGACCCTGAGAGACGGCCGATGGTGGAGATGCGCTCCTGGCGAATGAGGTCTTCGCGCGCCTGCCGGATGGAGGCGCACATATTGTTGAAGGTGTGCGCCAGCCTGCCCATCTCGTCTTCGCTCTTTACCTGCACTTCAATGGCGTAATTCTGCCGCGCCACTTCGGCGGCTGCGCGGTCAAGCTGCAACACCGGCTCCACAATGCGGCGCGCCAACAGGTAGGTAAGCCCGAACCCGGCGGTGACCGCCAGCAGCCACAGCAAGACGATGCGCGTATACAGCCCGGCGATCTGCCGGCGGGCGTTGTCGAAGCCGCGCAGAATGCGCAGTTCCCCCACCGGCTTGCCGCGGATGTCGCCCAGTTGCGTGCGGAAGAATGCGTATTCGGAGACGCCGTCGCTCACCAGGTCGTCGAGATGCGCCGCCGTGATGGCGCGGTTGACGGCCGCGGTGGCGCGCGGGTTCAAGGTCGATACCGCCGGTCCGGCGCCCGTCGGGAGAAACAGGAATTCGCTGCCGCCGGTGTCTTCCTTCAGTTTCTGCGCCACCACGGAGTCCACCTCGAAGCCCGCCACCAGCACGGTGATCAGCGCCTTGTCCTGCCGGCTCGATTGCACGTAAACCGGAGTGACCGCCAAATGGTAGAGCGCGCCCTTCTGCGCGAAGAAGCCGTCGGCCTGCTGGGGAAAGCATTCAGCCGCGGCCTGCACCACTTCGGAAGGTAGCGCCAGGTCGGTCTTTCCGCCCAGGGAGACGATGGTCTTGCCGACGGGATCCGTCACTAAGAAGAAGGCATTATCGTTGGAGATCTTGCGCCACAATTCGCCCAGGCTGTCCTGGATGGTGGCGCGGTCTCCGGTGCTGAAGGCGGCGCGCACGTCCGGCATATCGCTCATGATGCGGCTCACCGAGGAAAGCAGGTCGGCCTTGGCTTTCCACAGCGAGGTGTACGAGCGGAAGCTGTCCTGCACCTCCTGCCGCAGGCTGTCCGACATGGTGCGGGTGATGTTGTGCAGTACGATCTCGCCGGTGATGGCGAACAGGGTGGTGATCGCCACCGTGGTGGAGAGCAGGATCTTGGAGAGCAGCGAGAGACGCGAGAATCGCCGGCGCACTTAGTGAGCTCCTCTGCCGTATCCCTCTTGAGGCGGGTATGGCTTGCCGTGTTTATCGGGGTGCGGCGCCGGAATGTAGCCGGTTTCGGAAATCGAAATCAAAGGCAGTGTCAGGCTCGGCTCCGGGATGGCAATCTGCCGTTCCAGGAAGTGGAGATTATCGGGAAGCGCGCGCTCATGGAAGATGTGGAGCTGGTAATCGCCGGGCGGAATGTCGTCGATGCGGAACTGGCCGCTCTCCGGCGTCACCACATACCAGGGCGTATCGAGCACCGCGATGATAGCGCTCATCAGCGCGTGGATGTTGCAGAAGACGCGCACGATGCCGGGACGGCGGAACGTCACGCTCCGGGTGGCGCCGGGGGCGTAGAGCGGGATATCGAAGGGTTGGCCGGCGAAGTTGGAAAACGCGTTGTGGAAGAACGGATCGAGATTGGGGAAATCGACCGTCCCACCTACCGGAATGGCAACTACGTGCGGCTTGAACGTCTTGTCCTGCTGCTTCATTTCGGCGTGTCGCGGCGCGGGGACGGGCGCCGGGTGGCCCACCGGTTCGAGCCAGATCACCACCCCGGCGTAATCGCGATTGTGGCGCACGGCGGAGTCGCGCGAATTCGTCAGCTCCACCTGCCCGCGCAAGGTGGCGCCGGGAAGGGGGCTGGCGCACGCCAGCGCCATTGCCAGCACGTTAGAACAAATAAGCCAACGCCATGTCATAGTGATTGTTAATCCGCAGTCCCTGCCCCAGGTAGAACGTCCGCGTCTGCGTGATTTCCGGCCCGAACAGAACGTTGGGCGCCAGGCGGAAGTACAGATTCCCTCCGAACAGCAGATTGCGCGACACGCTGGCCTGGCGGTCTTCGATGGAGTAGGCCTGCTGCCCGGTAAATAAATGGAAGTCGAGGCGGGGCAGCGTATGGATCGTGAACTGGCCCCATCCGCCCTTGCTCCCCACTGCCTCCGCCGTATTGTAGTAAATATAATAGCCCTGGTTGATGGCGCCGGTCCCGAGATTCGACACGTTCTGCCCCGAGAAGAACGCGCCACTGAACTCCACCCGCCGCCAGGGATTGAAAAACCAGTCGAGCGAAACCAGGTTGGAAGGAATGGAGAAACCGCCGGCATGCGTGGTGCTGGTGTGGAAACCGGCCGCGACCTCGATGCGCCGAGTGTCGTCCAGTTTATGCCATGCGTTCACGCGTCCTTCCAGGCCTGGCCGGACGGTTTCGATTTTGACGGAAGGGGTGGTGGTGGAATATGGGTTCGTTTCGTGCGTTTCCACCGCGCCGATCTGGGCGTTCACCCCGCTCGATGAGCCCAGCGCGAAGTCCTGCTCCAGGCGAAGCTGTGGCATCCACAGCCAGAGATTGCCTGCGCCGGTGAGCGGCGAAACACCTACCTGGGCTAACGAATCCGGATCGCGTGGACTGAAGATGGGCTTGTCGACCCCGAACTTCACGCTGCGGGTCTTCCAATCCAGCTCAACGGTGGCGGTGCGCAGCCGGATCCACTCCTGCAGCGGCGCTGCGCCCTGGTAAAAATCCATGAAGATGGCGCCGTGCACCGTACCGCCCAGAAACGTCTGCGGTCCATGATATTCCAGCCCGATGGTGGTTTGCCGCACGGTGGCGCCGCCGCGGTCGGCCCCGGAGTTGAACGAGGCCGCGGTGGGATAATCGCTGCCTCCATTCTGCTTGGAGTTGACGAAGGCGTTGACCAGCGCCATCCCGGTGAGGCTGATGGGAAACTTCTGCGACGATTCCACTTTCGTCTGCGCCTGTTCCTCGATGCGCTGGTCCTGAATGTCAACCTTCTCGGCGAGCGTTTCGGCCGCCGGGGTGGCGGGGGCGGCCTGCGCCGCGGCCAGTTCGGCGCGCAGTGCGTGAATCTCTTCCGCCATGGCGCGATTTTCCTGCTCCAATCGGTCGAGCCGCGCGAGAATGGCGTCGTGGTCGGGCGCAGTTTGGGCGGAAAGGGCGAAGCAGGAAAGCAAGGTCAGGGCGATCAGATGTGGGACAGCGGAGCGCCGCTCCGCGTCAGTCGGTCGTACCATCGAGAATCTGCTCCAGTTTCCGCCGTACTTCGGCGGGTGAAAAAGGTTTGGCGAAGAACGCATTCACTCCCAGTTGCGCGATCCGCCCGGGCGTCCCGGGATCGGTATCCGCGCTCACCACCACGATCGGCATTTCCGCCAGCCGGCCGTCTGCCCGCACCCTGCGAATCAACTCAAACCCGTCCATCCGGGGCATATTCAAGTCTGTCACCATCGCCTGGATCGAAGGTCCGTGCCCGCTCAGGATGCGCCATGCTTCCGTGGCCGACGGCGCCAGCACCACGGTGACGCGAGGAATTCCCGAGAGCGCAATCTCGAGCATCACCGCACTGTTTTCGGAGTCCTCCACCACCAGCACCGGCCGGCCGGTGGAGGGACGGTCCCCTTCGGAAAGCATGCCGTTATTGTCGCTTATCGGGCGAATCCCGTAGGTGCGTTACAAGTAAAAACTCTGCTAAATCTTGCGTGCCCATCAGGGCAGGAAGCGATATCCCACGCCGTGAACCGTCAGAAAGTGGCGCGGAACATTGGCATCGGGTTCGAGTTTCTGCCGCAGTTTGACCACATGCGCGTCCACCGTGCGCGTGTTGGGAAAGAATTCATAACCCCAGACGGAGTTCAGAATCATATCGCGGGTAAGCGGGCGGTCCGGGTTCTGCAGAAAGTAACAGAGCAGATTGTATTCCGCCGGCGTCATCTTGAGATCTTCGCCCTTGCGGGTGACCACGCGCCGTTCGAAATCCACCTCGGTATCGGCGAATCGCACCACCTTGCGCGCGTCCGGCGATGAGCGGCGCAGCACGGCGCGAATGCGCGCCATCAGTTCGCGCGTGCCGAACGGCTTCACCACGTAATCGTCGGCGCCGATTTCGAGCAGCAGCACCTTGTCGAGTTCGTCGTTCAAGGCGCTCAGCACGATGATGGGCGTCTTGACGGCCGCCACCCGCAATTGCTTACAAATCTCCGTCCCGCTCATGCCGGGAAGACGCAGATCCACCAGGACCATGTCGGGCTTGATAGTCACCGCTTTGTCGAAACCGCTGCGGCCATCGCCCACTAATACGGCGCGAAAGCCTTCCTGCTCCAACATCACACCGATGGTGTCACGCAGGCTTTCGTCGTCATCGATTACGAGAATCGTCTGCATCTTAACCCCGTACCAGGCAGTAGGCCTACTCCCCCAATTAGTACCCTTAATTGTAGCGAATCCAACAACTGTCAGTTCCCTGCCTTGTTATACTCAATCAGAAAGATTGCCAGGCGGACCATGCGAGTTACTGTTATTGGAACTGGATACGTCGGCGCCGTTACGGGAGCCTGTTTGGCCTATCTGGGCCACCGCGTCACCTGTGTCGATACCGACGCCAAGAAAATCGCCAGCTTGCGGCGCGGCGAACCTACCATTTATGAACCGTTTCTGGTAGAGCTTTTGCAGTTGGCTGCCGGCCGCGGCGGCATCGATTTCGATACCGATCTCACGGCAGCGGCCGCGGCGAGCGACGTCATTTTCATCGCCGTCGGCACCCCTTCCCTGGCATCCGGCGAAGCCAACCTGCAGTACCTGGAGGCCGCGGCGCGCAGCATTGGCGCCGCCATGGACGCTTCCCGCTTCCGCGTGGTCGTCAATAAATCCACGGTGCCGGTGGGCAGCGGAAATCTGGTGGAAACGCTGGTGCGCGAGGGCATCGATGAGGCTCGCCCGCGCGAACGCTCGCGGATTCGCTTCGGGGTGGCCAGCAATCCGGAATTCCTGCGGGAGGGCAGCGCGATCACCGATTCGCTCTACCCGGATCGCATCGTGACCGGCGCGTCCGACCAGGAATCGCTCGCCGTCATGCAGGAACTGTATCGTCCCCTGGTGGAACAGAGCTTCGAGCCGCCTGCCGGCGTGCCGAGGCCGGCGGGGCTCAAGCATGCGCCGATGGTCACCACCACGCTGACCAGTGCGGAGATGATCAAGTACGCCGCCAACGCCTTCCTGGCTATGAAAATCGGTTTCGCCAACGAGATCGCCAACATCTGTGAGCACGTGGGCGCAGAGGCGCCGGAAGTGATGACCGGCATCGGGCTGGACTCGCGTATCGGTTCGAAATTCCTCTCCCCGGGCGTAGGCTGGGGCGGCAGTTGTTTCGGCAAGGATGTGCACGCGCTGCTCCACACCGCGCGCGAGTACGGCTACGATAGCCGCCTGCTGCGCGCTTCCATCGAGGTGAATACTGCGCAGCGCCAGATGGTGATCCAGAAGCTGCAGGAAAAGCTCTTCATCCTCAAAGGCCGAACCGTCGGCTTACTTGGCCTGGCCTTCAAACCGGATACCGACGATTTGCGCGACGCGCCCAGCCTCCACATTGCCGAGCGCCTGTTGCAAATGGGAGCGCGTGTTAAAGCATACGACCCGATCGCCATGCAGGCCTGCCGGGAACAGCGGCCCGACCTGCGGATTCGCTGCTGCCAGTCGGCCATGGATCTGGCGTCGGAAAGCGACGCTCTGGTGCTGGTGACCGAGTGGAACGAGTTCCGCGATCTCGATCTCACCGCCATGGCGCGCGCTATGGCCCGCCCGATTCTGGTGGACGGCCGCAATCTCTTCTCCCCCGAAGCGGCACGCGCCGCCGGGTTCGACTATTGCGGCATTGGGCGGCCGAACTCCCACCCGATGCGCAGCGTAGTGGAACGCTCGGCGTAGTCCGCAAGCCGTCCGTCAACATGCCCGAACTTCCGGAAGTCGAGACCGTCGCACGGTCGATTGCCCCGTTGGTGGGCCGCCGCATCGTCTCCGCCGAATTCCGCGCGGTGCGCATCCTGCGCGGTGGCGATCCGGAAGACATGGCCGCCAGGCTGGCGGGACGGCGCATCGCCGGCGTGAAGCGCTATGGCAAGTTTCTGGTGTTGCCGCTCGAAGGCGGCGGCTACCTGCTGATTCATCTCGGCATGACCGGCCGCCTGCTATTAGGCGGCCCCGTCGGCAAGCATACCCACGCCATCCTGACGCTTGATGAGGGCGTCTTGTTGTTCGAGGACAGCCGGCAGTTCGGCAGTTTCCAATTGAGCGACGAGTTTCCGGCGCGCGTCGCCAGGCTCGGTCCGGAACCGCTCGAGGTGTCGCTCGCCGATTTCACCGCCGCGCTCAAACGCCACAAGTCGCGCATCAAGCCGCTGCTCCTGAACCAGCGCTTTCTCCGCGGCGTGGGAAATATTTATGCCGACGAAGCGTTATTTCGCGCCGGCATTCATCCGCTCGCTCTCGCCCATCGGCTGCGCGGCGAACGCGCCGCCAAACTTTACAATGCACTTCGCGAAGTGCTGCGTGAAGCAATTGACGCAGGCGGTTCGTCTATCTCGGACTATGTGGACGCGCAGGGCCGGAAAGGTTTTTTTCAATTCAGCCACCGCATTTACCAGCGCACCGGCGAAGCGTGCGTGAAGTGCGGCACAGTTGTCCGGAAGTTGGTGATTGTGCAAAGGTCCTCACATTTCTGCCCGAAATGCCAGCGACGTTAGGAGAACGCCTGTGAAACCGCTTCCCAGTGCGCCGCGTCGTACCTGTTGAACCGGGGTTGTTACCAACAAACCCCCGGAATCGAACAGTTTGGCTGGCATTATTCGGATTAAGATAGTAACCAGCGTGTGCAATTCTGCAACACCATAGGAGATTTCTACGTGAGACGCTTCGCTCGGTACCTACCCCTGTGCTTCCTGGCGCTTGGCAGTATGCAGTTTGCCTCCGCGCAGACTTCTTTTGACTTGAACGTGGGATTCGGGTCTTTCCACGACAAGGCGGCCCCGTCAACCGGGTACGACAGTGTTACGTTCGCCAACTGCACCTCGGTGCAGACTGACCCGAATTGTCTGCTCACCTCCAGTTCGAGCATGGGCGGGTTCTTCCTCGGTTTCGGCATGGACATGATGCTGAAGAAGAGTTACGGGCTTGGATTTTCATGGGATTTGACGCCCGCCCGGACTAACTATCAGCCCACCATCACCATCCCGGCGGCTGAGGGCGGCGGTTCGGAAACCATCCAATATCGCCAGCATTTCATCGATATCAACGGGATCTACGCACCCATCAGCACCAAGAAGGTGGTTGTGAAACTCATTCCCGGCATCGGCGATGCCAAGACGGGTATCTCCATTTACGAGTCGCAGTGCCTGTCGGGCGCGATTTGCGCCCATGGCAGCCAGCCGTTCACCAGCACCAATCACTTCGACCTTCACGCCGGCGTGGGCGTGCAGGTATACGTCACCGATCACATTTTCATCCGTCCGCAGTTCGATTATCACTTCGTTCCGAATCTGAATCAGGAATTCGGCAGCAACTCCGTGATCGGCGGAATGGTATGGCTGGGATATAGCTGGGGCGATCGCTAATATTTAGCGCCGCAAAGCCCGCATCGTCAAGCCGCATGCCGCAATTGTGAACGCTAGCGCCGCCGCCAGGCCGAAATATAACCAGGCGTCCGGCGCTAGCGCCGTCAGCGAGAGAACGTGAGACTGCCGGGTCATGCCGTGTGTCCACCAGTCCCAAATCTCCCGCCCCCGCAGAATGGCCGGTCCGCCGGCGTACATGGGAAACAGCTTCAGCGTCCAGCTAGCCACCAGAATCCACGCTTCCAGCGCCACTGTCACGGTGGCGAAGACTTGCCCCGCACGTTTCCACCGCGATAACCCGAGAAAGGCCAGCGCCATCACCGGTGCGGCCAGCACCTGCGTGTACCAGGGACTGGGGCCGGCGACCGCCTGGCCGGGACGGTCGGCCACCATGGAGCACGCCTCGTAGGCCAGCGCGCCCATGAAAGCTACGATCGTCGCGAACACCGCCCACTCCGCCGGGCGCACCTCCCGGCGACGCCACACCCAGCAGGCCACCGCGATCGCCAGAAGCGCCAGCAGTGCGTCCAGCGTGATTCGCGAATAGCTGTTGAACCAGTTGTTCCCGGTCCACAGCGATGCCCGCGCCAGGTACCCTGCCATCGCCGGCCAATCGATGTGGGATGCGGCGGCTAGCGACTGCCGCAGTCCGATGCCATCGAGCGCTTCCGGGTTCCCGGCGGCATTTCCGTATAATCGCAGATTCCTTCCGTACCACGGCCCCGCCAACACCAGCACCAGTAACATGGCCGGCAGAACCGCGGCGATTTGCGTCCGCTTGCGCCAGAGCCGTGCGATCGCAACCGCCGCCCCGGCAATCGCCAAGACCAGGAAGTACGCCTTGGTCAGCAATCCCGCGGAGAGCCACGCCGCCGCTACCAGTGCGCTGCGGCGATGGGGCATGCGGACGAATCGCGCCAGCGAAGCAAAGAAGAACGCGCTGAGTCCGACTGCCAGCCAGTCGTTGGCCACGTGCGCGGTAGTGGCATAAAACATCTCGGAAGAGAAAATGCCGAATAGCGCCGCGGTGGCATAAGGCGGCGGCACCTCCAACTCGCGGCACAACCATGACGCGCCCCAGAACATCAGTAGCACCGCGCCCACCGCGCACACCAGCCGCAGCGCGAGCACGCGCGCCGTCAGCGGGAAGCGCGCGAGCGCTCGATCGAGCGGCGCCAGCAATAAATACGCCAGGGGCGGCTGGTGCGCCTCATAGTTGCCGCGCACTGGCGGGCGCGGATCGGGCGTGAGTTGTTCCAGGCCGCGCCGCCGCCGCTCGCGCTCGGCGTCGGGCAGCGCGAACCAGGCGTCGTAGGGGATTGCCTCCGGAATGGCGCGCCGCGCTACGCTGCTGACCGGCGCCAATTGAAAGGACGCCACCACATCGAATGGCAGCACCGTGCGGCGGAACACCGGCAGCTCTTTGGTTTGCCAGAGCTCCTCCACGTAGCCATAGTGGAACGGCTCGTCGAAGCCTTCCCACAGCGGCAGCAGCATGCTGAACAGCACCGCGTTGACCAGCGCGAGTCCCAGCACGGCGGCGCGCGCCGCGTCAGTTCCCCACGTACTGCGCATAGAGGCTCCGCGCCACGCCTTCATCGCTCGTGCCTTTGACGATCGCCCGGCCGTCGGGGAAGATGGTGAGCTCATACGGCTCAATGCGGAAGCGCAGCGCGAACTCGTTGGCGCGCACATCCCCCAGTGGCGCCAGCCGGCGTTGCAACTCTGTCAGATCGAGCGGCCGTTCGCGCTCGTTCACCTGCACGGCATTCCGTCCGCACAGAGTCGCCGGCGCACGCCGCCGCTCCTCCAGGTAGGAGAACTCGCGCCGCGCGCAGGTGGGGCAATCGGGATCGCGCGCCGGTGCGTCGATCTGCCGGATGCCGCCGTTCCACAGGTCGATAGTGGTGATCCGGGGCTGCACCTGTGCGGGGAAGCCACAGAGGATCTTCAAGGCGTCGGCCGTCTGCACCGACGCCACCGCCGAAATCGTCACATTCAGCACGCCCGCCGTTTCACAGGTCGGTTGCGCGCCCGCGGGCGGATCGGGATACACGCAGCGCAGGCATGCCGTGCGGCCGGGGATCACCGGCATGGCGAGCCCGTAGCTGCCCACGGCAGCGCCGTAAATCCACGGAATTCCGCGGCTCACGGCGAAATCGTTCACCAGGTAGCGCGCTTCGAAGTTGTCCGTGCCGTCGAGGATGACGCCGGCGCCCGCCAGCAGGTCGTCTGCGTTGCGCGCCGTCAGGTCGGCCACTACCGCGCGCACTTTCACGGTGGAGTTGATGCCTGCGATGCGCCGGGCGGCCGCCGCGGCCTTGGGCAGCGACTCGGCGGCGTCGCTCTCGTCGAACAGCCACTGGCGATGCAGATTGCTGGGCTCCACGTAATCGCGGTCGATGAGAGTCAGGCGGCCCACACCCGCCCGTGCCAGTGCGGCGGCATGAAAGCTGCCCAACGCGCCGCATCCCACTACCACGGCGTGCGCGGCCAGCAGCGCCTCCTGTCCCGCTTCGCCGATGCCTGGAAAGAGAATTTGCCGCGAATAACGCAGGCGATCGGCCGCGTTCATGTCCCCGATGGTAACAGAATTGCTTTGAGGCGCTTACGATATCATGAGGAAGGTGCGCCTGACGTTCGCCCGCTATTTCTGCGCCATTCTGCTGCCGGTCGTTTCTTCCACCGTCCTCTTTGCACAGCCGCAGAAATTTGAGGGCGAGCCGATCCTCACCATACAGTTCGACCCCCCACACCAGCCCCTGGACGCCGCTCAACTTCATGACATCCTCCCGCTGAAGCAGGGCGAGCCGCTTCACATGAGCGATGTGCGCGCCAGCATCGAACGCCTCTTCGCCACCGGACGCTATCAGGATATTCAGGTGGACGCCGAGCCCTACACCGCGGGCGCGACCGCCGGCGTGGTGATCCGTTTCATCACCACCAACTCCTGGTTCATCGGCGCCGTCACGGCGGCCGGCAATATCGACGCTCCGCCGCGCGCCAACCAGTTGGAGAGCGCGGCCGATCTCGACCTGGGGCAGCCGTTCAACGACTCCAGGATGCACGATGCCGCCGCCGCCCAGAAACGGCTGATGGATTCCAACGGCCTGTTTCTCAGCCGCATCGCTCCCTCCTTCACCTACAACAACAGCTATCAGGAGATCAACATCCGGTTCGAAGTCACCAGCGGTCCGCGTGCCCGTTTCAGCACGCCGGTGCTGGCCGGCGATGTGAAGCTGGACCCGCAGAAGATCCTGAAGGCCACTAAATTCCGCCGCTGGCTGATTCATTCCTGGAAGCCCATGACGCAGACGCGCGTGAGCGAGGGGCTGGCGAGCGTGCGCGGGTTGTTTCAGCGCGAAAACCGCCTCGAAGCGCGCGTCTCGCTGGAATCGATGAAGTACAACCCCGATACCAATACCGCTCTGCCCACCCTGCTCATCGAAGCCGGACCGCGGATTCTGGTGAACGCCATCGGGGCTAAGATATCCAAGGGCCAACTGCAGCACTACGTCCCCATTTTCGAAGAGCATTCGGTGGATGACGACCTGCTGCTCGAAGGGGCGCACAATCTGCGCGATTACCTGCAGTCGGAAGGCTATTTCGAGGCCCAGGTGGAGTACAAACGGCAGCGCGTGGAAAACGACCAGGCCACCATCGACTACCTGATCAATCCGGGGCCGCGGCATAAACTGGACGCCATCGAGATCAGCGGCAATCGTTATTTCAGCACCGACGAGATTCGCGAACGCCTGTACATGCAGAAGGCCACCTGGCTGCAGTTTCCGCACGGCCGGTATAGTGAGAGCCTTCTACGCCGCGATTCCGACGCCATCGAGAATCTTTACCAGTCGAACGGCTTTCTGGCCGTTCAGGTCAACACCAGGATTCAGGATAACTATCGCGGCAAGGCTGGTGAACTGGCAGTCTTTTTGCAGATTAACGAAGGCCCGCAATCCTTCGTCGACAGTTTGCAGGTTCAGGGCATCGAGCATCTCGACCTGTCGAAAGTGCAGGGTTCGCTCAGCTCCATCAAAGGCCAGCCGTTCAGCGAATTCAGCGTGGCGGTGGATCGCGACACCATTCTGGCTCAATACTTCGACAAGGGATTCGCCGGGGCCACGTTCGAGTGGAACTCGCAGCCCTCCGGCCTGCCCAACCACGTCGACCTGCGCTACATTATTCACGAAGGTACGCAACAGTTCGTTCGCCAGGTGCTGGTGAACGGCCTTAAATACACGCGGCCGGAACTGGTGGATCGCAAGCTGACCATCAATCCCGGCGATCCGCTCTCACCCACGCAGGTTACCGAAACGCAGCGCAAGCTCTACGATCTCGGGGTCTTCGCGCGCGTGGACGAGGCCATTCAGAACCCCGAAGGCGATACCACCGAAAAATACGTGCTCTACCAGTTGGATGAAGCGCGGCGCTATTCCGTGGCGTTCGGCGTGGGCGCGGAACTTGGGCGCATCGGCGGATGCAACGATTGCCTGGATGCCGCCACCGGGGCTTCGGGATTCTATCCGCGCATCTCCATCGATCTGGCCCGCAATAATCTTTGGGGTTTGGCGCACAACATCAGCCTACGCACGCAGTTCTCCACCCTGGAACAACGCGCTCTGTTGAATTATTCCTGGCCCCACTTCGGCGATAACGACAAGCTGACCCTGTCGTTTACCGGGCTGTTCGACAATTCCAAGGACATCCGCACGTACAACTACACCCGCCTGGAAGGGGCGGTCCAGCTCTCCCAGCGACTCACGAAGGCGACCACGCTGCTGTATCGCGCTGCGTATCGCCGCGTCAGCGTGAGCGATTTGAAAGTGACGCCCTTCCTGGTTTCGACACTGTCGCAGTCGGACCGCGTGGGGATCACATCCATCAACCTGGTGCAGGACCGGCGCGACGATCCCGTGGACCCGCACAGTGGCGTCTACAACACCGTCGATTTCGGTCTGGCCGAGCACATCTTCGGATCGACCCGCGACTTCACCCGCGTCCTGGCACGCAATGCCAGCTACTATGCCATCGGCAAACGGCTGGTGCTGGCGCGCAGCACGGAGGTCGGCAATATCTCCGTCTTCCACTATCACGGCAACCCCGCCGACGAACTCCCGCTGCCCGAACGCTTCTTCGGCGGCGGCGATTCGCATCGCGGCTTTCCCGAATACCAGGCCGGCCCGCGCGATGGACTCACCGGATTTCCGCTCGGGGGTAACGCTCTCTTCTTTAATCAGGTGGAGCTGCGCTTTCCCCTGATCGGCGACAGCCTGGGCGGGGTTCTGTTCCACGACATGGGCAATATCTATTCCAGCTTCGATCACTTCTCGTTCCGTGTGCACCAGCAGAATCTGCAGGACTTCAATTACATGGTGCATGCGGTGGGCTTCGGAATCCGCTATCGAACCCCCGTGGGACCGCTGCGCGTCGATCTGGCTTACAGCATTAATCCACCGTATTTCAACGGATTTAACGGCACGCTGGAGCAACTGCTCAACGCGGGCGTCACTCCTTGCCCCGCGCCCTCGGGCGCGCCCTATCAGTGCAACGTGCAGAACGTCAGCCACTTTCAATACTTCTTCTCGATCGGACAGACCTTTTGAGGGCGGCCCGTTCCATTTCGTTTCTCCTGCTGATGGCTGCCGGACTCCATTCGGAAATCATCGACCGCATCGCCGTCTCGGTGGGCAATCAGGCCATCGCCACGAGCGACCTGGATCGCGAAATCCGCGTCACCGCGTTCCTGAATCGAACCCAACCCGATTTCAGCAGCGCCGGCCGGCGCACTACCGCCGACCGCATGGTGGAACAGCGCCTCATTCTGCGCGAACTCGAAAATAGCCGCTATCCCGAGCCCGCCGCGTCGGAAATCGAACCCATTCTCGCCACCTTCAAGAAGGACAATTTTGCCGACGACGACGCCTATCTCCACGAACTGGCGGAGCGCGGCATCACCGACCTGCAGGTGCGCGACGAACTCCTCTGGCAGAGGCGCCTGCTGCTGTTCATCGATGTGCGTTTCCGTCCGGGTGTGCAGGTGAGCGATCAGGAGGTGGAAGACTACTTTCACAAGACTGTCGAGCCGGCCGCGCAAGCTGCCCATCCCGGCCAGGCGATAACGCTCGACGAATACCGCGACCAGATCGAAGAGAAGCTCACCGGCGAACAGGTGGATAAGCAAATGAGCGCCTGGCTCACGAATCAGCGGCAGCGTTCCGACGTTGTCTTCCACCCGGAGGCGTTCCAATGAGCCGGCGCCGCAAATGGGCAGCCTGGATTGCGGGTAGCGCGTTGGTAGCGCTGCTGGTATTCGCCGTCACCCTCGTGCTGGTGGTGCGCAGCCAGTGGTTCTACTCCCGCGTGCGCCACGCCCTGATCCAGACTGTCGAAACTGCCACCGGCGGGCGCGTGGAGATCGCTTCGTTTCAATTCGACTGGCACAGCCTGCGCGCCGAAGTCCGTTCCTTCACCCTGCACGGCACAGAAGCCGCGGGCAAGCCTCCGTTACTGCATGCCGAGTCGGTAGCGGTCGGACTCAAGCTCGTTTCGTTAATGCGGCGCGACGTCGACATCGCCTATCTCGACGTAGTGGCGCCGGAACTCAACCTGGTCGTTGAACCCGATGGCCGCACCAACATACCCCAGCCGAAAGTGGCGTCGAAGCCCGGAAAGCCTGCTCTGCAGAGCATTCTCGATCTCGCGATCGGCCGCTTCTCGCTCGACCGCGGCCGGATCTCGGTGGAATCGCGCGGCTCCACTCCGTTCTCCGCCAGCGGATCGAATCTCAACACACACTTTCTGTATGAACTCGCCGGCCGGCGCTATCGCGGCGATATTTCGGTTCAGCCGCTTCATCTCGAATTGGGTAGCTATCGGCCGTTGCCCGTCGGCATCGCGACCGCGCTCACGATCGAGGCCAACCGCATCGGCGTGGACTCAGCCAAAGTGACTTCCGGCGCCTCCAACGTCGCGTTCTCCGGCGCGATCGAAAACCTTACCGCGCCGCACGGCGACTTCAAGTTCGACGCCAGCGTCGCAGTGCAGGAAGCCACGCCCATCCTGCGCATTCCGGAACTGCGCCGCGGCACGGTACAGCTTCGCGGCAACGTGGCCTGGCGCGGCGGCTCCGATTTCTTCGCGGCCGCCACACTCCACGGCACGGGCCTGGCTTATCGCGACCCCTCGATCCGGCTGGAAGGCTTCCGCGCAGATGGCGCGTTGACGGCCAATCCTGCCGGCGTGGACGCCAGCCAACTCCGGCTGGACGGAGATTATGTGACCGATCTCGGCAAGGCGCCGGTACATGGCGTCATCGCCGCAGTGGCGCTGCGCGGCAAGAATCTGCAACTCCACGACATCGCGCTGTCCGTCTTCGGCGGCCACTTTCAGGGCGAGGGCAAGGTGCTCAACCTGGTGCGGTACTCGGCTACCGGCAAAATCGATGGCATGGTGGCGCGTCCGGTGGTGGCCATGTACAGTCCCGGTCACATGCCATATAACGCGCTGGCATCCGGTCCGGTAAACGTGGAAGGTTCATTCGAGAATTCCGCCGAGTTGCGCGCCCAGGCCACCCTGACGCTGGCCCCCGCCGACGGCAGCCCCACAGTCCACGGCCAGATTGACGTCAGCTATGAAGCGCTCGATCGCACCGTCCAACTGGGCACTTCCAGCTTGACCCTGCCGGCCTCGCAGATCGATTTCTCCGGCACCCTCGGCGGGCAGATGCGCGTCCATTTGGAAACCCGCGATCTCGACGATCTGCTGCCGGCCATCGGCGAGCGCGCCGCCCATCTTCCCGCTAAACTCACCGGCACCGCGATTTTCGACGGCGGCGTAATCGGGAATATCGACGACCCGCACATCTCCGGCCACACGCGCGTTACCGGCATCGAATTCGAAAGCGAGAAATTCGACTCGCTCGAAGGCGACGCGGAAGCCTCGCCCTCCGGCGTCGCCATGCGCAACGGCACGGTGGTGCAGGGGCCGATGCGCTCGCAATTCCAGATGTCGCTGGGCCTGCATGAATGGCAGGCCGACGACGCCAGCCCGCTCACGGGCAGCGGCACCCTGCGCGGCGGCACGGTGGCCGGCCTGATTCAGTTGCTCGAGTTGAAGACCGTCTGGGTCGATGGCGCCGCCGCCGGGACCGCGCAAATCTCCGGCAACGTCGGCGATCCGCATGTTTCCGCCGATTTCCAACTGACCCACGGCGCCGTGCGCGACGAACCGTTCGACCGCTTCACCGGCCACCTGAACTACACCGCGGCCTCGGTGGAGGTGACCGGCGGACAACTGAGCGCCGGCAATGGACAGGCCACCGTGCAAGTGGCCTATCGCCACGCCATCGGCCATTTCGATACCGGACACCTGCAAATGCGCGCGAGCACCAATGCGCGATCGCTGGAGCAGATCCGCACCTTTCAAAACCATTGGCCCGGATTGAAGGGCACCGTGCAGATGGCGGCCGATGGCGAGGCCGATGTCACTCCGCCGGCTGCCGGCAGCGACGTTCCGCAGTTCCGCATCACCACCTTGAATGCCGACGTCACCGGCCGCGGCCTGCAGATCTCCGACCAGGCATTGGGCGAGACGCACCTGACCGCCTCATCGCAGGGCGACGTGCTTCGCGCCCACCTGGAGTCGGTCGCCGCCAGTTCGCAGGTCCGCGGTGACGGCGAGTGGCGCCTGCAGGGCGACTATCCCGGCACCGCCACGCTCACCTTCTCCAAGCTCGATCTGGACAATCTGCGCGCCTGGCTGGAACCGGCAGCGGCATCCACGCCCAGCCCGTATGTGGGCTCGGCCGAGGGCCAGTTACGCATCGATGGGCCGCTGCTACAACCGCAGGCCCTGAAGGCGCAGCTCACCATTCCCCAATTCACGTTCGGTCCCGCACCCGATGTCCGCATCCCCGCCGCCAAGCTCATGCTCCACAATGCCGCGCCCATCGTGGCCAGCATGGAGAACAATGTCATCACCGTGAACAGCGCGCGCCTGGTGGGCACCGCCACCGATTTTTCGCTCACCGGCAAGGTCGCGCTACAGCAGAAGAGTCCGCTTGACTTGCGCGGCGCCGGCCGCGTGGATCTGGCGCTGGTGCACGATTTCAATCGCGATTTCACCAGCGCCGGCTCGGTGGCGATGGAACTGACGATGCGCGGCCCGCTGGATGCGCCCCAGGTGAACGGCCGCACCGAATTCCAGAACGCTTCGTTCAATATCGAAGGCGTTCCCAACGGCATTTCCAACGCCAACGGCGTCCTGGTCTTCACCGGCGACCGGAGTAACGGCACGCGCGCCACCATCCAGAAGTTCACCGGCGATACCGGCGGCGGCAAGATCGAGCTCACCGGTTTCGCGGGGTACAACAACGGGCAGACCATCTTTCGCGTCCATGCCCGCGCCACCGAAGTGCGCATCCGCTATCCCGAAGGCGTCAGCACCATTGCCAACGCCAGCCTCAATCTCACCGGCACCCCCGACCGCAGCAACCTGGACGGCACCATCACCATTGTGCGGACGGGATTCAATCCGCAATCGGACTTCAGCTCGCTCTTGGGCCGTTCGGCCGAACCGGTGCAGACGCCGGCCGCGCGCACCGGGCTGTTGGGCGGGCTGAACTTCGACATTCAGATCAACACCGCGCCCGACGTGGAATTCCAGAGCGAACTGACGCAGGATGTCCAGATGGAGGCGAACCTGCGACTGCGCGGCACGTTCAGCAACCCCGCCCTGCTGGGGCGCGTCAGCGTCTCCCAAGGACGCGTGATCTTCTTCGGAACCAAGTACACCATCAATTCGGGCAGCGTGCAGTTCTTTAATCCCGTGCGCATCGATCCGATTCTGGACGTCGACCTCGAGACCAGGGTAAATGGCATCGATGTCACCCTCACCGTCTCCGGTCCGTTCACGAAACTGAACCTGACGCCACGCTCCGATCCGCCGCTGCAGTTTAACGAAATCGTCGCCCTGCTGGCCACCGGCCGCAGTCCCACGTCAGACCCCACGCGTCTGGCGCAACAGAGCACGTCGCCGCAATCGTGGCAGCAGATGGGGGCGTCCGCCCTCTTGGGCCAGGCCCTCACCAGCCCGGTATCCGGCCGCCTGCAGCGCTTCTTCGGCGTCAGCCAGTTGCGCATCGATCCCTCGCTGCCGGGGGTGGAAAACAATCCGCAGGCGCGCCTGACGCTGCAACAACAGGTGACGAATAACATCACCTTTACATACATCGCCGACATCAACAGCAGTAATCCGGAAGTGGTGCGCGTGGAGTGGTCGTTCGCCAAGCAATGGTCGGTAGTGGCGCTGCGCGAAGATAACGGACTGTTCGGGATCGATTTCTTTTATAAGAAGCGCTTCTAGCGCCACCGGCGCTACCCTCGCTTGGGCGGGCGCAGCAGGTTCCGTGGCAGTTTCGAAAAATGCACCATCCGTTCCACCAGCGGGATCAGGCGCCGTACCGTCTTGCCGTGAAAGACCAGGCTCCCGGCCACCAGCATGGGATGCGGAATGGTGGTGCAGCAGCGCGAGCACATGTCGACATCGCCCCCGCGGCCGGCAGCGTGCAGCCGCCGCATCTCCTGCATCGCATCGCCGTTCCAGATTTCGAAGAGCGGTTTCTCGGCGACGTTGCCTAACGGTGCGCCATCCAGCATGTAGCTCTGGCAGCAGGGGTAGACATCGCCGTTTTGTTTCACGTATACCGGCCCACGCCATAAGTAGTGGCAGGGGTGCTTCCAATCTTCCGCGGCGTGTCCCGCCGGACCGATCACGTTGGTCTCGTCCTGCTTGATGCGCACCTGGTCGATGCCCGGAATGGCGCTCCAGAAGGCCATAAAATCGCCGATCTCGCCGGCATTTCCGGCCATCGCCACCATCTGCACCACCACCTGCAACTTCGACCGGCGCTGGTGCTTCATACCGGCGAAGCGCACGAAATTATCGCGCACCTTTTCGAAATTCGCGCCCTTGCGGTAGAACTCGAAGGTCTCTTTCTTGGCGCCGTCGAAGCTGAGAGTCATCTGGTCGAGCGGGGAATCGAGGATGCGCGCGGCGTTGCGCTCGTCAAGGAAGGTGCCGTTGGTGGAAAGCAGCGCCGAAATGCTGTGGCGATGGCAGAACTCGATGCGCTCATAGATGTGCGGGTCGAGGAACGGCTCCCCCAGCCCGATGAGCATCATGTGCTCGGCGGTGCGGCCGGCCTGGCTCACCAGCCGCTCGAAGACATCGTCCGACATGTCGGCTTTGGGCTGTTTGTGGGTTTCGCGCGGGCACATGGGGCAGTACAGATTGCATTTGGCGGTGGTTTCCACAATGTACTCCACCGGCAGCGCTGCCACGCGCGGCCTGCGCGCAAGATATCCCCACAGTAGTTTGGCGCGATTCCAGGCCCTCATGCCTTCTCATTGTAGCCGCCATGCGATGATGGAACTGCGTGAACATCACCATCTCAGGCGCTTCCGGGCTCATCGGCCGCCGCCTTTTGAAAGTTCTGGCGCAGGATGGCCATTCGCTCACCGCACTCAGCCGGCATGCCGGTACCAACCTGCCGCCCGGTGTACGGCTTTCAGTCTGGGATCCCGCTAAAGGCGAACCGCCGGCCGACGGACTGCGTGACGCCGATGCCGTCATCCACCTGGCCGGCACACCGGTGGCGCAACGCTGGAATGCCGCGGTGAAGCGCGAGATCCGCGAGAGCCGCGTGGCCGGCACGCGCAACCTGGTGCAGGCGATGGCCAAACTGGCGCGTAAACCGCCGGTCTTCATCTGCGCGTCGGCGACCGGCTACTACGGTTCGCGCGGCGACGAATTGCTATCTGAAGCCTCCGCTCCCGGCAACGATTTTCTCGCCGAAGTATGCGTCGCCTGGGAGAGGGAGGCGGCCGCCGCCGAAGCGTTCGGTGTGCGGGTGGTGCGCGTGCGCACCGGCATTGTGCTCGACGCGCGCGGCGGCGCCCTGCCGCGCATGCTCACTCCGTTCAAAATGGGTGTAGGCGGGAAACTCGGTAACGGCCGGCATTGGATGGCGTGGATTCACCTGGACGACCTCGCCTCTCTGTTCCAGTTCGCACTAATGAAGCCGGTCAGTGGCGCGGTCAACGGAACGGCTCCCAACCCGGTAACCAACGCCGAATTCACGCGGGCGCTTGCCGCCGCGGTACATCGGCCCGCCATCTTCCCGGTGCCTGGGCTGGCGTTGAAGTTGCTGTTCGGCGAGATGGGAAATATCCTGCTGGCCAGCCAGCGTGTCACACCCCAAGCGGTGGAATCGGCAGGATTTACCTTCCGGTTCCCGCAACTTGCGCCGGCCCTGTCGGACGCTCTTAAAGGGGCGTAAGCTCTAGTTATCGCGGCAAGCGATGCGAAGGGCCGAAGAAGGGGCGCTAACAATGATTTGGAACGCCATCAAGTTCATCACTCTTTCGGAAATCGCCGCCTGGATCGTTTTCATCGCCGTCACAGTTGTCCTTGGATCTTTTGGTATCCGCTCCGATGCCGGCGGCGTCCAGACCGTCATGATGATCTGTTGGCTGGTCGTCTTTGCCGTCACCTACCACTTTCTACGCCGGCGGCGCTCTGGGCTGGAGCCAAAGAAGCGCGGCTAGCTCTCGGTCATGCCGCTTCCCGCTGCTAGCGGATCTGCGCAAGGGGGCGTAGACTGCGGTTATCAGCGGCGCAACCCACGGCATGGCGTATAATGGTTTGAGTAACCGGAGAGTATCAGTGTCGCCACGCACCTTCATTCGTTTGTTTACCCAAATCCAATTGCTTCCCGTGATGGAAAATGGCGAGGAAACCCTTGTCGGCGGGCAGGCTGTGATGGAGGGCGTGATGATGCGGGCACCGCACAGCTATTGCGTGGCAGTCCGCAAGCCGGGCGGCGAAATCGTGACCGAGGAGATGCCTCTGGCCAGGATTTCGGAAACCCACAAGATCTTCAAACTGCCGGTATTCCGCGGCATGGGCACCTTATATCAGGCCATGAGCCTGGGAGTCAAAGCGCTTCGTTTTTCCACCAACGCCGCGCTCGACAATCCCGAAGTGCCGGAAGATAAGCGCATCAAAGAGATTCCGACCTGGGCGCTGGTAGGTCCGCTGATCTTCTCATTGGCTTCGTTCCTTTTTCTCTATAAGTTCATGCCGCTGCTGCTGGTTACCCGCCTGGCGAAGATTTATCCGGTGCTTTCCGGGCGCCTCTGGTTCAACCTGGTGGATGGCGTCATTCGCATCGCAATCTTTCTCACGTTCCTCTATGTGCTTTCACGCATGAAGGACATCCGCCGCATGTTCCAGTATCACGGCGCGGAACATAAGGTAGTCTTCAATTTCGAATCGGGGCAGGATGTCAGCGTGGCGAACGCCCAGCGCTTTTCCACCTTCCATCCGCGCTGCGGCACCAGCTTCCTGTTCGTGATGATGATCCTGGCGATTCCGGTGTACGCCCTGATTCCCTTCGATGCGTTCCTGGCGAAATTTCTCTGCCGCGTGCTGCTGCTGCCGTTGATTGTGGGCGTCAGCTATGAACTGATCCGCTTTGCCGCCAAGCGCCGCGGGTCGTTCCTGGCCACCATTACTGCTCCTGGTCTGTGGCTGCAGCGCATTACTACCCAGCCGCCCTCAGACGAGCAGGCGTCCATCGCCATCCGCGCCCTGGAAGGCGCCATGACGCTCGAAAAATCGCAAGGCGGCGAGCTCGTCATCGCTTAAGAAACGTCCATGCAATTCGCCCAGAAGCTCACGCAGCTCGAAAAGCGCTTCGACGAGCTGACCCAACAGATGGCCGACCCGGCTGTGATCGGAGACGGGGATAAGTACCGCAAAGTCACCAAGGAGCAGTCCGAGCTTTCCGAGATCGTGGAGAAATACCGCGAGTGGAAAAGCGTGGAGGATTCGCTCTCGCAGGCCCGCCCCATGCTCCAGGAGAAGGATCCCGATCTGCGCGCCATGGCCGAAGAGGAAGTGACGCGCCTGGAGCCCGAAATCGGCAAGCTGGAGGAAGAGATCAAGGTCCTGCTGCTGCCCAAGGATCCCAAGGACGAGAAGAACGTGGTGCTCGAAATCCGCGCCGGTACGGGCGGTGACGAGGCCACGCTGTTCGCTGCGGAAGTCTTTCGCATGTATTCGCGCTACGCCGAAACGCGCAAGTGGAAGATGGAAGTGACGTCGACCAGCGAGTCTGCCGTCGGCGGTTTGAAAGAAGTCATCGCGCTGGTAAGCGGCGACAAGGTGTACAGCCGCCTGCGCTACGAAAGCGGCGGCCATCGCGTGCAGCGCGTGCCGGTGACCGAACAGCAGGGGCGCGTCCACACCTCGGCGATCACGGTAGCGGTGCTGCCGGAAGCCGACGAAGTGGAAGTGAAGATCGACCCCAAGGATATTCGCATCGACACGTTCTGCTCTTCCGGCCCCGGCGGGCAATCGGTGAACACCACGTATTCGGCGGTGCGCATCACGCACCTGCCTACAGGCCTGGTGGTCTCCTGCCAGGACGAAAAGTCGCAGATCAAGAATCGCGCCAAGGCGGAGAAAGTGCTGCGCTCGCGTCTCTACGAGATGGAGTTGGAGAAGCAGCAGGCCGAGCTCGGCGCCGAACGCCGCAGCATGGTGGGAACGGGCGACCGCAGCGAGAAGATCCGCACCTACAACTTTCCGCAAAACCGCGTCACCGACCACCGCATCAATTTCACGCTTCACCAGCTCGATATGGTGATGGACGGCAAGCTCGACCCTATCCTCGACGCGCTCATCACTTACTATCGCAACCAACAGTCGTCATGACGCTGCGGACGGCGCTTCTCCAGGGCACTCAACTGCTCGAAGAGGCCGCCGTCGCGGTGCCCCGCCTGACCGCCGAAGTGCTGCTCATGCATGCGGTCCACTGCGAGCGGTCGTACCTGTACGCCCATCCGGAGCAGGAACTGCGCGAGGTGGAATGGCTCCACTACGGCCGCTATTTGCATGAACGCCTGCAGGGCAAGCCCACGCAATACATCACCAAACGGCAGGAGTTCTACGGGCGCGAGTTCCGCGTGACGCCCGATGTGCTGATACCGCGGCCGGAGACGGAGCATGTGGTCGAAGTGGCGTTGTCGCTAGCTCGCGATGCGCGACGGGTGGTCGATGTGGGCACGGGCTCGGGAGCCCTGGCGGTGACCGTGCAATTAGAGACCGGCGCGACGACGTTCGCCACCGATATCTCGCCCGCCGCGATCGCCATCGCCGCCGCCAATGCCTCCCGGCTGGGCGCTCGCGTGGGGTTCGCGGTCTGCGACCTGCTATCCGGGCTTGGCGAAGGATCGATCGATCTCATCGTGTCGAATCCGCCGTATGTGCCGCTGGGCACGCGCGAAGGACTGCAGCGCGAAGTCCGCGACTGGGAACCGCACGTGGCGCTGTTCGCCGGCGAAACCGGAATCGAAATCTATGAGCGGATCGCCGCTGACGCTCCGCCCGTGCTCCGTCCCGGCGGGTGGCTGATTATGGAACTGGGCTTCGGCAGCGCGGACCGCGTAGCGGCGCTGCTGGCAGGCTGGCGGGAACTGCGCATCGAGCCCGACCTGGCCGGCATCCCACGGGTAATCGCGGCGAGACGATGACGAAAGATCCATTCTTACAGGCGGCCATCGAGCAGGCCCGCAAGAGCGCGGCGGAGGGCGGAATCCCGATCGGCTCGGTGCTGGCGCATCAGGGGCGCATCATCGGACGCGGCCACAATTGCCGCGTCCAGTCGGGCAGCCCCATCGATCACGGCGAGATGAACTGCCTGCGCAATGCCGGACGGCTCCCCGCCGCCGTTTACCGCGAGTGCACTATCTATTCCACCCTGTCGCCTTGCCCTATGTGCAGCGGCGCCATTGTACTGTATAAGATCCCGCGGGTGGTGGTCGGCGAGAACCGGACATTTCTGGGCGCCGAAGAGTACATGCGCGCCCACGGCATTCAGGTGGAGGTGGTGCAGGACGAGGACTGCATCGCCCTGATGCAAATGTTCATCGCCGGTAACCCGGGGCTGTGGAACGAAGACATCGGCGAGTAAGGTAGCGTCTTCAAAACGGTCCATTTCAGTAAAGAAGATAAAAAGAGTTATTTTACTGGAATTCTGATACTATGTTGCTTTCCAGGGGGTGTGGTGTTTCTCATCACTCGTAGAAAGCAATTTGGTCCGACGACCTTCTTATGGGACGTTCAGGCACCCGATGTGGCGCGCGCGGCACGTCCCGGGCACTTCATCATGGCCCGCATCGATGAGCATGGCGAACGCATCCCGCTCACCGTTGCGGACTTCCATGCGGATCGCGGTACGGTCACTGTGGTGATCCAGGCGGTAGGCAAAACCACCCTTGAAATGATGGCGTTGCGTGAGGGCGATGGCCTGCTCGATTTCATCGGGCCGCTGGGTTTGCCGAGCCACATTCGCAAGCTCGAAGGAACCGTCGTGCTGGTGGGTGGCGGGCTGGGGGTGGCGCCTATCTATCCGCAACTGCGCGAATACAAGCTGCAGGGCAATCGCACCATTTCGATCGTGGGCTTTCGCAATCGCGGGCTGATGTTCTGGGAGGACGAATTCCGAGCTTACAGCGACGATCTGATCGTCACCACCGACGACGGCAGCTATGGCCGCAAAGGCTTCGTTTCGCAAGCGCTGGCCGCCATACTGACCAATGACAAGAGCGTTCGAGAGGTAGTGGCCATCGGGCCGCTGCCCATGATGAAGGCCTGCTGCGAGACCACGCGGCCGTTCGGCGTACCCACCGTGGTCAGCCTCAACTCCATCATGGTGGATGGCACCGGCATGTGCGGATCGTGCCGTGTCACGGTGGGCGGCAAGATGAAGTTCGCCTGCGTGGATGGCGCCGATTTCGACGGGCACCTGGTGAACTTCGACGAGCTGTCCCTCCGCCAGAAGCGCTTTCAGCGTGAAGAAAAAGCTGCGCTCGACCGCTTCCGCGACGAATCCGCCAAGCTCGCCAGCTTCAAAGCCGTCGAACTGGACGGCGAGCAGCCTCGCTCCACCTGCGAACTGCCCGTGCCGGTGACCACCAATCCCGGGCCGCGCATTCCCAAGAACCTCCGGAGCATTCCGCCCGAGCGGGTGCCGATGCCGCATCAGCCCGCCGAAGAGCGCCGCCATAATTTCAAGGAAGTCGCCCTCGGGCTCGACCTGGAAGCTGCTTTGCATGAAGCCGAGCGCTGCCTGCGCTGCAAGAAACCGCGTTGCGTGCCGGGCTGTCCGGTGGGGATCGACATCCCCGGCTTTATCGCCGCCGTGCAGGACCGGGATTTTAAGCGTTCGTACCAGATTCTGAAGTCGACCAACGCGCTGCCCGCAGTCTGCGGCCGCGTTTGCCCGCAGGAATCGCAGTGCGAGTGCTCCTGCGTGGTGGGGACGAAGCTGAAGCCGGTGGCGATCGGCCGGTTGGAGCGCTTCGTGGCCGATATCGCCATGGGACGGGGGTGGGACGAAATCCCCGAACCGCCGGCCGCGGCGCCCAAGACGGCCGCTATCATCGGCTCCGGCCCATCGGGGCTGGCCTGCGCCGGGGAACTGGCGCGCCACGGCGTGAAGGTGACTGTTTTCGAAGCGCTGCATGTGGCCGGCGGCGTTTTGAAATACGGCATTCCGGAATTCCGTCTGCCTGACATTATCATCGATGCGGAAATCGAGAACCTGAAGAAAATGGGCGTCGAAATCCGTCTCGACAGCATCGTCGGCAAATTGTTTACCATCCCGCAACTGCTCACCGATAAGGGCTTCGACACGGCTTTCGTAGGCACCGGCGCGGGCTCACCCAAATTCGCCGAAATCGCCGGCGAGGCCTTCAATGGAGTGTTCAGCGCCAACGAATTCCTGACGCGCGTCAACCTGATGCGCGGGTATCGCCAGCCGATTTACGATACTCCGGTGGGCATGGGCAAGCGCGTCGCAGTGGTGGGCGCGGGCAATACCGCCATGGACGCGTGCCGCGTGGCGCTGCGCATGGGCGCCGAGTCGGTGACCTGCGTGTATCGCCGTTCGCGGCGCGAATCGCCGGCGCGCGCTGAGGAACTGGAGCACGCCATTGAAGAAGGCGTCAATTTCCTGTGGCTGACCGCGCCGGTGGAAATCCTGGGCGACCCCTCGGGCTGGGTGACGGGAATGCGCTGCCAGAAGATGGAGCTGGCAGAGCCCGACGCCTCCGGCCGCCGACGTCCCGTACCGACCCCCGGTTCGGAATTCGAGCTCGACGTCGATACCGTCATCTACGCGCTCGGCACTACTGCCAACCCGATCATCTCGCAGACCACACCCGGGCTGAAAACCAATCGCTGGGGCTATATCGAGATCGACGAGAAGAGCGGCATGACGTCATTTCCAGGGGTATTCGCCGGGGGCGACATCGTGACCGGCGCGGCGACCGTGATCCTCGCCATGGGCGCCGGCAAACGCGCCGCCAAGGGCATGTTGGAATTCATGGGCGTGGCGGAGCCCGAGGCCGCGCCCCAACTCGTGAAGATAGGGAGCTAAACGTATGCCATCCTCTTGTCCCAAGTGCCGCCGCGTGGTGGAAGAAGACGAAATCTGTTGCGCGCAGGTGCGTTATACCTGGCGCTGCAAGAGCTGCATGAAGCTTACCAGCGGGTTCGCCGTCCCGTACGGCAAGTGCTTCCTGTGCGGCGGCGAGTTGGAAGTGCTGGAGAATCGCGAGATGGGCGATACCATGCGTTTCCAGGCGATTCGCGACGCGGTGCAGTTCGAACTGAACTCGTTCCACTTCTATAAACTGGCGCGCGGGCAGGCCAAATCGCCCGAGCAGAAGGCGGTCCTCGAACGCCTCTATGAGGCGGAACTCGACCATCTCCACGAGCTCGAAGAAAAGTACCACGCGCACCTGGACCGCGAAGTCGTGGAGCTTTCGCGGAAAGAGGAAACGCTGCTTTCCAACTGGCTGTTTCGCGATATTCAGGTAGGCGGCGAGGCGGGCGTGCAGGACCTCTATCGGGCGGCGCTCGAAATGGAACGCCGTACGCGCGATCATTTTCGCAAACTGGCGACCGAGTTACCGGCGGGGCTCGAAAAGGAACTCTGCGGCGAACTGGCGGCGGAAGAGGAAGAGCACGTCGCGCTCCTCGAAGGCGAACTCGAGCAGATCAGCTAATGTGCTGAAGGATTCGCGGCCGTCGCGGCGCCACCACCGATTCCGGCGCCAATTCGCTGCGTACGTGCAATTGCAAACTTCGCGTCATGCGGTCCAAGCGGATATAACGCGCGCGGCGGCGTCGCAGGTGCACAATCAGGGAGAAGTCCGCACCCGCCAGGAGCACCAGAACCAAGACATCGGCGAAGTTCATGCCTTGATCTAACCACGCTATTCACTTTGGTTATAGGGCCAAAGGTAACATCGGGGTAATAGGCCAAATCGGGACTGCTACCTGAGACCGCTGGTACTTTCCGCTCAGTTCAATCCACCGGCCGCCTGGATGGTCTGTCCCGTGATCCAACCGGCATCGCCAGACGCCAGAAACGAAACCACATGTGCGATATCGTCGGGCTGGCCGACACGGCCGAGCGGGGTGCGCGGCAGGGTGGAGTCGAGGATCGGTTGGAATTCCGGCGTGTTCCTGGCGCCTTCGGTCATCACCGGTCCCGGCAGTACGGCGTTGACGCGAATCTTCTTCGGCCCCAGTTCGCCCGCCAGACTCTTGGTCAACACATCGACCGCGCCCTTGGTGGCGCTGTAGACCGACCCGCCGACCGGCGCCAGTTTCGACGCGACCGATCCGATATTGATCACCGACCCGCCCTTATCGCCGAAGGCCGCGGCGGCAGCCTGGGTGGCGAAAACCAGACCGCGCACATTGAGATTAAACATGCGGTCGAAGTGCTGTTCATTGATCTGCTCCAACGGAAGGAACTCGTACACGCCGGCATTGTTCACCAGGATGTCCACCTTTCCGAACTCCGCTACGGCCAGGTGAACCAGAGATTTCGCTTCCGCCGGTTTACTGACATCGGCACGCACCGCTTTGGCCTGTCCGCCGGCTGCCTGAATCCGCGCGACGACCGCGTCCGCCTGCGTGCCGCTGGACGAATAATTGACCACAACCGCCGCGCCCTCGCGTGCCAGATCTTCGGCAATGGCGGCGCCGATTCCCTTCGATGCGCCGGTCACCACCGCTACTTTACCCTGAAGTTTTCCCATGAGATGTCCCCTCTTTTTTCCGATTGACGTTTCGACAACCGTCTATATGATGCGAAGAGGGCAGGCGGGATTCAGCCTTTGCGGCGGCCCGGAATACGGCGCCGCATTTCCGCCAGGTAGCCGGCCCAGACCTTGCGGTCGAGGCGGTAATAGCAGAATTTGGCTTCGCGCCGGGGCTTGATGAGTCCCGCGACGGAGAGCTCTTTCAGGTGGTGCGAAATGGTGGGCTGCGATACCTCGGATTCGCTCGCCAGGGTGGTGCAGGCGAGCTCGTCGGTGCTGGCGATGCGCTCCAGGATTTCCATGCGGCGCGGATCGGCCAGCGCGCGGCTCACGCGATTGAATTGCTCGGCGTCCATCCGACTTCGATGGTAACGCAGTGCGCCTACTCCCTCTATCGCGGCGTTCTCGCGCAGTTCGGCCAGCACGTACTCCAAGTTCGCCCGTGCGAACGCCTCCAGCGCGTTGGTTGGAGCGCCGCTTCGCTGTAGATGACTTCGTTCAACTCCCTTGTGTCGTGTTCGCCGAAACCCGTCATCCGCCGCCGCTTGAACTCGATCTTGCTCAACATCTGCGGAACTCTTTCGAGCGCGGATCCGGCCACGGTCTTCTTTTACTGGGAGGGAATTGTCGCGGTGAGAGTGGCCCCCTGGGGAAGGCGCGCTGGCGGTCTATCGGCAAAGATTGCGCCGGCGGCTTGGCGCTTACTCCCTGATCTCCACCGCGCGTGCGAACTCTACCGCGGAGTTCTCGCGCAGTTCGGCGAGTACGCTTTCCGGCACGAGCTCATCCGTGGACACTACCGCGACCGCCTCCAGCGCTTCGCCGTCTTGCTCCGCACTCTCTCGCCGACCCAATGAGAAATTCGCGATGTTGATGCGATTGCGTCCCAACACCGTGCCGACATGTCCGATGACGCCCGGGACGTCGCGATTCTTCATGAAGATGAGGAAGCCGGCGAGCGCCACTTCGCAACAGATCCCGTCTACCTGGGTCAGCCGCGGCTTCCCCAAGAAGACCGCGCCCTCCACCGTGGTGACACCGCGGTCGGTGACGAGTTCGAGACGGATCGAATCGATATGCACCGATCGGCGCTCCTGGCTTTCGACCACCTGCCAGCCGCGGTGCTCGGCGATCTGCATGGCATTCACCAAATTCGCCTTGCCTGCGGCCGACCGGCTCAGGACGCCGGCCAGCGCGGCATTGCGCAACAGGTGCGTATCGGCATCCGCGATCTTGCCGCAATACACCAATCGCACGGCATGCGGACTCCCGGTGGCGATGTGCGCGGCGAACGTTCCCAAACGCCCAGCCAGCGTGGCGTAGGGGGACAATGCACGGTATTGCTCCGGCGTGAGCGCCGGCATATTGACCGCGTTGATGGCCACGCCGTGCCGCAGGTATTCCACCACCTGTTCGGCGATCCGCACCCCTACCAACTCTTGCGCTTCTTCGGTCGCCCCGCCGAGGTGCGGCGTGGGCAGCACCGAATCCGCCGCGAACAACGGAAAGCCCGCGGGCGGAGGCTCGACGCTGAAGACATCCAACGCCGCGCCCGCCACTTTACCCTCTGCGATGGCCGCCAGCAAAGCCGCCTCATCCACCAGTTCGCCGCGCGCGCAATTGACGATGCGCACCCCCGGCTTCATGGCGGCGAAAGCGGCGTGCGAGAGCATGCCCAGTGTTTCCGGAGTGGCGGCCACGTGCATCGTAATGTAGTCGCTGGCGCCGTACAGTTCCTGCAGTTCGAGCATCCCCACGCCGAGATCGTGTGCCACCGTCGCCGTGACATACGGATCGTGCGCCACCACCCGCATCTCAAAGGCGCGCGCGCGCTTCACTACCTGCCGGCCGACGCTGCCCAGTCCCACGATGCCGAGGGTTTTGCCGCGCAGTTCGTTCCCGAGGAATTTCTTCTTCTCCCATTTGCCGGATCGCGTGGAGGCGCTGGCCTGCGGGATGTGACGGGCCATGGCGAGCATGAGCGCGAGTGTATGCTCGGCTACCGAAATGGAATTGCCCCCCGGCGTGTTCATCACCAGCACGCCGGCCGCGGTTGCGGCATCGAGATCGACATTGTCGACCCCTACGCCGGCGCGGCCGATCACGCGCAGTTTGGGCGCGCGCTCCAGCACGTCGCGATTCACCTGCACTGCACTCCGCACCAGCAGGGCATCGCAATCCGCCAGATGCTGAGCGTACTCCTTGGGATTGGAGACGACGATCTCCCACCCCTCCTGCGCCTGCAAGAGTTCGATTCCCGCCGCGGCCAGAGGCTCGGCGATGAGGATCTTAGGCATGTTGTGCTTGCTGGTAGACTTCCTGAACGGCCGCCACCCCCGCACCGTACTGCACGGGTACGCCGTTGGCCTTCAGGATGATTTCGAGCTCCGCTACCATCGCGAAAAGGTCCGGGAAGTCAAAATATCCCAGATGGGCGATGCGGAATATCTGCCCCTTCATCGACCCCTGGCCATTGGCGATGACGGCGCCGAAGCGGCTGCGGAATTCCTTGACGATTACCGAGGAATCGAGCCCGGCAGGCGCTTTGATCGCCGTTACCGAAGATCCCGGACACGATGGCGAGAACAATTCGAGACCCAGTTTCGCGGCCGCCGCGCGCGTGGCTCTGGCCAACCATTCGGCGTTGTCGATGAGGTCGGCCATGCCCAGCTGCTTCACGTAACGCAGCGCCTCCGCCAGCGCCAGTATCAACGAAGTGGCGGGCGTCCAGCTCGATTCGCCCGCGTCGCCGCTCTTCTTTTCCTTCTTCAGGTTGAAGTAGAAGTGCGGCAGGGTGGCCGTCTCGGTAAACTTCCACGCCTTCGGGCTTACCGACATAAACGCCAGCCCGGGAGGAATCATGAACGCCTTCTGAGAGCCGCCGATGACTACGTCGAGCCCCCAGCCGTCGATATCGAGCGGCATGGTGCCCAGGCCGGTGATGGCGTCCACTACCAGAATCGCGCCCGTCTTAGCGACTGCCGCGCCCATGGCGCGCACATCGTGCGCCGCGCCGGTGGAAGTTTCAGACGCCTGCAAGAAGACGGCCTTCGTGGCAGGCTCCGCCGCCAGCGCCTGTTCCACCTGCGCCGCCGACACGGAACTGCCGTAGGGGACGGTGATCACGGTGGCGTCGAGACCGTATGCCTTAGCGATCTCCGCCCAGCGCTCGCCGAATTTTCCGGCCACGCAGACGATTACCTTGTCACCGCGCGAGAAGAGATTCGATACCGTGGCGTCCATCGCTCCGGTGCCCGAGGCGGCGAACAGCAACACGTCGTTGGCCGTCCCCATGACTTCTTTCAGGTCGGCTAGGCAAGAGCGATAGACCTTGCGGAAATCTTCGGTACGGTGGTGAATGTCCGACGCCATCATGGCGTGGAGAGCGGGCGGATAGAGGGGCGTCGGCCCCGGTGTTAAGAGACGTTGCTTCCGAATGTGCATCTGGGGATTTAGTCTTCAAGCGTAGCAGAGACGGAGGGGCGGATGCGAGCACTGCCAATTCTCGTGGATATTCGGGAGCGCGCATCGCTTGGAACGAGCGCCAACCGGCACTCAGACGCGATCCAGCCTCTCCATAAAACCGAAAGCCGTGTGCCCTTCAGTGGAACGGCATGCCTATACTGAAGGCAAGGGCGAAAGTCAGCCTTTTCGAGCTACCCCCGTCCACACACAGCTCCCTAGATGGCCTATACTGGTACTTCCCCTTTGTTCTCGCGACTAGGAGTTCGTTCGTAAATGTTTGATCTTTTCAACTCGCAAAAGGCCAAGAAGTATGTGATGGGCGGCATTCTGGTGCTCGTCTCGTTATCGATGCTGTTGTACCTGGTGCCGAATTACGATTCGGGCGGTAGCAGCGGCGGTTCGGTGGTAGCCAAGATCGGCGGCACCGAGATCACCGAACAGGACGCTCGCCAGTCCATCCAGACGCAAACGCGCGGCCAGAAGATCCCGGCTGAGATCATCCCCAACTATGTCCCTCAGATGATCCAGACCATGGTGAACGATCGCGCCATGGAATACGAGGCCAAAAAGCTCGGGCTGCAGGTTTCCGACAAAGACGTGGCGGATTACCTTCGCCAGAACATGCCCAATCTCTTCCCCGACGGGAAGTTTGTCGGCAAAGACGTCTATGCGGCCATGCTGGGACAGCAGGGCGTCACGATTGACCAGTTCGAGTCCGACCTCAAACGCACCATGCTGATCGGCAAGCTGCGCGAGGTGGCCATTGAAGGATCGGTGGTCACGCCCGCCGAGGTGGAAAAGGAATACCGCAAGAAGAACGACCAGATCCAACTGCAGTACGCCAAGATCTCGCAGGACAAGTATAAGAAGGACGTGGAACCGACCACCGATGAGATGCAGCAGTTCTTCAAGACCAACGCTGCGCAGTATCAGGATCCGGAAAGCCGGAACATGATCATCCTGGTGGCCGATGGCGATAGGCTCCAGCAGAGCATCAACCCGAGCGATTCCGACCTGATGGTGGTTTACAACCAGAATCAGGCCAACTTCCGCAGCCCCGAACATGTCAACGTCCGCCACATTTTGCTCATGACGCAGGGCAAACCGGCGAGCGAAGACGCCAAGATCAAGGCGAAGGCGGAAGACCTGGTGAAGCAGCTCCGCGCCGGCGCCAATTTCGCCGACATGGTGAAGAAATACTCCGAGGATACCGGCTCGGTGTCCAAGGGCGGCGAGTACGACGACGTGGTCCGCGGCCAGATGGACCCGGCGTTCGAAAAAGCGGCTTTCTCGCAGAAGCCCATGGAAATCGGCGACCCTGTGAAGTCGGTGTATGGCTATCACATCATCCAGGTTTTGACGCACGAAGATGCGCGCGTGAAGCCTTTCGCGGAAGTGAAGGACACCATCGCCAAGCAGTGGAAGCAGCAGAAGGTCAGCGAGATGCTGCAGAAGATTTCCGACCAGGCGCAGGCCGCCCTGCAGAAGGATCCCGACCATCCCGACCAGGTCGCCGCCACTCTCGGCATGGAAGTCTTTCATGCGGATGGCGTGGTGCCCGGACAGCCGGTAGCCGGAGTCGGCTCCAGCACCGATTTTGACCAGGCCGTCGCCGGTTTGAAGAAGGGTGAAGTTTCGCAGCCCGTTTCACCGGCGCCGAACAAAATCGTAGTCGCCGAAGTCACCGCCGTCAACCCCGCGCATCCCTCCACCTTCGACGAGGTGAAGACGCAGATTCACGACTCTATGGTCGCCTCTCGCCTCCAGAAGATGGTGCGCGACAAGTCCACCGAACTTGCCAACGCTGCGAAAGCCAATGGCGGCGACCTGGCCAAGGCGGCCAAAGCCATGGGCCTGGAAGTCAAGACCACCGACCTGTTTAAGCGCCAGGCCAGCGTGGACGGGCTCGGCTCAGCCAGCTATTTCGAAGACGCGTTTAATGTCCCGGCCGGCGCGATCCTCAACCCCGTCGCCCTGCCGGATGGCACGGTAATCGCGAAAGTAGTGCAACACGTCACCGCCGACATGTCGAAACTACCGGCCGAGCGCTCCAATATTGTCGATTCCCTCAAGGGCGACAAGGCGCGCGAGCGCAATACCATTTTCGAGGCTGGACTGGTGGCCGAACTGGAGAATAAAGGAGTCGTCAAGATTCACCAGGACGTCATCCAGCGCATCGTCGCGAGCTTCCACACCGGAAGCTAATCGATGCTGCAAAGCGTATTCGAATTTTTCAAATCGCTATATAGCCCCGATAAGCTGATTCAGCTCCTTGGTGAGCTGCTTTCCAGTTGGCCGGGCTATGTGGCTTTGTTCGGTCTTGTTTTCGCGGAGACGGGGCTGCTGGTAGGCATCGTGGTTCCGGGCGATTCCATGCTGTTTACGGTGGGCGTGGTGGTGGGCGCGGGACACTCCAATATCGTAGCGGTGGTGGCGCTTCTCGTCCTGGCGGCCATTGTTGGCGATTCCACCGGGTACCTGCTGGGCCGGCAGACCGGACCGCGCGTCTTCTCCCGCAAGGATTCCCTGTTCTTCAAGCAGGAGTATGTCGTCCGCACGCAGGCATTCTACGAACGATACGGTGGCAAGACGATTCTGTTCGCGCGTTTCCTGCCGGTGGTGCGGAGCTTCGCCGCTTTCATGGCCGGCGTTGGCCGCATGCCCTACCTTCGATTCCTGCCCTACAGCATCTGTGGCGGGTTCGGTTCGGTGCTCCTGCTGACCATGCTGGGCTATGAGCTCGGGGGCACGCCATTTGTCCGCCACTATTTCGATAAGGTAATCCTGGCGATCGTTTTCATTTCCCTCCTCCCGACCCTTATCGAAGTGGTCCGCGCGCGCCGGAAAGCCTCGAACTAACCGGACAACCCAGGAAATCGGCCTTCCCGCGCCTGCTAACATCGTTACTTGAACCCCAATCCACAAATCATCGTTCTCGACGCCGGGGGGCAGTATTGTCATCTGGAGGCCCGCAAAGTCCGCGACCTCGGCGTGTATGCCGAGGTGCGCGCGAGCGAGACTCCCGCGGAGGAGCTAAGCGGCGCCCGCGGAATCATCATTTCCGGCGGCCCGAGCAGTGTTTACGACGCCGGCAGCCCTTTAGTTGACCCGGCTATCTTCACCAACGGACAGGCGGTGCTCGGGATCTGTTACGGACAGCAGATCATGGCGCACCTCCTGGGCGGCGAAGTGCGGCGCGGCGAAAAGGGCGAGTACGGGATGGCCACGCTGCACCTCGACGAAACGTCCGACCCGATGTTCGCCGGGCTGGGTGGCAGCCAGCAGATCTGGATGAGCCACCGCGATCTGGTGGGCCGTGTGCCCGCAGGTTTCTCGGTGGCCGGCCGCACCGATACCTGCGCCGTTGCGGCCATCGCAGATCGCCAACGCCGCCTCTATGGCGTACAGTTCCACCCCGAGGTGGTCCACACGGCCCGCGGGCTGGAGTACCTGGCGAATTTCGTGCTGAAAGTATGCGGCTGCGTGCGCGATTGGGATCCACGCCATCGCGTGCCCCTCATCGAGCAGGAGATTCGCGACTGCGTGGCCGGCCGCAAAGTCTTTTTCTTCGTCAGCGGCGGCGTCGATTCGAGCGTCGCGTTCGCGCTCGCCACGCGCGCCCTGGGCCAGGACCGGGTGCGCGGAGTCTATGTCGATACCGGCCTGATGCGCGAAGGGGAGACCGATTTCGTCCGCCGCGCGAGCGGCGTCACGGTGGAGCACGCGGAGAACGAATTTCTGGGCGCGCTCGCCGGCGTCACCGAACCCGAGCAGAAGCGGCATATCATTGGCGAGGAGTTCGTGCTGGTGCAGGAGCGCGTGATCGAGCGCGAAGGACTCATGGGCCACGACTGGATGCTGGGGCAGGGTACCATCTACCCCGACACCATCGAGTCCGGCGGCACCGCCAAGGCGGCGCTCATCAAGACCCATCACAATCGCGTGGCCGGAATTCAAAAGCTGATCGCCAGCGGCCGCATTGTGGAGCCGCTGCGGTCGTTCTATAAGGACGAAGTGCGCGAGGTGGGGCGCGAGCTCGGGCTGCCGGCGGAACTATTGGATCGCCATCCGTTCCCGGGTCCCGGCCTGGCGATTCGCTGCCTGTGCGCGGAGACCGGCGGGGAAGTGGCCGTGAGCCCCGAGGGTTACGTGATTCCGGTGCGGTCGGTCGGCGTGCAGGGCGATTCGCGCAGCTATGCGCCGGTGCTGGCGATCGACACGCTCGATACCGCGCGCGCCACCGCGTTGACCAATCGGCTGACCACTGTCAATCGCGTGATCGCGCCGGTGGCGATGCGAGCCCCGTGGAGCGAAATGACTGTGCGCGCCTGTTCGCTGACGGCCCCTCGGCTGGCGCGCTTGCGGCAGGCCGACGCGGTGGTGCGGCAGCTCTCGCAGGAAAGCGAGTACGATAGCCAGGTCTGGCAGTTCCCGGTGATTCTGATACCTCTGGGCACGGCCGAGGCGCCGGATTCGGTGGTGCTGCGGCCGGTGGATTCAGTGGATGGTATGACGGCGCAATCGGTCCTGATGGACGAAGCGCTACTCCGCAAGATGTGCGACGGTATCCTGGCAATCGAAGGCATCTCGGCGGTGTTCTACGACCTCACGCACAAGCCGCCGGGCACCATCGAGTGGGAATAGCCGCTGCTATTTCGAAGGCGCGGGGAGCCTTACGTCGAGCCCCGCTTCTCGGTTGAGGCGTTCGGTGAAAGAGCGGTCCACCAGCGAGAGCGACGCTTGGTTGTGCACATTGCCGGCCGTGAAATAGTGCAGCGTATCGCCATCCACCCAGTACGCGGTCGCGGCATAGATGGTGTGGTCTTTGAACGCGATCAGATAGTGTGACGGTTCGGAGGTGTTGTCTTCCTGCTGCGTGGCGGATGCGGCGTCGGCAGTCCGATCGGGCGGCGGAGGCGCCGGCGTCCCGTAATTGTAGTTGATCACCACGGGAGTGGCTGGCTGTTGCGGAGGCATCACCACCGTGACATTCGTGGTTGGCGCGGCTGCCGCATCGGCGGGCGCCGATGAGTCCACAGGCGCCACATACGGCGCCGGATAATAATATCCGCCGACGTAAACCGGATAGGCGGCTACCACCCGCCCGGTCGGAACCCCACCGCGGCTACCCGATACGCGAATTCCGCCCTGGGCAGGATTCACCACGCTGCCGAGCGACCGAGTGACGCCGGGGAGGTTGCCGCCGGGGTGGACAACGCTTCCGCCACCGTGAGGTTGGGCGCACATTGCCGTTGCGAACAACAGGACAAATCCAAACCCGGAAGCGATCCGCATGGGGTAAACTCTCCTGCCAAAATTATACCGCTGAATTTTGACCGGGCGAATCCCGCAAGGATACTCGCTCCGGACCTGCTACGGCCGGCTACTTCTTGGATGGGGCGCCGGCCGGCGCGGGATGAGCCTGATCGTAAAGCCGGACGATCTCATTGGTGATGTCGATGGAAGGAGATGCCCACAGCACCGGGCCGTTCGGCAGGCTGACATCAATCACTACCGCGTACGCGTTGCGGGCGGCGTACTCGCGAATCACCGCCATCAGCTTGTCGCCCAATTGCTGCATGAGCGTGCCTTCTTCCCGTTCGAGGGCCGCCTGGCTGTCTTCGCCCAGTCGCTGCACTTCGCGGGTCTTGGCATCGATGGTTTGATTGAGGCTGGCCTGGGCGGCAGCGCTCATGGTCGCCTTGCCGCGATTCAACTGATCGCGGAGGGATTGCAGTTCGGCCTGCTTGCGCGTGAACTCGTCGCGCTTAGGTGCGAATTTAGCGCTGAGACTGGCGCTGGCCTTCTGGCCTTCCTGGGTGTTGACGATCGCGTTCTGGGCGAAGATGGTAGCGATTTTGACGGGCGGAGGTCCCGGAGAGGGCGCCGCCACCACTGGGGTCGGGAGCTGACCCTGCGCGCAGGCAGAGGCTACCGTCCCCAGCAGGAGCGCGGAGAGGATCGGGACTCTTCTCATGAATCCAGCTACTGCTTCTTAGTAGGTGGTGCGGGTGCAGAAGGCGGTTTTGCTGCGCCGCCGGTTGGCGGTGCCACGCCGGCCACGGGATGCGCCTGGTCGTAGAGGGCCACGAGCACGTCGGTGACATTGGTGGCGGCAGCGTACCATAGCACCGGAGATTCCTGGCCCACATCGATAACAATTGCAAAATTATTCTCAACGGCGTATCTCTGCAGGATGGGCCCCATTTTGGTGCGCAGATCGTTGGTGGCCTTGGCTTCGTCGTTATCCATTTCGGACTGGGCATCCTCACCGTAACGCTTGAGATCGGTGCTCTTCTTCTGGATGTCGGCGGCGAGCGCCTTCTGGGCGTCCTCGCTCATGGTGGCGCGGCCTTTGTTCAACTTCTCGGTCGCCGCCTCGACTTCCTGGTTCCGGCGGTCGAAATCGGCCTTCTTAGGACCGAATTTGGTGTTGATCTCAGAGGCGACCTTCTGCCCTTCCTTGGTGCGCGCCATGGCTTCCTGCAAATTGATGACGGCGATCTTGGTGGGGGCGGGTCCGCCGGCGGCGGGGGCCTGCGCGTATGCCAGGGCTCCTGCGGCGACGCCGTAAAGCACTGCGGTGATAACGACTGATTTCTTCAAGCTGCAACTCCTAAATGTGAAAATACCATATGAGCCGGCGGGTTAGAATGTCCTGCCGACAGTGAAGCGGAACGTGGTGTTCTGTTCGAAAAACGGAAAATTCGCCGGATTGAACAGACTCTTGGTGGTCTGGAAGGTGGCGTTGTTTGGGAATAACGACGGGTCTGCCACGATCGGCGGCTGCAGATATTGGCGTACGTTCGTGGGGTTGTAGGCGAAGTAGACGCGGAACGGCGCGTTCACTACGGGGAGCATCACCTGCAGTTCCAAGCCGGTGGAAGTGCGGATTTTCTGCGTCCCCGGGGCCAGTTCGATGCTGCCGGTGAAAGCCGCTTCGGGGAATTGCGTGTTCAGATCCTGGGTGCGCTGGGGCGCCAGCACGAGCTGGTGCGGAAAGATGATTTTGTCCAGCCCCATGTCGAAGAACGGAGCCAGTGTCACCACGTTGGGGATGATGGGAATGCGGTGCTCGAAATTGGCGATGATGCGCGTATCGCCGCCGGGTGTGACGAGCTGGTAAACCGGGGCGGTCATGGTCACCGGCGACGCTGTGATCGCACCGTTATTGACTACCGGTACCGTAACCGGCGTGCCGTCCGCTTTCAAAACCGGAATCTGGGTGGACGATGCTACCCAGCCGATGGGCGTGATTCCCATAATCTGGAAGCCGCGGACATCCTGCTCGCCGCCGATAAATCCGCGGTCGAAAGGCGGCAAGTTCTTGCCGCCAAAGCCGGTGGATAGGGTCGCCAACAGGTGGAACGCGAGCACATCGCCATGCTTCCTCCCGATGGGGCTCAGGTGGAAATACTTGATGTCCGCCGTGGGGGTGAGTAGATTGACATTGCCGCCGAGGAAGGTAGCTGCGAAGCCCATCCCGAGATAGATACTATGGCCGCCCGTGGGACTAATCGGATGATTGACGGTGTTGTACAAGTATGAGGGCGTAATGGTGGCGGTGCGAATGCCGTTGAGAGAATTCGGCCCGTAGACACCGCTGAAATTCAGGTATTGGAAATAGTTGTCGGCGGCGGCGGTTAGCGTTTTCACGCTGGAGATTTCGTATCCCAGGGTGAGCCCGAGACGGGCAAAGTGACGTCGCAGAGGATAACTGGCGGAGATGGTGGCGCCGCGGCTGTTTTGAATGTAGTTCAACAGGTTTTGCGAACCGAGCTGATTGTACAGCGCGGTGAGATCCTGGCCTTCCAGAATGGAAGCTTCGCGGCCCTGATCGAAGGAAAAGCGGCGATAGTAAACCGAGAAGCCCACCTGCACCGGCCGGTCCATAAAGAACGGTTCGGTGAAGCTCAGCATGACGTCGTCCTGAATGGTGCCGATCTGCGCATTGAGCCCGAGGGTTTCGCCCAGTCCGAGGAAGTTATTGGTGGAGTAATTGAATCCGACGAAGCTGCCGGCGATTCCCGAAATTCCGCCATTCAAGCCGATGGAGTTCTTGCCGCGCTCTTTCACCTTGAGGGTGATATCGACCGTGTCGCCCTGCGGATTGCGCTTAATATCGACGGCGTCATCCACCTTCAACGGGTCGAAATACCCGAGCTGGTTGAGACGCATCACCGACATGTCGAGCAGGTTCTTGTTGAAAATATCGCCTTCGTCCAGCAGGAATTCGCGGCGGATTACCTTGTCGCGCGTGGTGGTGTTGCCCACGAAGTCGATGCGCCGCACGAAGAACTGGTGGCCTTCGTCGGCGGTGATGGTGATGTCCACCTGATCGGTGTCGGGGATCGGCTGTACGTCGGGTTCCGGCGAAAAATCCCAGTAGCCCAGGATGCCGTAATATTTACGGAGGTTTTCGAGCCCCTTGCGCAACTTCTCGGTGGAGAACACGTCGCCGATGCGCATACCGAATAGCGGCAGCAGCGCCTGCGGATCGCGGAACAGTTTGACCCCCACGAAATTGGCGTTGCGCAGATGATACAGGCGGCCTTCCTCGATGGGCACGTGAATGTCGGCGAAGATGCCGAGGTTATTCGGCTTGATCAGCGGCAGCCGCCATCCTTTGCCGCCCTTCTGCACGATCCTCACTTCGGGATCGAGGATCTTGGCCTGGAAGTAGCCCTTGTCGTTATACGCTTCGCGCAGTTTCTCGATATCGTAATCCAGCTTATCGGTATCGAAAGTCTTCGCCAGCATGTTTTCGAAGACGATGGAGTGCTGCAGGCCGTACGGGTGAGTCTCCTTCATCTGCCAGGTGACCCAGCTCTTGCTGAAAGAATGGTTGCCGGTGACGTTGATCTCGCCGACCTTCACTTTGGGGCCTTCGCTCACCAGAAAAGTGAGCGCCAGGGAACTGGGCGGCTGTTGTTCCACCTGCGGATCGACGGTCGCGTATTGATGGCCGCGCTCGGCTTCGTACTCCTTGATCACGGTGGCGGCGTGCTGCACACGGCCGGGGTCGTACTGCTGCTCGACTGTGAGGCCGACCTTGCGCTCCTTGAAGCGGTCCAGGATTTCCGATTCGCTGATCGACTTGATTCCGGTGTAATGAATGGAGCGGATGACGCGGCGTTCAGTGAGCAGGAAACGCACGATCACGCCGTCGGCGGAATCTTCCGTCTCGAGCGTGATGTCGTCGAATTTACCGGTGTTCCACAACACCATGTAAGCGCGCCGCAGCGCCTCTTCGTTGTAAATATCGCCGCCCCGCACGTAGGGCTCGACTTGTGCCTTCAATGTCTCTTGCGGGGTGCGCCGAGCGCCTCGGAATTCGACTCCCGCCACCACTTTGCCGTTGACCGGCCGCACGGCCGTGGGAGCCGCGGGCTTGGGATTCTCCAGGCGCGGCTGCGTTGTCGGCGCTTGCTGCACGTTTTCAAATCCGCCGCGAGCCGGCGGTTTGGGAGGTTGCGCCGGAGGGGTCTGTTGTTGCTGCGGGGGTGTCTGAGCCTGCAACTGCGGCAAGCAGGAAGTGCAAAGATATACCGACATGACACCGGTACAGACGAACCTCACCACCCTCATGCGAGCATACCTTTCCACATTGCGCTCTCGCCGCGGCGAGTCTCTCCTAGGCGAGCCTTCCGATCAGATTGACACACAGGAATTATTCCACTCGGCACAACCACGGTCGAAGACAATTAAGACAACAGTTTAGCGGATCTTCGAGGCGGGCAACAACGAGTGTAGCAGGCTACAGGTGTGACGCGTGGGCACAGTTTTCCACAGCCCGTTGACCCCTTCCGCACTACCGTAACGCCTGTCCCTCGCGCACGTTCCGGCGGATAAACTCGACGATGGAACCGAGGGATGCGCCGGGCTGAAACACCGCGGCGACTCCCTGTTTCCGGAGCGCTTCGGCGTCCTCATCGGGCACGATGCCCCCCACGATGACGCGCACGTCGTCCATATCGCTCTCATGCAGAAGTTGCATCACACGCGGCACGATGGCGTTGTGCGCGCCGGAAAGAATCGAAAGCCCGATCACCTGCACATCTTCCTGCAGGGCGGCATTGACGATCATCTCGGGCGTCTGCCGCAGACCGGTATAGATCACTTCCATCCCGGCGTCGCGGAGCGCGCGCGCCACGATTTTGGCGCCCCGGTCGTGCCCGTCGAGTCCCGGCTTCGCCACCAATACTCGAATAGGTACAGGCATGGCTAGAGGTGCGCCGTCTCCTGATACGTGCCAAAGACCGCGCGCAAGGCATCGCAGATCTCGCCGAGGGTAGCGTAGGCCCGTACCGCGTCCAGGATGCAGGGCATGGTGTTCTCCGATCCTTGGGCCGCGCTCTTGAGCGCGTCGAGCGTCTGCGTCACACGCGCCTGGTCGCGGCGGGCGCGCAGGCGGTCCAGTTTCTCGCACTGATGGCGCGCGCTATTTTCGCCGATCTGCAGAAGCTCGATAGGCTGGTCGTCCTGTTGGAATCGGTTCACTCCCACGATGGTACGCTCGCCCGCCTCCACCTCGCACTGATAGCGATAGCTTGCAGCGGCGATCTCCGATTGCGGGAAACCGGCCTCGATGGCCGCGACCATGCCGCCCATTTCGTCGATGCGCCGGATGTAATCGTTGGCGGCGGCCTCGATGTCGAGGGTCAGTTTTTCCACGAAGTAACTGCCGCCGAGAGGATCGGGCGTGTTGATGGCCCCACTTTCGTAGGCCAGGACCTGCTGCGTGCGCAGCGCGATCGTCACGGCCTGCTCGCTGGGCAGCGCATAAGCTTCGTCGAGTGAATTGGTGTGCAGCGATTGCGCCCCGCCCAGCACCGCGGACATCGCCTGCAGAGCAGTGCGGACCACATTGTTGTATGGCTGCTGCCAGGTGAGGGAACAGCCGGCGGTCTGCGCATGGAAACGCAGCTTGAGACTGCGCTCGCTGGCCGCACCGTAGCGCTCGCGCATGGCGTGCGCCCAGATTTTGCGCGCCGCGCGATACTTGGCGATCTCCTCGAAGAAGTCGCTGTGGGCGTTGAAGAAGAAACTCAGGCGGGGCGCGAATTCATCGATGTGGAGCCCGCGGGCGAGCGCCCAATCGACATATTCCATGCCGTCGCGCAGAGTGAAGGCCAGTTCCTGCGCGGCGGTCGAGCCAGCCTCGCGAATGTGATAGCCGCTGATGGAAATGGGATTGAATCGCGGGGTATGGCGCGCGCCGAACTCGATGGTATCGGTGACCAGCCGCATGGAGGGGTGCGGCGGAAATATGTATTCCTTCTGCGCGATGTACTCTTTGAGGATGTCGTTCTGCAGGGTGCCGGAAAGCTTCGCCCAATCGACGCCCTGCTGCTCGGCGACCACCAGGTACATGGCCCACAGGATGGCGGCGGGCGAATTGATGGTCATGGAGACCGTGACCTCACCCAGCGGGATCTCGCGGAAGAGAATCTCCATGTCTTCGAGGGACGAGATGGCGGCGCCGCATTTGCCGACTTCGCCTTCGCTCAGCGGATGGTCGGCATCGTAGCCCATCAGCGTGGGCAGGTCGAACGCCACCGAGAGTCCGGTCTGCCCCTGCGCCAGCAGATAGCGGTAGCGGCTGTTGGTTTCCTCGGGAGTGGCGAACCCCGAAAACTGCCGCATGGTCCAGAGTTTTCCGCGATACATGTCGCGGTGGATGCCGCGGGTGTACGGAAACTCGCCGGGGGGCGGAGCCTGCTGCGCCAGATCGATTCCTGCGAGCTGTTCCGGGCCGTACAGCGGCTCAATCGGGACTCCGCTAATTGTCGTAAACTGGCGTTCGGCGGTCTTCATGAAATACCGTTTTTATCTTATACCCGACCTGCGAGGTGCATGCACGTGTTGAAACCGGCAATCTTTCGCGAATACGATATCCGCGGCGTGGCCGACGCCGAACTGCTGAGCGCAGACGTCGAAATCCTGGGGCAGGCTTTCGGCACCTATCTGCAGAGGCATGGCGGCCGCCAGATCAATTTGTGCCGGGATACGCGGCTCAGTTCCCCCCGTCTGCACGACGCGCTGCTCGCCGGCCTGGTGGCCAGCGGCTGCCATGTAACCGACCTCGGGGTGGCGCCCACGCCGGTGCTCTACTATTCGGTGTTCCACTTGAAGGCTGACGGCGGCGTGATGATCACCGGCAGCCACAATCCGTCGGAGTTCAATGGCTTCAAGGTAGTCTGCGGCGCGTCCACTATCCACGGTGAGGCCATCCAGGAGATCCGCCGTCTGATCGAGACGGGCGGTCTCGACCGTGGCGAAGGCAGCCATCGCACCGCCGACGCCGTCACGCCGTATATCGAAGAGATCTCGTCGCAATTCGATTTTCCGCGCCGCGTCCGCGTGGTGGTGGACGCCGGTAACGGCACGGGCGGGCCGGTAATGGGTCCCATTTTGCGCCGCCTGAACGTGGATGCCACCGAGATGTATTTCGAGATGGACGGCCGTTTCCCCAATCACCATCCCGATCCCACGGTGCCCGCGAATCTACAAGCCCTGGTAGGCAAGGTGGTGGAAACGGGCGCCGATCTGGGCATCGCGTTCGACGGCGATACCGACCGCATCGGAGCGGTGGATGAGAAAGGCACGGTGATTTACGGCGACCAGCTCATGATCATCTATGGCCGTGAAATCCTCAGCCGCAAACCGGGCGCCACCTTCATCGGCGAAGTGAAGTGCTCGCAAACCATGTATGACGATCTGGCGGCGCGCGGCGGCAATCCCATTATGTGGAAAACCGGACATTCGCTGATCAAAGCCAAAATGCAGGAGACCAAGGCCGAACTGGCGGGCGAGATGAGCGGCCATATGTTCTTCGCCGACCGGTATTACGGCTTCGACGACGCCATCTACGCGGCCTGCCGGCTGATGGAGATCGTATCCGATTCCGGCCAGGCGCTCTCTGCGCAACTGGCCGGTCTGCCCAGCACGGTCGCCACACCCGAGATCCGTTTCGATTGTCCCGACGACCGGAAATTCGCGGTGGTGCAGCAGGCAACGGCTGAACTTAAGTCCCGGCATAAGATTCTCGACGTGGACGGAGTTCGCGTGTTGTTCGCTCGAGGATGGGGGCTGGTGCGGGCGTCGAATACGCAGCCTGTGCTGGTAATGCGTTTCGAAGCCGAAACGGAGGACCTGCTGAGGGAGTATCGCCGCGAGGTGGAGGACGTGGTAGCGCGGGCGGTGGCGGCCGGGTAGCGAAGCGATGGCCTGGAGTTCTTATCGACTAGGCTGCAATTCTTTCCTGACAGGCTCGCCGAGGAGCCAGGATCGATCCTCGCCGCAATGATTTTCTACGTGCGCCATCCAGGCGTATTTGGCAGCGTCCTTTCGTTGCTGAGCGGCATATATCATGAGATCGAAGCGCGCAAAATCCCTATCCCCGACAATAACTGCCTGTGTTTGTTCGGTATGGAGGAGATTCAACTCGCGGACGGCGTCCAGGAAGTCATCGATGAGATGGTACATTTCCCCACAAAAACACACCGGCGGTGTCAGTTGAAGATCCGGACGTGGCTCAATGGCGATTCTCGCGCACATAATGCCGAGTGCCTCCCGCCAAATCGCTTGCAAGGAGGCCTCCAACGTTAGCGATTCAACGAATCGGCTGCCCGCCTGGCCTTGCGCACGGGCGATAGTTGCTGCACGAAGTCCTCGAGCGGCAAGGCGTCGATGCCGGGGGCGAGCACTCGCGTCGCCGGTTGGCCCGGTGAACTTCGATGGACGACCGAAAGGCGCCGCGGCGGCCGGTTGCCCATGGACTCCCGCAAAGACGCCATGGGCCGCGCCATGGAGGGCTTGACGGTGCGCGAAGCTTTGCATTCCACCATCCAGATACCGCCGGCAAACGGGAACATAAAGTCCACTTCCAGCCCCTGGTAATTGCGGAAATGGTAGAGTTCCTTGGCGCGGCCCTGGTTGATCTGGCTCTTCAGGATCTCCGATGCCACGAAGCCTTCCCAGATCGGTCCCAGGAATGGCGAGCGCTCTAATTCGGCTTGCGAGGCGATTCCCAGAAGATGACAGGCCAGCCCCGAATCGCCCAGATAGAGTTTGGGCGATTTGATGATCCGTTTTCCGAAATTCTCGAAGTACGGCGGCACCAGGACTACCTGCCCGGTGATTTCGAGCACGTGCATCCATTCCCCAATCGTGGGCACGGTGATGCCGAGAGGAGCGGCGAGATCGCTGCGATTCAGTACCTGCCCATGGCGGCTGGCCAGCAGGGCGAGAAAGCGGCGGAATGTGCCAAGGTCCCGGATATTGAGGACGGCTCGCACATCGCGCTCCAAATACGTCTGGATGTAGGACGCGAACCAGAGGTTCCGGCCTTTGGGATGCGCTAATACTTCCGGATGGCCACCTAGCAACGGGGTCACGCGGGGAGTCTCGGCGAGGCTGAACGGCAGCAGTTGCAGAATGGCGGCGCGTCCCGCCATGCTCTCGCTCACGCCGCGCATGAGGGGCGCTTCCTGCGAACCGGTAAACAGCCACTGGCCCATTTTTCGGGGAGCCTGGTCGATGCGCGTGCGCACGTAGTCGAACAGTTCCGGCACGTTCTGGATCTCGTCGAACAACACCGGCGGTTCCAGTTCGGCGAGAAAGCCGCGAGGATCGGAGCGGGCGCGTGCCTGGATGTCGGGGTCTTCGAGCAAGACGTAGCGGGCATGAGGAAAGGCGTGGCGCAGAAGGTAGGTTTTTCCCGCGCGCCGGGGCCCGGTGATCACCACCGCCGCGTAATGGCGGGCCGCCTGCAACAGGTGCGGCAGGATTGCCCGGGGGACAAAGCGCATATGAGAATTTTAAGCTGAAACTTTAAATTTCTCAAGGGTAAAATGCGCAAGCGATATAATTCTACTTGTGAGAATTTTAAAGTAGCAGTTTAAAATTCTCACAAGTTCGATTTCCAAGAAACTGCCCACACGCGCCGGTCTGCGGCTGGCGGGCGGCCCCTTTCACCGCTCCCGGGCGTGGGGCCGCATCGTGGGGCGAGCGTTTTTTGATACGATGCCTCACTATGAAGCTTCTTCGACTGGCGATAGTAATTGCGCTCCCCGCACTGCTCCTGGCGCAGACGCCCGATCTTTCACAATCGCTCCGCTTCCGGCTGGTGGGCCCGTTCCGCGGAGGCCGCGTGGTCGCGGTCGCCGGCGTTCCCTCGCAGCCCAACGTGTTCTATTTCGGCGGCGTAGGCGGCGGTGTCTGGAAGACCACCGACGGCGGCAATTCCTGGGAGCCGATCACCGACGGCCAGCTTAAGACCAGTTCCGTGGGCGCGATCGCGGTAGCCGATTCCGACCCCAACGTGATTTACGCCGGCATGGGCGAAGCCTGCGTTCGCGGCAATGCCTCCAACGGCGACGGCGTCTACAAATCGGTGGACGGCGGCAAAACGTGGCACAACGTAGGACTCGAGGACAGCCAGACCATCGGCTCGGTGGTCATCCACCCGAAGAATCCCGATATCGTCTACGTGGCTGCGCTGGGCCATCTTTGGGGACCGAACCAGATGCGCGGCGTATATCGCACCACCGACGGCGGCGTTACCTGGAAACAGGTCTTCACGCGCGGCCCCGATGCCGGCGCGGTCGACCTTGCCATGGACCCTTCCAATCCGCGCGTGCTTTATGCCAGCTTCTGGCAGGTGCGCCGCAATCCGTACCACTTCGATAGCGGCGGGCCGGGTAGCGGACTGTTCAAGTCGACCGACGGCGGCGATACCTGGACCGACATTTCGCACGCTCCCGGCCTTCCCCGAACGCCCGCTGTCCTCGGGCGTATCGGCATTACCGTCTCGCCGGCCAATCCCGAGCGCATCTGGGCGCTGGTGGAAGCGGCCGAAGGCGGCGTATTCCGCTCCGACAACGGCGGCCGCACCTGGACCAAAGTGAACGATCAGAACATCCTGCGCCAGCGCGCCTGGTATTACAGCCATATCTTCGCCGACCCGCAGAACGCCGACGAAGTCTACGCGCTCAATACCGGCATGTACCGCTCCATCGACGGCGGACGCACCTTCGCGCCCATCCGCACCCCGCATGGCGACAATCACGATCTCTGGATCGCGCCCAACGATACCCAGCGCATGATCGAGAGCAATGACGGCGGCGCCAACATCACGTATGACGGCGGACGCACTTGGTCGAGCATCATGAATCAGCCCACTGCGCAGTTCTATCGCGTGGCGCTCGACAACGATTTCCCGTACAACATTTACGGTGCGCAGCAGGACAACTCGACCGTTCGCACCGCCAGCCGCACTGCCGGCGGCGGGATCACCGAGCACGACTGGTACGACGTGGGCGGCGGCGAGAGCGGCTGGATCGCGCCCGATCCGCGCGACTCGCAGATTGTTTATGCCGGTTCGTACGACGGCCTGATCACCCGCCAGGACCATCACACCGGCCAGAGCCGCGACATCAATGCCTGGCCCGATAACACCATGGGCTACGGCGTGGAGGCCATGAAGTATCGCTTCCAGTGGAGCTATCCGATTGCGTTTTCCCCGCACGATCCCAAGACGCTCTACATCGGCGCCAACGTGCTGCTGAAGACCACCAATGAAGGGCAGAGCTGGCAGGTGATCAGCCCCGACCTGACGCGCAACGACAAATCGAAGATGGGGACATCGGGCGGCCCGATCACGCAGGACAACACCAGCATCGAGTATTACTGCACCATCTTCACCTTCCAGGAATCGCCGGTGACCGCGGGAGTGATCTGGACCGGGTCGGATGACGGTCTGGTGCACGTGACGCGCGATGGCGGCAAAAACTGGGAGAACGTGACGCCCAAGGATATGCCGGAGTGGATCCAGATCAACTCCATCGACGCCAGCCCGTTCGATGCCGGCACGGCATATGTGGCGGCCACCATGTACAAGTCGGATGATTTCCGGCCGTACCTTTACAAGACCACCGATTACGGCAAGACCTGGACGAAAATCGTCAATGGCATTCCCGCCGGCCATTTCACGCGCGTGGTGCGCGAAGATCCCAATCACAAAGGTCTGCTGATCGCCGGCACCGAATTCGGGATGTACATTTCCTACGATGACGGCGCCAACTGGAAGCCGTTCAACCTGAACATTCCGGTGACGCCGATCACCGATGTGGCGTTCCAGAAGCGCGATCAGGAGCTGGTGGTGGCGACGCAGGGCCGGGGCTTTTATGTGCTCGACGATATGCCGCTGCTGTACCAGTTGCACGATACGCCCGCCACGGAGGAAACGCACCTGTTCAAGCCCAAGGACACCTACCGCTTCGGGATCGGCGGAGGCCGCGGCGGTGGGCGGAGCACCGCTCCCGTGGGGCAGAATCCCGCGGGTGGCGCTGTGGTCTATTACTCGCTGGCGGGCCGTACGCAGGGCGAAGTGACCCTCGATTTCCTGGATAGCGCCGGCAAGCCGGTGAACCACTTCACCAGCCGGCCGCCCGCCCGTGTGGTGGAGGCAACGGCGCCGGAATTCGAAGAGGGTCCGCCGCGCGGCGGACCGCCGGTGCGCGTTACCACCACTCCCGGCCTGAATCGCTTCGTCTGGAATATGCGCTATCCCGACGCCACCACTTTTCCGGGCATGATCCTGTGGGCCGGCAGCACCAGCGGTCCCACGATCCCGCCGGGTGTGTATACCGTGAAGCTCACCGCCGACGGCAAGTCGCAGACGCAGACCTTCGAAGTGAAGAAGGACCCGCGCCTCTCCACCACGCCGGAAGACTACGCCAAGCAGGTGACGCTGGCGCTGCAGATCCGCGATAAGCTGACCGAGACCAACGATGGCGTGATCCGCATTCGCGAAGTCCGCAAGCAGCTTGAAGACTACACGCACCGCGACGACAAGCGGGTGGCCGACGCGGCCAAGGCGCTGGTGCAGAAGCTGACCGTAGTGGAAGAGGAGCTCTACCAGACCAAGAACCGCGCCAGCGAAGATCCGCTGAATTATCCCATCAAGCTGAACAACAAACTGGCGCACGTGCTGGGCGTGGTGGAGGGTTCGGACAATCAGCCCACGCAGCAATCGTACATGGTCTATGAGGATGTGGCCACACGCGTGAACGCGCAGTTGAAATCGCTACAGACGGTGATGACCACCGATCTCGCGGCGTTCAATAAGCTGATTCACGACTCCAACGTACCTGCGATTCAGGCGCCCTCGATGAAGCAATAAGGGAGCCCACGGGGCGTTGGGCAAAAGTGCCTGCGCCGCCAGGCCGTCAGCCGCGTGGCGCAGGCCTCAGCCTGCTGGGTCGAGACTCATCTCGACCCTCGGTGAGGGCGGGCCCACTGACAGGCGTCAGCAGCGTCACACGATCCGGACGGCCGTCCCAGCGCCATCGCGGGGCGCTCGACCAGATAGTAGCTCGCGGCCGCACACGCAAATATGGCCGCCAGATTCCAGGGCGCCCGCTGCCAGATGCCGATCGGCTCGGGCGGCAGGAAAAGCTGTTGCCAGATATACAAGCTGTACGACATCCGGCCGATCCAGACCAGCAGCCGCAATTCCAGAACGCGCCCTACCCAACTCCGCCGGCTCGCCACGGTCGCCGCCGGCAGCAGCGCCATGGCAATCGCCACCAACGTCAGGTATGCGGGGGGAGTCCATACCTGGCAGCATACAGCGATCGCCATCGCGCCTATGGCCAGTGCAGATCCGCCGAATCGTTCGAATAGCGCGCGCACCCGCCGATCGTCCCAGAGGAGCGCCAGCGTGCAGCCGAACAGCAGGATGTCGAGCCGGTAATCGCTGCGCGCCACCGAGCCGCGCAGCGCGGGATTGAAACGGCCTACCCAATCGTAGTGCGCATCCGCGGTTCGCCACACGGCCACCGCCAATGCCAGCGCGGGCGCCAGCCAACGTGCCCGCCGGAATCCCGCCATCCACAGCAGCACCGGCCAGAACAAATAAAAATGCTCCTCCACCGCCAGCGACCAGAAATGGCCGGTATACCAGCCCTGCAACCGCCCCAGCGTGAGGTAATTGCGATAGAAGAGGAGGCTGCCGAGCAGTTGACTGCGATCCATGGGGATGAGGCGCAGTCCGAAACCGAGCAGCGCCACCACCGCGAGGTACACCAGGATCGGCGGCAGAATGCGGAAGGCGCGGCGGCGATAGAAATCCGCCAGATCGACGCGGCGGGCATCTATCAAGCGGCGCGTGATCAGGAATCCGCTGAGCGCGAAAAAGACCGACACGCCCATCGCGCCATAAGGGGCGATGGCGGCCGTGGGCCAGCCGGCATGACAGCAGAGCACCGCCAGGATGGCCACCGCGCGCCAGCCATCGAGTGTGGGCAGGTAGTGGCGGTCTACTTCCAAAGGCGGTTTACCACGCGAATCAGAATCGCGCCGCTCACCGTGAAGACCGCCAGCATCGCCCAGAACAGCTCCATCCGGCCGTAGAGGAAATTGCCCACGGTAAACAATCCCGCCCAGATCGTGATGCATCCGGTGAACCAGCCGAGCAGCGACATGGGGAAGTTCAGCTCATTGCTGTCCGCCTGGGCTTCCGCCGCGGTGACGCCGGCGAGTTGCCGCACGTGCGCCCATCCCGGCCCCGCGGGACGAACCTTGTGATAGAAATTGATCAGCGCCGCTTCGTCGGTCTGCGGGCCGATATACGCGGTCGCCACCCACAGCACGGTGGTAAAGGCGATAGTGATGAGCAGTTCCTGGTACGTGCCCGGCGCCGTGCCCATCTTGTGCAGGATTAGAAACAGGAGCGACATGCCGAACGAAACCACCATGGCCACGATCTCGCACCACGCCGTCACCCGCCACCAGAACCAGCGCACCAGGTAGAGCAATCCGGTGCCGGCGCCGATTTGCAGGATCACGTCGAAGCTGTCCTTGGCGGTATCGAGCGCGAAGACCAGCGCCGACGATGCCACGAACAGGATCACCGTGGCCACGCGTCCTGCCTGCACGTAATGTTTGTCCGGCATGCCGGTCCGGATGAAGCGCCGGTAGAAATCGTGCACCAGGTACGAGGCGCCCCAGTTCAGGTGCGTGAGGATGGTGGAGGAGTTGGCCGCCACCAGTCCGCCGAGCATCAACCCCATCCAGCCGGCCGGCAGGAAGCGCAGCATGGCAGGGAAGGCGATGTCGTGACCCAGCAATTTCGGGTCGAGATGCGGGAAGGCTTTTTGGATGTCGCCCAGCGTGGGATAGACGATGAGGGAGGCGAGGCCGGTGAGGATCCACGGCCACGGACGCAGAATATAATGCGCCAGATTGAAGAAGAGCGTGCTGCCGAGCGCGTCCTTTTCCGATTTCGATGCCAGCATGCGCTGCGCGATGTAGCTGCCGCCGCCGGGTTCCGCGCCGGGATACCAGGAGGCCCACCATTGCACGGTGATGGGGATGATGAAGACGGCCATGGCGAGATCCCAGTTGTTGCTGAAATCGGGCATCATGTTGAGATAGCTAACGCCGCCCGGGCCGTGCAGTTGTGAGAGTTTGGTCACCAGTCCATGGAGGCCGCCCACCTGCGGCAACTCCACCGCGAAATACGCCGCCGCGATCACCGCCGACATCTTGATGAAGAACTGAACCATGTCGATCACCAGCACGCCCCACAGTCCGGAGTGCGTGGCGAAGACCACATTCAGCACTCCCACGAAGAGCAGAGTCTGCCAGCGCTCGAACCCGAACAGAATCGCGGCGATCTTGCAGGCCGCCAGATTGACCGTCGCCATGATTACGCAATTGAAGAGCAGCCCGAGGTACACCGAGCGGAAGCAGCGCACTGCGCCGGCCGCCTTCCCGGAGTAGCGCAGCTCATAGAATTCCAGGTCGGTGAGTACGCCTGAGCGGCGCCACATGCGCGCGTAAAAGAAGACCGTGGAAACGCCTGTGAGGGTGAAGGCCCACCAGCGCCAGTTGCCCGCCACACCTTCGGTGCGCACGAAATTGGCCACCAGGTTCGGCGTATCGCTCGAAAATGTGGTGGCCACCATCGACAGGCCCGCCAGCCACCACGGCACGGAGCGGCCGGAAGCGAAGAATTCGGCCGTGCTTTTCCCGGAGCGCTTTCCCAGGAAAAGGGCGGGTGCGAAGCAAATCAGGACCGTGATGAGCGCGACCACCCAATCGAGTGTTTGCAGTTGCATGAATCCAAGAGTTTACTGCGTTTTCGCCTGCAGCGCTCCGGCGGCCGGTACGGCGTCAATCAGGTGACAGCTCTCGTCGAACTCGCGTCGGCCGGCGTAGAAGCGATCGATCAGGCCGCGGCGCACGCCGGCAGACTCGCCGGCTCGGCAGAGAATGACGGCGCATCCGCCGAATCCTGCCCCAGTCAGGCGCGCGCCCACCGCGCCCGATTCCATGGCGGCATCGACCAGCGCATCGAGCGCCGCCGAACTTACTCGCAGGCGATCGCGCAGGCTGGCATGCGATTCCAGCAGCAGGCGGCCGAAAGTATCGAGGCCGGCGTGCTCCATGGCATCCACGGCGTCGCGAACGCGCCGAGCTTCGCTCGTGGTGTGCAGGAAGCTGTCGCGCTGCGGCCCGGCTGTGAGCTTGGCGGCGGCGCTTTCGGCGATGGGCAACGCTTCCGCGTACGATGCCAGTCCCAACTTCGCCAGGGCCGTGTCGCCGGCGGCGCGCCGCAGGTTGTATTCCTCGCGCGCCGCGCCCGATTTCTCGGCCGATTGCAGACTGTGGGCTACCAGGAAATGCCAGCCGGCCGGCACCGGAATATGCCGCACGGCGAGCGGAGCGAACTCCACCAGCGTCGCGTGGCCGGCGCGCGATGCCAGCGCCGCCGCGTGATCCATGCCGCCGCCGCGAGTGCCGACGAACTGTTCGCCGTCGGGCAGAATCTCCATCAGTTCTTCGAATGACGCCGCGCGGTCATTGGCGTCCAGCAGCGCCAGCGTGAACGCCACCAGCAGCGCCGAGGAGGACGAGAGCCCGGCGGCGGCCGGCAAATCGGATTGCACCCGTGCCTCGATCCCGCCCAGCACGCCCCACTTGCCCGCCACCGCCTGCGCCGCGGCGCGCAGGTAATTCTCCCAATCGCCGCGCGCCACCGGCGCCAGCCGCTCGCTCCACTCGAATTCCCGTCGCCCGTGCGACGTGCTGTTCGCTACAATCCGCCGGTCGGCCCGTGCGCGATACGTCACCTCGACGCGGCGCGGCAATGCCATCGGCAGCACCGCAAGCCCGTGATAGTCGATATGCTCACCGATCAGATTGACGCGTCCCGGCGCCCACACCGTCCGCTCTTGCGTTTCCTCGCGCACCCGATCACGATACCACTATGAGGCTTCTCGTCCCGCTGATCCTCGCGCTATCCGCACTGGGCTTCGCGGCGCCGCCTGCCGATACGCCGTCGCCCGCCATGCTGGTGGTCAACAAGGAGGGATCGCTGGCGATTGTCGACCCGACTTCGAACGCGCTCGTCGGCACGGTGCGCACCGGCGATGGGCCGCATGAAGTAGTGGCGTCGAGCGATGGCAAGCTCGCGTTTGTCAGCAATTACGGCGATGGAACCACGCCCGGCAGCACCCTTTCGGTGATCGACCTGGTGGCGCGCCGCGAATTGCATCGCGTCGATCTGGGGGTGCTGCGCGCGCCGCACGGCCTCGCCTTCGCGGGCGGCAAGCTGTACTTCACGGCGGAGCGCAACCAGGTCTTCGGCATTTACGATCCCGCCGCCAACCGCGTCGAGTGGATTCAGGGCACCGGCCAGAACACCACCCACATGATCGCCGTTTCGGCCAATCTCAATACGGTCTTCACATCGAATATCGGGTCGAATACCGTGAGCCTGTTCGAACGCAACGGACCGCAAACCTGGAACCAGACCGTCATCCCGGTCGGCAAAGGCCCCGAGGGGTTCGCCCTCACGCCCGATGGCAAGGAGCTTTGGGTGGCGAATTCGCGCGATGGCGGCGTCTCTGTGATCAATATTTTCGACAAGCGCGTGGTCCATACGTTCGGCGTTCAGACGCAACGGTCGAACCGCCTGAAGTTCACGCCCGATGGCCGCCTGGTGCTGATCAGCGATCTCGATGCCGGCACTCTGGTGGTGCTGCAGCACAGCACGGGCAAGGAACTGAAGCGCACTCCCCTGGGCCACGAACCCGCGGGCATCCTGATCTCGGCCGACAGTTCGCGCGCCTATGTCGCGGTGACGGGCGATAACAATGTCGCCGTAATCGACCTGCGGAGCTTCGATCTGATCACCCGCATCGACACCGGTACGGGCCCAGACGGTATGGCTTGGGCGGTGCGATAAACTCCGAGTCGCCTGTTTCGAAGTGGCGCACGCACTCCTGCGTGCCGCGCCGATACTCTCGCAGCGCTCTTGGGTTCCTGCTGCCAGAGACGATCCTGGCGGGCGTCCATTGCTCGTCTCCGCCCACCAGCCGGACGGCCTGTCGTGCGAAAGTCCCCGTCCTCGCTCGCGCTGGCCTACAATAGCACCATGCCGAATTCCGAGATTCCGGCCAACGGCCGACGCGGCTTTTTGTGGCGTGTTCTCACCGCTAGCGGCCTGGCTGCCGCCACGCCCCAGTCGGCGTTTCCGCAACCCCGTCCCAATAGCGCATCGTCGCCGCCGCTGCCAACTTATGCCCGCGCGCAGTCGTACAAGTCGCTGAAGCAATCGAGCTACGACCGCACCGGCGGCAACGGCGATTCCTGGCACATCGCGCCCGGCGGCGTGCAGGAGGTGTTCCGCGCCGAAGGCCCCGGCATCGTGTCGCACATCTGGTTCACCATCGCGGCACAGAGCGACATGCATCTGAAAGAGTTGGTGCTGCGCGCCTGGTGGGATGACAACCCCAAGCCCAGTATCGAGACTCCCATCGGCGATTTCTTCGGATTGAATCTCGGGTCGTATTTCAATTACCAGTCGGAGTACCTGGCCTGCTCGCCCGGCAAGTCGCTCAACTGCTACTTCGCCATGCCATATCGCCGTGGGGCGCGCATCAACGTTACCAACGAAGGCAAGCGCCCGGTGGGCGCGTTCTATTCCAATATCGATTACATGACAGTCGCCAGCCTGCCCGAGGACGCTCTGTATTTCCACGCGCAGTATCGCCAGGCGGCGCCTTGCATCCCGGTCGTTGCCGAGGGTCCGAAACTCAATCTGGACGGCCGCAATAACTACGTCTACATGGAAGCGCGCGGGCGCGGTCACCTGATGGGCGTCACGCTTGGCGTGCTGGAGAACGCCAACGGCTGGTGGGGAGAAGGCGACGACATGATCTTCGTGGACGACGAAAGCAAGCCGCTGATTAACGGCACCGGCTCAGAGGACTATTTCCTGGGAAGCTGGGACTTCGGCGGACGCGATGGCGCGCAGCCCTTCGGATATTCCATGTACGGCGCGCCGCTCATCGTCAACGCCGAGCGCACCGGCGGGCGCTACTGCTGCTACCGCTTCCACGGCGACAATCCCGTCACCTTCGACCGCTACCTCAAGCACACCATGGAGCACGGCCACGCCGACGATCGCGGCGACAATTTCTTCTCCTGCGCTTACTGGTACCAATCGGCGCCGTTTACCGATTTTCCCGCGCTTCCCCCGGTGGAGACGCGCACTCCGGTGGTGAAAACGGCATGAAGCTGACTCGACGCGAAGCCGCCGGCGCGCTCAGCGGCGTCCTCGGACTCGCGGCGCAGGCGAAAGCCATGCCGGGCACGCTGGACGCTCCCAGGGAGGTCCATGCTGTGTGGGCGGTCGCCGGCGATGCCGGAACAACAGTTGACTCCGTCCGCGCCTTCGTCGCGCAGTTGAAGCGTGCCAACATCCACAAGGTGGTGATGGGCGTGAAGGAAGGCGACGGCAGCGTGGTCTGGCGCAGCAAGAAGTTCCCGCAGCTCGTCTCCCCGCGATACCGCGATTTCGACCTGGTGGAGAATCTGGTACGCGAAGCGCACGACCAGGGCATCGAGGTCCACGCCTGGCTCGTCGATTTCTCAGAAGGACAGAATGGCGCGGCTTATCGGCAGCATCCCGAGTGGGCGCAACTGAACGCCGCGGGTTCGGCCACTAACAGCGAAAAGTTATTCGATAGCGAAAACCTGCCGACTAAGGCATATAACACCATCTGGATGTGTCCCGCGCAGCGGCCGGGTTATACCGACCAGTGGTTGCTGCCGCTGATCGAGGAGTTAGTCGCGAACTACGATATTGACGGCATCCATCACGACTATGTGCGTTACGCGGGCGATGTCGCGCCCGATAGTTACTGCTTCTGCGATTACTGCCTGAAAAATATCCCGCGCCACGCCCTCTTACACTGGGATAGCGGGCCGGCCGTGAGGCAGCAGATGGATATTGTGCGCCCGCGTTTGGAAGCCAACTGGGAGGCGACGCCCGACATGTTGCCGGTCGGCTGGGAGGTCATGAATCGCCGCGAAAAGGCCGATTTCATTCTCAACGGCCGCACCATTGCAGGCGGCCCCCCGGACATGCGCTACTTTTTCTACGAGTACCGCGTCGACCAGATCAGCCGCTTCGTACGCGAGGCCCATGAGCGCTCCAAGCGCATCAATCCCAAAATCCAGATGACCGCGGCGGTCTTCAAGAATCCGATTCAGAGCGGCCGTTACCTGGGGCAGAAGTGGTCCGACTGGAATTCCTGGATCGATACTTACATGCCGATGAGTTATCGCAGCCACTTTCTGGGCGACTTCGATACCTACTGCCGGCACCTGACGGAAATCACCGCCCGCCAGATGGAGTGGACGCGTCACGAACGGCCCCTTTACGCGGGTATTTACACGTCGGACTTATTTAAGGAGGAAGCCGGGACGAAGGCTTATCCGCCAGCTAAGTTGCTGCGGGCCATTGAGGCGGCCCGCGCCGCCAAACCCGGCGGCATCGTGATTTTCTCCGCTGGATCGCTCAAAAGTCAGGGACTCTGGCCGCATCTGGAAGAGGCCTTCCAGGGAACTTAGCCTTTCAAGCGCGAATGGCGGCGCTGGTGCTGCTCAAGGCCGACAACACGCCGGCCGGATCCCCGGTGGCGATCGCCGAGCCGAGGCTGATCAGCGAGGCGGTCACCGTAAGCACCTTGCGCAGTTCGCCGAGATGAGCGACCGCGCCGTTGACCCCTTTGGCGATATCGCGGAGATGGGTGAGGGATTGCTGCAGATCGGCCAGGGACAGCTTGATTGCCACGGCAGTCAGGTGGTCCGTCTCATCGCCCAATTCCGCCGCAAGGGACTGGAGATCCTCGCGCTGGTCCTCCGTCAGGGTGGCGAAGAAGGTATTGCGAAAAGCGCCCACCGCCTTCTTCAGATTGAGAGCGGCATTCGCCAGTTCGTCGGCTTGATCGGGTGTCATCTGGGGCACGGGATCTCCTAAAAGGCTGCGACTTGAAAATTCTTTACCAGCGTCTGCAGGGACGCGGTGAAGGGCCCCAGTTCTTTGCTCAACTCCGCTGCCGACCATCGCCCGGCATGTAACGCGAGCTGATGGTGGCCGCCCTGAATCTTTGCGAGCGCCGCCTGAAAGCTCAAGGCCGCCCCTCGCCTCTTCTGGAGCGTCGCCAGGTCGGCCGCCCAATGACGCTGTAACAGGAACGCAAGCGCGTCGTTGTGCCCGGCGGATCGCATGGCGTCGATGTACCGATTCTTAAGCGAGTCCTGTTCGTTATCGAGATCGCGAACATATTCGACGCCGGCGATCCGTCCCAAAGTGTTGGTAAGCGTAGTGACGTCCACGTCGGCAGCCTTTAGGGCGCTCGTGAGGTGCGCTCGCTGGTACCCGGAGGCCGCGGAGTCGAGAAGGAATTTGGCCAAGCCCTTCACGGCGTCGGTGGCCGGCGCCGGAAAGCCCACGGCGGCTTGCAGGTTGGCGGCGAAGCTATCGATTTCCTTGTCGTAGGTGACGGCCTGGTCGGAGGCAAGGCTGTGGAGCGCGTTGAAATAGTTCGTCAGCACCTTCAGGGAGCCCAGAAGTTCCGGTGCGAGATCGATGTCCTCTTTGCAGGCGGCTGTTACCGCGCCGCTCGAATCGGCGATTTCCGTGACCGGCCGCTCGGCAAGTTTTCTACGGATGCAGGAATCGGCGATGTCCTGGACGAAGGGTGAGAACTGCGAAGTGGCCTCGCAGGCGGTGGAAACGAACTGCCGTACGGCGTCCGGAGTGGCGCAACTGGACAGGGCCAGCAGCAGCGCGGCGCTGGTTGCGGCGACGAGACCGGTGGCCGTCGGGGCCTTCAGCATACCGTGCAATGATAGCCCATTCCGGTCGAGCGAACGGCAACTCGCCGCTTCTGCGCTTTCCACAGAGGCTCAATCCGGCGGCAGACCGCCACCGTCAGCGAACCTTCAGCCCGGCCCTCAACTCTTCTTCTTTCCCGGCAGCCCCACCGGATTCTCGTGCGTGCGCTCGCGAAATCTCCCGCGCATACTGGCCGCCAGAGACACCGCCGATTCGCCGAAACGATCGCGCATGCGATCCGCCGCCTCCATGGCCTGTTTCCAGCGCTCGTGCCGCTCTCCCGTCACCAGGTCGAGCTGCTCTTCGCCTGTTTCCCATCCCGAAACATGTACCCCGAGCAGCCGCACCTTCGCGCCGGGCTTCCAGTTCTGCCGGAACAGCGCGCGGATCTCGTCGAAGATCTCGGTATCGAGCTGCGTCGCGCGCGGCACAGAATGCGCGCGCGTGATGGTCGAAAAATCGGCATAGCGCAGCTTCAATTGGATAGTTCGCGCCTGCAAACCGTGTTCGCGCAGGCGGCGCCCCACCATTTCCGACAATCGCGCGAGAGTGGGTTCGATCCTAGCCATGTCGTTGGTGTCTTCGTGAAAAGTGTGCTCGTGGCTGATGGATTTCGGCCCCTCATCCGCGCAGATTTCGGTATCGAACCAGCCGCCCGCGTCGAGCCCGCGCGATTTTCCGGCCAGCGCCATCCCCCACTTGCCGAAACGCTGCTCCAGAAACTTCTCGTCGAGGCCCGCCAGGTCGCCCACCTTGCGAATGCCAATCTCGTGGAGACGCTTTTCCGTGACTTTGCCGACTCCCGGCACTTTGCGCACATCGAGCGGCGCGAGAAACGGCGCCTCCTGCCCCGGCACCACCCAAAGCACGCCATTGGGCTTCGCCTGATCGGACGTGATCTTGGCCACCAGCCGCGAGCTCGCGATCCCCACCGAGCAGTTCAGGCGCGTCTCCGCCTTCATGCGCTGGTGCAGCAGGTGCGCGGCGCGCAGCGGCGGTCCGTAGAGCCGCTCAGTGCCGGTCATGTCGAGATAAGCTTCGTCGATCGACGCCATCTCTACCAGCGGCGAGAAGGATTGGAGCACGGCATAGACCTGTTGCGAGCAGTCGCGGTAGCGATCCGGATGACCGGGGACGAAGATCGCCTGTGGGCACAACTTGTGAGCGGTACGCAGCGGCATCGCCGAGTGTACGCCGAATTTGCGCGCCGCATAAGATGCCGCCGATACCACGCCGCGCTCGTCGGGCCGCCCGCCGACGACTACCGGCTTGCCCTTCAGGGACGGATCGAACAGCTCTTCCACCGACACGAAAAACGCGTCCATGTCGACATGGAAATAAGTGCGCATCTGCCGCCTCGCTCAGGATACCTCACCATCCGCGACCGCAGCCGTTACTTCGGGTTGCGTATGCCTGGATTCTCCCCGCTTGTCGCATAAGGCGCCGATTTCTCCCTCCCGACCCAAAATGGGCCGGCCGGCAACATCCACTGAAGAGAACCTTGTAACAGGAACAAAGGGAGACTACTGTGGGACATGTCTCATACGGTGGTCATCGTACTGTTTACGGCCCTGGTCGCGGCTCTCGTATTCCTGGTGATGATGGAGTCTCGTCGCCGCAAGCGCGGTCCCAGCATCGCTTCGGACGCCTTCAGAAGCCAATTGAGCGGCCCGCGGGTGCCGTATAGCGCGCCACCTGAGAAACAGGCCCGAAGCCTGGACCGCTCCCGATCCTAACACAGCGCCCACTTCTTCAGAACGTAAACTCCAGTTGCACGTCGATCTTCCTGTTGTACGAATTCGGGGCGCCGCCGTGCATCGTCACAATCAGCCCTCCCAAACCGCGATACTGCCCGAAATATGGCGACGACAAATCTCCCTCTGGAGGCGAGAAATTGGCGCGATTGAGCGCGTTCAGCGTCGATGCGCTGAGCGTGAGTTGATATCGCCGGGTCGCGCCGCTGGCGAACATGCCCGCCGGCGGACCGTTGTGGCCCCCTCCGCTATCGGCGATTCCGCTGCGGCCTTCGCGGCCGAATTCCCAGGTGTGGGCCACTCGCAGCGCGATGTTGAGGTTCGCCGGTCCGCGGCCGTAATTGCGGGCGATCGCCGGTTCGCCGGCCGGCGGGTTTACCAGGAAACAGTCGCTTTGCCGGCATCCCGGCGCCGCGCTGGAGGCGAGTGTCGGCCGCGCCTCCGGAGCACCCGTCAACTCGGGATCCAGCCCGGTGGTGATGTTGTAGGGAGTGCCGCTGTTGGCCACCACGAAGGGGCTGATCATCCACTTTCCCGGTAGCGGAACGGTGCCGCCGACCGCCACCCGGTGTCGCACATCGCCGTAAGTCGACGGTCCCCATTCGGCGCGCAGATTGTATGGATCGGCCGGCAAGCCTTCGTTGTCGTCCTTGCCATAGGAGAGCGCGTAGAAGCCGAACAAAACCAACCCGCGCCACTGTGCGTTGGTGTTGGCCACCAGTTGATGCTGCCGGCTCATACCGGACGATTCCGCCAGCAGGCGCACCGTAGGATCGCCGAACGGATAGGCACCATTCACCGGTGTATCGATATTGCGCTGGTTCGCCAGATGCACGCCGCGGCTTTCGATTTCCGTCAGCGAGAGGCGCGATCGGGAATTCAACTGCCGCTCGACGCCGACGCTCGCCTGGTACAGCCGGGGCGCCACCAAACCGGCGGCGGCGGGACGCAATTGCTCTGGCTGTTCGCCCGCCGCCAGGTCGGCGATGGATGGCACCGCCGGATAGAACGCGGGATCGAGAATGAAAAACGACTGTTGCGTCACGCCGTTATAGCGGAGCCGATTGAGGGTGGTGGAGAGGGGAATGCGATCGTAGAAGGTGCCGGCGCCGGCCCGCACCACCATCCTCCTCACGCCCCACGCCAGCGCGGCGCGCGGCGCGAAGTCCAGCCGGCCGCCCAGATTGCTCTGCGTCTCGTATCGCAGTCCGAAGCTGACCGTCAGGTTGGAGCGCGCACGCCAATCGTCGCCTGCAAACAGGCCGGCGTCGGTCTGGCTGAACGCGGTCACCGCGTCGCCGGCATTGCGGTTGAACTGCGCCGGCGCACCCGCCTGGTATTGCTTCAGCGAGTAGAACGTATACGTCCCCGCGAAATTATTGCGTGAGGTGTCGGTGAGCCGCGCATCGCGCACCCGCCCGCCCCACTTCACGACATGTTTGCCGGCCGAATCGATGGTCAGGCTCGACGCCTCCCAGTTGCCGGTGACGCCTCCCGAATTGCCGATGGGAGCGCCGCCGGAGGAGAACGCGTCCACCACGTCGAGGGCGGGAGCGTCGCTTACCGCGGTATCCCACACCGTCGTCCGCAGATATTGGAATCGCGTCTCCGTCACCAGGCGCGGCGTGAGCGTGGCGGTCTCCATTATCTGCGCGGTTTGCTCGCGCTGGGTTTCGTGGTACGCCTGCGAGGGCAAGTTGAACCCGCCCACTCCCTGATTGTCGAGCCCGTTCCAGATCTGCTGATAGCGCATTGTAAGATTGTTGCGGCTGTCGATGGCGTAATCCACGCGCGGGCTCACCGCGGTGCGCGATTGCGGTGCGGGAAAGGTCTCATTCAGCGGGCCGGCCGGCGTGGCCGCCAGAATGGTCGCGTTGTCGCCGATTTTGCGTTCCTGCAGATCGAGCGTGAACGACGCTTTATTCTTCCACAGCGGTCCCGACATGTCGATGCTGTACAACTGCGAACGGTACGGCGGCTTCTGCTCCACCAGCGGATTGCGCGTGTCGAGCGCGCCGTCGTTCCGCGAGGCGATCGCCTGGCCGTGGAGCGAGTCGCTGCCCGCCCGGGTGAAAATGTCGACGCGCGCGAACCCCGGGCGATCGAATTCCGGAGCAAACGGATTGGAATTGATGCGCACTTCGCGAATGGCTGATTTCGGGGGAAGATTGCCGCCCGTGAATCCGTCGATGTAGACCTGCCCGCCGTCGGGACCGGGCGCGGGACCGGCCAGCGCCTGCAACTCCAGCGCGAGTTCATCCGGGTCGTCGGAAAGCGCCGCGATCTGCCGCTCCCCCATCGTCACCGCGCCGCCGTTTGACTCCGGTTCGACACCGACGCGCCCGCTGCGGCCTTCCACCCGGATGGATTGCGGCGCAGTCTCGATCGCCAGCCGCACATCGCAATCCGCCGCGCCCTCAACCGCCAGTTGCCGCCTTACCGCCGCGAAACCCTTCGCTGTTACGCGCAGCGCGTACGTGCCCGCCGCGAGCCGCGGGAAAACATATTCGCCGCTGCGATCGGTGTGCGCGCGCTTTGCGCCCGCAGCCCCGTCGAGCGTGACCGCGGCATTCGGCACGGCCGCCCCGGAAGGGTCGGTCACGGCGCCGCGCAAGCTGCTCTGCGCCCACCCGCACACCGCGCACAGCAGCGAAAGGATCGACAGCTTCATTGCAGGATCGCCGGCAGACTGAAGCCGCCCGGTCCGCTCATCATGCCGCCGTGCATGCGATTGAGCGCCTCCATGGGGCTCGCGCCCTCCGCCTGCGATTGCGCCATTTTGATCAGTGCGCCCACATTGGCGATCACCATGATGCCGGTCACTTTTCCGGAATGGCTGCCGCGCGTGCTGGTGACCACTACCGAGGAGCCTGGCTTCAGATCGTCGACGGTTCCGGCGGGCAGTTGCTGTAGCATCTGCGCGATGTTGGCCGGAGGATGGCCGCCGCCGTGTGCTCCCGGCGCTTCCATCATGTCCGGGAGCTTTTTCACCTGTGTGTCGGCGGTTAGCCGCACCACCAGCGGCAGCTTGGTGGTCAGATCCACCAGCCGGATTTCGTTCTTAGCGCGATCCACTTCCTGCACCGTCCCCAGCGCGGTGAGGAACGTGCCGAACACGATGTCGTTGGCGTCCACTCTGTCGCCGTTGCGGTCGCCGCGGGCGCGCACCTGGTCGCCCACCGCGATCTCACTGAGCGGCGCCGGGCGGGCATCCGCGAACTTCACCGAATCGGGAGCATAACGGCGGACCTTGGTCTTCGCAGTCACCACCAGCGTGGTACGCTGCGCGCCTTCCGGCCCGCGCGTTTCCACCACGATGTCGTCCCCCTCGCGCGCCGCTACCACGCCGGTCGTGCCGCGCTTCTCCCAATCGACCCGCTCGGCCGCATTGCGCCGTGCGATGTCAGAGGCGGAGACCACCACGATGCGGCGCGCTTCCGTCATTCCGTCAACGTACGACACCAGCACGCGATCGCCGCGCGCCACGTCGGCAATTCTAGCCGGCTGCGCGCCGCGCAAGTCGTTCTCGCCCGGCGCGGCCAGCAAGACTTCGGTATCGGCATCGAACTTGACCCATACCGTCTGGCCGGCATCGGCCTTCACACCGAGTTCGAGCGACTTCACGCGAAAATCGGTCACCGTACCTAGGATCGGCTTGGCCGCAGCGGCCGCGGGCGCGCCCTCGCGGGTGGCCGACCAGTCGCCGTCCATCTCGGTCTTGCCACTCATTTTCGAGCCGTCCACCGTGCCCGAAAACCCGAACTGCTGCCCGTTGGGGAGCGTGAGGGTAAAGGAAACCTTGGTGCCGTCCACCGAGCCGGTCCCCGAGAACGTGCCGATCACGTCAGTCTCGTACTTGACGGTAGCTTTGCCGCCGTCCTGCCGGATGGTGAATGGCCCCTTCGCGACGCCGTGCGGCGTGTCCATGGATAGCTGCCACTTGCCATCGATGTGGGCGGGTGCGGAAGTTTGCGCCCACCCGGCAAGCGCGAATGCAAAAGCGAACCACAAGATTTTCTTCATATGCCGACGGTACTGCGGCGGCGCGGAAGGGATCAACCGAAAGCGCGCGGGCGCGAAGAGGAAATGCCGGGCGCGGAATTCTGGGGCCGAACGCGGGTCCGGAAACTCTTCCCTATAGCCCCGGTATTCGCAGCCGGAAAGAACGCGCCTGGCGCTCGCTCACCACGATCTCGGTGGCGCCCGCATCCCCCATGATGAGCAAGAAGCCGCTCTTGAAGTACGGACGAATTTCTTTGATTCGTTCCACGTTCACCAGCACTTCGCGGCGTGCGCGGAAGAACATCTCCGGCGGCAGGCCGGCCTCCAGTTCCGACAACTGCGAGTTCACCCAGAAGGTATCGTCCGCGGTATGCCCCTTCACGATGCCGTCCTCCACCTGGAACCACAGAATCTGTTCCGGCACGATGAGCAGCATGCGGTCGCGCTTGCGGCAGACCACGTGGCGCAGGCGCCGCGCCGATTCGTCGGCGATCCTGCGCAATCGCTCGCCTTCGCGCACGCCCTCGGCGCTGCCCGCGGCCAGTCGGCGTGCGCGCTCTACCGCCTGCGTCAGCCGCTCAGGCTCCACAGGCTTTAGCAGGTACGCCAGTGCATTCGCTTCGAACGCGGCTAGGGCATGCTGGTCGTAACCCGTGACGAAGATCACCAGAGGGGTGACATCGCGGGGCAGCGAATGCAGCACCTCGAATCCCGCCAGTCCCGGCAGTTCGATATCGAGGAATAATAAATCGGGCCGCAGCTCTTCGATTTTGCGCAGCGCTTCCAGCCCATCGCGCGCCTCACCCGCGATCTCGAGATCGGGATGTGCGGCCAGTAGTCGCCGCATGCGTGCGCGCGCCGGCTCCTCGTCATCGACAATCAGACACTTCATTCCGTGACCGCCTGCCCGCGCGGAATCCGCACCGTCACGCGGGATCCGCCGCCTTCGCGCGCTTCCATCACCACGCCGGCGCGATCCTGATAAAGTGTCGCCAGGCGCTCCGCCACATTGGCGAGGCCTACACCATGCGATTCCCGCCGCCCGCTCAACCCCACCCCGTCATCCTCCACAATCAGCCGTAAGGACTCGCCCTCAACACGCACGGAAATGCGCAGATGGCCGGGACCGGGTTTCGGTCCCAGACCATGCTTGAGCGAGTTTTCCACCAGCGGCTGCAGAATCAGCGAAGGCACCGCTTCACCCTCTGCCTCCGGGTCCACCGCCATTTCCACCCGCAACCGGTCGCCGAACCGCGCTTCCTCAATATATAAATATGCGCGCAGAAACTGGATTTCATCACGGACCGTGGTGAGCGGGCGGCTGGAATGCGCCAGCACGTGGCGGAACACGATGGCGAGCCGCAGCGTCATGGTCTCGGCGCGCACCGGGTCGCGCACAATCAGGTCGGCCACAGTATTGAGCGAATTGAAAAGGAAGTGCGGGTTGATCTGCGCCCGTAGCGCGCGCAATTCGGCCTCCGTCACCTGCTGCAGCAGCACCGCTTCGCGGCTCTCGCGCTCGATAGCGTCGCGTTCGCGCGCCACCGCGTCCACGCGATTCGCATAGATGCCCGCGATGGTTCGCAGGTAATCGACATCGTGGGATACCAGCCCCGGGCGCGCCGGTCCCGGCGCGGCGATCAGGACGTGCCCCACCCGCCCTCCGGCTGCGATCGGCACCAGTAGTTCGCCTGCGCGCTCCACCGTTTCGCCATCGAAAAGGGCTGCCGGAAACCGGTCCGCCCCGGCGGGCGCCACCAGCGCCGTGGCTAACTCCAGCGGCCGTCGCGCGGCATCTTCCACCGCCGCGGCGATCTTCTGTTCGTCGTCCAGATCGCGCAGGCGCGCCGTCAGGGCGCGCGTTTCGGCGCGATAATCGGGAGCGCGAAACAGCCAGCGATTGACTTGCTTGCTGACGCGTTCATCCACGAAGGCGATCGACACCAGCACCAGATTGACGCTCACGACCAGCAGGAAGGCATGCACCGCCGCCGGGAATTGCGCACGATGCAACAACTCCCACGGCGTGGGTGCGGTGGTGAGTCCACCCAGAAGCCCGGCCCACACCGCTGCCAGCAGAATCCGCACAGCGTAGCGGATGAAGCGGTCCGCCAGGCGGAAGCGTGCAAACAGCAGGAAAGTGCATACCACCATCAGCAGAATCAAATGCGCCGCCACTCCCTGCAGCCAGCCGTTCGAAGGGTGCGGCAGCATCAGGAGGGCGGCGCCGGCCAGCGCCGTCACAATCGCCATGGAGGGAAGGTACACGGCGCGCGGTGTGGAACCGCGCCGCAGTGTGATAGCCGCGCCCAGCACCAGGACCGTGCCGGCATTGAGCGCGGTGGCGCGCGCGAGCCCGGAACGCGAGATCCAGCCGCCGCACACCAGCACGACGATTACCGCCGCGCCGGCGCCGGCACAGATCTGCAGAATGCGAACTGCCGTCTTCTGCAGGGGGCGCGATGCGAACGGCTTCCATACCGCCAGAATGGCGATGGGGAACGCCGCTGCGCCGGCATACTGCACGGCCCGTGCGATCCGCGCTCCGCCATCGGCCGAATGGAGACCCGCAGCGGCCAGCAGGACGCCTGTCAATCCCCCGGCGCTCCACAGAATTCCACAGACCGCGAAGAGGATGTTGGCCACAGGCGTTCCCGGGAGCCGCGCGGCCCGCAGGGTGAGCGCGAGCAGGACCAGCGAGATCAACAGCGACGTAACGAAGTGAATGATCTCGTTGGTGAGGCCGCCTATTGCGTGCAATCCCTCACAGGATAGCTACCGCCGTCCGCCGGAGTCCACTCTCCCATGGCCGGCGCGGAAAATGCTGCGCCCGGCGCGGACCGCAGGGCATGAGCGCGAGGACCTAACGGTTATGCCCCGCCGTGCGTCCAAACCATCGCCATGCTTACTTCCATCTGGCGCGACCTGCAATATGCTTTGCGTACCTTGGGGCGCAATCCCGGGTTTGCGTGTGTCTCCGTACTGGCCCTGGGGTTGGGCATCGGCGCCAATACCGCCATTTTTACGGTGGTGAACTCGGTGCTGCTGCAGCCGCTGCATTTCGACAAGCCCGGCCAACTCATCGTGGTGCGCGAGCGCAATTTGAAGGCCGGCTTTCCGCAATTCTCGCTCTCGCCAGGCAATTATCTCGACTTCCGCGACCACAACCATAGCTTTACCGGAATTACGGCGTTCACCGGTAGAGGATACAATCTGGCCGGCGGAACGCAGCCCGAACGCCTGCGAGGCACGCGCGTCACTGGCGACTTCTTCCAGGTGCTGGGGCGCCAACCGGTTCTCGGCCGCGCCTTTAACCCGCAGGAGGGACAAGTCGGCGGTCCGCTGGCCGCCATCCTCAGCTACGGACTGTGGCAGCGCCGCTTCGCCGGCAACCGGGGAGCGCTGGGGCAGACGTTAAAGATGAACGACGAGCTGTATACCGTGGTGGGTGTGATGCCGCCGGATTTCGAATTCCCCGGCCGCACCGAACTGTGGACACCGCTCACCATGGACACGCGGAACTGGCAGCAACGTGGCGGCCACTATCTGGGCGGATTGGGCCGTCTCAAGGAGGGCGTTACCCTCGCCGGCGCACAGGCCGACCTGAACCTCATCGCGGCACGCGCGGAGCAGCAATTTCCCGCCAGCAATCACGGGTGGGACACCACCATGGCCACCCTGCAGGAGCAGACGGTGGGCCAAGTCCGTCCGGTGATGATCACTTTGACGGCCGCAGTTGGCTTCGTGCTGCTGATTGCCTGCGTCAATCTCGCCAACCTGCTCCTCTCGCGCTCCAGCGCGCGGCGGCGCGAGATGGGAATTCGCAGTTCGCTGGGTGCCGGGCGCGGCCGTCTGATCCGCCAGTTGCTCACCGAAAGCTGCCTGCTTGCGCTGCTGGGGGCGGTGTTCGGTGTGGTGTTGGCCAAGATCGGGACTGGCTTCCTTGTGACTCTGAGTCCCAATATTCTGCCGCGCGCCAAAGAGATCGTGCTGGATGTGCGGGCGCTGGCATTTACGGGAGCGGTCGCGGTGCTCACCGGTATCCTGTTCGGGCTGGCGCCGGCCATTCACATGGCGAAGACGGACCTGATGGCGTCCCTGCGCGAGAGCGGGCGCGGCAACGCCATCGGCTTCCGGCGCAATCGCCTGCGCAGTGTCCTGGTGGTGGGTGAGGTGGCGCTCGCGTTGGTGCTGCTCTCCGCCGCAGGGCTCCTGATGCGCAGCTTCTATCGCCTGGAGGCGATGGATCCGGGCTTCGACCCACATGGGCTCCTCACGTTGCATACCAATCTGCCCGGCGCGAAATACCATAGCGACGAGTCGCAGACGGCATTTTACCGGCGTGCGCTCGATCAAATCCGCGCCATCCCCGGGGTCACCGCGGCCGGAGCGGCGCAGATCTTCCCGCTCTCCGGCGACGATTACATCCTCTCCTTCACGCAGATCGGCAAGCCGCCGGTGGAGAAAGGGAACGAACCCAGTGCCGCTTACTATGCCGCCACGCCCGGATATTTCGCCACGCTCCACATCGCGCTGCGAGCCGGCCGGGACTTCACCACACACGATGACGCCGCGGCGCCACCCGTGGCCATCATCAGCGAGGGCATGGCGCGGCAGTTCTATCGCAACGAGAATCCGCTGGGCCAGCGCATTCAGGTCGGCAACGGATCGAAGCCCGCGGAAATTGTCGGCATCGCGGGCGATGTGCGGGATCAGGAATTGGAGTCCAAAGGGCGGCCCGCGATCTATGAGCCGGCTGCCCAGAATCCGTTCGGGTCCATGTATTTCGGCGTGCGCACCGCCGGTGAACCGGAGAGTCTGATCGCCAGCGTGCGCACCGTCATTGGCGGGCTCGACCCGGAACTTCCGCTGGATGCCGTAGGGACGGTGGACAATCTGGTGTCCAGTTCGCTCTCGGAGCGCCGCTTCGCCATGCTGCTGATGGCCATCTTCGCCGGGCTCGCGCTGTTGCTGGCGATGGTGGGAATCTACGGCGTGATTTCTTATTCGGTCACCCAGGCCACGCAGGAGATCGGCATCCGCATGGCGCTGGGGGCGGGACGCGCGAGTGTGCTGCGCATCGTGCTTGGCTATGCCGGTGTGCTGCTGGCGGCGGGGCTGGTGGCAGGTATTGCGATTGCGCTGTTCACCGGGCGTTTGCTGGCCACGCAGCTCTTCGAAATCCAGGCGGCCGACCCGCTGACGCTTGGCGCGGTAGCGCTGGCGCTGCTGGCTACCGGCTTCGCCGCCTCCCTGATTCCCGCCTGGCGCGCTATGCGGGTCAGTCCGCTGGTGGCGCTGCGCAACGACTAACGCGTGATATGCTCCAGACAGCATGGATGCAAAATCCGGCGCGAAAGAACGCTTCCAATCCGCACGTGAAGGCCTGGTGGAACTGAGCCACCGCATTCACGCTCACCCCGAACTGGGGTTTGAAGAGGAGAAGGCCTCCACCTGGATTTGCGGTTCGCTGGCCGACGCCGGCTTCCGAGTGGAGAAAGGAATTTGCGATCTTCCCACGGCATTTCGCGCGACCGCCGGCTCCGGCCCGCTGCACGTCGCCATCTGCGCCGAGTACGATTGCCTGCCGGGTATCGGCCACGCGTGCGGCCACAACATCATCGCGGCCTCCGCGGTGGGCGCGGCGCTGGCCGCCGCCCAGGCAGCCGACGAGGTGGGCCTCACCGTCACCGTGATCGGCACGCCGGCGGAGGAGACGGGCAACGCCAGCGGCAAGATTCTGCTGCTGGAGCGCGGCGCATTCGCCGGCATGCACGCTGCCATGATGGTCCACCCGGCGCCATTCAACCTGCTGCGCGCCAAGATCATTGCCGCCTCCATGTTCGAAGTGCGCTGCACCGGCAAGGAGTCGCATGCCTCGGCCTTTCCTGAACTCGGCGTGAACGCGGCTGACGCGCTAACCATTGCGCAGACCGCCATCGGACTGTTACGCCAGCACATTCGTCCCACCGACCGCATCCACGGCATCGTCACCAACGGCGGCTTAGCTCCCAATATCGTGCCGGCACATACTTCGGCGAAGTATATGGTGCGCGCGGAGACGATCCAGCAGCTTGAGGAATTGCGGCCTAAGGTGTACCGGTGTTTCGAAGCCGGCGGCCTCGCGACCGGCGCCAAGGTCGAGATCATCGGCGGCGACAGCCCTTACGCCGAGATGCGCCACCACGATGCCATGGCGGCGCTGTTCCTCCGGAATTCGGAAGAGCTGGGCCGTGCGTTTGCGAATCTGGGGGACTGGGAAAGCCGGCCCACGGCGTCCACTGACATGGGCAACGTTTCGCTGGTGATGCCGTCGATTCATCCTTTGATCGGGATCAACTCGCTCCCCGCCGTGAATCATCAGCCTGAATTCGCGCACCACTGCGCCACCCCCGATGCCGATAAAGCGATGGCCGATGGAGCTCTCGCCATGGCCTGGACGTGCATCGACCTGGCGACCCAGGCTGACGTGCGCGAGGCCTTGATCGCGCGCACGTCCTGACGCGGTTTTCGATATGCTGTCTGCATGCATCGCGCCACCGTTCTTCCGCTGCTGCTGATCGCTCCGCTTTTTGCGCAGGCGCCGCCCGAGTTCGAGGTGGCGTCGCTCAAGCCAAACACTTCCGGCACACGGGGGTATAGCATCGTCCCCCTCCCGGGAGGAAAGCTGAACGCCACCAACATCAACCTGGAGCGTCTGATCGCCGTGGCGTACAGCGTCACCGACTTCCAGATTTTCGGTAAGGTGCCGTGGCTCGAATCGGAGCGCTACAACATGGAAGCGCGCGCCCCCGGCCCGGCCGGGTTACCGCAACTGCGCCTGATGCTGCGCACGCTGCTGGCGGATCGCTTCAAATTGAAGGTGCATCACGAGACGCGCGAGATGAAGATCTACGAGCTCACCGTGCTCAAGCCGGGTTCGCCGGGTGCCGGCCTGGTGGAGATCCCCAACGGCGAGTGCGCCGCGGAAACTACCCAGCAAGCCGCATTGAAGAATGGCACGCCATGCGGCGTGGTCAATATGGGAGTGGGCCGCATCAACGGCCAGCGCGGCCGCATCAGCCAGCTCTGCGACCGCCTCTCCGCGCTGCTGAGCACCACCGTAGTGGATCAGACCGGCCTGAAAGGCAACTACAACATTTCGATGACGTGGGCTCCGGACCCCGACATGGAGCGTACCCTCCTCGGCGACCGCCCGCCAGCCGGCGACGTCCCCGGCCCATCGGTCTTTACCGCTATCCAGGAGCAACTGGGGTTGAAACTCACACCGGGTAAGGGTCCGGTGGACGTAATCGTCATCGATTCGGTGGAGAAGGCCAGCGCCAACTGAGGCGCGACAGTTTTCAGATGGGGAGAATGAGTCTATGTCAACGTTAAGTTCGGCTTGGTCGAGACTGAAGGCTCCGCTGGAAGCGGCGGTCAAGGGTAAATCCGGGACCGGGGCGTCTGCCGACGCCAAGAAGTCCGCCGCCGCGCTCCATACCTTCGAGACGCAGATTGCGCCGGTAATGAAGAAGCTGGACGACGCTCTACAGGAACGGACCAAGTTGAGCGCCAAACTGCGTAGCGCCGCTGAGGAGGGTCTGAAGCTCGTGGATCCGATGTACAAACAGGCGAAGGCCGACAAGTCGCTCGATGACGAAGTCAAAGATCGGCTGGATGAGGTAGGCAGCCTCCTGCGGGAGGTCCGCCGCGATGGAGCCCAGGTTCAGTGGGATTAGCCGCCTGGCCGGATGCTCCCTGAGCTATTCGGCCAGGAGATGGCCATAATGAAGCCCTCTGGAGCGCTGCGTCCCGCGGGCATCACGTGCCGCTCACAGGCGGCAGATCAGAAGCTCCCGCTCGTAAATAATTTCCGGCGGCAGATGATCGTGCAGATCGATAAAGAGCTCTTCGTGGCCGATGACCTCGGCGCGCCATGCGGCGTGATCGAAAGCCTGTAGTTCCTGAAATTTCTCGCGCGGGAAATCCAGGCCGGCCCACTCGATATCCTGATAGTGCGGCATCCACCCGATGCGCGATTCGGTGGCGACGGCGCGGCCGCGTGCGCGCTCCACAATCCACTTGAGTACGCGCATATTCTCGCGGAATCCCGGCCATATGAAATTACCGGCGGCGTCTTTCCGGAACCAGTTGACGTGGAACACCGGCGGCGTCTCCGAGAGCAGCCGCTGCACTTTCAGCCAATGACGGAAATAATCGCCCATGTGATATCCGCAGAAAGGCAGCATCGCCATGGGGTCGCGGCGCACCTTGCCGACTGCGCCGGCCGCCGCCGCGGTGGTTTCCGATCCCATGGTGGCTCCGGTGTAGACGCCCGCGCTCCAGTTGAAGGCCTGGTAGACCAGCGGCATGGTGGTGGCGCGCCGTCCGCCGAATACGATGGCGCTCAGCGGTACGCCTTCGGGCGACTCCCAATCGGCGTCGATAGTGGGACATTGCGAGGCGGGCGCGGTGAAGCGTGAGTTCGGGTGAGCGGCCTTGGCGCCGGTTTCCCGGCCAATAGCGGGAGTCCACCTCTGGCCTTTCCAGTCGAGGCATTCGGCCGGCGGCGTCTCAGTCATACCCTCCCACCAGACGCCGCCTTCCGGGGTTAGCGCCACGTTGGTGAAGATGGTGTTGCACGCGAGCGTCGCCATGGCATTCGGGTTCGTTTTGGTGGACGTTCCCGGCGCCACACCGAAGAAACCGGCTTCCGGATTCATGGCGCGCAGCCGGCCGTTCCGATCTGGTTTGATCCAGGCGATGTCGTCGCCGACGGTCCAGACTTTCCAGCCAGGGAAGCCTTCGGGCGGCACCAGCATGGAGAAATTGGTCTTGCCGCAGGCACTGGGGAACGCCGCAGCGACATACGTCTTTTCGCCGTGGGGGTCTTCCACGCCGAGGATCAGCATGTGCTCGGCCAGCCATCCCTCATCGCGCGCGATGTTGGACGCGATGCGTAGCGCGAAACACTTCTTGCCGAGCAGCGCATTGCCGCCATAGCCCGAACCATACGACCAGATCTCGCGCGTTTCCGGGAAATGGACGATGTACTTTTCCTTATTGCAGGGCCACGGAACGTCGTGGTCTCCGGGCGCCAACGGAACGCCCACGGAATGCATGCAGGGGACCACGCGCTTGATGTCCTTATCGATTTCCTGGAACACCGGCAACCCGATCCGCGCCATGATCCGCATGTTGACGACGACGTAGGCGGAGTCGGTCAGTTCTACGCCGATCTGCGACATGGGCGAGCCGACCGGTCCCATGCTGAAGGGCAGCACGTACATGGTGCGGCCGCGCATCGAACCGCTGAAGAGCGATTTGAGCTTGTGCCGCATTTCGACGGGATTGACCCAGTTGTTGGTGGGACCGGCAGCGTCCTTGGAGAGCGTGCAGATAAAGGTGCGGTCCTCCACGCGCGCCACGTCATTGACGTCGGAGCGGGCGTAGAAACAGCCGGGCCAGAGATCCGGATTGAGCTTGGTGAAAGTGCCGCCGGCCACCAGTTGTTCGCAAAGGGCATCGTTTTCGGCCTGCGACCCGTCAACCCAGTGGATGGCCGCGGGTTCGGTCAGGCGAGCCATCTTGTCGACCCAGGTCCGAAGGTGTCGATTGGTGGAGAGGGAAGTAGAGGCGAGCATATGACAATGATCGTTTCGAGCGTCGGCAACGTGGCGCCGCAGTAAATACTGTAACGCGAAAGCGGCTCGGCGGTCGAACTGGGGTGGGGGCGAAAGCGACATCGGCTGGCGGGAAAGCGAAGCGTTCCGTCGACCGATTCGGACCGTCTTGAAGTGTGAAGCGCGCTATTATCGAGCGCGATTGAAGTCTGCCGCCTCTTACCGCGCCAGTCCATCACCGCCATCGTCGGCTGCCCCGATGGGCCAGCGCACGGCCACCGGCGATGTCGCGTGACCGGGCGGAATGAGACCGCATTCGCCGGCTGTGGGCAAGGGGCTAACGTTCTCGGAATTTCTCGTTCAAGCTAGCCGCCGCCGAGGGTTCACTGCACAATGCCAGATCAAATCGATTGCTGATGCCGTCGACTGTCTGTCGTGTTCGGACGTCCACCGGCCGTCCGATACCGAAACTCCGTTGGCTCAAACATCGCTCCCCATCCAACTCCCCGGCCTCAGTGACCGATCGATCGCTGCCGCCACTCGGCTGCCAATTCCGTTTTCCCCCAATCCTGGTAGAGATCCGCAATCCAGGCAGCCGACTGATCGATCAGATACCGGCTCGAGGCGGATATCGTAGCTTGCTTCTCCACCAGCCCCTCCCGGCCGGCCAAGATCAACGGTTCCGCCTCCTGATAGCGCTTCTGGCCCGACAGGCTTGCGCCCAGGAACACCAGCGCCATCCGGCGGATCCAGGTATCGGATCCGCTCTTCTCAAATCCGTTGACCGCTTGCCGCAAACGCACTTCCGCCTCCGCAAAGCGCGACTGCCGAAACAGGCTTTCGCCGAGGGCTGTCATGCTCGTCAGAGTGTCCGGATGCCGGTCGCCCAAAACGCGCAGCCGCAGATCGAGGCTTTCGGCTAGAACCTTTTCCGCCTCAACGGCCCGGCCTTCGGAGAGCCACAGTGTACCCAGATTGTTCAGCGTGAGCATGGTGTCCCGATTCTCCGAGCCCAAGATCTTCCGCTGTCCCTGCAAAGCGTCCAGAAACAATCGCTCCGCTTCATCCGGATTGCTCTTCTTGGCGACGTAGACGGCCCCCAAGTTGGTCATGGTAAACAGCGTCGTGGGGTGCTCGGGACCCTGCGTTCTCCGACGCACCTCGAGAATCCGACGGTAGATATCCTCCGCCTGATCGTACTTGCCTTGCCTGGTGTAGTTGACGCCCAGATTATTCATGGTCCGCAGCGTGTCCAAATGTTCAGGCCCCATCAGGCTGCGCTGGGTTGCCAGAACCTGGAGATTGAGAGCTTCGGCCTGCGAATACTTCTGTTGGTTCGCATACACCACCGCCAGATTCCCCATAGTAGTGAGGGTCTCCGGATCGCGAACCGTCAACGTCGGCAACTGCACCTCCAGCACTGCGGTATAGATGCGCTCCGCTTCGGCCAGCTTTCCCTGCGCGCGTAACGCCGCCGCCACGCTGGTCATGCTGGAGAGCGTCGTTCGATGACGTGGACCGTTATGCGTACGGAACAGGTCGGTGGCATGTTGAAACTGCTGCTGCGCCTCCGTGAAGCGGCTCAAGGCGAAGTACGACTCACCCATAGTGGTCCGAATCGCCGCCTCCACCAGCGGACGGTCGGCGAACTTGCCCTGGATTCGTTCGGCCGCACGGTCCAGCGCGGCACGCACGGTCATGTCGGTGCCGGACTGGCGGACAGGGTTGGCTTGCTCCAGCAGATCGTCGCGCAGGAATTCGACGATCGCCTTGGCGCTGCCGGCTTCCGTGTTGGCGCGTTCCCGCTCGGCGACCGCGCGGTTGCGCTCCTGCTCGGCTTCCTGCTCGGCTTGCACAGCACGGTCTCGCTCCGCCCTGGTGCGCTGGCTCTCGGCTCGCAGGGCTCCCTGGGCACGATTGGCCCGCCGCACTTCCAGAGCACTGACCACGATGCCGCCCGACAACGCTACGAAGACTGCCCCGCCGGCCAACACCGCCAGCCAGTTCCGCCGAATGAATCTGGCGGCCCGATATGGCACCGTGTCGGTCCGCGCCTCCACCGGCCGCCTCTCCAGATAGCGCCGGATGTCGGCCGCAAATTGTTCGACCGAGGGGTAGCGGCGGTCCGCCTCTTTGCGGAGGCCCATCAGGACAATGGTCTCCAGATCGCGCGGCAACTTGCGGTTCGCGGTTCGGGGCCGCGCCACCTGGTCGGAACAGATGATGCGCTCCCAATGATCCGGCCGGTCCGGCGAAAGCTGATGCGCCCTCACGCCCGTAAGGAGTTCGTACAGGATCGCCGCCAGCGCGTAAACATCGGTTGAGACGGTGGCCGGAAGACCGCGGAATTGTTCCGGGCTGGCGTAGGCGGGCGTCATCTGCCGCTGTGCGAAATGCGTCAGGGTGGTCGCCGCATGCGATTCGGAAGTGAGCAGTTTCGCGACGCCAAAATCCAGCAGCTTGGGAATCCCGGCGTCCGTCACCAGAATGTTACCCGGCTTCAGGTCGCGATGCACGATCAGATTGTGGTGGGCGTGCTCCACGCCTTCGCACACGCGCAGAAACAGGCGGCAGATCGCCTCCGGCGGCAGGTCCTGCTCCCGGCAGTAGCGGTCGATCGGCTTGCCTTCCACCAGTTCCATTACGAAGAACGGTTGCCCCCCGATCGATCCGCCATCCAGCAGCCGGGCGATGTACGGATGATCGAGGTTCGCCAGAATCTGGCGCTCCTGGCGGAAGCGTTCCAGCGTGGCATCGGTATCCATGCCGCGGTTGACCAGTTTGATCGCCACCTGCTTGCGATACTCGTCGTCGGCACGGATCGCGCGATAGACTGTTCCCATTCCGCCGCGGCCTAATTCGTCGATGATTTGGTAAGCGCCCGCGCGTTGGCCGACAATCAGATCGTTGTCGACGATAGATGCGGCGGCGGTGTGAAACTTCGCCTGCAAATCTTCCTCGCCGTGATCGAAGGCCAGCAACGACTCCACTTCGGCGCGCAGCCGCGCGTCACCCCCGCACGCACCATCCAGAAAGCGGGCGCGTGCGTTCTCGGGAATCTCAAGCGCGGCCAGAAAAAGACTCTCCGTCCTGGACCACAGCTCACCGCCGCGCCCGTCATCGGAATTCGGCGGAGGATTAGAGCCCGGCGCCATAGTCGCTGATTAGCATCTCACTCACACCACTCTCACTCCCGATAGCGAAAAACAGGCGCCCGAATGTGGTTTCCGCGGCGATTTATTTTGCATCTTCTTGCCGGGCCAGTTCCCGATGCAGGAACGCCTGCGCTACTCGAAGGCTGTGCCGCACGCTTTCCACGCTGGTGCCGGACACCTCCGCCGACTCCTGCAGGGTGAGCCCACCGAAGTAGCGCATTTCCACCAGGCGGGCCTTCGCGCGATCCTGCCGCTCCAAAGCGTCGAGCGCATCCGACAGGGCGATCATGACCGCGGGACGGTCGACCGCCGAGGCGCATGCCTGATCGAGGGACACCTTCACCTGCCCCGACCCACGCTTGGAGGCGCGGTGCGCGCGGGCGTGGTCAATCAGAATCTGCCGCATTAGCGAGGACGCCACGGCCAGGAAATGCGCACGGTTCTTGTACGATCGTTGGTCCTGATGCAGGAGTTTGGCGTACGCTTCGTGTACCAGCGCGGTGGGTTGCAGCGTGTGGGCCGGCCGCTCGCCGCGCAGAAATCCTCCGGCAACCCGCTTCAACTCGCCATAGACCAAAGGAATAAGGCGATTCAGCGCCTCCTGGTCGCCATCGGCGATCTGTTGGAGCAGCGCCGTAATGGGTTCGCATTCCAAGGTGTATGGGTAATGGTAACGTACCTCGCCTCGCGAATTTTCCTGCCGCACCCCAAACCGCCCCGGAGATTTCGCCTTTATAGGTCGGACCAAGATTTATTCGGTCCGGAGGAGAGAATTATGAAACGTACATGCATCATCTTGACCCTGCTATTCGCCGGTCTTTCCGTGGCCTCGGCTCAAAACGACCGAAGCTGGGTAGCCAGCAGCGGCTCAGATTCCAACGGCTGCGGCCGATCCGCGCCGTGCAGGACTTTTGCCCACGCAGTCGCTGTCACAAATGCCGGCGGAGAAATTGACGCCGTCGATTCCGCCGACTATGGTCCGGTGGTCGTCGATCGCTCCGTGATCATTGACGGAGGCCACAATATCGCGACCATCAACGCCTATGTGTCGGGTTACTGCGGCGTGATCTACGATCTCTCCGCAATCTGTGTAAATGGGCAGCATGTAACGCTGCGGAACTTATCGATCAATGGGGGCGCCCCAGGAATCTGGTACGGCATTGTCGCCGCAGGCGGTGTTCTCCACATGGAGAACGTGACCGTGACGGGGACCGACAAGTCCGGCGTGGTCGTCGCCAGCGGTACGGCCGATATCAACGATAGTTTGATTCGGGATTGCGGTGGGCAGGGCGTGGACGTATCCAGCGGCGCGGTGGCCACCGTCGATCATGTTGTGATCTCAGGAACGCAGGGTTTTGGCGCCGTCTATTCCGGCGGTACCGCTGTGATCCGGAATTCATCGCTCCTGCACAACCTGGGCGCAGCTGCGTTTGCGGCTGTCGGTACGGTAACGGTGGATAACACACTCATCGCATACAACACCATCGGTGCTGTAGCCAGCACGATCTCCGCCACGGTGCTACTGAGCAATACCACTATTACCGGCAACACCACAGGCATCGCCGCTCTCGGGCCGGTCATCTCCTTCGTCAACAACCGCATCTATGGGAACACCACCAACGGCGTACCTACCTTGAGTGTGTACCAGAAGTAACGGCGGATTTATGGCGAATCTCAATCATCTCGCGGGACGCCTCGCGTTCTGTTGCCTGACCGTGCTTGCGGCGCGTGCGGGCACCATTACCAACGGCGGATTCGAACTCAATGACGGCGCCAATTCGTTCACGGGCTGGACGGTGGCCGTGCAATCGGGCGGACAGAACAACTGGTGGGCGCAAAGCGGAACCAATTCACCCGTCAACGTATTCACCGTCCCGGCGCCGCCCGAGCTCCAGTTCGCTGCCATGACCGATGGCCCCGGCCCGAGCTCGGAAGCGCTGTTGCAGAGTTTCACCGCGCCCTTGGGTGCGGTCGCACTGACCCTTTCGTTCGACTACTTCATCCTGAATCCGAATTCCGACTTCATCGCTCCGGATTCACTGGACTTTACCGCGGGCGGCAACCAGCAGGCGCGTGTGGACATCCTGACGGCGGGCGCCGGGGCCTTCGATCTCGATTCTGCCGTGGTTCTCAACGTCCTGCAAACCAATCCAGGCGACCCGAACGGCACGGGAGCGACGGCCTACACGTCGTTCTCCATGGACATCACCGCCAGTTTGACGCCCGGAGCGACATACCAGCTCCGCTTCGCGGAAGTCGATACCCAAGGACAACTATTGTTCGGAATCGACGATGTCCAGATCAACGGCGTCCCGGTCACCGGCGACCCTTCACCTGTTCCGGAGCCGGGCAGCCTTCTCCTGGCAGCCACCGGCCTTCTCGGACTGGGCTGGTTCGGCCGGCGCTCGCGAGCCTGACTAAAGAAATCTTTCGACCATCACTATGACAACCTCGATCTTACGCATTCGCTGCGGTGTGTGTGCACTCGCTATCGCTGCCATTCAAGGGCCGGCGCGCGCCGCGAATCCCTCGTTCAGCCCCAGTTCCCTCGCCGTTGGCGCCTCGCCCGTATACCTGGCGATCGGAGATTTCAATGGCGACGGCCGCCCGGATATTGCGGTCGCCAATCAGGGCAGCAGCAACATTACGGTGCTCCTGGCCAAAGCCGGCGGCGGCTACAACTCCAGCACCCTTACCGTCACAGGCGGCATTACGTCGATCGTGGCGGCCGATCTGAACGGCGATGGCAAGGTCGATCTCGTCATCGGCAATCCCAACGCCGGCGCTAATATCACCTTCTTCGCGAACGATGGCACGGGCGCCTTCACGCAGACGCAGCTGAGCCCGGCGGTGAGTGCGGCGCCGAAATTCGTGGTGGCGCCGGATCTCAATAGCGATACCTTTGCCGACGTGGTATGGAGCGACGGGTCTTCCGGAATGAGCCGGGTCCAGACCACGAGTGCCAATGGAGCATTTACGGGCTTCTCTTCATTTGGCAGCTTTGGATACGCGATCGCTCCGGACCTGCCGGGCGCCTATCCCGGAACTGCCTCCGGCGGCTTCATGGCCATCGGCGACGTCAATAACAACGGCACCGTGGATATAGTGGTGGCCACCAATAAGAACGACATCGTCACCATGGCAGGCAACGGACAGAGCGCGCTCACCGCCACCTGGTGGTCGGCGCTGCCCGTGGGGACGCAATCGAAATTCGTCGCGCTGGCCGACGTGAATCATGACGGCAACCTGGATGCCATCGTCACCTGTAACGACGGCAACGTCTATGTGATGTTGGGCAATGGCACCGGCGCTTTCGCGCTGCAAGGCACCGGCATAGCGTTTGGCGGCAGCAGCGGCAATGGAGTGGCTGTGGCGGACTTGAACGGCGATGGCTTTCCCGATCTGGCAGTGACATCGGGCGCCGACAGCAACGTGTACGTCCTTCTGGGCGATGGCACGGGCACGTTTGCCACACCGGCGGCGTTGGTGCTGCCGCTGGGAGTTTCGGGTACCGGGGGCACGGTCCTGGCTAGAGATCTCGACGGCGATGGCAAGATCGACCTGGTGGCGACCGATAAAGCTAACGGCCGGGTCTACATCTTCCTGAACGACCTGCCGAGCATCGCCGCGCCCACGCTGCTCTCCTTTCATTCGGTCACCGGTGGCGCGGCTCCGGCCAGCCAGACCGCTGCGCTTTCCTTTACCTCCGGGACGGCGGCTGGATTCAGCGTGATCAGCAACAGCCCGTGGCTTTCCGCGGTGGTCAACGGCGCCTCTCCGCCCACTAGTTTGGCCATTCAGGTGGATCCGGCCCAAGTGACTACCGGCGCTTACAGCGGCGCCCTGACGCTCTCCGCGCCGGGATACTTCGGAACCACCATTTTGGTGAGCCTGACCGTGGTCACACCCGACGGCACGCTTGTCGCCGGGAATGTCGTGACCCTGGGTGGCGCCACTGCCAATTTCGCCATCGCCGATATCAACAAGGACGGCATCCCAGACCTGGTGGCGTTGGCGGGCACCGCGGTCTATTGGATGAAGAACAACGGCAGCGGAAGCTTCACCAACCATGGCAATGTGGGGATCGCGCGCAATATGGCAGGCCTGGCGGTCGCCGATTTAAACGGCGACGGCAACCTCGATATCGCCACTGCGGCTCCGGCCTTTCTGAATAACACGACGCAGGTCTATACGCTACTAGGCATGGGCTCCGCCGGACTGGCCGGACAGGCGTTTCTCGCCGGACAGGGCGGATTTCTGCCCACCGCTCTGCTCGCAGGCGACTTCAACAACGACGGCAAAATGGATATCGCCGTACTCAATTCGGCGAAGGTGGTGGGCAGCGACAACACCAGCACGTTGCTGATCCTGCTGGGCAGCGGCGCCGACACCTTCACTCCGCTCTCCGGCATCCCCCGCGATCTTTCAGGTACCAAGGGCGCCGCCATGGCGATGGGCGATTTCAACGGCGATGGCAAGATCGACCTGGCCATCGTCCACCAGCAGGCGTCGCCGTCCAACACGACGCAAGGCGCGCTCACCATCCTCCTCGGCAATGGCGACGGTACTTTCACGGAGGCGTCCGGCAGTCCCTACCTCACGGGCAATACTTCCACTTCGCTCGCAGTGGGCGACTTCAACAGCGATGGCATCGCCGATCTCGCGGTTGGCGCGCAGGCCGACGCAGTCCACTCGATCACGCTGTTGCTCGGCAACGGGATGGGTGGATTCGCCGCCAGCAGCATCGCAGTGAGCGGCCAGATACAGGGTCTTACTGCGGCCGATTTCGACGGCGATGGCAATCTCGATCTGGCCGCCGTGAACGTCCCGGGTAACGCCGACCTGATTCTGCTCGGCAACGGAACGGGAGGATTCGCCGCGCCGGTAAGCCTTCCCGCTACGGTGGCCAGCGGGCCGGTCGCCTTCATCGCAGCCGGCGATCTGACCGGCGATGGCACTACCGACCTGCTGAGTACGGGCCTCAGCCAGCAACTGAACTTCTTCGCCGGGAGCAAAGCGCCGACCACGACCACGTTGACTAGTCCCACGAGTGGCCGCGAGGTGTTGGGGCAGACCCTCACGTTCACTTCCACCACCGTGGACTCACCTTCCTGGGCCGCGCCGGGCGGCACCGTCACCTTTATAGATGGCTCGACATCTTACCCCGCCGGGACGGTCAACGGCAGCGGGCAAGCGAGCACGGGAATCGCTCTCACGCTGGGCTCGCACAGCTTTTACGCGGCGTACAGCGGCGACCTCAAGACGGCCGCCTCTACCAGTTCGTCGTTGCCCATCAATTTCACGGCATTCACGCCGACCCTTACCATTAGCGCGACGCCGACCGGCAGCAGGGTGGGCACCAAGCTGACGTCGTTCACCGTGAAGGTGATCGATCCGCAGAGTTCGCAAGTGTTCGCGGGCTACACCGCCGCCATTTCGTTGACCCTCAACGGCGGGACATTCGACGCCGGCTCGACCACGGTCGTAACGGCCATAGCCGGCGTGGCGACGTTCAACAATCTGACCATCGATTCCATCGGCAGCTATACCATCACAGCGGCGACGACCGGAGGCACCACCGTGACCGGGAACAGTTTCACGGTCGCCGCCGGCCCGGCCAGCCATTTCAGCGTCACGGGTTTTTCGAATCCCGCGACCGCGGGTACGGCCAGCACCTTCACTGTGACGGCGCTCGATTCGCAAGGCTCGACGTCCACCTCCTACACCGGCACGGTGAAGTTCAGCAGTTCCGATAGCGACGCGGCGTTGCCCGCAAGCTACACTTTCGTCAGCGGCGACGCCGGCACGCACACCTTTTCGGCGACCTTGAAGACCGCGGGACTGTCCGCATCGATCACCGCCACGGATGCCGAAAGCGAAAGCATCACCGGGTCGCAGACCGGCATCGTCACGCAGGCGGGAGTCCCCGCAACGCTCGTCGCGACGGCGGGCACACCGCAAATCACACCCGTCGGCGCGCCATTCCCGGCGGGGCTCTCGGTGAAGGTCACCGACGCCGGCAACAATCCGATGGCCGGCGTGAGTGTGGCATTCACAGCGCCTCAGTTGGGCGCCAGCGCCGTTCTCGCCACTCCGGGTGTCACCAATGCATCGGGGATCGCGACAGTGAATGCGATGGCCAACTTCGTGCCCGGCAGCTACAACGTCACCGCGAGCGTGAATTCCCTAACTGCCACGTTCCTGCTCGTCAATGCCGATAAATGCGACGTCGATATCGATGGCGCCGATACGGTGTCGGACGTCCAGCTCATAATCAATCAGGCCCTCGGCGGGTCTGCGGCAAGCAATGACCTCAACGGCGATCGCGTCGTGAATCTGGTGGATATTCAACTCGTGATGAATGCGGCTTTCGGCCTGACGTGCATGGCGGGGTAGAGGATCGTTGGTGGGAAAGAGCGAACTCCGGCTTTCAAGAAATTCTGGGCAGTGACGCAATCGCAGCGGTCCTCAGTGGCATGCCGCCGATCGCAACGCGCGGCCCTCACATATACGGTCACGGACGGGAGGCCGGACTGCCGTTTCGCGACCCTCTCGACGGGCCGGCAGCGAGACGGCGGAGACGCGTCTCTCAACGACATGCGGAAAGCCTCTTTGTGCCCGCTGCGAGCCGTTCCAACGCCCCTGGCATGGAGAAGCTCTGCGCCCACCACCTGGGTTCAGGATCGTATGACAGATCGCGCATTTACCCGCCCTGCGCAGCCGAACGCGAGCCCTGAGAAATGCACACGCGAATCGCACCGCTTTCCGAGACCTCGCGGTAGGGAATGACGTTTGCTGACGGTGCCATTTGGCGGACCGGCGGCACTGTGCGAGCTGTTCGCGAAGATCTTCTTTTACGAAGTTCGAAAGTTTTCGCCTGCCGGAAGCCTCATCAGACCGGCAACCGGCCTTGTACTGGTGCAGGCGATGGCCGGAGTATGCCAGTCAGACGAGAATTGTCGTTGTACGTCAGGCCGGAACCGGCCGTTAGCACGTCCGAGAAATATTTCCCCCTCAATTCAAGCTGGGCGGTGCTAGAACCTAACCGGCGAGGAGATTTCGAGTGGTGGGTTTGCGGTGTGGAATACACTAATCACGCCCGCCTATGCGCCAGGACCGGTGGTAAAGGGGTTGATGACCTGGATTTCGTCGAAGTACCTGCCGGTTAAGAAATCCTCAGACAAGGACATTGCAGCCGGCAAGGTCCGCGGCGGCAAGAATGAGAGAGTCCCAGTAGGGAACTCGGTGGATGAGGGCAGGTGAAGTGTCTACGGGGCTCCACGCCAGAAACGAATCGGACCGGCGAGCACGGGCATCGCTCTCACGCTTGGCTCGCACAGCTTTTACGCGTCGTACAGCCTGATCTCAAGACGGCCGCTTCTACCAGTTCGTCGTTGCCCATCAATTTCAAGGCATTCACGGCGACTCTTACCATCAGCCGACTCCGCCGGCAGCAGGGTAGGCACCAAGCTCACATCGTTCACCGTGAACGTGATCGATCCGCAGACTTCGCAAGTGTTCGGGGGCTACACCGCCGCTATTTCGTTGACTCTCAACGGCAGGACATCCGACGCCAGTCGTAACGGTCAGAGCCGGCGTGGCGACGTTCAACAATCTGACCATCGATTTCATCGGCGACCGCGAAGCTGATCCCGGTCACGGTGGTGCCTCCGTTAGTCGCCGCCGTGATGGTGTAGCTGCCGACGGCGCTCCACTGAAATCAAGGGGACATCGGGATGGACACTGCGCGGCCCAACGACTAAAATAAAGCGGTTCGCTCGTCTGACAACCTCACTGCCAGAGGAGCTGAATCTACGCCTCGCGAAATAGTGTAGGTGGCCCGAACACCGTTTTCTATGCGCTCCGTGTTGATCATTGACGGTAGCTTGCTGGCGCGCCTGGGCTTGAAGCACCTACTCGAGCATGACTATCGCGGCTTGGTGGTTGGCGAGGCCAGAGACGCCGATGGGGCGTTGGCCCAAGCGGGGAAAATGTCCTGGGATCTGGCAGTCCTTGATATCAACATCTCCGGACAGGATGGATTTGACTTGTTAACGGAGATCCGTAGACGCTATCCTTCGATTCGGGTCCTGGTGATGAGCTCGCACACTGAGCCTCGTTACGCTGTCCGCGCCCAGCGGATGGCCGCTGACGGTTACACCGGCAAGAATGTCAGCCGCGCCGATCTCTTGCGGACCATTCGAAACGTCATGAGCGGCAAAGCGCATTTCGAGGGATTGCGGCCGCAACGGGGAGCAGCGGCCCGACAGCCTTCGAATAGCCTTTCGCGGCGCGAATACCGCGTCATGCTCGCCCTGGCGAAGGGCCGGCGGGCCGTTGATATCGCAGCCGAACTCGAGCTGAGCATCAAAACTGTCAGCACCTATAAGCGACGTATTCTCGACAAACTAAAGATCGAGTCGCTTCCCGACCTCGTCCGCCATGTGATTCAGCATCAGCTCTCCTGAGTCTCCGGCAAAATCGTCTGAAGAAAACCTTACTCGCCAGCGGTATGCGGATCTGAAAGCGTCGCTTAAGATATTTATTTATAATTCACTTTAGGTGCGCGACAGAGACCCGGCGCCGTGGCAATAAACCCTGGTAGCCGGCCGTCCAAAGGGTGCGGCGGTCGGAGTCCCCAAATATTCGCAGCCAGCCAAATGCGTTCTGCTCTCCTAATTGACGAGAATCTCCTCACGCGTGAGGGCCTGAAATACCTTCTCAGCCGCGAATATCCTCGAGTTGTTTTGGACGAGGCAAGAAACGACAAGGAAGCACGCGCGAAAGTCGCCATGCGGCCCTGGGATCTCGTGGTCCTGGATGTCAGCCATTCGACCGAAGATGGATTTCGCCTGCTTGGCGACATCCGCAGGCATTACCCCGCTATCCCGGTATTGGTGATGAGCACGCAGGCCGAATTGCTGTACGGGGTCCGGGCGAAGAAAGCCGGAGCCAAGGGCTACGCCGGCAAAGACGCTGCGCGGGCCGACCTCGTACGGGCGATCCGCAATGTGCTCTCGGGTGACACCTCGTTTGAGTCCCAACCCCGGGAGAATGCGGAACTACTTCGCAAGTTAAACAGCCTTTCGCCTCGTGAATATCGCGTGATGCTCGCGCTCGGAAACGGAAAGCGGGCCACTGACATTGCCACCGACCTGGACCTGAACGTCCGCACCATCAGCACATATAAGCGGCGCGTCCTCAATAAACTACAGCTCCGTTCGACTGCCGATTTAGTGCGGCATGTGATCGACCACAAGCTCTGTTAGGCGGGCGATCTCCGGATCATCGAGGTGCAGGCGCCTCATTTGCTGGCCAGCGGCCAAGAAAAGACGGGGCGCTGGCTTCACGATCCTCAGCAGTTCCAAATTGTTGGGATTTCCGCCACTTCGTAGAACCCGCCGAATTCCTCGGGTTTCTGTGAACAATCTTACCCTGCCGGACGGCTTGTATCTCCTGCACTCTGCTAGCCTTAGGCCAGATAGTAGGTAAGCCTCAGGGAGTCGAAGGCGAAGGTCCTAGTTTTTGTAGGACTACACCTACAACAGGTACTGAGCTAAAAATCGGGAATGTATTACAAATGCCGATGTATCGCGGTGTAATACAAGGGTTAAGCGGGGTTTGGAAGCGCTGATAGTACTTTTTTCTGATATCTTTTGTTATTGACTTCACGTTCTGCCACTCTTAATATCACGTAGTCCACCGCTGTATGTCACAGCGACATACGGAAGTAGACGATTCACAGTTTTCCACCTTAAGGCGTGGTCCCCGCATTTGGGACTTTAATGGCGGCAGCTTGTTCGGAGGCAAGAAATGAGTTCAGCGACGCTCCAATGGTACGCTCTTCAAGTTCAATCGAGGCTGGCTGGGGTTGCGTCCGCCATACTGCAAAGTAAGGGATACGAAGAATTCTTACCTCTGTATCAATCGCGGCGCCGCTGGTCCGACCGAGTCAAGCAGCTTGATCGGCCTCTGTTCCCGGGTTATTTATTCTGCCGGTTCGATTTGCAGGATCGCATGGTTCCGGTTTTGACGACGCCTGGAGTAAGAGGCATTGTGAGCGCCGGAAGGGTGCCTCTGGCGGTTGCCGAAGAAGAAATCGAGTCCGTCAGGAAGGTCCTCCGCTCCGGGTTGGCTGCGCAGCCTTGGCCCTTTCTCGGTGTCGGCTCCAGGATTTACATTGAGGCCGGTCCCCTCGCCGGTCTCGAAGGTATCATCGCCAATGTGGATAAGGTTTACCGCCTTGTGGTCTCCGTCACCCTGCTTCAACGATCTGTGGCAGTGGAGATCGACAGGGACTGGGCGCGACCGGTGACCGCCGGAATGGGGCCTCGGGCAGCGACTTTGACCGAGGATTTCAGGCGCGTCGCTACCGTGGCTTGAACCGAGGCTAAAATGTCGGAACCGAATCGCAAGTGTAAGATGATCAGCCTGCGCCTGTCAGCGGAGGAATACCAAACGCTACACAGGCTCTACCCGACTTATGGGGCGCGCAATGTCTCAGACTTCGCCCGTCTCGCACTGCAGCGCGTCATTGGCCATCCAATCCCTAGCGCCAACGACCCTGCCGCGAAAGTCCAGGAATTGGACGAGCGCCTGAGCGCGCTGGAAGAAAAAGTAGCTCTCCTGCTCGAACATGAGCTTGAGAAGGCACTCGTATAGGTCTACGCCGGCGGGTGCGGTTACCGTGCGGCTTGTGCCTCAAGGTAGCCCTGCAACTCAGGCGATGACCATTCCCGGGCGCAAATCGGAAAGCTAAGCGCAATGAATATCCTGCTTTTCTCAAACGACGAAAACCTGGCGGCCTTTTGTCGGGAGGTTCTGAGCGATGTGTTCGGAGCTGGCTCGAACGTCGAGATCGGCATTCCCGGTCAGTCGCTCGGACAGGAAGAGCTTTGTCTCTGGGATTTCGTCCCCGGGGAAACTACCGTCCCGCGAGACCTCGACGTCACTGGCTTGCACCGCCATTTGTTTCTTCTCCATCGACAGCATCTGCCGATGCTACAGGCTTTGCTTGGAAGATCAGAATTCAATATCCTCTTGAAACCTGTCACGCCGGCGACGCTCCGCGCCTTTCTCGGCGAGGCCGAACGTCGATCGACCCACAACACTACTGCGCCGGCGGAGAGCGAGCAGAGTCTGCGCATCGAACGCGATGAAATGCTGCAATTCCTGATACAGGCGAATCTCAAGTTGCAGGAATATGACCACGAAAGAACCAACTTCCTGGCGCGGTCGATCCATGACTTTCGGGCCCCGCTCACCGCTATAAGCGGTTACTGCAGCCTTCTGCTCGACGAGGAGCTTGGCTCGTTGACAGCGGACCAGAGGGATGTTCTGGGACGGATGCAGCAAAGTGCGAAACGGCTCTCTCGCATCACCAATGCCATGTTCCAGCTCAGCATCCGTCAGAGAGTCGACCACGAATTGAACTTGAAGAAAGCCGACATGAGAGAGTGCGTCGATCAGGCCCTGCATGAAGTGGCACTCGTTCTGGAAGACAAGCGCATTTCCCTCAGCGTCGAAATCGAGCCGTCCCCCGATGGCTTGTTCTTCGATAAGTCCCAGATCGAGCAGACGCTGGTCAATCTGCTGGATAACGCCCGCAAGTTCACCCCGCGAAACGGGGCCATCGAGATCAGGGGCTACCCTTATTTTTGGGACCGTCGAGGTTATCAAAGTCATTCGCTCGATTTGGCCGGGGACCGCCGCGGACAGCAGATCAGAACTCCTAACTCTTTCCGCGTGGATATCCGTGACTCCGGCCCCGGGATTCCCCAAGTTCACATCGGGAAGATTTTTGAAGAGTACTCCTCCTATTCGGGCGGTCAGGACCGCTCAGGCGGTGGCCTCGGACTCGCGATCTGCCGCATGATTCTACAGCAGCACGGGGGGCAGGTCTGGGCTGAAAGTAACGCCGCCGGCGCCGTCTTCTCATTCGTCATCCCGGTTCACTCGCCGGTCTTGTCAAGAATTACCAGCGCCCTCCCCGAAGCGGACAGCCGCGCGAGAGCAGCTCTCGCCGGAGTTAAGGAGGGCTGGTCCTAGATGCCTGTTGCCAAGAACGGTCGCACGATTCTGTTGGCTGAGGACGACCTCGAGGTGCGCAGTTACCTCGAGACGGCCCTGCGTTGCCAGGGATACTCCATTGAGGTCGCCCAGGACGGAGATGAAGTCCTGGCGTGTCTGCGCGCCAACCAGGTCCCGATCTCCGCCGTGGTGCTGGATGTGATCATGCCGCGCAGAACCGGCATAGAGGCCCTCAAAGAAATCCGCCATTTCAATCGCGACATACCGGTCATCATGATTTCCGGCGCGGTCTCAGCGCTGAACGTCCTGGAAGCCATGAAGATGGGCGCGAACGACTTCATCCCCAAGCCCATCAAACCCGAGGACCTCCGGAAAGCCCTCAAAGCCATCTTCGACGCGTCTACGCCGCTCAATCCCGAGCCCTGCGAGCCAGCGGCCGGGCCGGCCAGCAAACAGATCCTCTTCGGCACTTCACCGCAGATGCGGGAATTGCAGGGCATGATCGGGCAGATCGGCTGGTCGGAAGCCCCAGTTCTGATTCAAGGGGAGACCGGCACCGGTAAGGAAGTCCTTGCCCGCGAACTCCATGCCCGGTCCCCACGTGTCAAGAAATCATTTCTGAAGCTCAATTGCGTGGCCTTGCCCTCCGAACTGGTGGAGAGCGAATTGTTCGGCTATGAACGGGGCGCGTTTACAGGCGCCTTCGAGAAAAAATTGGGCATGTTCGCCCTTGCTGACGGCGGTACCATCCTCCTCGATGAAATCGGGGACATGGATTTTAAGCTCCAGGCCAAACTGTTACAAGTCCTGCAAGATCAGGAATTCCAGCGCCTGGGTGGCAAGGATACCATCAAGGTGGACGTGCGCGTCATCGCCGCCACCCACCGCGATCTGGAAAAAGCCATCGACGACGGCCATTTTCGCGAGGACCTGTACTACCGCCTGAATGTCATCAACCTCCAGGTTCCACCGCTCCGCGAGCGCCGGGAAGATATCGCCGCCCTCTCCGAGTTCCTGATCCGCAAATACACCGCGCCAGGCGCCCTGGCACTGCAGATCCCAACGTCACTCAAAGATCTGTTCCAGCAGTATCACTGGCCCGGCAACGTTCGCGAACTGGAGAATGTGGTCCGCAAATTCCTCGTCCTCCGCGATGCCAGATTAATCGAAGTGGACCTGCTCCGCAAATTGAAAAGAATTGCCCTCAACGGTCACGGCGCGATCTCAGCAGCAGTTAGCCCTGTCACCGCTCCTGCATTGGCGGTTGCGCCCCTTGTTTCGCCAACCGCCGACTTCGCGGACGCGCCCAATGGTGGAGTGGGGCCGGTGTTGGAGCAAGTCGCTAAGGCTAAGCAAGAAGCCGAACGGTCGGCCATTATCAGCGCCCTGAAGTCCACTAACTGGAATCGCAAGCAGGCGGCCTTGTTACTGCAGATCGATTACAAAGCTCTTCTGTACAAGATGAACAGGCTGTCCATCAAGAAAGAAAAGGCTGCCGCCCGGCCGATCCCGGCGCGATCCGAAGCCCCAGCCAATTCCACCCAGCAACCGTCTTCTCAGCACGAGCGTGCTTTCGCGCGTGCGCTAGGATGATCGACCGAACCAGTTAGCTCATCTACAGGGCGATCCGTCGGCCGATACCGCGATTACCGTGGGGTTCGCACTAATTCCGCCGGCCGTAATCGCCACTGGGACCTGGCAGCCGTACGCGATACCCGAAGGAATCCTGAAAAATATGTGGCCCACAGCAGTTGCGTCGATTTGGCCGTCAGGATATTCCCGCTGCGCCGGAATTCCTCCCACGGTAATGGCGACCGCTGTGGCGTCCGGCACCGCGCCGGCTCCGGTGACCCACAAGTCGACCACCTCGCCGGAGCTCGCCGGCGACTCCGGAAGATTCATTACGTTCCCGCCGGTATCCCGCAGGCTCCGAGCAACCGCAACGCTCTGGCCGTTCACTTCCTGTTGGAATACTCCAATGCTGACTCTCGAAACCGTGATCTCGGCGGCGGCGCTCGTCTTGCCGTTGAACGTGACCACAACCTGCGCATCCCCGAGAGGTACACCGGCCGGCAGAACCGCATTAATCTGGCCCTTGGAAGCAAGCACCAGCCCGGCGTCGTATTCCTCGGAACCGTGCAGGATCTGGACGCTAACCCCGCCCAGCGCGCCTGGCGATGCCGACCCGTTGGCCTTCACATACCGATCCGGTCCGAGGTCGGAGCCATAAATGCTGAACAGCGACCCCTGCGCCAGACTCCCCAAAGGCGCGACGGCGGACAGGAAGCTCGCCGCGTTCACCACACCGCCTTCGCGAATCGTCGGAGTGCCGGGCTCGACCTCGCGGACTCCAGGCGGAGATCGGCGGCTCGGTTTGGCGGTCGAAGGTGTCAAGGTAAAGCCGGCGGTCTTCGAGCCGTTGTTGAGCGTCGCCGTCAGAATGGCTGTCTGTGCGGACGGGATGTTGCCGGCGGTGACTGCCACGGAAACGCTGGTCGCTCCCGCAGCCACGGAAACGAATCCCGGGACGCTTAAGAGCTGATTGTCGATGGCCAGATTTACTACAATCCCGCCCGTGGGAGCCGCCTGCGTGAGTACCACGCTGCAGGCGCTGGTCTTACCCGAAGTGAGCGTCGCCGGAGTACAGCTCAAGGACGCTATGGATGTGGGCGCATTCAATGCGAAGCTGACGGTCTTGGAAGTCCCCTGCAAGGTTGCAGTCAGAACCGCCGTTTGGGAATCCGGGACCGCACCCGCCGTAACCGTGAGCGAGGCCGTGGTAGCGCCGACCGGCACCAGCACTGCCGCAGCAGGCGCCAATAGCGTGCTATTGCCGCTCAAAGCGACCACGATGCCGCCTGCCGGTGCGGCTTGCGAGAGTGCCAAGGTGCAGGTAGCGGCGCCGCCGGAGTTGAGGACCGTGGGATTGCAGGCGAACGACGAGAGCGTGGCCACAGGAGTAAGCGAGAAGCTTACCGTCCTGGAAGTTCCATCCGCAGTCGCCGTCAGAATCGCTGTTTGGGAATCCGATACCGCGCCCGCCGTGACTGTGAGCGAGGCGGTAGTAGCGCCCACCGGCACCAGCACCGCCGCCGCAGGCGCCAGCAGCGTACTGTTACCGCTCAAGGTGACTACGGTCCCGGCCGCCGGCGCCGGTTGCGACAGTGCCACTGTGCAACTGGTGCTTCCTCCGGAACTGAGCGCCGTTGGGCTGCACACAAATGACGACAGTGTGGCTACCGGATTCAGCGAGAAGCTGACCGTCCTGGAGTTCCCATTCAGGCTCGCTGTCAACACCGCCGTCTGGGAATCCAGCACGGTACCCGCCGTGACCGCGATCGAAGCCGTGGTAGCGCCGACTGGCACCAGCAGCGCTGCGGCAGGCGCCAGCAGCGTACTGTTGGCGCTCAAGGCGACCACCATTCCGCCCGCAGGCGCGGCTTGTGAAAGTGCAACCGTGCAACTGGTACTTCCTCCGGAACTGAGCACCGTGGGGCTGCAGACGAACGATGCCAACCCAGCCACGGGATTCAGCGAGAAGCTGACCGTCTTCGAAGCCCCGTTCCACGTCGCCGTCAAAACTGCCGTTTCAGTATCCGATACCGTCCCCGCCGTGACCGTGATTGAGCCCGTGGTAGCACCGGCCGGCACCAGTAGCGCCGGCGGAGGCGCCAGAAAGCTACTGTTGCCGCTCAAGCCGACTGTAGTCCCACCCGCCGGCGCGCCTTGTGAGAGTGTCGCCGTGCACGTCGCGGTCCCCCCCGAACTCAATACCGCGGGGGTGCAGGCGAACGACGACAGCGTAATAGCCGGATTGATGGTAAGGCTGGCCGTTGCCGAGCTGCCATTCAAAGTCGCCGTCAAGACCGCCGTCTGGACAGCCGCCACCGCGCCCGCCGTGACAGCGACCGAACCTGTGCTCGCCCCGGCAGCCACCGTCACCAAAGCCGGCGATGTCAGCAAGCTGTTATTACTACTCAGGTACACCGTCGTCCCGCCCGCCGGCGCAGCCTGCGAGAGCCCTACCGTACACGCGCTCGTTCCCCCCGAACTGAGCGTGCTCGGCGTGCATGCCAGCGACGACACGGTGGTCGTACCGGGCCCGATCGACTGTGTGCCGAGACTACCCGGAGCATTTAACGTAAAACCGCTGGTGGCCACACTGCCGTTCAAACTGGCCGTCAACACCGCGGTCTGCGAGGTCGCGATGGTTCCGGCGGTGAGCCTGACCGTCGCCGACGTCGTGCCGGCAGCCACCGTGACCGAAGCCGGCGAGCTCAGCAGCGCGTTGTTACTGCTCAAGCCGACCGTGGCCCCGCCGGTGGCCGCCACTTGCGCCAGTCCCACCGTGCAAGTGCTCGTTCCCGCCGAACTGAGCGACGTCGGACTGCAGGACAGCGACGCCAACGTATTCGCAACCAAAACGGCTCCGCCCGAACCCGATAAGCTCACCAGATTCGCCGCCGCCGATGCCGCCTCTGCGCCCGCGACTCCCAGCGTCATGCTCTGCGCGTTCGCCGAAAGCGTGAACTGCGCCGTGGCCGCCAACCCGTTGCCGATGACGTTGCCGTTCGCACCGCTTGCCAGGCAGGTATACATCCCCGAACTGGCGGCGCAACTGAGAGTTTTCGCCGCCGCCGTCAGCGCCGATCCCGCCGTTACCGTAACACCCGAAACACTCCCGGCCGGATATGTGAACGTCCATTGCAGCCCCGCCACCTGGTTGGAACTCGAAGGATCGTTAAACGTGAGCCCGAGCGCTACTGTCCCGCCCGCCACTCCGGACCCCGACGACAGCGAAAGCGTGGTCTGTGCCCAACACGTGCTCCCAAGAGCAAGCAGCGCCAAAAGCCAGCTCTCCGGCCGGCGAAGCGCTGTCATCGTCCACCACGTGGGAGGAACCCGGAGCCGTGGCAACAACTTGCCAGATTTTGGTTCCCGGACTGGGAATTTCTCCTGCTCAGTCCGAATGTTTCGGAAAATCGATGATCCATCTGCCTTGCCGCCCGGCCATCCCGGGGAGATTTACCCGTTCATTCCCTCTTATCGGAACAGAAGTGCAAAATTCTAGTTATTTTCGATACGGTACGGGTCTGGCCCTTTCGAGTCATACCGTCCGTATATAGTTGAAAAACAATCGCTAACGCAAGAGTCATATGGCATCCGAAATGCTAATTCCAGAGCGCATCGCAAACTTCCATGTGGGCGCTCTAGCGCCAGCCGAGACACACAACCTGTGAGTCTAATGGCGGCAGCCTGTCCTGGCTTCTCCCAAAACCCGGTCAATCCGCCCGGCAGTCAAGAGTGAGTGACAACATAGTGACCAGCCCTCTTCGACAACCTATTCCGTCGCGCCGCGCCACCGCTCCCACCCCCGCATCGCGCCAATTGGACGCTCCCCCAATCGAAGGCCTGCTGCCTCGCGAGCTTTTCGTTCACACCCTCTACGTGGAACGCAAACGCACCGAGCGCTCCGGCCGCAGCTTCGTCCTCATGCTCCTCGAATCGAGCAAGTTGCTCCGCCTCGAGGGCGACCGCGCCGCTCTGCAGGACGTCCTGCTCGCGCTCTCCGCCTCCAGCCGCGATACCGACACCAAAGGCTGGTACCAGGAGGGAGCCGTCATCGGCGTGATCTTCACCGAACTCGGCGCCGATGCCGACGGCCAAGCCGTTGCCAACGCCCTCCTCACCAAGGTCACCAACGCCCTCACCGCCACCTTGTCCATCGGCCAGATCAACGAAATCCGCCTCACCTTCCACGTATTTCCCGAAAACTTGGACCAGCAAGGCGAATCTTCCGACAAAAAGTCGCGCTTCTACGACGATCTCTTATTCCAGACCGCTCCCAAGCGCCTGCCCCGCGCCGCCAAACGCTTCATGGATATCGCCGGAAGCCTGTGCGCCCTCAGCGTCGGCATGCCCGTCTTCGCCGCCGTCGCCCTCGCCGTCAAATTCACCTCCCACGGACCCGTCTTTTTCCGCCAGGAGCGCTATGGCCTCTATGGCCGCAAATTCACCTTCCTCAAGTTCCGCTCCATGCACGTCAACAGCGACTCCGCCATCCACCAGGAGTACATGAAGCGCTTCATTGCCGACACCGCGTCCCTGGACGCCGCCTCCGGTAAGGTCACCTACAAGATCAAGAGCGACCCGCGCGTCACCCCGATCGGCCGCTTCCTGCGCAAAACCAGCCTCGATGAGCTGCCGCAGTTCTTCAACGTCCTCGTCGGCGACATGTCCCTCGTCGGTCCCCGTCCGCCGCTCTCGTACGAAGTCGAAGCCTACAGCGTCTGGCATCGCACCCGCTTGCTGGCCGCCAAACCCGGCATCACCGGCCTCTGGCAGGTCGCCGGCCGCAGCCGCGTCAAGTTCGACGACATGGTCCGCATGGACCTGCGGTACGCCGCCTCCTGGTCGCTCTGGCTGGATGTCAAAATTCTGCTCCAGACCCCCGGGGCCGTCCTCGGAACCAACGGCGCCCATTAGGCTTTCGATCGGTTCCATCCCTGTTCTTGCGTGTTCATCTGTGGCTAATTTCGTCATCGTTCGGAGGCAATCGTGGTTCGCGTAGGAATCATCGGGTACGGTTACTGGGGACCAGTCGTGGCCCGCAATATTCACCAGACGGAGGGCTGTGAGTTAGCCGCCATCTGCGATGCCAGCCCCAAAGCCCAGGCGCGCGCCGCCAAAGCCTTCCCCGGCGTCCATCTCACCGCCGACCCCTGCGAGATCATCCGCTCTCCCCAGATCGATGCCGTGGCCGTCGTCACCCCCGTCTGGACCCATTACAGCTTCGCCAAGTCCGCCCTCGAAAATGGCAAGCACGTCTTCGTCGAGAAGCCCTTCACCGCCTCTTCCGCCGAAGCCTCCGAGCTCATCGACCTGGCTGCCGCCCGCAATCTCCGCATCATGGTCGATCACACCTTCCTCTTCACCGGCGCCGTCCGCAAAATCCGCCAGATGATCGATGAAGGCGTCCTCGGCCAGCTCTTCTACTACGACTCCTCGCGCGTCAACCTCGGCCTCTTCCAGCACGACGTCAACGTCATCTGGGATCTCGCCCCCCACGACCTGTCCATCATGGACCACCTCATGGATGCCGCGCCCGAAGCCGTCAGCGCCACCGGTCAGTGTCACCTCAACGGCCTGGAAGACATGGCGTACCTCACCGTCTACTTCCCCAAAATGCTGGCCCACATCAACGTCAATTGGATTTCGCCCGTCAAGGTGCGCACCACCCTGATTGGCGGGGAAAAGAAAATGGTCGTCTGGAACGACCTCGAGGCCGACGAAAAGGTCAAAGTCTACGACAAGGGCGTGGAACTCGCCAAGGGCGAAGGCGTCTACGACCTGCTCGTGAGCTATCGCTCCGGCGATATGTGGGCCCCCAAAGTGGAACAGACCGAAGCGCTCAAGCTCGAAATGAAGTATTTCGTTGACTGCATCGAGAAGAGTGAGACGCCCTTCAACGACGGCGCCGCCGGCCTGCGGGTCGTGCGCTTGCTCGAATCGGCGCAGCAGTCGCTCAAGGATCGCGGAAAGCCGGTCGAGCTATGAGCGAATACCTCTCCATCGCGCCCGACGTCAAGCTCGGCGACAACGTCCGCCTCTCCAAATTCATCAATCTCTACGGCTGCGAAATTGGCGATAACACCAAAATCGGCGCCTTCGTCGAAGTCCAGAAGAACGCCACCATCGGACGTAATTGCAAAATCTCCAGCCACTCCTTCATCTGTGAAGGCGTCACCATTGAAGACAACGTCTTCATCGGCCACGGCGTGATGTTCATTAACGATCTGCACCCCCACGCCACCGCCAACGGCGGCGCACTGCAAACCGAAGCCGACTGGAAACTGGAGCCCACAATTATCCGTCGCGGTGCATCGATCGGGTCCAATGCCACCATCCTGGCGCGCGTAGTAGTAGGCGAAAACGCCATGGTAGGAGCCGGAGCAGTAGTAACAAAAGATGTCCCGCCCAACGCGACCGTAGTAGGCAATCCAGCCCGCTCCGTGTAGGACAAGCTTCAGCTTGTCCCGTTCTTAGTGTTCCGTGGGGCCGACTTGAGTCGGCAGGCGGGCTTCAGCCCGCCCATTTGGCCCAAACTTCGTACTAAACCCCATAAGGTCTCCCCCAATATGAAAATCCCCTTTCTAGACCTGGTCACCCCCCACCAGCAGCTCAAGCAGGAACTCTTAGACGTAGTCTCCCGCGCCCTGGACACGGCCGGCTTCATCGGCGGTCCCATGGTAGAAACCTTTGAACACGAGTTCGCCGCTTTCTGCGAGACCGCTCACTGTATCGGCGTCGCCAGCGGCACCGACGCGGTTCGCTTCGCTCTCATGGCAGCCGGCATCGGCCCGGGCGACATCGTCCTCACCGTGCCGAATACCTTCATCGCCACCACCGAAGCCATTTCCCAGTGCGGCGCCCGTCCCGATTTCATCGATATCGACGAGCAGACCTACAACCTGGACCCGCGCAAGCTCGCCGAATACCTCGAAACCGAGTGCGACTTCGACGCCGCCTCTGGCCGCCTGATGAACCGCCGCCTGGAGATGCCGGTGAAGGCCATCGTGCCGGTCCACCTCTACGGTCAGATGGCCGACATGGACGCCATCTGCGACCTGGCCGAGCGCTTCGGGCTCATCGTCGTGGAAGACGCCTGCCAGGCCCACGGCGCCGAGTACTTTTCGAAGCGCGAGAACTGCTGGAAGAAAGCCGGCTCCATCGGCCTGGCCGCGGCCTTCAGCTTCTACCCCGGCAAGAATCTCGGAGCCTGCGGAGAAGGCGGCGCGGTCACCACCAATGACGCCGAAGTAGCGAAGCACATCCGCATGCTGCGCGATCACGGCCAGAGCCGCAAGTATTACCACCAGATCGAAGGCTACAACGGACGTCTCGACGCCATCCAGGCCGGCATGCTGTCGGTAAAGTTGAAGCATCTGGCAGAATGGAATCGCCAGCGCCGCGAGGCGGCCCAGGGCTATCGCGAACTGTTCGCGGCGGCCGGGCTGGAGGAGTTGGCGCCGTTCGAGCCCAAGTGGTCGAAAGCGGTGTACCACTTGTTCGTCGTGCGCGTGCAGGATCGCGACGGCTTCATGAAGCACATGGGCGAAGCGGGCATCGGCACGGCGATCCACTACCCGGTGCCGTTGCACTTGCAGGAAGCGTACGACGATCTGGGGTACCAGCCTGGAGACTTCCCGGTGACGGAGAAGGTGGCGGCGGAGATTGTGAGTCTGCCCATGTTCCCGGGAATGGTGGGTCAGGAGCGGTCTACCGTCGCGGCTCAGGTGGACGGGTTCGTTGCATCGACTCGCTTCATTTACGTGCGCTCCGTAGGCTCGTTCTGAACTTCGAGGCTGCCGCCACGATCTTACTCCCCCCGGCAATTACCGCCTTCCTAGTGCCACATAGCCTGCGAAACATCCGAAAGCCTTGCGAATGTCCCGTTCCCGCCAAATAGCCATCAACGCGGTCAGTCAATCCGGTGCGACGATCCTTAACGCCGCCCTTGGCGTGGTGCTAGTACCATTCCTCATTCGACGCCTTGGTAAAGACGGCTACGGGCTAATCGCGGTGATCATTGCCATCTCCGGCCTATGCGCTCTGGCAGACCTCGGGATTGCCGGTGCCTTGAGTCGGCAACTTGCTGAGGCGCTCACAAGGAAGGACAATCGACGGTATCGAGAGCTTCTCTCGACGGCGACGGGGCTGCACTTAGCGATGGGGTCAGCGTGCGCGTTGGCGCTATTCCTCTTCGCCAGTCACGTGGCCAAGATGTTTGCACTCCCCTCATCGCTGTTCAACTCAGGCGTATTCCTCCTCAAAACTTACGGTGCCGTGCGGGTAACATGCACGTTTCTCGCGCCGTCTCCACAAGCGGTCCTCGCCAGCCACAACCGGTTCGACACTTCAAGCCAGATCGACGCTGTCCGTACCCTGATCCAAACCGCAGGCCTCTTCATAGTTCTCGCAAACACGAGCGCCGGGATCGCGGGCTGGGCAGTGGTCTGCGTAACAACCGACGGCGTCTGTACTTTCCTGCTATGGCGGGCGGCGATCAAGACAAATACGGGCTCGGCTGTCGCCCTTTCGGCGATACGGTTGTCTAGTGTTAAAGATCTGCTAAGTCTAGGTAGCCAGTTCACACTGTTGCAACTTAGCAGTCAGCTTAGCGTCAATGCGGATCCCTTTATCCTAACGGCGTGTCTTGGGCCGGCCAGCGTAAGCCTGTACCGGCCACCAGGACAGGTGCTTGGAACAGTCTCACCGTTGATTCTCACGCTGGGCAATCAACTCCATCCGTTAGCCACCAAGGCGCACGTCGAAGGAAATCGGGACGACATAGCGGCGATCCTCTTTCGCGGTACAAAGTATACAATGCTGATGGGCGCCGTTTTCTGCGCAATCGCACTCGTACTAGCATACCCCTTATGCAGAATTTGGCTGCACTCGGCTTTGGGAGAACAGTACCGCATATGTGCGAATGTCCTGATGATTCAGTCCATTACTCAACTGTGTACCTATGCCGGCGGTACCCAATGGCCAGTTTTGTTAGGCATGCGGCGCACTGCATTTGTTGCCTATAGTCGGACGGCGCTAGCTATCATCAACATCACTAGCTCATGGCTTCTAGTGCGGCACACGACTCTCGGCGTGTTGGGGGTTGTCTTCCCAACGATGGTCATTGAGCTCATTTGGCGTCCCGTTGTGGTCTATTACGTCTGCCGAGTCCTCGATCTTGCAATGTGGGAGTACGTGAAGCAATCGTACCTTCCGCCGCTCTCAATTGCCGCCGTTGTTGGTGCTTTGGGTTTCGCGGCTACTTGGTTTATGCCCCCATCCCAAGTAGGGAGTCTAGGCGCGATAAGTGGCGTCTTAGCCATAGTCGCTGCCCTCCTCATTTGGTTCTTGGGGCTCAACTCACAGGACCGTGCGGGCGTACTTCGACTCTTTCGCCTGCGGCTTCTTAGGGATTCGATCGGCACAGCCCCCTTCGTCGCCCGCTCCGCAAATTCCGGGACCCAGCGCCGGAAAACGGGAACTACCCAAATCGGGACCGACTCAAAGCGGAGTATAACCTGAAGAATTGTTTTCCGAAGCTTGCCCCATCTGTTTACCACTTGCCGCTAACAGAATCTGAGTTGGGGTCCATATGAACTTTCTTCCCACAGGTCTCCGATTCGGCGCTGACATTCTCCGGCGCAGCCCGTGGGCTCTCTGTCGACGACGCCCGCTCGGTTACATCGGGTGGGTCGGGCACAATAATCTTGGAGACGAAGCCATCTACTCTGCGATTCGCCGGCTGTTCTCAGCATTCAACTTCGACCTCTTTGACCCTGGTGGCCGTGACGCAATCCTTCGAAGAATCGGCCTGAGCGGCCCCGAATTCTTTCGGGGAATACTGCTCGGTGGGGGCACTTTAGTCAATCCTGCTTTCATGCAACAGGTTCAAGACGCACTAGCACAGAAGCAACGCCTATATATGTTTGGCACCGGGGTGGGCAGCTCGGGCTTCGGGTTAGCCCCAGCGATTTCATTAGATGGATGGCGCGAAGCTCTAACGCAGTTCCGATTTCTGTCAGTCCGGGGACCGCTATCCCAAGCCGCACTCTGCCGCGCGGGCGTCCCCGTCCCGGAAGTTGTCGGAGATCCAGCCCTTGGATATGCGGTGAGGACCCTGCCCGAAAGGCGCGATCGTCCCCGGCTCATCGTAAACCTAACCTTACCCGGGCAGGCAGAACGTCACATCCTACGCCCCTGCATCAATGCGGTAGCAGCAATTGCGGCACGGTTTCAGCGGGATGGCGGTGAAGTAATCCCCGTAGCCCTCGGAGAGGGTGATAAGGAGTCCCTCATCACCCTCGCGCGCGAAGCGGCACTCAACAACACTGATCTAATCGACTGCCGCCAAAACGTGAACCTGTTCCTTGAGACGGTCAAAGGCAGCGATGCCCTCATTGGTATGCGCCTCCACTCTGCTGTCTTGGCCTGCTGTGTAGGTGTTGCCCCACTTCTCTTTGGATATCGCGACAAATGCGCTGACTTTCTCCAGTCGATGAATCTGTCACATCATCTCATTGAGTTCTCGGATGATGCGGTCGATTCCTTGAATCGAGCTTGGGTAAGGCTACGCGACGCCGACGCCCTCGGCAGTCGTATCCTCGAACGCGCCCACCATTGGCAGGCAGTCCAGATCGCTACTAGCAGCAGAATCGCTAAAGAACTGATATCACCTCGTGATTAAACCACAGCTCTATGCGAATTCGTTACCAAGATATCGAGGCTCTTCCTCTCCTTCTCTTCACCCGCCGCCTACAGTTCATTCTTCGCAAAGCGCGGATCGTGTCACGCACCCTGAAACCGAACCACTGGAGCAATTGCCGCATGAAACTTGAGGGTAAAGATATTCGACTGAGTGGACGACTAATTCGAATCGCATCTCTAGATGGCGACAAATACGAATTTCCGGATGATCCAGAAGTTATGCTGTCGCAACTTCGAACGTGCGGAACCCGAATCGACCTGTTCACATTCTTGCAGAGGATCCCCGAAACAGTTCCGAAATACTCATACCCGATGGAATGGGACAATCTGGCCGTATTGCCAGTCTCCACCTTCGAACATTGGTGGAACAAGCAAATTCGGTCGTACCCGCGCAACAGAGCGCGCCAAGCCGAGAAAAAAGGGGTGGTCCTCCGCGAGATCGAATGGAGCGATGCGCTGCTTCAAGGCATTTGCGAGATCTATAACGAAACTCCAATACGCCAGGGCAGACGGTTCCCCCACTATGGAATGACTATAGACCGCGCTCGCGCATACGCAGGCACCTTTCCTGACAGAAGCATCTTTATTGGGGCATTTCTCGGGGCTAAAATTATTGGCTTTGCCAAATTAGTGACCGATGCCACTCGCACACATGCCTGCCTTGTTCACATCCTGTCGACGGTCGCTCACAAAGATAAGGCGCCCACAAACGCTCTAATCGCTCAAGCGGTCCGGTCCTGCTGCGACCGCGGTATTTCATATTTGGTATATGAGCATTTTGCGTATGGCAAGAAACAAGGAGACTCCCTCAGCCACTTTAAGGAAGTCAATGGATTTATAAGGATGGACTTGCCTCGCTACTACGTGCCCCTAACGGCTCTTGGCCGCACTGCTCTTAAGTTCGGACTTCACCATAGGCTTCTCTTCTACATTCCCGAATCACTCGCCTCGGGCCTCCGCGACTTGCGAAAGCGATGGTACAGTCAGAGGTTTCAGAGCATGGTGGAGAGCTAGGAATCACGCGATGCCGGGACTTGTAGGCCTTATTACGAAACTACCGAAGGACGAAGCCGAGCGTCAACTGCTTGCGATGCTGGAGTCCCTTCGCCACGAACGTTTCTACACAAGTGGCACATATATAGACAGCACACACGGTCTCTACTTAGGGTGGATTGCGCGAGAGGGGTCGTTTGCCGACGGAATGCCGCTCCGCAACGAGCGGGGCGACGTGACCCTTGTCTTTTCGGGCGAGGATTTTCCGGAGCCCGGTCTTGTCGCCGCCCTTCGTGAACGTGGACATGCCGTTGCGGAGCCAGAGCCTTCATACCTAGTCCATATGTATGAAGAGGAGAAGGAGTTCCCCAAAGCCCTGAACGGCCGGTTTCACGGCGTGGTCGTCGACCGTGCGCTGGGATCCGTAATGCTTTTTAACGACAGGTTCGGTTTGCACCGGCTCTATTATCATGAGGGCAAGGACGCATTTTACTTTGCGGCGGAGGCCAAGGCAATCCTCAAGGTTCGACCGGAGTTGCGCCAAGCCGATGCCCAATCCCTGGGAGAATTTATCGCCTGCGGCTGCGTTCTGGAAAATCGAAGTCTCTTTACTGGCGTCCACGTCTTGCCGCCCGCATCGGTGTGGCATTTTCGCGGAGGAGCGATCGAGAAAAAAGCGGCATACTTCCAACCGAAGGAATGGGAAGAGCAGTCGCCGCTGAGCCCGAAAGCATACTACGGCGCGCTACGAGACGCTTTCGTCCGCGGGCTGCCGCGCTATTTCAAGGGCCGCGAGCGCGTCGGAATATCGCTCACAGGCGGTCTGGACACGCGAATCATCATGGCGTGGCACAACGCGATGCCTGGCTCGCTGCCATGCTATACGTTTGGCAGCATGTATCGCGACAACCAGGACGTTCAACTGGCCCGGAAAGTAGCACGGATCTGTGGACAACCTCACCACGTTATCACCACTGGTAAGGAGTTCCTGTCGCGCTTCTCGCATTACGCCGAACGCTCGTTGTATCTCACCGATGGCTGCATAGACGTGAGCCGCTCGCCGGATTTATATGTCAATGAGAGGGCTCGCGAAATCGCGCCTGTGCGAGTTGTTGGAACTTATGGAAGCGAAATGCTAATGCACGCCGTGATGTTCAAGGCGACCCGGCCATTGCCGGGCTTGTTCCAGTCGGACCTGTCGTCGCAACTCACAGCAGCTAAGCACACCTACGATCTTATTAAGCAAGTACACCCAGTTACATTCGCGGCGTTTCGTCAGTCGCCCTGGCATCATTTCGGCATCCTCTCCTTGGAACAGACTCAGCTTGCTGTCCGCTCGCCTTACCTGACCAATGAATTTGTTCAGACTCTTTACAGGGCCCCAGCATCCGTCGACTCTAATGCAGACGGCAGGCTCAAGCTGATTCGCGAGGGGAACCCCACGCTGGCTCGGCTCCGAACCGATCGCGGCGTTGGAGGCCATAGAAGTCTCCTTGTTCGTGGATGTCTTGAGTTTTCGTTCAAGGCGGAATACGCCTACGACTACGGAATGCCTCAGTGGCTCGCCCAGTTGGATCACGTCTTTGCGCGGCTACATTTCGAACGCCTTTGGATTGGTCGCCATAAGGTGTTTCATTTTCGACAGTGGTATCGCGACGAACTGGCGGGCTACGTCCGGGAGATTTTGCTCGATCAACGCACGCTCGCACGCCCATACCTTGTCCCTGATGCCGTCCGCAGGGTCGTGAAGGGCCACCTGGCGGGTAACCGGAATTACACCACTGAACTTCATAGGCTTCTTGCTCTGGAATTGACACATCGCTTATTTCTCGACGCAAGATGGAGCGGGTAAGCGGGGCTAGGCACCAATCCACACGGCCCGGCAAGTGTGCAAGCTCACGAAGAACTGAAACGATCGAAAGCGTAAAGGCAATAGGAGACGAGAACCGGTGAAAATCAGCATCTTCGGGCTGGGCTATGTGGGGACGGTTTCCGCGGGGTGTCTCGCACATGAGGGGAATCAGGTGATCGGGGTTGACCCAGTCTCCACCAAGGTAACCCTCATCAATGCGGGCCATTCCCCCATTATCGAGGCCGATATCGGCGAGATCATCGCATCCACCACGGCTTCAGGTTCTCTCCGCGCGACCACCGATCATTATGAGGCTGTCCGCGAGACCGAGCTTACTTTCGTTTGCGTTGGAACACCCAGCCACGCCAACGGAAATCTCGACCTGAGCTATATCCAGCGCGTCTGTGGTCAGATTGGCCAAGGGCTAAAGGACAAAGCCGAGAGTCATGTAGTGGTTATCCGAAGCACCGTCCTGCCCGGGACCATGCACCAAGTGGTGATCCCTACCTTGGAGAACACCTCCGGGAAAAGGGCAGGAATCGACTTTGGAGTCTGTCATAATCCCGAATTCTTGCGGGAGGGCTCGGCAGTAGCGGATTTCAATTCGCCGCCGAAGACCGTCATCGGAGAGCTGAATAGGGGAAATGGCGACTTATTGGTCAGCCTATACGAACGATTGACGGGGCCACTTATCCGCACGGACTTAAGAACCGCTGAGATGGTGAAATATGTCGACAATAGTTGGCACGCTCTCAAGATTGGTTTCGGCAACGAAATCGGGAATCTCTGCAAGTCCTTCAGCATCGATGCTCATGAGGTCATGAATATCTTCTGCCAGGACCACAAATTAAACATCTCATCCACATACTTGACCCCTGGATTTGCCTTCGGCGGTTCCTGCTTACCAAAGGACCTCAGAGCGTTAACGTATCAGGCCAAGATGCACGACTTGGTGTTACCGATCCTCGCCGCCATCCTGCCAAGCAACGAAATCCAAATCGCCAGGGGCCTGAAGACTATCATCGACCAAGGAGTCAAGCGAATCGGCGTACTAGGGTTCAGCTTTAAGGGAGGAACCGACGATCTTCGGGAAAGCCCTGTTGTGGAACTCATCGAACGTCTTATCGGTAAGGGCTATGACCTTCGCATTTACGACAAGAACGTCAGTATCGCCAGCCTCGTCGGCGCCAATCGCGATTTTATCCTCAACCGTATTCCCCATATCTCGAAGCTCATGGTTTCGAGTATCGATGCGGTCCTAAACCACGCCGAAGCGGTCGTGATCGGCAACAAGGATCCCGACTTCTGGAATCTGCCGGCCAAGCTTGGAGAGCATCAGTTCTTGGTTGATTTCGTCCGCGTTACTGATAAAAGGAGCGTCAATGGCAAGTACGATGGCATCTGCTGGTAGACCGCCAAGCACGAAGTTAAATCAGGGCTTTTCAAAAGCGACCGTATACGAATCGATTTGCCGACTATACAATTGGCTGGAGAAGAATGCCTACAGCGGGTACGATACGTTCGACGGCCTCAGCTCACCGATCTTACGGCCACTCACCTTCCGGAATAAGTTCCTTCGCACGGTCCTCCAACAGGGGGTCCGCCGATTTCCGCTGAACCTCCGGCCGATAGTGGGAATAAAGAAGAGCCGCTCGACCAAGGGTATGGGGTTTCTAGCGAGAGGCTTCATACGTTTGCATCAAGCTACAGGCGCCACGGTTTGGCGGGACCGGACCGAACATGCGTTGGAATGGCTTAAAGAGAACAGAGCTCCTGGGTTTCACGGATCATGCTGGGCTAACCACTTCGACTACCAGTCGCGAAGCTCTTATGTGCCGAAGGGCCTCCCTTCAGTCGTATGGACCTCACTTATCGGTCAGGCGTTTCTGGACGCTTATGAGCAGTTCCAGAGGGCCGACTGCCTGGAAATAGCAGTGAGTTGCTGCGAGCACATCCTTCACGACCTCGGCAAGTTTTCCGACGGTCAGGGTGTTTGCATCGGATATTTCCCTACTCAGATGCTCCGTGTACACAACGCCAATACCCTCGCCGCCGGGCTCCTCGCGCGCACCTACCGACATACAGGTGCCGACTCATACCTGGACTTAGCCCGGAAGTCGATACGCTATACAGCGCAATACCAGAGACCCGACTTTTCATGGTATTATGGCGAGGCCAAAAACCTGCACTGGGTCGATAACTTTCATACCGCATACGTCTTAGATTCGTTCAAACACTACTGTGGTGGCACAGGCGACGACAGCTTCGCCGTAAACATGATGAACGGTTATCAGCACTGGAAGAACACGTTTTTCCTTTCCGATGGTACGCCGCGGTATTACAATAACAAGACATCGCCAATTGATATCCAGTGCTCTTCCCAAGCGATTGACACCTTGGTCTTTTACCGTGATCGTGACCCGGACAGTCTGTTGCTGGCCTCCCGTGTCGCCATGTGGACGATCAAACACATGCAAGACCCATCCGGCTATTTTTATTATCGGCGCTATTCACCGTGGATCGTAAACAAGACTCCAACGTTACACTGGGGCCAGGCGACTATGCTTTGCGCTCTTGCGGGACTCTATCAGGCACTGTAGGCCAAGAAAGGAAGGCGCGATGAGACAAATATTTGTCGCGAACCCCATACTTCAGGCTCGCTCACTCTCACGCTCGTGGAATCGGCACAGCCCCGCGGCACGGTGAGAGAAATGTCGGTTCGACCAAACAGCCGTTGGCGGAAGAGCGCAAAAGGAGATATGACATACCCGAAGAACCCGGAATCTCGGCCCCATCCCACCAGGAGTAGTGCGCTCACCGGCGACGAGAATCCACACGCTCCTCCACCTGGATACGTTATAATCACGCCCGCGCGCAATGAGGAGCGATTCATTGAGGCGACTATTCAGTCGGTGATTGGCCAAACGATCTTGCCAGTGAAATGGGTGATCGTGGATGACGGCTCCACCGACAGAACTGCCCAGATCGTAGGACGCTATCTTCGGCAAAATGCGTGGATGGAACTTGTCCAGATGGCGGATCGGCGCGATCGCAGTTTTGCCGGTAAGGCCGGTGCTTTCAACGCTGGGTACGAGCGGGTCAAAGGCCTCCAATGGGAGATCATTGCCAATCTCGACGGTGACATCACTTTCGAACCGGACCATTTCGAGTTTCTCGCCGATAAGTTTGCGGCAGATCGCACTCTCGGCGTTGCGGGTACGGTTTTTAGCGAAGACGGATTTAGCTCGGACAAAGACAGCTTCCAGGGGTACAAACACGTCTCCGGGCAGTGCCAGTTATTTCGGAAGCAATGTTGGGAGCAGATCGGTGGTTACACGCCACATCGAGCCGGGGGGATAGACTGGATGGCCGTGACGACGGCACGCATGATTGGATGGAAGACGGAGTCTTTCCGAGAGAGGTCGTTCGTCCATTACCGGCGCATGGGAACCGCGGGGCGGGGCCCGTTGTCCGCACTCTTCTCTTACGGGCAAAAGGACTATTATCTTGGCGGACACCCTTTTTGGGAAATGTTTCGAGTGGCCTACCGGGCTATGAGGCGGCCCTACATTATTGGGGGAGCCGCGTTGGGACTGGGCTATCTTTGGGCGTTCATTTGCCGCGTCCCTCGCCCGGTGTCCCGCGAGCTTATGGATTTCCATCGCAAGGAGCAGATGGCTAAGCTCAAAGCCATCTTTAGCTCCGTTCTGCGATTTAAACGGATTGATAACTTTAGCGTTGGGCAGCATTCGAACAGTTAGACACTTTGGCCGAGACCGAGCGTCTCAGCTGAACAATTGTCGGTTTGAGTTTCGCGCGATAAGGCAAGAGTTGGCCGCCCGTCGTTGGAGCGGTTGCCAAGACGCCAAACGGTAACATAGAGGAGATAGGATGTACTTTATAGAGCGTAGCATGAGGTTTATGCGTGGAGCACTCGCCAGCTACGGTCCGTCGGTCATCAAAAAAACGATATGGGACCGCGAGTACTCCTCAGGTAAATGGACCTTCAACGACGATACTGCTCACGACTGTTTGTACCCATACCTGGAGGAATTTGCCAGAAACGGGAGCATCCTGGATATCGGATGTGGCTCGGGCAACACGGCCAACGAATTAACTGCGTCAGTATACAGCACCTATTGTGGCGTGGATATTTCTGCCGCTGCCTTGGATAAGGCGCGGCGGCGGTCGGAAGCGAACGGCCGATCACACAAAAATACATTCCTGAGGGCTGACTTCCTCAAATACGTACCGGATGGCCGATTTGACCTGATTCTCTTCCGGGAATCTCTCTACCATGTGCCGCTAGGCAGCATCAAGGCAACGTTAGACCGATACGCCAACCATCTGGCGGACACAGGCGTTTTCATCGTTAGAATGGCCACAAAAGAAAATGGTAAGGGCAAGGCGAGGCCGTTGAAAATGCTGCGAGCCATCGAGACCGGTTTTAACGTAGTCAAACAGGGTCAGCATGGCGAGTCGGCAGCAACGGTGATCGTTTTTCGGCCCGCGCCTTTACTCCAATCCAGAGGTCAGTAAGTGATGAATCGCGTTAACGCCGGAGGCTACGGAACAAAACCGCAAAACGCGGTGGAGACGGGGCCCGTGCCGCGCCAGTCTTTCCTTGCTGCACCAGACGACCGGATACTGGTGACCGGCGGCGCCGGCTTCATCGGATCGCGCGTAGTCGAACAGCTGATCGAACGCGGCTATCGGAATCTGATTTGTTTCGTTCGCCCGTCCAGCGAGCTGTCCAGGATTGTGCAAATTATTGACCAGGCGCCGCCAGGAGTACGTATTGACGTGATGAAAGGTAACCTCCTGGCCCGTGCGGACTGCGAGGCGGCCTGCGAGGGCGTCGCCGTCATCTACCATTTGGCCGCGGGCACGGGCGAGAAGTCCTTCCCTGACGCTTTCATGAACTCCGTGGTGGCTACACGCAACCTGCTTGACGCAAGTCTCCGATTCTCGCGCCTGCGTCGACTGGTACTAGTTAGTTCCTTCACCGTGTACTCCAACTGCGACAAGCCGCGTGGGCGCCTGTTGGACGAATCGTGCCCATTAGAACAACGTCCTGAGCTTCGGGGTGACGCCTATTGCTTTGCCAAGGTCAAACAAGAGAACCTGGTTGTAGAATATGGAAAAAACTTTGGAATTCCGTATGTCGTGGTCAGGCCTGGTAGTGTATACGGTGGCGGCAAGCTTCAAATTACTGGCCGGGTTGGATTGGGCACGTTTGGCCTATTCCTTCATCTCGGTGGCTCCAATATAATACCCTTCACCTACGTTGACAACTGTGCCCAGGCCATTGTCCTAGCTGGGCTTGTTGAAGGAGTAGACGGGGAGGCGTTTAACATCGTAGACGATGACCTCCCGTTGAGCCGCCACTTCTTGCATCTGTACAAGAAGAACGTCAGACCCTTCAAATCAGTCTACGTGCCACATTCGATCAGCTACGCGCTGTGCTTGTTGTGGGAGAAGTACGCGCAGCATTCGAAAGGACAATTGCCTGCTGCTTTCAATCGAAGACGCTGGCATATGGAGTGGAAGAAGACTCAATATAGTAATCACAAGTTGAAGGTACTGTTAGGCTGGGCACCCCCTGTACCGACGACAGAAGCCATGAGACGTTACTTCCAAAGTTGTAAGGAAAGTGGGCAGCATGCTTAAAGCAGCCATTGTCGGATGCGGAAAGATTGCCGACGCCCACGCCTCCGTGATTCGTAAGATTCCTGGATGTGAGATCGTGGGAGCCTGTGATCGTGAGCTGCTGATGGCGGCCCAACTCCGGGACAGGTTTCCCATCAAAGAGTGCTTCACCGATGTAGCCGAGCTTCTCGGTACAGCCAAACCGGATGTGGTGCACATTACCACGCCGCCGCCTAGCCACTTTGAAATCGCGAAACTCTGCCTGGAACATGGCTGTCACATCTACGTCGAAAAGCCCTTTACAATTGATGCCGGCCAAGCGCTGCAGCTCGTGAGTCTTGCGGAGGATCAGGGAGTCAACCTTACGGTCGGACACAACCACCAATTCAGCCACGTAGCCCGGCGAATGAGAACTCTGGTCGCGAGCGGGTACCTGGGTGGGGCTCCGGTACATCTAGAAAGTCATTACTGCTACGATCTTCGAAATAGGAGCTATGCGCGTGCCCTCTTGGGCGACAAGGCGCATTGGGTCAGACAGTTACCGGGGGGCTTGCTCCAGAACATTATTAGCCACGGGATTGCCAGAATCGCGGAATTTCTAACTGGTCCAGATCCCCAAGTGATTGCTCACGGCTTCGTCAGCCCGCTACTTAAGGAGATCGGTGAGAGTGATATCGTGGACGAGCTTCGAGTGATCGTTTGCGATGGCGAGCGTACTACGGCTTACTTCACCTTCTCCTCCCAGATGCGCCCTTCACTCCACGAATTTCGAATCTATGGCCCGAAGAACGGCCTGATCCTCGATCACAATCACGAAATACTGATCCGTCTAGGGGGCGATAAGTTCAAGAGCTATGCAGATCATTTCATACCGCCCATGCAATTCGCCAAGCAGTGCGTCGGCAACATGCTCGGAAACGTGAGATTGTTCCTGAAGAACGATTTTCACATGGACGCCGGCATGCAAGTCCTGGTCGAATCGTTTTATCGATCAATCCGAGAAAATGGGCCATTGCCGATTCCCTATCGTGAAATTGTGCTCACCGCACGCATTATGGATGCCATTTTTGAACAAGTCGGTGAAGTCAACGCGCGAATCAGTTCGGCCGGCCTACCCCAAGCTGCCGTCTAGAACACGGTTGCATATTACGGATCGAGACGCCCCCCACTTCAATGCTCCCTCCGAGTATTACCACTCGGAGGGCAATACTTAAGATTGAGACCGACGCCAAACGAAACCTTCGTTCCGGCCTCACACCCCATTGTGGCTTCCGTGAGCCGCGGCACTGCAGATTTGTTGCTACATGCCTCCGAATTTAGCGCTTTTACTTTGGCTCTTCGCAGTATTGGCACTCTTTGCATTCGACCCAGCAAAATCACCTCAGCTCAGCAGAGCTCTGTGGGTGCCGCTAACATGGATGTTCTTCATGGGATCGAGGCAGCCCTCGCAGTGGCTCACGGGCAACCTCGCGAGAGGCGGTGCCGACGTGGCCCAAGCCCTTGCGGAAGGAAACCCTCTCAACCGTACTGTCTCGCTTATACTGTTGGTCCTTGCCATAGGCATACTGTCATCACGCTCCTTCCGCCTCACCGCTTTATTTGCGCAGAACTCAGTGCTCACAACTTACCTGATCTTCGCTCTAATAAGTGTCCTTTGGTCCGACTTTCCACTTTCCGCCTTCAGGAAATGGTCGCGGGACCTAGGCAACTACGTGATGATCTTGGTCGCCATCTCCGATCGCCGTCCGCTAGAGGCGGCCAGCACGCTGCTTCGGCGGCTGGGTTACTTACTTGTGCCTCTCTCGGTAGTTCTTATTAAGTATTTCCCGGTCATCGCGAGAGTGTACGACCCCTGGACCGGCGCTGTCTCCTACTCGGGAGCCAGTACCAGCAAGAACATGTTGGGAATTCTGTGCTTAGTGTGCGGTATCTACTTTTTCTGGGACACGGTGGTCCGGTGGCCCGACCGCAGGAATAGGCAGCAAAAGCGGGTCTTAGTTGTGAACATCGTATTCCTCTCCGCAATCGTGTGGCTACTCAATACCTGCCAGAGCGCGACATCAGGTACCTGCCTGGCCTTGGCCTGTTTGGTGATCCTCGCGGTCCGTAGTAAGGTAACCCGAAACCGCCCACAGATTATAATGTTGACGATTCCGTGCATCTTCTTGATCGCTATTCTTTTGGCGTTTGGCCTTGGGTTGAAAGGGGACTTCTCCAAGGCCCTCGGGCGGGATGCCACAATGTCCGGGCGAACCGAGATTTGGGAGATCGTTCTCGGCCAACAGACAAGTCCGTTTTTGGGTACTGGATACGAGAGCTTCTGGATGGGCCCCCGACTCGATCGGATTTGGACCTCAGGCGAGGGCCGTCTAAATGAGGCACATAACGGCTACCTGGAAGCCTACCTTAATTTGGGCTACTGCGGGCTGCTATTGCTTCTCCTATTTGTCGTCGTAGTCTACAGGAACATCATGAGGAAGCTCAGAGTCTATCCTGATCTTGCGTGTCTCGGCGTCGCGATCTGGATCGCGTTCGTTTTTCACAATTGCACTGAGGTTGACTTCCGCTCCGGGTTAATGTGGCTCACCTTTGTTCTCGTGGCGTTGGCCACATCCACGTCTCGGAACAAGAGAGTCGCTGGCACGGCGGTGCTCGCCAATTCCGAAAGCACGGCAGGCTTTCCTATGCCTGTTTTGAGCGCTGCGGGCGCACCGAGCGCGGGCGGGAGAAATTCATGAGTCGGCTACGGGTCTTGGTATTGGGGCCTGACTGTAATCCTGAGCAGGTCAGCATGCCATTTGTGACCTATTCTCACGCGGCCGCTCTCGCCCAACTCCACGACGTCACGCTGGTGATCCGGTCGACTGTCGAGAACGCCGTGCGCCGTGCGAGGCCGCCGTTTCACGCAATTGAAGTCATTCGACAGCCTTGGCTAGAGCGTATTTATGCCTGGAGCTTGCGAAAGATCTTCAGATACAACTACAACAACCAGGCCCTGACAGCCTTCAGTTACCCCTTCTTCCTTGCTTTCGAATTGCATGCCTGGCGGCAACTGCGGCTAAGGGTTCTCAAAGGCGAGTTCGATGTCGTGCTGCGCATCTACCCAATGAACGCGGTATTCCCCAGCCCGGTAGCCTTTTTTCTGCGGAACGGGCCGATACCCTTCGTTATTGGGCCGCTAAACGGTGGACTTCCGTTTGTCGAGGGCTTTAGCCAAGCTAAGAAACAGAAGCAATGGATCTCTAAGTTTAGGCGTCTATATACATGTTTACCTTTTGCGCGCTCCACTTATCGTGATGCGGCCGCGATCATAGCGGCCTCATCCCAGACATATGCGGAGTTTGCCGTATATCGCGATAAAATGTTTTTTGTTCCTGAACCCGGTATCGGTCGTTCCGTATGTTCCGACGACCTACGCGGTTCGGCTCCAGGCGCAAAGCTTGGTCTGATCTTCGTGGGGGCGCTGATTCCTTGCAAAGCGTGCGATCTCGCGTTGCGGGCGGCCGGGTCTCTGCTTCGGAGTGGTCTAGCTCATTTTACCATCGTCGGAGATGGCCCGGAACGGAGCCGTCTTGAAGAGCTCGCGATTTCACTAGACATCCAGAAGGCCGTAGACTTCTGTGGTTGGGTCAGCCATGCCGAGGTCCTTGGGCGTCTACGCTCCGCGGATGTGATGATCTTTCCGTCAGTTCGTGATTTCGGTGCCGGTGTTGTATTTGAGGCTCTTGCAACGGGAGCAGTACCCGTTGTGGCCGATTTCGGCGGGCCTGGGGATATCGTCCACGCCGAAGTCGGCTACAAGGTGCCTCTCACGACCGAGGCCGATGTGATATCACAAATGGAAGCAATTCTGACCTGTCTCGCGCGGGATAGAGACCTTCTGAAGCGCCTTCGACTGCAAGGCATGGCCTACGCCCGCGAGCGGCTCACCTGGGATGCGAAGGCACAGAGCACTAGTCGGATTCTAACCTGGGTTTTGCGCCGAGGGCCAAAGCCGGACTTGCCGCCGCCAAAACTGTTATTCCGCTAAGCAGGGGCCTCAAAGCGGTGATTGGACAGCGGCGCGGCCAAGCGCGACACTAGATTTGCCTTCCCCGCATTGCCAGAGTTGGCTAGTAGGGCCGACGCTTAGTGTACAGTTATCATGAGATTCGTCGGAGGCGCGACGCCACTAAGTTTTATACCTCCTACAAGCGGATGCGGATATGGGTAGGGTGTATAGTAGGCTGTCCAGGTATTGGGCGCCGAACAGCGATAGAGGACTCCATTCCCGAAGCCGTTTCCGCTCGTATTCCAGGAACCTTGGTCGGTTGCCCAGTAGCCAACTCCAAGGGTGCAGGTCATTGGTCGGTTTGCCGTCGTCCCCCAGCCCACCCCACTGGATCCATCAAAGGGAAAGGTTGCCGAAGTCTGCTGCCTCGGGCGCCCATTGGACCCGTCGGTGTACCAGTCTCGATTCGCGACGGTCCGGAGCGTGTCAGTAGTAACGTTGGTCTGGCCTAGCAACGAGGCGGTGTTATCCCACTCATAGACGGGATCAAGAGACTGCGACGGCCAGCCGGCCAGGGACGCCGGAATGCCAGAAAGGTACCTTCCGGCGCCGTGTCCGACTTGGTCGATACAGACGGCTGCCCTCAGAATCTGATAGCTGTCGCCGTGATTAAAGGTGTTAGCCTGTTCGGGTATGCTAGATCGAATTGTGAGAGCAGTAGTAGTATTCGAAGCAATTTCCGCCCACCATCCCTTGGTAAGGTCGTAAACTGAATACGGGAAGCCAGGTGGGACGAACTGATTGGTTGACCAATTCTTCGTTGGATCCGTCAGAGTTGTCGAACCATCTGATCCCGAGTTCGCACCCGAATAATAGACAACACCGTCATTAAGGTCGTAGGGCCCCGAACCGCCGCACGCTCCCCACCCACCTCCGGCAGCGAAGACTGTTCGGTAAACAGAAATGGCAACGAACGCATTGAACCACGTGCCGGTGGATGACGTGAGTGTGTTGCCAAAGACGACCCCAGTTCCGCTGCGGTAGCCTGCCAGCACATTGCAGCTACTCTTAGTGCAGCTGGCAGTGTTCCCATAAACCTCTATCTGTCTGCCACCTCGTGGACGCCCGTCGGTCTCAGTCCCATGATTTCCGAACACACCGAAACCGTTAGAGGACGTGATTCGGTTGAATCGTGCGACGTACCGGCACCCGCCTACGCTCCCCCCGCTCGGTGCAATCTCACAGTCGCTAACAGCCGTATTTGTATAAATAACATTGTTCTCTGCATAGAGATTATTCGCGCCCCCGATAGTATCAGGCTGTGCCCAGGAGTTGTCGCCGTAAACTCCGACACCAAGGTAAGCGGAGTGGTTAACATCAAAAAAGTCCGCTTGCGTACCGGGAGCAACTGTGCAGTGGTCGATTACTCCAAACACATTGTCAGTCCGAATCAGCCACGACACGCCGCCACCATTTCCGTTTTGGGTCCAAGGGATCCCAAGTCCAAAAGCGATATTGTCGATGCGAATGCTAGGACAACCGTTCGCGGAGCAAGTCCCGGCTATTTGAATTGGCGACGTCAGCGACGTGGTCGATGATTGAGGTTCGATATCGAGCAAAGAGAGAACAATGGTTTGGCCGAAGGAGATGCCGGTAATCTTGATGAGCGGAACGGAGCTTCCTACGTTATCAGTAATGATGGTAGTGAGTGTCCCAGCGCCGAAGGTGCCACCATCGGCGTTTGGACTGCCACTGCCGGTTAACGTTATGCCGACGGTGATGGATAGGCCGCTAGTCCAAGTGCACAAGCCACCCGGGATTACGATGACGTCGCCTTCTATGGCCTTATGCGCTGGTCCGTTAATGAGAGCGTTCACGTCACTGTAATTGCATGACGCTGCTCGATAGGTTCCTTGAGCCGACACTGGGCCAGCGAGCGCGCTCAAGAAAAACGCAAGCAGGACGATTGTAGGATTTCGGCGGGTTGTGAACACAGAGAGATCTAGCCTCAAGACACAAATGTATCACTTTCGCACCCGCCTGGGTGTCATCTTCTGGTCAAAACGAACTCCGGACTGGCGTTGCGAGTGCGGCTGCCGCCGCTTCCGTGTGGAAGGTGCGCTCACGGATGGCTGTTCCGTCACCGGCGACGGCGGTTGGCGTGCGAACACCAACCAAGACATCGCCATCTGCACCGAAACTCAATTGAGCTAACGGCGGTATCTCCTGTGTGCGGCCCGTCGGACTCGACCGCAGTACAGCACCTTCGCGACGCTATGAAACCCCTGGTCTCGATTCTCATACCTGCCTACAACGCTGAGAAATGGATTGGTGAGGCGGTCCGATCTGCCATCTGCCAAACTTGGCCACGTAAGGAGATCATTGTCATTGACGACGGTTCGATGGACCGCACCGCGGAAGTAGCGCGGCGTTTCGCATCCAGAGACCTTCTTGTGGTGTCGAAGAAAAATGTGGGTGCCGCGGCCGCTCGCAACCATGCTCTGCAACTCAGCCAGGGGGACTTTATCCAGTGGCTGGACGCAGATGACGTTCTCGCACCGAACAAAGTCGAGCGCCAGCTTGACGCGCTGCGGGAAGTTGACGGCAGGCGCGTACTCCTCTCATCACCGTGGGCTGCATTTTACTATCGGACCCGGAATGCACGCTTCATCCAGACGTCCCTCTGCCAAGACCTTTCTCCCGTTGAATGGCTCCTGAGAAAACTCGGCGAGAACCTGCACATGCAAACGGCAACCTGGCTGACGAGCCGGGAACTGACGGAGGCAGCTGGGCCATGGGATGCTCGCCTCCACGTCGATGACGACGGCGAGTATTTTTGCCGCGTCCTTTTGGCGTCACAAGGTACTCGTTTTGTGCCTGGAACCGGGGTGTTCTATAGAATCATGCCAGACAATCGCCTGAGTGTAATCGGCAACTCGGATAGGAAGAAAGATGCCATGCTTCTTTCCATGCAGCTTCATCTTCAGTATGTCCGGTCGCAGGAAGAGAGCGAGCGGGTTCGAAACGCTTGCTTGACTTATCTACAAAACTGGTACGGTGTCTTCTATCCGGAGCGACCTGATCTCGCTGCAGAACTCGACGACATGGCGTTGCGACTTGGCGGCCGGCTGAGACCTCCAAGATTGGGCTGGAAATACGCCTGGATGGCTCCCTTGCTTGGGGCAAACGCAGCGAAATCGCTCCAATCGTTCCTTTCGAATTCAAAGTCGGCGGCGCTAAGGGGAATTGATAAGACAATGTATGACTTCGAAACACGACAAACACCGCCAGCGCATCGCGCGAGAGCAGAGAGTGAATAGCCAGCCGGACGACCAGCTAGGACGAGCTCCGGGCGCGGATTTCGCAAAACGCGATGCGCACCGCTCGGGGCGGGTTGATTTCAAACTGTCACACACGTGTCCTGACATTGCAGCGGCAATACTCACCGGTGGCGCCGACAGGCCTTATGCATTCGGGCTGGCAACCGCCCTCATCGCGAGGTGCAAAGCCATTGATCTGATCGGCAACGATGACTTAGACTGCGCCGAATTTTACGGCAAGCCCGGAGTAACCTTTTTAAATATCCGCGGTGACCAAAGCACGGACTCTAGTCTTTTCAGAAAGATCTCCCGCGTCGCCGCATACTATGCCCGGTTAATCCGCTACGCTTGGGGAGCGCAACCAAGAATCTTTCACATACTGTGGAACAACAAATTCGAATCCTTCGACCGGACCCTTCTCACCATTTACTACAAGTGGCTGGGAAAGAAGATCGTTCTGACGGTACACAACGTGAATGCGGCAAAGCGGGATGCTAATGACACGCGTTTCAATCGTTTTACGCTTCGAATTCAGTACCGGCTCGCTGACCATCTACTGGTACATACAGAGAAGATGAAGGAGGAACTCATCGAGGAGTTCGGCGTCGGCGCGAACCGGGTTACGGTAATCCCGTTCGGGATCAATAATGCTGTCCCGCGCACGCACCTCTCACCGGACGATGCTAGACGGCGCCTGGGAATCCGCACCGGCGAACGAACGCTTCTGTTTTTTGGCAATATTGCGCCCTATAAAGGCCTAGAGTACCTAATCGCTGCATTTCGTCAAATCCTGGACACGGGCGGCAATTGTCGCCTGATCATTGCCGGGAGACCGAAAAATTGCGAGGGCTACTGGAAGGCAATCCAGAGACAAATACAGGAGGAAGCCCGTCGCGGCGAGATACTACTCCGGGCGGCTTTCATTCCAGACGAGGAAACCGAAATCTATTTCAAGGCCGCAGATGTTCTTGTGTTGCCATACAAGCACATCTACCAAAGCGGGGTGCTATTCCTGGGACACAGCTTCGGGCTGCCCGTACTGGCAGCCGACGTGGGGTCCCTGAAAGAAGAGATCGTAGAGGGCAGAACGGGGTTTCTCTTCAAGTCCGAAGACCCAACCGATCTGGCCACCGCCATCAACCGGTATTTCGAGAGTGACCTCTATGCGCAGTTGCAAAACCGCCGGCAGGAGATACAGGAGCTCGCGATGAAGCGTCACTCCTGGGAGGTCGTCGCACAACTGACTGTGAACGTATATTCACGTTTACAGATGCAGGCCTCGTCGGCGACTGCGCCAGGCGAGACGAGAGCCCGGCCGTGAGTTGCAGCGGTCTGCCCCGTCTCCGCCATCATGGCCTTCGTTTTGGACCGATCGATATCAGAAGGCAATCCGTACTCAAATATCTCTGGTGCCTACGACTCAAATTCAGCAGGTTTGTCCTTTCCAGCAGCCCTTCAACCTGCCAAGTACGTGAGGTGACATGACCAAACGAATTCTCATCATCAAGCTCGGAGCATTAGGCGATGTAATTAGAACGACGCCGTTACTCAGAGCGCTCGACGGCGACGTTACCTGGGTGACCTCTAGCTTAGCGCTGCCACTCCTCCGGAATAGCCCAGCTATTGCGACCTTAGTTGCCAAGGACGAGCTGCGAGTTCGACCGGCAGGAAAGTATGATCTGGTAGTCAATCTTGAAGACGATATAGAATCTGCGAAGTTGGCGTCTGCTGCGGTTGAAGGCGACGGAACTATCGTCGGGCCTTACATGAATGCGACGTGCGTCACTTACGACGCCTCATCGAGCGAGTGGTTCGACATGAGTCTCAGCTCCCGACATGGTCGGGAGCTGGCAGACGCACTCAAGATGAGAAATCGCAAGACGTATCAGGAGATGATTTTTGCTGCACTTGGACTGATCTTTCGTGGGGAAGACCCGGTTTTGAACCTGCCGTTGCGGAAAACGTTGGTGCGCGGATTGGTCGGTATCGAGGAAAGGGCCGGGGGCGTTTGGCCAAACAAGCAGTGGAATCGATATCGCGAGCTGGCCGATCGCCTGGAAGCATTGGGTTACCGAACAAGGAGTTTCGAGCAGAGAGAGTCCGTCATCGACTATGTCGATGACATTAATGAATGCGAATTTGTAATTTGCGGTGATACGCTGGCAATGCACATTGCGCTCGCCCTCCGGAGGCAAACAATCGCTCTATTTACATGCACTAGTCCTCACGAGATTCATGGGTACGGCAGATTAAGAAAGATTGTAAGCCCGCTTCTTGACCGCTATTTTTATAAGCGCGAATACTCGCCCGAGGCCGCGAACGCGATCACGCTCGCGGAAGTGGAGAGCTGTTTCAGAATGATAGCCGACCGTCCGACAGGTGTGCGGCAGACGCAGGGGAGGCATAACGATGAACGAAAGATCTGAATCCGGAGAATTAGTGAGGGACATCCCCAACGCGGACTACGTGCGAATTGGTGTCCTGGGCGACTACATGCTGGATGAATACGTTCTCGGACGGGTCACGCGCATCTCGCCAGAGTCTCCCGTGCCCGTCGTAGAGCACCAGAGCCAGTACTCGACCCTGGGGGGAGCCGGGAATGTGGTGATGAACATCAAGGCGCTGGGCGGAACTCCGGTCCCGTTTGGCATCGTCGGAAATGACATCGGAGGCCGACGGATTAAGTGCAGCCTTCAAGACGGCGCGGGCGTGGCGTCGGAATCCATTCTAGTCGATTCCAGTCGTCCAACAACAGTGAAGACCCGCATTATTGCACATAATCAGCAATTACTGCGGATTGACGCGGAGTCGAGGGCTCCTATGACGTCGGAGCTGCGCGAGAAGATGCTCGCAGGGGTCCGGAGTGAACTGCCTAAGCTGAGCGCACTAATCGTGTCCGATTACGACAAGGGCGTCGTTAGTCGCCCGATATTCGACACCCTGTTGGCGGCTTGTTTGCGGGCCAGGGTGCCCATAGTCTTGGATCCAAAAGCCTTCGACCTAAGTGATGTAGGACCAGTCACCGTAATAACTCCAAATGAGAGGGAAGCCGAGCGGTTTTCGGGTTTCCCTGTCGATAATGACAGCGCAGCCGAGAGGGCAGGCCAAGCGCTGCTAGAGAAAACGGGCGCTCGCAACATTCTGATTACCCGCGGCGAGCACGGGATGAGCCTCATTCCCGCGGACGGGAAAATCGTACATATGCCCACACAGTCGAAAGAGGTCTACGACGTCACAGGGGCAGGCGATACGGTTGTGGCCGTCCTCGCCCTTGCACTAGCCGCTGGTCGAACGGTACTCGATGCTGCATGCTTGGCGAACACGGCGGCAGGAATCGTTGTCGGTAAGATGGGTACTGCCACTGTCGACCGAGAAGAACTTGAGTCCGCGCTAGCGGGAAGGTGGCCGGCGCAGATCTCGCGGCGCAGGGCTCTCCGGGCACGGGCGGGGTTATCGTGAGGATCACTGACATTCTTCGCGGCAATATTCAGGAAAGCGTCGAGACTCACTGCCGTCTAATGCCCGCTTGTTTACCGGCGCTGGAGACTGCCGCTGTGGCGTTGGTAAAGGCCTATCGGACAGGTCACAAGGCCTTGTTCTTTGGGAACGGCGGTAGCGCCGCAGATGCACAGCACATGGCCGCGGAATTTGTGGGCCGGTATTTGAGTGAAAGAAGGTCGCTGCCCGCGCTGGCGCTTAGCGCCAATTGCTCAGCTCTTACGGCCATCGCAAACGACTATGGTTACGAAGAGGTCTTCGCCCGACAGCTTGAGGGCTTCGCCATAGCCGGCGACGTTGCTATCGGCATTAGCACCTCGGGCAACTCACCTAGCGTCATCCGAGCTGTCCTCCGGGCACAGCGTTTGAAAGTTTTCACGATTGGGCTGTCTGGCGCGTCAGGCGGTCAACTGCGCGACATCGTCGACGTGCTACTAGCAGTACCATCCGAAGACACGCCTCGAATTCAGGAGTGTCATATCCTCTTGGGGCATGCGCTTTGCGATGCCGTTGACCAAGCAATGGCTAACGAGGGTGAAACCTCGGCGGACGGGACCTGCTAACGGCGCGGAGCAAATCAGATCACTCAGGCCCTAGCGACGTTCCGACACACCATATGCAATCGCGCCGTCTGTGGGTGTAGGCGCTATAAATGGCTGGGCAAGACGAAGGAAACCCTTTAGTGAATCTCAAGATCCTGATCATCGTCGAAAATGAGTCGGTGCCGTTCGATTCGCGCGTTTGGAAGGAGGCCCAGTCTCTATTCGCCGCCGGCTACCAGGTGAGTGTCATATGCCCGAAGCGAAAGGGCTATACCCAATCCCATGAAGTCCTGCAGGGCGTACACATCTATCGCCATCCTGCGCCTCCGGAGATGGACGGGCCGTTCGGCTACCTGGTCGAGTTCTCTTTTGCTCTGTTTTGGGAGTTTCTGTTCAGTTGGTGGATCTTCTTCACGCGCGGCTTCCACGTCATTCAAGGGTGCAATCCGCCGGACGACATCTTTTGGGTGGCCCTCCCGTTCAAGCTATTCGGGGTGAAGTACATCTTCGACCATCACGACGCCAACCCGGAACTCTACGAGGCGAAGTTTGAAAGAAGAGATCTCTTTTATAAGGCCCAGGTCCTGCTGGAAAAGCTGACTTATCGCTTCAGCGATGTCGTCATCGCGACCAATCTCAGCTACCGGAAGCTCGCGATCGACCGCGGGGGCCTCCCGGCCGACCGAGTTTTTGTGGTCCGCAACGGCCCCGACCTGGACACGTTCAAACCCGTTCCGCCGATTCCCGATCTGAAGTACGGAAAGAAGTATCTCGTCGGCTACGTCGGCACCATGGGAAATCAGGACGGTCTCGATATCCTGATCGACGTCGCCCTGCACATCAAAAATTCCGGCCGGAGCGATGTGCATTTCACCTGCGTCGGCAGCGGCCCGGCGCTGGCCGAACTCCGCGAATTAGTGCAGCGGAAGGATCTTTCCGGGATAATGAACTTCACCGGAAGGATACCCGATAAGGACCTGCTCGAGATTCTCTCCACCGCCGATGTCTGCGTCAATCCGGACCGGCCGTGCGAAATGAACAACATCTCCACCATGATCAAAATCATGGAATACATGGCCCTGGGGAAGCCCATCGTGCAGTTTGACTTGGCCGAGGGCAAATTCAGCGCGCAGCGGGCCTCGCTGTATGCCGACCCCGGCAAGCCCGTCGAAGATTTTGCTGCCAAGATTCTCTGGCTCCTCGATCGTCCGGAAGCGCGGCAGGCCATGGGTGCCGAAGGGCATAGACGCGTCGCGCAGGAATTGGCCTGGGGCCATTCCGTTCCGCACTTGCTGGCAGCTTATGAGCGCGCTCTCGCACCGGCCGCTCAGCCGACGACCCGGAAGAAGGTCAACCATCTGTACAATTGGCTCAGACCCTTCCTGCCCCTCTCCCTTCGCCTCCTCGTGAGGCGGTGGGACGCAAGAAATCGCCGCAGGACTTACCAATCGGTCTGGCCGATCGACCAGTCTTCCGCCGCCGCTCCCGACTTCTGGCCCGGATGGCCGGAAGGGAAACGTTTCGCCCTGGTGCTCACTCACGACGTGGAAGGCCAACGGGGCCTCGACAAAATCGCCGCCCTCATGAGCCTGGAGGCCAAACACGGCTTTCGCTCGTCCTTCAACTTGGTCCCCGAGGGCGATTACCAGGTCCCCGATGCCCTCCGCCACACGCTTGAGTCCTCGGGATTCGAGGTCGGTCTTCACGGCCTTCAGCACGACGGCCGCCTCTACTCCTCGCGCGCCGAGTTCATGCGCAAGGCCGCTCGCATCCGCGAATACGCCAAACTCTGGAACGTCAGCGGATTCCGCTCGCCCCTGATGCAGCACCGCCTCGATTGGCTACATGAACTCGGCATGGAATATGACTGTTCCACCTTCGATACCGATCCCTTCGAGCCCCAGCCCGATGGCGTCCACACTATCTTTCCGTTTCGGGTCTCCAGACCGGACGGAAGCGAGTACATCGAGCTGCCGTACACGCTGCCGCAGGACCATACGCTGTTTGTCATTTTTCGCGAGCGCGACATTTCCACCTGGAAGAAAAAGCTGGACTGGGTCGCCGAACAGGGCGGTATGGTCCTCCTGAACACGCACCCCGATTACATGAATTTTGAGGGCAGGGCCGCCGCGGACGAATACCCCGTGTCCTACTACGAGGATCTTTTGCGCTATCTCCGCGACAAATACGCCGGTGAATTCTGGCACGCCACTCCTAGGGAGGTCGCTCGTTTCTGCCGCTCTTACCATCCGTGTTCATCGGTGTCTATCCCCGGCTAAATTCTCTTCGGTGACCTTCACCCGTTCCGGATCCTCTCTTCTTCCGCTTTCCATTTGCGGAACGTTCGCTCCGCATCGTCCACGTGCCGGTTGACCCACCATTGCGGCTCGCTGCCCTTCTCTGGACCCGGAAAAGCCTTCTGCGCGCTCCAGTAGGCCAGCGCCAGCGCGAATACCAGGTCATCATGCGTTCCCTCCCGCCAGGCCGCGTACTGTTCGTTCCCCGCCGGAGAAATCCGCACCTCTACCGCCAACAGCTCCTCCAGCAGATTCTGCGCGAACGCCAGTCCTGCCGCGATCTCCAGTCCCCCTCGCTGCAGCAGGATCTGCAGACCCAGAATCAGGTCTCGCTTCGGCACCCGGTAGAACCCCTTCTCCCACGACTCCATCTGTCCGGCCGTAATCGTCACCGGCATCAAAATCGCCTCCGGCCGCGCCCTGCGCAGCAGGTCCACCACGGGCCGGCCCACCCCCGTCCCGTCCACCGCCAGGTGGCACCGCCCCGCCAGGCGACGGTCTGTGGTCACCTGCACCACCCGCTCCACTACCTCCGGATAAGCCGTTCCCAGCGGAATCCGCTCCAGCAGCCGCAGCCGCAGCGCCGTCTCAATCCGGTGCGCCCGCACCGCATAGTCGAAACTCCCTTGCAGCTCCACCCGTTGCAGCACCGCAATCGCCGTATAATCCCGGCTCTGCCCAAAATCCGCCCCCACGAAATACCAATCCATCGTCTTGTTCGCTCGCTTTCCCGTTTTTCCAATTTTTAGAACTTCGCATTTCTTTCCTGAGTTTTTCATCAGCATTCACCCCGACTGGCCATTCCCTTGTTACCCGATCGTCAGCGGCTCCACATCGCGCCGGAAAGCGCGCTCGATCAAGTCCCGCGCAAATACGCTGCTCACTGAGTCCTCGAATTCGCACTGATACTCTTGCCGGAAATACCGCGCCCCCATCACCGCGCGTTCCTCTTCCAGGAAACTTCCCCGAATCCGCGAGCACTCCGTCGCCGGCGCCCGTACTCGTACCCATTCCGCCCCCCCGTGCTCCCACGTCTCGTAGAAGAACCCTCGCTTCCCGTTGGGCGTGCTCATCAGCCACAACGCTCCGTCGCTCGCCGCCAGCATCGGCCGAACCGCCATATACACCCCGTCGCTCACGCGCGACGCCTCGTCCACCAGCAGCAGCCGCACCGACGAGAAGCCTCGGATCGTCGCCTCCGTTCCCGGCACCCCCACAATCCGCGATCCGTTCGGCAACAGCAGCGACATTTCGTTATCGCCGTCGCCCTTCGCCCGGATCTGCAGCTTGCGCACGAACCCCGCAGCCTTGCGCAGAAACTCGCCTGTCTGCCGCGCGCTCGGGCTCACCACCAGTACCAGGCTTTCCGCCTCCGTATACGCCTGGTGCACGGCCTTCGCCGCCGTGATGGTCGACTTTCCCCATTGCCGCGAACAGTTCAGAATTCCTCTGTGGGGTTCGAGTGCCAGCACACTCGCCTGCAGACTGTCGGCTGTCAGCCCCAGCCGCGTCCGCACCCACTCCACAGCATCTTGCGGCCTGTTTTCCGTCGGGGCTTTTTTCGGCCGCCTCGCTCTGCCGCAGTCTCTGGTGTCCCACACGGCCGTCAGTCTACACCCCGATTCTGGATTTTCAAGTCGGACGCATCGTGTGGGTTTTTTACAAATCGGATAACCGGCTCTCTTTCAATGCTTTCGGCCCCTATGGCTATTTTGAGGGTATTTGTGACTGGCTTTCTCCCGGCCGCCGGTTCACTTCACGAGCCTCTTGCAAAACTCCGAATCGGCCTGGTAGGTGCCGGAACAAAAACTAAAGAAATGTTTTGGGAACTGGGCTGAACTAAGTTATTCTGTTGTCGGCAAACAAATGGAGTAACAAGGATCAACCCACCTCCCTTATGC
>DATAUB010000028.1:0-28652 GCA_036268475.1 Bryobacteraceae bacterium | reverse complement strand
CATGCGGATTGTCATTCATCCGCAGCATCCGACATTTTCGTTCAGGCTCATCCCGCGTTGGAATCAAACTTCCCGTTTGGGCTCCCCTCGTATTGGAATACAACTCCTGGTTCGGGCTCATCTCGCGTTGGACAATTCTCCGGTTTTACTTTGGCATCAGAACCTGCTAATCTGCCCCAATAGCTCCGATCTGCGAGGGGGAAAATTGATGACCGTTCTTACGCGTACACAAAAAGAAGACTTCCTCAGCCGCGGCTTTTCGCGTCGCCAGTTAGGGCGCATTGCCACGATGTTAACCGCCGGCGCTGCTCTCCCGTTTTCGAGTGAGCCCGCTCTGGCCCAACTCTCCCGAGTGGATGCTCCGCCGGACTCGGTATTCATTAACAGCAACGAAAATCCCCTCGGACCGAGCCACGACGCTCGTGAAGCCGCCAAAGCCATGGTCGACAACGGCGGCCGTTATCTCTTTTCCGAAACCACCAAGGTCCGCGATCTCCTGTCGCAACAGGAAGGTCTCCCAGAAGACCACGTCAAGATTTATCCCGGCTCGAGCAACCCGCTCACCTGGGCCGTCCTCGCGTTCTGCTCGCCTTCGAAACCCTACGTCGTCGCCGACCCCGGGTATGAAGCCGGTGCCCGTGCCGCTAAGTGGATCGGCGCCGAAACCATCAACGTCCCGCTCACCAAGGAATATGCGCACGATGTGAGGGCGATGGTTGCCGCGAGTCCCAACGCCGGTCTCATCTACATCTGCAATCCCAACAATCCCACCGGCACGCTGACTTCACAGGAAGACATCGCCTGGCTGATGGCCAATAAGCCGAAAGGCTCCATCGTCATGATCGACGAGGCCTACACGCACATCACACCGACCGCGCCGTTCAATACCGCGATGGTCAAGGACGGTAAGGATGTGGTGATCCTGCGCACGTTCTCGAAGATTTACGGCATGGCCGGATTGCGCGCCGGCGCCGCACTGGGCCGTCCCGACCTGCTCGCCAAAGTGGATGCCTACTGCCAGGGCAACGGTATGCTGCCCATCACTGCGATGGCCGCCGCCTATGCCAGCTTGAACGATCCCAAGCTCGTTCCCGATCGCCGCAAGAGAATCGGCGACGTCCGCAACGATACTTTCAGTTTTCTCGACAAGCACAACTTCCATTTCGTACCTTCGGTTTCCAACTGTTTCATGGTCGACGTGAAACGTCCCGGTGGCCAGGTTGCCGCTGCGATGGCGAAAGATAAAGTGGTCATCGGACGTGTCTGGCGCTCCTGGCCCACTTATGTCCGCGTCACCGTGGGACTGCCGGATGAAATGGAGAAATTCAAGGCCGCCTTCCTGAAGGTAATGGCGTGAACCCCAGGGCCATTCTGCGAAGAATGAGCCCGCCCCGTGCTAACTACCGGTGGGACCGCTTCGTCGGCGATTGTGCCGGAGGTTTGATTGCGGCGCTGATTGCCTTGCCATATGGCTTGGCTTTGGCGTCCGCCATGGGGTTGCCCCCCGTCCTGGGCATTTTCACATCGATCCTGACCGCGCCCATCATTTCGTTGATGGGCCGCAACCCTGTGCTGATCGGCGGCACCGCCAGCGCGACGGTGCCGTTCATCGCGCTGGCGGCGCGCCATGACGGCATCGCCGGCGCTGCACGCCTCACCATTATGGCGTCCGTTTTTCTCATCGGCTTCGGCATGGTGAAACTCGGACGGCATATCACCAGGGTTCCGCACGCTGTGGTCACCGGCTTCTCCTGCGGCATCGGCGGCATGATGCTGGTTTCGCAACTGGATATTATGTTCGGCGTCGCTTCGCCGCTCACGCGCGCCGCCGGTTCGGGTTTCGGACAATTGGCGGTTGTGCTGGCGCACCTTTCCGATGTTCGCGCCGTGCCGCTGGTCCTGGGATTGACCGTCATTGTCGCGGCCACTGTCTCCGGCAAGCTTTCGCGCCACGCGCCCGCCCCGCTCATCGGCGTAGGCCTGGCGGTTCTCATCGGCCGCTTCTTCGGATTCCATACCAAAGAAGTCGGCACCCTCTCGGCCATGCTGCCGCCGGTGATCGCTTTCAAGTGGAGCCTGAAGGACACCGTCGCGACTATCCCTTCCGCCCTGGGATTGGCCTTCGTTTCAGCAGTCAATATCTTGATTACTTCGCGCGTGGTAGAGCACTTCCGCGGCCGCCACAAGCGCATGAAGCCCGCCGACGCCGATGCCGAATTGAGCGCCTATGGAGCAGCCAACATCATCGGCGGCATCTTCGGCGCGCCGCCCAGCATCGGCATTCCCGCGCGCAGTCTCGCTGTGGTCCGCTGCGGCGGCACCACCCGCATCTCCAACCTCATGCACGCCCTTTTCCTGATTCTGATCCTCTCCCTCGGAACGGGATTTGTGGAGCACATCCCCGTGCCGGCGCTGGCCGGCGTCACGGCGTGGATGGGGCTCTGTCTCCTCGATTGGAGCGCGTGGCGGCGTCTTCCCAAGATGGCGCGCCTGGATGCACTGGCATTCCTCGTCACGGCGTTCGCCGTGATGTCCGTGAATGCAGTGCTGGCGGTGGCCATTGGCTGTTCGCTGTATGCCTTCCGCTGGCTTTACGACCGTTGGGTTCGCCGCCCCGCCCCCATCCCCGTCTACGATTGATTGCCGCGGAATCCCTTGTGCAATAGTTTTTCCGTCAGCGTCTGGTGGCGCGGCGCGAATTGCAACGCCGCAGCCCGCAGATACGGCCGGAATTCCTGGGTAAAATATGCGCCGAAGCCGGTGCGCGAAATCTCCGCCAGGGATTGCGCGTAGTGGTCCAGAATCGCTTCGCCCAGCACTTTGCCGGTGCGCCGCGCCGCCGAATGCGCCGCCCGCGAAAGCCACAGAACATTGCCCGGCACGTGCCCCAGCGCCGACACCGCCATCAGCGACGATACCGTGAACACCGAACGCTTCTGTTCTTTCGCGGTGCGCTGCATTTCCTCCCAGATGGATTCCAGTCGCTCCGGGGCAGGCACGCGCTTCGGTGGGATGGCATGCACTTCCTTCCGGAAGTTGTCCCACTCGCGCCGCAGACCCGCGATATCCACGGGAGGTACATTGAGCGTCTGCGCCAGGTGCGAGCTTGTTTTCTCCAGCCCGTCGAGCATCTGCTCCATGGTGTCGAAGTGCGGCCCCGGTTCCAGCAACCCCTCATCTTTGAGTGCCTGCGAGATCTCGCGAATCATCGTGGTGCCTGCGCCCGTCACATCGGCGAGCGCCGCCAGTACCCACACCGGCGAGGCGTGAAAGCTCAGAATGCCGAGCAGTTCGATCCCGTGGCTGGCGGTGCGCTGCAGCAGAAAGTTTTCCGCCAGCCGCCCTTCGGTAGGATAGATTCCCTCCACCTGGCCGACCTCTTCGATCAGAAATCGCAGAGTAACTTCCACCATGGTGCGATAGAGTGTGGTGCGGCGCAGACTGGCCGGCACCACCACCTCGCCGATCTCGCGCAGCAGTCCGCCCGAGAGCGCGCTCAGGGACCGCAGCACTCGTTCCGGCAACGACAGGATGTAAGGCGCCGCCACGTTATCCTTTTTCCTTCTCTTCCAGGGTACGGAGGAAAGACTCGGCTTCCGGATAGCCCGGACGCAACACCAGAGCCCGCTCGAAATCGGCGCGCGCCTGCCGCAGGTCTGGCCGGTAGAGCAGATGGTAAACGCCGGCGAACAGATGCGCGCGCGCATCGTTGGGGCGCGCACGCGTGATCTGTTCGGCAACGGCCGTGGCTTCGTCAAACATTTCGAGCTGATGATATTCCGCCGCCAGAAAATCGAGCCGCGAATGGTCCGCTGGGTCTGCTGCGATCTCTTCCTTCAGAATGTCGATATACCAATGGTTCTTGCGCCGCCGCCCGTCGGGGTCCGCGCGAAAGCGGTGGTCGATGCGGACCGTGGATTCGATGAGCTTCCCGCCGCCCGCCAGAATCGACGCGTCCACGGTTTCATGCACGCGCCCGCGATAGCGGATCCACGGACGGTTGGGGAATAATCGCACCACGTGATCGGTGAAGGGCTGCTCGCTTTCTGAAGAGCGGTTGACGCGCCGCAGAAAGTATCCGGCGTTGCGATCCTCCGCCGCGAGTCTTTGGATCTCTTGCGCTCCCCCTTCGGCCAGCCTCTCATCGGCGTCGAGCATCAGGATCCACTGGCCGCGCGCCCGCGCGAGGGCCGAATTGCGCGCGCCTGCGAAGTCGGCGACCGTGAAATCGAAGGGCACCACCGCAGCCCCATATGAGGCAGCAATTTCGGGAGTGCGATCGGTAGATCCGGTGTCCACCACAATCGTTTCGCCCGCCAGTTCGCGCACCGAATCGAGACACGCCGCCAGTTCGCCCTCTTCGTTCCTGGCGATCATGCAGAAGCTGATCACATCGTCGATGATAACTTACGGAGAGGCCGCCGGCGGCCGCGCTATTCCTTGCGCGGGACCGTCCAGTAGAACGTCGCGCCTTGCCCCAGCGACGATTCCACCCAGATCCGCCCCGCATGCCGCGTCACGATCTTGCGGCAGATCGCCAGGCCCATCCCGCTCCCTGTACTGCGATCGCGCGGTTGCAGCACGCGGAAAATGCCGAAGATCTTTTCCGCATACTGCGGGTCGATGCCGATGCCATTGTCCTTCACGGAGATCAGGTAGTCTCCGCCGTTTTCCTTGGAGGTGATATGGATGCGCGGCGCCTCGCGATCGCGGTACTTGATCGAATTCACCAGCAGATTCTGGAACAGCCGCGTCAATTGCACGGCATCGCCAATCACGTAGGGCAGGGGATCGCGAGTGATCTCCGCCGTGCTCTCCGCAATCAGCGGGCGGATATTGCCGAGGGCGTCGTCAAGCGCTGTGTCGCAGCTGATGCGCGTGAAGAAATCCATGCCGCGCACATCCATGCGCGAGAAATCCAGCAGATCGTGCACCAGCGTTTCCATGCGCTCCGCATTTTGCACAATGAACCGGATAATCTGGTCGGCGTCGCCTTCCAGGCGCCCCTGATAGCGCTTCGCCAGAAGCTGCGCATAGATCGACACCGTTCGCAGCGGCTCGCGCAGATCGTGACTCGCCACATAGGCGAACTGCTGCAGTTCCTCGTTGGACCGCATCAACTCCTCGGTCCGCTCCAGCACCCGTGCCTCCAGGCCGGTATTCAGTCGCCGGACTTCCTGCTCGGCGCGCTGCAGTTCCTCTGCCTGTTTGCGCAGGACGTCGGCCTGATGCCGCAACTTGGCGTTGCTGCGGCTCAACTCCACGAACACCGCTACTTTCGATCGCAACACCTCGGGCACAATGGGCTTGAAGAGGAAATCCACCGCGCCCAGGTCGTATCCGCGAAACAGGTGTTCTTCGTTGCGGTAACCCGTCAGGAACAGAATCGGAATCTGGCGCGAGCGCGGACGGCTGCGAATCAGTTCCGCCGTCTCGAACCCATCCATCTCCGGCATTCGCACATCCAGCAGGATCGCCGCGAAGTCATCGTTGAGCAGATGACGCAGCGCTTCCTTGCCCGATTGTGCCATTACCAGGTCTTCGCCGAGGCCCATCAACGCGGCCTCCAGCGAAACGAGATTCTCCGGTGTGTCGTCCACCAGAAGAATTTTCATCCGGCGTTTTTCGCCGGGCGTTTCGGGTTCCATGGACATGGATGTCGCAGCGGACATATTCGTTCCCGCAGACGCGGTTGACATATTTTACCCCGGGTTGCTACCCGGTGGCCGTCATACTTCCCGAAGGTTCGTGGCTGCGCACCAGCCAGACGCGTAATACTGAGAAGAGCTGGTCGAGATCGACGGGTTTGGTGATGTAATCCGAGGCGCCGGCTTCAATGCATTTCGCCCGGTCGCCCTTCATGGCCTTCGCCGTCACCGCGATAATCGGCAGGGACTTAAACTCGGCAACCTGCCGGATGGCCCGCATGGTTTCATATCCATCCATCTCCGGCATCATGATATCCATCAGGACACCGTCCACATCGCGGGTATTGAGCAGTACTTCGATTCCGGCCCTTCCGTTCTCGGCGTGCACCACCTGCAGATTATGCTGCTCCAGCACGGTAGTGAGCGCGAAAATGTTGCGCACGTCATCATCCACCACCAGCACTTTCTTGCCGTTCAGGGATGCATCGTTGTGCCGCAGTTCACTCAGCAATTCACGCTGCCGCTCCGACAGGTCGTTTTCCGCACGATGCAGGAAGAGTGTGGTCTCCTCCAGCAGGCGGTCCAGCGATTCGGAATGCCGCACCACGCCCAGCCGCGCCAGACGCCGCAACTCGCTCTCCATGCCGCCGCCTCCGTCGGAAGGGCCCGAGATGACTATGGGAGGAGTCTGCGGGGTGACCTGCGATTGAATCTCCTCAGCTAGTTGAATGGCGGAAATACCCTCTAATTGCGAATCGATGACGATACCGTCCAGGTACCTGTCTTTGGCCACTGCCAGCGCTTCGCCACCGGACGACACCGAGAAGATCTCGATGTCGGATCCCCGCAGGCAATCCACCCAGGCTGCGCGGCGCTCCTTTTCCCCGGTAACCATCAGCAGTTTCTTGCTGCGCCGTTGCAGCGAATGGTGGATGGTGTCGAACGCCGCATTGAGCGCGTCCTTGGTTACCGATTTCTCCAGAAACGTCATGGCGCCCAGCGCCAGACCGCGCCGCCGGTCCTCATCCCCGGTAATCACGTGCACCGGAATATGCCGCGTCGCGGGATCGTGTTTCAGGCGATCGAGAATGGTCCAGCCCGCCATATCGGGCAGAGTGATATCGAGAGTGATCGCGCCCGGGCTGAACTCGCGCGCCAGCGGCAGCGCTGTTGCCCCGCGCAGAGCTACCAGCACGCGAATCCCGCGATCGTGCGCCAGGTCGAGCAGAATGCGCGCGAACGTAGGATCGTCTTCCACGATCAGCAGCACCGGGTCGCCGGTGCGGATGAGATTGCGGTCGTCGTCAATCTCGATTTCGTGGACTGCCCCGGCGGCCGGCTGCACCGGCGGCAGAATAATGTCGAGATCGTCCACCACCACGGGCGAGTCCGGCCCCGCCTGCCATGAGGAATCGCCCGGCAGCGCACGGGGTTCCAGCTTGGGCGCGGTCACTTGCGCCACATAGGTCTGCGGCAGATAAAGCGTAAACGTGCTACCCGCGCCGGGCGCGCTCTGCAAACGGATTTCGCCGCCCAACAGGCGTGTCAGCTCACGGCTGATGGAGAGACCCAGCCCGGTGCCCCCGTACTTGCGGCTGGTGGTTCCATCCGCCTGCTGGAACGCTTCAAAGATGATCCTCTGCTTGTCCTGAGGAATGCCGATTCCCGTGTCGGCCACAGAGAACGCAATCACCGACTTCACGCGGCTGAGCACCGTATGGTTCGGGCTCCAACCAGTAAGGGCCCGCTCCGCGCGCAGCCGTACGCTGCCATGTTCGGTGAACTTGAGGGCGTTCGAAAGGAGATTCTTGAGCACCTGCTGCAGCCGCTTGGCGTCGCTGATAATGGAATCGGTGAGCAGGCTCTCGCCCAACTCCACCGAGAATTCCAGCCCCTTGCCGTCGGCCACGTGACGGAAGGTTCGCGAGCAGAAGTCGCGCACTTCCGAGAAGCGCATGCTGCCGATCTCCACGTCCATTTTGCCGGATTCGATCTTGCTGAGGTCCAGAATGTCGTTGATGAGCGCCAGCAGGTCGGTACCCGAAGAGTGAATGGTCTCGGCGTATTTCACCTGCTTCGGTGTCAGTGTGCTCTCCGCGTTTTCCGCCAGCATTTGCGCCAGAATGAGCAGGTTGTTGAGCGGCGTGCGCAATTCGTGGCTCATGTTCGCCAGAAATTCCGACTTGTATTTCGAAGTGAGCGAAAGCTGCTCGGCCTTCTCTTCCAACGCCGCCTTGGCCTGTTCCACTTCGCGGTTCTTGGTTTCCACCTCATTCTTTTGTTCGGCCAGCAGGTGGGCCTTTTCTTCCAGCTCCGCGTTGGTTTTCTGAAGCTGCTCAGCCAGCGCCTGGCTCTGCTTCAGCAGTTGCTCCGTCCGCATGGTGGCCGCGATGGTGTTGAGCACGATGCCGATGCCCTGCGTGAGCTGATCGAGGAACGCCAGGTTGACGTCCGTGAAGTGGCGGAACGAAGCCAGTTCCAGCACCGCGCGCGGTTCGCCTTCGAAGAGCACCGGCAGCACCACAATGCTGAGCGGCGTTCCTTCTCCCAGGCTGGAACTGATCTTGATATAGTCTTCCGGAACATCCGTCACCAGGATGCGCCGCTTCTCCATGCCGCAGGTTCCCACCAGCCCCTGGCCCATGCGGAATTGCCCGGGGACGCCGCTGTTTTCATTGGCGCCGTAGCCTGCCAGCAGTTTCAGCGACTCCTGGTTTTCATCGGTAATGTAGAACGTCCCGAACTGCGCCCCCACCAGCGGCGTCAACTCCGAAAGCAGCAGTTTCGACACCGTCAACAGGTCGCGCTGCCCCTGCAGCATTCCGGTGAACTTGGCGATGTTGGTCTTCAACCAGTCCTGATCGTTGTTCTTGCGCGTGGTTTCCGCCAGATTGCCGATCATCTCATTGATGTTGTCTTTGAGCGCGGCCACTTCGCCTTGCGCTTCCACCGCGATGGATCGCGTGAGGTCGCCCTTGGTCACGGCCGTCGCCACGTCGGCGATGGCTCGCACCTGCGTAGTCAGGTTGGCCGCGAGCTGGTTCACGTTGTCGGTGAGGTTGCGCCAGATGCCGGCCGCGCCGGGCACACGCGCCTGGCCACCGAGCTTGCCTTCGATACCCACTTCGCGCGCCACATTGCTCACCTGGTCGGCGAAGACCGCGAGGGTGTCGATCATGCCGTTGATGGTGTCGGCTAGCGATGCGATCTCGCCCTTGGTCTCGAGTACTAGTTTGCGCTTGAGGTTGCCGTTGGCCACGTCGGTCACTACTTTGGCGATACCGCGCACCTGCGTGGTGAGATTCGCCGCCATGGAGTTGACGTTATCGGTGAGATCCTTCCAGGTACCGCCCACGCCGCGGACTTCGGCCTGGCCGCCGAGTTTGCCCTCGGTACCCACTTCGCGCGCCACGCGCGTCACTTCGCTGGCGAAGGAGTTGAGCTGGTCCACCATGGTGTTGATGGTGTCCTTAAGCTCCAGAATTTCGCCCTGCACATCCACCGTGATCTTGCGGCTCAGATTACCGTTGGCAACCGCGGTGGTCACCTGGGCGATATTGCGGACCTGCGCCGTGAGGTTGCCGGCCATGGAATTTACCGAATCGGTCAAATCCTTCCATGTGCCGGCAACGCCGCGGACTTCGGCCTGTCCTCCGAGTTTCCCTTCCGTCCCCACTTCGCGCGCCACGCGCGTCACTTCGGCGGCGAACGAGCTGAGCTGGTCCACCATAGTGTTGACGGTGTTCTTCACTTCCAGAATTTCGCCGCGCACATCCACCGTGATCTTGCGCGAAAGGTCGCCCTTCGCCACCGCCGTGGTCACCTCGGCGATGTTGCGGACCTGGGTGGTGAGGTTGGCCGCCATGGAGTTTACCGAGTCGGTAAGATCCTTCCACGTGCCGGCCACCCCGCGCACATCGGCCTGCCCGCCCAGCTTACCTTCCGTACCCACTTCGCGCGCCACGCGCGTCACTTCGCTGGCGAACGAGCTAAGCTGGTCCACCATAGTATTAATGGTATTCTTGAGCGCCAGAATTTCGCCGCGCGCATCCACCGTGATCTTGGTGGTTAAATCGCCTCTGGCCACGGCCGTGGTGACGCCGGCGATGTTGCGCACCTGGTTGGTCAGGTTGCTCGCCATGTAGTTCACCGAGTCGGTCAAGTCTTTCCAGGTGCCGGCCACGCCGCGGACGTCGGCCTGTCCGCCGAGCTTCCCTTCCGTACCCACTTCACGCGCCACGCGCGTCACTTCCGCCGCGAACGAACTGAGCTGGTCCACCATCACGTTGACGGTGTTCTTGAGCTCCAGAATTTCGCCGCGCACATCCACCGTGATCTTGCGCGAGAGATCGCCTCTGGCCACGGCGGTGGTCACTTCGGCGATGTTGCGGACCTGCGCCGTAAGGTTGCGCGCCATGGAATTGACCGAATCCGTCAAGTCCTTCCACGTTCCGCCCACGCCCTTCACATCGGCCTGCCCGCCGAGCTTTCCTTCCGTACCGACTTCGCGCGCCACGCGCGTCACTTCGCCGGCGAACGCGTTGAGCTGGTCCACCATCACGTTGATGGTGTTCTTCAGCTCCAGGATTTCGCCGCGCACGTCGACCGTAATCTTGCGCGAGAGATCGCCTCTGGCCACGGCGGTGGTCACTTCGGCGATATTGCGCACCTGGCCGGTGAGGTTGCCGGCCATGGAGTTGACCGAGTCGGTGAGATCCTTCCATGTGCCGGCGACGCCGCGGACATCGGCCTGGCCGCCGAGCTTGCCTTCCGTGCCGACCTCGCGCGCCACGCGCGTCACTTCCGCCGCGAAGGAGCTGAGCTGGTCCACCATGGTGTTGACAGTGTTCTTCAGCTCGAGAATTTCTCCGCGCACATCCACCGTGATTTTGCGCGAAAGATCTCCCTTCGCAACGGCCGTGGTCACCTCGGCGATGTTGCGCACCTGGTTGGTGAGGTTGCTCGCCATGGAGTTGACGGAGTCGGTGAGATCCTTCCATGTGCCGGCGACGCCGCGGACATCGGCCTGGCCGCCGAGTTTGCCTTCCGTGCCGACTTCGCGCGCCACGCGCGTCACTTCCGCCGCGAAGGAGCTGAGCTGGTCCACCATCGTATTGACGGTATTCTTCAGCTCGAGAATTTCACCGCGCACGTCCACCGTGATTTTGCGCGAAAGGTCGCCGTTGGCCACCGCGGTAGTCACCTCGGCGATATTGCGGACTTGTGCGGTGAGGTTGCCCGCCATGGAGTTCACCGAGTCGGTCAAATCCTTCCAAACCCCGGCCACCCCCTTTACTTGTGCCTGTCCTCCGAGTTCGCCTTCGGTGCCGACCTCGCGCGCCACGCGCGTCACCTCGCTGGCGAACGCGTTGAGCTGGTCCACCATGGTATTGATGGTGTTCTTCAACTCCAGGATTTCGCCCTGCACGTCCACCGTGATTTTACGCGAGAGGTCGCCATTGGCCACGGCAGTGGTCACTTCGGCGATATTGCGGACCTGCGCGGTGAGGTTGCCGGCCATGGAGTTGACGGAGTCGGTGAGATCTTTCCACACGCCTCCGACGCCTTTTACCTGTGCCTGGCCGCCCAGCTTTCCTTCGGTTCCCACCTCGCGCGCCACGCGCGTCACTTCACTGGCGAACGAATTGAGCTGATCCACCATCGTATTAATCGTGTTCTTGAGTTCGAGAATTTCGCCGCGTGCGTCCACCGTGATCTTGGTGGAAAGATCGCCGCGCGCCACCGCGGTGGTCACGCCGGCGATGTTGCGGACCTGGTTGGTGAGATTGCCCGCCATCCAGTTTACCGACTCCGTCAGATCCTTCCACGTACCGGCCACGCCCTTCACTTCCGCCTGGCCCCCGAGTTTGCCATCGGTGCCCACTTCGCGCGCCACGCGCGTCACTTCCGACGCGAAGGAGCCGAGCTGGTCCACCATCGTATTAATAGTGTTCTTGAGCTCCAGGATTTCGCCGCGCACCGCGACCGTGATTTTGCGCGAGAGGTCGCCGTTGGCCACCGCGGTGGTCACCTGCGCGATATTACGGACCTGCGCCGTCAGGTTGCCGGCCATGGAATTCACCGAATCGGTCAAATCCTTCCATGTGCCGGCAACACCGCGGACGTCTGCCTGTCCTCCGAGAATGCCTTCCGTTCCCACTTCGCGCGCCACGCGCGTCACTTCCGATGCAAAAGCGTTGAGCTGGTCGACCATCGTATTGATGGTGTTCTTGAGTTCGAGAATTTCGCCGCGTACGTCGACGGTAATCTTGCGGGAGAGGTCGCCGTTGGCCACGGCGGTGGTGACTTCTGCGATGTTGCGGACTTGCGCGGTGAGGTTGCCGGCCATGGAGTTCACGGAGTCGGTGAGATCTTTCCAGACGCCCGCCACACCCTTTACTTCCGCCTGCCCGCCGAGTTCGCCTTCGGTACCCACTTCGCGCGCCACGCGTGTCACTTCGGACGCGAACGAACCGAGCTGGTCCACCATCGTATTAATAGTGTTCTTGAGCTCCAGGATTTCGCCGCGCACATCCACCGTGATCTTACGGGAAAGGTCGCCATTGGCCACTGCTGTGGTCACTTCGGCGATGTTGCGAACCTGAGCGGTGAGGTTGCCGGCCATGGAGTTCACGGAATCGGTGAGATCCTTCCACACGCCGCCCACGCCTTTCACCACTGCCTGGCCGCCGAGCTTGCCTTCGGTTCCCACCTCGCGCGCCACGCGGGTCACTTCGGAAGCGAAGGAGTTCAACTGCGCCACCATGGTGTTGACCACGCGTGCGGTATGCAGGAACTCGCCTTTGAGAGAGCGGCCGTCCACCTCCAGCGCCATGTTCTGCGAGAGGTCGCCCTTGGCCACCGAACCGATCACACGCGCCACTTCAGTAGACGGTTGCACCAGGTCGCCGATGAGCCCGTTGACCGAATCCAGGCACGACGACCAGTCGCCCGAGACAGAACCGAGGCTTGCGCGCTGGTTGATCTTACCTTCTTTGCCTACTGCGGTTGAGATGCGGTCGAACTCGCTCGCCATGCGCTGGTTGAGCTTGAAGATGTCGTTCAGCGTGTCGGCAATCTTGCCGGACATTCCGGTAAGATCCACCGGTAGCCGGACGGAGAAGTCCCCGTCCTTGAAAGCGATCAGGGTCTTCAGTAGCGTGCTCGTGTCGAGCGTATCGGTTAGCAATTCCGCACTCATGGTCAACTCCTTAGGACGCTAGGCGCTTTCCTTAAACTCGCTAGGCGCTTTCTGACGCCGAGTTTGGCTCCCGCAGGAGTTCCTTGAACACGGCGCCCAGACTGAGAAACTGCTCGAGCTCCGACGGCTTGCGGAGAAATCGGACCGCGCCCAATTGCAGCGCCAGGTCCCGGTCCCTCTGCGAGTCGGAGGATGTAAGGACAACTACAGGTACATCCTGGAGACCGGTTTCCCGCAACCGCTCCAGGATTTCGATGCCATCGTGACGAGGTAAGTTGAGATCGAGAATGATAAGCCTGAGGTGCAATAGTTGCGCCGAGTCGCCCGTTAGCACTTCCAATACTTCCTGCCCATCGGGCGCTACCTGAATTTCGCAGTTTACTCCGTGCTCGCGAAGCGCTTCGCGGATCAGATAAACGTCCGCCGCATTGTCTTCGGCCAGTAAAACCTGTTTCATTGCACCTCCCAGACAGTTAACGTGAATTTTCGTACGCTCGACGTGGAGCAGCTAAGCCCGAGGTGCAATTCTTGCGCCAAGGTGCAATTATTTACTCCCATTTGGTCATCGTCGATTGGATCGGATTTTCCCACTCAACCCTAAGTCGTTCCAGTAAATCGCGCTTTCGGGCACAGTCCCATCGACAGACCCAGCGTCTTTCGGATCGATCCGAACATTTGCACGTTTTCACCCAATTGTACGGAGTGGCGCAAAAGCTGCAAAAGATTTCCGGCGATGGCCTCGACCTTTTCCGAAAAAAAGCCCAAGACCATACTTGTGGTTGACGATGAAGCTGGGACACGCAGGTTAATCAGCTTGATCCTGCGCGAGGGAGGATACTCGGTGCTGGAGGCGGCGGATTCCGAGAGCGCGACGGCAATTCACCAACGCCACCAGGGACAGATCGATCTGGTGCTCACCGATATTGGTCTTCCCGGCTCCAACGGGTGCCAACTGGCCGCCGCGTTACGGCAGGCAGAACCCGACCTGCAAGTGTTGTTCATGTCGGGTACCCCCGATTCGGACGAGTATGTGCCATTTCTGCGAAAGCCGTTCGGCGTGGCGGAGCTGCTGCGCTGCGTAAGAACGCGGGTCGAATGATCGCTTTTGGGGCGAGCGCCTCCAAATGAGCCTCGCAAATGGTGCAAGATGTGCATGGTAAATGGGACTATTCGTCACATCAGGCATGCTGCGGTTAGATTTATGATGCTGCATAAGGCAAATTTTTCCACTTTTAGAGGTTAGAATGGCAAATAGTAGAGGATGGCGGATGCCAGAACACGTTCTTGTGGTCGATGACGACGAAATGCAGCGATCCGATATGGCCCGCATGGTTGGGTCCTTCGGATTTAATGTCACAACCGCAGTAGACGGAATGGACGCTCTCGAGAAGCTCCAGGCCTGCAGCCCCAACGCGATCCTCGCCGACCTGGTGATGCCGCGGATGGACGGGTTCGCGCTGCTGAAGGAGCTGGCGGCTCGCGGCGAGCAAATTCCCACGGTCATTTTGACTGCCATGGGAAGCGTGGACCACGCCATTTCCATCGTGCACGACCTGAAGGCTTACTGGTTCCTCGAAAAGCCGGTGCAGCCCGGCGTCCTCCGCACTTTGCTGGAGAGAGCCATTCAACAGTCCAACCTGCGGCGCGAAGCGGATGGACTACGGCAGCAATTGAGTTATCAGGGCATATTGGGCGAACTGGTGGGGAGCTCTCCGCCGATGATGGAGATTTTCTCTCTGATTCGGCAGGTGGCACCTACGTCTGCCTCGGTGCTCATCAGCGGCGAAAGCGGCACAGGCAAGGAACTGGTAGCCCGCGCCATCCATAAACTGAGCGCGCGGCACGATGGGCCGTTCGTGGCGGTGAACTGCGCGGCATTGCCGGAAACACTGATGGAGAGCGAGCTTTTCGGACACGAAAAGGGGTCGTTCACCGGCGCCGTGGGACGGCACGAGGGCTGTTTTGAGCAAGCCAACAACGGCACCTTGCTGCTTGATGAGATCGGTGAGATGCCCATTGGCACGCAGGCCAAACTCCTGCGCGTGATTGAGGAATCGAAGGTGCGGCGCATCGGCGGATCTACCGACTTCGGCATTTCCGTTCGCGTGCTCGCCGCCACTAACCGGGCGCCTCTACAGGCCGTCACGGATAAACATCTGCGCGAAGATCTGTTCTACCGCCTGAACGTGTTCCACGTCTCCTTGCCGCCGCTTCGGGAAAGGGCGCAGGACATTCCGGCGATTGCTTCCGCCCTCCTGCTCCATCTCAACAAGAAGCACGGATGTCGAGTCACCGGGCTCAGCTCGGAAGTACTGGAATGGTGTTCCCGCTGCGCCTGGCCGGGCAATGTCCGCGAGTTGCGCAATACGCTGGAGCGCGCGGTGATTCTGGCGAGCGAAGGGGAGATTCAGATGACTCACCTCCCCGGAATCGCCACCGCGAAACCGGCGCCCCCTCCCCTGCAAAACGCGCCGGACGATCTTCTGCAGATGCGCGTAGGCCGCTCCATGGGCGAAGTGGAGGAGGCTTACCTGCGGCTGACCTTGAAGCATGCTAACAACAACAAGCGCCGCGCCGCCGAAATGCTCGGGCTCTGTCTGCGGACCCTGCACAATAAGCTGCGGAGTTACGAACAGGACAAAGCGAATACCGCCGTGGGCAGCGGCGACTAAGTACCCGGCAAGACTCAGTAAGGGCCTGGCGGGTGTGCCGCTTTACGCTCCGAATTGCGCGAACGTGATGATGTTGCCGGCGGGGTCTTTCACTCCGAATTCCTTCGAACCATAAAATGTGGTCCGCTCCGGCATCACCACATCCGCGCCGGCGGTAGCTGAGATCGCAGCGGCGAGATCGTCCACTTCCAGATAAAGGAACGTGGGCCCGCGGCGCGCCAGCGCATCGGGATGGGGGTGATCTTTCACCACGCTGGCGAAGGTCTGATACATGATCTCCGCCCCGTCTTTTTGCAGGCTGACAAAGACGAGTTTGTCGCCGTCCGGAACTTCAGCCGTTTTCTCGAAGCCCAGGCGCCCGGTCCAGAAATCCGCGCAGGGTTCCACTTCATCCACCAGCAGGATGGCGGTAATTCGCTTGACGTGCATACTAGTCTAAATTAGACTAGTATGCGGGATGCGTCAAGGAGAAACTGTATGATTGCCGAAAAAAGACGATTCCGCGACTTGGTATCGGTCGGCCCGAAGATCGCGCAAGATTTCGAAATGCTGGGCGTCCGGAGCGTGCCGCACCTCGCCAAGCAGGACCCGGGCCGCCTTTACGAGAAGCTCTGCAGCCTGACGGGACAACGCCAGGACCCGTGCGTACTCGACGTGTTCTGCGCCGCCGTGGCGCAGGCGCGCGATCCTCGGCTGCCGGCGGAGCAGTGCCAGTGGTGGTACTGGAGCCGCAAACGGAAAGCGAGAGCCGCGAAGTGAAAGCGGCGCGCGCACTGACCATTCCCGACGTGGTGCTGCTGAGTCTGCTCGCCGAGCGGCCCATGCATGGCTATCAGGCGAATCTCGAGCTCGAACGGCGGGAGGTGGGCGACTGGGCCGGCGTCTCCCGTCCGCAAGTCTACTACTCGCTCGAAAAACTGGCGCGCGCGGGACTGATTCGCTCCGGCGCCGACGATTCGCCTGCTGCCGGCCCGGGCAGGTCGGTCTACAAAACTACCGCCAAAGGCCGCACCGCATTGGCACAGTCGCTCGAGCGCGAAGATTGGACCGACACCCGCGACCGTCCTCCGTTTCTTACCTGGCTGGCGCTCTCCTGGCAGGCCACACCTGCCGCGGTGGAATTGCAGATTCGCCGCCGGCGCGAGTTTCTGGAGAAGGAACTGGCTCGCGAACAAGCTACTCTCCACGGGATTCGCGAAGAGGTGGGCCACGATTTTCACGAGGCGGTTTGGATGGTGAGCCTGGCGATCGCTCAGTTTCGCGTCGAATTGCGGTGGTTGCGCAAGCTGGCCGGCGAACTGCCGCGGCGGGCCGCTGCGCGCAACGTGCCGCAACCGGAGCCGTAGGTTCAGAAGTTACTGGCCATTGGGTAAACCGCCGGCCGCCGGCGCGATCGGTGTCGATGACGTGCCGTTCGAGGGCTGCTGCAGTTTCAGCTTTTTCTGCTCCAGCTGCTGTTTGATCAAAACTTCCATCGGCAGGCTCTCGGTGGGGGGAGTCACCGGCACCGGTCCGGTCTGGTCGATGCCCGGCTGGTAGACATTCACCGAACCCGGCTTGAGCTGCGGAAAGGCGAACGACAATGCCGGCACAGGCTTGTCGGCGGGAATGGGCCGCACGATCTCCGGCGTGATGATCACCAGCAGTTCAGTGTGATTACGCGAGACCGACTTCGATTGAAATAGCTTGCCCAGAATGGGGATGTCGCCGATGCCCGGCACCTTGGAAAGATTTTCGGTAGTCTGATTGTTCAAAAGCCCGGCGATCACGAAGCTCTGGCCGCTGTCGAGTTCCACTTCGGTATCCACCCGCCGCAGCGACGTGCCCGGCACCGTAGTGCCCGCAATGGTGACGGAATTGGTGTAATCGAGGGCGCTCACTTCCGGCGTGACTTGCATGCGGATAGTGCCGCGGGGGGTAATCACCGGCAGGAAGCCCAGCTTGATCCCGTAGTCCTTGAACGCAATGGAAACCGAGTTGGAGCCTCCGCCAGGCTGCACCATGGGGTAGGGAAACTCGCCGCCCGCCACAAAGTGCGCTGCCGTCCCGTTGATCACCAGCAGGTTCGGCTCGGCCAGCATTTCGAGCAGGCTCTTGGTTTGCAGCGCCTGTAGCGCCAGCCCGAGATTCAGGTCCCGGCGGAATAAAAACAGATTGATGGCATTGCTCAAAGAAAAGGTCTGCGCCCCGTCGGTGCTGAGCGGTGCCCCTGTACCGAGCGCTGCGGTGGTATTCAGCGCGCCACTCGCCAGCCCGCTGGCAAGCTGTGACGCGGCGCCGCGCTCCACGTCTGCGAAACGCACGCGCAAGAGAATCTGCGGCTCCTCGGGTGGGACCGCGACCCGCAACAGATTGACCGTCTTGCCGATGGTCGACGCGATGGCCACTACGCGGTCTCCCTCCGCCATGGTCTTCACCGTTCCGCGGACAAAGACGAATTCGTTGGCAACCGTCAGCTCCACTCGGTCGTCGGGGAACTCGGTGGAGATCTCGTCGCGCACGGCATCGAGCTTCAGGGAACTCGGGCGGACGAGCAGGTCGTAGACCAGACGTACATCGCCCTCCTGCCAGATGACCAGCGATGTCTCTCCCGGGGCCAGCCCGTTGATGAGCATTTCCCTGGGCCCGATCATCACCGTCTCTGCCAGATTGGTGTTGGCGATGGCCACGCGCCTGATAGTCACCGGACTGTCGACGCTCAACGATTTGCCGACTGTCACCACCAACCGCTGGGGTGGTTTAGCTTCCATCGCGAACCCGGGCATACAGAGGACGGCGATAGCGGCGATCACCTGGAACATTTGTTTCCCACGCACGGTTATTGAATCGGCCGGAATCGCCGGGAGCATTAGTCCCACCGCCACCTAAAGTTGCCGCGGCCGGCAACCGATCTCTGGTTTGTGGCATCGAATAGCGCAGTTCCCATCCTGCTTTGGACTCAGCAGCCGTTTGTAGGCCGCGGACTGGCGGAAGTCCTGAGCGGTCGTCCCGAGTACCGCCTTCTGGATTGTTGCGACAGCCTTCCTGCGGCACTCAACTATATGAAAAGCCAACGGCCGGAACTGGTGCTGGTCTACCTGACATCGCGCATCAGCCTCTCCGAGATCCGCGCGCTGCGGTCCGCGGACGACCGTGCGCAGGTAGTGCTATGGGGCGAAGGGCTGACCGGCGAATTTGCCTTCCAGGCGATGCAGCTTGGAGTGCGAGGTATCCTGGCCGGCACTCTTTCCATTGACGGCCTGGTGGCGGCGCTCGACAACGTGCAGCGAGGCGTATTGTGCTTCGAGCGCGAACTGATGGAATCCATGCTGGCGCAGACGCGCGTGGCGCTCACCAAACGCGAAGGGCAGATTGTTTCGCTGGTGGCGCAGGGCTTCAAAAATAAGGAGATCGCGGGCGCTATGGGAATTACCGAAGGCACCGTGAAGGTGTATCTCTATAAGCTCTTCCGCAAGCTGGGGATGAACGATCGTCTGGACATGGCACTGTACGGCATGAAGAATCTGTTCGTCGCGCAGGCCGGCGCCACCGATTCCTTCGGTCCGCGATCGCTGCCGCCGCAGCCTCGTGAGCGTCCGAATTTTCACGCACTAAACTGACCGCGGCCCTGACGCCGTGCCATAATGGGCTTCCGGTGCCCATCGTCTCCCGCTTCCTGAATGCCATCCATTCACACCCGCGGTGGAGTTGGGCCGGCTTGCTGGCCTACGCCGCGGCCGTCAGTTTTCCCCATGAAAATGTGCAATGGCTGATGAACCAGATCGCCATCCGCATTACCCATCAGCACCTGTATCGGATCTCCGCAGAGGTCGGCGGAGCTGAAGCGCTGCTGTTTACACTGATCGTAATTTGGCGCCTGCGGGCGCAGCCGGCTCGCTACACGCTGATAGGTTTCTGGATCCTCACCCTGGCGCTAATCGGGTTCACCCGCTGGGCATTCACCGCCAACGACCTGGAACTTGTCCATTACCCGCAGTATTTGCCCGAAGGTGTGGCGCTGGTCGCGCTCACGCTCTCTCCGGCCGAATCGCTCTGCTGGGTGGTGATCTTCGGCGGCCTGGATGAGGCGTATCAGTACGCCGTGCTGTCCTGGTTCCGCCCGGCGCCGTTCGATTTCAACGACGTCTTTATGGACCTGTTGGGCGGCGCGCTCGGCGTTCTGCTGGGCATGTTGTTTTTGCGCTGTGTGCGCCGCGAGACGCCCCTCAGCCCGCCGCTCTGGAAGCGCCCTGGAATCGTCGCGTTGCTGTCCATCCTGGCTACCGGGATTGTGCTCTGGGCATCGGGCCTGATGCTGCTCTTCGAAGACAAGACGGACATGCGCCACTGGTTCTCGCTCAGCCGCTTCCGCGCGCCGGCGTTCTGGTTTCAAGTAGCGGCCAACGGCCCCGACAAGTACCACACCCTCTCGCCTATCGAAGGTCCCATCCTGATTCTTGGGATCATTGCGCTGTACTCCGTGCTCGACCGCCGCCTTCGCATCGCCACCACCAACAGCTGACGACTGCCTCGAAGGCCGCTATCGCCACCCGCACAGACGCTCGATCTCCGCGGCCGATCCGTCGCGCAGCCAGGCGTCGAGTTGCGACGGCTCCTTCAATTGCTGTCCGCGAACCCGCGGTACCACCAGGTACCGGCACTCCAGGCCCGAGAGCGACGTCATATCGCCCCACAGCTTCTCGAACTGCGCCACCGGGAAAACGTCCTCCTGCCCCTTGCCCCAGCGTTTCTTCACGTCCTTCAAAGTAATGTACGAAGGCATGCGTGCCGCCAGCCGGCGTGTTTGCTCCATCACTTTGTCCGCACGGCCAAGATCCTCGCGCGTAAGCCCGGCGACCGCCAGCAACTTGTCGACATCCACCCAATAAGTCGCGCTGTTGTAATAGGAAAGCTGCGACTCCACCTCTTCGTGCGGCAACGCCATGCCTTCCACCAGCCGCAGCCGCCCGTTCACCCGCGCCAGCCCGCCGCCGCGGTCCTCCAGATGGCGCGCGATCACTTCGGCAGTCAATCCCGCGCCTTCGTCGATGTGATAACCGAGCAGCTCCGGGTCGATGGCCGCCCCCGCCGTGTCGATATTGTGCACCAGCAGGTAGCGCAAGTGCCGGCTCGACTCCATCAGGCGCGCCAGCGTGCCATTGCGCAACAGGTTCGCCACCTCATACCAATGCCCCACGGGATGCAAACACTGCAACGGCAAATTGTCGGTATAGTCGCTGCCTTCGCCGGCTTGCCGCGCCCACTGAATCAGCGTCTGGTGCAGACTCTCGCGAACCTTTTGCGCCTGCTCGTCCAGTAATTGCTGCGGCATCTCTTCCCAGGCGAAGCGCAGATCGCGCTCCATGGGAATCATGCGCAGCCCGATGCTGCGGCCGGGCGAGAGCAGCACCGCTCCGGGATAGCCGTAGTTCTCGCGATCGCGCAGGTGCTCTGCAATGGCGTCGTGCGTCAGATAGCTGGTGGTAAATACGTGCGGCACCGCCGCGCCCGCGAGTTCGCTGGTGCGCCGGCTTTTCGCCAGGTGGACCTCCAGAAAACTGCGGTGCCGTCCGCCCAGGCGGCAGAACGGATTGAGCGCCTTCACCACTCCCGCGCCCTTCGTCCATCGGCTGCCCGTGCCCCCGGCGAGCGTCAATACTGCCACCGAGCCACTGCGCAGCGCCTCCAGCCCGATCTCGCGATAGCGGCCGGGCAGCCCGTGCACCGCGTCGATGGCGTCCCCCTGGTGCACATCCGTAATGTCGGTGCTGGCCGGGAGCCGGTTCTGCGCCAGCCCGATGCGGCCGCTGCGAAGGTCGGCCTGAATCTGGCGGTGCTGAGTGGCGTCGAACCCGTAGGCTTCCAGGAGTGCCGCCAGCGTCTGGCCCGCGCCCGTTTGCTGGTCGCCGCTGCGCGGGAGCAGATGGTCGAACATCTGCTGCACCATACCGGAGAATTCGCTGCGCTCGCGGCACGCCGCCGCGAACCGGTCCAACTCTGCGCGTCGCGATGGCGATAGCAATCGCGCCTCGGTGCGCACCAGCGGCGGCACGGCGAGCGTGTAATACTCGGCCGGCAACAGCGCATCGGGACCGCGCAGCAGCGCCGCCACGGTGCCGCTCTCATTGATCGCGAAGTCGTAGACCACCGGTTCCATGGCGAACGGTACCGCATGTTCCATGCGTTTCTTGGTCGCGGTCATGATGTGTTGCAGGCGCACCAGCGCCTCCGGCTTGCGCCGCGGATCGAAGAGAAAACCCATGCCGCCGCCCGACATGCCGCCCAGCATCCAGAAGCCCCAGAAGTCTTCGCCCATTTCAGCGCGCACGCTCTCGATCAGGGTCGCGGTGTACAGATTCGCCGCCCAGGGAATGATGGTCTGAATCGGCCCGCTGAAATTGCGATCGGTTGAACCGCCGATGGCGCGCACATCGCCGGCCCGCAATTCCTCGATCACTTCATCGAGAAGGGCCATCGCCTCGCGCCGCGCCGTCCATTCTTTTTCCGAACGCAGCAGATACCGCTCCGTTACCATTTCGAGAATGGGGCCGACATCCTGCGCCATACCGCCGTGCACCAGCACCAGGCTCGATTGCAGCAGATCGCGCGTTTCGGAGGAGATCTCATCTCGATCGAAAATGCGATGGCGCGGCAGCAGACATCCGCGGCTGACGCCAAATTCCGGGTCGCCTTCCGCCGCCGCCACCCCGTGAATCAGCTTGATGCCCGGCCACACGCCGCCGGAATCCTGCCAGCCGCCGCCCGATCCGCCCAGCCACTCACCCAGAATCGCGCGCGCCGCCACCAGTCGCCGCTCGTCCTCCTGCAAGCCGCCTTCCAGCGAGTGAATCTGGCCGGTGGCCCGCATGCATGCGGAAATCAGGCTCCCCAGCAGCGTGGTGGACACCGCCAGCCGCGACCCTTTCGGAATGCCGTTCACTTTGCTGACGATTTCGATGCCCAGCCCGCGCGCTCCCGTGAGCCGCTCCAGAATCTGCGCCAGCGGCTGCACCGCGCCCTCCATTCCGGGCGGCACCAGCCCCGACGCGATCACCGCGGCCTTTAGCAGCGAGAGATAGTCGCGTGCGAAATCGAAGACTTCATCGATGGTGGAAATTTCCGCTGTGGCGCCCAGATCGACGCTCACTAGGCGCAATACCGGCTGGTCGATGACGCGTAGATACGCTTCCACCGGCGGCTTGGGCCCGTTTTCGCCGGCGCCGGCGCGCACCGCCAGGTCCACCGAGATATTCACGACGCGCGCGCCCTCGGGGAAATCCATTCCCAAGAAAAAGATGTCGCTCCAGCCGCTGTGCGTAAGGTCCATGCGAACGGGCGTGGACTCGCGCAGCACGGGGAACATGCCGCCCTCCACCTGCAACAGTTCGCGCCGCAGCCGCAGAGGGTAATCCTCCGGATGGCCCGTGCGGAACATCCACTGATTGCCGCGCACCGAACGCACGCTGTGCCGCACCTGCCCGGCGAGCGTCTGAAAACCGAGGCCGCGATAAGCTGCCGCCAGCGCGCTGGAGATGGCCGCGCCCGCGCCCAGCGATGCCTGCGCCGCCAGGAAAATGTCGATCGCCTCTTCGTAGCGGCGCTTCAGAAGGTGGGTGTAGCCGGCGAAGGGAATCGCGGCCGGCGCCGCGCCGCGATCGCGCAACGGAATGTGGAAGCGATGGATGGCGTATAGAAAGAACAGCGCCCGCACGCGTTCGTAGAGATTGCTGCTGGTGCGCCGGAAGCGGTCGAGATCGTCGCACTCCGCCCGCAACTGCTGGATCGTGAGTTCCTGGCAGACCGCGTCGAGCGAGCGATCGCGAATCAACGGATCGTCGGAGGTAATGATCTCGATGAGCCGGCTCACTCCTTCTGCCCCGCTGCCATTTCGCGGTCCGCCAGCAGTTCCACCAATTGCGCCAGCACCTCCGTGCGGTCGCGGCCATTCAGCGCCAGTGCCAGTTGCGAGGTCAGCAGGCCATAGCGCGACCCCAGATTGTAGCGCCGCCCAGTATTCTCCACCGCCAGATACTGCTCGCGCCGCGCCAGTTCGGCCAGCACACTGGAGAGCGTTACCGCCTTCGATGGCGCCACGGCCAGCGCTTTCCCGAGCAACTCCATCACGGTCGGAGTGAGGGCGTGAATTCCGAAGAAGCAGAGGTAATAGCCGGCGCGAATTCCCGACACCGCCAGCCTCTGTTCGGCCTCCGTGGGAGTCGGTTTCTCGATCACGGTATCCACGCGATACAGCGAGTGGCGGCCCGGCAGGCGATGTCCCGCGACCGCGCCATACTGCGCCAGCAGCGATTCGCGCGTGGCCTGCACGCCCGACACCGGGCATTCTTCGGCCTGTGCGATCTCCACCACCTGCGCCGCGCTCGGCTTACCGGCGCTCACATAAAGGTGGTCGCCCACCATGTGCAGAAAGGGGTCGCTGCCGACGAAATCGTGCGCGCAATAGAGGGCGTGTCCGTACCCCAACGGCTGGGGCTGGGAAAGGAACCGGACCATGCCCGCATAACTGCCGGCGGCCTGCAGGTAGCGGCTTTCATCGCCCGGCCAGACCACTACGCAGACCTCTTCCACTTTGGCGGCCAGCGCCTGCTCGATGAGAATGCAGAGGACGGATTTCTCTTGGCCGTCGCGGTCCACCAAAGTTTGCAGGGGGAGGGCGCGCTGGTCCGGCCCGGCCGCCGTGATCACCGCTTTTTGAAATCGCAAGTTCTTTGAGGCTCCTGGAAAATCAGTGTAGCGCGAGTAAGTGCGCGGGGCTGCCCCAGCCCGTACTCTTACCGCCGCCGATTGAGTCTCAGGAAGATATTCAGGATCGCCACAAACACGTTGAATAGGCCCGCGAACAGCATCAGTGCACCCGGAATGGGACTGTCTGCCATGGGGTTATTCAGTACCTGGCTGGTGGCATACACCAGGATGCACACTCCCATCACGCCGATTCCGGCCGCGATCAGCATTCCCAGCACGCCGATGTTCAGGAACGCGTTCAGCACGATGGCGGCCACCACACTCACCGAAATGCCGACCATCAATCCGCGCGGCGCGGAGAACGACCGTCCGGATGCCATTACGAACAGCGTGACCGCGCCGAATACGATGAGCGTCATCACCATGGCAATCTGGATAGTTCCCGGCGCGAAGCGGCTGGCCAGCCGCAGGATAGGTGCCAGAACCAAGCCCGAAACGAACCCATCGGCGAGCAGTGCCGTCACGCCCAGCACCGGATTGTGGCGGGCTGCCATCGCCACCATGGGAATCAGATTCAGCAGCAGCATCGCCAGAATCCAGCCGATCCAGCCGGTGAACAGATTCGCCAGAGTGTCCGATTGCGCCCCGAGGTAACCTCCGCAAAGCGCCCCGGCCACGCTGAGACCCAGCAGCAGGTAAGTCTTCCTGATGGTGTCCGCCCGGCTCTCGGTGAGGGGAGTGCTTCCCAACAGGTTGTCGATAGCGTTCATGTCTGGAGCATACCATTTCGCCGGCGGTGCGCAGGCGGCGTGCTTCCTATTGCTGAGCCGCCAGGAATTGCACTACCACCTGCCTGCTCCACGAAGCGCCGCTAGCGTCCCGGCCGGTGAACACGACCGGTACCGATGCCGGAACCGCAATATTTCCCGCTTTTAAATTCCCTGTGAGCGTGCCGTTTGCGGCCAGTGTGGCGCCGCCGAAAAAGTGGGCCAGCGAACCGGCGAAGCTGATTCCATCGAACGTGAATCCTGTCAGGGTGGTACTTACTCCGGCCGTCTCCTGCAGCGTGATGGCGAACTGGAAGGTCGCGCCGCTCGCGTCCGGCGCCTGCTGGTAGACGGGGTCGGGTGTCACTGATACCGTCACTGCGGAGGCGGTCGGCGTGCCCAGTCCGATGGTGGTGGTGGCCGACGAGCCGGTGAAGATAGGGCTCCCCGAGTAAGTGGCTTCCACGGTATTGCTGGCGGAGAGTAACTGCGCCCCGAACACCGTCAGGGTAGCCGTCGCCGTGCCGCCCGATCCCGATAATGACGCCGATCCCAGGGAGTTGCCGCCCATCGCGAACTGCACCTTCCCGGTGGGCGTCCGCGTACCGCTCACCACCGTGACGGTTGCCGTCAGCACCGCCGAGCCGCCGGCGGAAACCGTCGCCGCGCTGCTGCCGAGCGTCATGCCGGTGCCGACTACCGCAATCCCCGACCAGCCGGTGACTAAGTTATAAGCATCCACCGATCCAAGCCCGGTCACCAGATCGTAACCGATCCCGGCCGTATAGCCGAACTTACCGTTCGAGCAGCCGGATGTCCCGCTGGAGCAAGGCACAATGTTACTGCCGCTGGTTACATCGTGAAAGACGGCCAGGTTCGCGCCGGCCATACTATATAACTTTGGATTGATATTCCCCAGTCCCGCCGACGCTTGTACCTGATTCTCCACTAAGTACTGATTGAGTACCGCGACCATTCCGGCAAACGACGGCGCCGCGGCCGATGTTCCTCCTACCAGGATCGAATCGCCCTCCGAGATCACCCAGTAGGGGTCGTGCGCATTAGAGGCAGAGAGCGAAACGTCGGGCAGATCGCGCACCCCGTCGGCGGGCACGCCGGCGCCTGTCTGCCACGCCGGTTTCGTGTACACCGAGCTCTTTCCTCCGCCGCTTGCCGCCAGTCCCCCGCTTACCAGCGTGTCATTCCACGCCTCCTCCGGTATATAGGAGATGGCCGATCCGCCGTACGGCGCGTTGCTGGCCTTCCAATAGCTGAGTGCCCCCTCGTTAAACTCCGTGCCGCCCACCGCGGTGACCTCCGGGATGCTGGCCGGCAGGCTTACGCCGAACCCCTGAGTAGCCGCCGGGACGTCATAGTCGCACCCGGCGGCGCCGGAATCGCCCGAGGAGACCAGCCAGGTAATCCCCATGGCGCTGCCCTTCTGCGCTTCTACCCGGTAGTTATAGAGTCCCAGGCGGTTGGATGCCACGAAGTATTCGCATAATCCGAAGCTTTCGCTGATGACCGGGGCGATATTGTTGTCGATGGCAAAGTATGCCGCGTAATCGGCGTCGTCGCCGAACACATAAGTCAAATCGGCGGAGCGGGCTACTGCGCCCACCCATTCCAAGTCCAGATCCGCTTCAATCTCATCGCCCGTGAAGCCGGGGTAAGCGCCGGCGGGGATCACTTGAATGTCATGCGGCGGCAGTCCGAACGCGCTGCGGAAGGTCGCGATATCCGTCGGGTCGATGTCGCTCTGTCCTACGATGACGATCTTCTGGCCCTCGCCGGTATAGCCGAACTGGTAGAGAGGCGCCAGGTCGTAAATGGTCGCATAGTCGTCGGGAACCAGGAAGTTGGCGCCGCCGCCATCGGTATAGGTCGCGACCGCCGTCTTGCGCGGCGCCCGCGGATGAAAATCGTGCAGTCCCAGAATGCCCGCCAGCATAGGCGCGATGGCCGCCGGCAGCGAGATATCGCTGGCGTTCGCGAAATGGGTGGCGCCGCCGGCCAGGTATCGGTGGATCTCCGTCCGGAAGGCCGACTGTACGGCGCCGGCCGTGCCGCTCACGCTGACGAAATCGCGCCCCCGGGCGGTGTAACGCACGGTGAAGCCTTCAGACTTTAGCCAGTCTGTCACCGCCGCCACGTCGTCCGCGCTCGCGCCGAAGCGGCTGGCGTAGGCTTCCGGTGTCAGCCACTTGTGGTAGTTGGAAGAAGCAGGATCCTGTTGTTCTGCCAGTAACTGTTCCAGGTCCGTCTGCTGTGCCGCGGTTGGTTTGAAGACCAGTGTCAGATTGCGCAGTTCGAAGCTATTGGCCACCGCTCCCCGATCGGATTCCGCCCGCGCCTGCAAGGGGCGGCTTCCCCGCACCGCAACGCGGTTGCGCCCGTCGATCGGCCCATGGATGCGGGCTGGCTGCGCCGGCAACACGGAGGCAGACAGGCAAAGAACGAGCGCGGCTCGAAGCATGCGGCACGATAGCATGGCTCCTTATACCGCCCACTTAGCAGGGCCGTCCATTACCCAAAGGTTGGTTTACGTACGTTAGCGGGGATCGCGCGCTCCGCTGCCTGAAGGCCGTCCGGCTAACCTGGGGGCGCCCCCAGCGTCGAATGATGGAAACTAATGAGCATGAGACCTCGCGCCGCCTTGGCGGTCTTTCTCCTGAGCGCGACCGCCGCGCCGTTGGCTGCAGTGCAATTGACCTTTGAGGTCGCCTCGGTGAAACCCGCGTCGCCCAGCCCTAACGGCGTTTCGGGCGGATGCCACGGCATAGACTCCGTCTACACGCCGGGTGAGAAGCCGGAGGCCGCGCCGCTCGGGCGCTGTGTGATCAGCAATGCACGCCTCGCGCACCTGGTGTCGATCGCCTGGAAGATCGACGTCATGGCACTGATCGAGAGCGGCCCGGAGTGGATCCAGCGCGGCGGTGAGCGCTTCAACGTGGCCGCGAAGGCCGAAGATCCATCCAGGGCCACCGAGCAGCAACTCCTTACCATGCTGCAGAACATGATTGTGGATCGCTTCCAGATGAAGTTCCATCGCGAGCCCAAGGAGACCCAGGGCTTCGGGCTCATTGTCGATAAGAACGGCCCGCATCTCGATCCGTCGAAGAGCGAGGATGCCGATCTCACCTTTTCCAACCACCAGGGCAAGCCCTCTCCCGGTGCGCCGGTCTCACTCAAAGCAAAGCACTATTCGATGGCGATGCTGGTTCAGTTCCTCTCCACTTTTGGCGGAAAAGGTCCGGGCATTGACCGGACCGGCCTCTCCGGATTCTATGACTTCACGCTGGCCTGGGACGACGATGCCGGTCCCATACTCCCCGGCGCGCTACGCGAGCAACTCGGCCTGCGAATGGAGTCGCAAAAAGTCGAGATCTCCAACTTCGTGATCGATTCCGCCCAACGCCCTTCGGCCAATTGAAACGCCTCTCCGCGAGCCAGCGAGGGAAGTTACAAGTGCCGCGCAGCACTTAGCCAGCTCCGTGCTATGATACCTCCAATCCTGGACTCGGATGAGTCCACAACCTATTGTAGTGCGTCATAAATAGTAACGAGTATCCTGCGCCCGCCGTCTCTACAATGGAGGGACGACCGATGCGCGTAGCACGACCCGTTATTCTGAACCCCGAACAGCGAAGACAACTGGAACAGGTATCCCGCGCGAGGTCTG
>DATAUB010000027.1:0-288711 GCA_036268475.1 Bryobacteraceae bacterium | reverse complement strand
TCCGCGCCGGTTCGCTCAACTGCTTCCTCTGCCTCCACTCCCCTCCGGGACTTTTACATCCCTCGGGATCGAAGCGTTCAACAGATTCCGCCGCCTCGCGGCTCACCTTCCGGACTCGCCCGATTTCCTCTCGCTCCCCGCTGCCGGTTCTATTTCTAGGGTTGGCTGCGGATCACCGTTCCTGGCTCGCTACGTTTCCGGAGGTTTGCTGTTCCTCAAACCTCTTGGAACCTCCTTCACTATGCCCCTAAGTCTCCATTTCGTCAATCCATTTCAGGTGCGTTACCTTACGATTTCCACAACATTTAAGTACTTTATTTACAGATACTTACTGGCGTTGTCCGGTGCATCCGGTGTGGATAAAACGAGATTCTCCCGTCCTGTTTTTGGCATACTGGCCACAGTGCGAAGATTGGCCATTCGTCCGGGCGCCATCGGCGACCTGATCGTCTCCCTCCCCGCCCTGGAATCCCTGAACGATGGCGATCTCGAGGTCTGGGTTCGTTCCCCCAACGTCCCGCTCGTCCGCTTCACCGGCCGCGTCCGCTCCCTCGCCTCCACCGGACTCGACTTACTCGGCATCACCGACCCGCCACCGCACCTGATCGACGAACTCAGTGGCTTCGATTCGATCATTTCCTGGTACGGCGCCAATCGTCCCGACTTTCGCCAGGCGGTGAGCGGCCTCGGCCTGCCATTCCGCTTTTTGCAGGCGCTTCCATCCGAGAACTCCGGAGTCCACGCCACCGATTTCTACCTAGATCAGGTGCGGGAATTATGCGCCTCACTCTGCGATCCCGTCCCCCGCATTCCTTGCCCCATGTCGCGCGGAGATTTCGCCGTCATCCACCCGTTTTCCGGCAGCGCGCGCAAAAACTGGCCGCTCGAAAAGTTCCGCCGTCTGGCAAATGGTCTGGCGCGCACTATGCCCGTCCACTGGTGCCGCGGAGTGGACGACCCTCCGCTCGATGGCGCGGTCCGTATCGACGATCTCTACCAGCTCGCCTGCTGGCTGGCCGGTGCGCGCCTGTACGTTGGCAACGATTCCGGTATCACCCACCTGGCGGCGGCGGTGGGCGCTCCCGTCCTGGCTCTCTTCGGCCCTACCGATCCCGATATCTGGGCGCCCCGTGGCGAAAATGTCCGGGTGGCCCGGTGCTAACAGCGCGCGCAGCAGCTTGGCAAGCTTCGCTGTGAGCTTTCGCGGTCGAAAAGCAAGTGTGCCGGATGCCATCGGCCGCAGCTTGCCAAGCTACCCTACATCGGCGAGTTACAATAGAGGCACTTTCTAATGGCAGCCCGGCTCAATCCGGCCCCCTCGCGGCCACCCGAGATCGTCGAGTTACGCCGTTTGAACGCCCGCGAGCTCGAGCCTCTCTTACAGGAAGAGACCGCCGCCTGGTGGGAAGCGCTCGAATGGGACTTCGAAAAATCGGCCGACCTCGTCCGCCGCTTTGTAGACCTCCGCGCCCTCAATGGCTATGCCCTGCTCGAAGATGGCCTCGTGATCGGCTACGTTTACTACGTCCTGGAAGACGGCAAAGGTCTGATGGGCGATCTCTACGTGATGGAGGACCATCGCACGCCCCAGCGCGAGAATGCGCTGCTCGCCGCCGCGCTTTACGCCATCGTCGCCAATCCGCAGGTAAGCCGCATCGAATCGCAGCTCATGATGCTGGAATTCTCGCCCACCCGCGCGGTCCCCGGCTCCGAATACCTGAGCTCGTTCGACCGCAACTTCATGCGCACCGACCTGCGGCATGCCAACCTCGCCGAGGGCCGGCTGCGCCGCGCCGTCACCATCGATCGCTGGACCGACCTGTATCAGGAAGCGACCGCGCACCTCATCTCGCGGGCCTACCAGGGCCACGTGGATAGCAGCATCAACGATCAATACCGCACCCTAGTGGGAGCGCGCCGTTTTCTGCACAACATCGTCCAATACCCCGGTTGCGGCAGTTTCTTCCGGCCCGCGTCATTCGCCGCGCTGGAGCCTTCGCGTGCCACGCTGTGCGGCATCTCGCTCGCCAGCCTGGTGTCGCAGGAGTGCGGCCACATCACGCAGATCTGCGTTTCGCCCGAAGCCAAAGGCAGCGGTGTGGGGTACGCGATATTGCGCCAGTCCCTCCTGTCCCTCTACGATGTGGGCTGCCACGCCGCCACCCTCACGGTAACCGCCGCCAACGAAGGCGCCGTCGAGCTGTATGAACGCGTCGGATTCCAGACCATTCGCCGCTTCTCCGCCTACGTGTGGGAAGGCTTTCGCGCGTAGAGCGGCAGCCGAATCTCCCTCCGCAATCCGCCGCCTTCGGCATTCATCGCGCGCATGAGATGTGGGCTGCCACGCCGCCACCCTCACGGTAACCGCCGCCAACGAAGGCGCCGTCGAGCTGTATGAACGTTTCTCCGCCTACGTGTGGGAAGGCTTTCGCGCATAGAGCGGCAGCTGAATCTCCCTCCGCAATCCGCCGCCTTCGCTATTCATCGCGCGCATGATGTTAGTGGCGCGCCGCCACCCTCAGGGTAACCGCCGTCAACGAAGGCGCCGTCGAGCTGTATGAACGTTTCTCCGCCTACGTGTGGAAGGCTTTCGCGCGTAGCGCGGCAGCCGCATATCCCTCCGCAATCTGCCACCTTCGGCATTCTTCGCGCGCATGATGTTAGTGGCGCGCCGCTTCCGCCCAATGACAGCCGGTATCCCCGCTACAGGGTGGACCCGGACCTCAGATTCTCTGCGCCGCTACTTCACACCCGACATCAACTTCACCGTCGGCTTGATGAGCAGGGCGAGCGCCGCCGCCGCCGCGATACTGAACGTCGCCACCGCCCCAAAGAGCGTCGGCATCGACAACTTCGCCGCTACCGATACGGCGTTGCCGGCCAGCCAGTTGCCCATGGCGATGGAGAGGAACCAGATGCCCATCATGAACCCCGCGGCGCGGTCGGGTGCGAGCTTGCTGGTGGCGCTCAATCCGATGGGGCTGAGGCACAACTCACCCAGTGTCTGCAGCAGGTACGTGGCGATGAGCCACCCCATGGCCGCCTGTTCGCCGAATGCCAGGCGCGATGCCGGCGGCACCAGGATCAGGAATGCCAGCCCGGCGAAGAGTAGCCCAAGCGAGAACTTGGCCGGGCTGGATGGTTCTTTCTTGCGGCGCGCGAGCGTCAGCCAGATCCACGCAAACACCGGCGATAGAGCTACCACGAAAATCGGCTGTACGGTCTGGAACCAGCTCGCCGGCACGGTGAACGCGGGGAATGACAAGGTGCGATTGGTATAGCGTTCGGCGAAGAGATTCAACGTGGAACCGGCCTGCTCGAACGACGCCCAAAACAACGCCGATGCGACGAACAGCACCAGCACCGCCCACGACCGCTTGCGCTCCTCAGCCGACCATCCACGGCCGCCCAGCAGCCACGAAAAGACCAGGATCGCGATCCCCAGTTCGATCCAGCCGAGCGCGTCGCCCACGTCGGTGGCGGTAATCGCCAGCACACCCGTCGAACTGAGAATGGTCAGGAGAGCGACCCCGCCCACGATGGCGCCGATCGCCAGCAGGGCGTTATTTCGCTGCTTCCGGTCGCGCGCCGGGTCGCCCGTGCTCACCGGATGCAGACCCGCCGTGCCCAGGTGCTTATAGCCGAGCACGTATTGAATCAGCCCGACCAACATTCCCAGGCCGGCGACTCCGAACCCCAGGCGCCAACTGATTCTCTCCCCTACCCATCCGCAGAAAATCGGGGCGATCAGTGCCCCGGTGTTGATGCCCATGTAAAAAAGCGAGAAGCCGGAATCCCGGCGCTCGTCGGTCTTCGAATATAGTTGACCTACGATGGTGCTCACGTTGCCTTTGAGCATCCCGGTGCCCGCCATCAGCAGCACCAACCCGGCGTAAAAGAAGAGTTCGCTCGGCATCACCAGGCAGAATTCACCGGCGGAGATAAAAACGCATCCCAGCAGCACCGCGCGCCGCTGCCCGGTCACGCGGTCGGCAATCCATCCGCCGCCCAGGCACAACAGGTACACCATCGAGGTGTAGAGTCCGTAAACCGATCCAGCCTTGGCATCGCCGAATCCCAGCCCGCCGTGGGCCACCTTATCGACCATGTACAGGATGAGGAGGGCACGCATGCCGTAATAACTGAAGCGCTCCCACATTTCGGTGAAGAAGAGCGTGGCAAGCCCTCGCGGATGGCCGAAGAAGCTCCTGTCGGCATGGATGGCATCGAGAGACTGCGGGTCGGCGCGGTTGGCCATATCCCGTCCAGTATAATCGTCGGCATGCTTCGCTGCTGTTTCTTGCTCTGTTGCACGCCGTTATTGTTCGCGCAGTCCGCTGACATCCGCGCGATGTTACAGAACTCGCAGAATAACTGGAACCGCGGCGATTTGCCGGCCTTCGCCGCCGACTATGAAGACTCGCCCGACACCACCTTTGTCGGCAAGGAGGTGACTCATGGCGGCACGGCGGCCATCCTGGCGCGCTACCAGAAGCATTACCCCAATCGCGAGGCCATGGGGACGCTGACGTTTTCCGAGATCTCGGTGCGCGTCCTGAGTCCCGAGTTTGTGCTGGCCACCGGCAAGTATGCGCTTGCGCGGACCAGCGCGGGCGGCGGCGATGCCAGCGGGCGCTTCACCCTGGTGGTGCACAAGACGGCAAAGGGCTGGAAAATCATACACGATCATTCGAGCTGAGCGGGCTCCATAATGGAGGCAGCATGGAATTCCGAACCATTGGTGTTGGCGGACCGGTAGCCGGCGCGCCATCCCGGTCGTAACATGGACTTTCTTCCTGTCGCTGGCGGCGGACTGTGCGCCGGCGCCGCGTTTCTCGCCTGGGCAGTGCGCGGCCGGTCCGCCGCGGTGTTCGGTGAGTCTGTCTGGCAGGGCAGTGGCGCTCGCCGCGCGCTCGCCCTTACCTTCGACGACGGCCCAAGCGAGAGCACTCCCGCGATGCTCGATATTCTGGCGCAATATGGGGTGAAAGCCACGTTTTTCCAGGTGGGGGCGAATGTCGAGCGCCTGCCGGAAGTGGCGCGCGCCGTCGCCGCCGCCGGGCATGCCATCGGCAACCACAGTTACTCGCACCCGCTTTTCTGCTTCCGTTCGCCGGACTTTATGGAGGCCGATCTGCGCCGCGCCCAAAACTCCATCCACCGCCATACCGGCGTCGCACCGGTATGGTTTCGCGCGCCCTATGGCGTACGCTGGTTCGGCCTTGCGCGCGCGCAGCGGCGGCTGTCACTCACCGGCGTGATGTGGACCACTATCGGCCGCGACTGGAATCGCGATGTGGACGCGGTATCCCGGCGCCTCGCAAAAGGTGCACGCAATGGCGCTATTCTGTGTCTACACGACGGCCGCGAGTTGCGGGTGCGGCCCGACATAAGTGTAACGGTGGAAGCAGTGCGGCGACTGGTGCCCGGCCTGCTCGCACGGGGTTTCGAGTTTCAAACCGTAAACGAACTTCTATGTCCGAAGAGCTGATTGCCAGAGTCATCAAAACCATCGCCGCCACCAAGCGGATTCCCGTGGAGTCCATCACCATCGAGAGCGACCTTCTGCAACTCGGCATCGACTCCATGGATGCCGTGGAGATTCTCTTCGCGCTGGAGAACGAATTCGAGATCAACATTCCCGACGAGGACGCGCGCAGCGTGCGCACCATCCGCCAGATGTGCGTGAGCGTGGAGCGGCTGGTGCAGGCCAAAACCGGCGCCGGCAAGGCTTCCGAGTAGCGCATGCCGCGTGTCGCCATCACCGGGATGGGCGCGATCTCCGCGCTCGGTCCGAACGTCGCCGCATTCGCGCAAGCTCTGGCGGAGGGCCGCTGCGGCATCGCGCCCATCGAATCCACCGACGTCTCGCAGGTTCGCTTTCAGAACGGCGCCGAAGTGAAGGGCTACACCCACGCGCCGTATTTCGAAGACCGCCGCGCCGATTTCCTCGATCGCTTTGCACAGTTCGCCGTGATCGCCGCGCGCGAGGCCTGTGGCAGTTCAGGCATCGAATGGACTCCGGAATTGCGCGAAGCGGCGGCCATCGTCACCGGCTCCTGCGTGGGCGGTCAAAACGCCCAGGAAGCCGGCTTCCAGGACCTCTACAAGCACGGACGCAATCGCGTGCATCCGCTCACCATCCCGAAGACTATGGCCAACGCGGGCGCCAGCCACATCTCCATGGAATTCGGCATCACCGGCCCCAGCTTTACGCTGTCGACGGCCTGTGCCTCGGCGGCGCACGCCATCGGGCAGGCCTTCTGGATGGTGCGCTCGGGTGCGGTTCCCTTAGCGATCGCGGGCGGCAGCGAGGCGCCCTTCAGTTTCGGAATCCTGAAAGCCTGGGAGGCGATGCGGGTGGTGTCGCCCGACACCTGCCGGCCGTTCTCCAAGGATCGTCACGGCATGATTCTGGGGGAAGGCGCGGCCATGCTGGTGCTCGAACCGCTGGAGGCGGCCTTGGCCCGCGGCGCGCGCATTCATGCGGAAATCGTGGGGTTCGGCATGTCGGCCGACGCCGCTCACATCACCCAGCCCTCGTCCGAAGGCGCCGCCCGCGCCATCCGCGCCGCCTTGCGCGATGCAGCGCTCGCGCCCGACGCGATCGCCTACATCAATGCCCACGGCACCGGCACGCCGGCCAACGACCCGACGGAGACCGCCGCCATCCGCGCAGTATTCGGGGCGCACGCCGGCCGTCTGGCGGTGAGTTCTACGAAGTCGATGCACGGCCATGCGCTGGGTGCCTCGGCCGCGCTCGAATGCGTGGCTACCGCGCTGGCGCTGCGCGAGGGCCTGCTGCCGCCGACGGCGAACTATCGCGAGCCCGACCCGCAATGCGATCTCGACGTCATTCCCAATGAAGCGCGCCGTGCCGCGGTGGAGTACGCACTCTCCAATTCCTTCGCGTTCGGAGGCTTGAACGCGGTGCTGGCGCTGCGCCGCGCGTAAACTCCTATTGCATTCCTACATATTCTGTGGCAGCCTTATGTAGGCACCCAATAGGAGGTCGTCTTGGGAGAGAAGACGGACGTCTGGCAGGGAACACTCGCACTGATGGTCCTGCGAACCCTGCAAACTATCGGCCCGCTGCACGGATACGGCATCGCCCGCCGCATCGAGCAAGTGAGCGGCAGTATGGTATCGGTGAAGTACGGAACGCTCTATCCGGCCTTGCTCAAGCTCGAACAGGAGGGTTACATCGCTGCCGAGTGGGGCATCTCCGATAACAACCGGCGCGCCAAAATCTATAAGCTGACCCGCGCCGGCGGGAAGAAACTGGTCCGCGAAGCACGCCAATGGGAGCGCACCACCACCGCCATCGCGCGCATCTTCGCTCCCCCTGAGGAGGCGCAATGAGAGCCCTCCGGGCACTACTGGTGCGTACCGCCGGCCTTTTCCGCCGCGACCATGGGGAGCAGGATGCCGCTGAAGAACTGCGTGTCCATTTGGAGATGCGCATCGACGACCTTGTGCGCGCCGGCATGAGTCCCGCCGAAGCGCGCCGCGCAGCGCTGATGGAATCGGGGGGCCTGGGACTGGCGGTGGATGCCTGCCGCGAGCGGCGCGGCCTTCCCTGGGCCAGCAATCTTTTGCAGGACGTGCACTACGCGGTTCGCACGTTGCGACGCAGCCCCGCTTTTACCATCGTGGCGGCGCTCACCCTGGCGCTCGGTATCGGCGCCAATACCGCCATCTTCAGCGTGGTCAATGCGGCCATCTTGCAGCGCCTGCCGTTCCATGATCCCGATCGACTGGTCATGGTCTGGGAACGCAGTCCGTCCACCGGGAAGGCGAACGTCGTCAGCCCGTTTAACTTTCTACAATGGCGCGGCCGCAACCACTCTTTCGATTCGCTCGCCGCCCTGGTGGAGACCGACGCAAGCCTCACGGGCGATGGCGAGCCCGAGCAGATCGACCGCCTGTATGTCTCGCACGGATTCTTCCAACTGCTGGGGGTGAAACCGATCCTCGGCCGCTGGTTTTCAGTAGACGAGGACCGCCCGAATGCCAATCAGGTGGTCATCCTCAGTTCGGAGTTGTGGCGCCGGCGCTTCGGCAGCGATCCCAAAATCCTGGGCCGCACGATTCTGCTCAACCAGACGGCGCGGACGGTGGTCGGCGTCATGCCTCCCGGCTTTCGCTTTCCGCAAACCCGCGCCGATCTCTGGGTCCCGCTGGGTCTGGACGATTCCAACGCAAACAGCGGTGGACGTTTTTTGTGGACGCTTGGCCGTCTGCGTCCCGGCACGTCGATTGCGAGCGCTCGCGCGGATATGAATGTGCTGGCGGCGTCGCTGCAGAAAGAGCACCCACAGTTCGACAGCAAATGGGGCGCCACGGTGATCTCGCTGCGGGACCAGACGGTGGGCGACATTCGGACGCCGCTGCTCGTCTTGCTGGGTGCGGTCGGGCTGGTGCTACTGATCGCCTGTGCGAATGTTGCCAACCTGATGCTTATGCGGGCCGCCGGCCGCGGACGCGAGATTGCCATTCGCGGCGCTCTGGGCGCGGGCGCGTGGCGGATCGCGCGCCAGTTGCTGGTGGAGAGTTTGCTGGTCGGTTTACTCGGCGGAGCGGCCGGCCTGCTGATTGGAATGTGGACGCTGCGCGCGCTCACCGGCGCTCTGCCCGACACCATCGCGTATTCCACCATCAAGGCGATCCGCATCGATGGCGCCGTGCTGCTGTTCACCGCCGCGGTGTCCATGGCGACCGGCATTTTGTTCGGATTGGCGCCCGCCATCAGGGCGGCGCGCAGCGATCTGCAGCAGGCACTGCGCGAATGCGGGCGTGGGATCGCGGGCGGCCGCGGCTCCATGCGCAACATCCTGGTGGTGGCGGAAGTGGCGCTCTCCATGATGCTGCTGGCCGGCGCCGGCCTGTTGATCCGCAGCTTTGCGCGCCTCTCCAGTGTCACCCCCGGGTTCGACGCCCGCCACGTGCTTTCCATGCAGCTTTCGGAGAACGGCCTCTTCGACCAGGATGCCGACATGCTTGGGTTCAACAGCGAGGTTTTGGAGCACGTGCGGCGCCTGCCGGGCGTGATGGCCGCCGGCACCAGCCACTTTCTGCCGCTCGGGCGCATCATTCCAGCGACCGGATTCTGGCGCGCCGATCGCCCGCAGCCCAATCACGGAGATGAGCCGGTGACGGAGGTGCTCTGCGTGATGCCGGGGTATTTCGCGGCGATGACCATTCCCATCGAACGCGGCCGGGTGTTCACGGAGCGGGACCGCGCCGGCGCCCCGCTCACTGTAGTCGTGAATGCGGCACTAGCACGCCGGATGTTCGCGGGGGAGGATGCGGTGGGAAAGAAACTCTACATCCAATGGGGCTCGCCGAAGGCCATATACGAAATCGTCGGAGTGGTAGGCGACGTGCGCCAGGATGCGCTGGTTGAGGCGGCCGCTCCCGGCGTATACCTTCCGACGCTGCAATCGCCCACCACCCCGGTCTACCTGGTGGCGCGCACGCTGGGCGATCCCCGCCCACTGGCGCGTGCGATTCAGACGGAGGTTCATGCCTTGAATCGTTCAGTGCCGATTTCCGATGTCCGCACCATGGACAATTACGTGGCCGATTCGGTCTCCGCGCCGCGCTTTCACGCCATCCTGCTGGGCAGCTTCGCCGGACTGGCAGTGCTGCTGGCGGCGGTCGGCATCTTCGGCGTCATCTCCTATGGAGTGGCGCAGCGCACCCAGGAAATCGGCGTGCGCCGCGCTTTGGGAGCCGGCACGGCGGGAGTGATGCGGCTGGTGCTGGCGCAGGCGGTCGCACTGGCCGCCACCGGTGTGGCGATCGGGCTGGCGATCGCGCTGCCCGCCTCGCGAGTACTCCGCACCATGCTTTTCGGAATCGCCCCGAACGACTTGTGGACGTTCGCCAGCGTCGCGCTCGGGCTGCTCGCCGTGGCCTTCCTGGCGGGATATCTGCCGGCCCTGCGCGCCGCCCGTATCGACCCCATGCGCGCTCTGCGGTACGAATAGAAGAACGGCGACGATCGCGAACGTGAATCGAACGCCTCCTCGGAATCCCGTTGACGCCGCCGCCGATTCGATCGAGCGAAATGAGGTGGCTCGATGCCAACCGTAAGGCGTATGCGGATCAGTGGGTTGCTATCGAGGGTGACCGGCTAGTCGCCGCCAACGTGGACCCCCTTCAAGTTTTTTCTGCCGCCAAAGCGGCCGGCATCCCTACTCCATTCGTCGTTCAGGTGCTAGCGGAAGATCCGCTTCCGTTCGTTCCGGGCTGGTGAGAATGCCAACCTCGCTCGAATTCGATACCGCACATCGGTACACGGACACGAGGGACGGCATCCCGGTGCCAGTCTCACTGGTCATCGGCAGACAATCGGTGGAACTCCTGGCGAAACTGGATACCGGCGCGGCGCATTGTATTTTTGAACGAAAGTACGGAGAGATGCTTGAAATTGACGTTGAGTCCGGCCGGCTTCAACGGTTTCGCACTGTGGCCGGATCATTCGCAGCGTATGAGCAGGAGGTCATCATTCAGACGCTTGGCATTGAGTTTCCGGCGGTTGTTTTTTTTGCCCAGGATTCTACCTTCAGCAGAAACTTTCTTGGCAGGTCCGGATGGCTTGACCGCCCTCGCGTCGGCATGATTGATTACGAGCGGATGCTCTTCGTTGGCACGTATCAATCCTGAAGCCTGCCGCGCCACTCCGCCCTTTGCGACTTCTCTTAATCCCCCGACACTCGCTCCACTTTCGGCGAGAGCCACCAACCCGCAGCCGTGAGGTAGGTGCGCACCTCAGTCCACCGCGTCTTGATCACCGAAATCGCCAGCATCAGCAGTATCACGAAGACCGCTGCCGCCAGCGTCTGCGCTTCATTCAGATGCCCCTTGAGGAAGAACAGCTCGCGCCCGTAGACCAGCTCGATGTGCACCCAGTAGACCAACAGCGATGTGGTCCCGAACTGCCGCACCCAGCTCCAGCCCGTGCCGGCGGCGTAGCGCGTCCACACAAATGCCACCGAGAGAATCGCCAGCACCACGCCCTGCTTCGTGAAGATTTGCAGCGGGCTGTTGAGCCAGTATTCCGATTTTGCGTAGAGCCGGTACGGCAGCTTGTCGATGTAATGGCAGGCCAGGATCGCGCCCACGCCCAACATGCCCGCCCAGCGGATGGCGCGGTCGGTAGACTCGGGCGGAATGGCGCGGATTACGCTGCCCATGCTGACCCCGAACGCCAGATACGCCGCCCACGGGAAGAAGCCGAACGTGCGGTAGTCGGGAATCACGTAATTGCGCAGCAGCCACGGCACCGCGTCCCAATGCATTTGCGAAACGAAGGGCGAGACGCAGGCGATGCCCACACCCACCACCGCCGCCGCTTTAGCTCTCGTTTTGGTGGAGAAGATCGCCATCACCGAAAGCACCGCGATGGAGAATCCCATGCAGTTCAGAATGTCGACGCGAAACAGATCGCGCCACGGCGCGGGAATACCGAAGATCCAGAGTTGGAAGCGGAAGGCGAACGCCAGGAAGAACAGATAGCCGGAGCGGCGGAAGGCGGTTTTCACGCGCTTCACTGGGAACATTCCCTTGCGCTCGGAGGTGTCCATGAGAAACGACAGTGTGACGCCGGTGAGGAACAGAAAAATCGCGGGCGGCATGCCGCCGATGAATTGCGAGAAGATGTACGGCCCGCCATTGCGCAGATCGTTGCGCAGGAACGAATCCCACACATGGCCGTGAAGCATGATGGTGGCGCCGATGCCTCGCAGCCAATCGAGGTACTCCAGCCGGTGGATGCCGCTCTTCGACTTCATAGCCGGCGAGACCTACCTCTTCTTATCGATGTGCTCTTTCTTGGTGCCTTTGGGCGCGTTCAAGTTGAAATCGGAGTCGGGAAGGTCCGTCTTGGGCTGCACGTTGGAGTACGTAATCAGCATGTAGTCGTCGCCGGCTTCGTAGAACTTTTGTTGGATCGCATAGCCCGTCTTGTCGGAAATCCAGAGGTCGATTTTCTTCCACTGCTCCAACATGTCTTTCAACTTGGGAATCAGTTGCAGGCGCGTGGCCGCTTCCCCACCGAGAGTAGCGGGTCCGCCCAGGCTCACCGTGTAATCGGCCTGCAGTTCTTTGGCGGAACCGCCGAAGCCGAGTGCCAGAATCATATCCAGCATCGATCGGCTCTGGCCCAAATCTTTTTCCTGGATCTCCCCGCTGCTCGGATAATAGACCCTCACCTTTTTCCCGTCGGAGACGGCGATTTTCTTCTCCGGCTGGTCGATGGACACCTTGAGGTGCAGATCTCCGTGGCCGGCCCGCTTGACCAGAATGGTCCCGCTCTGCGAATCGTCTTCATGGATGGCTTCCATGTGCTGCACGGTTTGAATGCTCGCGGACAGCCCCTTGAAACTCTTGGCCGCCTGGTCGATCTTGGCGAGCGCCGCATCGAGCGTCAGGCCGGCGGCCGCCACCGGAAACGCGGACAGCGCAGCCATGGCGGCGAGGAGCAACGGTCTGCGCGAACGAAGGTTGGTCATGGCTTGGTGAACGCTATATAGAAGCGTAGTTCCCCGTCGGAATCGGTGAACGGTTCGACGTTGGTTACCGTCAGGTGCGAGTTGCCGGCACGCGTGCGCACTTCCTGCGTCAGTTTCGGCATGCGCTGGTTCTCCGGCGTACCCGTCCAGAATTCCGGATCTACCATGAATTCGCCCTGGGCCACAGAGATCACGCTGACGCGAGGAATCCGCGGCTGGTCGCGGAACCAGCCGCGCGGCGTGAGAAAGAGGAACACCAGAATGAGCCCCACAATCACGTCGTACTGCCAGCTCCCGCGCTGATAATCCCACAGAATAAAGCGCTTCAGCATTCGCACCCGTATTTTAGCAAGCTGTAGCGGGGACGGTTTGCGGCTGGGGTGTTCGCACACCGCCGCTTCGCCTAGCCCTTCGTTATCATTGCGGGCGCTAACCTTTAGGGAATGTCATAGACCCACCCAAAACCTTTAACATAGACGGGAAAGTGGAGCAGCTATGGAACTAATTGTCACCCTTCTCGCGTCCATCAGTGGTGCCCTTATCGGCACGTCGGTGGGCATCTATCTTCTCTATCGCAAGCTGCGCCCCATCACCGGCGCGGAGCTTGACCTCACTCGGGGGAAATTGCGATCCACCGAATTCTCGCTTTCGGCTGCTACGGCCAACATCGAGAACCTCAAGAAGCAAATGACCGAGCGCGAACAGCAGATCGCCGCGGTTGAGGAGAAGACTCACGCCATCGAAGGCGAGGCTGCGCAACTGCGCCAGCAACTCGCGGAGAACGACTCCAAAGTGCAGGATGCGACCAAGGCTGTGGCCGAAAGTGCCAGCCGCCAGCTCGCGTCCTATGAGTCGCAGATCGATGCCGATGACCGGCAGATCAAGGAACTCAGCGGTCAGGTCGGCCGCCTCGCAGCCGAGCTGAACCAGTATAAGGATGAACTCAGCCAGGAGACGCAGGGCCGTTCGACACTGGAAGCCCAGCTCAGCGCCGAGCACGAGCATTCACGGCGCCTCGCCTGCCGCATCGCCGAACTGGAAGCGGAGCGCTCCCACTTCGACCTCACCATGCAGGAAGAGCGGCAATCGGCCGCCAAGGGTATCGAGCTGTTGCTGATGGCGCAGGAAAACCTCAAGCGCGTGTTCCGCCACATGCAGCCCGAGACTCCGCGCGAGAACGGCGAAAGCAACGGCAACGGCCACGTGCTGGTAGCGGCCGGCGGCGACTCCACCGCGGAATAACGGCCCCGAACTTCATCTCTCTTCGCGGCTCCCGGCGCCTTCCAAAAACGCCGGGAGCCGCGTTTCTGTTTCTGCCCGATCCCGCAGTCCTTCCGATGCGGTCGCAATGCCAACAGTCCTGCCGCCGGCACTTTGGCTGCGGGCTCGACACTCGTATCGAGCGTCTTGCAAGAGCGCCGAAGGAGTCTGGTCTCGACGCCGCCGATGCGAGTATCCTCGCTACGCTCCTGGACCGCTTTTCTCAACCAACCGATTACAGTTTCACCACGAGGACCGACTGGAGGGCCCGCCTTCCGATGAGGTCGCAGCGCCAACAGTCCTGGCGCCGGCACTTTGCCTGCGGGCTCGACTCTGGGATCGAGCGTCTTGCAACAGCGCCGAAGGAGTCTGGTCTCGACGCCGCCGATGCGAGTATCCGCGCCACGCTCCTGGGCCGCTTTTCTCAACCAACGGATTACAGTTTCACCACGAGGACCGACTGTAGGGCCGAATCGCTCTGGCGTACCGCTTCGACGAGATGGTCTGCGTCCGCTTGCGTGGCGGCGCTACCCACCAGCACGCACCAAAATTCGCCGTTTTGCCGCAACGTCACGGCGCCGAAGCGTGCCTGCATGCGATCGCGCATGCGGCGGGCGTTATCCAGATTGCGATACGTCCCCACCTGCACCGTGAGCGGCGATAGCGAAATCGGCGGCCCCGGCAGGTCGCCCAGGACTTCGAGAGCGACGCGCACCACACCCGGGTCGGTCAATCCAAGCTGGCGCGCGGCGGCGTACGAGAGATCGATGATGCGCGAGTCCACAAAAGGACCGCGATCGGTGATCCGCACTACGATGCTACTGTTCGAGTCGAGACGCCGCACCCGCACCATGGTGCCGAAAGGCAGCGTCCGGTGGGCCGCGGTCAGTTGGGCGGAATCGAAGATCTCGCCGCTGGCAGAGCGCAATCCGTCGAAGGAAGAGCCGTACCAGCTCGCCATACCTTCTTCGAACAAGGCAGCCGGCTGATCCTGCGCCCCGCCCAGAGAAGCGAGAGTCGCTCCGAGTATCGCCAGGCGGATTGCCATACGTCTGAAGTGCGCCATTTCCGTCCACGCCGCCGGCACGCCGTACCGCGCAGCACAGACGATTCTAGTGAGGGAAACCGCCGCACGCAACCGCTGCCATGGTTAGCAGGCGCGAGCCAACCCGGGGTATCGGGGTTAAACCGGCGATAGAAAAGGTATTGTAGACCCGTTAATCTTTAACTATAATAACAGCGGGTGGATAGCACCAACTTGAAGTGGGTCTACCCTCCCCGGGAGGACCGAAATGTCGCCGAACGGCAAGCCGGATCGCGGTTCCGTAGTCATGAACGTGGAGGAATGCAAGGGGTGCGGGCTGTGCGTGGAAGCCTGTCCCTCGAAAGTTCTTTCCCTATCTAAGTCATTGAATCGTTACGGCTATCGCCCGGCCGTCTATCTCGGCCACGGCTGCTCGGGCTGCGGCATCTGTTTCTTCGCCTGCCCCGAACCGGGCGGCATCCAGGTGCTCCGGAGGACGGCATGAAACCGGAACTCACCAAAGGGAACGAAGCCATTGTGAAGGCCGCCATCCTGGCCGGATGCCGCGCCTATTACGGGTATCCCATCACGCCGGCGAGCGAAATCGCCGAGGCGGCCGCGCTCTACTTCCCGCGGGTGGGCGGTGTTTTCATCCAGGCGGAAAGCGAAACTGCCTCGGTCAACATGCTCTACGGCGGCGCCGCGGCCGGCGTGCGTTGCATGTCGGGCTCCAGTGGGCCGGGCATGAGCCTGATGCAGGAAGGCATGAGTTATCTGGCGGGGGCCGAACTCCCCTGCGTGATCGCCGACATCATGCGCGCCGGCCCCGGGCTCGGCAACATCGCGCCCGAGCAGGGCGACTATAACCAGATCGTCAAAGGCGGCGGCCACGGCAATTACCGCACCCTGGTACTGGCGCCCGCCTCGGTGCAGGAAATGGCCGATTTCACCGCGCTCGCCTTCGACCTGGCCGACCGCTACCGCAATCCCGTGGTGGTGCTGGCCGATGGCAATATCGGGCAGATGATGGAGCCGGTCCGCTTCGCCGATCCCATCGACGTTCCCGCGCCTCCCGCCTGGGCCGTCCGCGGCACCGCCGCCACGCGCGCCAATCTGGTGTCTTCCATCTTCCTCGAACCGGAAAAGATGGAGAGGCACGTTCAAAAGCTGGAGGCCAAGTATCGCCAGGCCGAGCGCGAGGCGGTGCGCTCGGAAAGCTATCGCACCGAGGACGCGGAATTTGTGCTCATCGGCTACGGCATCATGGGCCGGATCCTGAAGGCGGTGGTGGACCATGGCCGCGAACGCGGGCACAAACTCGGTCTGCTCCGCCCGCTGACCTTATATCCGTTCCCCGGGGATCGCATCCGCGAACTCGCCGCGCGCGTGAAAGGCTTTCTGGTGGCCGAACTGAGCGTCGGGCAGTTGCGCGACGACGTTCGGCTGGCGCTCGAAGGCCGCCGCCCGGTAGAGTTTTTCGGCCGCACCGGCGGCGTGGTCCCCACCGCCGAAGAGGTGCTGGCAGCGGTGGAGCAACGGTTTGCATTGCAGGAGGTATTGGTCCATGGCTAGCCTCACCATCAATCACGAAAAGGCGTCGGCGTTTTTTCCCCGCTTCGAACGGAAGGAGGAGTTGCAGCACCAGACGCATTACTGTCCGGGCTGCGGCCACGGCATCGCCCACAAACTGCTCGCGCAGGCGCTCGGCGATCTCGGCGTGCAGGACCGCACGGTGTTGATCAGCCCGGTGGGCTGCTCGGTCTTCGCCTACTACTATTTCGATGTCGGCAACATCCAGGCGGCGCACGGCCGCGCCCCCGCCGTGGCCACCGCGGTCAAACGCAGCCACCCGGAAAGCATCGTCATTTCCTACCAGGGCGATGGCGACCTCGCGGCGATCGGGACCGCCGAAATCATCCACGCCGCCAACCGCGGCGAACCCATCACCGTCATCTTCGTGAACAATGGCATCTATGGTATGACCGGCGGGCAGATGGCGCCCACCACGCCGCTCGGCAAGAAGAGCACCACCTCGCCCTACGGCCGGAATGCGCAGACCGAAGGCTATCCGTTACACGTGTGCGAACTGCTCAATACGCTCGAAGCGCCGGTCTTCATCGAACGCGTCTCGCTCGGCTCCACCAAACACATTATGGCCGCGGCCAAAACGATTCGCCGCGCCGTCGAAAATCAGGTGAAAGGGTTGGGATTCTCCTTCGTGGAAGTGCTTTCCCCCTGCCCCACCATCTGGAAATTCGATCCGGTGGACGCCCAGCGCTTCGTGCGCGACGAGATGGCCAAAATCTTCCCGGTGGCCAACTATCGCGACCGCGCGCGCGATGCCGCGCCGCGTATGCCAGCGCCCGCGCCGCCACCGGCGGCCGAAATCCCCGCACTTCTCGGCCTTACTGCCACCGATGAGGCGGAGCGTGCGCAACCGGACCGCGCTCTCGATCTGCGCATGCGCGTGGCGGGGTTCGGCGGACAAGGCGTGCTCACCCTGGGATATGTGCTGGCCGAAGCGGGAATGGAGGCCGGCTACCAGGTGTCCTGGCTGCCCTCGTACGGTCCGGAGATGCGCTCGGGCACCTCGAACTGCCACGTGCGGCTGTCGGACCGGCCGATTTCCTCACCGCTGGTGTCCCGTCCCAACGTGCTGCTGGCGCTCAATGAGCCCTCGCTGCGCAAATTCCTGCCCGACGTGGAAGAGGGCGGCATCGTCCTGTATAACGGCGACCGGATGCCCGCCGACTGCGAGCGCCCCGGCGTCCGTACGGTCGCCAAGAATTTCTCCGCGCTGGCCGACGGCCTCGGCGACCCCAAGGTCGGCAACATCGTGATGCTCGGGGCGCTGCTGGAAGCCGCCGGCCTGCTCGACCCCGGGCAGATCGTGACCGCCTTGCAGGCACTGGTCAAGAACAAGAAGTATCTCGATCTCGACCTGCTGGCGCTGCAACTCGGGCAGGACGAACTCCGCCAGCAGCCGCTGCCGGTTTCCGACGACGATCTTTGGGGCATTTAACTCCTGGCGCTTGCCTGGGCTCCGCCGGCCGTTGTACCTTGAACGCATGCTGGTGGACGACGAGACTTTCCGCCGACTCTCCCGCGCGCGCGATCTGCTCGCCGCCGGCTATCAGTCGCCCGTTCCGCTGGATCGCGCGGCGCGCGAAGCGTGTCTGTCGCCGTTCCATTTCCAGCGCCTGTTCCTGCGCACGTTCGGAGAATCGCCGCACCGTTTTCTGACGCGCCTGCGCATGGATCGCGCCCGCCAACTGCTGGCCGCGGACGAGCTGCCGGTAACCGAGATCTGCCTCGAGGTGGGCTACAACAGCCTGGGCACCTTCAGTTCGCGGTTTGCCTCTCTCACCGGACAATCGCCCACCGAGTTCCGTCGCGCCGCGCGCCGTTTCGTGGCGCCGGTTCATGGCTGGCACATACTGTACGTTCCGGCCTGTTTCGTGAACTTCTGGCTCACCGCACCCTGAGCGCGAACCGCAAGAACGAAGAAGCAGGCTGCGGCCGCGACCCCTATATTCGAAACGAGGAGACAATTTCGTGATTCAACGGCTCACACACGCTACGCTTTTTGTTGTCGATCAGGACGAGGCGAAGGACTTTTACGTCGACAAACTGGGGTTCGAAGTCCGCATGGATAATTCCATGGGCGGCAGCTTTCGTTGGCTGACCGTGGGGCCGAAAGGCCAGCCCGATTTCCAGATCATTCTAATGAAACTGGCGCCATTCGGCCGGATGACGGCCGAGAATGCCGAGACACTGAAAGGCATCATCCAAAGCGGGTTGGTAGCGGCGGGCGTGTTCGAGACGGCCGATTGCCGCAAGACCTACGAAGAGCTGTCCGCGCGCGGCGTCGAATTCCCCTCCCCGCCCGAGGAGAAATTTTATGGCATCGAGGCGGTCTTCCAGGATCCTTCGGGCAATCGCTTCAGCTTGACGCAGAGGAAGTAGACCACACGCCTCGTGAAGTATTTTGATTTTTCGATCGAAGTCGAGCGTGCGCGCGAGGATGCTCGGGACGACGCCGAGCGGCTGTCCGCTCGAACTGAAGTCGGTCGAAAGCTGTTTCCTGGCGCAGTAAGGCGCGCCGGCTTCGAACTGTTCACGGCTGACCAGGAGGTGCCCTGGGTCGATGGGCGTCTCCTCGTGATCGCAGCGGCGACCTGGAGCAACCCCGATCTGGAAGCGCTCGACCAGCTCGCGCAGAACGTTGAGGGCCGAAGTCTCAGGGTGCTGGTGCTCGACGTCGACGACTGGTCGCTGGCGTCGCTCCGGCGCTCGTTTCCCGGAGTCCGCCCGCCCAGAATCACACCGTTGGTGATCTTTTACCAGGATGGCGAGCTGATTTACTCTGGGGAGGGCCGCGACGCCGTCCTTTGGCTCGATCAGATCTGAGTCAGCCTTACAGCACCACCAGGGGATGGTACAAGTTGGGCAGCACCGCTTCTCCGATGGCCACCAGGTCGCCCTGCCGCGAGAGCGCTTTCACGTGCCGCGACGCGGCCTCCGAACGGAATGGCGACGCCGGGAAGTTGCGCCCGTGCCGGATATGCGCCATCACCACCTCGTCGACATATACCGCGGGCATGTTGGGCAGCATCTTCCCCGCCGGCACGATGGCGTCGATCAGGCGTCCATCGTTGGCCAACGATTGTAGTTGCTCCAGAGTGCGCGCATCGGCGATTTCGAATTCCGCACTAGCGGTGCGGCGGAGTTCCTCCAGATGCGCGCCGCATCCCATCAGCTGCCCCAGATCGTGCGCCAGGGAACGCATGTATGTTCCGCCCGAGCAGTGCGCGCGCAGGCGCGCCACCGCTCCCTCCACTCTCAGGATCGTGAATTCGTAAATCGACACCTTCACCGGCGCCAGCTCGACCGCGATCGCCTGCCGCGCCAGTTCGTAAGCGCGTTTGCCGCCGATTTTCTTGGCCGATACGGGCGGTGGCGTTTGCAGGATCTCGCCGCGGAATCCTTCGAGCAGCGTTTCGAGTTCCGCCTCATCGACAGTCACCTCGCGCCGCTCACCCACCTGCGTGCCGGCGCGATCGTACGTATCGGTGGCCCAGCCGAAGCGCACCACGCCTTCGTAGATCTTGTCGCTGCGCGTGTAGAATTGCGCCAGGCGCGTGGCTTTCTCCAGCACCAGCGGCAGCACGCCCGTGGCGATCGGGTCCAGCGTCCCGAGGTGGCCCACCCGTTTGGTGCGCGCGATGCCCCGGACTTTCGCCACGACGTCGTGCGAAGTCCAGCCTTCGGGTTTGTCGACTACAATGATTCCGTCCAAAAAAGTCACCGTTTACGGGCAGTGCAGATGTATCCGGCTGTGAAGTTACGCTCGCGGTCGAGCGTATCCAGGAATGGCAGGATCAGCGCCGGCGGTACCAGCAGTATCGCCGCGGGAAGAAATCCCAGCCAGCGCACGCCCCCTGTAAAGAATTGTAGCCCGTTGAGCAGCCGCCGTGCGACCAGCCGGAAATATCCGCCGGACGCGCGAATCTCGATGGCGTCGAACCCGGCCTGTTCCAGCAAATATTGGAGGCCGAAGCGCGTGTAGCGGAAATAATCGTGAGGCGCCTGGTGGACTTCCCATTCGTGCGGCGCCGCCAGCAGCAGGCGCCCGCCGGGGGCGAGTGTGCGCGCGATTTCCGCCAGCGCGCGCTGCGGTTCGCGAAGATGTTCCAGTGTCACTACGTTGAGGGCGGCGGCGAACGTTCCCTCCCGAAACGGCAGGGCGATCAGATCGGCAATGACGTCGAGGTCGCGGTAATTCCACTGCGCATCGCCCACTGCAAGATCGACACCGTAGTATTGCTGGAGCAAAAACGATGTTGAATACTGCCCCTCACCGGCACCGGCGTCGAGTACGCGAGCCGCTACAGGCAACGACAGGGCGAACTGCTCAACCGCCTCCGCGATCTCCGCCTCGAAGAACAAAATGTGGCGGCGCAGCGGCCCCGGCAGCCGATAGGCGATGGCGGTATAACTCATGGGCGTCCTGTGGGGCAGAGTGTCAATCCGAGTGGCGTGGCAATAGCTGGCGATGCGGACTCCGTTTCGGCCGCGACTGCGACGCGCGGGGGGCCGGATGCCATCCGGCCACAGGCTACCAGCCTGCCCCACAGACAGAGTGGGATTCTGCGCTGGTATGGCAATCCGCCCGGTGGGGCGATAGCCGGCGATGTGGACTCCTCGTCGACCGCGACTGCGATAGCGGCCTCACCCTCAGTCTGCCGACAACGCTTCACAGGCGCCGAGCCTCCATCATCACCGTGCTGCCTGCGCCGAGCGCAGCCTCCATCCATGTAAATGGCAGCGACGCCGCCACCAGCGCGAAATGCGCCAGGTCCTTGGCGAGCCGCGCCACCGCGCCTTCAGACACTCTGCGCACGCGGCGCGCCATCGGGTCGAGCCCCGGAGCCAGGCTGGTGGCCAGCCCCGCGGGATTGTCGCGCAGCGAAAAGTAGCTGGTCCGTACCACAGCGAACCCCATCTCTTCGAGAATGTGCTCCACGTCGCGGGCGCGATAGTCGAACAGGTGGCGCGGCACGTCGAGCCCGTTCCAACGCCGTCCCAGGATGGCGAACTGCAGCGACGAGGCATTGGGCACGAAGATCACCAGCCGTCCATCGGGAACCAGCAGGCGATGAGCGGCGGAAAGATACTGGCACGGGTCTGAGAGATGCTCCAGCACATGCGACATGGTGATGCCGGCGAATGTGCCCGGCCGGAAGGGAGCGTGTTCCAGATCGGCCGCCACCGTGGGCACCTGATGGTGGCGCCATGCCACCGCCGCCGCATCGCGTGAGGTGTCCAACCCGACTACGCGGAATCCGCGCCGCCGCATCATGCCGAGGAACAGTCCGCCGCCGCAGCCCACGTCCAGCAGCGGACCGCGCGCCGGCGACTCGCGCAGCGCCCGCGCCACGAACCGCACATGCCCGCGCAGTACCGTCCGGCGGTACAACTCCTCCAGCCGCGCCACCGCACTGCGATCCGGCGCGAACCAGTAATTGGGTGGATAGTATTGCGCAAGTTCCTGGCGCGAGGGCTGCGGATCGAGCCGCATCAGGCCGCATTGTCCACAGCGCACCACCCCGAATTGCTTGTCGGTGGTGCCGTATAAACGGTCGGTCTGGCGGAACAGCAGCGACGCGCGCCGGCTCCCGCACATGGGGCACTGGCTCATGCGGTTTCCTTGAGTGCCAGACGATGCGAGAGGATCAGCCGCCGCGTTTCACGCGGCGTGAGGCGGCGCAGTCCGCGAATCTGCGAGCGCTTGCGCAACATGCGCGGCAATAGCTTCAGTGCGCCCCAGTCGCCCTTCAACAGGGCTCCCGCCATGGTCCATTTTCCGGCCAGCCCCGGATAGTGGACGGTATCGCCCGCCCCGCGCCACGCCGCCGCGAAGCCGGCCGCCAGCCGTGCGGCGAAATAGAACGGGTTCAGCCACAGCAGACTCCACGGAAACAGCTTGAGCGCCAGCAGCAGGCGATTGCGCTCGATCAACTCCAGCCTCCAGGCGGAACTTTTACCTAACGTGGACCCGCGATGATGGCGCACCACCGCGTCCGGCGTGTAGAGGCACGTCCATCCGGCGATGCGCGCGCGCAATCCCAGCTCAGCGTCGTCTCCGTACGCGAAGAAATCTTCGTCGAAGCCGCCGATGCGGTCCAGCATCGGCTTGCGATACATGGCCGCGCAGCCATCGGGCCAGAGTACCTCCTCTTCCCGGTCGAACTGCCCGGTGTCGAGCGCACCGCTGCCGCGGCCCTTGTTCTGCCCGTCGGGATAGATCAGATGGCCCACCTTATCGATACGCCGCGGATCTTCCCATACCAGGATCTTGCTGGCCGCCATTCCCACCTCGGGCGACCGCGAGCAGGCGCGATAGAGCGCCGCCAACCATCCCGGCTCGGCCTCGGCGTCGTTATTCAGCAGCGCCACATACTCACCTTGCGCCATCGCAATCCCCTGATTATTGGCAGCGCAAAATCCGCGATTGGCGGTATTCCGGATCACGCGCGCCCCAAACTCCCGCTCCGCCATGTCAGCCGACCCGTCGGCGGAACCGTTATCCACCACAATGGTCTCGAACTCGACACCCGTCTGCCGGGCGAGCGAACTGAGGCACGCCTGCAGGAAACTGCGACGGTTCCAGGTGACGATTACCACGGAGATCAATCGATTATGCTAGCAGGCGCCGTGTTGCGAAACGTACCGGAGCCTTACTTTTATAGGGGATTTACCGATCAGGCCAGGTAGTATGATGAAGGCAAGGGCCTCCCTGTCAAATGACATCCATTGGGGAAACGCTTCGCCGCGAACGCCAGAAACGCAATCTCGACCTGCCGAAAGTCGCTGCCGAGCTGAAGATCTCCACGCGCTTCCTGGACGCCATGGAGCACGACGATTTCAGCAAGCTGCCGGGCGGCGTTTTCACGAAGAGCTTCGTCCGGCAATACGCCATTTTCCTCGGTCTGAATGGCGACGAACTGGTCGCTGAGGTGGGCCACGCAGTCGAACCGCCTCCGGTCGATGCCGGGCTTCCGCCCAAGACCAAACCGGACGTCCCCGGAATCGAATTGAAAATGGGCAAGGAGAGCTGGCAGTCGGTGCGCCACGGGCCGGGTCCATTGCCATCCTGGTTTAGGGCGGGCCTGTTACTGGTGCTGCTGATGCTGGTTTGTTCGGGTGTCTATTGGTGGTTCGAAAAGCCGCGCCATCCGGTATCGGCCCACGAAACGCCGGTGCCCAAGACTGCTCCCGCCACCGCAGCCGCGCAGACCGTGACTGCGGCTGCTCCCGCGCCGCCGCCCGCCGTCACCGGCGCTACCGAAGTGGCCGCCAAACCTGCCGCGGCCAGCGATGTCGCCGCCCCTCCGCCCGCCGCGACTCCCGATGTGGCCAACCCTCCGGCCAACCCCAATGCCACCGTGCGCGTCGGGATCACTGCCAATGAGTCCGTCTGGGTGCGCGCCGACGTCAACGGCAAGTATGCGTTTTCGGGAACGCTGCAGCCGCACGAGACCCGCGAGATCGATGGCGATGGCGAAGTTACGCTGCGCCTGGGCAACGCCGGCGGCGCCACCATCACGTTAAACGGCAAGCCGGTGGACGATGTCGGACCCAAAGGTCAGATCCGCACCGTTCAGTTTACTTCCGGTGGCTTCCAGATCGTCTCGCCGCCCAAGTTGCTCGACCCTCTCGACCGCCTCTGACGCATCTCCATCCGCTGCCGCTTCCGCTCCAGCACCAGTAGCTCGCGCCGCCGTCCGAGTTTGGTCCGTTCGTCCACCTTGTGCCAGAACTTGCGGAAATAGCTCATCGCCGAGAGCATCGCGAACACCACCACGATCCACATAAACACCATTCCCCAGGTGCGCAGCGCGGGGTGGCGGACCGCCAGCAGCAAGCACGAAACGGCCACTACCTGGGAAAGCATTTTGGTCTTGCCCAGATCGCTCGCCTTGATGGTGTAGCCTTCGGCGGCGGCGATCTGCCGCAGTCCGGAGACCGCGAACTCGCGGCCGATAATCAGGATGGCCATCCAACCGGGCAGCACACCCACCTGCACCAGCGAAACCAGCGCGGCCGAAATCAGCAGCTTATCGGCGATGGGATCGAGCAGTGTGCCGACGGTGGTGACTTGCTTCCAGCGGCGCGCCAGATAGCCGTCGAGCAGATCTGTTCCGGCGGCCGCCAGAAAGATACCCAGGGCCAGCCATTCGTTAGTCACCGGGAAATGTACCCAGACAGTATCCGACACCAGCGCCGCCACCAGCAGCGGCACGAAGAAGATCCGGAGTATGGTCAGGGCATTGGGAACGTTCATCGGCCCAAATCAACTATAATGCGCCGCGCACCCCGTCAACAACTGTGCCGAACGCTTATACTAATTATTTGACCATGCTTGTTTCCCGTCGTACTTTCTTTTTTGGCAGCCTGGCGCTGCCGCTCGCGGCGAAAACCACTAAGAAAAAGGTGGAAGCGCTGCGTCCCGGCATCCTGCTAATACTGGCGGATGAGCTCCCGGCCTTCGCGCTCGGCTCTTACGGAAATAAGCAGATCCGCACGCCCACCCTGGATGTTCTGGCGCAGATGGGAATGCGCTTCACCAATCATTTCGCCTGCGCACCGGCGGTAGTCCCGGGCCGCAATACCCTGTTGACCGGCTGTACCCCCATGCAACTGGGCGATGCCGGAACTCTTTCCGCGGCGGATATTCCGCTGGCTAAGATTCTCGGCCCGGCCGGTTACACCTGCCAGGAAGGCGATGCCGCCGCTACGCTGCAATTCCTCGATACGCAAACCGCCGGCAAGCCGTTTTTCTTCACCATGAACTGCCCCAGCCTGCGGCCGCCTTACGACGCTGTTCCGCAGAAATACCTCGATCTCTACGCCAGCGAGCCCTTCGACGGCTACGCGCCGGATCTTCCCGCCGCCGGAGCCGCCGATGGCAAGGAAATGCTGCGCAACATCCTGGGCAACGTGAAGAAGGCCGCCGCCACGCTCACTTTCGTGGACGACACCGTAAAGACGGTGCTCGCCAAACTGCGTGCACGCGGGTTGGCGGACAGCACGTTGGTAGTGTTCACGTCGTCCACCGGAGCGCTGTGGGGACGCCATGGCCTGTGGGATTCCGCCAATGCTTCCGAGCCTCCCAATATGTTCGAGGAGGCCGTAGGTACTCCCATGATGTGGAGCTGGCCGGGACACATTCCCGCCATCGCGCACCGGCCCGAACTGGTGAGCGCCTACGATTTCGTGCCCTCCGTCTGCCAGCTGCTCAGTCTCGAAACGCCCGCGCGCAATCTGTGCGGCCGCAGCTATGTGCCGCTGGTGGAAGTAAAGGAACTGCCCAAGAAGTCGCCGTGGGTCATGTCCGTCTGCGCGCACTCCGGCAATACCGATATGTCTCGCGAGAATCGCTATAAGCTGGTGTCGCGCAACGATGACAAGGGGCCCAATGAACTTTACGACCTGGCCGTCGACCCCACCGAAAGAGAAAATCAGGCCGGGAATCCGCAATTCCTGACCATCCATAACGAACTGGCCGGAATTCTTGCCGCGTGGAAAAAGGATTATTCCACTGCTACCCCGGTGGCGAAGCCGGAGGCCAATTCCAAAAAGAAGCAGAAGCAGCCGAAAGCAAAGAAGACCAAGTAACCCCGCTCAGTGCGGCGTACAAACTCCGCTGAGGGTGGCCTTCAACACCACTTCCACGTCGGCGACATTTACTCTTCCGTCGCCATTCACATCGTTCGCTGCAATCGCCGTTCCCAACGCCTCGTTGACCGTTTGCTGGACGTCGGTCAGGTTGACCTGTGTATCGGGATAGACGTCGCACGCGCCGGGCGTCACCACGGTAGTAGAATCGCTGGCGTTGGCGGGGGCCGAAGCACCGCCCGCAACGGCAACCTGATTCACCAGTGTCGCGTTCGCATTGGCGGCAACCTGCACCTTGACGGTGATGTCCGAAAATTTGGCGCCGCCGGTGAGCGCCTTGCTGGTAGTGCAGACAGCGCCTCCCGAGGGACATGTCCACTCCTGCCCACCGGTCATCGACACGAGGGTCATGCCCGCGGGAACGGTTTCCGTCACGGTGACCGGGCCGCTGGTGGGAGCCGCGCCGGCAGTATTGGAGACCGTCACGGTATAAGTCGCGGCAGGCTCGCCCTGCGCGAAGTTCCCGGTGTGTTTCTTGACGACACTCAGCACCGGCGCGATTACCGTAAAGGTCGCGGCGGCCGCCGGCGTGCCGTCGGGATTGACTGCCGTCACCGGAATCGCACCTGCTGTTGCGACTAAGTTGGCCGATACAGCGGCAGTAACTTGCGATGTACTCACGAACGAAGTGGGCAACGGGGCGCCGTTCCATTGGACAGTGGCGCCCTGCAAAAAGTTCGACCCGTTGACGGTCAGCGTGAACCCCGAAGCGCCCACGTCGGCTTGCGTGGGATTAAGGCCCACCAGCACCGGCGCGGGACCGGACAGGACGAACGCCCAGGCCGCGCCGATGTTTGAATTGTCGCCGTCGCCGCCGAATAACAAAGTGTTCCCGAACTGCGAGAGCGCGACGTTTCCCTGATACGCCGCTCCCACCGCGTCGCTGCCGGTCAGTTTCGTTCCGAACTGCGTCCAGGAGTTGCCGCTCTTCTTGAAAATCCAAACCGCTCCGGTGTTGCCGTTGTCTCCATATCCGCCAACCGCGATCGCCGCGCCATCGGGCGAGATCGCCACCGAACCGCCCTGGTGGACGGGCGAGCCAACCGCTCCGGTCCCCACCAGCTTGACGCCTGAACTCCAGGTGGTCCCCGAACGGGTGAAGACCCAAGCCGCGCCCATGTAGGAACTGGCGTCGTAGGGCGAGCCGACCACCGCCGTATTTCCATCGGCCGAAAGCGCCACCGACTCACCTTGCACCACAAACCCTGAAGTCACGCCGGTTAGCTTGGCCTGCTGCGTCCAGGTGGTCCCGTTCCTCACGAATACCCAGGCCGCGCCGGTACCGCCATTGTCGCCATCGCCCCCCGACAGGGCGGTATTCCCGTCCGCCGAGATTGCGACGCTGAGCCCCATGGCTCCCAAGGAACTCTCGTTGCTGGCCGTCAATTTGGGTCCCTGCTGCGTCCAGGCGCCCTGTGAGCAGACGAAAACCCAGAGCGCGCCGATGCGGCTGTTATCGCCCAGGCCGCCCACCAGCGCCGTGAGACCGTCGGCGGATAGGGCAGCGCCGAAGCCTTGCTGCGAGTTGCCGACCGCATTCGTGCCCACTAGTTTGGCCGGCGCGCAGGGGCCGCCGTAGACCCATGCCGCGCCAATAGCATTATCGTCATCCGGGCCGCCGGAAAGGAAGACGCTGCCGTCGGCCGATAATGACACGGACCGTCCCTGTTCCGCCTCTCCGACCGACGAAAACTGCGTCGGCAGATTCGGGTTGAAATTCCAGAACACACCGGACCGGTTGTAGGTCGAGGCCGATCCAAAACTGGTGCCTTCGGCTTCTTCGGTCGCCCCCACCAGTGCGATGCTGCCATCCTGCGAGAGCGCCACGGAACTGCCCTGGTACATCCCCGTGGCCGTCAATTTGCCACCCTGCTGAATGTATTGCGCCGACGACGGAAGCACCGTCAGCACAACCGGAACGGCGAGCGAGTTGTTGTCCGAATCGGAGATGGTCACCGTGCCGGCATAGATCGCCGGCGCCATCGAGCCCGAGGGCGTGACGCTCACCGAAACGGTAGTGGGGCCGGTGGAAGAAGCGGCGACAGCGGAGAGCCAGTTCCCGCCGGAAACAACCGCCGTCGAAACCACAATTCCATCGTCAAAACCGCTGATGGGATAGGCTTGTGTGACCACTGCGCTGCCGGCGACGAAAGCCAGCCCCGAAGGCGGCCCCGGCGTAATCGTCCAATTAACCGTGTCGTTGTTGCCATCGCTCGAAAACGTCAGGCTGTCGGGCGGTCCGGAAGCGGCGAAACCCAGCGCCAGGCTTTGCGACGGAAACAGATTGTTGATAATTCCCTTGGCGAGGAGCGTCTGGTTGTCGGCCGCGCTCACCAGGCAGGTGGCCGAAAGGTCTGCCGCCGTCAGCGCCGCGATGGTGACCGTGCACCCGGCGATCGGCATCTGACTGCTCGATAGCAGCGAGTTGTCGGTCTGATCGAATCCGCGCGACACATAAACCTGTAGTTGAATGGGCGAGGTCGTATTGTTCTGGACGCTGGGAACGTCGAAGGTGAAACTCAGGATGCCCGGCATGGGGATATCCGGGAAGCCATAGATCTGGTGGCTGACTGAGAACGGTGTGGAGAGATCGTGATCGGAGGGTCTGCCAGGCACTTCGGTATGGCCTTCCGCCATGGCGACGCCTTGAGAGATCGTCATAAGCGCCAGACAAACGGGCAGCGTCAGGTTTCTCATCGCGGCTCCTTTAGTTTGCGCCACAGCCCCACCCCAGAACGGCGTTGACCACCAGTTGAGCTTCCCCTACATCGATTCTTCCGGCTTTGGTCAAATCGTTCAGGGGACTTGCCGTTCCCAAGGCTTGATTGACGATGGCCTGCACGTCGCGCAGGTCTGTGGTTTTGTCCCCGTTGATGTCGCAGCTACTGGTGGCGACGATGTTGGTAGTGTCGTAGGAGTAATCGCCGCCACCTCCCCCGGCGCTGATCTGCACGAGGTTGAATACCGGCGTGGAAGCGTTGGAGCCCACGTTCACTCGCAAAGAAATCGGCGGAAAGCTCGTGCCGCCCTGTAGACTGTCGGTACGCGTGCAGGTGGTGGAAGAGAGGGTGCATGCCCACCCCGAACCCGACATCGATACCGCGGTTAATCCTGCAGGCAGGGTGTCGGCCACGCTCAGCGTACCGCTGGTGGCGAGCGCGCCTGCCCCATTGGCCACCATGATGGAGTAAAGCGCGCCGTTCTGCCCCAAAACAAAGCTTCCGATATGCGTGCTGCCGCCGGTCAAGCTTGGTCCCTCGATGCTGAAGGTGGAGGCGCTGGTCAGGCCCCCGTTCGGGTTGGCGACATACACTGACGCGGTTCCGGTACCGGCGATCTGATAGGCCGATACCGTGGCAGTAAGTTGCGTGGAACTGACAAAAGTCGTAGGGAGCACGTTGTTATTCCACTGCACCACGGCGCCGTTTTGAAAGTTCATTCCATTAACGGTCAGGGTGAAGCCGGGACCGGCCACCAGCGCGCTGGCAGGGCTGATGCCGGTGAGAACCGGTCCCGGGAGGGAAAGGGTAAACGGCCAGGCAGCGCCCGCGCTGGAGTTGTCGCCCGGACCGCCAAGCAGCAGCACGCTGCCATCGGTGGAGAGGGCCACCGGGCCCTGTTGCGCCGCTCCCACGGAATCGTTCGCCGTTACTTTCCCGCCGAGTTGGGTCCAGACCGCTCCCACAAGCCGGAAGACCCAGGCCGCGCCCACCGAATTTTTGTCGCCGTTGCCGCCGATGGCCGCAGTCTTCCCGTCATCCGAGAGTGTCACAGACGATCCCTGGTACACGTGCGTGCCCGTGCCGCCCGAGCCCACCAGTTTTCCCTGCGGGACCTGCGTCCACGTGCTGCCGGAACGGGTGAAGATCCACGCCGCGCCCATGGAATTGGAATCCATCGGACCGCCGACAATGGCGGTGTTGCCATCTCCCGAGAGCGCCACGGAAGCACCTTGCGATGCCGCTCCACTCGCTCCGCTGCCCACCAGTTTGGCCTGTTCGCTCCACGAGCCGTTCGCGCGCACGAAGACCCAGGCGGCGCCCACTCCTCCGTTGTCGCCGTTGCCGCCAATGAGCACGGTATTGCCGTCCTCGGATATCGCCACCGCGGTCCCCTGGTAAGCCGGACCGATCGCGTCTGGGGCTATCAGTTTCTGCTGGCTCCAGGTATTCTGCGAATCGCTGAACACCCAGGCGGCGCCAACGCCATTGTTATCCTGATTACCGCCTGCCAGCGCGGTGTTGCCGTCGTTCGAAAGGGCAACCGAGACGCCCTGGTTGGCCTTGCCGATGGCGTTGCTGCCGACGAGTTTGGTTCCCGGAAAAGCATCCTGGAAGACCCAGGCCGCGCCCACGCCGCTGTTGTCGGCTGGGCCGCCCAGCAGAAAGTAACCGATCTGCGAAGCCGAGACGGCCACCGACGTTCCCTCCATCGCCTGGCCGATCGAGGTGAATGTGTAATCCCCGTACGCTGTCCAGGCGCTACCGGAGTTGTCGTAATACCAGGCGCCGCCGTACTTGGTCCCGGCCTTCTCTCCGGGTGCCCCCACCAGGGGCCAATTGCCTGCCAGCGCCACCGACGTTCCCAGGTACGTAGAGCTCGATTGCGCGAGTTTCGCTTGTTGCTGAACGAATTGTGGGGACGGCGGCAAAATTGTCAGCGTTACTGGAATGGTCAGGGTGAGGTTGGCATTGGTGGTGAGGGTGACGCTGCCGGTGTACATCCCAATGGCCAATCCTGCGGGATTGACAGAAACGTTCAAATTTTGTGAGTAATCGACACTCCCTGAGAGCCAGTTGCCTCCGAGGGTGGTGGAAACGGCGGCCGAGACGGTCTGTGACGGGTACGTGTTGATGGAGCAGGTCTGCACCGGCGGCGCAGCAGCGTTTACGTCAACCGCGATGAGAAATGCCGGTGGGAACGAGAGTCGCGGTGGGTTGCAGGTGACGCTCGGGTCGGGCCCGGAAACCGTCAGCGAAACCTGTTGCGAACCGCTGGGGTCGAAAACCAGGTTCTTGCCTTCCGGACCCAGCCCCAAGTTCATATTCTGGGAGGTGGAGTTGGGGTTGAAAATATTCAGATTCTGTAAGGTGGTGTCGTCCTGATAGTCGAGATCGCAGGATTGGGTGAGCGATCCGCTAAACCCGGCGGCTACGGTGATGGTGCACCCGCTAATCGGGACCGAGGGGTTGGCGCTGGTGGTGCTGGGCAGAAGTTGGTTGCTCCCATCGGGGGCCGTAATGGTGGTGCCGGCGAAATAAACTTGCGCCGTGATGCTCGCGCCGGTAGGATTGCTGACCTGTTCGATGGTAAAGCTGAAACTGTCGATGTCGGGAATTACGCTCCCCGGAAATCCGAATACCTGGTGGCTGATGGAGAATGGCGTCGACAGGTCGGGATCCCACGTGCTGGGGCTGCCGGAAGATTCGGAGTGGGCATCGCGAGCAGTAGCGGCAAGCACGATTTTCACCAGCAGGATCGCCGCCAGTCCCAGAAGGAATGTTGTGCGGTAGCGCATACTATTGAATCGGCTCCGCGCTTCCCACCAGGGAAAACGCCGCCCAATAATAGGGCGAGCTGGTGGCGTGCTGTCCATGAAGCCTCAACATGGCTTGCCGCATGGCGTCGTCGACTCGCGCGCCTTTCTGTAACGACGCGTAAAAGGTGCGCATCAGGCCGGCGGTAGCGGCGTCATCCACACTCCAGAGCGATGCGACCACGGCTGGCGTCCCCGCCGCCTGGAACGCCCACGCCAGGCCCACCAGGCCTTCGCCCAGAGTCTGATCGCCGCGTGCGCTGTCGCAGGCCGAGAGCACCGCCAGTTTGGCGTTGAGCCGCATATCGGCAATCTCCCAGGCCTGCAGTACACCGTCCTGGTTGGAATCGGCCGGCTCAGCCGCCAGCAGCAGACCCGAGTCCATGCCATCCTCGGAATCGAGCAGGCCGTGGGTGGCGAAATGGAGAATGGTGCAGCAGTCCAGCCGCCGTTTCACCGCGCCCTCGCGGGCCTCGGGGCCGACCAGAGGGTGCGTGCCGGGAAACTCGGCGGCGATCGCTTTCGCTTCGGTGCGCGCCTGCGCCAGCGGTTGGAGATGCGCGCCGGAAGGAATGACGACGCGATCCTTGCCCTTCTCGGAAGGGTCGCCGATCGCCAACAAGCTGGACTGCGCCGAGCGGTTCGCGGCCTTTACCGCCAGGCTGTGCAGTGAGGTGGCGGTCGCGATGGAGAAGCTCTCCACCAGGCGCTTTCCTTTAGCGGTGATGAGCGCGCTCAGGGGCGCGTCCAGCAGCGGACCGTCGGGCACAGCCACCAGGCGGCGCCACGTTCCCGACTCGAGGAATGGCCCCAGCGGGCCGAGCGCGGCGCTATACACAGCACGTGCCAGATCGGGTTCCGGCTTGCCGGAGTAGGGTTGGACCGGAGCATTTGGGAACCCCCGCCCCTGATCGCGAATCAGCGAGTTCCGCCAGTTGCCCACCAGATCGTGCAGCGCCGTTATGCCGGCCGGCAGCAGGTACGCGTGCACGTCGCCCGACGAGAGGGAGAACAGCAGGGTGGAGCGGTTATCCATTGCCAGCCATTCCAGGTAAATAGTGGACGGATCGCGCCGCGACAGGTCAAGCAGGCTTTGCAATTCGATCGGAGCTGGCGGCTCCTGACTCTGCAATTGCGGATTCTCGGCGGCGATTCGTTCGCGCGTCCGCGTCAGCTCTAACTTAGCTTCCACCCACGCGGCATTGGCCTCCGCCTGCTGCTGGCTGGGCGCCTGCTGTTCGAGGGCGATGCGAAAGCGGTTGGCGGCTTTGGCCAATGCGGCCGCGGCGTTGTCCCACCGGGTCCGCTGTGGGGGCGTGAGCAGTTCCAGGAAACCACGTTGGCGGGCGCCGGTCATACGCGCCAGCGCCTGTCCCCGGCCGCGTTCCGCTGCCAGGAGCGCCTCGCCCGGTTTGGCTTGCCGAAACAGCAGGCGGGCGTAGTTCGGGTAGAGGCGGCCGGCCGTTTCGCGGAACGAAGCCAGTTGCACCGGGTCCGACACCTCGGCGAGCAGTTTCTCGAACCCGTCCGCCGCCTGGACGTAGGATTCCGCGGCGTCCGTCAGCTTGCCGCGCGCCTCTTGCACCGCGGCCATCTGAATCCGGCTGCGCACCACATCGTGCGGATTGCGCAATTTTCCGCGGATGTCGAGCGCGCGCTGGTGGAAGGCGAGCGCCTGGTCGAGTTCTCCGGCTTCGAGAGAGAGATTGCCGAGCTGGTAGAGCGCCACCGCCTGGCCGGAGCTGCCTTCGGGGGCGAGCGTCAACGCCTCTTCGTATTGCTTACGCGCTTCCACGGGCTTTTCTTCCGCTAAATCGGCCTCCCCCAGCGCCATCAGGGTGGATGCAATATTCGCCTTGTTCCCGATAGCGCGCCGCACTTCGAGCGCTTGTTGCAACGAAGCCACGGCCTCCGGAGTTCGATGCAGCTCGATCAGCACCGGCGCCATGTTGCTCTCGGTGAAGGCGGCGCTCTCGTCATCGTGAAGCTCGCGGCGGATGGCGAGGGCCTGCTGGTAGTAATCCAGGGCGCGCGGGAGTTGCACCATCTTCTGATAGGTGTTGGCGACGATATCCATGGCGTTGGCCTGGTTGGTGCGCATGGTGCGGCGATCGTCGCCGTCGGGCATGTCCTTCCTCGCCGCGTCGGCCGCGTCGATGGCGGCGAACCCCTCGGACAGCGCGCCATGGTAGAGCGACCGTTTGAAAAACAGGTCGGCGCTTTCGGTGTGGACGGCGACGATTCCGCCGGGCAAGCGCCGCTCCTGATAGATGGCGAGCGCTTCGCGCAGTTGCCCCTCGGCCTTTTCGAATTCGCCGCGTGCGGCGTTCACTTGCGCCAGCAGTTCCGCGGCCTGGGCTTCATTGATTGGATCGCCCAGCTCGTGATAGAGTGCGCGGGCGGCGTCCACGCGCTCGGCGCCACCGGCCAGGTCGCCCAGGTTCAGCTTCACCAGGCCGGTACCCAATAGCAAACGTGCCGTCTCCGGTTTCTGTCCTAACTCGCGCCGGATGGGCAAAGATTGCTCGTACCACTCGAGCGCACCTTTCAAGTCATGCTGGCGCTCACGCAGTTCGCCCAAACGCCGGAGAAACTCGGCGGTCCAGGAGCGGTCGCCTTCCCGGCGGGCCTGGGCGAGCGCGCCGCGATACAGCTCTTCGGCCTTGGGCAACTCCTGCCGATCGATCAGGTTTGCGCCTGTCTTGTCTAAGTCAGGAAGAGATTGGCTAGGGGGACGAACGTCTTGCGCGCGACATATACCTGCCAGTAGCAAGCCGGTCAGGAGAAGCCCCAGAACTCGAAAATCGGGCGGTCGTGGCGCAGACATATTTCTTCCCCAAGCGCGATGTAGGATTAGTATACGCCAGCGGGGACACGTGCGATTGTGCCGGTGGTGGATCTGCTACACTACACGAATCGTCCAATAAGGTGGCGGGGAGGACGCATTCAGTGCTTCGGGACTCAGCTCATTATCTGGCCGGGCTGTACGCCTGCCTACTATTGATCGCGAATCCCGCTTACTCGGGGACCCGGCGAGCCCTGCTGATCGGCATTCAGAGTTACTCGCCGCCGGCCGGCGCGAGTCTGCCGACAGCGCAGGCGGGACATGCACCCGACAGCCGTTTCGCGGACGGTGTGGCATGGCCGGTGCTGCACGGCTCGCTGGTGGATGTCGCCAATATGAGGGTCTTGTTAGAAGCCAATTTCGGCTTTCAGGATATCCGCCTGATTACCGAACAGCAGGCCACGCGACAGGGAATCCTGGCGGCCATCGATCGGCTGGCGGCCGACACGAATGACGGCGACCTGGACGTGATCTATTACGCCGGCCATGGCTCGCGCCGCGTGGACACACTATCTTCCAAGAATCACATGGATGAGACCATCGTGCCGATCGATGCCTGGAAGGGCGCCGAAGATATTCGCGATAAGGAACTGGCGCTGCGCTTCGACCGCATTGTCTACGAGAAACATGCGCACCTCACCGCCATCTTCGATAGTTGCAACAGCGGCACCATGGCGCGCGGCATCACCGCCAGCGTGGTGCGCGCCCTGCCCTACGACGACCGCGATGTGGCGGAGGAAAAGCGGCGCGACCCCGCCACTGTAGTGGAGACCGATCTCAAGCGCCTTCCGCAAGACGGCGACGCCATCGTACTGGCGGCCGCGGCGTCCACGGAATCCGCCGCCGAAGCCCTGTACTCCGACGACCATCAATGGCACGGAGCGTTCTCGCGCGCGCTGGTGCGGGTGCTGCGTTCGGCCACGCAGACGCTGAGCGCCGCCGACGTGGTGGCCGAAGTCGCCAACATGCTGCATGCCGACCCGACGCCGTTCCAGCAGCCCTCGGTGGAAGGCCGCCTGCAACAGAGCCTGTTCGGCGGCCCGGTGCCGACGCACGCTCTGCACGCTCATGCTGTGAAAGCGCCGGGTTCCGCCATCGCTCTGGACATTGGCAGCGCCGGCGGGTTCGACACCGGCAGTCAGTTCACCGCGGTAGAAGCGGGCGCCGGTGGAGAGAGGACGGTGCTCGAAGTGGCGCAGATTACGGGACCGCTGGAGTCGCGGGCGCATGTAGTGAGTGGACCGGGGGCGGTCCAGCCCGGGCAACTCTTTGAGCTCACCAGGATGACTTATCCGCACGCGGCACGGCTCACCATCTTCGCGTCGCAGGCATCGAATCCCTCCGAGGCCTTAAACTCCGCCAAAGCGCGTTATCCCGCGCTTTCCTGGGTGGACGACCCGGCCGTGGACGTCATCGATTTCCTGGTGGTAAACTCCGGCGGCGGCTGGACGGCATACGGACGGGACGGCCACGCGATAGCTCCCGGCCCGGTGTCGAAAGGGGCGGCATTTCTGCTTCTGGGACCGCCCGCGGCGCTGCGCACCGTGATTGAACGGACCGTGCCGTTCCAGCGAAACGCATTCACGTTCACATCGCAGCTTGCGGATGCCAATTACCTGCTGGCCATGCGGCAGAAGCCGGGCGGGCGCGCCGAGTACGCCTTCATCGATCCCATCGTGCTGGCGCCGCATAAGGCGGGCGCCTGGGCGGCCAGCGCGGAGGATGACGCGGACGATGCCGGGCTCAACGGCGGCCAGGCTCCCGAAGTAGTGTGCCGCAACGACGTCTCGCTTCCCGTCCGAACGGGTTGGCTTCCCGATAGCGATTCTTTGGATTTGGCGCTCAATCGCAGGATCGTCAGGCTGGGGAAATTGCGCGTCTGGCTGCAAGCGCCGGGTATCTCGCCGGGCGCCGCCGGCTGGCCATACCATCTGGAGATCACGCCGCCGGGCGGCGACCGGCCCATCGCCGGACTGTTGCAATTTCACCAGCAGTATCAGGTTCGGCTGGTCACTACGGCGGGCGAGATTGCGGCCAACACGCCCATTCCGAAATACGTTTATCTCTTTGGATTTGACTGCGCGGCCAATCCGTACCTGCTGTACCCGAAGGAAAGCTCGAATGGTGAGGCGACGCTGCCGCAGCCGGGCGCTAACGGCGCTTACAACCTCTCTGTAGCGTTGGGTGTGCCGCTCTCGGTGGAAACGCCGGTTGGAGCGGACACGCTCTTCCTGATGGTGACGGCGCAGAAACTGACCGACCCGGGAATTCTGGTCCGCGACGGCGTGCTTGACCGCGGCACGCGCGGAACGGTGAGCCGGTTCGAAGAATTGATCGGCGACATGAACGATGCCGGCACCCGCGGCCCGCGCGAAGTCCCGGCCAACTGGCTGATACAACAGTTACTCATTCCCAGCCGGAAATGAAATGGAGATGACACCTGTGAGGCAGACCATGACAACGCCCGATCGTCGGCACCGGGCCGCAGCATTCGGACTATTGGCGGCGTGCATGCTCGCGACGCCGTCCTGGGCGCAGAAGACCACCGCCAAATCGACGCCGTCGCCGGCGGCTGCGTCCGCGCCGCCCGCTTCCGGCGGGGGTGGAGGCGGAGGACAGTCTCCGGCCAGTTCGGATAAGCCTGGCGATCTGGGGTACGCCATTGAATCGGAAATGCTGACGTACCAGTCGCTCGAGTCGAACAGCCAGGCAGTGGCGTGCGACGTTGGCGCCTATCTCGCCGGTGGCTCCGGCGCGATTGTGCGCCGCAAGACGGGGACGGTGTGTGAAGTCAAGGGTGGAAACCGGCCCAAAGCGAGCGTGGTGATTCTTCCCTTCACGGGATCGACCCTCGACGACTTCCAGCTTTGGCGCACTGACATGGAGATCATGAAACAGCTTCGCACCGAAGCGGCGACGTACTGTCCCGAATCTGAGGTGGCGGCCATTGGAGCACGCGGGCTGGCCGACCTGACTCCGGCCGGTTCGGCCGTTTCCGCCTTGCAGACCGCCATCGGACTATTCGCCAGCCAGACCAGCACCACTCCGGTGACGGGAACCATTCACGACGACGCGTTCATGACTGGAGTCGCGCGCGAACTGCACAACCTCAATATTTCGGTGCTGATCCCGTCTATTTATTCACCTTCCTCGATGACCGCACTCGACCCCGCCGCCTCGCCCTTCCTTGCGAGTCTGGAGAAGGTGCAGCATGCGCGAATCTGCCTGGCGGGTACCTTGGATAAGCTCAACGGCGCGAATGTTTCAGCCGGCGAGAAAGCGACGATCGCCCAGGAGAAACCCGAAATCGACCAGATTGTGGCCAACATCGATTCGTATCTCGCGCCGTTCAAGGTGGCGTCGGGCGGCTCTCCGGCGCCCAACTCCAAAACGGCCGGAGAGGGGGCGGCGGGCAGCGATGCGATTCCGGCGCCTTTTCCGAGCCCCGCCGGCATGGCGTCCATTCTCACCGCCGACAATCTGGCGCAGAAACTCGGCATCGACGCATCCACCGGCTTGCCCGGCAGCGTCGGCGCGCGGCGATATTTTCTGCTGCTGAAAATGCTCGAATCGGGCGGCACGGTCAATAAGGTCACGAGCATTTTCGGGTCGAAGGTCCGCTACGGCGGCGGCTCGGTGGGCACGTTCGCATTGTTTGCGGCGGACGGCGAACTGGAATGCTCGGGGAATGTGTACGCTTACGGCGGGTCCGTCCCGCCCCGTCATTTCGAGGCGGAAATGCGCCGTAATGCATCCGACCCCGGCGAGCAGTTCATCATCCGCAGCGGCGGCTGCCACTCGCCGGGACAATAACGCCGCGGAAAGACCGGAAGATAGTACCGTCCCTACCTCTCACCGGTTAAATCAAACTATAATCCGGTGAATTGATACCGTATAAATTAGATCGGCGCATATAGAAACATGGTATGCTACCAAACTATCATTCTGCTCAAACATCAGGGCGAGCTTTGCGCCTGGGTATGATCTGGCCTCGCCTTGGCGAATTAGTAGTCTTTGATATGAAGGGTCGGCACAATGTTCAGACGAAAGAAATTTTCATCGACGCTTCCGATCGCTTTGTCGGTGTTACCAGCAGTCCTGCTGGCGCAGGGGATTCCCACTTTTAAGAAGCGCACGGCGGTGATCAAGGTCCTTCTACCTCCGACCGTCAACCTGGCTCACAAACGGATTCGTATCGATTCCCGCGTGGAAGGTAAGGTCGCCGATTCGGACAACTTGCCCGGGCTGCTCAAAACCAAGCTCGTAACGATGATCCAGCACGACCCCCGGTTCATGGTTGACGAGGTAAAACCCGAGACGGTATTGACCTTCGCCATCACCAACGGCTATATCGAGACGTTCACGGGAGCGAATTCCGACGGATCGCGATACTCCACATACCGGGGCAAGATGGAAGTTTCTTACCAAGCAATCGACACAGCGTCCAAGCGCGCGCTCGACTCGGAAAACCTTAGCGATGGGATCGGCTATGAAGAGGAGCGGCGGCCGGGGCTGCTACCGAATATCCTCTCCGGAGCACACACGGGTTCCCTGCCGCATAGCGTAAACGAAACCTGGGACAGGTTGGTTGACAATATCGTTTTCCAAATGGGACAGCGGGTGGCGCCGGTGGAGCAACCGTACGACGCGGTGCTCCCAGGCAAACTACTGGACCCGATTGCGACGAAGGCTATTAATGGCCTTTGGGGCGAGGTGGTAAGAGACGCCGAGTCCTATCCACCGTTCCCGAAACCGGAGGACGACACGTACCGCGCTTACCTGATCGCGCTAGGCAAGGAAGCTATGGCTTACCAGTTGGCCGAAGAGGCCAATGAGCGCCTGCAGGGCCACTTGCCCGATGTCACTTGTGAGGAGGCGCTGGCTCAGCGCCATCGTGCCCGCACCTACCTCTACGAATCCAGCCAGATTTATAAGCAGATTCTGCAGACCAAAACATCGGAACGGGTATTTCAGGACGGTCAGATGCGGGTCTCGAAGGCATTGACCACGTACGACATTATCGAGCGGAACCAGCCCGATTGTGCAGTCGAGGCCCCACCGCCGCCGCCAGCCAGCAACCCCATGGAAAATGTGCTCGCCTTTTGCAAAGCCAAGGTCGGCATGGGCCAGATCAAGGACTATATCGACTCCGACGATTTCGTGAAAGATGCCAAAGGCACGGGCTTCACCTTTCAATTTCCCAAGGACGCGATTGCACTGTCCAAGGATTGCGGCACTGACGCATCGGCCCTGCAAACCCTGATTCGCAAGCGACTGGCGGGCGGTTCCGTGGCCGCGCCGCCCGCCCCGAAGAAAAAATGAAGGCCGCTCTGTTCCGGTCGATTCTGCTCGCGGCGATCGCGGTAACGCCGGCGCGGCCACAATTCGCGGCGTGCCAGAGAGCGGTGACTGATCTCAATCGAATCAAGGAATGGATCACCCCGGGCCTCTCTACTCAAAGTTCGGGAGGCGCCTACCGCCTCAGGCTCATGCAATCGATCCTCAGCGACGCCGCGGCGGCCTGCCCTTCCAAAGCGGAGGTCTGGTACTACCTCACGCTGGTTTCCGATCACCTGGGGGATAAGCGGTCGGCGGCGGAAGCGCAGCGACAACTGGATCTGCTGCCGCCCGAGGATCGCTCCGATCCGTTCGCGCCGCTCGCCCCTGACGACGGGCCCGATAACGGCCGGATCCGCCATAAGTGGGCGCTCGTGGTCGGCATCAATACCTTTCAGAGCGATCAGCTTCCCTCTCTCGGCTTCGCCGTGAAGGACTCTGAAGATTTCGCCGCGTTTCTGCTCGACCCGGACGGGGGACGCTTCGATGCGCACCGTGTCCGGAAACTGGCCAATGAGCACGCTAATCTGAAAGAGATCCGCGAAGGTATCGGCTGGTTGCGTGTCAACGCACAACCCGGGGATCTGGTGGTGGTCTACATTGCCAGCCATGGATCTCCGCGTAGTGCCGACCCCAATGGAGTGAGCTACATCCTCACGCACGACACCGATTTGCGCAACTCCGAGACGCTTTATGCCACTTCTCTGCAGATGATCGATCTGGTGCAGACCCTCAATCGTGAAATCAAGGCCCGCCGGATCGCGCTGTTTCTGGACACCTGTTACAGCGGTGACGCCCAGCGTGCGGTCAGCGATGGTAGCCGCGGATTCAAACGCGTGTGGGACAGTGCGCCTCCACCTGCCGATGCGCCCGCATCCACTGCTTTCAGCGCTGCGCTCGAAAATTTTAAGTTCGCCCGCGGCCATGCCGTCATCACCGCTAGCCGCGCCGATGAACAATCGTTCGAAGGGCAGCCATTCGATAACGGCTACTTCACCCACTTCCTGATGTTGGGATTACAGCAAGATCACGGCGTCCGTCCGTTGAGCGCCCTGTTTCACGAGATCCGCGAAGAGGTCTCAGCGGCCGTGCGGAGCCAACATCCTGGCCATACCCAGACTCCAAGCTTCGAATTCAGCGATCAGGCTGACAGCATCGTCCTGGGCGCGCCGGAATTCGCCGGTAATTTGAAATAGCCGATTATTCCGCCCGCAGGGCGCGAATGGGATCCATGCGGCTGGCGCGGCGCGCGGGGACATAGCAGGCAATTGCCGCCACTACCAGCAGCAGCGCGGCGACCGCGGCGAAGGTGAGCGGGTCGGTGGCGCTCATGCCGAAGACCAGGCTCTGCATCCATTGCGTGAGGACGAGCGCGCCCAACGCTCCGGCGACGGTTCCCAGCAACACCATCAGCAAGCCGTGACGCAGAATCAGCCCCACCACGTCGCCGCCGCGTGCGCCCAGCGCTATGCGCACGCCGATCTCGCGGGTTCGCAGGGTCACCGAATAAGACAGCACACCGTATAGCCCGACCGCCGCCAGCAGGAGCGCCAGTCCGGCGAAGCCCGTGAACAGGAGACTGTCGAAGCGGCGCTCCTGCGTGGTGCCGTGCAGATGCTGGGCGAGCGGCATGACGTCCACCACCGGCAGATCGCGATCGATGCCCGCGACCACAGCGCGCACGCCGCTTTCGAGCGCCATGGGATCGCCTCGGGTGTGCAGCATGAGAGCGGCCTCTTGAATGTTGCGTGCCGCGATGAACATTTCGGGACGCGGACTCTCATCGAGCCCGAGTTCCCGCGTATCGGGTACGATCGCCACCACGGTCGCAACTGGAGCTTTGTCTCCGCCGCCCAGCAGGACTTTGCGGCCCAAAGCGTCGCCACGCGGGGCGATCTGACGGGCCAGCGAAAGCGTCACCGCCACGATGGGCGAGCCGTTCGGCTCGGCGTCCTGCCGGGTGAAGGCACGCCCGCGCAGGATGGGCGTACCGATGGTGCGGAAGTAGTCCTCGCTCACCAGCTTAGTGTCGGTCTCCGGGGCCTGCGCGGGATCGGCGGGCTCGGGATCGCCTTCCACCCGATAGGTTGTCGCCGCGATGCTGTCCAGCAGCGGCAGGCCGCTCGCCACGGCGGCCGATTCCACTCCCGGCAAATGCCGTACGCCATCGAGCAACTTGCCGTTGAAGGACTTCAATGCGTCGTCGCCGGAATAGCGCGCGCCGGGCAGGCGGATGTGCATGGTGAGGACGTGAGCGGCCTGAAATCCGGGATTCACGCCGAGCACGTTGCTGAGACTGCGCAGCATCAGGCCCGCGCCCGCCAGCAGCACCAGCGCCAGAGCGACCTCTGCCACCACCAGCGAGTTACTCAGGCGCCTCGCCTTTCTGCCCGCACCGGCGCGCCCACCCTGTGCGAGCGTCTCCTGGATGTTGGCGGCCGATGCGCCGATGGCCGGCGCCAGGCCGAAGATGATCCCACTGAACAGCGATACCGCGATGGCGAAGCCCAGCACCATCCAGTTCAGCCCGACTTCATGGAAGTGATAGTTGTCGGAGGGCGCCAGCGCGCGAATCCCCGCCATCGCGCCGACAGCCAACAGCAAGCCGAGCGCGCCTCCGGCAGCGCTCAGCAGTACGCTCTCACCCAGCGCCTGGCGCATCAAGCGTGCGCGGGTAGCGCCGAGGGCGGCGCGAATCGCCATCTCGCGGCCGCGGCCGGCGGCGCGCGCCAGCAGCAGGTTGGCGACATTGGCGCAGGCAATCAGCAGAACGAACCCAACCGCCACCTGTAGGGCCAACACCGTCCGGCTGGTGGACGGGCTGACATCTTCCACCGAAAGCGGAAAGACGCTGGCGCTGAAACCGGTATCGAGCTTGGGATCCTGCGCGGCCAGCCCGCGCGCGATCACCGCCATTTCGGCGCGTGCCTGCGGGAACGTGGTCCCATCGCGCAGGCGTGCGACTACATAATTGACGCGGCCGGTCTGCTGCGCGGCGTTGAACGTCTCGCTCATCGGCAACCAGATCTGGGGGTGGCGGACGTCGAAACCCTGAAACAGCGCCGGCAGGTGGAAATCGCGCGGCAGCACGCCGATCATGGTGTAGGCCTTGCCGTCGAGTTCGAGCTTGCTGCCCAGACGATGCGGATCGCCGCCGAGGTGGTGTTCGAAGAAAGCGTAACTGACCAGCGCGACCTGGTCCTTACCGGCGACGGTCTCATCGGCGGTGAAAGAGCGGCCCAGCACCGGAGCGCGGCCGAGCACCGGCAGGAAGTCCGCGGTAATCTGCACCCCTTCGAGATCTTCGGGGCGATCGGCGCCGGTCATTACCACGCGAACCTGGCGCATCGCGGCCAACCCGCTGAAGGAGTGCGCCTGCTGCTTCCATGCGGTGTAATTGCGGCCGGCCACCGGCAGGCGTTCGGCGAGGAACCCTTTGAAGACCGGATTCTTCTCCCATACCATGGCCAGGCGCGCGGGGTCGCGATACGGCAAAGGCTGCAGCAGGACTTTCTGGATCACGCTGAAGATGGCAGTGTTGGCGCCGACTCCCAAGGCGGTGGCGAGAATCGCGGCGGCAATCAATCCGGGGCTGCGGCGGAAACTGCGGAGGGCGAAACGAAGATCGGCCAGCATGATGCTAAGGCCATTGTGGCACGGGGATTGGAAGCGAATGAGGGAAAAAGCCCGGGCGTGTTCGAGGCCGGAACAGCGGTTGGCGGAGGCTAGACGGATCCGCCCCCCGGGCCCATGATTACGACTTCTTAAGGTTGGCGGGCACGTCGCACTTGGCGAGCGAGTGGTCGTTCTTCTGATAGCAGGTGCCCAGGGTGTTGAGGTTCGGACTTTCCTTAGTCGGCGGCAGCTTGGCGTGGCAACCGGTGCACGACTTCAGATTTTCCTTCTTCATATATGCCGGCGTGCCATAGGACGCGGTGGTGAGAAGCAGGAATCCGGACATTACAATCCCGGCGGGGATCGCCACTTTCAGGATGCGCATTGAGTTCTCCTTCGGGTCTAAAACATACCCGCTTGTCTCATTATCAGTGACGATTATAACTCTTGTGCGGAATATTACTACAGGATATGAAATTAAAATCCTGTCATAGCGCGGCTTCCCCCTCAAGACTGCGCCATAAGTACCAACTTGCCACCGAGCAGTAGGGCCGCCATCGCTCGGCGAGCGCCTCCATTTCGACGGGCGTGGGAGCTTCCGCCATCCCGTACGCCTTGCGCATGGCATTGCGGATTCCGAGATCGCCGGTGGGCAGGATGTCGTTGCGGCGCAGCGCGAAAATGAGGAACATGTGCGCGGTCCATACGCCGATGCCTTTCACCCGTGTAAGCCGTTCGATTACACCGGTGTCATCGAGCGCGGCCAGTTCTTCGAACACCACGCGGCCGTCGCGTGTGTGGCGCGCCAGGTCGCGGATGTAGAGGGTTTTCTGCTTCGAGAGCCCGAGCGTGCGCATGCGCGCCGGCCGCAGTTTCAGGACGTTAGCGGGAGTCAGTTGACCGCCCGCGGCCTTGGCCAGACGAGCGAAGATCACCGACGCCACACGTCCGCTCAACTGCTGGTATACAATCGATCTCACCAGGGTTTCGAACCCCGGCTCGCGGAACTGGATACCGTAATCTCCCACACGGTCAATGATTTCCGAGAGGACCGGATCGTTTCGACGGAGGTGCTGGATGGCTTCTTTCATAGTGAAACAGCTTTACGCCGCGATACGTCCATATTTTACCGGCATGCGACCACTTCTTGTTTTAGCCCTCGGCGTTACGCTCTTCGCCCAGCCTCCGCAAACCCAGCAGGATCAGAAAGTTCCCGACGATCTGCCGACCATCAAGGTAGATGTGGACGTGGTCAACGTTCTGGCCTCGGTACGCGATAAGCACGGTAGCCTGGTGCCCAACCTGGAGAAGAGCGATTTCACCATTCTGGAAGACGGCAAGCCCCAGCCGATCAAATATTTTACGCGTGAAACGGACCTCCCGCTCACCATCGGCCTGCTGATCGACGTGAGCGGCAGCCAGGCCAACCTGATTCAAATCGAGCGCGATGCGGCGGCGCAGTTTTTCGGCCAGGTGCTGCGCAAGAAGGACGAAGCGTTTCTCCTCTCGTTCGGCGAAGAGGCGGAGTTGCTTCAGGACTACACCAACTCGCCCAAGCTGCTGATCTCGGCCATGCGCGACCTGCGAGTGAGTTCGGGGGTGGGTGGCTTCGGCCCGGGTCCCGTTCCTACAGTTGGGCAGCCGCGCGGTACCGTGCTATACGACGCGGTGTACCTGGCGGCTACCGAAAAGCTGAAGAACGAAGTGGGGCGCAAGGTACTGGTGGTGATTACCGATGGCGTGGACGAAGGCAGCCGCATCTCTATTAAGGATGCCCTGATGGAAGCACAAAAGGCCGACGCGGTGATCTACAGCATCGAGTACGAAGATCCGGGGGCGTACGGCCGCAGCGGTTGGGGCATCAGTCTCGGCGGCGGCATGGGTTCGGGCACGCTCCATCAGCTTTCCGATGAGACCGGCGGCCACGTGTATCGCGTGGACCGCAAGAACACGCTCGACGTGGTGTTTAAGGAACTGCAGGACGAGATGCGCAGTCAGTACGCCATCGGCTATACACCGCTGAATGACAAGAAGGACGGCAGTTACCGCAAGCTCGATATCAAGCTCTCTAATAAAGACTTAAAGGCGCAGGCGCGCAAAGGCTACTACGCCATCAAGACGGACGCGAGGTAGCTACTGCGGTCCGACGTAGAGCGTTACCCCCGCCTGGGTCGAGAGGCTGCCGACGGATGCCTTCACTTCCGGTGTGCCGGTGGGAACATTGGCCGGTAGCTGGACCGTGATCTGATAGAGCCCCACTTCCCCCGGCGTCATCACCGAACTGATCACCGGCACCTGCATGCCGCCGACAGTGACCACTGGAAGCGTAGCGGTGGCAGGTGCGCCGCTGACCAGCACTCCCGCGGGCGTGGTGGGGTTGGTGGGACCGAGCCCGGTGCACCATAGGACCACCAGATCGCCTGGCATCGCCGGCGCCGCCGAAGTGATCGGCGTGTAATTGGGCAGAGTCGAAGCGATGGCGTTGTAAGTAGGCGTCATGAAGAGCGCCGGGGCCACCGATTGCAGCTGCGCGGTGGCGGGCGCGCTAGAGTGGCCGTTGTTGGTGACCACCACATTCACCGTTCCAGTCGCGCTATCCATGGGCGCCTGCACGTTGATCTGCGTGGGGCTGATGTATTCCACGTAGGCGGGGATGCCGTCGATGGTGACACTCACGCCATCGAGCGTAGTGGGCAGATTGTTGCCGTTGAAATCGGAGGTTTGCCAGAGGCGTTTGGAGTTGGCCAGATCGGTGCCCTGGATCATCACCCACGATCCAGCCTCGATCGGCGCCTGGAAACTCGCGGCGCTGACTACCTTGGTAATCACCGGTGTGGGAGCCGGCGCGGTCACCGACAGTTTGGCTACGAACCCTCCCAGCGGGATCGCTGTTCCGAACATGCTGGGCGACGATGTGTTTCCCACGACGATGGGGTTGCCCTGCGGATCGATGGCGACAGCCGAAGCCTGCGCTCCGTTATTGCCGCCGAGGTAGGTGGAATAGTCGATCTTCTGGCCATCGGCCGAAATCACCGTCAGGAAGCCGTCGACGGATCCGGTGAGGGCCGTCTGGGCGGCGTTGACCGTGGGGAAATCGGGCGTCAGGGTGTCGCCTGTCACTACCATATTGCCGGCCTGGTCGAGTGCCAGTCCGGTGATCTGGTTGGACAGAATCACTTCGAACGGCGGCGGCCCTCCGTGCCCACCGAGGTAGGTGGCATAGGTAACGGTGGACCCGTCGGGACTCAGCTTGAGCAGAAAGCCGCTGTAGAAGGCAGAATTGCTGGTCGCATAGAGTGCGCCAGGTGTCGCGGTAATCCCCGAGATGGGCGGCATCTGGGCGGGCGTATTGAGTTGCGTCCAACTCTGGCCATGGTCGTGTGAAACGTCCAGGACCGCCCGTCCGTTAGACGAACCGCCCGCGATGTAAACCGCGCCCGTCTGGGGATCGGTAGCCATGGCGGTAGTGGAGGCTTCGGCGATTGCAGGAGGCGGCGTAAGCGGTACCCAGGTGTTGCCGCCATCGCTGGAGCGCGCGCCGGAGCCGGCGTAGATGGTAGCCGGCTTGGTAGTAGGATCGGCGACCGGGGCGGGTAATGGGGCGCCGACATTCATGTCCTGCCAGGTCGCGCCGCCATCGGTGCTGCGATAGAGCATCGACTGGACGAGTCCGAAGCAGCAGACGGCCGTGGCGCCGGAATAAGCATAGAGGGTCCCCTCGGTGACGGGATCCACCAGGAACTGGACGATTCCGAAGGGAGCCGGAGTGAATGCATTCCAAGTAGCGCCGTCATCCTTGCTGACGGTATCGGGCGGCGGACTGGGTAGAGTGCTGGGTTGCGGACTGAGAGTGTAAACAGTGGAGGGCTTCTGGGGGTCTATTGCCAGCCCTGTCACGGCGCCAGGAAAGGACTCGACCAACGACCAATCGGCGCCGCCATCGGTGGTGCGATAGACGTGGCCGAGCGATGTGCCGGCGAACAAGGTGGAGGGGTTCGATGGAGGAATCGCCATTTGCGAAAGGCTGCGTTCGGCAATGCCGTTATCGATCGCGGTCCAGGTCTTGCCGCCGTCGATGGATTTGAAGGCGCCGGTATCGCTCGCTGCGGCATACAGCGTCTGCGGCGCCGCCGGGTCATCCACCAGCGCTTGCACCACCGCGAACGGCAGGTTATCGATGGGCGTCCAGGTATTGCCGCCATCGGTGCTCTTCCAGAGAGGGCGCGCGCCCAGTGTGGGCTGCACCGGGTTGACTACCGGGAAGTCGACCGAAGTGGTGTTGCCGGCGACATAGGCGGACCCCGTTGCATCGATCGCAATGGCAGTCGGACTAGTGGCCTGGCTGGCTCCGAAATCCTTTTGGTAGGTGACCTTCGATCCATCGGGCGAGAGCTTCAGGACAAAAGCCTGGGTGTTCCCGAGCGCGAGATTGCCGGCAATGTAGGCGCTACCGGAGGCGTCCACGGCGATGGCGGAGATCACGGCATTGGCCGGTTCATACGAATAAGCCAGGCTGCCATTGGCGGAGAGCTTGACTACGAAGCCCTGGGTGGTGGATGAGATCGAGGTCTGGCCCGGAAAATTGCTCGATTCGGTGTAGCCGGCGATGTAAGCGGCGCCGGCGCCGTCTGTCGCAATGGCCGCGGGCGAGTCGCCCTGCGAACCGCCCAGGTAAGTGGAATAGACCATCTTCCCGGTGGGGTCGAGCTTGAGCACGAAGGCGTCGAAACGGCCGCCTAATGTGGCCTGGTAGGCATTCATCACGGGCAGGTCGGTGGAGTAAGTCTGGCCGGTCACCAGGACGTTGCCCGCGGAATCGAGGGCCACGCCTGCCGCTGAGTCGTTGTTGCTCCCGCCGAAATAAGTGGACCATACCAGGGCGCCCGCGGCAGAGAGTTTCGCGACGAAGGCGTCGGTGCCGCCTTTCAGAGTCGGCTGGAGAGCGTTGGCGGTGACGGGAAAACCGGTCGAACTGGTTTGCCCCACGACGTAGATGTTGCCCTGAGAGTCGGTGGCGACCGCGGCCGGAGTCGCGCCATCCAGCGGATAAATCGCCGGGGTCTGCGCTGTGGCCGCGAATGCCATACCGTTGCATATCGCCACAGCGATTGAGACATGGCGACCCCATCTTTTCGGAGAAATCATATTCAAACTCCTGAATCAGCGGGCCTGTCGATATTGACGTCGACGTAATCTAGCAGCGCGGCTGCCAAACGCTTCTATTGAATCACCAGCGAGACTGGCGGCGTTGCGATGCCGGCTATCGACGCCTGTAAAGTCACGGTGCCGGTTGGCACGTTGGCGGGCAGGGTGAGCGCGATTTGATACACACCGGCCGATCCGGGAGTGAGTGTGGAACTGATCGGCTGCACCTGCACTCCGCCGATGGTAATCGAGGGCTGCGTGTTGGTGAAGGAGACGAAGCTGGTGCTGGCTTTCGTGCCTGCCGGCTGCGCGGGAGTGGTGGGGCCGAAGCCGGTGGCCCAGAAGACCAGCGTGTCGCCGGGATGCGCGGGCGCGGAGGGCGTGCCAACCACGGTGTAATTCGGCAGCTTGGAGGCGATGACGTAATTGCTCCCCAGGTCCATGAAGAACGCCGGCGCGTAAGCTTGCAGTTGGACGGAGGCCGGCGCGCTGAAAATGCCGTTGTTGTCGACCACCACCTGGACACTGCCAATCGTGCTGTCGTCGGGTACCAACACGTTGATCTGGGTAGAGCTGATGTAGTATTCGTAGGCCGGTTTGCCATCGATGGTGACGGTGACGCCGGTGAGCGATGTGGGCAGATTGTCGCCGGTGAAATCGGCATCCGTCCAGGTGCGGGTGGTGGTGGCGAGGTTCACCCCTTTGATCATGGCCCAGGAGCCGGCCTCGAGGCCGGGCTGGAAGCTCGCGCCGTTGAGCACCGAACTGATGACGGGAGTGCCGGTGGCGAGCTTGACGACGAACGCGTCGCCGTAGGTGTAGGGCAGCATGGATGGCCCGCTACCCGGGAAGTCGCCGGAGAAGGTCTGGCCGGCGAAGATCGCATTGCCGTTGGGGTCGACTGCCGCGGCGAGCGCGCCATCGTCCTTCGAGCCGCCGAAATAAGTGGAGTTGAGGAACCGGCTGCCGTCGGCCGCGATGGTGGCGGCGAAGGCGTCGGAGCCGCCGGAGTGAGCGGGAGCGGAAGGATACTGGGTGACCAGGTCGAGTCCGCGCGTGCCGCCGGCTACCACGACGTTGCCAGCGGAATCGAGCGCCAGGCCGGAAATCCAGTTTTCCTGGTAGAACGCGTTTGGTTCCGCCGCGAGAGTGGTGGGGACGGCAAGGGTGGCGTGGGCGCGCACGTAGGTGGAGTAGGCGAGGCTCGACCCATCGGCGCTCAGTTTGGAAACGAACCCAGCGGTGCCGACCTGGTTGATGACGGTGAAGAGTGTCGCGGGCGCGGTGGCGGTCAGGCTGAACGTCACAGGGGCGGAAGACGAGACCACGGCCCAGGTGGCGCCGTGATCGTGCGAGGCGTATAAGGTGGAGGACAGCTCGGCGGCGGACACCGCGGCGTAGAGCGTGCCTCCGGGATCGACGGCGAGGACTCCGGTCTTACTCCCGCCAGGCAGCGAAGGAAACGCCGACCATGTCAGGCCGCCATCGGTGCTGCGCAGTGCCAGGCCGTCATAGAAAGTGGTGGGAGTGGTGGACGCATCGGCGACCAGGCCGGAAGAGTCTGGCTGCGGGACGGTCTCGATCTGGCTCCAGGTGTTGCCGCCATCGGTGCTGCGGTAGAGATAGGCGAATATCGAGGTTCCGCTTAGGCCGCCGAAGCTAAACACCTCGTTTGAGATCGCCACCAGGGTACCGCTCACGTGCGGATCGAGCGCCAGCGCCGCTACTCCGGTGATGGCCGGAAACGGCACGTTGGCCCAGGTTTTTCCACCGTCCGCGCTCTTACGGAAAAAGTCGGTATAGCCGAACGTCGGGTTGGTGCAGACGGTATATACGTTGTTGTCGTTCTGCGCATCGACCAGAATCTGCGTCACCGGATAGCCAGGAGTGTCGACCGCAGTCCAGCTCGCAGCGCCATCGGTCGATTTGTAAACCGTGGTAGTGGACGCCGCATAGAGCGTTTGCGGATGCGCGGGATCGACGGCCACCGCCATGGTGTCGGTGGAGGAGATGCCGCTATTGCTGGAGGTCCAGTTTTGGCCGCCATTAGTGCTTTTGAAAATGCCGAGATCGGCCGTGGCTTCGTAGAGCGTTTGGGGCGCGGTCGGGTCGGCGGCCAACATTTGCGGCAGCGCGAACGGCAGGGCGTCCAGCGGAGTCCAGGTGGCGCCGGCGTCGGTACTCTCGTATAGCGGGAGGGCGCCGGTAGTCGACTGTAGCGGGTGTACCAGGGGGAAATCGGCTGAGGCGGTGCTTCCGCCCACCCATGCTTCGCCGGCGCTATCGACGGCGATGGCCGCCGCGAAGCTCTCGGTGCTGCCGCCAAAGGTCTTTTCATAAACTTCGGTTGCGCCGTCGGGCGAAATCTTGAAAGCGAGCGCAAGCTGCTTGCCCGGGTTCTGGAATGCCTCCAGCGCCGGCGTGTAGTTCACCGATTCAGTGGAACCGGCGACGTATGCCGCGCCCGCGGAATCGACGGCAATACCTGCTGCCGTACCGCCGTCATGAAAGTAGGAATAGACCAGGGTGCCTTGCGGCGCAATCTTAGTCACCACGATGCCGGATCGATCGGGAGCATTCTGCAGGCCGGGGTAGCCCGCCGCGGAATCGGTATTCACAGCGACGTCCGCATTTCCCGCGGAATCGACAGCAATTCCCACGCCAGTGCTATTCCTCTGATTACCGAGGAAGGTGGAAAAGAGGAGTTTGGAGCCGGTAGGGTCGAGCTTGGCGACGAAAGCGTCATAGCCGTTGATGGGGCTGCCGGCAATCGGATTCACCTGCGGAAAGCCGGGCGACACGGTCCACCCGCTCACCCATACATTGCCCGCGCTATCGAGCGCGATGCCGGTAGCGGAGTCGGTGAGAATGCCGCCGAGATAGGTGGCCCAGATGATTTTGCCGTCCGGCCCGAGCTTGGCGACGAAAGCGTCCGCGGTGCCGCCGAAGGTGGTCTGGTACGCGCCGGCGGTGATGGGAAAGTCGTTCGAATAGGTCTCGCCGGCGACATAGGTATTGCCCTGCGAATCGCTGACGACGGCGTTGGCGTACTCCTGCCCCACACCGGTGAGGATCGAAGAGAAGATCGTGCCGGCGGCGTTGGCCGTGGCGGCGAAGGCGAGAAGAAATGCGAGGGTATATTTCATGGGTTGGCTATATAAAGGACAGCGCCGGATTGCGTTTGCACGCCGCCGATGGAGACTTGTACCGCTACCGGGCCGGTGGGCGCGTTAGCCGGAATTTGAATGGTGATCTGATAGAGGCCGGCGCTGCCAGTGGTAAGGACAGAGCTGATGACCATCGCCTGCAGGCCTCCTATGTTGACCGTGGGAAGGGTAGCGGTGGCCGGCGCCGCGGCAACTTCCACACCGGCCGGCGCGGCCGGAGTGGTGGGGCCGAAGCCGGTGCCCCATAACACCACCAGATCACCGGGGTGAGCGGGCGCGGCGCTGGTGACCGGAAAGTAACCGGGAATGACCGTCGCGACAGCGGTAGTTCCCGAGGTCAGGAACAGCGCCGGCGCATAAGTCTGCAATTGCGCGGGTGCGGAAGCGCTTTTCATGCCGTTGTTGTCGACCACCACGTTGACCGTGCCGGTGGCGCTATCCGACGGCGCCTGCACGTTGATTTGGGTGGGACTGATGTACTCGACGAAGGCCGGTTGGCCATCGATGGTGACGCTCACACCGCCCACCGATGTGGGCAGATGGTTGCCGTTGAAATCGGATGCCTGCCAGGTGCCGGTGGTATTGGCAAGATGACTGCCGGTGATGGTGACCCACGATCCGGCAGCGATGCCGGGTTGAAAGCTCGCGCCATTGACCACTGACGTGACGATAGGCGCGAGGGGCGCGGCCAGTTTCGCGACGAAAGCCCCAGCCGCGCCGGGGGCAAGAGTGGGACCGTTGGCGATGGGAAAATCGCCCGACCAGGTTTCGCCGGCGACAATTACATTACCTTGCGGATCGAGCGCCACGGCGAGCGCGCCATCGTCCTGCGATCCGCCGAGATAAGTGGAATATTCCAGAGTGGCGCCATCGGCCGAGATGACTGCCGCGAAGGCGTCAGCCAGGCCCGCACTGACCGATTGCAGCGGATTCGCGGTAGGAAAATCGCTGGCGCGCGTGCCGCCGGTCACGATGGCATGGCCTGCGGAATCGAGTGCGATCCCGGAAATCCAGTTTTGGCTGAGGAGCAGCGCCGGCTCGTACAAACCGTTGACGGTGGCAGGCGCGGATTGGTGGCCGCGCAGGTAGGTGGAGTATTCCAGGGTCGATCCGTTGGCACTGATTTTGGAAACGAAGCCGGCTGTGCCAAAGGCGCTCTGGTCGCCGGGAGGTGTCGAGGCGAAAATCGTACCGTCGGAGGTAACGGGAAAGATGTTTGCTATGGGCGTGAAGGGGGAGCCGAGCGAACTCCAGGTCTGGGCGTGATCGTGGGAGACGAAGAGGCCGCCCGGTGGGTACCAGGCATATACGTTGCCGGCGGGGTCGAGCGCCGCGACGGAGGCGCCCGCGCTGGTGGTGCCGGGCAAATGGCCCACGCTCGTCCAGGTATTGCCGCCATCCGCGCTCATGTATTGCAGGCCCAGGTACACCGTGGAGGGCGTGGTGGAACCATCCACCAGGAGGTTGGAAAGGCCGGGAGAGATTCCCGGGATCATGTTCCATCCGGCGCCTCCGTTCACGGTCGAGAAAAGTTCAGGAGCTGTGAGGGGAGGCCCGAAGAGCGTCGTGAGGAGGGTATTCCATACGGCGAAGAGGTGGCCGGAGACTTGCGGATCGGCGGCCAGCGAGCCGATGTACCCGGCGGACTGGCGGGTAGTCCAGGTGGCTCCGCCGTTGGTGCTGACGCGGAGATTGGGCGAGCCGAGTTCTCCCGAAGCGCACGTGGTATCGGCCGGGAGGCAGGCGACGAGTTCGTAAATGTTGTTGGGATTCTGCGCGTCCACCAGAAGCTGCGTCACCTCGCCGGGAGCGGAATCGATGGCGGTCCAGGAATTTCCGGCGTCCAGCGATTTGTACACGCCCGTCGATGTGCCGGCAAACAGGGTGAGCGTATTCCGCGGGTCGATGGCCAGCGCCGACACGTTGCCCGCCGGGATGCCTTTGGACGCTGCGGTCCACGTGACGCCGCCATCGACGCTTTTGAAAATTCCGAGGTCGGTAGTGGCGGCGTAGAACGTTGTGCCGACGGTGGGATCTACGATGATGGTGTTCGGAAGAGCGAAGGGTAGATTATCGACAGGCGCCCAACTCGCACCGGCATTGACGCTGGCCCACAGGGCCCGTTCGCCGGGCGTGTTCTGCAGCGGGTGTACGAGCGGAAAGTTCGCTGAGGAAGTGCTTCCGCCGACCCAGACTTCCCCTGCGCCATTCACCGCCACCGCACCGGCGGCGGACTGCGCGCTGGTGCCGAGGGCCTTCTCCCAGAGTTTCGCCGAGCCATCGGGCGAGAGTTTGAAGACGATTGCCTGCTGCAAGGATGGCGATAACGAGACGAGTGTGGAAGTATTGGGTTCGTTCCAAACTGAGGAGCCGGCAACATAGACGGCGCCAGAGGAATCGAGCGCGATAGCGGTGGCGGCGCCTTCCGGGTGGAAATACGAGTAAATCAGCGCACCTTGCGGCGCCAGCTTGGTGACCATGATGCCGGGCTGAGCGGGCGCGCTCGTCACGCCGGGATAGCCGGCCGTCTGGTCGAGGTTGACGGCGACGTAGGCGTTGCCGGCGGAGTCAAGGGCGATGCCGGCCGGGCTGGCAGTGGTTCCGGCAGACCCTGCGGTACTGCCGAGCAGGGTGGAGTACAGGAGTTTGGTCCCGTCGGGAGACAATTTCGAAACGAACCCGTAGGCATAGGCGCCGGGCGCATTCGCCAGCCAGGACTGCAGCGGGTTGACGAGCGGGAAATGGGGGGACGAGGTATACCCGCAGACCCAGACGTTGCCCGTGCTATCGACCGCGATGCCGGTGGCCCAATCGACGGAAGTGCTGCCCAAGTAGGTGGCCCACATCACTTTGCCGTCGGGCCCGAGTTTGGCGACGAAGGCGTCGAAGTCGCCGGCATAGGTGGATTGGAGCGCGCCGGCAGTGGTGGGGAAATCGGGAGCGGCGGTCATACCGGCGACGTAGGTGTTGCCCTGCGAGTCGGAGGCCACGGCGGCAGCGTAACTCTGATAGCCATCGCCCAGCAGAGTGGTGAAGAGCGGACCGGCGGCATGGACCGCGCCCGCTAAGGAAAGGAGTGTAATTGCCAGGCGATTTTTCATTGCGCTATAAATATCGTCGCGCCGGATTGGGTTTGCGCGCCACCGAGAGAGGCTTGTATGGCCACGGCGCCGGTGGGCACGTTGGCGGGGAGTTGAATGGTGATCTGGTAGAGCCCGGCCGATCCGACGGCGAGGATGGAGTTCAGTACCTTCACCGGCACACCGCCCACCGTCACGCTTGGCGTGATTGCCACCGGCACGCCGCTGACGATGAGGGCGGCTGGTGCGGGCGGAGTGGTGGGACCGAATCCCGTGGCCCACAGCACCAGGATGTCGCCAGGGTGGGCCGCGGTGGCGCCGGTCACAATCGAGGGGTCGGCTGACGGCGCGTAGTCCGGAAGCAGGGACGCGAACGCGAAGTTGGTGCCGGGATGGATAAAAAATGCCGGCGCGTAGGTCTGCATTTGCGCTGCGGCGGGAGCGCTGAGGGCGCCGTGGTTATCGACCACCACGTTCACGCTGCCGGTTGTCGAAGTGGAGGGCGCGATCACGTTGATCTGTGTGGGGCTGATGTAGGAAGGGAACGCCGACTGGCCGTCGATGGTGACGCTTACGCCGCTGAGGCTGGTGGGAAGTTGGTTGCCGTTGAAATCGGCATCGGTCCACGAGCGGGTAGTGTTGGCAAGGTTGACGCCCTTGATCATCACCCAGGAACCGGCCTCGATTCCGGGCTGGAAACTCGCTCCATTCGATACCGAGACGATCGCCGGCGCACCGGTCGCGAGTTTCACCACGAATGCATCGCCAAAGGTAAACGGCAGAGTGGAGTTTGCGCCGGTGGGGAAATCGCCCGACCATGTCTGGCCGGCGAAGATCACGTTGCCGGTGGAATCGACGGTGGCTGCCAGCGTGCCATCGTCCTGCGATCCGCCGAAGTATGTGGAGAACTGGAGCCGGCTGCCATCCGGCGAGAGAATCGCGGCGAACGCATCGGCGAGCCCGGCGACGGCCGGTTGCACGGGATTCGCCGTGGGGAAATCGACCGCGCGAGTGCCACCGGCCAACACCACATTGCCCGCGGAATCGAGCGCGATGCCGGCGATCCAGTTCTGCAGCACCATGGTTGGCGGCTCCGCCAGGTAGACCGGGCCGGTCTCAATTTGCGAATGGCCGCGCAGATAAGTCGAATACTCGAGCGTATTGCCGTCGGCGCTGAGCCTGGTCACAAATCCCGCCGACGGCGACAGGTACACCAGACTGTAAAGTACACCGCTGGAGCCGGCGGAAACCAGGCTGGTCAACGCCAGGCCGCCGTTCTCAACTGGAGAGGTGAGCGCGGTCCAGGACTGCGCGTGGTTCTTCGAAACATAGACCGGGCCGCCTTGCACCGCGGCGTACAGTGCGCCGCTCGGGTCCACCGCCAGCACCGTAAAGTTGCTGGTGCCGAACGGGGGCGCGGGGAGGGGCGTGAAAGTAACGCCGCCATCGGTGCTGATGTACTGCAATCCGTCGTAGACCGTGGACGGTTTGGTCGAAGCGTCCACCACGATCCCGGCGGTACTGGCGGGCGGTGTAGACTCCAGCGTCCACGAATTACCGCCGTCAGTGCTGAAAAACATCTGCGGACTCTTGTTCTGGCTGCAGGAGAAGCCGCAGAAGAAGAAGTTCGAAATGGCGATGATGTGGCCGCTGGCATTCGGGTCGAGAGCCATACTGGCGAAGACTGCGGGGAATGCTACCGGATTCCAGGTTGCGCCGGCGTCGGTGCTTTTGCGAATGGCTTGCCCCGACTCGTAAACGATGTTGGGATTCTGCGCATCGATCTGGAGGGAGGCGACGGCCCATGGCGGCGAGTCGATCGCCGTCCAGGTGGCAGCGCCGTCGGTGCTCTTGTAAACGGTGCTGGAGGTAGCGGCGTAAAGCGTCTTGGGATGCGCCGGGTCGATAGCTATGGCTTGCACGCTAGCGCCGGAGATGCCGCTGGAGCTTTGCGTCCACGTGGTTCCGCCATCGGTGCTCTTCCAGACGCCGCGATCGCCGGTCGCTTCGTAAAGAGTAGTGGGAGTTGCCGGGTCGACGACCAAGCCTTGCGGTAGCGCGAAGGGCAGATCGTCGATGGGTGTCCAGGTGGCGCCGGAATTCGTGCTCTGCCAGAGGAGTCGCGCGCCCAGCGTGGTTTGCAGGCCATGCACCACCGGAAAATCGGCCGATTGCGTCACTCCGGCCACCCACGCTTCACCCGCGCTGTTCACCGCGACTGCGTTGGCACTCGCGGAATAGCTTCCACCGAACGTCTTCTCGTAGAGTGTCCCGGTTCCATCCGGCGCAAGTTTGAAGACCACTGCGTTGCCCTTGCCCGGGGGGCCGATGTCATCGACGACGGCCGTGGTGCCGGCCACGTAAACCGCACCCGCGGCATCGAGCGCGATGGCGTGGGCAACGCCGGACGGATGGAAAAACGTGTAGACCACCGCGCCTTTCGGGGATAGCTTGGTGACATTGATGCCGGGGGTATTGGCGGGCTGGGCGGCGGCGCCCGGATACCCGCTTTCGGAGTACGAGTTCACAGCGACGTAGACGTTATTCGCCGCATCGATGGCGATGCCTGCCGCGCCGTCGAGCATGGCGCCGCCGAGGAACGTCGAAAAGAGAAGCTTGGACCCGGTGGGGTCGAACTCGGCCACAAACGCGTCGTAATCGTCCGTGGCGCCTCCGTCCAGCATGCTTTGCAGCGGATTGACCAGGGGGAAATTCGGGGACCGCGTCCAGCCGGCCACCCACACGTTGCCCGCGCTATCGAGCGCGATGCCGCTGGCCCAATCGTCGAGAATGCCGCCCAGATAGGTAGCCCAGATCACCTTCCCATCCGGGCCGAGCTTGGCGACGAAGGCATCGGAAGTGCCGCCGAAAGTGGCTTGCGAAGCAGCATCGGTCACCGGGAAATCGGGGGAAAAGGTGAGTCCGGCAACGTAGGTATTGCCTTGTGAATCGGAAGTAAGTGCGGAGGCAAACTCCTGTCCGCTGCCGCGCAGCAAGGTGGAAAATATAGTGCCCGCGGCATGGCTGATGGTGCAAAGCGCCACAAGCAGTGAGGCGCAGCGACACCATTGGCATACCATAGGACGCTTCGAAATTGGCACTTACGCTCCTTCGGGGACTATATGGCAGGTACGGTGCCATGTAAAATGCTCCTGCTAAAATAAAGCTTCACACCACATGTTGGATTCACCTTTACAGGAGCTGGAGGCGCGATCTCTCGCGCGCATCGCCGCGGCCGCATCGGAAGAAGATTTGGAAGCGGTGCGGGTAGACGCGCTGGGGCGCAAGGGGCCGCTGGCACAGGCCGGCAAGGAGATGGGAAAGCTGCCGCCGGAGGAGCGCAAGAGCTTCGGCATGCTGCTCAACAGCACGCGCCAGAATCTGGAGCAGGCACTGGCGGCGCGCCAGCAGGTGCTGGCCGACCAAGCTTTGGGCAGGCGGCTGGACGCCGAATGGCTGGACGTCACGCTGCCGGCGCCGGGCGTGCGCCGCGGCCATCTGCACCCCATCACGCGCATTCAGCGCGAACTGGAAGATCTTTTCCGCTCGCTCGGATTCGCCGTGCTGGACGGGCCCGAAGTGGAAGACGAATATCACAACTTCGACGCGCTCAACATCCCGGCCGACCATCCGGCGCGCGACATGCAGGACACCTTCTGGCTGGATCGCGGCAATTTATTGCGTACGCATACCTCGCCGGTGCAGGTGCGCGGCATGGAGCGGCTGGGTCCGCCGCTGCGCATGATCGCGCCCGGCCGCGTGTTCCGCAATGAGAGCGTGGACGCCTCCCACGAACATACCTTCTATCAACTGGAAGGCATGATGATCGATCGCGACGTCTCGGTGGCGAATCTTCTCTATTTTATGAAGACGCTGCTCACCGCCATCTTCCATCGCGAAGTGACGGTGCGTCTGCGGCCGGGATATTTCCCCTTCGTCGAGCCGGGGTTCGAGCTCGACATCCAATGCCTGATCTGCGGCGGGCCGGGCTGCGCGGTGTGCAAGCAGAGCGGCTGGGTGGAACTGCTGCCGTGCGGGTTGGTGAATCCCAAGGTGCTGCGGATGAGCGGCATCGACCCCGAAGTGTGGGGCGGGTTCGCCTTCGGGCTGGGGCTGACGCGCCTCGCCATGATGCGGTACGGCATCGACGACATACGCCACTTGAACGGCGGCGATCTCAGGTTCCTCGAACAGTTTTAGTTTCTAAGGTGGCTCAGTTTTGAAATTCTCCTACAACTGGATTCGCGAATTGGTGCCCGGGCTGGCCGAGGCGCCGGGTCCGCTGGAACGGCTGATCACCATGAAGACAGCCGAATGCGAAGGCGTAGAGCCGGCGTGTGAGATGCTGGCGCACGTCACGCTGGCGCGGGTGGAATCGGCCGAGCCGATCGCGGGAACGCATCTGACGCTGGCGTCGATCGACGCCGGCACGGCGGGACACCGGCAGGTGGTTTGCGGCGCGCCCAATTGCCGCGCGGGGATGGTGACGGCGTGGGCGGACATCGGCAGGAAGACGATTCACGGGGTGGAAAGCGACGGCATGCTCGCCAGCCCGGCGGAACTCGGCATTAATAAAGACCACTCGGGCATCATCGAGCTCACGGGCGAACCGGGCGGTGTGCTGGATCGCCTGTGCGCGGACAGCATCATCGAGATCGACAACAAGTCGATCACGCATCGGCCCGATCTGTGGGGCCACTTCGGTATGGCGCGGGAAGTGGCGGCGATTCTCGGTTTGAAGCTGCACGATTCGGTGAAGCTCGACCTGCTGCCGGCGGGCGAGGCGGCGGTGAAGATCGCCATCGAAGATTTCGCCCTGTGCCCGCGATATAGCGCGCTGGTGTTCGAGAACGTGACGGTGGGGCCGTCGCCGTACTGGCTGCAGGCGCGGCTGGCCGCTATCGGACTCAATTCCATCAACAACATCGTCGACATGACGAACTTCATCATGTCGGAGCTGGCGCAACCCATGCACGCCTTCGATGCCGATCTGATCGCGGGCGATACGATTTATGTGCGGCGCGCCAAGGCGGGCGAACGGTTCGCAGCGTTGAATGGCGAGACGTACACGCTCGATCCGGCGAACCTGGTGATTGCCGATTCGGCCGGCGCCATTGGCTTGGCGGGCGTGATCGGCGGCGGGCCGAGTTCGATCACCGCGAAGACCACGCGCGTGGTGCTGGAGAGCGCCAATTTTCAGGCGTCTAGTATTCGCAAGACGTCGTCGGCCATCAAGCTGCGGACTGATGCGTCGATGCGGTTCGAAAAGGCGCAAGACCCGGCGAATACGGTTCGCGGCTTAGCGCGCGCGGTCGAACTGCTACAGGAAATCTCGCCGGGCATTCGGCTGGTGGGCGGGGTAGCGGAAAGCAGGCGCGAGATCGCGCCGCCGGCGCCCATAGATCTGCCGCTGGCATGGCTGGATCGCAAACTGGGGCGCAGTGTGCCGCTGGCCGAGGTGCGCGGAATTCTGGAGCGCCTGGAGTTCGCGGTGAGCGAGCCCGAGCCCGGCATGTTCCGCGTGGGCATACCTTCGTGGCGCGCCACCAAGGACATTTCGATCAAGGACGATCTGGTGGAAGAGGTCGGCCGCATGGTGGGATATGTGTCCATCGAGCCGCAGGCGCCGCTGGTGCCCTCGCGCGTGCCGCCGGCCAACCCGTCGCGCCAGTTTCAGCATGACGTGCGTAATATCTTCGTCGACCAGGGGTTCACGGAGGTCTACAATTACTCGTTTCTGAGCGAAGAGGCGGTGCGCGCGTTCGGCTTCGATCCGGCCGAACACGTGCGCGTGGCCAACCCGATCGCGTCCGACCAGGCGCTGATGCGCACCTCATTGCTGCCCGGCATCTGGCGCAACGTGCTGGACAACGCCAAGCATCGCGAGAGCTTCCGGCTGTTCGAAATCGGGCTGGAGATTCATAAGAAGAGCGAAGGCCTGCCGGATGAGATTCCGCATCTGGCGGCGGCGATTTACGATCGGTACGGCGATGGGCGCGCGGGACTCTTCGAGGTCAAGCGTGCTGCGGAGTGCCTGTTGCTGGGCGCGAAGGCGGTACCGGCTGAGGCACGTTCGTTCGAGCACCCGGCGCGCTCGGCCGATCTGCATTGGCGCGGGGAGATCGTAGGAAGATTCTTCGAGCTGCATCCCCGCCTGGTGGAATCGGGGCGCGCAGCGATTCTCGACCTCGACCTGCGGGCGGTGGAATCGCTCTCGGGGACGGAAGTGAAGTTCACGCCCATCCGGCGGTATCCGTCGAGCGCGTTCGATCTCTCGGTGGTGGCTCCGCTGCGGGCGCATGCGGGAACGCTGCGGAGTGAAGCGGCGCAGTTCGCCGGTCCGCTGCTGGAATCGATTCAATACGTGCGCGAGTATGCCGGGCCACCGCTGCCGGATGGGTCGAAGAGCGTGTCGTTCCGCGTGACGGTAGGGTCGCCGGAGCGGACTCTGTCGTCGGATGAAGTGGGGCAGATTCGCGCCGCCATGATCGAAGGCATGCGCGGGCTGGGGTACGAGCTGCGCGTGTGAGCACTCGCCGGTCTGTCGCATGGCTGCGGTGCCCCGTCGGCTCCTGACGGGCGCCCTCCCCGACCCACAAGGCGCGCATCGGGGAAGAAACGCTATGATCGAAGAGATGGCAACGGTCAGAATCACGGAAGCCGAACTCGCCCGCGATATCCACGCCGTGCTGGCCCAAGTCCAGGAAGGCGTCGAGGTCATCGTGGAGCAGGACCATCGCGCCGTCGCCGTCATCAAGACGCCGCGGAGCCCGGGACGAAAGATCAGCGAGTGCGTCGCGCTCGCGAAGGCGTACGAGCAGAAGCTCGGGCACGCGCCGGTACCCGATCCCGACTTCGCCCGGGACGTACAAGCGGCTGTGGATGCCCACGATGAGCCCTTGAATCCGCCAGCATGGGATTAGTCCTCGACTCCGGGGTGCTGATCGCCTCCGAGCGTCACGCGATCCCGGTCAGCGATCTGTTGACCGCACTCGAACGCGAGCACGGAGAAACCGAGATCGTGCTCTCTTCCATAAGTGCGATCGAACTGGAGCACGGATTGTATCGAGCTCGGACCGAGGAGCAGGCGCGGACGCGGCGCGAATACCTGGATACCGTCTTCGCCGCGATGCCGGTTGAACCGTTCACCATGGGGATGGCAAAGGTCGCGGCGAAGGTCGACGCCGAAGCCAGAAAACTCGGCCGTACGATTCCGTTTGCGGACCTGCTAATCGGCGCGACCGCCCTCTACTTCGGATACGCGTCCGGCACCCGAAATCTGCGCCACTTCGGAATGATTCCCAATCTGAAGGTCATTCAGTTTTGAGGAGGGTGGGAGCCACGGGAAAAACTTCACGTGGAAAGAGCGGGCACCACTAGTGTCTTGCTCAGAGGCCTCGACATCACGCGTGCATCGCGCCGCTGAGTGGTGGCGCCCAGTCGAGTTGTCCGTCCGCCTCCACCGCCTGCGCGAGTTTCGCCGCAACTTCCGGGGGCCACGGGGCGGTACGGCGGTCGCGCAGGTCGGCAAAGGCGTTGATGCATTCGAGCGTCGCGGCCAGTTTGTGGCGCGTGTCGTTCACCAGGAACATTACGTAATGGAGACGCTTGGCGGTATACGCCACCAGCCGGACGTACACCACGATGTCTTCGCCGGGCAGCACTTCGGTCAGAAAGTTGACGTGATATTCCAGGTCGAACGTGCCGGTGTTGTGCGCGGCGTGATAGGCGGGCGTGACTCCCATCCAATCGTGCAGGGTGTCGCCGGCATCGTCAAACAGAGCGATGTACCAGCGCACGTTCATGTGGCCGTTGCTGTCGCGGTAAGACTCGGGCACGGTGGCGCGAAGGCACACCGGTTCGAGCGCGGCGATCTTTTCGAGGGGGATGGGCGGCGGTTTCAATCCTAGAGTCTAACGCGCCGCGGGCCGCCTTATGTGGCTGTCGCTCCGGTAGTATTCGTCCCCGAAAGCGCCTTCAGGAGGGCCGCGCCGTCGGGACTGCCGAGCCCGGTGCAGGCATTCCAGTTCGGACCCGCGTCGTATGCGCCGTTGTTCCCCTTGGTGATCTCGTGGAACGCCGGCGTGCCCATAAGTTGATACAGCGCGGGATGCAGGAATCCGACGGGCTTGCCCAGTTGCTGATTGAGGAGCGCGATCAGGCCGGCCCAGAGCGGTGCCACCGCGCTGGTGCCGCCGATGACCTCATCCTGGCCGTCCACACGAACGGTGTAGCCGGTCACCGGGTCGGCATCTCCTGCCACGTCGGGCACGCCGCGGCCTACGAATTTCGTGTCCTTCTGTGGCGGTACTTTGGCCTTCGCCTGGTAGCTGGGGAGCGCATAGATGTTGCTGACGCCGCCGCCGGTCCCGCCTTCGCCATTGGCCAGTTCGTTCCAGACCACTTCGGTATCGATGGCCCCTGCGCTCACCGTCAGCTTGGTGCCGCCGCACGCCAGAACAGGCGGCAGACAGGCCGGCAGGTCGACGTGCAGCTGGCTGCCCGATAGGCCATCGGTCGCGCCATCGTCGCCCGCCGCGGCGGTGATGGTGACGCCTACTCCGGCGGCGTCGGTGACGGCTTCGAGCATGGCGCTCGCGGCCTGGCTGGTCCACGAATCCTCCGGGCCGCCCCAACTGATGGAGATCACGGAAGGATTATTGACGGAGTCGTGAACGGCCGTGGTGATGGCATCGTGAAAGCCCTGGTCGGTGTTGGGAGCAAAGTAGACCACGATCCGCGCGCCCGGCGCCACCGCACCGGCTATTTCGATATCGAGCATCACTTCGCCGTCGGAATCGGAATCGACACCTGGCTGGTTGGCGCCGCCATCCACGGAGATGGAAGTGATGGCGGGCGAGTGGCCCGAAAAGTAGGTGTCCAGGTCGTCCGGGCTGTATCCGCCGCCCAGTTCGATGATACCGATGGTTTGTCCCGCGCCGGTGGCGCCCTCGGGATAACTGTACGCGGCGGCCACCTGGGTGGGCGAAAGAGGACCCGTCACGGTGGCTGCCTGCGCGCGTCGCGAGTGCGGCTTGGCGACCGGCCGGTTATCCAGCCCGAGCACCGCGGTCACCACGCCGCTAAGCTGTGCGGGCAGGGTAAGCGAACCGGTGCGTCCGCGATACGTCCCGGTCTCGGCGGTGTAGTGCATGAGGTCGGTGCCGAACGCCCGCTGCATATTGGCGGCGGTACCTTTCAATACCACCGAACGGCGCGCGGCGCTGCGCTCCACCACGGTGAGTCCGTTCTCATGGGCGAACGTCTCAACGGCGGCGATGTCAGCCGGGTCGGCGCCGTGCAGCACGCCAAAGTCGCCGCGGCTATGGTAGTCGCGCATACCGGGATGCCGGTAGGCGTAGGTCTCCGCGCGGGGCATGAGGGAGCGCGCCCTGCGGCGCAGGACCACAGTCGCCTGCACCATTTCACGATCGTCCACGGGCTGTGCCGCGGTTGCGCCGGCCACCGTCTCGCGATGGCTACCGGCGAGTTCCACTCTCGGTTGCGAAGGCATGCGATTTACCTCGTAGTCAAACGATAATCCGATTGCCAGTTACAGCAAAGTTGGAAGCCGGCGAACATGGGCGGAATCGTACAGCGCCGGTCATTCACCACCAGTTTACCGGGAGAGTTACACTTGCACTGAAATGATGACTCGTCTTCTTTCGCTCGCCCTCCTGGCCGCGGTCTGCGCGGCGGGAGCGCAGTCGCAGGACACCAAGCCGCTGCGTGTGGCTATCGCGGGACTCAATCATGGCCACGTCTCGGGATTCTTCAATAACGTCCGCCGCCGCACCGCCGATATCGAGATTGTCGCGGTCTGGGATCCCGATTCTGCGCTGCTGCACAAGTATGCCGGCCCGAACCACCTGGCGGACACACAACTCTACACCGACCTCGACAAGATGCTGGACGCGGTGAAGCCGGAAGCGGTGGCCACCTTCACCGACACTTACTCGCATTTGCGTGTGGTGGAGGCATGCACGCCGCGGCACATTCCGGTGATGATGGAGAAACCGCTGGCGGTGGATGTCAAGCAGGCGCGCGCCATCCAGGAAGCGTCGACGAAATACCATACGCCGGTATTCGTCAACTACGAAACCACCTGGTATCGCAGCCACGGCGAAATGTGGAACCTGCTGCATGAGCAGAAAGCCGGCGGCGAGATCCGCCGGATGGTTGCCATGGACGGCCATCAGGGGCCCCAGGAGATCCACGTGCAGCCGGAATTTTTCGCGTGGCTGAACGACCCTGTCAAGAACGGCGCGGGCGCGCTCTTCGATTTCGGCTGCTACGGCGCGAACCTGATGACGTGGATGATGGACAACCAGCGGCCGCTGAAAGTCACGGCGCTGACGCAGACCGATAAGCCCGCGATTTACACGCACGTCGACGACGAAGCCACCGTGCTGCTGGAGTATCCCAAGGCGCAGGGCGTGATAGAAGCGTCGTGGAACTGGCCGGTGGGACGCAAGGATTTCGAAGTCTACGGCGCCACCGGCTACGCCATCGCCACCGGCGGCGATAATCTGCGGGTGCGCCTGCCGGGCGAGAAGACCGAAGAGACGCGCACGCCTCCGCCCCTGCAACCGGATGCTGCAGATTCGATTTCATACCTCATCGGCGTGGCGCGCGGCAAGTTCCAACCGTACGGCCTGTCCTCGCTTGAGAACAACGTGATCGTGATCGAGATACTCGATGCGGCGCGCGACTCGGCGCGCACCGGGCGGACGATTACGCTTCAGAAATGAAGGCGATCCATCTGCGAGCCGGCGAGTAGAAACGCCCCGACGCCGTACACGAAACTGGACGTCGCTTGAAACTGCCCGGGCGCCGCGCCCACGGGCTGGATGCAGCCCAGCCGGCCATCCTGGTACACGTGGGTGAGCAGTCCTGCCCACGCTTTCTGCGCTGCCGGGCCGTAGGTGGCGCGATCGAGAATGCCCCGATTGACTCCCCAGGCGAGCGCGTAGGCTATGAACGCCGAGCCGGAAACCTCAGGCAGGGGATAAGACTGCGCATCCAGCAGGCCGGATCGCCACAGGCCGTCATCGCCTTGCACCTTGATGACCGCGGCGGCCATTTCCCGAAATTGCTGGACGTACTGGCCGCGAGCCGGGTAGTTCGCCGGCATGTAATCCAAGACGCGCGCGATTCCCGCCATCACCCAGCCGTTGCCGCGCGACCAGAACAGCTTGCGGCCGTTCGCTTCGTGCCGGGCCAGGTAACCGGCGTCGCGGAAGTATAAGTGCTCCTCCGGGTCGTAGAGTAAGTGGGAGGTAATCCACCACTCGCGATTCATAAAGTCCAGGTACTCCGTCTTCCCGGTAGCCTTATAGAGTCGCGCGAGGGTGGGCGGACCCATAAATAAGGCGTCGCACCACCACCAGAGCGGCTTGGCGGGGTCATCTTTCAGTCCCATCTGATCAGAGAACCGCTCCACCAGAGGCGGAAGAATGCGCGGATCCTTCTTCTTGAGATAAAGCTCCAGGTACACCTGGCCGACGGCCACGTCGTCGGCATGTTCGGGCCGCTTGCCGAGTTGCCAGTTCAAGCGGTCGCCCATGGCGCGCATGGCCTGCTCGTATTTGGCATCGCCGAGGGTAGACGAGGCGGCCATGAATCCGTCGTAGAGCGCAGCGAAAGTCCAGTCGGTGCTGAAATACGGGCGGGCGCGCTCCAGTTGCCAGTCGGCCACCTTGCGCATGGCGGCGCGCACGTCGGCATGATTCAGGCCCGGCCGTAAACCGCTGGCGAGTGGAGGCGCAGTGTCGGGCGAATCGCCGACTCCTTTATTCTTTTCCAGCTCGCTCGAACTCTGGGCCGGTGCGGACACAGCCAGCACGCTTGCACCCAGAAGGGCAAGCAATCCTGCGCGATAGAACATCGTCTCTCCCTAAGAACTGCCGATCAACACGCCGGTCGCGAAGACCAAAATACCGCCCAGCCCCACTTGGAGAATCGCGACCAGAGCGGAAGTCTCCATGTACCTCTGGCGAATCCAGGAAATCACGCCGAGTTCCACCACCACTACGCAAATCGCCGCGGTCAAGGCGGCGGTGAAGCCCGGGATGAGGAACGGCAGCGTGTGGCCGATGCCGCCGAGCGTGGTCATAGCGCCGCAAATCACACCGCGTACCCAGGGGTGGCCGCGGCCCGTAAGGCTGCCATCGTCGGACAAGGCTTCCGCGAATCCCATGCTGATGCCGGCGCCGAGCGAAGCCGCCATGCCGACCAGAAAAGCGTCCCACGGCTTGTGCGTGGCGAACGCCGAAGCGAACACCGGCGCGAGCGTAGAGACCGATCCGTCCATCAGTCCGGCCAGCCCGGGCTGTACGATTTGCAGCATGAAGAGGCGTCGATTGGCTTCCTCTTCCTGCATGCGCACGTCGGCGCCGAGCTTATCGGCACGCAATTCTCCGGCGCGCTCCTCGTGGTGACGTTCTTCCTGGGCCAGGTCGTCCAGCAGTTGGCGAATGTGAGCGTCGGAGGTGAGTGCCGCCGCGCGCTCGTAGAAGCGGCGCGTCTCCGCCTCCATCGACGCCACGGTTTTGCGCACCACTTCCAGATGGAGCGGGCGGGTCATCCAGACAGGTTTGCGGGTGACGAATCCGCGCACGTCTTCGCGGCGAATGAGTGGAATATGGTCGCCGAATTTCTTCTGCGAAAGCTCAATCAGGCGGCGGCGGTGGCCCGATTCCTCGACGCGCATCCCGTCGAAGATCGCGGCTGTGGCGGAAAAATCCTGCCGTAGTCCGTCGGCGAAGTTCGCATAGATTTTCTCGTCTTCTTCTTCCAGTGTGATGGCGAGGGCCAGAATTTCCCGTTCGGATAAACTCTCGAAACCACGCATGCCCTCATGCTAGCATCAAGCGAGAATGGCCCTAGTCGATCTTACCAAGCAGTTAGCGGCACAGGCGATCCAATCGGCAATGTCGGATCCGGCGCCCGGCACGCCCGCGTCCGATAACCCCGGCGGCGTCATGCTGTATCAGATAGGCGCCATGCAGAAGGCTCTGAAAGAGGACGAAGAACTGATCGTCCACGTGCAAAATGGCGAGGACAGAATTCGCGTGATGGAAATATTTCTGCCCTCGCCGCAGGTGGCGGTGCTCACCGGCATCGATGCCAATCGTGTGATGACGCGCGTGGTCTCGGCGGTCTCGGCGCTGCAACTGGTGGTGCGTACCGGAAAGGCGGCGGCGGGCGCGAAGGCGGTGCGGCTGAATCTGGTGGTGCCGAAAGGGAGGTGAACACGACGGCACAAGCCATAATGGCCGCCGATGAACGCCGGTCGAGCCAGACTCACTCCCAATGCAGCGCGCGCATGGGATCGATAGCCGTCGCGCGGCGTGCGGGGAGGTAGCCGGAGAACAGCGCCACGGCGGCGATGCCGGCGGTCGCCAGGCAGAGCGTTAAGATGTCGCTCGGCGCCACTCCGAATAATTGCGCTTGCACCAGGTGCGAGAGTCCAAGCGCCGCCGGCAGTCCGATCGCCACCCCGATGCCCACCAGGAGAATCACTTCGCGCATCACCAGCCAGACCACCGATCCTCCACTGGCGCCGAGCGCCATGCGGATGCCGATCTCACGCGTGCGGCGCGCCACCATGAAGGCCATCACTCCGTACAGTCCCATGGCCGCCAGCAGCGTGGCCAGAATACCGAACCCGCCCGAGAGCGTGGCCAGCAGCCGGTCGGTGATCAACGAGTTTTCCACCTGCTGATCGAGAGTGCGCATCTGATACAGCGGGACCGCGGGGTCGAGTTCCGACACCGTCTTGCGGAGCGTCGGCATTAGGCGCTCGGGGTCGCCCGCAGCGCGCAAATAGGCGGTCATCCCGACAACGAAATCCTGCTGCGGATACGGCAGGTACAGTTCGTACGGCATCTCCTCCCGCATGCTCTCATACTTGGTGTCGCCCACCACTCCCACGATCTCGATATCGAGCTTCGTTCCGGGATTCTGTCCTTCGCCCACATGCCGGCCGATGGGATTGACGTTGGCAAAATACTTGCGCGCAAATTTTTCGTTCACGATCCCGACCTTGGGAGCTTTTTCGCCGTCTTCCAGCCGAAAATCGCGGCCCGCCAGAAGCGGTATCTGCAAAGTCCGGAAGAAGTCGGGTGTGCAGAACTGCATGTGCGGATCGACTCCCTCGCCATCCCTGGCGGAGTACCCTTCCACCGTGAGACCGCTGTCCCATTCGTTATCCACCAGCACCGGAATTACCGCCAGCGCCGATGAAGTCACTCCCGGCATGGATTGCATGCGCTCGCTCAGGCGGCGGTAATAATCGAGCACCGCCTCACGCGGCCGGCCATCCAGGGACGGGTCTACCGAAAAGGTCACCAGGTTCTTCGTCTGGAAGCCGGGATTCAGATCCTTCAGGTTGCTGAGGCTGTGGACGAACAGGCCCGCTCCGATGAGCAACAGCAGGGAGAGTGCCACCTGGGCCACCACCAGCCCCTTCCGCAGGAGGACCGAAGTTCCGCCCACCACTCCGCGACCCTCCTCCTTGAGCGTGGATGCCAGATGCGGGCGCGTGGCTTGCAGGGCCGGCATCAGTCCGAAGAGCAGGCCGGTGACGAGAGAGACGGCGAGCGCGAAACCAAGCACTGTGGCGTCCGGGCTGGTCGAAACACTGAGCACAGACAGATTCTGAGGCAGGAATGCCAGCAGCGCCTCATCCAGGAAGACCGCCAGCCCGACGCCGGCCGCGCCTCCGGCGGTCGCGAGCACCACGCTTTCCACCAGCAGTTGCGCGACCAGCCGCCGGCGTGTGGCTCCCAGCGCGAGCCGGACGGCGATTTCTCTTTGCCGGTTGGACGCACGGGCGATCAGCAGATTCGCCAGGTTGGAACAGGCGATGAGCAGCACCACCGCGACGATCCCCATCAGCGCCAGCAGCGGTTTGGCGAATTGATCGCGGAGCGAGGAGAGCCCCTTGGATGCCGGCAGCACATCCATCGACATGGAGAGGAACTGGCGCCGGGTGTAATCGGTGGCCTTGGAGAATGCAGGCATCGCCACTTCCATCTGGAGCATCTGGTGAAACAGGGGCTGCAGTCCGGCTTTGGCGGCGGTGAGCGACACGCCCGGCTTTAACCGGCCAAACACTTCGACGAACCGGCGGCGCCGGTTGCGCAGTTCGGGAAACGGTCCCTTGGGCAGCGCATCGTGCATCGACATGGGAACGCGGATCTGCGGGGAATAACCCTGGTGGACGCCATCGAAGCCGGCTTGGCTCACCCCGATCACGGTGAGCGGAAAGCCGTTCACCACGACCGTTTTGCCCACCACTTTCGGATCGCCGGCGAAACGCGTCTTCCAGTAGGAGTAGCTCAGCACGGCGAGTGGGTTGCCGCCCTCGGTCACATCGTCTGCGGCCGTGAAGACGCGCCCCACCGCGGCTCCCACGCCGAGCACGGAGAAATAATTGCCGGATACGTCCTCGCCCTGCACCAGCTCGGTATGGCCGTTGAAGCCGACGCTGAAAGTGTCGCCATAGCGGCAGACCAGTCCGCTGAAGACCTCGTTCTTATCGCGGAAGTCCTGGTACATCGGGTAGGACAGCGAATGACTCCCGGTATTGCTGCCGTAATGGTGGCCGCGCGCGGTCAGCAGCACCAACTCCTCCGGATGACTCACCGGCAGCAATCGGAGAATGAGCTGATTGACCAGCGTGAAGATGGCGACATTAGCGCCAATCCCGAGGGCCAGGGAAAGCACCGCCACAGAGGTAAACAGCGGCGCCTTGCGCAGCGTGCGAAAGGAGTATTGTAGGTCCCGCAGGAAGCTCGGCATCAACTTCTATACTGCGCAGGCGTTGAAAGGTTACGCGCCGCCGGTGGTGGGCAGGTTCCACTGTGAAATCACGTGGGTGTCGCGCTCGAAGCCCAGGGTGCTGACCGTGGCGGTGGCGAGTGCGAACAGCCGGCCGCAATCGGGCGCCAACCTCAGCCAGCGCGCGGTGAGGATGCGCAACAGGTGGCCGTGGGCGAACAACGCGACGGGGCCATCCGCCGCCGCCACACGCGCCAGTACCGCTTCGGCGCGAGCGCCCACCTGCTCCACCGTTTCGCCGTGGAGCGGGCCGTCGCGCCACAGGTTCCAGCCGGGCGTTTGCTGGCGGATGTCGGCGGTGGTGCGGCCTTCGTAATCGCCGTAATTCCACTCCAACAGGTCGGGGTCGAGCTGGGCGACGTCGCCGTATCCCGCCAGCCGGCAGGTTTCGCGCGCGCGGGCAAGCGGGCTGGTGAGAACCATGGCGAATTTCCGCCCGGCCAGCCAGCGGCCCACCGCCATGGCATTTTCGCGGCCGGCATCGGTGAGCGGCAGGTCGGTGCGGCCGGTGTGCGCGCCGGTGAGCGTCCACGCAGTTTCGCCATGGCGAATGAGCCAGATTGTCAGCGACATCTTTTACACTATAGTGGATGCACAGAACCGCGTTCCTGTTCTCATTTGTTTGTGTCGCCATGGTGGTCCGCGCAGCCACACCCGCCTTGATGCCCATGCCTGCCAAAGTGGTTCTCGCCGATGGCGCGCTGGCCATCGACGCCAGTTTCGGTGTATCGCCGGGCGTTAATCCGGCGATGATGCCGGCGGTGAATCGCTTCCTGATGCGCCTCTGGCGGCAGACCGGCATTTTCCCCGCGCCTTCGGGTCCGGCAGCGACGCTCACAATCGCCTGCACGCCATGCAGCGCGACGCCCACGCTTGGCGAAGACGAAAGCTACACGCTGGACGTCACTCCCGCCGGCGCGTCGCTGAAATCGATCACCATGTCGGGAGCGCTCCACGGGCTGGAGACGTTCCTGCAATTGGTCGAGCCCGGCGCGGAGGGCTTCCGCGCGCCGGCCGTCCACATTGCCGACCAGCCGCGCTTCGCCTGGCGAGGCCTGATGCTGGATTGCTCGCGCCATTTTCTTCCGCTCCCGGTGGTGGAACGCAATCTCGATGCCATGGCGACCGTGAAGCTGAACGTGTTTCACTGGCATCTCTCCGACGACCAGGGTTTTCGCGCCGAGAGCAAGCTCTACCCGAGGTTGCAGCAACTCGGGTCCGACGGGCAGTTCTACACCCAGGATCAGATGCGTGAAGTGGTGGACTACGCGGCCGCCCGCGGCATCCGCGTGGTGCCGGAGTTCGACATGCCCGGCCATACCATGAGCTGGCTCGTAGGGTATCCGGAACTGGCCGCCGGGGAGGGTCCGTTCCAGATCGGCCGCACCTTCGGCGTGTTCGATCCGGTGCTCGACCCCACGCGGGAAGAGACCTACACGTTCCTCGACGGCTTCATCGGCGAGATGGCGGCGCTGTTTCCGGATCCGTACTTTCACATCGGCGGGGACGAGGTCAACGGCAAAGCGTGGAAGCAATCGCAGAGCGTACAGGCTTTCGCCAAGGCGCACGGGCTGAAGGACACGCTGGCGCTGCAGACCTACTTCAATCAACGCGTTCTTAAAATCGTGCAGAAGTACCACAAGACCATGGTGGGGTGGGATGAGATTCTGGGACCCGATCTTCCGCGCGACGCGGTGATCCAATCTTGGCGCGGCGCCGAATCGCTGGCCGATGCGGCCGCTAAAGGGTATCGCGGCATTCTCTCCGCGGGCTACTATGTCGACCACCTGCGGCCGGCGTCCTACCATTACGGGGTGGACCCGCTGAGCGGCCCGGCGGCGCAGCTCACCCCCGAACAGGCGGCGCACATTCTGGGCGGCGAGGCGTGCATGTGGGCCGAAATGGTGGACGCCGAAACGGTGGATTCGCGCGTCTGGCCCCGCACCGCGGCAATTGCCGAACGATACTGGTCTCCACGAGATGTCACCGATGTCGATTCCATGTACGCGCGCATGGAGGCGGTGAGCCGGAAACTGGAGTGGACGGGCGTGACGCAGCGCTCGAGTTACGGCGAAATGCTCGACCGTCTGGCGGATGCGCGGCCCGTGGAGCCGCTGCGCGTACTGGCCGACGCGGTGGAAGCGCGCGGGCTCGGCACCGGGCGGCGCGCCCACACTACGCAGACGCCGCTCAATCGCCTGGTGGACGCGGCCCGGCCAGAGAGCGAGACTGTTCGGCACATCGAACTATTCGCGCGCAAGGTGGCGGCGGCGCAGACTGCCGATCCGGCCGACCTTGCGACGCTGCGCGCAGTATTCCATCTGTGGATGGCCAATGACGCCCGCCTGCAGTCGCTGGCTGAAGACAATGCGCTGCTGGCGGAAGTGAAGCCGCTTTCGAAAGATCTGGCCGCGGTGGGCGCTATGGGCATCGAGGTTCTCGATTATTGGGGCGGCAAGCCTGTCCCGGCAGACTGGATCGCCGCGCAATCGAAGGAATTGACTCGCCTGGCGCGGCCGCAAGCGGAAGTGTTGCTGGCCGCGTACCGGCCGGTGAAAATTTTGATGGACGGTCTGGCGAAACGGTAGGGCAGCGGACGGAGCTTCCCAGGTTTCCAACCTGCCGCAGGTCTACGTCACCATGCCGCGGCGCACAGCGCTCAGCACCAGTTCCGCGGTGCTGTGGAGGTCCATCTTCTCCATCAATCGCCAGCGGTGCGTTTCCACCGTATGCAGACTCAGCCCGAGCCGATTGGCGATGTCCTTATTACTGTTCCCCTCCGCCAGCAACTGGTAGATCTGACGCTCACGGTCGGTGAGAAGATCGTAGCGGTCGCTCGTCTCGCGGGCGTCTTTCAGGCGGGTGAATCCGTTCTGGAAAATGCGCGCCACCGCGGGGCTGAAGAAGGCAGTGCCTTTCTGCACGGTGAGAATCGCATGCACCAGTTCGTCACCGGCGGAATTCTTGAGCACGTATCCGCGCGCTCCGGCCTTGACAGACCGTAGCACGTAGCGCTCATCGCTATACATGCTGAGAATGACCACGGCGGTATGGGGCGAGTGCTTGATGATCTGCGCAGTGGCCTCGATACCGTTGAGTTCCTTCATGGCGACATCTACGATGGCGATGTCGGGATGGTGCTCGCGTGCTGCCTGGACGGCATCGATTCCGGAGCTGGCTTCGGCCACCACTTCGAAATCGGCGTGGCTTTCCAATATGTGGCGCAGACCTTGGCGCATCAGGGTATGATCGTCGGCAAGCAGGATACGGGTGGACATCAGGCAGGGACCTCGGTTAGGGGAATACGGAGAGTGACGCGCGTACCTCGACCCGGTTCGGAGTCGATCACCAGCGTCCCTCCGGCAATCGCAGCGCGCTCGCGAATACCCAGCAGTCCGAGCCCGGTGTTGCGGGCGGGCATACCTAAGGAATCGCAGGCGAAGCCGCGGCCATTGTCTTCCACCTCCGCCAGCAGGCAGTCGGGGAGTTGGCGCACCAGAACGCGCACCTTGGTGGCGGCAGAATGCTTTTCACAATTGTGGAGCGCTTCTTGAATCACGCGATAGGCGCAGGTGCGCGCCGGGTCGGGTAACTGGTCGGCCACGCCCTCCTCGGCGAAATCGCAGGAGATGGGATTGCGCCGCAGGAAATCTTCCAGTTGAAATTGCAGGGCGGGCACCAGCCCGAGATCGTCCAACAGCGCGGGACGCAGCAGGAGCGCGATGTTGCGGATGGTTTGGACGGTCTGCTCGGCCAGTTCGCGGGCCCGCTCCAACGGCCGGCGCGCCCCGGGAGGTTGTGGGATGGAGAGCGCGTTGGAGATTTCGATTTGCAGCAGCGCCAGCGCCTGCCCGATCTCGTCGTGTAGTTCGCGCGATAGCTTGCGGCGGCCCTCTTCTTCCACGTGCAGCAACCGCGCCGAGAGTTTCTGCAGCTCATGATAGTGGCGCTCGGCGCGCGATTCCAGAATCTGCGCATGACGCAGACTGGCGCGCGCGACCACCACGCTGAGCAGTACGCCCAGGGCAAGCATGGTGGTGAGGCGGAAACCGCCGCGGCGGCGCGTCTCCGCGAAATCGCGTTCTCCCTCTTCCAGTTTCTGCTGGTCGGCGCCCGCCAGGTCGAGCAGGGCGTTGTAGAGTTCGCCGCGGCGGGGCACGATCTCGTGCTGCAGGAACTCGAACTTGGCCTGGTTGGTGGTGTTAACCAAAGATTCCGGTACGGCGCTGGCCACGTTCCAGAATTCACCCAGACTGCGACGAAGCTTGGGGATGGCGGCGCCGCGGGCGGAACTCTGGTCGAGCGACTGCAGGGCGCGATCGTCTTCCGCCTTCAGGTCGTCGAGCTGGGCATGGAGTTGGGTGGCCTGCTCGGCAGTCGAGAAGATCAGAAAATCGCGCACATAGTTGCCGGCCTGCCAGAGATTCAGGCGCAGCACGCGGAGCGCTTGATCCTGCTCGGCGTAGTGGTGATAGATGGTGAGGTTTTGCGCGGACAGGTTATTCTGAATGCGCCACGCTTCGAAGGCGGATAGAACAAGCACCGCGATAACGGCAATATAGCCGGTTCGCAGGACAGCATGCTGGCTCAGACCGACCGGCACTGTATCTTCATTGTATCGCCGCAAGATCGATTGTGTGCCGGGAGCGTCGCCGTGAAAATACAGCATTGACTGTATGGTTTCGTAAGGGAGCCCGACCTAGAATTAAATCATTCATGGTTAGCACCGCCCCGCATGGCGCAGGGGCGGTCCTGACGCGAGTACCAGGGTTGCCTCCCGGCAACTACTGAAGGGCAGGTCCCGTCCTGCCCTTTTTTTATGTCTGGCGGCTGGCTGAAAGTGCACCGCCCCGCCCGGCTCCGACACTCTACACTAGAAAACGATGACGGTTACGGCCTTTTCAGGGGTTGTCCTGGCGATTTCGGCGCTGGCGGGGTTCCTGGGCGCCCTCACCGGGCTTGGCGGGGGAGTGGTGGTCACGCCGGTCTTGACGCTCCTGCTGGGCGTCGACATCCATTACGCCATGGGCGCATCGCTGGTGTCGGTGATCGCCACCTCGTCGGGCGCGGCGGCGGCGTACGTAAAAGAGGGATTTTCCAACGTACGGGCCGGCATGCTGCTCGAAATCGCCACCACCGCGGGTGCGGTAGGCGGCGCGCATCTGGCGTCGGTGGTGCCTGCCGAAGGGCTGGCCATTGTCTTCGGCGCGGTGCTGCTGTACTCGGCCTGGCATTCCATGACCCCCATGGCAGCCCAGCACGCGCACGCGGGCGATCCGCTGGCGGCGCGATTTAAGCTCAACGGCTCGTATCCCGCTGAGGGCGGCGCCGAGGAGTATACCGTGACCAACGTGAAGGGCGGCTTCAGCCTGATGGTGGTGGCGGGATTACTTTCGGGCCTGCTGGGAATCGGGTCGGGCGCCATGAAGGTGGTGGCGATGGACCAGGTGATGAAGATTCCGTTCAAGGTGTCGACCGCCACCAGCAATTTCATGATCGGAGTGACAGCGGCGGCGAGTGCGGGCATCTATCTCCGTCACGGTTACATCCATCCCGGACTGGCGATGCCGGTGATGCTGGGAGTGCTGGGCGGATCGCTGCTGGGCGCCCGGCAGTTGCACGGAGCCAACGTGCGTGTGTTGCGGAAGCTGTTCGCGGTGGTGATCGCGGTGATGGCAGTCGAGATGGTTTATAGCGGTGTCACCGGAGGGTTGCGATGACGGATTCGAAGCTGGAACAAATCATGGGGAATCTATTGCGGGCGGGCGTGATGCTGGCGGCGGCTGTGGTGCTCGCCGGCGGCATCTGGTATCTCGCCGCCAACGGAGGCTCCATCGAGAACTACCGCACCTTCCACGGCCAACACGGGACGATGCCGTGGACGCAGGGGCTGAGCGCTCCGTTGGCCACCATCCAGATCGGGCTCCTGCTCCTCATCGCCACGCCGGTGGCGCGCGTAGTCTTCTCGGTGGCGGCTTTCGGAGTGGAGCACGACCGCATGTACGTAATCATCACCCTGATCGTGCTGGCGATCCTGTCGTACAGTCTGCTGGCCAGTTGAGCTACACCACCGGATTGCGCAGGACGCCGATCCCCTCGATCTCCACCTCCACCGTGTCGCCGGGCGACATCTTGCGGGTACTGCCCGGCGTCCCCGTATAAATAATGTCGCCAGGCAGCAGCGTGACCCAGCCGCTGATCCAACTGACGATGGCCGGGCAATCGAAGATCAGGTCTGAGGTGTACTGCTTCTGCACCGATTCGCCGTTGAGGCGGGTTTCGAGCAGCAGGTTGCCGTAATCGATACCGGTGACGATAGCCGGACCGAGAGGGGCGAAGCTGTCGCAACCTTTGGCGCGCCACCATTGCAGATCCTTGCCGGGACCGTGCTGCCAGTTGCGTTCGCTCACGTCGTTCCCGCAAGTCACTCCGAAGATGGCGTCGCGCGCTTCTTCGGGAGTGGCATGGCGAACCGGCTTGCCGATTACCGCCACCAGTTCGCCCTCGTAATGGAGGTCGGTCGCGTCGCGCGGGGTCACGATGGCGCCGCCCGGATCCTGCAGGGAACTGATCGCCTTATAGAAGATCTCCGGGCGTGTGGGCTGCGGGCGACCGCCGAGGTGGCTCTTGTAGTTGAGCCCGACGGCGAGAATCTTGCCGGGCTGGCAGGGCGCGAGCAACGTAACTTCGGAAAGCGGCAGCGTGGCGCCGGTAACGGTGCGGCTGCCGAACAGATCGCCCGCGAACGGGTGAACGGTGGCGCCATCCAGAATGGCGTAGCTTGTAGTGGTGCCGGAACGATAGCGAATGTATTTGGTCACGCTCCGCTATTGTAGCGCCGGAGCGAGAGGCGCGACGCGGCGGTAGATCGGCATCGTTTGTGCCTTGGGCCGTACGTGGGATGAGACGGCGCGGCGGTCCCACTCGCCGGTGTCGCGCGGGCGAACACGCATTGTTGCCTCGCCCGCGCGAACAGATAACAGCACCGGCACGTACGCGATCAAATAGATCGGGAACGCGTTGTAAGTCCGCCGAGACCGGCGAAGACACCGCCGTAGATCCCGTCGCGCAACGTCACTCGCCGGGCCGCGCCGCCGTCGTGGCCCCGTACCGCACGCTTCCAGCTCCATCGCCGCGGCTGGTTCGTGTGGGTCTGACCGGCGCCGTCCATTCCTCCATTCGCCGGTTCCTTCCCGGCGTTCGCCGATTCAAACGCGATTTCGGTGTGCCCGGAAATCTACTCTGAACGCAGGGACGCCGGGCCGATGCCGGCATTTACTTTGTAATCCAAATGATTTGATATACAATCGAATTCTGAGGTCTTCCCATGAAACGCCGACTCATCTTGCTCACCATCCTTGCCGCCATCGTCGCCCTCATCTGGTGGGAGGAGCGTCCGCGGCCGCAAACCCTGGTCCTCACCGGCACTGTGGACGGCAACGAAGTGGTGGTGGCCAGCAAGATTACCGGCCGCATCGTCACCCTGGCGGTGGATGACGGCCAGCGGGTGAAAGCCGGCGACCTGATCGCCGTGCTCGACCAGGAGGAATTGCAGGCCGACCAGGGCGCCGCCACTCACGCCATCGCGCAGGCGCGCGCCAACGCGCAACAATCGGCCGCGCAGACGGCGCTGCTGGAGAGCACCCTGCCCACCAAGGTGCAGCAGGCCGATGCGCAGATGGAGCAGACACAGGCGCAACTGCAACAGAATCACGCTCAGGTAGCGCAGGCCCAGGCGCAGTTGCAGCAGGCGCAGGCCCAGGTAGTGCAGACGCAGGCCACCGTAGCCAAAGCGCAGGACAACTTCAACCGCATTCGCCCGCTGGTGGAAAAGGACATCAATCCGCCGCAGGATCTGGTGACCGCGCGCACCGATCTGGAGTCGGCCAAGGCCAACGAGCAGGCCGCGCAGGCAGCGGTGGAAGCGGCGAAGAAAGCGGTAACGTCGGCAGAGGCAGGGGCGGAAGCCACGCAGCGAGCCATATCCGCGTCGAAAGCCGCGCTCGCCGATGCGCAGAATCAGGAGCGGCAGATTACCGTGCAGGAACGGCAAACCGAGGCCATGCACGCCGCCGAACAACAGGCGGTGGCGAATGCCGCGGCGGCCGATGCCCGCCTGAACCAGACGCGGATTTATGCCCCGGCGGGTGGCATCGTGACCCTGCGCGCGGCGCGCCAGGGCGAAGTAGTGAACCCCGGCGCCCCCATCGTCACGCTCTTCGACCTGAGCTCCACCTGGGTGGATGCCGATGTGGAAGAGACTTATGCCGATCTCATCAAGATGGGTCAGAATCTCACGGTGCGGCTGCCTTCCGGCGCGGAAGTCACCGGCCCGGTGATTTACAAAGCGGTGGAAGCCGACTTCGCGACACAGCGCGACGTGAGCCGCACCAAGCGCGACATCAAGACGGTAGCCATTCGTGTAAAGGTGAACAATCCCGATGGCGAGCTTCCGCTCGGCATGACGGCGTGGGTGATGCTGCCGGTGCCGGCGCTGCCGCCGCGTCCGGTGGCCAACGCGGCGAGAGACTAACCATGGATGCGCAAACCAAGAACGGGACCGCCATCGAGGTCAGCGGCATCAGCAAGCGCTTCAACGCGCTGCTGGCGGTGGACGATGTCAGTTTCACAGTCCATACCGGCGAGATCTTCGGCCTGCTGGGGCCGAACGGCGCGGGCAAGAGTACGCTCATCCGCATGCTGACCACGCTCGTGCCGCCCACCAGCGGCACCGCCATCGTGGCCGGCCACGATATCATTCGCGATCCGAATGCGGTGCGCAGCAGCATCGGCGTGATCCCGCAAAATCTGACCAGCGATCCCGAGCTCACCTGCGCCGAAAACATCGGGATTCACGCTCGCCTGTTCGGCCTGACGGGAGCGCAGCGCCGCCAGCGGACCACGGAGTTGCTGGAAGCGGTGGGGCTTTCCGACCGCGCCAACGCCATGGCCGCCACGCTTTCCGGCGGCATGCGGCGGCGCCTCGAAATTGCCCGCGGCATCGTGCACAATCCGCAGATTCTGTTTCTCGACGAGCCCACCACCGGGCTCGATCCGGTCTCGCGCATTTCAGTTTGGGAGATGATTACCAAGCTGCGCGCGCAGGAGGGCCGTACGCTCTTCCTCACCACTCACTATATGGATGAAGCCGACCGCCTGTGCGACCGGCTGGCGATTGTGGATAAGGGCAAAGTGGTGGCGATGGATACGCCGGTCTCGCTGAAATCGCAGGTGCCCGGCGCCAGCCGCATCGAGCTGCAGTTCGAGCCCGATCTTCCCAACGGTGTGGCCGACCTGGAGAAGCTGCCGGCGGTGAAATCGGTGCGCTCGCTGGGGTCAGGTACCTATCGCGTATCGAGCGATCGCGGACCGGCATCGGCGCAGGAGCTGATCGAGCTGGCGCAGCGCTACAAGCTCGAACTGAAGGCGCTCAGTGTGCAATCCACTACTCTCGACGATGTGTTTCTGCATTACACCGGCCACGGGCTCACGGAGATGCCGGAGACGGCCGCTCCAGCGGGCCGCGGGCGAGGAGGTCATTAGATGAAACGGGCCTTGGCATTGGTGGAGCGCGATATGCGCAAATTCCGCCGCAGTCCGGCGCTGATTTTCGCTTCGCTGGTGCTGCCGCTGGTGCAACTGGTGATTCTGGGGAACGCTTTCGGCGGCAATATCAAGAACGTCAAAATGGGCGTGGTGAATCTCGATCGCGGACCGGAATCGGTGGACGTGCTGGAGCGGGTCCGCGCGGTGGGCGCCAACGCGCGCACCTTCCTGCCGGTGGATTATGCCGACGAAGGCACGGCCATGGGCGATTTACGCAAGGGCGATTTAAGCGGCGTGCTGGTGATCCCGCAGCATTATTCACGGGATCTGCTGGAACAGCATCAGCCGCACCTGGCGATCATCACCGACAATACCGACCGCTCGGTAGCCGGCGCGATCGGCGAGCAGATGTCGACTCTGGTGGCCTCCATCAACGCCCCCGAAGTGGCGCCGCGCGAGCCGCAGCAGGCGCTGCTCGACACGGTGGAGGTCTATCCCTACATCGATTACATCAAGTACCTGCTGCCCGGTTCAGTGGCGCTGGCGATCTTCGTCACCGCCATGATCGGCGGCGGCATGCTCTTCATCGACGATAAATCGCGCGGCCTGCACGAGGGCTACATGGTCACCCCCATCACCAAATGGGAGCTGATTCTGGGCTTCAATCTTTCGGGCGTGATCAAGGCGGTGCTGGCCGGCGAAACGGTGCTGGTATTGGGAGCGGTAGCGGCCGGTGTCCCCCATTTCTTCGAGCCGATGCGCGTCATCGAGCTGACCCTCCTGGTGATCCTGACATCCATCGCGCTCATCGGCATGATGTTCTTCATCATGGCGCGCATCAGCGATCCGCTGGTGCCGCGCGCCATCTTTGGCGTCCTCAATACGCTGCTGTTCTTCCCCAGCGGCGCGGTCTATCCCATCGCCGGCTTCCCCAAATGGCTGCGCGTGATGTCGCAATGCGATCCGTTCACGTATGCGGTGCATGCCTTCCGCACGCTGCTGCTGAAGGATGTGGGGATCTCCGCGGTGACCATGGATATCTTCGCGCTCACCCTGACCTCCATCGTGGTGCTCTCGGGAGCGACGCTGCTCTTCCGGCGGACCTTGTAATCATGTCACGTACGTCCCTGAAAAGCGCCGTGCTGAAAGGTACGGAGAACGACCCGTCGCCGCACGGTTTATGGTTTTGCAACTGGAAGATCTGGCTGGAGGCGCGCCGCCTGCTGGATGAGGCTTTGGAGCCGCTCGGGCTGAAGTCGCGTGAGTTCTGGCTGCTGGTGATTGCCGGCGCGGGCAACGTATCGCAGCACGAGATGGCGGAGTTGTGCGGGCTGGACCCGAGTTCGCTGGTGGCGGTGCTGGACGGAATGGAGCGGCGCGGGTTGCTGCATCGCCAGCGCAATCCCAATGACCGGCGGGTGCAGTGGGTGCAGCGCACCGCGGAAGGCGACCGCCTGTTTGCGCGCGCCCTGCCGCGGGCACAGAGTGCGGAAGCCGAGCAGTTGGCGGCGCTGCCGGCGGCCGATCAGCGCCAGCTTGTGACCGCCATGCGGAAGTTGATTCCGATTTCGAAATAGCGAGAGACATCATGAGAACATCCGGCATCGTTTCGTCTTTGGTGTTGTGGGCATGCGCCGGCAGCGCGTGGGCACAGATTCCGTCCGGCGGCGGCGCGGCCACGCCCCAGCCGGTTATTCTGCCGGCGTCCGGGCGCAATAACCAGGGCGGGTCGGTGAATTCCGCCGAGCAGTCCGTGCCCGGCATCACCACCAGCGTCAATACCCTGAACCCCAGCGTCTCCATTTCCGGACCGTACACCGGCAGCCGGCGCAGCACCACGGCCATGCCGTTCTCCGGCAAGCTCTCGCTGGAAGAGGCGCTCAAGCGCGGACTGGCGTATAACCTCGGCTCGGTCGGCATCGGCAATACGGCGCACCAGAACAGTGCGCAGGTGCTGGTAGCGCGCAGCGCGCTGCTGCCCAATATCAACGGCAACCTCAGCGAGACCGTGGCGCAGAGCGATCTGGCCGCTCTCGGCCTGCGCATCAGTTCCCCTTTTCCCGGATTCCGCATTCCCACGGTGGCCGGTCCGTTCAACTATTTCGCCTTGCAAGCCACGCTCAGCCAGACGCTGTTCAATATGACGTCGCTGGAAAACTATCGCTCCGCCAAAGCCACGGCGCGCGCCAGCCAATACAGCGTGGACGATGCGCGCGACCTGGTGACACTGGCGGTGGGCGGGGCGTACTTGCAGGTGCTCACCGCGCAGGCGCGGCTGGATTCCGCGCAGGCGCAGTTGAATACCGCCAACGCGGTTTTTCATCGATCCACCGAGCAGCATTCCAGCGGCGTATTGAGCCGGCTGAACGTGGACCAGAGTGAGGTGCAGACGCTCACCCAGCAGCAGCAGATCATCACCCTGCGCAACGATCTCGCCAAGCAGAAAATCAACCTGGCGCGGCTCACCGGACTCGCTCCCAATCCCGATTACGAACTCACCGACACTTTCCCCTTCAGCCCCGCGCCGGTCGAGAGCGTGGGCGACGCCGTGGCGCGCGCGGAACAGCAGCGGTCTGACCTGAAGGCAGCGCAGACGCAGGTGGAGGCAGCGGCCAGGGCACTGTCCGCGGCCAAGGCGGAACGGCTGCCGTCTCTTTCGGTGGGCGGCTACTACGAAGCCATCGGCACCAACCCTGCGGAATCGCACGGGGCTTTTAATGTGGCTGGCACGCTGAATATTCCCATCTGGCAGGGCGGCAAAATGTCGGCGGACATCGCCCAGGCCCAGGCCGTGCTGGCGCAGCGCCAGGCGGAACTGGAGGATACGCGCGGACAGATCGAAGCTGAAATCCGCGAGGCGTTTCTCGATCTGGAAGCATCAGCCGGACAAGTCGAGGTGGCGCGCAAGAATCTGCAGGTGGCGCAGGAGACGCTGGAGATGGCGCGCGCGCGCATGGAAGCCGGGGTCATCAATACGGTGGAAGTGGTGCAGGCGCAGCAGACGGTTTCCACCGCGCAACTCGATCTGATCAACAGCATTTTCGCGCACAATCTGGCGAAGCTCACGCTGGCGCGCGATACCGGGCATGCCTTCGAGCAACTGCCGGCGCTGCTGAAGCCGCAGGCGAAGTAAAGCAGCGTTGCGTAGGACATGCTTCAGCTTGTCCTGGTTTGGTTTCAGTTCGACAACTGCACGCAAAGTGAGCCCTGCCCTATTGCACGGAATTCAGGTAGGCGATGAGGTCTGCGACTTCCTGCGGGCCGCCGAACATGGGCCACGCGATGCCGGCGTCTTTCATGCGGCGGGCCATCTGCGGACCGTGGCGCCACAGCGCGGAAATGATGGAGACCTCGGAGAATTGGCGGGCCTGGCCGGGCAATGCCGGTGCGCCGTGGGTGCCTTCCGCGTGGCAATCGGCGCAATGGCGCGCCAGGAACACCTTCTTGCCCTGCGCCACATTGCCGCCGCCGTAGACGAACTGCCGCATCCACAAATAACTCAGCAGGCTGCGCATTTCATCCTCCGATAGCGTCGGCGGGGGCTGCAGCATGCGCGGCGCGTGATTCCACATATCCACCGCGATATCGGTGAGCGTCATATTGTGGAGACGATCATCGAGCGCCAGCGTGCCTTTGTGGCAATTGACGCAGCCCTTCGATTCGAATACCTGTCTACCCCGAACGCCGCTGGTATTGGAGAAACGCTCCGCCAGTTTGGTGGCCTGCGGCAGGGAACGCAGGTAGGTCACGATGGCGTCCAGTTCCGGGGCGGTAAGCGCCTGCCATTCGATGTGGCGGCGCGCGAACGCGTCGTGCATGCGATAGCTGTGATTCCACATCTGCTGCACCAGCACCACCGGGTCGGCCAGGGACTCCCAATGGATGACCGGCGGCGCGCCTTCCGCCTTCGATTGGTCAACGCCGTGGCACACGCCGCACTGGCGCGCGTTGAAGGTCTGCTTGCCGCGGGCAGCGTCGCCGGGCTGGTCGAAGAAGCGCGCGGAGTAAAAGAAGGCGAAGAGGTCGGCGGCATCTTCGGGGGAGAGCTTGGGTTTTTCAATGCCCGCGCTTTCCATCGCGCTCCACATCACCGGGCCATGGTTCCACATGGTGCTGGCCAGGAGGGCGGGCGTGTACTTGCGGCTGACCATCCGGCCCAGGTCGATGCCGATCTTGCCTCCCTTACCGTTGACGGAATGGCAATGCTCGCATTGCTGGGTCTGGAAGAGTTTGGCGCCGCGGACGGAGTCGCCCGGAATGACGGGAAGTTCGGCGGCGCCCGCCAAGGCCGCCAGAACGGCAGAGATAAGAAGGAAACGAATGTAAAGCATGATCCCCGATTTTCGATTATCTCGAAAATTGCGGGGCGAATGCCAGCAGTGAGGCTACCAGCAGGTCTGCCAGTGCAACTCCCGGGCGAGCCGTCCGGCACTCACAGTGCTCGCCGGCCCGAGGACGCTGAAGATGGCGTATTCGGCGGCGGCCAACTGAGCGGCCTGCGGACCGAGACGGTGCGCCCGATAGAGTTCGCGCCGGGTGGAATCCTGGATGCGGACTGCCCAACCGTTGGAATCGGTCTCCACGGTGAATGCCAGCCCGTTCCAATTGGCTTGATAGCCCTGGCGGATCTGCATCAGCGGCGCGGGGGGCGCGGGAACAGCAGTATGGGGGCAATGTCCGCAAGGCATATAAGGTTAGCCCTTCAGTTGGACGACTTTCGGTGAGGAACTCTTTTGTTCCTGAAACCGGCAAAAGTTTACGCATCCCTTGTTCTTACAGGTCAGACACAGACGCTTCATGTGTACAAATTAGCCCATTAGAGCCACGCGCACAAATGGTTTGATGCGGGGTCTGCCGGGATACCCCACTATGCGGGGGAAAGGGGGTATTGGAGCTTCAATTTGAATAGCCGATTGGCGTTTTCCCACACGACCTGGTGAAAAATTTCGGGCGTGGTAACGCTTTTCAGCGTGGCGAGCGTCTCGCGCGCCACGCACTTGCCTTCCAACCGCGCGGCTTCCGGATTATTGGCCTGCGAGACACCGCCACCATTGCCGTCGAGGCAGTTGCAATCGCTGCCGAAGATCAGTTTATTGCGATGACGAGCGACGAAATCGTGGGAGAACGCCGGATCGCGCGAGAGCGCGTTATTACCGGAGTTGGCCGACATATCGGCGTGCAGATTGGCGAAATCGGAGAGCCACCGATCGGTCAGGCCGCCGGGCTTGATGGGACCGGTGGGATAGCCGCGATCGGCAGGGACATCGGCGCTGATGTTGGCCCAGAACAGGTCGGCGTGGCCGATGAAGATCGTTTTGGGATACGCCTTGAGGATCTTGTCGAACTGCGGATAGCCGGTGTTGTACGGCAGTTCGCCCTTGAAGTGCGGGAAGTCCTGAATGTGCATCATCACCGGGACCTGCAGTTCGGCGGAGAGATCGTAGAGGCGGCGCATTTCGGGCGAGTCGATGGCCAGGTGATACTTGATCTCACCCATGCTTATGGCGCCTCCGCTCAATGCCGCGCGGAATACCGTGACGGCGTCGGGCCGGGCGGGATCGTAAGAGACCGAGCGCACAAATCGGCCTGGACGCTTCTCCATTTCCTTCTGCGCGGCGTCCTCCAGACTGGCGGGGGTCAACAGCACGGCGTGGGAGACGCCGCATCCCTGCATGTGGGTGAAACAGGCATCGGGATCGCGACGGAGATGCAGATGGGTGTCGATTACCGGGCCGCCCCACGACGGTGCGGATGCCGGCGCCGATTGCGGCCAGGCACTGGGCGCCGCCGCGGCTAATAAGGTGGATTTCAGAAAGGTTCTTCGTTGCATAGTGGTTCGCTCGAACCGCAATAGGGGAAGCATATCACGCGTGTGATATATTTCGGGGAGAAGCGATGAGCCGCGCGCGCCGCCTCCGCCGACAGCAATTACAGCCTGCCGCACCGGACGCCGGAGCGGTGGCGCTCGATTCCCCGCATCACCCGGTGCCGCATGCTCCGTGGTGGCTCGCGGCCGCATTCCTGCTTCCCAATCTCGGCGCGCTGGCGTGCGGATTCGTGTTTGACGACCGCATCGTACTGGTGGATAACCAGTCGCTGCACGTGCGCACGCTGGGACAGCTCCTGCATATCTGGAAGTCGGGATATTGGCCCGATAATCGCGGGCTGGAGTTGTACCGACCGGTGGCGCAAACCGTTTGGGCGCTGCTCTGGGCGGCGGGCGGCGGCGACCATCCGGCAATCTTTCACGCGTTCGGACTGGCGGTGGGGCTGGCGGCGGTGCTGCTGCTGTATCGCCTGCTGTTGCAAGTGCAAACGCCTCCGCGAGTGGCGTTTCTGGCGGGGGCGCTGTTCGCGCTCTTTCCGATTCACACCGACGCGTCGACTTCGGTGGTAGGGTCGGCGGAACTCATGGCGGCGGCAGGCGGGCTGGCGGCGGTGCTCCTTTACTACCGCGGGCGCACGGCGTGGGCGCTGGTGCTGTTCGCGCTGGCGGTATTTTCGAAGGAGAGCGCTGCCGCCTTCGCCGCGCTGCCGCTGGCGTTCCCACAGAAACGGCCGCGCCTGCGGGATTCGCGCGTCGCGATGGCCGGAGCGGGGGCCATCATCGCGGCGGCGCTGATTGCGCACAACGTGCTGTCGCGCAGTTCGCAGATTCCGGCCATCGATAATCCCACCGCGCTGGTCACCGCGGGACAGCGATGGATCACGGCTCTCTGGGTGCAATGCCTGTATCTGTGGAAGGCGCTGGTTCCCATCACGCTCTCGGCCGACTATTCGTACAAGCAGATCCGCCTGGTGATGGGGCTCGACGACTGGCGCGCTTGGGCGGGCCTCACGCTGGCCGCCGCGGTGGCCTATGCGGCATGGCGACGACGAGAATTGCGCGCGCCGGTGCTGGCGTATGCCATCCTGTTCTCGCCGACGGCCAACCTGGTCTTTCCGATCGGGACCATTATGGGGGAGCGCCTGCTGTACGCGCCGAGTCTGGGGTTGGCGCTGCTGCTGGCCATCTGGCTGGCGCGGAGTCCGTATTGGAAGCCGGCGCTAGTCGCAGTAGGGCTGATTTTCGCGGCGCGCACAGCGGTGCGCAATCTGGATTGGACCACGCCGCAGCGTTTTTACCGGACGCTGGTGGAGACTTCGCCCGATAGCGCCAAGGCGCATTATTCCATGGGAGTGGAATACGCGGCCGATGGCGATGACACCCGCGCGGTGGCGGAGTACGGCCGCGCCATCGAAATCTTTCCCGCCTACTCGGAAGCGTATCGCAATCGCGGCAACGCGTTTGCGCGGCTGGGTCGGCGGGTCGAGGCCATCGCCAGCTACCAGCAGTGCCTGCGCTTCGACCCCCTGGACTTCGCCGCCAATGCCAACCTGAAGGAACTGCAGGCAGGCCACACCATCAATCCGCCGCGCGCCCGCATGTGAGCGTGCACAGGCACGACTGCGATATGCTTTGGGAAACCGAGGGTACAAAATGAAGCCATTTTTTCGCACGGCGATCTTCGCGCTGGCGGGTGTTTGTGTGACGGCCGTCCTCATGGAAGGACAGAATCGATTGAGTTTTTCGCCATTGTCGTCCACCGGCGGACACTCGGCGCTGGGACTCGCACTGCGTAAGCTGAGCGTCTCCGGAACATTTTTGCAGGCGCCGGCCCACCCCGATGACGAGACCAACGCGTTGTTCGCGCTGTTCGGGTATGGCATGGGGTTGCGCGTCATCGACGTGCAGAATAATCGCGGCGACGGCGGACAGAATGAGATCGGGCCGGAGCTGTTTCGCAATATGGCGGTGCTGCGGACGTCGGAACTGCTCGCGGCGCACCGCGTGGACGGCGCCGAGCAATACTTCACGCGCGCCATCGACTACGGGTATTCCTTCGACCCGGAGGAAGTAATCGCCAAGTGGGGCCGCAAAGACATCGTGGGCGATTACGTGCGGCTGTGGCGGATGCTGCGGCCCGACGTGATCGTCACCATGAACATTCAGGGGCGCGGCGGCGACCGCGCGCATGAGGCGACTACCGTGCTGGTGCGCGAATCGTTCCGCGCCGCGGGCGACCCCGCGATGTATCCCGAACAGATCGCCGAGGGGTTGCGGCCGTGGCAGCCCAAGAAGCTGTATTTCGCCGGCGGCGGCCCCGGATCGGGACGCGGTGGACGCGGACAAACCGGCGAGGAAGCGCCGCGGCTCACACCGGTGAACACCGGAGAATACGATCCGCTACTGGGGCGCACCTATACGGAGATCGGCGCCGATGCGCGCAGTTCGCACAAGTGCCAGGGAGTCGGCGGAATCGGCGGTCCGGGATTCGGCGGCGGCCGTGGGGCCCCGGCAGGGGGCGGCGGGCGCGGGACTCCCGCTGCGGGACGTGGCACACCGGCCGCGGGCCGCGGTGGCGCAGGGGGATTTGGCGGCGGGCGCGGCGGTTATTCGCTGGTGGATACCACCATCGCGGGTGAGATGCAGAAGCCGGAAACATCGGTGCTGGACGGCATCGACACCAGCCTCACGGGCATCGCGCAGTATGCCGGCGCCACTCCGCCGCGCGCGCTTACCGACGCTCTGACCGCGATTATGGATCGCGCCAAGGAAGCGCAGAAGGCCTTCGCCGATGGGAACGATACGGGGACGGCGGCGCCGGTGGAAGCGGGATTGACGGCCATCCGTGCGCTGCGCACGCAGTTGGCGAGCATGGGCCTCAGTGACGCCGCGCGCTATGAGATCGACTTCCGTTTGCGTTTGAAGGAACGCGACTATGAGGACGCCGCGCTGGCGGCGCACGATGTAACGTTCGATGCGCTGGCCGACGACGGGTTGGTAATCGCAGGACAGCCGGTGGAATTGCGCCTGCAGGCGACCAATCATGGCGCGTCGGACGTGTCGGTGACGAGCGTCGAAATCGCCGGCTTCGACGGGCCGGGCAAGTGTGCCGCGGGCTCGGCACGCAAGGATGGCGCGTACACCTGCGCCACCCAGGTGCACGTCCCCAAGGACGCCAGCCTCACGACGCCATACTTCGACGACCACTATTGGAAGCATCCCGAGAATCAGGCCATCCAGATCTTCGACCCGAAGGTGCCGTTCGGTGTGCCGTTCGCTCCCACACCGTTTCGCGTGATCCTTCATCTCAAGGCCGGCGGAGTGGAGCTCACCAAGGAATTGCCGGTGGAGTATCGCTACGTCAAGGACATTTATTTCGGCGACAAGCGCATGGAGCTGAACGTGGTGCCGGCATTTTCGGTGCGCCTTTCGCCCCAACTGGCAGTGATTCCCGCGCCGGCCGGTGGCACGGCGGCCCGTCCGGTGGAGCGTGAAGTGGACGTCACCGTGACCAGTGGCGCCAAAGGCGAAGCCCAGGCGACCGTGACGTTGGATCCGCCGGCCGGCTGGAAAGTTTCGCCCGCCAGCGCACAGATTGCATTCACCCACGAGGACGAATCGCTCTCGGCGCGCTTTCTGGTGACTGTTCCGCCGCAGGTGAAAACCGGCGATTACACGCTGCACGCTGCGGTCACGTCACCCGCCACTGGCGACCGCAAGTTCAGCCAGGGCTACCTCGACATCGAATACCCGCACATCCAGCGCCGGCAGGTGATCGAACCGGCGGAGATCGCGATGAAAGTGGTCGATGTGAAGACCGTGCCAAACATCGACGTGGGATACATCGTTGGGGTGGGCGATTCGGTGCCCCCGGCGATCGAGCAACTGGGCGCTAAACTCAGCTTCATCGACGAAGCGGAACTGGCGTGGGGCGACCTTTCCAAGCACGACGTGATCGTCACCGGGGTGCGCGCATACGAACGGCGCGGCGATCTGCGCGCCTACAATCGGCGCCTGCTGGATTATGTCCAGAAGGGCGGAACGGTGATCGTGCAATACAACAAGACGGAGTTCAATCGCGAAGAGTACGGTCCTTATCCCGCGAAGGTGAGTTCCAATCGCATCACCGATGAAACAGCGCCGGTAAAGGTGCTGGTTCCCAACGATCCGGTTTTCACCTTCCCGAATCGCATCGGTCCGGCCACGTGGGCGAACTGGGTGCAGGAACGCGGCCTCTATTTCCTGGGCGAAAAAGATCCGAAGTACGTCGATCTGGTCGCCATGACGGACCCGTTCAAGGACAATCCGGGCGAGAAACTGGGCTCGCTGGTGGAGTGCCGGTACGGCAAAGGAAAGTGGATCTACCTCGGGTTGGGGCTCTGGCGTCAACTACCCGCCGGGACGGTGGGGGCTTACCAGTTGCTAGCGAACCTGATTGCGCTTCCGAAGGCACCCGCGGCGAAGTAGCGGGCACACCTAGAACATCAACTTCAATCCGAACTGAATCTGCCGCGGCGAGGTGGCGAGTGTGGTGATCAGGCCTGCCGAGGCGTTGAAATTTGCGCCCGAGAAGACGGTGGCGTTGGGCGGACCCAGGTTCGGGTGGTTGAGCACGTTGAAGAACTCGGCGCGAAATTGCAGGCTGGCGCGCTCCGAGAGCGAAGTGGTTTTGAAGAGCGAGGCATCCACATCGGCCAGTCCCGGACCGGTATAGACGCCGCGTCCCAGGTTGCCGTAGGTGCCAAAGGGCGGCGCCACGAAGGCGTTCGGGTTGAACCATTGGCCCACGTTTCCGAGCACCACCGGTCCGGAGAAGGCGGGATTGAGCGAAGGCCGGTCGGGATTGCGCGTGTCGCCGTCGCCCGAGCGATTGGAGCCCACCACGGGCGTGAACGGGAAGCCGCTCAGCAGGGTGACGATGCCGTTCAATTGCCAGCCACCGGCGATCTTGCCGGCCGCGCCATGCGAACTCGATAGCCAATGTTTGCCCGGTCCGAAGGGAAGCTCGTCGCGGCTGGAAATGCTCGCCTGTGAGGCCGGACTAAGCGCGGAAGGTCCCCAGTCGCGACGCGGGTTCGTGAACTGCAGAATCATCTGCGACTGGTTCTGCGCCTGCGCACCGGTGAGGCCCGAATTCATGTCGAGATTCTTCGACCAGGTGTAGCTGGCGCGGATTTCGAAGCCGTGACTGAGGCGGTGCTGGATCTCGCTCTGGAGGGCGTTATAGCTGCTGTTGCCCTCGGTGTACCAGAAGAATCCCGCGCCCAGATAGGGATTGGGACGGGTGCCGACCGGGACATACAACGTGCCTTGTCCCACGTGGCTCTGGCTGGCTGCCGCGGCGGGCGCGCCGCTGGTGGCCACGCCGCCGGCGGTACAGCCGGAGGCGGCGCCGCAGACTTGCGGATCAATCGTGTTGGGGTCGACGCTGAGCAGACCGTGGTAGCCGAATGCACCCGCATAAGCTACGCGCAGCACGGTGGCGGAGCCGAGCGCCTGCTCCACCGAGAGATGCCATTCCTGCACGGCCGGCGTCTTCGCATTGGCTTGTATTCCTTGCGGCGCATAAGTAGTGCACGGCGTCGGTACGCCCGGTCCGCAGGACTGCGGCACGGCCACGCCGGGCACAATGGGCACGATGGAGGAAAGCGCGCCCGAAGCGGTAAGCGATCCGTTGTACGGAGGCAGCGAATTCACCAGGAAGGAGAGGTCGTCGATGAGCGAATAGTACATCCCGTAGCCCGCACGGACGGCCATTTTGCCGTTGCCGAAGGGATCCCAGGCCAGGCCCACGCGCGGGCTGAACAGCTTGACGGCGTTATTCTGCGTGAATACGGAGTTGGCCACGCGCGGCGCGGTCAACAAGACGCCGTTCGCGTCAGGGATGTAGTTGGCGGCGCGTCCGAAGGCTTCGTTCCATCCGGTGCTGAATTCCTGGCGGATGCCCGCACGCACCGTGAGATTGCGCCGCAGCTTAACGGTGTCCTGCACGTACCACGCGCCGAACAGGCTGCGCCATCCGAGCTCATCGGCACTCGGCACCACCTGGAACGTGCTGGCGGTGCCCTGCTCAAAGGTGGCAAGACTGGCGAAGGTTGCCTGGCCGAGTTGGCGGGAGGCGGAGTCTTCGTTGTCCTGGAGGCGCTGGAACCACACGCCCGCGCTGAGTTGATGAATACCGCGGGAAAATTCGACGTTGTCGGTGTAGGTGAAGAGATTGCGGCGATTCCACACGCCGGCGGCGTTATTGGGACCGGCCGAAGTGATACCTGAAAGTCCGGTGGTGGTGACGCCGCCGTTGACCACGATGCCACCCGGGCCGGCGCCGGCGACGAAATCGAGATTAGCCGGAAACTGCGCCAGCGGAGTGGAGTCCAGATTGAAGCCGGCGCGCGAGAAGCCGGCGCGCGCGATATTCACCATGGACGGCGAGAAGATGTGGGTCTCCTGCACGCTGGCCACCTGCATGCGCAGCGCGGTGTAGGAGGCGAACAGCGGATCGGCCAGCGGGATCAGGCTGTTGCCGTCGTCGATGGTATAGGACGCGGAAAACGAATCGCGATCGCGGAGAGAGTAATCCAGCCGGGTGGTGCCGAAGTCCTCGCGGATGGTCTGTTTGGGCGTCTCATACGCGAAGGCCGTGCCGCTGGCCGCTCCATTGGTGAGCAACTCCGGCCCGTTGGCCACCGGCCAGAAGGAAAAGTACGGCAGCATGTAAGCCGTCGCCTTGGCGCGCGCCGAGGCGTCGGGCACTACACTGACGCTGCTCTGCGTCTGCACCTGGCGAAAGCCTTCGTAGTTGCCGAACAAGAACAGGCGATTCTTGCGGAGCGGACCTCCCAGCGCGCCACCGAACTGATTCTGCCGGAAGGGCGGCACATTGGGCGTCTGCGCGAAGATACTGCGCGCATCGAGATCGCTGTTGCGCAGAAACTCGAACAGGGTGCCGTGGACGGCGTTGGTGCCGGACTGCGTCACTACCGTCACTTGCGCGCCCGACCGCTTGCCGTATTCCGCGCCGTACGTATCGGTCTCCACGTTGAATTCGCGCACCGCATCGATACCTAGCAGATATCCGCTGACGCCGCCGGGGGTGATGGCGAGCTGGCTCGATCCGGTGTACTCGATGCCATTGAGCAGCACCAGATTATCGGCGGGGCGCCGGCCGTCCACCGAAAATGTGTTGCCATTGCTGGTGCTGGTGTTGGCGCTCTTCAGGCCGTAGTTGACCACGCCGGGGTTGAGCGTCATCAGGTCGTCGAAGCTGCGGCCGTTGAGCGGCAGGTCCTTCACTTCACGCTCGCCCACGATTCCGGAAACGGATGACGTGGTGGTGTTGACCAGCGGCGCGGCTTCGGAAACGTTGACCACCTGCGCCAGATCGCCGACTTCAAGTTGCAGGTTCACCACGGCATCCTGCCCCACGGCGAGATTGATGCCAGAACGTACCTGCGTCTTGAAGCCGGCCTTCGCAGCCTTCACGTCATAAGGCCCGATGGGCAAGGAGAGCGCGCGAAAGCTGCCGCTGTCGTTGGACAGCACGGCGCGCGCGGCGCCGGTTTCGAGGTTCGTCACGGTGACGGCCGCGCCTTTCATTCCCGCTCCGGAGGGGTCCTCGACTTTTCCGGATATCGCGCCGGTTACCTGGGCGAGGGCGCAGAGGGGGAATGTGCAAAGCGCAAGGAAGGTTAAGACGAGTGGCCGGTACACGCGAACATCGTATCATTCCAGGTGCGGAAAAATGTGGGGAAGCTTTGAGTGAAGCGTACCCACGGGGCCAGCGGCCCTGAACTCCCGCGCAGACTGAAGCCTGGCTGAAGCCTGCCCCACTGGTTCAGAGAAAGGTGCTTACAGGGCCACGACCTTAATTCAAGGGGGTGCTACAGTTCCCGGCTGGCGTCGCGCAGGATGGATTCCACGTTATCGCCCGGTATCGGTTCGAGTTCCGTGCCGCTCCTGCGGAACTGCTTGTCCTTCGAGAATACGAAGGCCACGAAGCCTGCGAGAATCAGGAACGGCGGCGCGCCCAGAATCAGGATGCCGAGATCAAGCACACGCGATCGCGCCTGATTCTGCGCCTGCGCGGTGCGGTAGCACATCACGCATTGCGCGCTCAGAGGCAGCGACAGCACCGTGAAGAGCGCGGCAACGGACAGCATTTTCTTCATGCGAATGGCCTCATGTGCGGAATGCGAACCGCATCTCCCAGGAAGATGAGCATCAGCACGATGCAGAAGATCAGCATCGGGAAGAGGGTCAGGAAGAGGCTCAGCTTCTCGAACTTGAGATGCATGAAATAGGCGATGATCAACGCCGCCTTGATGATCGAAAGACCCAGCAGGCAGGTCAGCATGATCAGGGTCGGGACCTGTTCGTAGGCCAGAAAGACTTCGATTCCGGTCATGACCAACAGAGCGATCCAGACTTTGGCGAATGTCGAGATGCTTGCTCCCACGTGCGCGACTTCTTCAACGTGACTGCTCATGATTCGCTCCTAACCCACCTTTGCCGACATCAGATAAACCAACGGGAAAATGAACATCCACACCAGATCGACGAAGTGCCAGTAGAGGCCGCTGACCTCCACGTCCTCTGCCTTGAATTTTCCGCGGCCGACCCCGACTCCGATGATCGCGAGATAAACCAGCCCGCAGAGCACGTGCGTCATGTGGAGGCCGGTCAGCGCGAAAAACGTCCCGCCGAACAACGGCACACCCCAGGGATTATTGAGTGCGGTCACATGCTCTACATTGATCAGCTTCAGCCACTCCGACATGTGGAGCACCACGAAAGCGGCGCCGCCCAGCATGGTGGCCAGAATCCAGCGGACCGTGGCTTTGCGGTTGCCATGATTCATGGAGTGGACCGCCATCACCATGGTCAGGCTGCTCGACAGCAGGCAGAACGTCATCACCGTGGAGAAGATGATGGCCGGCGAAAAGTCGAACGGCTTGGGCCAGTCGGGATTGGTGACGCGGCTGTACGTATAGGCGAACAGCATCGCCGAAAAGGTCAAAGAGTCCGAGATGAGGAACAGCCACATCCCGAATTTCTTCGAGTTGGTTGCGTAAGGCGATTGTCCGCCTTCCCAAACCGATCCGGACGCACCCACGGTGCTCGCATGCGACGACATCCGTTACCCCCAAACGTAAAATAGAACCATCAAGAACAACCACAGGCCATCCAGGAAATGCCAGAAGATGGCCGTTACGTCGATCCAGGTGCGCTTGGCGGGACCCAGCCGCAGCCGCAGGGCCTGCACATCGACGTAAATCAGCGCGGCCACACCGCCCAGCACGTGGGCCGCGTGAGCCGCCGTGAAAACATAAAAGAATGAACTCGCGGGCGTGGTGGAAATGTACAGGCCGGCCTTCCGCAAGTCGTACCAGGCGATTGCCTGCCCCACGAGGAAGAGAATCCCGAGCGCGGTGGCGGCGCTCCACCACAGATTGAAACGCGTACGCTCGCCGGCCTTCAAGGCGCGCCGCGAGATATCGAGCACTACGCTCGAAAGCAGCAGGATCCCGGTATTCCAGAACAGGATGGGCGGTTTATGGATGCTGACCCATTCGTCCATGTCGGTAAGCCCGCGGCGGACTACGAATGCACTGGTCAGCGCGGCGAACAACATGACACAGGCCGCAAGGCCTACGAAAAGTCCAGTGAAGGAAGCCCGGCGATCTGCGCCGCGGCCTTCGGAATCGTCCCCTCCGCCACCCCAACCCGGGTCGATGGGTGGGGGCGGTCCCTGGATGATGTCATGAGTGAGTGATGCGGCCATACTCATATCATGCGTTAATGGCTGGAGCCAGGCACAACGGCAGGGTCGGTCTGCATGATGAAATCGGTGGCCGCGCCGGGCACACTGTACTCATAAGCACCGTGATAGACCACGGGATGTACACCGGCGAAATTGTCGAATGGGGGCGGCGAAGGAATGGTCCATTCGAGCGTGGTCGCGTTCCAGGGATTGGGTGGCGCGATCGGGCCTTTGAACATGCTCCAGAACAAGTTGATGATGAAGAGGATCTGCACCGAGGCGGTGAAGTAGGCGGCGTACGTCATGAAATGGTGAAGCGGCATCACGCCGGCGAGGTAGTTGACGTTGCTGAAATCGGAATAGCGCCGCGGGTTGCCGACGAGCCCCACGTAATGCATGGGGGTGAAGATGCAGTAGACGCCGATGAACGTGCAATAGAAGTGGATCTTGCCGAGCGCCTCATTCATCATCCTGCCGAACATTTTGGGGAACCAGTAGAAGGTCCCGGCGAACATGCCGAAGATGGCCGCCACACCCATGATCATGTGGAAGTGGCCGACCACAAAGTAGGTGTCGTGGAAGTACAGATCGAGCGCCGGCTGTCCGAGGAAGATACCGCTGACGCCGCCCGTCACGAACAGCGAAACGAACCCCAGGGCGAACATCATGGCGGTGGTGAAATGAATCTTGCCGCCCCACAGGGTGCCGATCCAGTTGAACGTCTTGATGGCGGAGGGCACGCCGATGCACATGGTCAGGGTGGCGAATGCCATGGCGGAATACGGATTCATGCCGCTCATAAACATGTGATGGCCCCACACCAGGAAGCCCAGGAACCCGATGCTGAGGATGGCATACACCATCGCTTTGTAGCCGAAGACCGGTTTGCGCGCGAAGGTGGAGAGCAGTTGCGATGCGACGCCCATGCCGGGCAGGATGGCGATATACACTTCCGGATGTCCGAAGAACCAGAACAGGTGTTCCCAGAGAAGCGGCGATCCGCCCTTGTGGTTGGAGAGGATGTGGTCGTTGATGAATAGCCCGGCGGGCAGAAAGAAGCTGGTACCCACGGTGCGATCGAGCATCAGCAGCGCTCCCGCGGCCAGCAGGACGGCGAATCCCAACAGTCCGAGAATGGCGGTCACCAGCCACGTCCAGCAGGTGAGCGGCATGCGCATGAGGGTCATCCCCTTGCAACGCAGGTCGACCGTAGTGGCGATGAAATTGATCGCACCCATTAGCGAAGCGCCGCAGAAGATGGCGATGCTGAGGATCCACATGTTCTGGCCCATGCCCTCGCCGGGTCCGGTGAGTTGGCCCGCGCCGCTGAGCGGAGGATACGCGGTCCAACCGGCCAGCGGCGCGCCGCCTTGCACGAAGAATGCCGACACCATCACCATCAGCGCCAGGAATGTGGTCCAGAACGACATCATGTTCAGCACCGGAAAGGCCATGTCTTCGGCGCCGATCTGGATGGGCAGAAAATAATTGCCGAAGCCGCTTTGCGGCACGGTGGTGAGCACGAAGAACACCATGATGGTGCCGTGCATGGTCATCAGCGAGAGGTAAAGCTCCGGCGTCATCACGCCGCCCTGCGCCGCCGTGGGCCAAATCCACGAGAACCACTTGACCACCGCATTGGGGTTGACCATGTGGAAGCGCATTAGCAACGAGAGCGACATCCCCAGGAACACCGAAAACAGCCCCAGGAAATAATATTGGATGCCGATGACCTTGTGGTCGAGGCTGAAGACGTATCTCCGGATAAAACCTTCGGGCGCGTGGTGCGCTGTGTGGGCGGCAGGGGAAGCCATAGAGTTACCTCGGGGTAAGGGCGACAGGTGTCATTACTTGTTGGCCAACTGGGTCGCTTTCCATTGTTCGAAATCGGCCTCGCTCATCACCTGCATGGTGGTGTGCATCTGGAAATGGCCCAGCCCGCAGAGCTCCGAGCAGGGCACTTCATAAACGCCTATTTTGTCCGCTTCGAAATGCAATGGAATCTCCATGCCCGGCACGATATCCTGCTTCATTCGCAGTTCCGGAACGAAGAAGTTGTGGATGACGTCGCGCGAGTGCATGATCAGCTTGATCGGTTTGCCGACGGGAATCTTCAGGGAGGCGCTGATGATATCGTCCTTGCCGGTCGGGTCCGCAGGATCCATACCGAAGGGATCGCCATTGGCGTCGTTGATCAGGCGGAGTTCGGTGTGTCCGAACTTGCCGTCGACTCCGGGGTAGCGGAAGTTGAAGGCGAACTGTTTCGCCATCACTTCGATGGGAAGCGCGTCCGGCGGCGCTTCGTCGAAGTGGACGCCGGCCCAGATGTTGGCGCCCATCACTACCAGGCCCAGGAATAGAACGGCCGTCGCGGTGGTCCACAGCGTTTCCAGTTTGTTATTTCCGTGGGTGTACTGAGCGCGCCCGCCGTCGTTGCGGAACTTCATAATCACCCAGCCGAGCGCGAATTGAGCCAGAAAGAAAATAATACCGACAACGATCAAAGTGCGCATAAACTGCGCGTCATACGCGCGCCCGTGGGCGTTAATGGGAGGCGGAAACCACCATGTCTTCGCAATGAAGAAATAGCAGATCACAACCGTCAAAACCCAAATGATGGGAGCAAGCAGCATCCTGGCACTCCTCCACCTTCAGCTCTCTGTCTCTACGTTGAGATCGAGTGGAAAGACGCTATCACATCGCGTGCGCGACACGCAACTCTTAATTGAATCGCGGGGCGCTAATCGCGGTCGAGTTCGCCGAGGGGAACTTCAATCGCAGTCCCGGCGGCGCGCAGAATTCCATCGGCGACGGCGGTACTTCCTTCCGGCGTGTGAACTTCTGCTTCGAAAGTTTCGGGATCGATGACCCAGATATTGGGGACGCCGAACTCGCGCAGCTCGCGGATTTTTTCGTTGACGCGAATGGGACGGTCTTCGGGGGAGAGGATCTCGATCCAGATGAGCGGCGGCTTATCGAAAACCTTTTCGGCGGGTCGCGGCGCGCGGATGACGCAGACGTCGGGGATCATGTACCGACCGGGACGGATGAAATGACGGGGTCCCACGTAGGCTTCGATTTCCCAGAGTTTGCGTCGCCGAAAGAGGTAAGCAGAGAGCGCCGCTTGCAGCCAGCTATGATCTTGTTCGCCCGCGTTTCTCTCGATCCCCACGCCGTCGGCATATTCGCGGTCGGGTTTGTAGAAGGTGCGGCGATAGGTGTCTTCTGAGAGGAGCGTTCCCATTTCGCTAACCTACCACGCGGTCAGTTGGCGGTTGGCTTTTCCACGTGCTCAATCACGAGAATCTCAATGGACATCTTGCTACGTTCCAGTTTGAGGCCGAGTTGATCGGGAAGGGCCGCCATTACGGCGTTGATGCCATCCAGTTGATTGGTTGCCGAACCGGGCGCCGGACTGAAGCCGGCACTCCCGAGATCGAGCTTGAAATCGTAGACGCCATCGAGCGCTGTCTTATCGACAACGGTGTCGCTGAGCAGACTCCCGAGCGCGGTAACGAAGAGGGGCATGGAGACTTTCTCGCCCACCAGCACAAACCGACCGGCATCGTGAATGCGGCCGCAGGGATTCGTGGGGGAAGGTTGCGGATCGCAGCCTGTGCCGTCGGCTTTCGTCATCTTGTGAGTCTTGCCGTTGGCGAGCACCAGATTGTACGCCGGCACTTCTTTGTCGGCGCGGCGCAGGACCAGATGGAAGCGATCGGCCAGCAGCGCTTGCAGCATCAGGCGCGTGTCCGCGGCATTGGCGGCCGCGTCGCCTTTGGCATCGAGGTCGTACCGCTGCGAATCGAGCGCGGAACCCGAAATCTGAAAGTCCTGCACGCGATATGCGGCGCGAATCAGGGTCTTGATGTCGATGGCGTGGGCGGTCAGCTTTCCCCCCGTCAGGGGCCCGAGCATCATCCTGCCGCCATCGGCGTTCGGTTTGATCGACGCCACTTCGAACGCCGGTTGCGCCAGTATTGGGGCGGCGAGCGCAACGAAGAGGGCCAGTCGCTTCATTTGTGTTTCTCTTCGTCGGCGCGGATCAGTTCGTTCACGTAGTCGGCGGCGCTGCGGTATTGCCCCCCGGCCACCTGGCGGTCGACGAAGCTTTTAGTCTCACGTGGCAAGCTCATCGTCATTACCGCGTAGGTGCGGGTGCGTCGCCACCCGGCGAGGGAGAGCAGACCCAACATCGTGCCGGAGACGAGGCCGATGACGATGATCGCCAGACGATTGGGATAAACAGGCATTTGCGGCTGGATGGCACCTTCGAGAACGCGCATTACCGACCCGTCGGGAGCGGAAAACATCTCCCGCAAAAACTGCGCTGTCAGCCGATCCACCACCAACTTCGCCTTGTTGCGGTCGGGATCGGAGAAGACGATGCGGAATCGCACCCCAGTATCGGCGCCGCCGTAAGGAAACACGCGAAGATGCTTGCGGAGAATGTCGTTCGCCACCTGCTCCGCCGATAACCGCTGCCGCTCGGCTTTGTAAAGACCCAGTGCCGGGTCCTTCACCAGGTTGGTCATGGAGTCCCGGCTCAGAACGTGTAGGAGGACCTGCTGTAGTGTCTGCTGTGCCTGGCTGCTCGTGCCGCCTTGTTTTTCGATTGAAATCGACGCCGAGCAGAGATACTGATCCTGAATCGAAAACGCGATTCCCGCCGCTATAAGCGCCCCCACGAGGCCCGATAGCAGCGCCATTTTCCGCCAGGTCATCCAGGTCGTCATCTGCATCATTGCGGCTCCTCGAAGCACGTCTCTCAAATCGCTCCAGCGCAACGGCGCGTCGTCCAGGAGGGCGTCGAACTCCGCGCCGTACCGCGTGCGCCATTCGGCCGGATAGAGCCGCGCCGCCCATCGAATCCAGCGGTTCACGCGAGTCGCAACCTTTCGCGCGCCGTCTTTACCAGGCGGCCGAGGCTGGCCACCTGCTCTTCGAGATACTCCCGGCCGGTGCCGGTGATGCGATAGGGGCGGCGGCGATCGTCCGCACTGAGTCCCCGTATCCAGCCGCGCTCTTCCAAACGGGTGATCGCGCCATATAGGGTGCCGGGACCGAGCCGAACGCCGGCGAAGCGCTCGATGTCGTCCATCATTGCGTAGCCGTGCTTGTCGCCTTCAGCCAGACTGGCGAGCACGAGAAGACTGGGATCTGTCACGCTATTACGTCTCGCGTAGTATCGTACGACGTAATAGTGTGGCTGTCAACCGAAACCTATGCGAGCGCGGCCCGGCAGATTCCGTACATGCCGATGGCGGTGAGTCCCCAGATCCAGAGCTGCGCGCGCCAGCGCCCCTTCCAGCAGAGCGAAAACAGCATTGCGAACGCCAGCGGACTGAGCGCATGAAAATGGATGGCCTGCGTCCAATGGCCTTTGGCCAGGGCGCAGAACGCGCGCGTGATGCCGCACAGCGGGCAGGGCCGGCCGGTGAGCCAATAGAACGGGCAGGCCCGCAGCGCCGGCTGGTCGGGCGGCGAGAGCCACCAGAAGAAGGCGAACAAGCCAAGCGCGGCTAGCAGCGATTTGTGCCAGCGCTCCCTCGGGGTCGCGGCCGGGTAACCAACCGCAGACACGCTAGAGAGCGTCCACGGTGACCTGCTCAAATCCCACGATCTCCTTGTACGCAACCGTGATAGCAGCGATGGTCACGGGAATCGACACCAGCAGCCCCACGATGCAGCACAGCGCGCCCAGCAAATTGATGAGCACGGCGAGCAGCAGGAACATGGTGAAGCCGAAGTAATCGTTCTTCACCACCGCGTGGCTGGCCTCCATGGCCGGCCAGAAGTCCATCCGCTTATCGATGATGAACAGGTACGTGAACTTGTACATGGCGGCCACCACCAAGCCGGGGATGATGCACAGCAGCGTGCCGAAAAAAGTGAATAACCCTATCAGCAATGACGCCACCAGGGTGGGGATGAAGAAGTTGAAGCCCTTAAACAGATCGCCGAATTCCGCCGGGCGGCGCATCATTTTCTTCATGGTGTAGATGTGGAAGCCGGCGATGAGCGCGCCCTGAATGAACGGCACGCTGTTGAGCAGAAAAAAAATCAGGGACATCAGGACATACGTGCCCATGTCCGCTTTGACCAGTTCCCAGCCTTCGCCGATCCACTTGCCCGGCATGGCTTTGATGCCCGCGGGCGGAGTCCATGGCACAGCCGGCGCAGCGCTGGAAGCCAACGGCGAGGTGACGGGCTCCCCGCAGGTGGGGCAGAACTGGACGTCGGGATTCACTTGAGTACCGCACTTGTGGCAGAACATATATTCAATACAGGATACGCCTGTTTTCAGCCGGCGGTTCGGATTTTCGGGGGGGGGCTACGCGATCCAGCCGCCACCCAGTACCAGATCGCCGTCGTAAAAGACAGCACCCTGTCCGGGAGTGACGGCGCGCTGGGGTTCGTCGAAAATCACCTCGACACCGAGCGGGTCGGTAGAAGGATGGAGCGTGGCGGGCGCTGCGGCGTGCTTATTGCGAATCTTCACCTGCGCGCGCACCGGTGCGGTGACGCCGGCGATGGAAATCCAATTGACCTGGCGGGCGGCGAATTGCGTGCACAGCAGGTCGTCATTGCCGCCGACGACGACACGCTGCGTCGCGGCGTCGGTGGAAATGACATAGAGCGGCTCCCGGGAAGAGATACCCAGCCCCTTGCGCTGCCCGACAGTGAAATGATGGACGCCCTGGTGTTCGCCCAGGGTACGGCCATCGGTGGTGACGATTTCGCCGCGGGTGGCTTGCGGCGCCGCGCCCTTGTCCTTCAGGTAGGCGTTCAGGAACGCGGCATAATCGCCGTTGGGGACGAAGCAGATCTCCTGGCTGTCGCCCTTCGACGCCACTGCGAGATCCATCTCGCGCGCCAGTTCGCGGACTTCGGGCTTGACCATTTCGCCCAGCGGAAACAGCGTGCGCGCAAGCTGCTTCTGCGTGAGCCCGAAGAGGAAATAGGTCTGATCCTTGGAGGCGTCGCGCGCGCGCAAAAGCTGATAGCGCCCGGCCGTTTCGTCATAACGCACGCGCGCATAATGGCCGGTGGCGATGTGGTGCGCGCCCACCGCGTCCGCCATTTCAAGGAAGCGGTCGAACTTGATGTAGTTGTTGCAGAGGGTGCAAGGGACGGGAGTACGGCCGGCGAGATACTCGTCGACAAACGGCTGCACCACCTGCTCTTCGAATTGCTTTTCGAAGTTCACCACGTAGTAGGGAATGCCGACCTGTTCGGCCACACGGCGCGCGTCGTACACATCGTCGAGAGAACAGCAACGGCCGTGGCCCGAGGTCTCCGGCGCCAGTTCCGGCAGGCGCCGCTGATTCCACAACTGCATGGTCATGCCGACGATCTTGTGGCCCTGGCGCACCAGTAGCGCGGCGACGGTGGAGCTGTCGACTCCACCGCTCATGGCGACGGCAATGGGTGGGGCGTCAGGCATGGACGGAAATTCTCCGCAGATGGACCACCGAAGTTTCCAGCGCTTCGACCAGTGCGTCCACCTGTTCGAGCGTGGTGGAGCGGCCGAGAGAGAAGCGCAGGCTGGAGCGCGCGCGATCGGCCGATAGCCCGATCGCGGTGAGCACATGCGAGGGAGTAATGGCGCCGGAAGAGCAAGCAGATCCGGTGGAAACTGCGAAGCCGCGCAGATCGAGCGCGATCACCATGGCCTCGCCGTCGACGCTATCGAAATAAATGTTGGCGGTGTTGGGAGTACGCGCGGCGCCGCCGCCGTTGACGCCCGTGCCGGGGATGCGACGGAGAACGCTGCGCTCCAAGCGATCGCGCAAGGCCGCCAGTCTCGCCGACTCTTCGGCCAGCGTGCGCCCTGCCAGGTCGCAGGCGGCGCCCAGCGCCACAATTCCGGGAACATTCTCGGTGCCGGGGCGGTGATCGCGCTCGTGATGGCCGCCGAACGTAACGGGCGCGAGCTTCGTGCCCTTGCGGACGTAGAGCGTGCCCACTCCCTTGGGTGCGTAGAGCTTGTGGCCGCTCATACTGTAGAGGTCGACGCCCAGCGCCTTCACGTCGACCGCGATCTTCCCGAGGGCCTGTACGCCATCGGCATGAATGGTGACGTCGGCCTGGCGCGCGATCGTGGCGATTTCGGCGATGGGCTGCACCACACCCAGTTCGTTGTTGGCGTGCATGACCGAAATCAGCACCGTCTCCGGCCGCAGTGCGCTACGCACGGTGGCCGGATCGACCGTTCCATTCGCGCCTACCGGCAGACGCGTGACGGCCACCCCTTCACGCTCCAACTGCGCGGCGGACGACAGTACGGCAGAGTGCTCAATCGCGCTGATGACCATGTGGCGGTGTACCCGGGCAGAGGCGCGGACCACGCCCAGTACCGCCAGATTATCGGCCTCGGTGCCGCCGCTGGTGAATACGATTTCCGCAGGGGTGGCGTGGATCAGTGCGGCCACCTGGCGGCGCGCGCCTTCCAGTTTCTGCTTGGCCGCCTGTCCGAAATGGTGAATGCTGGAAGCGTTACCATACACTTGACCGAGACACGACACCATCGTCTCCAGGACTTCCGGAGCGACTGGGGTCGTAGCGTTGTGGTCGAAGTAGAAATGCTGCACTGGGAGCTATTTTACCAATGCCGGTACCCATCGTTACGCTGACCACCGATTTCGGCCTGAGCGATCATTACGTCGGGGTGATGAAAGGCGTGATTCTGGGCATCTGCCCCAATGCCCAACTGGTGGACATCGCCCATCAGGTCAGCCGCTACGCGATCGCCGAAGGCGCATTTCTTCTTGGGCAGGTCTATCCCCATTTTCCGCCCGGCACCGTGCATCTCGCGGTCATCGACCCTGGTGTGGGCAGTCCGCGCCGGCCGATCGTCGTGGAGGCGGCGGGTCAATACTTCGTCGGCCCCGATAATGGCGTTTTCGGGATGGTCTTTGCGAGCGAGCAGCACCGTGTACGCTTGATCCAGAATCGCCAATACATTCTTCGGCTGCTGAGCCACACTTTCCATGGCCGGGATCTGTTCGCTCCTGTGGCGGCGCACTTAGCCACCGGCGTCGAGCCTGCGCAGATTGGCGAGTCCATCGATAACTATATTCGCCGTTCGTTCGAGAGTCCGCGAAAAACGGGCGACGGACGGTGGACAGGCGAGATTCTGAAAGTGGATCACTTCGGCAACGCGATTACCAACTTCCGCACTGCGGACTTCCCGGCATTTCGCACCATGACCCTGGGAAACGCCGAGGTCAGACGCCAGGTGCACAGTTATGCGGAAGCGGAGCCCGGGGAACTGGTGGCGATCAACGGCAGTTCGGGATACCTGGAGGTTTCGCTGAACCAGGGGTCGGCGGCGGAAAAGATCGGCTGCAGCGGGGGCGATCCCTGTTACCTTTGGGTTTAGCCCGCGCCGAACATCTTCAGCACCGCCGGCAGTTCCTCCGCCGGCACCGCGAGAGTCACGTGGACCGCGCTGCCCTCGCGCGTAACCCGGATGCGCCGCAGAAGGCCTGACAACTCCGGTTGCCGCGCAGTCACCCCGGCGCCGATATTTGCCAGCGCGCGCACCGACTCCTCCAGGTGGCGCGCCGGCTCGTCCCCGGAGCAGTTGGCGACCAGTTCCAGTGTCACCGGATCCGAAAGCCCGACCGTCAGGGTGGTGTATTGGGTGGCGTGCAGCAGGCCGTTGAGATTCTCTCCGTTGCCAGTCACAGGCAAGTGGGCGTTACCCGCCGCCGCCATCCAGATATCGGCCCCGGCGATGTTTTCGGCGTGCGGCAGCAGCCAGTTCCTGCCAGCGGCTTGGCGTACCGTCGCGGCGTGCAGCCAATCGGGCGATCCCGCCGCAGCCAGCCCACGCGCCAGCAGCGTCGACCCGGCCGGCGCCACGCGAAAATCGCCGTGCGCGAGCACCAGATAGCGAGCGCCATCGGAGGCAATCAGCGCCGAGCGGGTCGCGCCCAGCGATTCGAGGAAGGCTGCGGCGGTCGGGGGAAACTGCTGCCGGAGCGGGGAGTTGCGCACGCGATCCAGATGGACGCCTGCCAGAATGGTCGCCGAATCGGGAATGCACGCCGCGAGCGTCGGGTCGATCGGCGGCGGCGGTACGCTACGGCAGGCAACGCCGAGCGCCGCTACTACGATCAAGATGATGCGCGCCGGAAACACTACCCAACATGATCGCAAAGGTCAGCGGTCGTCGTTCTCGGAAGGGAAGCAGATGCCCATCTCGTGCAAGAAGTCGGTATCGTGCCGTTTGCGCTCGATGTCGTAGCCGGGCGCCGGGACAATGTCGACATCCTCCGGCTTGGGCGATTCCTCCCAGCATTCCGCCAGGTCCTTCACCACGTACATAGCTTTGCGGCAGCCGATGCACCACCAGTGAATTACCAATTGATGTTCGGTGGACAGCCCCACCTGCCGGATTCGAGTGGGAGTCAGCCCGCACTCACAAGTCAAAGCGAATTGACGAAATTTCATTTGCCGGTGCAAGCCCCTAAGCGCGTTATCCCATGATTCGCGCCGCCGGGGTAGTCCTGAATCACGGGCAGTGGTACCGGTCAGCACTAGTACAAAACCGGCGGTTGCTCCAGGCTTGCCCGATAACCGACGATATGAGAGTCCCCGGACTCTCGTTTGGGCTCGTCACGGTACGCCTAAAGTACAGAGGGCACTGGCAGTTGTGCGGCGAAAGTTGCATTCTGAACTGGGAGGCAATACTTCGCATGATTCTCACTTACACAGACGGCAGCAAAACGGAAGCTTTTCTTCTGGCACGGACCGAAAACAGGATTCGCGTGGCGATTCCCGGTAGCGACGACCCCTTGGAATTGACCGACGTGAATGGCACCTGGGTCACGGAAGACTGCGAACCGGTGCGCGTACAGTTCGCCTGGCAGGGCAAGACGCCCGAGCAACTGGTCAGCGAGGCCGATTGCACTTGTTCGCACGATCTGGCGGCGCGCCTGATTCATCTTCTCTGGAACGCTGATGACGAAACGCCCGCATTGGACGGAAATCTGGCCATGGCGGCTGGCGGCGGCGACCGCGCCGCCGGCGCGATTTTGCGGAATTGATAGCGTAAGGAAGAGTACGGCCGCCATCAAATACCCGGCAAGGGAGGGTGGTTTTGGGGCATAATAATCGAGCAGTATGGGCTCGGAGGCCTAAGTCTTGAAACTCACAATTCGATTATTGCTTGGTTCGGTTCTGGCTGCGGGAACGGCTTTCGCCATCCCTTTCATTTCGTTAACCGGAACCACGGATTTAGTGGCATTCAACGGGAATATCGGGGTAGACACCATCACGCTGGGCTCGCAGAAGCTGCCCGACGGTTGCACCACGGCGGGCGTGGGAACCTGCACCTATAGCGGCATGCAGTCCCTGGCGACCGGAACGCTCACGTGGACCTTTTACACCCCGAATACCACTGGAAATATCGTATATGGTCTATTCGGCGGGGTTACCGGTCCCACCGGAGGCACGTTCACGGCGAGCGACGGCATCGATAGCGTATCTGGAGACTACATTCTCAATTCGTGGGATTACGACGGGAACTCTTACGGTGCGGATCAGCAGTTTCAGGGCATCGATCTGGGCGGGGTGATCACAGTTACAGACACGACTCTCCTGGGAGGCAGCGATCCCTTAGAGTCGTCGTTTGTGAGCTATATGGAATTGCCTGCGTCCTCCTACGATTTCACCCTCGACGTGGGAAACTGCACCGCCGGCTCCGGTAACAAGACGGTGGCCTGCATTGCCCAAACCGACCCAACTGCCTACTTCAACTCACTGGATATGACGCCGATACCGGCCAGCGTGCCCGAACCGGGCACGGTCGGACTGGCTGCCGCCGGCCTGCTCGCCGGCATTTTTGCGCTTCGCCGCCGCCGAAACGCTAACGTCGGCTAGACGTTTCAGAGCGTCGCGGTCCGGACGTTCGATCCTGTGCGAACGCGATCCGTGCGCCTGAGCCGGGAGTGGCTGCCGTGTAGGTCACTTCCTGCCCTGGCGTGGCGGCGAAAGATCGTAGCGTAGCATCCGAAATTCGTGCCGAGCCGTCATCCGGAATAAAGTTGCCCGCCAGGGGATCGTACAGATAGCCTGCTATTCGGCCGTTCATCGCCACCTGCGCCACCAGATCGCATTCCGTTACCGCGCCGTTCAACGCCTTTGAAACGAAGGGAGCGCCGGCGCGCGCCTTGAGCAGATCGATCCGCGGACCTGCGACGGCGCTATCGGTGCTGGTAAGCGTAATCTGCTGGCCGACAATGGGAGCCAGGTCGCTATCGAAAGCCAACAGGAACTGTTCCACGTCGCGGCGTGTGGCGTCGGCGTTAGTTTGCGGGAAGCCGGAGTTGCCGGTGGGAGTGAAGGGCGCGGCGCTCAGGAAGCGGAAAACGGTATCCACCGAACCGTCATTCAGATAGCCGAACCCGCGAATCTGATTGCCCATGGGCCCGCTATCCGCCGCCGTCAGGAACGGCACCGCCGTGCTGCCGAACATCCCCACCTTGTCATAGAGATTGCGCAACTGCGGAATCTTCATTGTCTGTGGCAATTGCTCGAAGCTTTGGTTGCCGTCTGAGCCGAAGAATCCGCTGGACGAATCCAGCGCGTGGCAGCCGTTACAGGTGAATGAGGTCGGGCTGCCGAGCAGGTTTTCGAGTCCCGCCACGTTCACTCCGTCGGAAGGGCGCGGTCCGATATAGAACGCCTGTCCGCGCTGCTGGGACGCATTCATCGAATTATCCAGATTGCGCACCGGGTTGGGCGGCGGAAATACCTGCAACTGGAAATCGGCGAAGAGCTGCATTTGCGCCCGCGAGGGCATAGTTGCGCTGCCCACCAGACTCTGAAACGCCGCTGCGAAATTCAGGAATGAGACATTCGAATCGAGGGCGGCGGTACCGTATACCCCCACCGAACGGTCGCCCCGCCAGTGCATGGCGCCGGAGTTGCGCAGACCGCGCAGGGTCTGGGTGGTCATGGGCCCTTTCATGGGGTGGAAGGTGGAGAGATTGTTGTTGCCGTTGACCGGAGTGGCGACGCCGGTGGTTCCCAGTTGCACCAGCACGCCGAACAGCGCGTTCAAATTGATGGGAATCGGGCTCGTGGAAATGGCGGAGTCGGGGTTGCCGAGGTCCCACGCCAGGTTGTCCTTGTCGCCGAAGATGTGGCAACTGGCGCAGGAGGCCTCGCCGTTGCCGGAGAAGCGCGTGGCGTCGTACAGCAGCGGCCGTCCGTGGATCACCGATGGCGGTTCCGGATTCGGCAGGCTCCGCATGCCGATCTCCTGGTGGGCGCTGAGGCTCACCACCTTCACGGCGTCGTCGAAGCGCGTCATGGCGTAAAGCAGGCCTCGCGCCTGATCGAGCACTACCCCGCTCACGCCGCCGCCGCTTACCGGGATGTATTTGGCGCTGGCGGTTACCGGGTTGAAGGTGTCCTGCTCCAGCGCGGCCGTGCTGAATACGCCGATTTTGCTCGATCCGAAAGCCGCCACGTAGAGCGTCTTACCGTCGGCGGAGACCGCCATACCGGTCGGGGTAGAGAGGCTGTGGGTCTTGGCGCTGGGGTCGAAACCCGGAGTTCCGGCGAGCACCGAATAATCGATGTGCTTGTTCAGATGGCGCGGCGAAACGGTGGAACCGGAGATCACCGTGATATCCGCTTCCGCCAGGTGGCCTTGCACCGTGTGGCCGCCGAAGATACCCGGGCCTTCGAAGCGCACGTCGTTCACCGCGTCGGTGTTCGAAACGTAGAGAGTTCCGCTCACCGGATTGGTGGCCATATTGAACAGAGTGGTGCCCACATGGGCGTAGGCCGCGGTCTGCGCAAGGGTGTTGGCGTTGACGGCGAACAGGTCGGTATCCGGCAAATTGAAGCGCACCGAGCCATCCCAGACGCGATGCAGTTCGTCTTCCCAATGGCCGTCGTTATTGTTGTACTTGACGATCAGTCCCACTTCCGGAGCCGGCTCATGCGCGGAATCGGTGGCAGGGCCGGGATTACCCCCGGGGCTCACCGTGCCGTCGGGCAAGGTGCAGGGCGTATTCGGCTGAAAACCGGGGCAGACGCGGCCCTCCGGCACGGTGGTGGTCTGGTTGCCGGTCTCGAAGCCTGCCACGTAGACGGTATTCCCATCGGGGCTTACGGCGAGCGCGCGCGGCGTGTCAGTGAAGAAACTCAGAATGCTTAGGGGCGTCCCGCCGAGGGTGTTTCCCAGGTTCGCCGGATCGAACACCCATACGTCGGCGCGTGGCACTCCGGCGGTGGTCAATTGCGGGTCGCCCGCGCCGGGCACACCGGCGAGCGACGAATCGGTGCGCTGCTGGCCGCGGTGCGCGGTGGCGATGAAGGCGCGTTGGGGGCTGCCTGCGAACACCACGTCGCGCGGCTCATCGCCCACCAGCAGGGTGCGCACCACGTGCGGAATGCCGCTGAGGCTGACGACGCTGACACTGTCGGAGAGCAGATTGGTGACCCACGCCTCGGTGCTGCTGCGCACTGCTACGGCTACCGGTTCCAGGCCCACGGGAACACGGTACCGGAAACTGGGGAATCCCGCGGTCAGGTCGAAGACTTCGAGCGTGCCGTTGGGAGTATCAACGGCGAACAACGTGTTGCCGTCGGCAGATAGTGCGAGCGGCCGCACCTGTCCGCTTTCGAACTCGACGAAGGGCGGCCCGGCGGAAGCCGATTGGGCGGCTACCGCCTGCGAGCGAACTAGTCTGATACCCAGCCACGCCAAGGCTGCAGCGGCGGTTAGAAAGAGAAACCGCGTGGAGGAACGGTGAAATATACGATGCATCGGAAACCCGGTTTCACCAGTATATAAGGGGCAACTTCCGCGGCCAAGGCAAGCGCGCTAACTAACGAGGTATTGTCCGACGATTTCATATCCCGCTATATTTCAAGTCGGAAGCCCATTCGCCAGGACGGCCGGAGTGTCGTAGTCCATGACCCCATTGCAAACCGAGTCTGAACCGGTAGAATCGCACGATGGCCGGCCGATGCTGCCGGACCGCGTGGAGGATCTCGGGATTCCGCGCGCCATGGTGGGCGATCTGTTTCTGCGGTATCTGTGGCTGCATGGCACCGGCACGCTGGAGGCCCTGCACCAGAAGCTGATGCTCTCGTTTCCCATCCTGGAGATCATTTTTCATCAATTCCGGCAGCAGCAATTGTTGGAAGTGAAGGGCATGGTGGGCAATGATTATTCGTTCAGCCTGACCGTTGCCGGGCGGTCGCTGGCCTCGGCGCGCAGCGAAGTGTGCGCCTACGTCGGGCCCACACCGGTGTCCATTCAGCAATATTACAGTGTGGTGAAATCGCAAACCGCGCACATCCAGTTGAGCCGGGAAAGCCTGCGGCAGGCGTTCAGCGACCTGGTGCTGCCCGACACCCTGCTCGATAACCTCGGTCCCTCTCTGATCGGCCACCAGTCCCTGTTCCTTTACGGAGGCACGGGCAACGGGAAGACCAGCATCGCGGAGCGCATCCTGCGGATCTATACCGATACCGTGCTGGTGCCCTACTGCGTGGAAGTGGACGGCCACATCGTCACGCTGTTCGACCCGGTGGTTCACCAGCAGGTGCCTTGTAACGACGAAATGCTCGACCCGCGATGGGCCGTTTGCCGGCGGCCGTGTATCACGGTTGGCGGCGAACTCTCATCCGCCATGCTGGAACTGCAGCTCGATGAATCCACTCGCTGTTTCATCGCGCCGTTTCAAATGAAGGCCAATAATGGCATTCTGATCGTCGACGACTTCGGACGGCAGATGGTGGCGCCCCGGGAACTGCTGAATCGCTGGGTGGTGCCGCTCGATCGCCGCGTGGATTACCTGACTCTCTCTTCGGGCATGAAGTTCCAGGTGCCGTTCGAAGTGATGGTGGTCTTCTCCACCAATATGAATCCGCACGATCTGGCCGACGAAGCGTTCCTCCGCCGCATCCAGACCAAGGTGCTGGTGGATAACGTGAGCGCCGCCGTCTTCGACCAGATTTTCCATCGCGTGGCGCAGGCCCACCAGGTGCCTTGCGAGCCGGGGTGCGCGGAATACCTGCGGCAGCGGGTGGCCGGCGCCGGCTACAAGTTCCTGCGCGCCTGCTATCCCAACGATATTTATCGCCTGGTGAAAGCCATCAGCGAGTACGAGGGCCGCGCCGTACGCATGACGCGCGCCAATATAGATCGGGCGGTAGGCTTGTACTTCGCCAAGTCTTCAGAAGTAGTGGATTGACGGGGGCTCTTGTTTCCGCCCGCGCGGCATAAGATACTCGTTAGCGGGACCGTGATTCCGCAACTTGTCGCTATCGATGGACCGTTGAAAGGCGCGGCATACGCGATTTCCACCGGTCATTTTTCTATCGGCCGTAAGCCGGAGAATACTCTTTCGCAAGCCGATCTGAGCATTTCCCGCCATCACTGCACCATCGAATTCTCCGCCGGTCTTTTCCGCATTACCGATCACGACAGCCAGAACGGCACCTTCGTCAACGGCATTCCCATCAAGCAGGGGCCGTTGTTCCACGGCGACCAGATCGCTGTCGGCACCTTGGTTTTCGTGTTTCTGCTGGAGGATGGCGAAGCGCACCCGGGCGATTCCGCGGCGCCGCGTTATCCCATCGTGGGCGAAAGTGCCGCCATCCGCCACGTGCTGGAATTCATCGAGCAGGTGGCGGCGCTCGACGGCACGGTGCTGATTGCCGGCGAGACGGGAACCGGCAAGGAACTGGCGGCGCGGGCGCTGCACGATCGCGGGCCGCGCGCCCGCCGGCCGTTCGTAACGGTCAACTGCGCGGCGCTCAGCGAGACGTTTCTGGCCCGCGAACTGTTCGGGTCGGAGCGCGGCGCCTTCCCCGGCGCAGTGGTGCGCCAGGAAGGCAAGCTGGAACTGGCCGAAGGCGGCACGCTGTTCCTGGATGAGGTGGGCTCTCTGCCGCTCGAACTGCAGGGCCGGCTGCTCCGCCTGCTGACCGAGAGGCGCTTCCTGCGGCTGGGTGCGGCCACGGAGACCGCGGCCGACGTACGCATCATCGCCGCCACCGCGCGGGATCTGGGCGCTGCGGTGGAGGAACGCACATTCCGGCCCGACTTGTTCTTCCGATTGCGCGTTCTGGCGGTTGAAGTGCCGCCGCTGCGCCAGCGGCGCGAGGACATTCCGCTGCTCGCCAACTACTTCCGGGTGGAGCAAAGCGCCCGCCAGAAACGGCGCGTGCTGGGCATCACGGCCGCCGCGCGCGATTGCCTTCAGCGCTACCACTGGCCGGGCAACGTGCGGCAACTGGAGTGCGCCATCGAAAGCGCGGTGGCTGCCGGCTCTACCGAAGGCATTCTGCCGGAGGATCTTCCGGAGTCCGTGCTGCCCGCGCGCGACGCGCCCGACGATCTGGTTCCGCGCTATCACCGCGAGGTCTACGAATGCCGGCGCGAACTGGTGTTGAAGGCCTACCGGCAGGGAGGAAGCCACGGGCGCGCGGCGGCCATTCTCGGCCTTCATCCCCACTCCCTGGCCCGCCTGGTGCGGACGCTCGAACTGCAATCGGCGATCGAGCATCTGGGCGGCGAAGCGGCGCACGAATAGTCCCGTTCAAACTTCGCGCTGCCCCTGCTACCTGCGTTGGGGCCGGCATGTTTGCGAGGGCGCGCGGCGGCGATTCTCGGCCTTCATCCCCACTCCCTGGCCCGTCCGGTGCGGACGCTCGAACTGCAATCGGCGATCGAGTATCCGCGCGGCGAAGCGACGCACGAATAGCTGACTTTGCCACTGCGACTTGCCCGGGGCCGCCTCGCCGCAGTGTTTGCGACGGGCGGGGCATAGCCTCCGGGCCGGCGCTGTTCTGCGATATGCTGGCCGGAGAGATGTCGCGAGCACCGTTGACCCGTCTGGGGCCTTATGAAATCGTGTCCCGGCTGGGCGCCGGGGCGATGGGCGAAGTCTATCGCGCCCGCGACCCGCGTTTAGGACGCGAGGTAGCTATCAAGATTCTGCCCGCCGACGTGGCGGCCGATCCCGGCCGGCGCGCCCGCTTCGAACAGGAAGCCCGCGCCGTGGCCGCGCTCAACCATCCCAATATCCTGGGCCTCTACGACATCGGCAATGAAGACGGCGTGGCCTTCCTCGTCACCGAATTCGTGGCCGGCGAGACGCTTGCCGCGCTGCTCGAACGCGGCCCGCTGGCGGTGCGCAAACTGCTCGACATCGCCGTCCAGATCGCCGATGGAATGGCCGCCGCCCACGCCGCGCGCATCACCCATCGCGACCTGAAGCCGCTCAACATCATGGTGGGAACGGACGGGCGCGTCCGCATTCTCGATTTCGGGCTCGCCAAGCAGACCGAAATCTCGAGCGACCCGGACGCCACCCAGATGGTGGGCAATACCCAGCCCGGCATGATCCTCGGCACCGTGAATTACATGAGCCCCGAGCAGGCTCGCGGCGCGCCCACCGATTACCGGTCCGACCAGTTTTCCTTCGGCCTGATTCTTTACGAAATGGCGGCCGGGAAGCGCGCTTTCGAACGCGCCGAATCGGTCCAGACCATGTCCGCCATTATCGGCGAAGATGCGCCGCCCATCCAGCAGAACATTCCCGCGCCGCTCCGCTGGGTGATCGACCGCTGCCTCGCCAAAGATCCCGCCGACCGCTTCGAATCCTCGCGCGATCTTTTCCAGAGTCTGCGCAGTCTACGCGACCATGCATCGGAGGCGAGTGTCCTGCGTCCCGCCTTGCCGATCGCGGCGGCCCCGGAGACGGTGGCGCGGCGCGGCGACCCCTGGCGGCTTGCGGCGGCTTTCCTAGCCGGGTTGACGGTGGTAATCGCAATTCACCTGCTGCACTCCGGCCCCGCCATGCCGGACCAATCGGCCTATCGCTTCACTCCCTTTTCGTTCGCGCCCGGCGGACAGCGGAGCGCCCTCTGGTCGCCCGATGGGAAGGCTGTCGCCTACGCCGCACGCGGCGCCGAAGGCCCGTTCGAAACTTATATCCGCTACCTGGACGCCGCCACTCCGGTGCAGGTGACGCATACGCCGGAGAATGCCGTGCCCATCGCCTGGGCGCCCGACAGCAATCGGCTGCTGCTCGATATCGACCGCGAACCGGCGGCCATCTGGTCGGTCGCCACGGTGGGCGGAGAGCCGCAAATCGCCGTGCCCAACAAGCCGCCCACGCGTCTTACCGCCATCTCCCCCGATAACCGGTCGGTGGCATATTTTTATCCCGGCGATGACGGGCGCTACGGCGTCTGGATCGCTTCCCCGCTCACCGCCGCGCCCAAACGCTATCTGCCCGATCCGTTCGCCACCAAAGACCTCTACAACGCACCCAAGCTGCAATTCGCACCCGACGGCAAACAGATGCTGTTGACCATGAACGGCGGCCGGCATCGCGAGGAAGCGTGGATCCTGCCTTATCCGCCTAATCCCTCGAAGCCGCCCCACATGGTGCTCCCGAGGCTGCCCTCGGCAGGCGGTACGCCGGCCTTTGCCTGGATGTCCGACTCGCGCCGCGTAGTTTTCGCAATGTCGCGTACCTCTGAGGACGCGGAGCAACTGTGGCTGGCCGATACGGTATCGGGCGAGTTCCACGCGCTCACCAGCGGCACGACTTACCTGTCCGGTCCGGCTGTATCTCCCGACGGCCGGCGCATCGTTTTTCGCGAAGGTACCGGCAGCTACGATATTGTCTCGATGGATCTGGCGACCGGAGCGGTCCATCCGCTCATCGCTACCGAGCGCGACGAACTGATGCCCGCCTGGGCCGCCCACAAGCCTTTGCTCGCTTATATTACGGACCGCAACGGCCCGCAGGAAATCTGGCTGCACACGCCCGACGCCAACGACCGGCCGCTGGTGACCGCGCGCGATTTTCCCGGTGCTTCCGTGCAATGGTTCATGGGGCCCGCGCTTTCGCCGGAAGGCGACCGGGCGATCTACTGCAAGTCCGATCTGAGCGGCGAGCAGAGGCTTTGGATCTCTGCCGTCGCCGGCGGTTCGCCGGTGCCGCTCACCAGTGACCGCGCATCGGCGGAGTTTCCCGGCTCGTGGTCGGACGATGGAAGCCAGTATGCTTACGTGTCGTTCCTGGAGGGCAAGATCAACCTGCAAACCGTCAAGACCACCGGCCAGGCGGCACCGACGCCAATTAAAGCACAGGTGGAGTACGACAACGATGCGGTGCCGGTGTGGTCGCCGGACGGCAACTGGATCCTTCTGGGGGAGAATCTGTACTCGCCCGACGGCAAGACGGTCCGCTCCATCGGCAACCATCACCCTGACGGTTACGCCTTCTCTCCCGACGGTAAATTACTCTACGGCTTGCGGCCGGCCGACCACGGCGAGACGTTCTTTACGGTGGATATCGCCTCCGGCGCCGAGAAGGTTGTCGCAACTCTCGACGGGGAATATCGTCCCACCAGCAGTCTCAATCCGGCGACTCGCTTCAGTCTGGCGCCCGACGGCAAGAGCATGACGTTCGCCATCGGCCGCTTCAAGGACAACCTCTGGCTGCTCGATGGCTTCGTTCCGAAAAGCGGCTGGCTGGGGCGCCTCGGCTTCTGAGGGTATCGAATTCAATATTTCGAAATCAATATTTCGAAACTTGTGCCGATGAGTAGAATAGGATAAGAACGGACTCTCTATTGACGGCCAGTGTCACGTCCATCAATGCGCGGCGGATGGGCACCTATGTGCTCCTGGAAGCCCACCTGCCCGGGCGCCCGGCGCGTCCCATCGGGGTGTACCTCTTCGACCCCGCATCCGGCCGCCTGTGGTTGCGCATGCGCGCTTCTTACGACGATCTGGCCGACCCCGACGACATCGAAGTGCTGCAGGCTTTGGACGAAGATATACGTGCGCGGGCCGCGGAGTCCGGCGCCGCGGCCTATCTGGAATCGCTGGAGGATTCGCTCTCGGGTGTGCTGCGTGTAAGCGAGCGGCAGACTGTCGAAGTCGATGCCTTCTCGCGGGTGGCGGACCGCCTGTTCGATGGCCACGTGGAAAAGATCGGCGTCGAGCCCTTCCGTACCCACGTTCCGCTCTACAGCCTGCGTGCCGCGGCCGGCGGTCTGGGCGAAGAAATGGAATCCGCCGCGGAAGACTGGGTGCGCGTGCCGGAGGGCATGCGGCTCGATCCCGGCGTCTTTGTGGCGCATGTGGTGGGGCGCTCCATGGAGCCTCGCATACCCGATGGCAGCCTCAATCTCTTCCGCTTCCATCCCGTGGGCTCGCGCCAGAACAAAATTCTGCTCATCCAGCGTTTCGGCGCCACCGACGACAGTGCGCGCTATACGGTCAAGAAATATACCAGCACCAAAATCGCCACTGGAGAGGACGAGTGGCGTCACGATCGTATCCGCCTGGAGCCGCTGAATCCGGAATTCGAGGCGTGGGACGTGGAGCCGGAGGATTTTGCCGTGGTCGCCGAGTGGCTGCGGGTCCTGGAGTGAAGCTCCTGGTCGACTGGTACCTCCGCGGCCATCGCGACCTTCCCTGGCGGCGTACCGGCGATCCTTACCGCATTTGGGTGTCGGAGATCATGCTGCAGCAGACGCGCGCGCAGGCCGTGACCCCCTACTACCAACGCTTCCTCGATCGCTTCCCAACGCTGGAAACGCTCGCTGCGGCGGCGGAGGACGAGGTGCTCTCGTTGTGGGCGGGCCTGGGGTACTATTCGCGCGCCCGCAATCTGCGGCGCGCCGCGCAACAGGCGGCGGCCAGCGGCGGATTCCCGCGCCAGTATGCCGCTATCCGCGAACTGCCCGGTGTTGGGGACTATACCGCCGCCGCAGTGGCCAGCATTGCCTTCGGATTGCCGCACGCGGTGGTGGACGGCAATGTCTTACGCGTGACGGCGCGCATTCTGAACGATTCCGCCGATATCGCCGCGCCACGCACGCGCGAACGCTTTCGCGCCGTTGTCCAGGAGTGGATGGGCGGCAGCGCGCCCGGCATTTTTAATCAGGCGCTGATGGAACTGGGTGCGACGGTCTGTCTGCCGGCAAATCCCGCGTGCAGCGCGTGTCCGCTGGCCAAGAAGTGCCGTGCCCTGCAGGCCGGCACGGTGAAGCAATTGCCGGTGAAATTGCGGAAGACCGAGCCGGTGGCGATCGCCGCCGTACTCCTGCTGGTACGCCGCGGCGGACGCGTGCTGCTGCGCCAGCGGGAGCCCTCCGCGCGCCGCATGGCGGGATTTTGGGAACTGCCCGCGCCGGAAGAACTCCCCGCCGCCCGCCTGGGCAAGATCTGGGGCGAGTTCCGCCACACCATCACTCATCATCGCTACACGTTTACGGTGCGTTCGGCGGCGGCGCGCGCCACCGAGTCGAACTTCCGCTGGTTCACGGCTGCCGGGCTGGCGGAGATCCCGCTGAGTACTACCGCGCGCAAGGCGCTCAAGCTCGCGAAATTCCTATAGGCAGATTTCGGCGCGAATTCACTCGGTAGGACATGCTTCAGCTTGTCCGGTTCACACATTCCCGAGTGGTCCCGCGCGTTACCATAGCTGCTTGGAGCAATTCGCACTCGAGTTCGATCCTTTCCCGCAGCGCCGCATCTTTTCCGTCAGCGAACTGAATGCCGCCATTCGCGGTGTGCTTGACCAGGAATTCGGCGATCTCTCGGTCTCCGGCGAGATCTCCGGACTGAAACTCGCCGCCAGCGGCCACTACTACTTCACGCTGAAGGAACGCGAATCCATCATCAAGTGCGTGGCCTTCCGCTCTTCGCACCGGTATTGGAAATTTCGTCCACAGGATGGGCTGGCGGTAGTGGCGCGCGGCCGCATCGATGTCTATGAGGCGCGCGGCGAATACCAGTTGCTGGTGGAAGTGCTCGAGCCGCAGGGACTGGGAGCGCTGCAACTGGCATTCGAGCAGCTCAAGAGGAAGCTGGCTGCCGAGGGGCTGTTCGCACAGGACCGCAAGCGCCCGCTGCCGCGATTTCCCGGCCGCATCGGAATCGTGACCTCGCCGCGCGGCGCGGCCGTCGCCGACATGGTGCAGATTCTGGCGCGCCGTTTTCCGGGACTGCACATTCGCATCTTCCCCGCGCAGGTGCAGGGCGAAGGCTCGGTGGAAGAGGTCTGCCGCGCCATCCAGTGGTTCAGCCGGTCGGGGTGGCCCGATTTGATTATCGTGGGCCGCGGCGGAGGCTCGCTGGAAGATCTGTGGACGTTCAACGAGGAAGCCGTCGCCCGCGCGATCGCTGCCTGTTCCGTGCCGGTGATCTCCGCGGTGGGGCACGAGACCGACGTCACAATCGCCGATTTCGTGGCCGACCTGCGCGCGCCCACTCCTTCGGCCGCCGCCGAAATGGCCATCTGCACGCGCGACGAACTGCTCGACCGGATCGCCGGCTGCCGCTCGAAAGCCGTACAGGCGATGCGCTACCGCCTGGCGATGCTGGAGCGCCGCCTGCGCAGCCAGGGCGTGGAGCGCGCCCTCGGCGTGCTGCACCGCCGTGTGGGCCGCGGACTGCAGCGCGTCGACGAGCACGAGTATCGTCTGCGCGAACGCATGCGGCTGGCCATCGATTCGCGGCAGCGCGCGCGGCGCGCCCTGGAAGAGCGTCTGCGCCGCTTCGATGTGCGCCCCCGGCTGGCTTCCGCCGCGCGCCGCCTGGAAGCGTCCGATGTGCGCGCCGCGCAGGCCATGCGGCTGCGCCTTGGGCGCCAGCGCAGCCGCCTGGATCAGCTCTCCGCCAAGCTCTCGCAATTGAGCCCGCTGCGCATTCTGGAGCGTGGCTACGCCATCGTGTCGAACCAGGCCGGTATTCTGAAAGATGCGGAGGCTGCGCCCGCGGCCTCGCGCATTCACGTGCGCCTGACACACGGCTCGCTCGACGCCACGGTGGAGTAGGTGATAGCATCCGAAGCATGCTGCGAATTCTTCCGTTGACGTTGGGGCTGGCGCTGGTTTCGGCGGTCGCGAGCGCGCAAAGTCAGCCATCCAAAACGTTCGACATGTATGTCATCGATACCGAGGGCGGCCATGCCGTGCTGTATGTCTCGCCTTCGGGCGAGTCGCTGCTCGAAGACACCGGCAATCCGGGCGGACGTGACACCGACCGCATCATGGAGGCGATCCATGCCGCCGGTGTGAAGCAGATCGACCACTTGATTCTCACGCACTATCACGTCGATCACGTGGGCGGACTCTCCGAACTCGCCAAGCGTATCGCCATCAAACACTACATCGATCACGGGCCCACGGTAGAAGCGCACGAGCAGGTCCCCGATTTCCAGAAGACGTACGCCGAGCTTTATAAATCCGCCAAACATACGGTGGTCAAACCGGGCGATAAGATTCCCTTGGCAGGCGTGGACGTCACCGTAGTCACGTCGGCCGGCCAGGTGATCGAGACTCCTCTGCCCGGCGGCGGCCAGCCCAACCCCGCCTGCGCCGATTTCAAGCCGCGCGACGAATCGCACGTCGATCCCGAGAATCCGCAGTCGGTCGGAGTGGTCTATACGTTCGGCAGATTCCGCAGCGTCAATCTAGGCGATTACACCTGGAACGCCGAGGAGAAGCTGATGTGTCCCAACAATCCCATCGGCAAGGTGGACCTGTATCTTACCTCGCACCACGGCATCGATCAGTCGGGATCGCCGGCGCTGGTGCACGGGCTCGCCCCGGAGGTTGCGGTGATGCACAATTCGCTGCGCAAAGGCGGAGCGGTGCAGACCATGCAAATGCTATACACATCGCCCGGACTGGAGAACGTATGGCAGCTTCACTGGGCGTACGCCGCCGGCCTGGAGTGGAACACGCCCGGAGTATTCATCGCCAACCCCGAAGATCCCGAGGTGGTGGCTAGTATTCTGACCAAGGCGCCGCTGGGTGGCCCCGGCAGCCACGCCGGACACAATTCCGGGCCGGCATATTGGATTAAGGTCTCGGCGCACTCCGATGGGACGTTCACGGTGACCAATACGCGGAACAACTTCAGCAAGACCTACCCGGGCAACCGGCGCCCCTGAGACCGGCAGTCGCGTGCGCCAGCGCCCGCCTGCGGTCTCCGGAGGAAGCCCTGTGCGTTGCTTCCCCTTCCTAACTAACCTCGGCCAGCGGAGCGCGATGGGAGATGGTCGCGGCGGCACAGCTTGAGGCTACGCGCCGTGAATGTAGGCCTTCATGTGGTGCAGTTCCTCCGTCTGCCGCGCCAACTGGAAGTCCATCAGGTCGCGCATCGAAAGGAACCCGACGACGCTCCCCGACCGGCTCACCGGCAGATGCCGGCAGTTATGACGGTGCATGGCTTCCATTGCCTCTTCGGCCGTGGCGGCCTCCTCGATGGTCGCGACAGCGGTGGTCATCACCGTCCGCACCGGCGTGCTTTCCGGATCGAGGCGTTGGAGCACCACCCGCAGCATCAGGTCGCGTTCGCTGAAGACACCCCGCAACTGCCCGTGGGCCATCACCAGAATGGCGCCCACGTGGAAGTCCGCCATCTGACGCGCGACACCGGCTACCGTTTCGTACTCCTGCACAGAGAAGAGGACGCGATTCCCGACGATATCCCGTACGTTCGACATACACGCACCCCCAGGAATTGTCACCGGAAATATATCACAGAAAGATACATAAGTAACGTTCGAAAAAGGCCGCAGGCCGCCATGTGCGCGGTGGGTCCATAATGGACCATGGCGCAAGGTCTGCGTTTCGAGTGCCAGCCGGGCTGCACCGCCTGTTGCGAGCAGAAGGGGTTCGTCTACCTGACAGAGGAAGACATCCCGCGGGCGGCGAAATTCCTGGGAATGACGGCCGCTGCCTTTGAGAGGCGCCACGTATATCGCACCGGCAAGCGGCGCCGCCTGCGCGTGCCGCGCGATTCGCAATGCAGCTTTCTGCGCGATGGAGGTTGCTCCATCCATCCCGCCAAGCCGACGCAGTGCCGCATTTTCCCCTACTGGCCGGAACTGCTCGACAGCCGCAGGGAATGGCTGAAGACGGCGAAATACTGCCCGGGCATGGGGAAGGGTCCGCTGATTCAGATTGAAGCGGCGCGCGGGCAGGCGGCCGAGATGCGCGCGGGCTATCCCGAAATGTACGAATGACTGCGCCCCGGCTGGAGCGCCGCCACTTCCACCAGGTCGCTGAATACGCCGTAGGCTGTCTGCTCCACCTGGGGATCGAGCGCCACCGTGCCGAACGTGCCCATCAGGTCGGTGTCGAACAGAATGATATTCGACGTACCGGGCGTGCACGCCAGGATATCGGCGCGGTCCAGCACTTCGGCGCGCACGCGCAGCGCCAGGCGGGAGCCGGTGCGCTTTCCGCGGCTGATCAGCCGTACGGTCTTGCCTTTGCGATTCAGCTCCTGCACTCCCTCAGGCGTGAGGCGGGAGATTCCGCGCGTGGAGACCTGCTGCGGAGTGGTGCGCGCGTCCATCAGGACGTTGGCCAGCGCGGCCGTCTTGGCGGCGGAATCCCAGCCTTCGATATCGAAGGTCCCGTCGGCTTCGGTGATCCCCAGGCGGCGCGCTTCCGCCAGCCCTTCGGCGAACGATCCGCCGCGCTCCATCGTCTCAATCACCACTTTGGAGGTGGAATTCAGCGCGCCGGCGAACCCCAACACGTTCACTCCCGGCATAGTGTGGCGCCAGAGATTGAACACCGGCGCGCCATCCATCACCGCCGATTCGAAACGGAAGCCCACGCCCGACCGCGCCGCTTCATCGCGCAGTTCGGCATAGCAATGCGCGATCGGGCCTTTGTTGGCAGTCACCACGTGCATGCCGCGGGCGAACGCGGCGCGAATGTGGGCGATGGCCGGTTCGCCGGTCGATGGATTGAGCGTGGTCAGTTCCACCGCCACCTGCGCGCGGGCGGCATCGAGGAATGCCTCCACGGATTCCGCGCGTGGCCCCATCGGCGGATCTTCCGGCAGTCCCTTAGGATCGATCGCGGTACCGTGGCGGAGTGTGTGAATACCGGTAATGGAAAAGGGAAATTGCCGGCGCTTTTGCCGAAGGAGGCGCGCCAGCGCGCGCCCCACGTTGCCATACCCGATCAGTGCGAGCGTCGTCAAAAGGTGAGGCCGTCGATCGATTTATCCAGCTCCGATTGTAGCGCGGCCCGCTTCCGGTTCAGCTCGGCCTGGCTGTCGCGCAGCGCGGCCAGTTTCTGCTCATGCTGGTCGAGCTCTTTGGCGTAGCTCTGCACAAGCTGCTGCTGGCTGCTTACATTGTTCAGGCTGTTGATGTTCTGGCGGATGCGGTCTTCGTCGTTGGTCAGGTCGCGGATCTGATTGGCGGCCACGGCGAGCGCCCGGTCGTTCTCGGCGATCTGCGATTTCTGGTCGGCCACGCGCTGCAATTGACGGCGCCCGGCGTCGCTGAGGGTGCGGTTCTGAATGTAGGACAGCAGGAAATCGGGCGTGACGTTGGTCAACTGGTAAACGTTGTCGAAGACGCGCTCCTCATGCACCGGAAACTCCTGCGAGGCGCCGGCCGCCAGCGTGATCTCGAAGCGGTAAGCGGTGGCCGTCTTCTCCGAAGGCTTCTGGTTGAGCAGCGTGTAGCCCTGGCGCAGAGGATGCTCGACGATCAGCGTCTTGGCCTTCTGGTCGACATTGCGGATGGTATAGGTGCGCGTCTCTTCCTGTGCCGATTTCACGGTGAGCATGCCGCGATTGACATGGATTTCACGCACCACGGCGGACTTGCTACCGAAGGCTTCGGTAATGCGCGTGCCTAGGTCGACGGCATAGCTGATGAGGCGCTTGTCGCCGGCCTTCAGGGTTTCCATGAGCGCTTCCCCGCCGTAAACGCCGCCATCGTAGACCGTGATCGGTCCGCCGTCGAGGGTCTTGCCGGTGGAGTTGGTCAGCTCGGCCGCGTTGGTGGGGTGCTGCGAGCTGTGGTCGGAATAGATCAGCAGTTTGCGCGAATCGATGGCCTGCTGGAGGAACGGCAGCATGGCGGATTCGTCGCGGCGGATGGTGACGGGCTGCGCGATGCGATATTCGAAAAGTTCGCCGAGTTCTCCGGTGGAGGAACTCGTGACGATGGTGCTGGGCCCCAGTCGCGCTTCCGAGGTGCGGTCAAAAGCGTCCCCCGACGCGGCAGGCGCGGCCATGGGAGCGGGAGCGAGCGCCGCCATCGATTTCATCGCTCGACCGTTCAGAGCGCCGCCCTCAAACCGGTCCCTGGCCGCCGGGCCGTTGACTGAGAACCCTTCGTCATGCACGACGGGACGCGCCGCCGGATCTTCAGCCAACTCCGCCGACGGACGATTCACGTACTTCGGCGCGTACAACTGGCTCACGAACGAGATCGGCCGGCCGGACACCAGCGAGAGCTGCACCTTGGTCCAATCCTCGCCGGTGGTGTTGTCGACGATCGCCCAGCCTTCGAGAGTCGGCTGGCCCTTCTCGCCGAAAATCAGGCGGTAACTCGATTTCCATACCGCGGTGGGGATGGTGTAGCTGGCCACCAACTGCCGCTCTTTGGCGTCGCTCGAATCGATATAGACGCTGCGCTTGTCCTTGGACCGCGCCGCTGCGACCGCCGACAGGTAATCCTTGAACTGCGCCTGCAGTTTCGCATCGGGGAAGCGGATGCTGCTGGCAGCGCCGAGGTCGACTGTGCGCAGGTCGCCGGAATCGAGCATCAGGGTGAGGAATTCACGCTCCGGCTGCTTGTCGGTGGCCGCCAGTTCACGGCCGGTGACGATGATGCCCGCCACCGTGTCGGTGCCGAGCCGCACTTCCACGCGCGCGCCTTTAAGCTGATCGAACATCGCCGCCAGCGATTGGCCGCCCTGGATCTGGAAAGGGAAATCGGCCAGCTTGTGACTCAGCAGGTCCATGGAATCGTAGCGCAGACCGGCGATTTTGGCGCCGCTCGAATCGATGAGGGTGAGGGACTTCAGCACGTCGTTCATGTCGGACGCATTGAAATCGAGGCGTGCCGATTCGCCCGGCGCCAGGGTACCGGATCGTTCGAAGAAGCCCACACCGTGCTTATAGAGGACCACTTCTTTTACGGGAAGGTCGGCCGCAGCCGCCGAAGCGATGAGGACTACAAAAAACAGAACGTTTCGCATGATGTCTCCAGGCGGGAATGCCCCGGCGGGCCGGTTCCTTTCATTCGCCCATGACTTTAATGATGACGCGTTTGTTGCGCTGTCCGTCGAATTCGGCGTAATAGACCTGCTGCCACGGGCCGAAATCGAGCTTGCCCTTGGTGACGGGCACGACCACCTCGTGGTGGACCAGCAGACTTTTCAAGTGGGAATCGCCGTTGGTCTCGCCGGTGCGATGATGGCGGTAGTCCCGGCGGAACGGGGCGAGTTGTTCGAGCCACTCGTCGATGTCGGCGAGCAGGCCGTCCTCCGCATCGTTGACCCAGACGCCGGCGGTGATGTGCATGGCGGAGACCAGAATCATGCCCTCCTGGATGCCGCCTTTCTGCAGGGCGGTTTCCACCTGCGGGGTGATGTTCAGGTATTCTCTATGCTTGGTAGTCTTAAATGTGAGATAGTCCGTATAGAACTTCATAGTCGATCTTACAATTCTTACAATGGACCGAACCGTCAGACGCATTCTGATCGTAGACGACGAACCCCCGCTGCTCCGCATGATGAGCTTGTTTCTGGGCCGCAAGGGATACACCGTGACCACCGCGGACGGCACCGATCAAGCCTGGGCGCTGGTGGAGGCCGACCCCGCCGCCTTCGACATCGCGGTGCTGGACGGCAGTATGCCGGGGATGACGATGGAGGAACTGGCCACGCGCATGCTCCAGGCGAATCCGGCAATGTGCATTCTGAGCGCCAGCGGGTATCTGGTGGATATCAGCGGTCTGGCGGCGAAAGCGCCGGGTAGGGTGGCGTTCCTGCTGAAGCCGTTCACGCCCCACGCGCTGGCCGAGGCGGTAGGAGGTCTGCTTGGCGCGCAAGAAAAAGAGCTTTGACCTGGGCAAGGAAGTGAAGGCGATCGCGCGCGAGCGGGTGGGCCGGATTCCGGCGGAGAAGACCATTCAGCCGAAATCGCGGCGGAAGAAGGCCAAGCACAAGGTGGCGCCGGAGGATGAGGCGGGAGCGTAGCGTCCGGGGGGCGAGTTGACGGAGCTGGCGGCAGAAAGCTACAGTAGGAAAGTACACCTTCCAGCGGCCCGCCAGTCCCCATCGTCTAGCCCGGCCTAGGACATCGCCCTTTCACGGCGGTAACGGGGGTTCGAATCCCCCTGGGGACGCCACCATTTTGGTGCATAATGGTGCTATGAGGGCGGCAAGCAAAACCATTCGTCAGAGTATCAGCCTTCCTGCTGCTGTCGCGGCGCGGGTTCGCTCCATGGCCAAAACACGCCGACTCAGCGCGAACCGGTTGCTTGTGGAACTCATCGAGGATGGAATGGAGGCGCAGGCGCGAAAACAGCAGCAGTTCTTCCAACTTGCTGAGCGCTTTCGCGGCGCGACCGATCCCGAAGACGCCAAGCGGCTGGGGGATGAACTGGGACGCATGGTATTCGGCGGCTGATGCCCAAGATCGAGACCTGGGATCATCTGGCCGCCGGGGTACGCCAACATCGGATCGACCGAATGCGTGATCGATCCATCCCTTTAGAAGACCTAAATCAACTTCGCCTATGGGTGGAGTCCGGTCCTGTTGTGCCGGATGGCGATTGCTACAGGGATTTTGGCTCCTTCAAGATTTGCGGCCAAGGACCCTACCCGAAGACCTTTCTACTCAGGGGACAGCTCGCTAAACGATCGTCGATTGAAGGCTGGGGTACTCTGCGGACGCCACTGCTCTCAGCCAAAACCGGTACAATCGCTTAGGAGCGACCATTGGACCCGGAACGACTGAAGCGAATCACCGTTGAAGAAGGCAAGTGTGGCGGGCGCCCGTGTATTCGTGGATACCGTATACGTGTCGCCGATGTTCTGGACCTGCTGGCAGCGGGTGCGACATTCGAAGAGATTCTCGCCGACTACCCTTTCCTGGAACGCGAGGACATTTACGCCGCAATTGAGTACGCGGCTCGCCAGTCCGACCATGCAATCCTGAAGGCGTCGTGAAGTTCCTGGTGGATAATCAACTGCCGGCTGCGCTTGCTCGATTTATCGAATCCCGAGGTTGCCACGCGAAGCACGTACTCGATATTGGGTTGTCACAGGCTTCCGATATAGAAATATTCCGGTACGCCGAGGCGGAGGGTTACATCCTCGTCAGCAAAGACGAGGATTTTCTGCACCTCATTCTGCGAACATCCGCCGCGGCGGGCCTCGCCTGGGTCAGAATTGGGAATTGCCGCAAGCAACGCCTCCTGGATGCCTTCGACCGCATGTGGGACCGGCTGGTGGAGCGCATAGAGGCGGGCGAGCGGATCGTCGAAGTTCGTTAGCCGCCAAGCCGTCTGCCGCATTCGGTCTCACCGAATCAAGGGCGCAGGTCGCCGTACGCACTCCCGCAGCGTTTCGAGCCCTTTCAACCATTCCAGGAGGGGGTTCCAACTCGCAATGATTAGGGACGCCACCATTGTGGTGCATAATGGTGCTATGAGGGCGGCAAGCAAAACCATTCGTCAGAGTATCAGCCTTCCTGCTGCTGTCGCGGCGCGGGTTCGCTCCATGGCCAAAACACGCCGACTCAGCGCGAACCGGTTGCTTGTGGAGCTCATCGAGGATGGAATGGAGGCGCAGGCGCGAAAACAGCAGCAGTTCTTCGAACTTGCTGAGCGATTTCGCGGCGCGACCGATCCCGAAGACGTCAGGCGGCTGGGGGATGAACTGGGACGCATGGTGTTTGGCGGCTGATGCCCAAAATCGAGACTTGGGACCATCTGCCCGCCGGGGTACGCCAACATCGGATCGACCGAATGCGTGATCGATCAATCACTTTAGAAGACCTAAATCAACTTCGCCTGTGGGTGGAGTCTGCTCCCAATGTGCCAGAGGGCGATTGGTATAAGGATTTCGGCTCATTTAGGATTTGCGGCAAAGGACCTTATCCGAAGACTTTTCTACTTCGGGGACAACTCGCGAAGGGTGATTCGATCTAGCCGTGAGATGCGAGGTATTGCCGCAGCGCGTCCAACTGTTGCAGCCACACAGTAAGCTGGTTCCAACTCGCAATGATTCGGGACGCCAGCTACAGCTTCTCAGGCAGGCGATCCACTCATCGGCGCTGCTTCCGAAGAGCGTTTGCATCCGCCAAGCCTTGCGGCCTGCCGGCGGCCTCTTTGTTGCGAATTAGTTCCTCACGCCCGATGAACGAGACTGGAATTGAATCGAGCGACCCGGCTACCCGTGTAGCCCAAGCCTCCTCGAATGAAACGCCCGCGATGGACGTGAGAACGTCAATCCGGTTCGGTTTCACGCCAAGCTGAACGATTTGGTCGGGCTGGCACAGATCCTCGGCAGTGATCCCCAAGCCGGGGAAGCCGAAATCGCGAAGAGTTTTGACGATAATTTCTGCGTTCGTACGCCCCGGGCGTATCAGGAAGTCAATGTCAGCCGTAAATCGCGGGTGCCCGTGCCAGGCTACAGCAAGTCCTCCGACAACGACGTACTCAGCCCCGTTGGCGTTGAGTAATTCGATAAACTCGCGCAAATCCTTGCTGAGCTGCATCGGGGTACATCCTCGCCTGGAGTTCAAAAACGATGGCCACCCGTTGCTCTGGCGTCATCGCAAGATCCTCATCGATATCCGCTGCTTCGGCTGCCGCATACCCGCTGAAGAGGCGAATCGTCTTTTCCATAACTCAATTCTACAGGTCTCGGAATGAACACGCAGCGCTGGATTTCGGTGATACGGGGCCGCAGACCGGTATCGTCACGCAGTCCATGTTGCGTCAACCTGGCCTTTACCGCGCCGGCGACACCAGCAAGCGCCACTCTCTCCGTTGATCGATCAGCCAAGCGGCACATCGCCCCCGCCAACCATCGGCATGGCGACCGGGTGGTGAATGCGGTGGCCACGCAGATTGCGAGTCACGCAGTCCTTCAGTGTCCACCTCATTGCGTGCACCCGAGATTCAACGTCGCGTTCATCACGATCTGTACATCGATCACGTTCACCACGCCGTCCTGATTGAGGTCGTTGCCCGACAGAGCGGCGCCGAGCGCCTGATTGATGACCGCTTGAATATCGGTGATCGTTACCACTCCGTCGTTGTCGATATCGCAAACGCCGGGCGCGGCCGACGCGGATATGGTCGTCGATTGCGCAGGCCCCGGCGTGGTCTGCAGAGTTCCGACGCTATTCACCGCAAGGCTGTAGAACGAATACTGATGACCCGCGAGCCCGGTGTACGTCGCCGATGTTGCCGTGGAGTTCGTCAGCCAGGTGGCATAGGAGCCGCCGTCGACCGCCGCGAAGATATTGTATGCCGCGATACCCGAGCCGCCCGGATCGCTACCGCTCCAGCTTACCGGGAACGCGACTGAGGCGCTCGTTGCCGGAAGAGCGTTCACCACACTAACCGGAACCGTGCTGTCGATGGTATTGGTCACCGTATTCGTCGCGATCGCTCCGTTCTGGTCGAAGACGATGCTGCCTTGATTCGCAATCGTCGCGCCGTTTGCCAAGCCGGGCTTCGGATTCACGGAGAAGGTCACAAAACCAGTCCCCTGATTGCCCGAATTATTCGGAGGCAGGAAACCGGCAAGCGGATTTGCAGGGCTCCCGCCGGTCACCGGATCTACGGACTGCATCGTCCAGGTCAGAAGACCCGTGCCGTTGTTGAACGCTACTGTTACGTTTACCGGATTGGGGTCGGTGGACACGTTCACCTGAGTGGAATAATTCTGCAAACCGGCCGGTACGCTGACGCTCACATTGTTGAACTCAACCTGATTGAGCTGCAATGCCGACCAATCCAGGCTGGAACTGAGCTGGTCGGTCACCACGACCTTCTGCGCGGGAGCAGTGGCCGTGGACTGGTTCTCGAAATAGATGGTATAGGGAATCCCGAGATTGGGTGGAATGTACCCCTGGGTTCCCACGCCGCCGGTCAGTTTTCCATTGGGGTCGGAGGAGTGAGCCACCGGAACCAGGACGTCCTGGGGGGGATAATTAAACAGACAGTAGCCGCACTTATAGTTGATCGTGTCCCAGATCGCTACGCCGATCGTCGTTGTGTTGATGCCATAGCTGAATCCGCCGGCGTTGCCCTCGGCGCCAACCGATGCCTCAACCGCAATCCCCGTGCCGGGTGACGCAGCGAGGCCGCCGCCGAGACCGCCAGCGGCAACGTGACCGCCTGCGAAAGAGAAACCACCTAAAAAGCTGTTGGTCGTCGCCCCTCGGTCCGTCCCTGGCGGCAAGTTCAGAATTCTTCCAGCGGAGGCGCTGGCGCCTGCACAGACGCAGAGTCCCGGGGAAAGATAACTATCGCCCGTATGGGCGTTCACCGAATAGCTAAGGCTGATCCCAAAGGCGATCTGGCCGGACACATAATCGGTCACCAAGCCTGTGGGGTCCGCAAAGTTCGAAGGCGAATTCCCAACATACCGATAGAGATTGAAATCGCCGCCGCTCAAGCCGGACGGATCGGTCTGTACAAACCGTCCGAGCGCCGGGTTGTACCACCGCTCCCGCATGAAGTAGAGTCCGCTCCCTTCGTCCATCACTCCAACCTCTCCGGCGAAGGTGAACGGGTTAACCACGCCGGCATTGTTAGTAACCTTCTCCCCGAAGGGAAGATACGCATAACTGTTGACGACGGTGCCCGCCGAATTGGTCATCTGCGCCGTATTGCCGGCGCCGTCGAAATGGTAGTAAGCGGCGGTGCCGGCGGCCGGAATCGAACTCGTCAGGTCCAATCCATAGGTATAATGTCCAATGAGCTGGCCCGAAGCGTTGAACTCCGCTTCGACATTTCCGAAGCCGGACACGTCGTTCAGGTAGCGGGTCACAGTGCCATTGTGGGTGGCCGACACCCGGTTGCCGAGTCCGTCATATTGATAGGACCAGGTATCGGTGGCACTCGCCATCCCAACCAGCCGGTTCTCATCGTCGTAACTGTAAGTCCAGCCCGCGCCTGAGATGAGGTTTCCGTCGGCGTCATAGCTATACGCCGCGGAGCCGGCTTGAGTGTACTCATCCAGATTATTGGTCAGATAGGAGGCGCCAGTTCCGTTTGTGCTGGCGGTGCGATTGCCGTCGGCGTCGTATTGGTATTGCACACTCCCGCCGGGCATGGTGACCGAAACGATCTGGCCGGCGGCATCGTATTGGTAAGTCCAGGCGCCTGCCGGCGCGTTCATGCCGGTCCGGCGGCCCAGTGCGTCATACGTGTAATCGAACTCGCTCAGGACTGCGCCTGCCGGAGAATAGTGAATTACATGCAGCAGATTCCCAGTCAACGCGTACGTATAAGTAGAGTACGTACCGTTCCCCAGGGTCTTTCGTGACAACCTCCCGGTGTTGTCGTAGACATAGCCCGCGATGAGAGCATTATTGGCCCCGCTCAGTTGAAGCAGTCTGCCCGCTGAATCATAAGAGTAATATACGGCAAATCCGGTCGAGTCCGTCATGCTGACCCGCTGCCCGCCCGCATTGTAGGCGTACTGTATGGACTGGCCGCCCGGATTGGTGTCGCTCGTGAGGCGATCCGCCGAATCGTACGCGAAGGTCGTCACGCCACTGGCGGCTGTCACCGACAATAGATTGCGATGACCATCGTAGGTATAGAACACTTGGGAACCATTCGTGTAGGTTTTGGATGTCAGCAGATTGTGGGAATCGTAGGTGAAGGTGATGGTGCGGCCCCGGCGGTTGGTATAGGTCAGCATGTTTCCGTTCGCGTCGTAAGTGGCCCCTGCGACGCTGCCATCGGGATAAGTGAGGCCGGTAACATTGTAGCTGTCGTCATACGCGTACGATAGGGCGTTCCCATTTGGGTCGATGAGCGCCTGGAGGCTGCCGGCGTTGCCGTATGACAAGCTCTGCTGGTTCCCGAGCGGATCGCGCAGGCCGGTCGGGTTCGAGCGGGAGTCGTAGCTGACAGCCATCGACGTTCCCAGCGGCCCCAAAATCCCCGTCAATTTGCTTTCGGGATCGTAGGATACCTGCATTACGGCCCCAAGCGGGTCGGTCCACAGCGTGGTTTCCCCCCTTTCATTGGTAGCAGTGGTGCTGGCGCGGCTCAAAGCATCTGTGGTGGTTACCGATCCGTCGCTATTGTAGGTAAACGTCAGGAGATTGCTCTGGCCATCTGCGTACTGAGTCGCCAGGCGCCCCAGCCCATCGTAAGTGAAATATTGGTGCGTACCGTCTGGAAAAGAAATCGATGTGACGCCGATTGCAGCCTCGCAGTAAGTCGTCACACACGTATCGTCCAGATAACCGATGCCGCTCTTGCCGCCTTCGTTCCACGTCAAGGTAGTTGTCCCGCTGGCAGTGGTGATCGATGTCAGATACGTCGAAAGCATGCTGTCCAATACGATGTCGTACCCGTAGGTCGTGACACGGCCCAGCGGGTCAGTGGCCCGTACGATGTGTCCCATGGAGTCGTAACCGTAGGTCAGCGTGTCGCCGTCGGCGGCGGTCACGGTACTGACCAGGCCGTTCGTATAGGTGAGAGTAGTACGGTTGCCGCGTAGGTCTTGAATATAGTCGAGGATGTAAGTGCCTAAAGGATTCGGTGCTGGAGCGGGGATTAGATGAAAGATCTGCCCATTCTGCTCTGTCAACGTCCAACTCCCGTCGGCATTTATGGTGAGCGTGCCGTAATCGCCAACCTGACCGAGATATCGGCTGGAGTTTGCCGGATCCGGTGTGTTGAACGCGCGCGTGTCGCCGTTCGGATAGAAGACGGTCGGTGTTGGGTCGAGCAACCGTGCAGTGATGTCAAAGGGCTGGCTGGGGCCGTAGCCGAACGCGCCCTGATGGTAGCGCTGATTGAAGATCTCAAAGCCATCCTTGAGGAATTCGAAGTTCATCAGATGTCCCAGGTCCGATTGATAAACGCCGGCCTTGCCCAGGGCATTGGCGTCCGCGGCGAGTAATTGGTCGGGTCCGGAGGCGGCCAGTGTGGGACCAACATAGAAAGAAAATGAAGAGTTTCCGCTCAAGGGGTAATCCCGATAGCCGGCGTTCACCAGGAACTGCATGCAGGTTCGGGAAAATCCTGCCGCACTGGCGTTGACCGGGAGAAAGGCCTTGCATAAGTCAGTGACAGCTCGAAATTCCCCGACATTCTCCAGTCGATATCCGACGTTACCGACGTTCCCACCTCCTCCGCCCCCGCCGCCTCCTCCTTCTCGGGCGACCATTCCCAGCAGCATGTTGGAGGTCTGCGGGCCGGAGAAGGCCTCCAGTGCGGCGTCGACGGGCGAGGGAACTTCCACAGTGTTCACGCTGAAACCAACGTGGTCGGCGGAGCCGGGCGTTACCAGGAAGGAAGCGCTCCCCTTCGCCCCAGCCGGGAGGACGCCGGGGGGCCCGTCGGTGTCGATGCCCAAAATCACGCCCGAATTGAAAGTATTCTGATATTTCAGCCCGAAGTTGGGGTCGCATCCCGTGCAGGCGGGCGGCATCGCGACCACCGTTGCTCCGGTGGCCGAGAGTTCGATGAGTGGTGCCGCGATATCGTCGGCGCCGACGTTTTGGTAATTCAATGTCACCGGCGAGGGAAAGCCGGCGCGGAAAGCCGCTGGTGTGGAAAGAGTGACCTGCACCTGCCCGTTGCCGTTGGTCACGCTGGTGTTGGAGGCAGCCGCCACCGTCACGGCATTCGGAAGCGAGACGGTGTTTCCGTTCGATATCACCTGGGCCGCGTAACTGCCCGCCGCTACGCCGCTCATGTTGAACGTCACATTGGCATGGGCCGAGTCTGAGACGTAGACGGCAGTCGAGCCGAGGGTGCCTCCGGGACCGACCAACTGGTACGTAGCGCCTGCGAGCAAGCCGCCGCCCACAAACGTCAGCGTGGCCGAGCCGGTATTTACGGCAGATCCCGGCTGAACCGAAGTAAGTGAGAACGTGCTGGCAGTCGCCGATAGGCTGAATGGAGCCGGACTGTTCGTAAGGGCCTGCGCGTATGCCGTCACATAGTAAGTTTGGCTGGAAGTATTGGAGAGAATCAGGCTGGCCGTGGGTGAGTTCCATTCCACCTGCTGCGAGTCAAAGCTCTGCGGTGTAGGAATATAGCCTTGGCCGACGAATAGCTGTACCACTCCAGGAGTTAAGCCGACGGTCAGCCCGAGGGCGAGACTCACGTTCTGATTGGCGCCCGGCGCGATCTTATACCACCACGACTGTCCGGTGCCCGCGAAAGTGCCCGTCGCGGAACTGTTGACTGTTAACGCCGGGACGTCGACCGCCACGGTATCCAATGAAAGTTCGGTGTTGTTATTGGCGTTGGCGCCTTCAAACACCTCGCCGAGGACGTTCGTCTTCACTTCCCACTGCGCGTTCCCCACCGGCATTCCGGGAACTCGCACCGTCGCGCTCGCAGTGTAGGATGCGCCAGGACCCAGCACCGTGCCGGATCCCTCCAGGAACTGTCCGGCAAACACCGCCGCGGCATCGCGCACCAGGTATACGGCGTCGTGCCAGGGGCCGTAGACCACGCCGGCGCCGATGTTCGTGACCGTCCAACTGATTGTGACCGGAGTTCCCGCCACGGCGGCAGATGGGCCTGTGACCGAACTCACGGTCATGTCGACGTTCGACGGTTCCGTGGCGACAAATTCGAAAGCACCCATGTCGGGATAGTTGCCGTTGCTGTCCGGGACTCCCGTTTTATTGGCCGCTTGAGGGTCGTTATAGCGGCCATTACCAGCGGCGTCGGTCAGCGGATAATTAGCAACCGTACCGTTAGCGGCATCGATGGCGGGCGACCCGTAATTGAGGATGAAGTTGCCCTGAGGCTCATTTACAAATACGGGATTCGCGGATACATTGCCGTGCATGCCGGTCGGATCGCCGATGCCGTTGTAGTTACCCACGCCCGCAACGCTTGTCCAGACGTCATTGTTCATCAGCGAGGAAAAACTGCCGGAGCAACAGAGCACGATCCCACCCCACGTGGCGCCCTTGGTGTTACTCACGATCGAATTTTCGATATCCACTGTCCCGCCGTGGGCCATGACGCCGGTGGTGTTGCCGTCGATCGTATCGTTGACCACGTGTACGGTTGACCCCGGCCATGCATTGATGGCGCGATCCTCCAGGCCCCATAAGACAGTATTCGCGATGGTCACGGTATCGCCGCCCCCATCCGGATAACCGGTCTGAATGCCGTTCCAGAAGCCTTGCGCGATGACGCAATCGGATATTGTGACTACCGCGTTGCCGGTGGTTTCAATCATGCCGATAACGTCTGGCGTGGAGGCGCTCACCGGGCCGCTGCCATAGTACATCTGCACGTGCACCAGAGAGGCTTGTGCGCCGTCGATCAGAATGGTCGCCCAGTCGCCCGGTGCCGGCGAAGTCGCGCTTCCGTCGCCGTTTGTGTCGCCGCCCAGAGAATCGTCCTTGAGGGAGGTGAAGTAAATCGGTTGCGCGGCCGTGCCGATCGCCTGCAACGAGCCCCCGGGCTGCACAGTGATCCCGGCGTTGCCATTGAACTTGAGAATCGTTCCTGGCGGAATGGTCAGACTTACTCCACTGGGCACCACCAGCGCACCGGTGACGGTATAGACCGACGTCCCCACCAGCGTTTGGCTTGACGATAGGGTACCGCTCAATGCCGCGGTCACATATCGGATTTGTGTATTGCTATTGGTGTTGAACTGCGCGCCGCTCTGCGCTGTGACGCCCTGCCACTCGCCGGGCGAGGGAATGCTGGAGCCCGCATTGAAGTCGGTGTTGCCACCCACGCTGCTGTCGTCGAAGGTGGTGAAGATGACGGGGTTCGAGGTTCCGCCGAGTGCATTCAGAATGCCGCCGTTCTCCACGATAATCTCCGCGCCCGGAGCGGCCTTCACGATCGCGCCGGCATCGATGGTGACAGTGACTCCCGGCGGTATGATCACCACGCCGTCGATCGCCTGCACCTGGCTGGCGGTCCATTCCTGATTGCTGGCGATGGTGCCGGTGTGCCAGACCACGGAGTTATTGACGGCTATGGTACGGGGCAGTTGGTTGAGGATGTTCCCATTGCTATCGAGCAGCACCAGTCGCAGTTCGTAACGTCCATCCGGCACCGTTGTGGTGTCCCAGGTGGTAGCTTCCAGGGTGGGCGCCCCGGAAGCGAGCGTAAAGGATTGCGGTCCGGACACCGTCACGTTCATCTGCGCTCCGGTGTTGGAGTACCACTCAAGGGGCGCGGAGCCGTGCAGCACATACCCCGTGGGCTGGAACCAGAGTAACTGCGGACTTTCCGATAGCGTGACGGTTCCTGCTGCCCCAACAGTATTACCGGCGGCGCCCGCCGCACTTACTGAGCTGACGGCGAAGCTGTTGATGGCCGCGTAGTAAATGGCGATCCGGCCACCTCCTCCTCCCGCTTCGCCTCCCGCACCACCGTTCGCGGCGATATTGCCGGTGCCGTTCAAAGATCCCGCAAAGATGTAGATCGATCCGCCGGCGCCACCGCCCGCCTCGTTACCCACGGTCGCGCCGCCGTTGGCGGAAATGATTCCGTTATCGGTTAGCGCTCCGGCGATCACTAACTCGATCGCGCCACCGCCGGCGCCGCCACTCGCCCCGCAGCAGCGGGCGCTCCCGCCCGACCCAGGGGCCGTCGGCGCCGTCGCGGACCCGTACGTGGGACCGACACTGCCGGCGGCTTGCCCGATTCCTCCCAATCCGCCGTATGAACCCGCGGCGCTGGAAGCGCTCGCACCGCCTGCCGGGCCCGCAGCCGCCACGTACCCCTGCCTGTCGGCATTCAACGAGCCACTAGCGTTCACCAGGACCGAGCCTGCCACAATCGTCGCTCCGGCACCCTGCCAGATGCCAAGTATCTTCGAGGTGTTGTTGATGGATTGGACAACCAGACTGCCGCTGACGGTGAGTGCGCCGATTGCAGTCAACGTCGCGCCGCCGCCGACCGTTAGCTGCGCACCGGGTTGGACCGTGACGGCGTTGTGGGTTTCCGTGGCGCCGGCCGAAACCACGAAATCCTGATAGACAGTCAGATTGGAGTTGGGCGCCGAAGTATCGAAGAAGCCCACTGTCCCGTTGGATCCTGCACTGTTTCCGGTAGCGCCGGTTGCCGTGGACGTGGTGAAACCGCTGAAATTGCTGTTGGAGCCGTAATAAATAGCCACTCGGCCGCCACCACCGCCGGCTTCTCCTCCCGCACCGCCGTTCGCTGTGAACGGGCCGGCGCCAGCGAGCGCCCCGGCAGTCACATAAAGCGATCCCCCCGCGCCACCGCCGGCCTCCGTTCCGGTCGTTGGTGCGCCATTGGCCGAGATGACCCCGTTATTGGTAAGCGTTCCTGAGACGATCAGGCGAATCGCGCCGCCACCAGTTCCGCCCTCCGCACCGCAGCAACGGCCTCCGCCGCCCGAACCGGGATCGGTGGGCGCCGTGGCGGACCCGTAGATCGCGGAGGACGGTACGTTCCCGTTCCCGAAGCCGCCCGTACCGCCGTACGACCCGCCCGGGCTCTCCGCCACCGCGCCGCCTCCCGGCCCGTCGCTGATGCCGTAGCCTTGGCCGTCCGCGTTGAGCGAACCGCCGGGATTCACCAGGACTGAGGCCGCGTCGATAGTCGCTCCGGCCCCCTGCCAGGTCCCGTTTACTTTCGACGTGTTGTTCAGCGACTGCACCACCACGGTGCCGCTGACCGTCAGTGTATTGGCCAAAGTCAGTTGCGCTCCGCCGCCGATGGTAAGAGTAGCTCCCGCAAACACGGTCACGGAGTTATAAGCGGCGGCCGTGCCGGCTGGAACCGGAAAGCTCTGGACGACCGTTAGATTATCGTTCGTCGCCGAAGTATCGAAGAATCCGATGGTGCCGACGGAGCCTGCGCTGTTCCCTGTTCCTCCATTTGCGGTGGATGACGTGAAGCCGGTGTAGCCGTTGCTGGCGTTATAGTAGACCGCTACCCGTCCTCCTCCGCCGCCCGCTTCACCGCCCGCCCCGCCATTCGCCACAAATCCACCCGCTCCCGAAAGGGTGCCGGCGGTAATGTAGACGGACCCGCCCGCGCCCGCGCCGGCCTGCGATCCGTTGGTTGCCGCACCGTTGGACGAGATTGTTCCATTATTCGTGAGCGTCCCTGACACGATCAGACGAATTGCGCCGCCGCCGGACCCGGCCAGCGCCCCGCAACAGCGGCTTCCGCCACCTGAACCGAGATCCGAGGGCGCCACGATCGACCCATAGATTGGGGACGGCGCCGTACCTCCGTTTCCGTTGCCACCCAGACCGCCGTAAGATCCGCCCGGGCTCAACGCAAGAGCGCCGCCTCCCGGTCCGTCGCTGGTGCCGTATCCTTGTCCGTCGGCATCGATGCTGCTGCCCGCATCTACTTCCACAGATTCGGCGTTCATCGTGACCCCGATACCCGCCCAGGCCCCGGACACCTTCGCATTGGTGTTCGCCCCCGCGAGGACAATGCTGGAATTGGCGGTCACCGTTACCCCCGCCGTTACCGTGACAGTGGAGCCGCCGCCAATCGTCAGCACCGCGCCGCTATTGACTGTCAGGCTGGTGAGCGAATAGGTGCCCGCGGCCCAACTGGTGTTGGAACTGATGACGACATCCCCTGTCGGCGGCGTAAAAGGAATTACGGGAAGGGCTGAAAGAACCACCAGCAATAGGAGAATGCTCGTGCGGGCGCGAAGCAGGAGTAGCGGCAACTGCCGAAGGAAGCGCAGAGAAGGGCGCATTGTCAGGAACCTCCACCCCACGCTGCGCTAACCCGGGGTTCCGACCCTCAGTCCCGACAAATAAAATCAGGGGCCGATCGGCGAGGTCTGGATCGTGCTACTGATTGAAGTCCGCCGGCAGTTTCCCCGTATTGATGAAAATCTGGATGTCGCGCTTCTCGTTCTCCAGGTTCTGCCGGGCATCGGAAGCTTTCTCGCCGGGCTTCGGCCCGGGCACCAGCGAGAGCCCGCGCTCTACCGCTTCCAGAGCTTGCCGGCCGTCGCCGTTGTTCGCGTAAGCCATGGCAAGGTACGCGAGGGCCGTAGGCTCTTTGCCATTCGATAGTTCGTCGGCACGTTTGGCGTAGCGGAGCGCCCGCGGATAATCGCGCAGAGAAAGCACCGGCGAGACCATCAGAGCGATGGATGCTTCGCGATAATATTGCGCCGTGGCGCCGGGACGGTCCGCGAGGTTCGTCAAGTCGTTTATGCCGTCGTTGGCATATTTTTCACCTTCGGCGGTGCGGCCCGCCGCAAGCAGGAGACGGGATACAAAGGCTTCGGTGGCAGCGCGTACCAGCCGGCTGGAGGTCTTGTCCGGGTCGGCGGCCACCAGTCCGTCGTAGACCTTGATGGTGTTGAGGTAATCGCCGAGCGCGGCATGAAAGTCGTGCAACTTCATGTGGATTTGCGCCAAAGTGAGATAGATGTTGGCTCTTCGCGACCATTCGCTGCCGTTCTTCGGGTCGTGCGGCGCCAGACTATCCAGAATTTCGCCCGCGCGCTGGAGAGGCGCGATGGCCTCACGATTCAAACCCATTCTCTGCTGGGTCCAACCCAGGGAAGATTGCAGGCCCGATTCCATTTCCTGCCCGATACCGGACGCACGCACACCCGGCGGCAAACGGTCAAACGACTCGCGTGCCTTGGCGAGGGTTTCCAGCGCATGGCGTGGATTGCTGGGCGATTCCTGGCCGGCGAGCGTGATGTAGACCGCCGCGATTCCGATCAGGGCGGCGTTATCGGATGGCGAAATTGCGAGCACCGACTGAAAGCGCTGCAGGGCGTGGTTGGCCGCGTCGACGACGGTGTCCTGCATGCTGATATCCATGAATCCACCGCCGGGGCTGGCTACTACGTCCATAAGGCTCTCCCAGGCGCGGCCGGATTCCAACTGGCGGCCGGCATCGCCGGGCCGTGCCGCCGCGAGCTCATCGAAAATCGCCACGGCGCGCCGCAGGGTCTCCTGCGATTGCTTTGCCTGGCCTTGCACGTTGAGGGCTGCGCCAAGCTGCAAATAACCGAGGGCCAAGTCTCGCCTCACCTGGTCGTTGCCCTGTTCCTTCGCCAGCGACTCGAGCAAAGCCAGCGCTTTACGATCGGTACTCACGGCCTGCGCCGATTCCCCGATACTGTCTCCAAAGCCCGAAGGCGCCCAAAATATCGCACCGAGCCGCAGGTAGCCTTCCGCCAGTTCGATTCGCAAGGCGCGGTCATTGCGTTTCGCGGATGCCAGACGATCGAGGTATTGCAGCGCCTGGCCGGCCATACCGGCGCGCACGGGCAAGGAACCGGACAGCGGCTGCACCGCATCGAAGAGCGGAAAGAGTAGATAATTGGCCAATTGACGGGCGTCGGAGAAGCGCTGTTCCGCGAGGGCTCGCTGCCGGTCGGCGAGGCGCGCCTGCCATAATGTTGCGGCGATGCCGGCGATCAGCGAGATTGCGACCACGGCGGCGCCCGCCACCCCCACCTTGTGCCGCTCCACAAATTTGCGCGTCACATAGAGCCGGGTGCCTTCCACGGCACTCACCGGAAGACCGTCCAGGTAGCGGCGCACGTCTTCCGAAAGCTGGCCGGCCGACCCGTACCTTTCCGCGGGGTTCCGGGACATGGCCTTCATCACGATACCGTCGAGATCGCCGCGAAGCTGGGATTTCAGGTTTTCGGGCGCCACCAGGCTCGGGCGGCGCGCCTCGCTGGTGACGACGGCCGCAATCACACCGGCCGGAGTGGATGTGGCGCTGGCGAATGGACGTTTGCCGGTGAGCAGTTCGTAGAGGATCACGCCGAGGGAGTAGACATCGCTCGCGACGGTACAGGGACGGCCCTGGAGTTGTTCGGGGCTGGCATAATCCGGCGTCATCCACGCCGCCATGGTTTGGGTCGCGCCGCTGTCCGGCGGTGAGCCCGGCGGTTCCAGCACCTTGGCGATGCCAAAATCGAGCAGCTTCGGCTCGCCGCGCTCGTTCACCAGAATGTTGCCGGGCTTGAGATCGCGATGCACTACCAGGTGCTGATGAGCGTAGTGGACGGCGCCGCAGATTTCCCGAAACAGCGTGAGACGCGCGGAAATCGAGAGGTTTTGCCGTTCGCAATACCGGTCCAGGCGCTCGCCTTCCACGTACTCCATGACGAGGTAGGGCTGCCCTTGCGCGGTTACCCCGCCGTCCAGCAGGCGCGCGATATGGGGATGTTCCAGGCCCGCAAGAATCTGCCGTTCCTGGCGAAAACGCTCGGCAAGAAGAGCCGCGGCCGCCGGCGTGCCGTTAATCAGCTTAATGGCGGCGCGCTGTTCGAAATCGCCGCAGCGGCGGGCCAGATACACCGCACCCATACCGCCTTCCCCGAGGGGCTGCCCGAGTTCAAACGCGCCGAAACGCGAGCCCGGCGCGAGCTTTCCGCTGTGCGACGCCGCCACCCGCTCCTGCGCCTCAAAACCGGCGAGAATTCCGCGAACATCGCGTTCCAGGGCGCCATCGCCCTCGCACTTTTGGGCAACGAACGGCGCGCGCGATCCGCCCGGCAATTCGAGCGCTTCGTGAAAGATCTCTTCCACGCGATTCCAGTAGGCGCGATCGTCCATCCTAGACGCTCTCTTCCGGCCTAAGCCGGCGATACAGCCAGCCGCGCGCAAAATTCAAATCGCGCTCCACCGTCGCGCGGGAGATATGCAGGATTTCGGCGCACTCGGAATCGGTGCATCCCAGCAGATAGCAGAGCTCGATCACCTGCGATTTGCGAGGATCGATCTTTTCCAGTTCGTCCAAAGCGGCGTCAAGATCGATGTATTCGGGGCTATTCAAGTTGACCCAAGGCAGTTGATCGTTGAGCGGGACCCGATCCTGATCGCCGCCGCGCTTCTGGCGCAGATTATGCCGCGCGTGATCCGTGAGCAACATGCGCATCACCTTGGCGGCGAACGTATAAAAGTGGCTGCGGTCCAGCCAGTTGGCTTCGCGCTGATTGCAGAGCTTTAGATAAAGTTCGTGCACCAGGCCGGTGGCCTGCAGGGTGTGGCCTGGCTGCTCGTGGCGCAGGTAGCCGGAAGCGATTCGCTTGAGGTCCGGGTAAACCAGCGGAATGAGCTGTTGAAGGGCCTCGGGACGCCCCGATCGCCACTCGTGCAGTAGCTGCGTGATGTCCCCACGCTCGGACATTGAGATACATTTTCACACGGAACGGCTCCTGTCCATATAGCGCGGTTCCCAGGAGTAGACCCTCATGGGACCCGATGGAGGTGCGAACCTCCGGAATCCTGCAGCCACGCGGCGGAGGCGTTCACGAAGTTCCACCACCGCCGAAGAACCTATGAGGACGACCCTACTGCGTAAATACTCGGAATTTCCTTGTTTTCCGCACGATTTTCGGCCACAATTCGGCAAAAGGAGATGGCCATGGATGATTTCCGCGTGGGCCCCGTTCCTTCTTCCGAACCGTATGGCGATCGTCATTCCTACGACTCGGTGGCGCGCAAGCGCCACAAGCATCACGACGACCAGGGCGGCCAACAGGATGAGCCCGCCGATACGTTCCAGGCGAGCACCGAAGGCGAGGAAACGAGCGCCGATACCGGCGAGCCGGTGGAGGATTATTACCAGCCCTCCGGGACTGCGGACGACGAAGAGTAGTCAGTCCTGAATTTGCGCGGCCAGCCGTGCCGCCAGTTCCTCGTGTCCATATTGCCGCGCCAGGTCCGCGGCAGTCTTGCCTTCTTTGGTCTTGCGGCGCGGATCGGCGCCCGCCTTTACGAGCCGCTCCACCATTACCTTGTTCCCGCGCGCTGCGGCGGAATGGAGTGGCGTGGCGCCCGGGAACTCCTCCGGATCGGGCTTCGCTCCGTGCTCCAGGAGCAGGTCGAGCAACGCCACGCATCCGCTCTCGATGGCCGAATGCAGGGGTGTCACACGAATGGCATTGCGCGAAGGCCGATTGACATCCGCGCCGGCGGCAATCAGATCCCGCGCGATCTCCTCGTGCCCGAAGAAGACGGCCAGGCCGAGGGCGGTGAAGCCGTCGTCCGAATAGGCGTCCACCAGTTCGCGGCCGCGGGCCAGCAGCGCCGCCGCGCGCTCGCGATTCCCGAGCGCGCATGCCTCGAAGAAGTTGGACTCCCGCCCGGCGAGAAGTATCGCGGCCAGTTCGGAATGCCTGGTGTACGCGGCCCATAGGGCCGGCGTGGCGCCATCGGAATTGCGCGCCTCGGCGAGTTGCGGGTGGGCCTGCAGGAGCGCGCGCACCTGCTCGGTATCGCCTTTGCGGATGGCATCGAACAGCGGGACGGCACGCTCGGCGGCGGCCTGCGCGAAGCGAGGGGGAAGCACAGTCAGCGAAGTCATGTCCGCAGTATGGCGGGAAACAGATCGCGCGTCTTATCGAAGCTTGCGAATTTGCTGGCGCGAGTGAGCGATACTGGCTCGAAGGAGACTCGCCCTACATGATGACACGCGCGCTTCGTGCAGCCGTTCTGATTTTCCCGCTTTGCCTGGCGGCCCAGCAGACCAATCCCGACGGCTCGCTGCGTCCGGCGCAGCCTGTCACGCGCCTCTTCTCGCAGGACGCTTATACCGAATATTCGATTCTGGAGCCCGGATCGGAGCAGTTCCGGATTCGCTATCTGCCCGAACAGGCGCGCGCCGGGGCGACTGAACTGGTGAACGCGACGCGCGGCGGCAGCGAAGGTTCGGGCATCGAAGTCTACGACCCACGTACCGGGCAGCCGCTCAAGTTCACGTATCAGCAGCAGGGCAACGACCCCGAGAACCACGCCATCCATGTCACTCTGCCCATGGCGGTGCCGGAAGGCGGAATCGGGCGCGTGCTGATCTACAAGACATATAAAGACCCGCGGACCTACATGCTGAATGGGCAGGACATCGTGTGGGTGCGCAGCCTTGCGGGATATCGCCTGGGCGTGATCCTGCCGAAGGGCTTTGGCTTCGTTTCATCGGACGTGGCGGCGCAGCTCACCACGCTGCCCGATGGCCGCCTGAAGATCGCCTTCGCCAATCCGAGCGGGCAGAGCAATCCGGTGACGATTCACGCGCGCCCCACTTCGGCGGCTTTCCCGCCGCTCGCCTATACCGATATGTTCTTCGACGACATTAAGACGCTGTACGACCTGGGCGCGCCGGAAACCCACTCTATCCGCGTGGAGCAGACTTACAGCGACTATCGCAAGGGCGGCAAGGCGAGGCTCGACTCGCTCCAATACCTGGCATTGAGCGAGTTGAAGGTAATCGATCTCGATACCGCGAAACCGCTCGATCCCGTCAAGGAAGGCAAAGCGACCGCCGTAAAACTCGCCGTGCCGATTGTCGATGACCGGCAGAGCGCGCATCTCAAGATCGGCGGCACGCTGCAGGACGCGGCTTATCGCGTGGCCAACGGAGTTCTTACCTTCGATCGCACGCTGCACGGCCTGCGCAACACCGTGCTGTTACCGGCAGGCTGGGACGTATCGGGCGTCTCGCAGTCGGGCGTGATCGGGACGTACCAGGGACGCAGCTTCGTGGCGCTCATCAATCTGAACGCCGAGAACAACTATCGCGTCACCATCCATGCGGTCAAGCGGTAGCTACTGCACCGGTTCGAAGCGGCCGTCGGGCAGCAGCCAATAGCGGCGTCCGCGCCAGAGGATGGTGTTCCCAAAAAATCCGCAGCACCAGGCGAGCAGCGTGGCGGCGTCCTGCAGAGGCACGAGCCACCATCGCCGTATAGTCAGCGGATCGCGGAGCACGTGTCCGGCAGTGGCCCACACCGCGGCGGCGCGCAGCACCAACGCGAGCGCCAGAACGGGCCACCAGGCGGACGCGATGGCGCTCAGCAGCATGGCCGCCGGCAACGGATGGGTAAAGATCTGGCCCAGGTATCCCCACGGGCGGGAACGGCGCGCGCTGCGCATCCAGCGGAGCCTGTGCCGCCAGTTGGCGGCCAACGATTGCGCCCCGATGTAATGATCGATCACGTAGGAAGAGAGGATCACGCCAAAGCCGTGGCGGGCGGCCAGATTGCCGAGGACGAAATCCTCCGCCAGGTAATCCTTCACGGCGTCGAAGCCGCCAATCCGGCGAAGTGTTTCCTTGCGCACCACGATGGTCGGTCCGAGCGCGAACTTCATGCCTTCGAGCATGCGCGCCACTAACACCCCGGAAAGGAATTCGGTATTCAGCCCGATGGCTTCCAGCGTCGACCAGAAACTGCGGCCCGGCACCACGCGATAAGGGCACGTCGCCATGTCCACCTTCTCATCGGCGAACTCGGCGGCGAGCGCGGATAGCATGTCCGGACGCACGCGGATGTCGCTGTCGGCCATCACGATCAGATCGTGGCTGGAGGCCTCCAGCATGAGGTCGAGGCTGTACACTTTGGCGTTCGCGTAGGGAGGTTCGCCCGTCACAATCAGACGCGACGGGACGGTTGGGTAACGCGCCTGCAGCCGTTCCACGAATGCAACGGCCGGGTCGGCGGCGTTTCTGACGGCGAAAAGGATTTCAAAGGCAGGATAGCTCTGTTCGAAAAAGGAACGCAGGTTCCCTTCCAGCTCCTCTTCCGCGCCAGCGAGCGGCTTGAGAATGCTGATAGCGGGTGTCCCTCCCGTTTCCCCTGGGCGAACACAGCGATAGCGAATCGCGGCGACGATCACAAGCACCTGGTATACCAGGGCGCCGGCCGCGAGGACCAGCAACGTTACGACAAACACTTTCTTCTACTTTACACTGTTACCAGTGCAATGAAACACATCATTGTGGGCACTGCCGGCCATATCGATCACGGAAAAACGGCCCTGGTCAAAGCCCTGACCGGCATCGATGCCGACCGGCTGGAAGAAGAGAAGCGGCGCGGGATCACCATCGACCTGGGATTCGCGCACTTGCAAATCGCTCCCCAACTGCGCCTCGGCTTCGTCGATGTCCCGGGGCATGAGCGCTTCGTGAAGAACATGCTGGCCGGCGTGGGTGGCATCGACCTGGTGCTGTTCGTGATTGCCGCGGACGAATCGATCAAACCGCAGACGCGCGAACATTTCGATATCTGCCGCCTGCTCGGCATCGGGCGCGGCGTGATCGCGCTGACCAAGGCCGATCTGGTGGATGCCGACATCCTGGGCCTCGTGCGCCTCGAAGTAGAAGAGATGGTGCAGGGTTCGTTTCTGGAAGGGGCGGCCACTGTACCGGTGAGTTCGGTAAGCGGCGTGGGCCTGGACGACCTGCGGACGGAGTTGGTGCGCGCAGCGGAGGCAGTGACCGGCAAAAGCGCGGAGGGTCACTTTCGTCTGCCTGTCGATCGCGTCTTTTCCGTGAAGGGCTTCGGCACGGTGGCCACCGGGACGCTCATCTCGGGATCGGTGGCGAAGGAGCAGGCGGTGGAGTTGTACCCTCGCGAGCGAACGTTGCGCGTGCGCGGAGTGGAAGTGCATGGCGAGCAGGCGGCGCGGGCGGTGGCCGGCGAGCGCACCGCGGTGAACCTCGCCGACATCGAGCCCGGCGACCTGGCGCGCGGCGATGTGCTCTCTGAGCCGGGCCGCTTCCGCGCCGTGACGCACCTGGATTGCCGCTTGAACCTGCTCCCTTCGGCCAAACCGCTGAAGCATCGCGCGCCCGTCCACTTTCACGCCGGCACGGCGGAAATTCAGGCGGAGGTGCGGCTGCTCGGCCGAACCGCGCCCCTCGCACCGGGAAGCTCGGCGTTCGCCCGCATGGTGCTGCGTCGCGCGGCGCTTATCCTGCCCGGCGACCGTTTCATCATCCGCATGTTTTCTCCCGTCGTCACCATTGGCGGAGGCGTGGTGCTCGATCTCCCCGCCAGCCTGCGCTCTGCGGGCGCCGCGCAGCGGCTGGCAACGCTCGAGACGAGCGACGACGCCGGGCGCGTCGCGCTGCTGGTGGGGGAATCGCAATTCGGCGCCGGCATCCACGAACTGGTAGCGCGTACCGGATGGACGGAGGCGCGAGTGGCCTCTGCCGCGTCGCGCGCGTCGCTCCTGGCTCTCGGCGCGTCCTGGTATGTGGACCCGGCATGGTTCCAGGCGGCCCGCGCCAGGCTGGTGGAAGCGGTGCGCGCATTTCATCGCGAAAGTCCGCTGGCTGCCGGGATCGCCAAGCAGGATCTGCGCGCCCGCGTAATGGCACGCGTGCCGCCGTTGGTGCTGGACGCGCTGCTGGCGGCTGCCGCGGAGATCGCGGTGGAAGGCGAGACTGTCCGGCTGCGGACACACTCGGTTGTGTTGCAGCAGGACGAAGAGCAGGCGCGCGCGGCCATCGAGCGCGCCTTCGAAACTGCCGGACTGGCGGTGCCCCCGGTGGCTGAAGTGCTGGCTGCGTCGGGCGTGGAATTGAAGCGCGCGCGCACTCTGCTGGAATCGATGGTGCGCCAGAAGCGCCTGCTGCGCATTAATCAGGAACTGGTGTTCCACAGCGGAGCCATCGAGCGGTTGCGGCAGATATTGGCGCCGCGCAAAGCGCAGCATTTCGGGGTGGGCGAGTTCAAGGAATGGACCGGCATCTCGCGCAAATACGCCATTCCGCTGCTGGAATACCTGGATCGCGAGCACGTCACCCGCCGCGAGGGCGACCGGCGTCTGGTATTATAACTGGCTAGCATGATGGGCCTTTTTCGCAACCGCTCGTTCGACAGCTCCGCCAACCCCCCGGCGCTCGGTCCGCTGGAAATCGCCGTGATGGAGATCCTGTGGGATCAAGGCGAAAGCAATGTGCACGATGTGGTGCAGCGGATTGACCGGCCATTGGCGTACACCACCGTAATGACCACGCTCGACCGCCTTTATAAAAAGGGGCTGCTGAGCCGCCACAAGTCGGAGCGAGCCTTTCTTTATTCCACGCGGCAAACCCGCCTGGAATGGGAGCAGAAGCGCGCCGGCGAATTCGTGGCGGGGTTTCTCAACGGTCCGCAGGCGGCGGGAGAGATGCTGATTTCGTGTCTGGTGGAGGCGGTGGGGCAGAAAGACGCTGCGCTGCTGGACGATCTGGAGCGGAAGATTCGCGTCAAGCGCCGGGAATTGAGCGAGCGGAGGAAGCGATGATTCTTCCGTATGTGGCGCGGCTGATCTGTCTATGCCTGGCAGCGTTTTTTCTGGTGCATGCAGCGCTCGGGCTGATGGTTTCGCTGCTCAGCCCTTGGGCTGTGCGCTTCGCCGTCGGCCGCATGGCGCCGGTACACGGTGCGCGCCTGCTGCTGGCGCTGCGACTGTTGCCCTCGGCCTTCGGGCTGTTCGTGGTGATCGGCCTGTGCACGCCGAGTTATCTGTACCTCGAGCCGAAAGGCGCTCCCGAAGAGATGGGGATCGCCTGTCTGGCAGCCGCGGCCATGAGCGTGATTCTGTGGGGCTGGTCGATTGCGCGCGCCACGCGGGCCATGGCGCGTTCGGTGCGCCACCTGCGGGAATGCCGGCAGCGGAGCCGCGAATTGCGCTTGCCGGGCGAGCGCAAGGCCGCGTGGATTATCGAATCGAAATCGCCCTGTGTAATGCTGGCCGGCGTCTTCCGGCCGCGCATGGTGATCTCGCACGACGTGGTGGCGGCGCTTTCCGCCGAGCAACTCGCAGCCGCCATCCGGCATGAACGGGCGCACGGTATCTCGCACGATAATTTCAAGCGCCTGCTGGTGCTGCTGGCGCCCGGCATTGTGCCTTTCGCTTCCGGATTTCGCAATCTGGAGCGTGGCTGGGCGAGGATTGCGGAATGGGCCGCGGACGACCGCGCCAGCGCCGGCAAGGCGCGCCGTTCGCTCTCTCTGGCTGCCGCCCTGGTGCGCGTGGCCCGCCTCGGCGCGGTGGCGCCGCCTCCGGCACTGGCCACATCGCTGATGGCCGATGGCGCCGAACTGTCGGAGCGCGTCGACCGTCTGCTGCGTTCGGCGCACCGCGCCGCGCATCCTCATCGCCGTGAGCCGATCCAGACCGCCGTCGCCGGCCTGCTGGTGACCGTCGCACTGATCGCCGTGATGGCGCACCCTGCGACGCTGCACTCCGCACATGAGTGCCTGGAATTCCTGATTCAGTAGCTTCCACGACAGATAACTCCGCCGCGAACGCCCGGCCAGATCTACGACCCGTGGTAGTACCCGCCTTGAATTGTTAGCCTGGGTGCATTCTCCACCAGAGGGTCCAGGTCTATGTCAAAGGTACTTACCTTTCTCGCGGCGCTTTTTGTCGCCACCGCCATTCTATTCGCGCAAACCCCCGATACCGCGACCATTCACGGCCACGTGATCGATCAGAGTCACGCCGGAATCTCCGGAGTCACGCTCACCGCCACGAATACGCAGAGCGGCCTGAAGCGGTCCGCGACCAGCGATGCCGCCGGCAATTTTTCGTTGCCGGGCCTGCCCATCGCCGGCACGTATACCGTCGCCGCCACCAAAGCGGGATTCACCGACGCCACGCTGGATAAACTAAGGCTCACCGGCGACACGTCCGCCGATCTCGAATTGCAATTGAACGTGGCCGGCAAACAGAGCCAGATCACGGTCACCGGCGTGGCCGGAGAAGTGCGCGCCGACCAGCCGCAATTGGGCGTGGTGCTCGACGTGCCGCAAATGGACGCCACTCCGCTGCTGGGCAACAAGATCACCAACCTTCCGATGTTGGAAGCGGCCAACCGCCCGGCCATCAATCAGGGCGATGTGTTCATGAACCAGACGCTGTTCACCAGCAATGGCGCGGGCCGCCGGCAGGCGTGGTTCGAAGTGGATGGCGCCAACGCCATCGATGCGTGGGGCCGGCAAACGTTGATTCCCACGCTGCCGCGCGAGGCAGTGCAGGAAATGGACGTGCTGACCAACGCCTTTTCGGCGGAGTACGGCGGCAGCACCGGCAGCGTGATCAACATTATCAGCAAGAGCGGCGGCAGCCAGTTGCACGGCGAGGCAATCGAGACGTGGCGGCCGAACGATACTTCCGCCAAGCTGTCGGGATTCACGCCGGTTTCTTCCAACGCCGCCGGCAACACGCTGTTGAGCGACACCCTGGGGCAATCCGATATCGACCTGGGCGGACCGCTCGGCAAGAGCGGCAAGACGCACTTCTTTATTGCGGCCGAATTCAGCCGTGAGAATAAGGGATCGCCTGTCATCTCGCCGATCGCGCCCGGAGTTTACGTGGGCCACTATCGCGGGTGGCTGGGATTTTTCCGGCTGGATCACCAGATCAACGACAAGAATAATGTTTTTTTCCGTGGCGATCTGGACGCGTTCTACGACACCAACCCCAATGGCACGGTGGGCGGCAACAATCTGCCCAGCGTGGCCCGCGTGTTCCATAAGCGCAGTTACGCGCCGGAAGTGGGCGAAACCGCCGTGCTTTCGCCGCGCTTCATCAACAATGTCCGCCTGCAGTTTCAGTTGGCCGATCCGATTACGCAGTTCAGCCCGGTGATTTACGGTACGCAATTCTCGGTGCCGATCTCGACCGGCGGCACGTTCACTTCGGGCACTTCGCAATCGGCGCTGCTGATCAACCGCCAATACGAAGGCAATGACACCGTGTCGGCAATTCTCGGCCGCCACCAGATTCGCTTCGGCGCGCAGACCATCGTGGCGCACAACGGCGGCAATAGCAAGGAATTCGGCGGACCCAGCTACCTGGGCGTGCTGGCATATAGCACCTGCACGCAGGCGCTCTCCTACTGCGAGAGCTCCACTTATCTGGATAACATCGCCAACGTAAAGACGTATTCGCAGAGTTACGGCAACGCCGCCTACACCGTCACCGACACCATGTTTGCGGCTTTCGTGCAGGACGATTATCAGATTCGCCACGATCTCACCCTCAATCTGGGGCTGCGTTACGAACTGCAGAGCTTCACCGACTCGCGCAAGAATTTCGCGCCCCGCGTGGGCTTCGCCTACAACGTGGCCGGCGACGCCAGGACCGTGATCCGCGGCGGTTTCGGCATTTACTATTCGCAGGTGGTGGATAACAGCGAGGCGAATTACGCTCTGACCGGTCCCACCGGCGTGTTCACTTATGCCGCCGCTCCCGGCCAGATCGGTTTCCCCACCAGCGTGGCGGCGGTGCCGCTCCCTGTGTTTCCAGCCGGCGGCGCGGTGCCGCTCCGCAGCCTCTACATCCGGCCGGGCGACAGCTCGTATTACGACACCTTCTTCCCTACCAATACCCTGGTGGGCTACCAGAAGGGACTGTGGAATCCTTACTCGGAGCAGTGGAGCATCGGCGTGGAGCGGCGCCTCAAGACCAATTGGGTGCTGTCGGTGGATTACGTCGGCTCGCACACCTTGAAGATCAACCGTCCGCTAGATGTCGATCCGCCTTCGCCGTTCGTGCGCACTGCCCCGGGCCAGACCCGCAGCGCGCAGGCAGCCAACTGCACGCGTCCTTACTGGATCTGGTGGTACGCCGCCAACAGCAAGACTTGTAGCACAACCGCTGCCACCAACCCACAGCCGCCGTACTCGGTGATTACGGCCGACGTGAATGACGGATACCTCTTCTACGACGCGCTCGACGTAAATCTGCGTCACACCTTCAGCAGCAAGCTGTCGATGCTGGTGAGCTACACCTGGTCGCACGCCATCGACAACGTGGACCCCGACACCACCAGCCAGAACCCCAACGATCCGAATTTCATCGGGCACATCGAGAACGGCAACGCCATCTTCGATCAGCGCAACCGATTCGTCTTGAGCGGGCTGTACGTTCTGCCGTTGAAGATCCACTTCAGCGGCGTGGCGACGCTCGGTTCGGGGCTGCCGTTTAACTACACGACGGGAGTGACCAACGGCGGCGATACCGGCGGCACCACCGATCGTCCGGTGATCAACGGCGTGGTCGTGGGGCGCAATACGGGACACGGGAGGCCAATCTATTCGGTGGATCCCGCACTGGAGCGGGCGTTCGGTACGGAGCATTTCAATGTAGATCTCCGCGCGGAAGCCTTCAACGTGTTCAATCACGCCAACTTCGTCGGCTATAGCGGCACGTATGGAAACGGCGCCACTGCGGGCGCAGGCTTCGGCGCTCCGCTAGTGGGCATCACAGCGCAGTTGCCGGCGCGGTCGCTGCAGTTCTCGGTGAGGCTGCGATTCTAAGGGAGAGGCGCCAGATCAGGATCGTTCCCGAAGGCAACGTAGGGCCGGATGGCATCCGGCGGACAGATGGCGCCCGGCCAAGTCACTCTGCGCGCCGGCTGCCCTCCTCGTGATAGTCCATTTCGGTGTTCACGTCCCATAAGTCCGACTTACTCGTCTCCCCGGCGAGAATGTTATCCACCGCTATCATGGCAGTCAGCATGGAGTGATCCTGATTATTGTAGCGATGCATGCCGTTGCGCCCGGTGAGGAACAGATTGGTGTAACGGTCCACATAGGCGCGAATCTCGGAGAACCGTTCGTAAGTGCCGAAGTACGTGGGATAAGTCTTCTCCATACGGATGACAGTGGAGTCAAGCGCCGCGCCGGCTGCGATGATCCCGATCTTCGAAAGTTCACCTTCGGCGAGCTGGCACATGTGTTCGTCGGACAGGTTCCAGATCTCGTCGGTCTGATTGCAGAAATACTCCAGCCCCAGCCAGACCTTCCCCGGGTCGGCGACCATGAAGGGGCTCCAGTTATTGAAGATCTGCAACCGGCCCATCTGCACGTCGGCCTCCTGGATATAGATCCAGTTGTCGCGAATTAATTTCTTGCCTTGCGGAGTTTCGTCGCTCAGCAGCAGCGAGTCCACCAGCAGGCCGACGATGATGAAGTCGCGGTACACCAATCCGTCGGAGAGCTCCAGGATTTCCGGGGGTGGGGCCACATCGAATGACCGCATGATCTCCTTCACCGGCGCGGTGGAGAAGAAGTAATCGCCTTCGAACGTTTCCTTCTGGCCGGTGGCGCAATTCGTGGCCTGGAGCGACTTCACTTGCCACCCGTCGGTAGCGATCCGCTCCACACGATAGCCTGTTCGGATCTCGCCGCCCATCTCGCGGATGCGCCGCGCCACCTCGTCCCACATTTGCCCCGGCCCGAACTTGGGGTAGAGGAACTGCTCGATCAGCGAGGACTCGGTGCCCTTCTGCGCGATGTCGCGGCGGCCGCCGCTGAACATTTTCCGTACCGCGTGCGCCACCGCCGCCCGCACCGACAGCCCCTTGATGCGCTGCACGCCCCACTCGGCGCTGATGCGGCTGCACGGCAGGCCCCAGACCTTCTCGGTATACGATTGGAAGAACGTGCGATACAATTCCGAGCCGAAGCGATTGATGAAGAACTCCTCCAGGGTCCGCTCGGGTTTCAAGGGGCGCAGCGTGCTGCGCGCGTAGCTCATGCCGATCTTGAGGGTTCGCCGCCATCCCAGCCCTGCCAGCGTGTCCCTGCTGAGAGCGATGGGGTAATCGAAGAAACGCCGCAGGTAATAGATCCGCGACTTGCGCGGCCGCAGCAGCATCACGCGGTCGTCGACCGCCGGCTCCGGGCCGGACGCGGACGACGCCAGGGACTGCTCCATGCGATGGTATCGAATGGTCTGCCCACTGTTGCCGGAGGCCTGCAGCGGGAGCATCTCCAGCCACCAGTCCATGACGCGGCTCGATTTCGAAAAGAAGCGGTGGCCGCCCATATCGATGCGGTTCCCTTTGTAATTCACGGTGCGGGAAAGGCCGCCCATGTACTCGCTCTTTTCGAGCACAACGGGGACGATGGAGGTGCGCTTGAGCAACTCGTAAGCTGCCGTCAGGCCGGCCGGTCCCGCTCCGATGATCACTGCTCGTTGACGATTCATTCAGGTGTGACGACGGCTTTCATTTGAGAAGATAGAGGTCGAAGTTCTCGTCGGTAAGGGAAGCCGGAAAGCTTTCCACTTGCTGGGTGGCGCCGGCGAAGTCGCGAATCTCCTGTGGTGTGACGATGAATTCCCAATGATGGGCCTCCTGGTAGATATGCTCGCCGGAGAGAGGGTCCAAGGGGTGTGACATCAGGATTAATACCGGCTTATTAGTCTGCTCCCGCAGTTCCCGGGCGGTAGCCAGAAGGTCGTCCAGCGTCAGTTGCACCAGCGATCCCTGAATCCGCGAGAAGCTGCCGAACCGGCGATCGCGAACGTAGTAAGTGGGATTGTCGACATAGAACGGCATCGGCTCCAATAAAGGGTCCGGTTCGGCCAAGAGGATTGCGTCGTGCAGGTCCGGACGGCTCTTGATGAGGTTTGCCAAATCGCGGCTGCAACTGAACGGCGGACCGTCAGTGGCGGCGGCGTAGACATGCGAGACGCCGATCTGCGCCTGTAACAAAATTAGCAGCAGGAACAGTCCCCAGCCCGCCGTGGCTGCCGGACCTGCAAACGCGCGGAGGCGAGCCGGCCCGCGCTCCGGGGAACTGCCCGGCCTCGCTTTGACGATCCAATAACAGGCGATCAGGAAGACCAGCCATAACGCTTCCTGGCGATACGATCCGCGATACACCAAGGTGAAGAAAAGCGAAAAAGCCAGTAAGGTGGCGAGAGCCGCCACAAACGCTCCCGGGACACGGAGCAAGCCGAGCGTGCTCCCGAACAGAATCGCCGACAGCAGGAGACCGTATCCGGAGAAATCGATGCTCTCCATATATGAGCCGGCTTCGCGCGAGCTGTTGGTCAGGTGGCAGAAGGCGATGCCGGGAAGCAGGACGGCCTTCCACGCCGGGGCGATCGCCGGCGGCACTGAGGCGGCGTTTTGCTCCGCTGGGACAATCCCGTTTCCAGGGCTCTGAAGCGGCTTTACGTAGTGTGGCGCGGGCAGGATGGTCAGCAGGCACACCGTAACCCCGGCGGCCGTAATGGCGGCATTCCCGGCGTAAACTTTGATGGCTTGCCGACGCCCGGCACCCTCTTCGCCGGCGAGATCCACTAGCCAGAAGAGCAGAAATCCGCCCGCCAGCAGGACCGACTGGGCGTTGCAATTCGCCAGGAGAAACAGCAGGCTTCCAAGCACCGGCCCGCGCATCCGATACCGGGGGTAGAGCTTCGCCAGCAGGAATAGAAGGAGCATGCTGATGCCATAATTCCGCGCCAGCACCGAGTATTCGAAGAGAAAGAAATTGCCCGCCAGTAGCAGCCCGTTGACCCACCAGTCGAAGGGCGAGTACCGCACCAGCAGCAGAGCCGAGGCCGCGGCGACCGGAAGCGAAATCAATTGCAGCACTTGCGGCCACGGCGCCACCGCATGAGCGCCGCGCAGCAGCAGGTACCAAAGGCCGGGATGGCCTTCGGTATGAAGTCCCTTGAACATGGCGAAAACATTGGGTCCGTCCAACGCCTTGGACAGCGCGCGCACCTCGTCCCGCCAGACAGCATGATTCCAGGTTGTCCAGAGAACCACCGCGAGCCAGGCGGCGAACATCGAGTAGGCGATGGCACGGCCGCGGATGGTCTTCGTCATGGCAATCCAAAAGGGTATCACGTTCGCTGCGGCAGTCCGATCGCAGGAGGATTACCGAAGCCAGCGGCTCGCAGGTAGAATCAATACGGCGGAGTTCGCCGCCGCAATGGAGGACGAGATGGCCACCAGTAACGCACCTGCTGCCGCCGCCCGGATCAAGGGCGGGAGCTTCCTGATCGAGCAGCGCCAGCCGCACGAAATTTTCACGCCCGAAGATTTCACGCCCGAGCACCGGCAAGTCGCGAAAACCGCCCGGGATTTTGTCGCCAACGAAGTGATGCCCGTGGCTGCCGAGATTGAGGCCAAGAACTTCACGGTGACGCGCGCGCTGCTGCGCAAGACCGGCGAATTGGGGCTCATGGGCGTCGATGTGCCCGAGGCATACGGCGGGCTCGAAATGGACAAAGTCACTTCCGCCGTAGTGGCCGAATCCATCAGCCGCCTGGGCAGCTTCTCGGTCGCGTTCAGCGGCCACGTCGGCATCGGCACGCTGCCCATTGTGTGGTACGGGACGGCGGAACAGAAGCAGAAATACTTGCCCGAGTTGGCGTCCGGCGAGTGGATCGCAGCTTACGCCCTCTCGGAATCCTCTTCCGGGTCTGACGCGCTCAATTGCCGTACCCGCGCCGTGCTCTCCCCGGACGGGACAGAGTGGACCCTGAACGGCGAGAAAATGTGGATCACCAATTCGGGATTCGCCGACCTGTTCACCGTCTTTGCCAAGGTAAACGGCGAGAAGTTTTCGGCCTTCCTGGTGGAACGGAACACGCCCGGTTTCGCAGTGGGAGCCGAAGAGCACAAACTCGGCATTCGCGGGTCGTCCACCTGCCCGCTGATTCTCAGCGACTGCCGCATTCCCGCCGCGAACCTGCTGGGAGAGGCCGGCAAGGGCCATCACATCGCTTTCAATATTCTGAATATTGGACGCTTCAAACTGGGTGCAGCGGCCGTAGGCGGAGCCAAGAACAGCCTTTCCGACGCCATCGGGTACGCCAGGGAGCGGAAGGCCTTCGGTAAATCGATCTGCGAATTCGGGCTCATTCAGGAGAAGTTGGCCGAGTGCGCCGCTGGCATTTACGTGGGCGAGTCGCTGACCTATCGCACCATCGGGATGATCGACGCCGCCCTGGCCAGTGTCGACACCGCCGCCGAAGGAGCCTCGCGCGACATCCAGAAGCGTATCGAAGAATACGCCGTGGAGTGTTCCATTCTGAAGGTCTGGGGCTCCGAGATGCTCGATATGGTGGTGGACCACGCGGTGCAGATTTACGGCGGGTACGGCTACGTGGAGGAGTACCCGGCGGAACGCGCCTACCGCGATTCGCGCATCAATCGCATCTTCGAGGGCACGAATGAAATCAATCGCCTGATTATTACCGGGTTCTTGTTGAAGCGCGCGGTATCGGGCGAGTTACCGCTGCTCGGCGCGATCAAGAAGCTGATGGACGAAGTGATGGCCGGGCCTGCCGCTCCGGCAATGTCCGAGGGCCCGCTGGCCGGAGAACAGCACCTCCTGGCCCATGCCCGCAAGCTCACGCTATTCGCCGCCGGTGTGGCCTCGCAGCGCTTCGCGCAGGCGCTCGGCGACCAGCAGGAGATCATGGGCGCGTTGGCCGATTGCATCATGGAAGTCTACGCGCTGGAATCGTGCGTGTTGCGGGCGGAAAAGATGATCGCCGCAAGGGACGAAGCGGCCGCCGCGCCGGCCGTCGCCATGACGCGCTATTACGCAGCCAAGGCGTTCGCGACGGTGGAGTTGTCGGCCCGCAAGATTGTCTCTGCCGCCGCTGAGGGCGATATGCTGCGCACCCAGATGGCGATTTTGCGCCGTCTGAGCAAACATGAGCCGGCGGACACGGTTTCCATCGGCCGGCAGATCGCGCGTACGGCGATTGCCGCCGGGCGGTATACCGTATAGGCGCCACTCAGGCGAAGTCGATTGGGTTCTTTTCGAGCCAGCGCGCGTCGCGCACGGTACCGATCCGGCGGGCAGCGCCGCGCGCCGCCACTACGGCGTACTTGCGCGATGCCCAGGCGAGCCCGCATCCCAGCCCGACCGCTCCGCCTATCAGGCTCTTGGCGGCCAGCTCAAACTTGGATTTTCGATCCAGGGCGGCCGTCGCCGCGCCCAAGCCGGCACCGACGGCGATGGCCGCCAACGCCGTGCGGACCGCGGCCTGGGGCACAATGGCGGTCTTCCCCGCCGTAACTGCTCCATCCATCCCCGCATGAATTAAATCGACCACGTAGTACACGCCCGGCTTCATCGCTTCCTCCTGGCCTTTCGCAAGGATTTTCGGGGCGATCGAGGGGATTGCGGCGCGGCCATATCCGGCCGCCTGCCTGAATCGCCGCTTCACGCTCATCATATCCCCCGGCGACCCCGAATTCCAGCCCGCCGCCTGTGTGAGCCGGTCGTAACATTATTTTTGTTGCCCCTAGGGCGTTTTCGTCGGAAACTAAAAGTTTCAGGCTGAAGGGGGAAAGCAAGAATTGGATAGAAATGGCCGCAAAGGATCGCTCATCATGGAGCCTACGGAACGCTGGACCGCGCAGTTAGCCAGCGACCTTTACGACGTCGCGAGCTGGGGCAAAGGCTACTTCTCGGTGGGCGATAACGGACAAGTCCGCGTCCATCCCGAAAAAGACCCCGCCCGCTCCATCGACCTGAAACAACTGGTCGACACGCTGGTGCTCCGCGGCATCAGCCTCCCCATCCTGATTCGCTTCGCCGACATTCTCAAGCATCGCCTGGGCGAGCTCCACAACGCGTTTGAGACCGCTATCGGCGAGCATCGCTATCAGGGCGGCTACTGCTGCGTGTACCCCATCAAGGTGAACCAGCAGAGGCAGGTCGTCGAAGAGGTGCTCGAATTCGGCAAGCCGTTCCATTTCGGACTGGAAGCCGGGTCGAAGCCGGAATTGATGGCGGTGATGGCGCTGGCCGACAACGAGACCCCCATCATTTGCAACGGGTTCAAGGACGACGAATATATCGAGATGGCGATGCTGGCCCAGAAGGTGGGCCGCCAGATTATCCCGGTCGTCGAAAAATATACCGAGCTCGGGCTGATTCTGAAATATAGCCAGAAGGTGGGGGTGCGGCCGCGCATCGGCCTGCGCGTGAAGCTCGCCAGCCGCGGTTCGGGGCGATGGAAATCGTCCGGTGGATATCGCTCCAAGTTCGGGCTCTCGGTCACCGAGGCGATGCGCGCGTTGCAGGAACTGCGCGACGCCGGCATGGCCGATTGCCTCAACCTGCTGCATTTCCACCTGGGCAGCCAGATCACCAACATCCGCCAGATCAAGGGCGCGGTGAATGAGGCTGTGCGTGTGTATGTCGACCTGGCGCGCGCCGGCGCGGGCCTCAAATACCTCGACGTGGGCGGCGGGCTCGGCATCGACTACGACGGTTCGCAAACCGACTTCGAATCGAGCGTGAACTACACCCTGCAGGAGTATGCCAACGACATCATCTATCACGTGCAAAACGTGTGCGACGAGGTCGGCGTGGCGCACCCCACCATCATTACGGAGAGCGGGCGCGCCATCGCGGCGTACCATAGCGTGCTGGTGTTCAATGTGCTGGGCGTGGCCGGCATGGGCGAGAGCGCCGATGCGCCGCCGGAGGTATCGGCCGAGTCCGAGCAGCCCCTCATCGATCTTCAAGAAACGCTGCGCGGGCTGACCACCAAGAACCTGCTTGAAAGCTATCACGATGCGCAGCAGGCGCTCGATTCGGCCCTCAATCTTTTCAGCCTGGGCTATCTTTCGCTGGAGCAGCGCTGCATCGCGGAGAACCTGTATTGGGCCATCTCCCGCAAGATTCAGGCGCAGGCCATGCAGCTCGACTACTTCCCCGAAGAACTGGAGGGCATCGACGCCATGCTCTCCGATACCTATTTCTGCAACTTCTCGCTGTTCCAGAGCATGCCCGACAGTTGGGCCATTAAGCAGCTCTTTCCCATCATGCCGATCCACCGGCTGGAAGAGGAACCGGTGCGTCCCGCCGTGCTGGGCGATATCACCTGCGATTCCGACGGCAAGGTGGATGCCTTCATCGATCGCCGCGACGTCAAGCGGACGCTGTTGCTGCACAACTTCACCGGCGGCGATTATTACCTGGGAGCGTTCCTGCTGGGCGCCTACCAGGAGATCCTCGGCGACCTGCACAATCTCTTCGGCGATACCAATGCGGTCCATGTGCGGCTCGGGCCCACCGGCGAGGTGATTCTCGATTCGGTGATCAAGGGCGATACCGTACGCGAGGTGCTGAACTACGTACAATTCTCCACCGACCGGCTGGTGAGCACGCTCCGGCGCGATGTGGAAACGGCGCTCCGCGAAGGCCGGCTGACGTACGAAGAAAGCGGCGCGTTAATCCATTTCTACGAAGAAGGCCTGCACGGTTATACCTATCTGGAAGACGTCCACGAGCGGTAACGCGCTCTTATCGCACGTCCAGAAACGGTGAGTCGTCGGTTTCCTTGTACGGTCTGAGCCGCACCGGCCGGGCATCCGGTTCGAGCAGCCAGACCGACCTGTCGGGATAATATTTTCGTAGTGTGTCGTTCTGCGTCATACGGTCGAGCGCCATCACCACCGGCGCGCGGTCGATCTCCGCCGCGTTGTGGATCCATTCGTGGAACTCGTGCTGCGCACTGTAGCGCACGAACACCAGCTTTTTCCCGGGGATGGCCGCCAGTTGACGGTCGATCGCCAGCCGCCCTTCGGGATCGCCGAAGTTCACGTAGTCCCAGCTTTCGAAGTGGCGCATGGCGATGTAAACGCGATCGTTGCACAGCATGTGGACTCCGTAATAAAACAGGAAATGCGCGCCCGCCAGATATAGCAGCACCCGCGCGCCCGCGGGGGTGATGCGGCTCAACCGCTCCAGCCCGGCGATGGCGGCGAGCAGCAGCAGACATGCCGTGGCGGCCACGTACTGCGGGAAGAAATATGGATAAAACGTAGTTCCCAGGGTGAACAGGAGTACCGTTCCGGCCAACCAGAGAAAGCGCCGTTCGCGCAGCCGCAGCAGGAAGAACGGTAGCGCCAGATAGAGCGGCGCCAGCAGGAAGAATCGATAGAATCGCAGCCGCGAGGCCCACCGGTCGAAGTATGGCCCGGCGGTATCGTGCACTTCGGTCTGCCCTTCATAGGTGAGGCGCTGCTGTACCGTCAGGTCATTGTGCGCCACCGGCGCGGGCTGGAACGTGAATGTGGTGGGTACGCCATACTGATAGCGGCTTTCCATGTACGGGATGGTGAGCCAGTTCCCGGTGACGGAGTGAGCATGCAGCAGCAGCAGCGCGGCCGCCGGCGCCACCGCCAGCGCCGCGACCGGCGCGAACTTCGCCAGCCTGCGCCAATCAGGTAGGAGAAACGCCGCGGCGGCAATCGCCAGAAAGAGAAACTCGAACGGCCGCGCCAGCAGGTGGATGGCGAGCCCCACTCCAAGCAGCACCGCATCGCGCCGGTTGGGTTCGTTCCGCAATCGCGGGAGCGCCCCGAATACCAGGCATCCGGCCGCCGCGCAAAGTGCGCCGCCCCAGTAAATATTCATCCATTCATTGAGCGGACCGAATTCCGCGACCGCCAGCAGTCCCCCCACCATCGACCATTCCGGCGTGGTCCACCCGCGCAGCATCCAGTACGACAGCGCGCAAAAGGCGCCGGCGGCCAGCGCCACTCCTGCCCACGGATGGCCGAAGAGGTCCCACCCAAGCGCCAGCAACAGCCCCTGTCCGGGCGAATAAATCGAGCTGTACGTGGGCTGCTGCAGGACGAAGACAGTCTCGAAGAAATAGTGCATGGGATGCACGGGATTGGTGAGCCGGAAGTGGCGCAGCGTATCGGCCAGCAGGATGTAGGAATAGTCGTCCGCGCCGCCGGGGGTGGGGATGGGGAAATGCGGCAGAAGCGCGAGCCGCAGCACCAGGGGCAGCGCAAAGAGGAGCAGCATGCACCAGCCGGTGCGCTCGGCGAACCGCGCGGCCAAGGGCTGGAGCGCGCCGTGCAGCAGCACCAGCGCCACCAACAGCGCTACCAGCGCGAATTCCACGAAGTCGCTCGCGCCGAAGCCCCAGGGGTTGTGCATCGGCAGGAAGGAGCGGAAGAAATCGAAGAGGAACATGCCCAGTCCTTATTCTCACAGAGAGCGGGCGGGCCAAATTGCGACACTATAAAAGTGCGCACCGCTTTCCTGTTGCTGATCCCTTGCGCGCTGGCCGCGCAATCCATCATTTTCCAGCACGCCACCATCATCGACGGCACCGGCGGCGTGCGCAAAGAAGCATCGCTTGAAATCAAGGGCGACCGCATCGTAGGGATCAACCTCCCGCTGGTCCGCGGCGCCGGATTGGTCAAGTGCGGCGGCAAGACCATCATCCCGGGAATCGTCAACGCCCACGGACACCTGGGCGTGACCCGCGGTGCCGGCTCCGGCCCGGAGGATTTCACGCCGGAAAATATCGCCGCGCAGGTCGACCAATACGCACGCTACGGCGTGACCGCGGTGCTTTCCCTGGGACTCAATCGCGATCTGATTTACGACCTGCGTGCCAAACAGCAAAAGGGCGAGTTCGCGCCGCAGGGGGCCACCATTTTCACCGCCGGCCGGGGTATCGGAGTCCCCGGCGGCGCACCCCCGTTGAACCTCGCGGCCGACCAGGTCTACCGTCCCGCGACCGCCGAAGAGGCGCGGGCCGATGTCCGCGAGATGGCGGCGCACCACCCCGACATCGTCAAGATCTGGGTGGACGACATCCGCGGGACCATGCCCAAGATGCAGCCCGACATTTACAAGGCCGTCATCGAAGAGGCGCACGCCAACCACCTGCGCGTGGCAGCGCACATTTACTATCTGGCGGACGCGGCGGCGCTGGTGGATCTCGGGGTGGACGTGTTGGCGCACAGCATTCGCGATCGCGACGTCGACCCGGCGCTGGTGCGGGCGATGAAGGAAAAAGGCGTCTGCTACATCCCCACCCTGGAACTGGATGACACCTTCTACCTCTTCGCCGAACATCCCGCCATGGTCAACGATCCGTTCCTGGCCGGTGCCCTCAATCCGGAGCTCAAGGCCATGCTCACCAGCCGCCCGTGGCGCGACAAAGTCCTCAACGATCCGGCGACCGCCAAGAATCGCCAGGCCTTCGAGATCGCGCTCCGCAATCTGAAAGCGATCCACGCCGGCGGCGTCAAAATCGCCATGGGGACCGATTCGGGCGCGACGCCGCTGCGCATACAAGGGTACGCCGAGCATCTGGAGATGGAGTTGATGCATCGCGCTGGAATGAGCCCTATGGACATTCTGGTGAGCGCCACCAGCAACAGCGCCGCGGTCTGCGGCGCCGGCGATCGCGGTACATTGGCCGAAGGGAAGATGGCCGATTTCGTGATCCTCGACGAGGATCCCCTCGAAGACATCCGCAACACGCGCAGCATTTCCGCCGTATGGCACAACGGACTAATGCTGCCGCGGTCCAAATGACAGGCGGCGCGAGTAGGCTTACCTGGATCTGCCCCTATCGGTGGCTGGCGCGTGAAATCGCGCGTCCGGAGAGTCGGGAACGAGTGCCGTACCTTTGGGGACGGCAGTTCCCGTCATTGACTTAACGTTCATTATAGCTTACGCTAATACCGATAAGGTTCAAGTAAATGAGCGTTAAACTAACAGCCCAGGGCAAAGCCAGGATCCCAATCCCGGTCACCCGAGCGCTTCGGAAGCTGGGGCATGACATTCGCGATGCCCGCCGCCGCCGCCGTATCCCGGTGGCGATTCTGGCCAACCGGTCCTCCATCAGCCGCGTCACACTGAACAAGATCGAAAAGGGCGTTCCCGGCGTGTCGCTTGGGAACTATGCGACGGTTCTGTTCTCCCTGGGTTTGATCGACCGCGTGGCGGACATCGCCGACCCAAGACATGACGCGACGGGTATCGAGTTGGAAGAAGAAAACCTACCGGAGCGCATTCGGCTTTCCCGCACCACCCGGCATGCCAGGCAGGGCAGCGGAGAGAAGCCCTAAATGGAGGCCGAGGTTCTGGTTTATGTGGACCTGCGAGGTGTCCCACAACTCGTGGGCCGGTTATGGGCGCGCACGCGGAAAGACAGGGAAACCGCCACCTTTGAGTACGACAAAGGAGTGGCTGGCACATCCCGAACGTTTTTCCCTGGAACCGGCACTGAAACTGGGACCAGGGCCCTTCCACACGCCTTCCGACAAGCCGCTGTTCGGGGCTATTGGCGACTCGGCGCCAGACCGCTGGGGACGGGTTCTGATGCGCCGCGCCGAACGCCGGCGCGCTGCGCGCGAGGGCAAAGCGCCGCGAACACTCCGCGAAATCGACTATCTGCTGATGGTGGACGACGAAGCTCGCCAGGGCGCCTTGCGCTTCTCAGAGAGGGAAGGACCGTTCCTTGCGGAGGACGGCCCGGCGAAGATCCCGCGGCTGATCGAACTCCCGAGACTGCTGTCGGCGGCCGAGCATGTGATCGACGATAAGGACAGCGATGAGGATCTGCGTCTGTTGTTGGCGGGGTCCTCGCTCGGCGGCGCGCGACCCAAGGCGTCGGTTCGGGATCGCGACGGTCACCTCGCCATCGCCAAGTTCCCAAGTAAAGGCGATGAACTGAACACGGTCCTGTGGGAAGGTGTCGCCCTCACGCTCGCGGCGAAAGCGGGCATCCCGGTCCCCTCCTGGCGAGTGGAAACCGTTGTCGGCAAGCCGGTCCTCTTACTGCGTCGATTCGACCGGGAGCAGGCGGCGCGCGTACCGTTCGTTTCTGCCATGAGTATGTTGGATGCGCGGGATAACGAAGCGCGCAGCTACCTCGAGTTCGTGGACGTTCTCCGCCGGCACGGCGCGGCCGCCAAGGAGGATATGCACGCGTTGTGGCGGCGCATTGTCTTCAGCATCCTGATCTCGAATACCGACGACCACCTGCGAAACCACGGCTTCTTGTGGGCGGGACCGGCCGGGTGGCGGCTCTCGCCGGCGTACGATCTCAATCCAGTGCCCACGGACATAAAACCGCGTGTGCTTTCCACGACCATCGATATGGACGACGGCACTGCCTCGCTGCCACTGGCGATGGATGTGGCGGGTTATTTTGAACTGAGTCCCGACGAAGCGAAGCAGGTTGCCGCGACGGTCGGGAAGGCGGTCGCCACCTGGCGCAAGGTTGGCCGCAAAGTTCGGCTTGACGGCGGCGGAGATCGACCGCATGGCGTCGGCCTTCGAACATGAGGATCTGAAAGCAGGTCTGGCTTCTCAGAAGACCGCCAAGGCGGTCAGGAAATGACCCGGACAAGCGGACGCCGGCCCTTTCCACCGAAATCTGTGCCAGGTGTCGTCTAATGCGGCGCGCAGCCCAAGTTCAACAGAGCGTTGATCTCCACCTGAATGTCCACTGCGTTGACCGTTCCATCGGCATTCAGATCGTTGTCGGGCGATAGACTACCCAACGCCTGATTGACGAGAAGTTGTACATCGGCGACGGTCGCCGCGGTCTGATTGAAATCGCACGCCGTCAGAACGCCCGCGCCCACGGTAGTAGTGGAATCGGCAACCGTCTTGGCAGGCTGCACGTTCCCCACGCCGTCGGTGGCGATGCTGTAGAACCCGTAACTGTGGCCGGGTTGACCGTAATACACCGCCGATGTTGCCGTGGTCTGCGCCATCCACTGAGTGAAAGGCGCGGAATTGTCGGACACCCAGATGCTATACGACGCGACACCAGACCCGACATCGCTGCCGGACCATGACACCCCAAACGGCGTCGCGGTTTGCGTCGCGGCCAGCGTCGCCACCGCGCTCGCCGGCGCGGTGACATCAATGGTATTCAGCCAGGTGGGTGTCAGGATGGGAGCATTGGCGTCGAAGACCACGGTCGCCTGGTTGGTGATCTGGGTGCCGGTAGAGAGTGTGCCCTTGGGTGTCACCGAGAACACTACGCTGCCCTGTCCCTTTACGCCATCGGCGTCCGGCGGAAGAAATCCCACCGTGGGATCGGATGGCGGCAGGCCGGTCGACGGATCGAGCGAGGTGAAAGTCCAGGTCAGCAAACCCGTATCGGTATTCAAGCTGCCCTGGATGCGCAGCGACAGGCTCGAAGTGATGCTGAGTGTCGTATCGAAGTTGCTGGTTCCGGACGGCAGGTTGATCGCGGTGGATCCAAATGAAATGCTTTGCAGGGTGACGGTGCTGAGATCTAGCTTAGTGGCATCGAGCGGATCGGTGACCACCACCTGCGATGCCGGCAGTGTGGCAGTCGGCTGATTCTCGAATGCCACGTTATACGTGAGTGGCGCAACCTTGACGTACTGCGCCGCCGATCCGTCTCCGCGCGGACCGCTCTTGTCGTTGGGATCGATAGAGCCGCCCGAAGAGGAACACGATCCACCTTCGCCGGAAGCGCCGCCCTCATCGTCGGAATCGTCGGAACTGCATGACTCTCCCTCACGGGGAAGGAGCGTGGCGCGCAGGGGATGAATCCTGGAGGTCAGGCGTAAGAGCTTGCCGGCAGCGGAGGAACCGCCGCTCGCCGGACATGCCTGCGGCGGCTTCGGGTTACCGTGCTTATCGCAGGGCACCACCCAGTTGCCCAGATCCTGCAATACCCCGCCGGGGCACTTCAGGATGAGGTCTACTGTAGCCTTTCCGGAGCAGCACGGCTTGATTACCGCGGACGCCATGATGCAACCCTTCGTGGGGTTGTTGTTCTTGTACTGTTGGGAGCCGATGGCGGTCTGCGCCACCCCCGGATTCACCACATAGATCCTCGAAGGGACCAGGTCGCGGGGCAGGGTTTGACGGCCGATTGTGGCCGTCGTCTGTTCAGACGTTCCGGTCGCGCTTTGGTTCAAGTAGAACAGAAGCCGGCCGGCATATTGTTCCTCCAGGGTGAGGAGGGCCGCGGAGGGATCGCCCGATAACTGATTCTGCGCTTCCAGGGTGTCCACGATATCCTGCGAGACCTCGCCGATTTCCGGTCCGATGCAGTCGTTCAGATAATCCTTCATCGCATTTTGGATGCAGGTGGCAGCCAGTGTTCCGCCATTCATCGCCGCAGTCAACTCTGAAGACGCGGTGGCGTACGAGTCATACCAGGGGCGGTACGTGTAGCTCTGGATCTGGATGGAGGATGTGTCAACCGCCGCTGTGAGCGAGATACCGATATTGACCGTCGCATTGGGCGCCAGATGCGCCAGGATGAACTTCATCACCGTGTTGCCGCTGGAATCCTCGGTGGCGTTCGCCATACTGTAGTCGGTTCCCAGAGGATCGGTGGGATCGATCAGTGGCTGGGTCAGCGAATAGGTGAGCGAGGAGGGGAACGCAATCCACAACACCGTGAAGTAAGCGTCGGCATTGCCCGAATTGCCCACCGAGACGGTGAAGGTGGAGGGTGCGCCGTCCCTGATCTTCGATCTCCCCACCACATTGGTCCAGATTTGCGGGCGGCCGCCGCTGGCCACCGTGAAGGCGTTCGTCTGGGTAAGTGTCGTGCTGCCCGGGCTGTTCACCACCAGACTGTAGGAGCCGGTAGCGGCCCCGTTCAGCCCGAACGTACAGCTCATGCTCGACCCGTCCGTCGATACGTTGACCGCGCTTGCCTGGATGGTGGTGTTTCCCTGTACCAAGGAGCAGGTAGCGCCGGTCTGAAAACCGGCCCCGCTGATGGTAATGGTGGTATCGCCGGTATTGCCTCCTACCACCGGGCTGATCGCGCCGATGACGCCCGATCCCAGCACCGTAAAGAAGATATCGTTTCCGTCATACACGGTATCTCCGTTCGCAAATGCCGGCTGGAGAGCGTTCGCTGTGAGGGGAAAATTGCGGGAATTGGTGTAGCCTGCGAGGTAGACGTTGCCCTGTTTGTCCACCGCCAGCGCCGCGGGGACATCGTCGCCCGAGCCGCCCAGGTAGGTGGAGTACAGCGCTGTCGTGCCGTCGTTCTTGATTTGCGTGACATGGGCGTCGTAGCCCCCGCCTTGCGCGGTCTGGTAGGCGTTGGCCAGTGGGAAATTGGGGCCGCCCTGCGTGGTTCCGGACAACCACACGTTGTTCTGGCTGTCGAGCACCAGACCATCCTGAAAACTGTTGCCGTTGCCGCCCAGGTACGTGCTCCAAAGGAGTTGAGCGCCGTCGGAACTCACCTTTGAAACGAACTCGGCATACGTGGACGTAGGATCGGTTGCCTGCAAGACGCCGGCAGTGGTCGGAAACAGGGCGGAGGCGGTGGAGCCGGCGATATAAATGTTACCCGAGCCGTCCACCGCGATGGCATGAGCGTATTCGGAGCAACTGGAGCCCGCGGTCTTGCCGCTGAGATACGAAGCGTAGTCGAGCGCGGTAAGGTCGGCGCTCAGCTTCGCAAAATAAGCCACGGAGTTTAGCGCTCCTCCCCCGCAACTCGAATTCACCGCTGGAATAGTCGGCTGGATCGCACCGCCGGTGGTGGGAAGGTTCCCGGTATAGCTCTGCCCGGCGATCCACGGATTGCCGGCACTATCGAGAGCCATAGCAAAAGCGGTGTTGCCGGTGGCGGAATTGTTCGCCATGGGAGTTGCCACGCCATAGTATGTCGACGCCAGCAATTGCGCGGTTCCGCTCAATGCCGGGTCGAACACCGCAACGAAGGCCGCGCTGCCGGACGCGATCTGCTTCAGATAGGCAGCGGACGTGGTGGGCAAGCCCGGTCCGGCAGTGCCGGCCATCACCACGTTGCCTTGCGGATTGAAGCCGATGCCGGTACCGCTGCCGCCCCCGGAGCCTCCGAAAAACGAGGAATACAGCAGCGTCGAACCGTCCGGGCTGATTTCCGACAGGAAGGCGCTGGTCGAGGCTCCCGCGGGAAACGTGCCCATGTAGACGTTGCCCGTAACCGGGAAGTCCGCCGACTGCGTCTGGCTGGTGATGTACGCATGCCCGCCGCCATCGACTACAATCGCGCCGATTGTCCCCGCGCCGCCGTCGTCGGTGGTGCCGCCCAGGAACGTGGAATAAAGCAAGGCGCCGGCGGAGTTCACTTTCGTGACGACCATGTTCGTCAGCAGCCGGCCAATCGCCTTGCGGACGGGTTGGTAGGCATTGCCGCTGACGGGATAGTCCTCAGACCCGGAGTATCCCAGAATGTAAGCATTATTCTGACCGTCGAGCGCAATGGCCTGCGCTTCATCGTCATGCGGTCCGCCGAAATAGGTGGAATACAAAAGATTCAGGGAAGGGTCGATCACCAGCGGCCTGGCTCTGTCATAGTGGCCGAACTGAAAGCCGATGGTGCCGTCGTCCATGCGGGCAAACTTGCCTTCCACCGCTTGTTTGCCGAGGGCGAGATTCTGATAAAGCACCGGCTGGTGCAGTACCGCGTCCGCTCCTTCCCCCACCTGAAGAGCGCCGGCGGGCGTGATATGCACCGGACGGCCATCCTCTGCCCGCAGACGGATTCGGCCCGGGTCGGCCCCAGCGGCCACCACAAAATCGTACTCCAGGGAGCCGGCTTTAGCGTAAAACAGCAAATCGATACCAGGGTAGAGATTGGCGTACCGCAGACATGCGTAGGTAGTCAGTCCGGAAGCCCATTTCCTGGTGTCGCGGCCGCGGAAGAAGCTGACTTTACCCGGCTGCGGATCGAGAGCTTCGATGACCGCGCGCGGATTGGCGTTCACAAATGAGATCCGCTGGTCGATCATGGCGGGCGCTGCGCCCTTTGCAGGCGTTAACCGGAGAAGCGGTGGCGCCACTTCTTCGGCGGGCGATTTCACCAGCGTGAGCGTAAAGCCATCGGCGCTGAATGCCGCCTCGAATCCCGCGCCCACCGCTTGCCAGGCGACATCCCCCGGCGCCTGGCCGGCATTGCGGACGAACACCGTGGGCCGAGGGCTGGCCATGTGGCTCGCGCTTCGAAAACTGTGGGGGGGCTGCGCCAGAGCGGTGCCCGCAACCAGGAAAAGGCATATGGATCGAACGATTATCCGGACCACGATCTGCAACCTCCCAAAATAGACTGGACCCTGGACTGCCGCCCGGCCCGATTCGGAGTGTGCTGTATCTCGACCTCGTCCGAACAGACGAGTCCTTTCCTCCGGACAGCACCGCCGCGGAACTGAGTCATCTTACCGCTAGGGCATTCCGTCAAGTCAAGGAGGACTGCCTGGCCGCATGTAACGTTTTACCGGAGCCGAAACCGGCGCAGCCCGGGGCGGCTTGGCATGTCGCGAAACTACGGTGGTAACGACCGCCGGGCAAGAACCGGCCCCCACCGTCGCGTGATTTTTCGCATATAATTTAGAGGCAGTGCACTTGTCAACATCCCCCTTCCGAAGGATTCCTTATCGATGTCAACCTTAGAAGTGTCTCCGGCGGAATCATCGCCGGAACAATCGAGCCGTCCGGTCGTCAACGATTTCAGTATCCAGATCGGCACAGTAAACGGGTCCGGCAGCCAAACGGCCAATACGGTGCTGATGCGGTCCATCTTCCAGATGGGCATTCCGGTTTCCGGCAAAAACATGTTCCCGTCGAACATCGCCGGCCTGCCGACCTGGTTCACTATTCGCGCCAGTAAGAACGGGTATATCGGGCGCCGCAAGGAGATCGACATCCTGGTGGCGATGAACCCCGAAACGGCGCGCGAAGATGTCCTCAAACTGGGCCCCGGGGCCGTCGTGATCTACGATGAGCCGCTGAAGCTCAACGAACTGCGCAGCGACCTGCATTTCTTCCCCGTGCCCTTCGACAAGCTTACAGCGCCCGTCTGCCCCGAGGCGAAGTTGCGGAAGTTAGTCCGCAACATGATCTATGACGGCGTGGTGGCGCAGTTGCTGTCCATTGAAATGGAAGAGGTGCACCGCGCACTGGTAAAACAGTTCGGCAAAAAGAAAGCCAAAGCCGCCGAATTGAATTGGGGCGCCTGCAAAGCCGGCTTCGAATTCGCGCAGAAGACATTTACGCAGGGCTTGCCTTACCGCGTGGAGCGGATGGATGCCACCACCGGCAAGATCATCATCGATGGCAATGCCGCTTGCGCGCTTGGCTGCATGTTCGCCGGCGTCACGGTGGTTACCTGGTACCCCATCACGCCGTCCTCCTCGCTGGTGGAATCGCTCATCGTTTACATGCGGCGTTTCCGGCACGACCCGGAGACCGGCAAGGCGACCTACGCCATCGTGCAGGCCGAAGACGAACTAGCCTCCATCGGGATGGCGCTCGGTGGAGGCTGGGCGGGCGCCCGCTCCATGACCGCCACCGCGGGACCCGGCGTCTCGCTGATGTCGGAGTTTATCGGTCTGGGCTACTATGCCGAAATCCCCGTGGTCGTCTTCGACGTGGAACGCGTCGGTCCGTCCACCGGCTTGCCCACCCGCACCCAGCAGGGCGATGTGCTGACCACCGCCATCCTTTCGCATGGCGATACCAAGCACCCCATGTTCTTCCCCAGTTCTCCCGAAGAATGCTTCGCCATGACGATCGAGGCTTTCGATTTCGCCGAGAAGTTTCAGACGCCCGTCTTCGTCATGACCGACCTCGATCTCGGCATGAATAACTGGATGGCGGACGGTTTTGCTTACCCGGAAAAGCCGATCGCACGCGGCAAGGTCCTGAACCAAGAGGATCTCGACCGCCTGGGCGGCTTCGCACGCTATAAGGATATCGATGGCGATGGCGTGGGCTACCGCACGCTGCCGGGTACCAATCATCCGTCCGCGGCCTACTTCACGCGCGGCAGCGGCCACAACGAAAAGGCCGGGTATACCGAACGCGAAGACGACTACATCCACAACATGGATCGCCTGGCGCATAAGTTCGATGTGATGCGCCAGCATATCCCCGAGCCGCTGGTGACCGTTCCTCCCAATGCCAAAATCGGGTTCGTTGCCTTCGGCACTTCGGATTACGCGGTGCGCGAGAGCTGCGATCAATTGCGCGAAGAGTATGGCATGGAAGTCAGCTATCTGCGTCTGAAGGGCTATCCATTCACGCAGCACTTACTCGACTTTATCGACCGCCACGAACGCGTTTATATTGTGGATCAGAATCGCGACGCGCAGTTACTCGGCCTGATGCGCCTCGATTTCGCCCCTGAAGTTACGGCCAAGCTACGCAGTTTGCGCTATTACGGCGGCCTGCCGCTGGATGCGCGTACCGTCACGGACGAGATCGTCCGCCAGGAGGGTAAATAAGATGAGCACCACCATGAACCCGCCTCCCAAGAAGGTCAACCACATCGGCCTGGAGGTATTGCAGTACAAGGGCAGCAAGACCACGCTGTGTGCCGGCTGCGGACACAACTCTATTTCCGAGCGCATCGTGGAGTGCTTCTACGATCTGGGCGTCAATCCGTATACCGTCGCCAAGTTCTCCGGCATCGGCTGCTCTTCCAAATCGCCGGCTTACTTCCTAGGCCTCTCCCACGGATTTAACGGCGTGCACGGCCGCATGCCGGCCATCGCCACCGGGGCTCTGCTGGCCAACAGCACAATGCTGGGACTGGGCGTCACCGGCGACGGCGATACCGCTTCCATCGGAATCGGCCAGTTCATGCACATGGTGCGCCGCAATGTTCCGATGATCTACGTCATCGAAAACAACGGCGTCTACGGTCTCACCAAAGGACAGTTCAGCGCCACTGCCGATCTCGGGTCTACCCTGAAGACCGGGCTCGCCAACGAACTGCCACCGTTCGATTGTTGCGCCCTGGCTCTTAAATGGGGCGCCACCTTCGTGGCCCGCTCTTTCAGCGGCGACAAGAAGCAGTTGCAGGCCATCATGAAGACGGCTATCGCCCACCGCGGCCTTTCGGTGATTGACGTAATTTCGCCGTGCGTCACTTTCAACGACCATACCGGGTCCACCAAGAGCTACTCCTATATGAAGGAGCACGAAGAGGTCTTGCAGGAACTCGATTTCGTGCCGCATTTCGAGGACATCGCAGTCGACATCCCGGAAGGTGAAGTAGTCGACGTGCAGATGCACGACGGGTCGCATCTGCGCATCCGCAAACTGCAACGCGATTTCGACGTCAATGACCGGTTCAAAGCGCTACAAGCGCTGGAAGAATCGGAGACCAAAGGTGAGGTACTCACAGGAGTCCTGTATCTAAATACCAGTAAGCCGACGTTCCTCGAATTACTGAACCTGACCGATGAGCCGGTGGCCACTCTTCCGCAATCTAAAGTGCGCCCGCCCCAATCGGTCCTCGATTCGGTAATGGAAGAGTTACGTTAACTAATACTCACTAATACTATCTACGGATACCCGCAAAATATCCACATTGGATGGCGGGTTTTCCGTTGATTTGATGCGGGGCAGATGTTACTATCGTCACCGGTCTGTCATCCTCCGAGGCAGATTGCAGTAGACTTTTATGCTCCACGCCCTCCCGGCGTGGGGCTTTTTTATTCCGCTTTCCAATCTTTTTGGCCCACCGGCTAACCGAACGGGGAACAGCCGCCCGCTAATATCGGGCGGTTCCAGCCGTCCCATAGTCGGATGAGCCTGCTACCATGAAAGCGCTTATGGCTACCCGGCTGGATCCGGCCAACCTTTCGGAAGCCGAACTGGAGCGAGTTTTTCGCGAACACCACGCCATGGTGTTCCGCGCGGCCTATCGCGTCACTGGCAATGCCGACGACGCCGAAGACGTTCTCCAGACAGTCTTCCTCCGCATGGTGAAGCGCGAAGCCGGCGCCCAGCCGGTGGAGAATATGGCAAGTTTCCTGCACCGTGCCGCGGTTAATGCCGCGCTCGACCTGGTACGATCGCGCCAAAATGTCCGCTCCGTTCCGCTCGATGAATTGGAGCCGGTACTTTCCGAACCGGCCCATCGCAGTCCCGATAGAATTCACCATTCCGGTGAAATTCGCGAGTGGCTGCGCGGCGCTTTAGCGCGACTAAATCCTAAAATTGCGGAAATGTTTATGCTGCGCTTTTTCGATGGAAAAGATAATCCCGAAATTGCGCGTTTACTCCAAACTACTCCCGGAACCGTGGCGGTGACGCTTTCCCGCACCCGCGATCGTTTGGAAAAAGAATTTCGAGCTTACCTGGGAGGAATCGCATGACCCCTGAATTCGCTCCTCTTCCCCCGGAATTGGAACAGGCCGTGGCCGAGCTCCGCGATGACGCTCCCGCCCAGTCGGTGGTGGATGCCGCCGCCGCCCGCGTGTGGGCGAAGCTATCGGCCGCCGCCCTGATGGCTCCCGTCAACCCCACCGTCATCCGCGACTGCGCCGATTTCCAGGCGCTCATTCCCGACTTTCGGGCCGGCCGTCTATCGGAAGCGCGCACCGCCCTGGTCCGCGACCATCTGCATCAGTGCGTGGCCTGCCGCCGCGTTTACGAAGGCAAAGTGGTCTCCATGGCCTCTGCCCCGCAGGCGCGCCGGCCCAATTACACGGCCCGCTGGGCGGTGGCCGCCAGCGTCCTGATCGTCGCCGGAAGCGGCGTCTGGTTTGCCGTCCGCCAGAATGGCGAACCGGCCGGCCACGCCATCGTGCAGCACCTTGACGGCACGCTCTATAAAGTGACCGCCGACGGAATTCAGCCGCTGCTCGCCGGGCAGGACCTTCCTACCGGCGTGGAATTGCGAACCGCCAAGGACTCTGACGCCGTGCTGCAGCTTGCCGATGGATCGCTGGTGGAAATGCGCGAGCGCTCCAGCCTGTCCACCAGCGCGGGTGGGCTCGATCTGACGGTCCGCCTGGGGCGGGGCAGCGTCATGGTCAGCGCCAAACATCGCACCAAAGGCCATCTCTATGTCGATACCGGCGATTGCCAAGTCGGGGTGACCGGTACGCTGTTCGAAGTCACCAGCGGCGTGAAGGGCTCTAGGGTATCGGTAGTGGAGGGCGAAGTACACGTCACCCAGGACAACCGCGAGAAGATTCTCCATGCCGGCGACCAGACCGCGACCAACGCCAACGTGGAGCCGGAGCCGGTGAGCAGCGAGATCTCCTGGAGCCGCAATCGTGTGATGCTGATGAAGCAGTTGCATGACACGCTGGCGCAGGTGCATCCACCGGCGCTGCGCTACAGTTCCAACCTCCTCAACCGCCTGCCGGCCGATATCATGATGTTCGTCAGCATTCCCAACCTGGCGCAGTACCTGGGCGATGCCGAATCTGTGCTGGGGGAGAAGATCGCCGCCAATCCGCAATTGAGTGCGCTGTGGAATTCGCGGATGGGCGCGGCCGTCGATATCCTGCGCAGCGCCAGCGATTATCTGGGCGACGAGGTCGATATTGTATCGGCGCAGGGATGGAAAGCGCCCGTACTGCTGGCGGAGCAGAAGCGCCAGGGCCTGGAGGATTTCCTCCACAAGAAAGGGCTGCCCTTCACGGTGATCGATCGCGGCGGCGTACTGGTATTCGGACCGGAGCGCAGCGCGGTGGAAGCCGCGGCAAGCCAGCTCGATACCGGGTTCGCGCAGAAACCGCTCTACGCCCACATTCAGGAATCGTACCGCCAGGGCGCCGGCCTGCTCCTGTGGGTGGACCTGGGGCAAACCAAGACTCCCTTCCAGGGGGCACGTTACTTTTCGGCAGAATCGAAGCAGAGTCGCGATCGCGTAGTCGGCAGCGCCACTCTGGGCTTCGACGGTCCGCGTACCGGACTCGCGGCGCAACTGGCCGATCCTTCTCCCATGGGCTCGCTGGATTACATCTCTCCCGATGCGCTGGCAGTGCTGGGATTCGTGGTAAAAGATCCGGGCGCCATCGTGGATGAAGCACTCTCCATCACGCAGGGTTCGGTGACGGCCGCACAGCAGGCTCTGGCCGAGGAGCGCCAACAGAAGGGCTTCGACGTGCGCGACGACCTGGCCTCCAGCCTGGGCGGCGAGTTCGCCGTCGCCATGGATGGGCCCATCATGCCCGTGCCTTCGTGGAAGCTGGTGAGCGAAGTATATAATCCGGGCCGGTTTGAGTCGACTCTGGAACGCTTCGTCGCCGCACACAACCAGGAAACCGCCAAGACCGGCAAGCCACTCATCCGCACCGCGCAGGAGACTTTTGAAGGCCACACGTATTACACCATCGCCGAAGCCGGCGCCGGTCCGCTGATGGAAGCGCACTATACCTTCGACCAGGGCTACCTGGTGGCTGCTCCCACCCGCGCGCTGGTGTCGCGGGCGCTGCAAATCAGGCTCGCGGGCACGTCCATCAAGCATTCCGGCAAGTTCCTGGAACTGACGCCGCCCGACCATCACGTCAACTTCTCCGCCGTGATCTACCAGAACTTCGGCGCTTCGCTGGCGCCCCTGGCGGCATTCGCCAGTGCCATGATTCCGCAACGGCCCGGCCAGAACGGTGCGCCGTTCCAGGCACTGAACGATGTCAAGCCGACGCTTTTTGCGGTGTATGGCGAACCTGACCGCATCACCATGCGCGCCACCGGCGATGTTTTGGGCACCACGCTGCAAAACCTGCTCAACGGTGACATTCGCGGCCTGGCCGGCCTGCCGATCGGCCAAATGATGGGAACACACGAGCGCCACAATTCGTATGCTGGTAAATAATGGATGCGGTAATTGAGCTGGACGGGCTGGAGGTTCGCTTCGGCCAGCGTGTAATTCTGAAGAAGTTGAGCGCGGCGCTGACCGGCCGTTCGATCGGGCTGCTGGGCCCGAACGGCGCCGGAAAATCGACGCTCATCAACACCCTGCTGGGCTTCCATAAGCCTTCCGCCGGCACGGCCCGCATCCTGGGCCGCGATGTCCGCACGCAGGCGCGCGAAGTGCGCAGCCTGGTGGGGTACATGCCGGAAAACGACGCCTATATCTCCAGCATGACCGGCGTCCACATGGTCCGCATGATGGCCGAATTGGCCGGCCTGCCGCGCGAACATGCCCTGGAGCGCGCGCATGAAGCCTTCTTCTATGTCGGGCTGGGCGAAGTGCGATACCGCGCCATCGGCACTTATTCGCTGGGCATGAAACAGGCCGCCAAACTGGCGCAGGCAATCGCCCACGGCCCCAAAGTGCTGTTTCTCGACGAGCCCACCAACGGACTCGATCCGCCGGCGCGCACGCGCATGATCCAGCTCATCCAGGAGATTCGAGATCGCGGCGATCTGCATCTGTTGCTTTCCTCCCACCTGCTGCACGACGTGGAGGATTGCTGCGACCAGGTGCTGATCCTCAAGGATGGCAATGTGGCGGCGTTCTGCAACCTGGAAGAAGAGCGCCGCGCCAATCGCCGCTTCCTCGAACTGGAGACCCGCGGCGGCCGCAATGGCGACTTCCTGGAAGCGGTGGTCAAATTAGGCTGCGAGGCCGCCCCGGGCCCGCAGGGCCGCATCAAACTGGTGATGCCCGACGGACTCGAAGTCCGCACTTTGTACGAGATCGCCGCCGGCCAGAATGTGCAGATCCGCCGCCTGAATCACAAACGCGATTCGCTGGAAGACATTTTCCTGAAAGCCATGGAGAGCGCCGATGGCCGTCTATAAGAAAACTTACCGGCCGTACGAGGGCGAACTGACGCCCTCATGGTCGCGCTTTCTGGTGATCCCGCGCTATGCTTTCGAAGAACTCCACGGCAAGCGCTTCCTCACCATTTTCTTTCTCGCCAGCTTCATCTATCCGCTCATCTGCGCGCTCATCATCTACGTGCAGCACAATGCCAGCGTCCTGAATCTGCTCGGCGTCAACCAGGGAGCGCGCAGCCTGATCTCCATCAACGTGACATTCTTCATGTCGCTGCTCGGCTGGCAGAGCATAATGGCGCTCTTCATGGCGGCTTTCATCGGCCCTGGCCTGGTCTCGCCCGATCTCACCAATAATGCCCTCGCCCTCTATCTGGCGCGCCCGTTTTCACGCGTCGAGTATGTCATGGGAAAGATTTCCGTGCTGGCCATTCTGATGTCTTTGATGACCTGGGTACCGGGCCTGCTGTGCTTCGCGCTCCAGGGCTATCTGGAAGGCTGGCAGTGGATGAGTGACAACGCGCGCCTGGCGAGCGGCATCTTTTTCGGCGCCTGGATCTGGATTCTGTTGCTGGCACTGCTGGCCATGGCGCTCTCCGCGTGGGTGAAGTGGAAGCCCGCGGCGGGCGGCCTGATGTTCGGCGTATTCTTCGTGGCATCGGCCTTCGGCGGACTTATCAACGTGGTGCAGCGCACCCGCTGGGGGAATCTGTTCAACATCAGCCATCTCATCGGTGTGGTGTGGGTGCAGCTCTTCGAAGGGGCACACCAGACCACCAATGGCGCGGTCTTCTTCCGCGTGATGCAAGGTGAGCAATTGCCGGTGTGGACTGCTTGGTCGGCCCTCGCCGCGCTCGCCTGCCTCTGCCTTTACATGCTGCAGCGCAAGATCCGCGGCGCGGAGGTGGTGCGATGAGCGATTCCGTCATCACCTTCTCCAACGTCTCGCGATTCTACGGCGAGGTGTTGGGCATCAACAAGGTGAATCTCTCCATCCCGCCCGGAGTCACCAGTCTGGTGGGGCCGAACGGCTCGGGCAAGACTACGCTCATGAACCTGATGACCGGCCTGATTTGGCCTTCCTATGGCGAAATCAAGGTGCTCGGCATTCCGCCGGACGATCCCGAACGGCTCTGCAAACTGGTCGGCTACTGCGCGCAGTTCGATTCCTGCCCCAAGGGGCTTAGCGGCTATCAGTTTATCTATTGGTTCCTGCGCATGCACGGTTATTCGGCGGCGGAAAGCGACACGCGCACCGCCACCGCGCTGGAGCGCGTCAGTATGACCGCGGCGGCGCAGCGTCCAGTGGGAGCCTATAGCAAAGGCATGCGTCAGCGCATCAAGCTGGCGCAATCCATCGCTCACGAGCCGCAGGTGCTGGTGCTCGACGAGCCGCTCAACGGGCTCGATCCCATGGCGCGCGCCGAAACCATCGCGCTCTTCCGCGAGTGGGGCCAGAAGGGACGCCACGTGATCGTGTCCAGCCACATCCTGCATGAGGTCGATCAGATTTCCGATCAGGTGATCCTGTTGAGCCAGGGGTATGTCGTCGCCGAGGGCGAAATTAAGGGCGTACGCGACGAAGTGAAGGAACAACCCATGCAGATTCTGGTGCGCTGCAACGACCCCGGCGGGCTGGCGGCGCAACTCTTTCACCAGGACCACATGGTGGAAGCGAAAATCTCGCGCGATCGCAAAGGGCTGCTACTGCGTACCTCCGACGCCGACAGTTTCTATCTCCTGCTGAACAAGGTGATCCTCGAATCGGGCCTGGAAGTCGAATCGGTGGCGCCCGCGGATGACGACGTGAACTCGGTCTATCAATACCTGATTGGCGGAGAAGGAGGCGCCGTATAATGCAGCTCTGGATGCGCCAAATTGCGGCCGTTCTGCGGCTCGAAATGAAGAAGACCTTCTTCTCCAAGCGCGGCTGGTGGATCTACTGCCTGGCGGCTGGTCCCGTGGTTATTACGGTGATGCACTGGCTGTTTATGTCGCGCAGTACCTCCGGCGGTCACCGGCTGGGCGACGACAGCATCATTTTCGCCGGCCTGTTTCAGTTTTTCTATCTGCGCGCGGTGATTTTCTTTGGGTGCATGGGCATCTTTTCTAACTTATTCCGCGGGGAAATGCTGGAAAAGACGCTGCACTATTACTTCCTGACTCCCATGCGCCGCGAGTTACTCGTGGTCGGTAAGTATCTTGCGGGTCTTTCGGTGTCGGTGGTCCTCTTCGTAGGCAGCACGGCGCTGGCGTTCCTGACGATTGCTCGCCATTTCGGCCCGGAATGGACGGAATACCTGTACCACGGTCCCGGAATGCGCCAACTCGGCGATTACATGCTAGTCGCGGCGCTGGCCTGCGTGGGATACGGCGCGGTATTCCTGCTCTGCGGGCTATTCTTCCGCAATCCCTTGATCCCGGCGGCGGTGGTTTTCGTGTGGGAGAATCTCAATCCCTTCCTGCCGGCGGTGCTGAAGAAAATCAGTGTGATTTTCTACTTGCGCAGTATGTGCCCGGTAGAAGTCCCGGTGCCCCCGCCATTCAATATCATGGTGATCGACGCCGACCCCACGCCCATGTGGCTCGCCGTCCCCGGCCTGCTGGTGCTCTCCCTGATCATCCTGGCGTACACCGCCATGTCCGCGCGCCAGACCGAGATCAACTACGGAGAGTAGGCCGATCCGGGCGCCCGGTGTGGCGATGACGAAAGGGAACGGCGTTTTCATTGAGGGCAAAGCCTCGATCCCAATCGCTTTGCCGTTGTCCTGGACATGGAGATGTCGAACACCGCGCGCCGATCGTTGCGCTCCTGTGGGCTCGGCGCCGTGCTCCGATGTTCGCAAACAGGACGCAAACAGCCCGGATGTACGAAAATGAAGACCATGCAACGAATCGCACCAGCGCGATCGGCCGCTCGCATCGCTAGTGCTTTCCTCCTCGCCGCCACGTTCCCGGCCTGCAGTTTCGCCCAATCTGCCGGCGACATAAGTTGGCGAAACTACGGCAACGATCCGGGCGGCAGCCGTTACTCCGAAGCGGCGCAGATCGATCGCAGTAATGTCAGCCGCTTAAAAGCTGCATGGACCTACCGGACGGGCGCCAACGACGTCACCACTAAGCTCATCGGCAAGGCCGCGTTCGAGGCCACGCCGATTCTGGTCGATGGCAAGCTCTACTTGACCACGCCGTTCAACCACGTCTTCGCGCTCGATCCCGCCACCGGCGCCAAACTCTGGGAATACGACCCGGGCGTGAATCTCGAGAAGAATTATTCCGAAGTAAGTTCGCGCGGAGCTTCCTCTTGGCACGACCAGAACGCGAAGAGCGGAGCGCCTTGCAAGCTGCGTATCTTCATGGGCACGCTGGACGCGCGGCTGATCGCGCTGGATGGCGAGAGTGGGAAACTGTGCGCGGATTTCGGCGCCGGCGGCACGGTCGATCTGAACAAAGGCGCCGCCACACAGACGGATTGGACCGGCGGCTATCAGGTAACCTCACCGCCCGCGATTTACCGCGATCTGGTGATCGTCGGCTCTTCCATTGCCGACAATTGGCGAGTGGACACCGGGCGCGGCATCGTTCGCGCGTTTGACGCACGTTCCGGCAGGCTCCGCTGGACGTGGGATCCCACTCCTTGGGCGAACCATACTCAGCCCCGCACGGGAGCCGGGAACGCGTGGACTGTCTTCTCCGTGGATCTCGAACACGACCTGGTCTTCGTCCCCACCGGCAGCGCCGCCCCCGACTATTTCGGAGGCATACGCCCGGGTGACGACAAGTGGGCCAATTCCGTTGTCGCCCTGCGCGCCTCCACCGGCGAATTCGTCTGGGGCTTTCAAGTGGTGCATCACGATTTGTGGGATTACGACGTGGCCGCGCAGCCCACATTGTTCAGCTGGAAGGATGGGACGCCCGCGGTCGTCATCAATACCAAAATGGGCCACGTGTTCGTCCTGAACCGGCTGACCGGCGCGCCCTTGCTGCCGGTAGAAGAACGCGCGGTGCCGCAATCCGATATCGCCGGGGAGAAAAGTTGGCCCACGCAACCCTTCTCTACGATTTCGCTGGTGCCCGAACAATTCTCGGCCGCCGACGCGTGGGGGCCGAAGCCTGAAGACGCGCAATGGTGCCGCGACAAGATTTCCGCTTCCCGCAATGAAGGCATCTTCACGCCGCCGAGCCTGAAGGGCACGGTGCAGATTCCCGGTAACGTGGGGGGCGTCAATTGGGGCGGCGCCGCCTACGACTCAACCCATCATCTGATGATTGTGAACACCAATCGCCTGGTCGCATGGGTCAAATTGATCCCGCGCACGGACTATGCCGCCGAGGTACACAAAGACCAGGACAACCGCATCTACGGCGAGTTTGGCGATCAGGAACCCGCTCCCTACGGCCTGTACCGCACGTTTCTGTTTTCGCCCAGCGGCACGCCCTGCAACACGCCGCCCTGGGGAACCACGGCAGCGGTCGACTTGTTCACCGGAAAGGTGGCGTGGAATGTTCCACTCGGCACGCTGGTGCCGGGTAAAGAGACCGGGTCTATTAATCTGGGCGGCCCGATGGTTACCGCCGGCGGTCTGGTGTTCACGTCCGCCACCATCGATCCGCACCTGCACGCATTCGATTCCGAAACCGGCAAAGAGTTGTGGAGCTATGAACTCCCCGCAGGAGGCAACGCGACTCCGATGACCTACGTTTGGAAAGGCAAACAATACCTGGTCATCTGCGCCGGCGGCCACGGCAAGTTAGGATCGAAACAAGGCGACTACGTGATCGCGTTTGCTCTTCCGTAGACACGGCATTCCCCCATCGGGAACCGTTCAGGGCTGCTTGCGCTCGGCTGGAAATCTGGTATCGATCGGCTGATTCGGGTTGGCTCGAATCTGGAGGTCGGCGCAATGATGGTAGGTGTATCCACCATCCTTGTTGAAACCGTGGGCCGCCATGAACTCGATCACCTGCAAGGTGCATTTTGTGCAGTTGATGTTCGGGATCTCGACGTCGGCTTCCTGGTCCTTTTCGAACCGGGCGACGTGCAGGAACAGGCCGTCGGCCAAAACTGGCGGCGACGGCGGGTAATGAATCGCTCCCGAAACAGATCGTGGACGGCCGTTGGCCCCCGCTTCAGTTATGGCTTCGGGATCCGGCGGGAGTTCGGCGCGCGAATTGACGGAAATCGCGACGCGGTAAAAGCCAGGATGGAACGCCATTTCCCGAATGCGGATGTGCAGCTTGTCGCCGCCCTGGAATTTGGTAATGGCGCCGGTCGGTTTGCCGGGGTCAGTCAACGTTCCGCCGCATGGCGCCGACCACTGAGGGTCGCCGAGCTCCTCCGATTCCTGAAGCCACGATGCCGGCTCCAGCAGCCTGAAATGCGCGACGCAGAGCGGCGCCAAAGCCAGCAACAGGTATGCGCCGAGAAGAATCGTAAACCTTCTCATGTGGTTTCTCCTTTCAGGAATTCCGCTTGAATCCTCTGGAGACCGTTCAGAAGCGCCGTATCCACACGCGCCGCAAGATGCGTCATCAGTTGATAGCCGACTCCCATGGCTAACCAACTCAAGCACGTTGCCGCAAGCACAACCTGCGAAACCGGCGATCGCAGCATGGCCAGAACGAATCCAACCAGCGGGAAACAAACTACGACCACGCCGGCACGCAGGGCCTTTCGACTGACAAATAGCTGAACGGCACGAGAGAAGATGCCATTGACGAGTCCAAAAATAAGGAAGGCAGGGTGCCAACCCGCAGTGACGCACAACGCGACGAGGAGCGCGTCGATCGGGATGAGCAGCGCTGCTGCCTTTTGAAAGCGGTGAGTCTCGAACAGGTTTTCAAGCGAGATCAGTCCCAGATACCCAGCCACAGAGGCGAGGATGTCGAGCGCCTGGATCACGGTATGCCGGCTCGCGAGCAGTTCCATGATCGGTGTGCCGAAGCCAAACGCCAGGCCGGCCTGCGTGGCCAGAATCGCGGCCAGAAGAGAAGTCGCCAGGAGCACGGTGGAGAGTGCGAACGTGAGCATCCGGAGCATGCGCCGTTCGTGCCGGTAGACCCAGGCAAAGCCGTTGGCGATCTGGCCGGGATCGCCGAAGTGAGCGCGCACCAGTTTCTCAATCCCGGCCTCGTCGCTGCCCGACCGTTGGGCGGCAATCACGAAGTCCTCAATGTGCGCGCGCAGCTCGCGTTGAATCTCCTGCCGCCGCCAACCGTACCGAATGTGTGGCGAATTCACAATCCGCTCGATCAGTTCCTCCGCCACCCGCATTTATTTGCTCTCCAGGATGGCCGCGATAGCCCCCGTCAGATGATGCCACTGCTTTTCATACGCGGCGGCGGCCTTCTTGCCTTTAGCGGTCAGCGAGTAGTATTTGCGTTCCCGGCCGCTTTCGGCCGTGCGCCACTGGGCTTTGATCAGCGCCTTCTTTTCAAGCTGATGGAGTGCGGGGTAGAGGGTGCCCTCTTTAAACTCGAATGCGTTGGCGCTGCGGCGTGAAGCTTCCTGAAGAATCTCATAGCCGTACATTTCGCCTCTGGACAGCAAGTTGAGCAGCAGTAAACCAATGCTTCCCTTCAAAAACTGCGCGTCGATTTCCACCGGGCCTCCATTCACTGCTTTTCGCAGCCTTGCTTTACAAGCCTTGTATAACAAGGTATCATCGGCTGGCGGTTCCGTCAATCGCGGAGGTGCATGGATGTTCAGACGTTTGGTTTTCTTTTGTGGGGTGTGGATTGGCCTCGCGGCAATCGCCTGGCCCCAGCAGGGCGCTGGCGTATCGGGCCTCGATACGATCGCCGCGCGGCAGGCGGCGCTGGATATGTCCGCCATCGCGTTCCGTTCCATGGGCGATGCCCTGAAGGCGGGGCGCGATGCCAAGACGCAAGGCTATCCAGCGGCCGTCCTGGCTAAATGGGCCAAGGCGCTTCCGCGGATGTTTCCCCCCGGCACCGGCAAGGATGAGACCTCTGCCAGTACGCAAGCGCTTCTTGAGATCTGGCGGGACCGCGAGGGTTTCAATCGCGCGGCGGCCAATTATGCGGAGGCCACAGCGCGGCTTGCCGCCCTGGCCGCGGCCAACGATACGCCGGACTTTACCCGGCAACTCGAAGACGTGGACCACGCGTGTGCCGCTTGCCACGCCCGATATAAAGAGGGCGCCCAGGGTCCACCCAAAAAGTGAACGACCGCAACGCGCGTCTATCCCTGGTGTGCCGACAGGCTGCCGGGATTGTCCTTCACGACCGCGCCTTCGCCATGTCCGCCCAGATCGAGCAGGAGTCGATCGAGGGCGCCTTCGTCCAGCACGTTATTGGCGATGACGCAGTTGCGCAGTTCCTTGTAGACGATTCCATAGGAAGGAGACCAGACTCCTTTCTCGCCATCGTCGCGGCCCGCCTGCAGATTGTTGCCGCAGCAGGTAATGCCGCGGACCCCCTCGAGGCGAATCTGCGAGGACTCGTGCGACCTGGGCGCAGCGATCTTGCCGCTCCTCTTGAAGAGGTTTCCGGTGACCGTCATCTGCATGCCGCCCAGGATGGCGAGTGCGCTGGTGCCCGCGCGGTCGAAGAAGTTGCCGGTGATGTTGTACCCGTTGCCGCCCACCAGGATGACGCCTTCGCGATTCCATTCGATGCGATTGCCGGTCAGCGTGCAGGAGGCGTTCTCCTCGCGCGCGCCGAAACCCGCGCCGCCATTGCCGGAGAGCCAGTTGTCGAGCAGGAAGCCGTCCCATCCGCGCAGTGAAATGCCGTCACCCGCGTTGTAGGCGATCATCGAATGGCGGATGGAGAAGCACCAGGCGCGCGTCAGGCGCACGCCGTCGCCCGTGAAGTTGGCGATCTGGCTGCGCTCGATACGGAAAGCGTCTTCCTGTTTGCCATAGTCCGGCTTGTTGAGCCATATGCCGTGCACGCCCGCACCCAGTTTGCCTCCGTCCAACGCGAGGCCATCGATGGTGGCGCCGAAGGCGCCTGTGATGTTGAGCAGGCATCCCGCATGCGCGTCCGCCAGCCGCAGCACAGACCCGAATCCATGCTCGTAATCCCACGCCGGGACGCCGGTGAGGGAGACATGCGGGCGCAATTGTAGTTCTCCCGTGCGATACACCCCGGGCGGCAGGTAGACCGCGCCGCCACGCGAAGCCGCGCCGTCAATGGCGGACTGAATGGACTTGGTATCGTCGCTCTTGCCGTCGCCCTTGGCGCCGAACTGGCGAACGTTGAGATCGATTCCGGCCGCACCGGCGGAATCCGCCCGCGCGTTTCGCGACGCCAGAAATACGCCTCCCAGGGCGGCGGCGCGCGTCAGTTGCCGCCGGCGCGACTCTACGATGTTTTCGGACATACTTCGCTCCTTCCCTTTATGCCGCGAGGTTCAACTGCCACGACACGCCGAAGCGGTCGCCGACCCAGGTGAAGAGGCGGCTGAAGCCGTAGTTGTCGAGCGGCATGAAAATCTTCCCGCCGCCCGCGAGTGTTTCCGCCAGGCTGCGGACTTCGGCTTCGGTCTCGCATTCCACGAAAAAGGAAATGGCGGGCGTGAAGGTGAAACCGTGGTGCACAAAGCTATCCGTGCAGAGCACCGGCTGGCCCGCGAGGGTAAACGCGGCGCGCATGATGGAGCCTTCCTTGCCGGGGCCGCCGGCGCGGTAGCGCGCCACTTCCGTCACTTCACTCCCTGGAAACAGTGAGACGTAGAAGGTCATGGCTTCCTCTGCGTTGCCTTCGAACATCAGAAAGGGACGAACTCGCGATTGCACGTTCATGGCTAACATTCCAACATGTTTCGCGGCGAGCGGGCCATGTCTGCAATCGAACATCTTGCCGAGCGGTGCGGCCCCTGGCTTGCATCGGTAACGCCGTATGCGACGCCTGATACTCCTTGCAGTTCCCCTTACAGCCTGTATGTTGGCGCAACCGGTGGTTGTCAAACAGCCGGAGGGTGAGGTTCGCGGCTTCCTGGTGCTCCGCAGCGAAGACGGGGCGCTGGTCGCCAATGGCGATTCCATGCAGACCACGCGCAACGGCAAAATGTTCTACCGGTCGACTTACCATTTTAAGGACGGTTCGTTGCAGGATGAGACCACGGTGTTTTCGCAGAACGGCCATTTCCGTGTGCTCAGCGACCATTTGATCCAGAAAGGGCCGACCTTTAAGCACCCCATGGATGTTACCCTGAACGCCGTTTCGGGACACGTGACGGTGATCCATACAGACGACCACGGCGAGCAGAAAACCGAGACGAAACAGATGAATCTGCCGCCCGATTTGGCCAATGGTATTGTTCCCGTTCTGCTGAAGAACCTTTCCGCCGGGCAATCCATTACCGAGTCGATGCTGGTGGCATCGCCCAAGCCCATGCTGGTGAAACTGCAAATTCATGCCGAGGGCGAGGACCCATTTACCACCGGATCGCTCAGCCGCCAGGCCACGCGATATAACGTGCACGTGGATATCGGCGGGGTGAAAGGCGCGGTGGCCACGGTGATCGGCAAGCAGCCTCCCGATACGCTGGTATGGGTCCTGAAGGGCGACTGTCCGACGTTCGTGCGGGCGCGCGGCGCCACTTTCGAAGACGGCCCGATCTGGCTTACCGAACTGGTGAGCCCGTCGTTCCCCGCCGGCGCGCCAGCGTCGGCAACACGCGAAAAGAAGTAACCGTGCCATAATCGATGCATCGGCATGAAATGTGCTTGGGCGCTCCTGGTGGCCGCGATTGTGCTCTCCGGATGTGCGCATAAAAAGAAGCATGTGAAGCTGATTACTGCCACGCCCAGGCCGATGGGATCGGTGAAAGCCGGGTACGCCGAAACCGGCATCGCAAGTTGGTATGGGCATCCGTACCACGGCCGGCCGGCGGCCGACGGCGAAATCTACGACATGGAAACCATGGTGGCGGCGCATCGCACGCTGCCCTTTCAGACGTGGGTGCGCGTCTACGATCTCGACAACAATAAAACCGTCGACGTGCGCATCATCGATCGCGGGCCGTTCGTTGATGGCCGTATCATCGATCTCTCGCACGCCGCCGCGCAGGCCATCGATATGGTCCGGCCGGGTATTGCCAACGTCCGGATGGAAGTGATCCAGGCGCCGGTGGTTACCGGGCCGGCGATTTACGTGGTGCAGGTCGGGGCGTTCGAGAGTCGCGCGGTCGCCGAGCAGGTGCAGTCAGGTTTGGCCGAGCACTATGGCATGACGCGCGTGATTCAACGGCGCGAGAATCCGGGCATCTGGCGGGTGCTGGTGGGCAACGAATCGTCGCTTGACGCCGCCAGTGCGCTGTGTGCGCGCATTCAAACCGAAACCGGTGAGAAAAAGGCTTTTGCGGTGCGACTAGATTCGCAATGAAATCGTCTCCCATTGGCCTTTTGGGACGCTCCGCGGAAGTGGAATCGCTGCGCCGCCTGGTCGCAAAGGCCTCCCGTAATCGATTGCCGGTGCTGCTGTTAGGCGAAAGCGGCACGGGCAAGGAAGTGGCCGCGCACGCCATCCACGACGCCAACCCCCGCGGCCAATTCGTACCCATCGACTGCGGATCGCTAGTGGGCACCCTGATGGAAAGCGAGCTCTTCGGTCACTTAAAGGGGTCATTCAGCGGCGCCGCGGAGAACAAGAAAGGCCTCGTCGAGATAGCCGACGGCGGCACCGCCTTCTTCGACGAAATCGGCGATATGCCCATGGAAATGCAGGTCAAACTACTGCGCCTGGTGCAAGAGCGAGAATTTCGCCCGGTCGGTTCCACCCAGTGGCGCAAGGTGGACCTGCGAATCGTCGCCGCTACCCATCGCGATTTGAAGGCGGAAGTGGCGGCCGGCCGGTTCCGGCAGGATTTGTACTACCGGCTCAATGTTTTCACCGTGCATCTGCCGCCGCTGCGCCATCGCAAGGAAGACATCCCGCTGCTGGTGGACCACTTTCTCGATGGCTATGGCTTTAAGCCCAGCCGCGAGATTCTGGACGTGATGCAGTCCTACGATTGGCCCGGAAATGTGCGCGAGTTGAAGCACTGCGTGGAGCGTATGGCGGCAATGCAGTCGGAGGGCGCTTTGCAGATGGCGGATCTGCCCTCGGCATTGCAGTATCATCAGGCGTCGAGCGGCATCGGCAGCCTGGCGGACGCCGTCGATTGGGATGGCGATCTGCCGCAGATATCGCTCGCGCCGCGGTCGCCGGTGATTTCGCTGCCCGACAGCGAAAAGCAGACCATCGGCGCCGCTCTCGCGGCTACGCGCGGCGAACGAGCCAAGGCCGCACGACTCCTGGGAATCGGCCGTACCACTTTGTATCGAAAGATGAAAGAATACGGATTCGATTGACCATCGCACTCGACGCGACGTACAGCACGGACGACCGCCTCTCCGGGGTCGGGCTATATTCCCATGAAATCCTCTTCGGGCTGGCGGCGGCCCACCCGGAAACCAGCTTCCAGTTCTGCTATCGGCCGCATCGCTACCGCCGGGCGCGCACGCTCCAACTGCCGCGCAATGTCCGCCGCCGGCTGATTTTCGAACCTTTCTCGCCGCGCGGAGCCGACCTGTTCCACGGGCTCAATCAGCGCCTGCCACGCTTGCGCCTGCGGCACTCGGTGGCCACTTTCCACGATCTCTTCGTCATGACCGGCCAGTATTCCACGACCGAATTCCGTGCGCGCTTCACAGCGCAGGCGCGCGACGCGGCGGCGCGCGCAGACGCCATCGTCACCGTATCGGAGTTTACGCGCGGGCAGGTAATCGCACTCTTGGGCGTGGAGCCGTCGCGGGTTCACGTGGTGCACCACGGCACGCGGCGGCTGGCATTTCCGGCGGCCGGCCGCGAAAAGGTGATCCTCAACGTGGGGGCGATCCAGACCCGCAAGAACATCGCGCGCCTGGTGGAGGCCTTCGAACAGGTGGATGCGGCATGGCGGCTGGTGCTGGCCGGTTCGGCCGGGTACGGGTCGGCCGAAATCCTGGGGCGCATCGCTGCCAGCCGGGCGCGCGACCGCATCGTGGTGACGGGGTACGTTTCGCCCGCAGAGTTGGCGCAATGGTACGGGCGGGCGTCGATTTTTGCCTTTCCCTCGCTCGATGAGGGCTTCGGAATGCCGGTGCTGGAAGCAATGGCGGCGGGAGTCCCGGTGCTCACATCGAAACGGTCGGCGCTGCCTGAGGTGGCGGGAGATGCCGCACTGCTGGTGGATCCCGAGAATATCGCGGAACTCACACAAGCTTTAAGGGATTTGACGGAGCGGGACGAACTCCGCGACGATCTGGCGCGCCGCGGCGCGACTCGGGCGAGGCTTTTTACCTGGGAAAAAGCAGTTGCGGAAACCTGGGATGTCTACCGGACACTTTTGGGCTGAGGGGCGGCGTGGGCGCTCAGCGATTCTCGTCGTCTACCGCGATCTTCAGGGCGCGTAGGAAGCGGTGATCCTGGGAGGTAAATTTAATCTTGCCGGTGGCTTCGAAGTTGGTGCGCTTCGGCTCCTCGGAAACCTCACGATCCTCTTCCTCGTTCTCGCTCCCCTCTTCGCGGCGGTTAAATCCGATCGTGGCTTCAAGAATTAAAAAGACGTCGTAGCCGGCCTTTTTGATCTCCCCGATCGCCTCGGCGATCCGGTCGGATTCGGAAAGGGAATCGTTGATGGCGTTTCCCAATTCCTGCATGAGGTGTTTCAATGGCTCTTCCACAGAGTGACTCCCTAACTACTGGATGCGCCGAAGGCAACCGGCGTTCCAAAACCCACCCGATTCGATTGTAGTGGACGGAAACTCCGATCACAAGCGGAACTACCTGTTGATCGGCAATTTGGCGAATGTTCATGAGAGCACTCGAAAAAAGTAACCGATTATTCATCACTATTGTTAGCAGCTCTGCAACTCACTGAATCTACAGAGGCCTGCATCGTAAGCGATGCCTGTCGATCGCATCCGCACCGTCGTCTTTTGGCGGAGCGCGGCACGGTCGGTAAGGATTGGTACCGCCCCGCCGGCGATGCGCGGCATCGCGGCATCGCGCAGTGAGTTTGTTAGGATGAAGCTGTGTGGCAGCGTCAGGCGATCCGGCACAGCGGTAAGTTCATCAAACATGTAGCGCCGGCGGTAATCAAGCCGATCCACTCGCTGTGGAACCAGGTGATCGGGTTCTTCTTCCTGTGCTTCGGCGTCGTCTTCGGATTCCGGACGTTCTCCTACTACAAGATCTATACGCATTCGCCGGCCTCAGAGGCAGCCGGCGACATGGTACGCGTAGTCGTCACCGCATTCTTTGCGGTGCTGATGACATGCTTCGGCGTCTCGGCGTTCCTCAAGGCGCGCCGGATCTCCCGTTCCTAAATGTAGAGTGCTACGACGCCCGGCTGGTGACTTCCGGCAGGTATTGCGGGAAGGCCACCGCAGTGGTGACATGCGTCCGCTGGCGGGTTCGTTCGCGAAGCCCCAGGCGGTGCATGATGCGGCCCACGTGATCGGGATCGTAGCGTACGCCGAAGCGCGCAAAAATGGCGTCGGCGAAGCGTGCAGTGGTCCAACGGTCGGATTCGAACCCGGCTGCGCGCGCGCCGGCGCGGTATACCGCGGCGACATCGGCAAGCTGGGTAGAGGTAAGACGGCTGGGGCGGCCCGGAGCGCGGCGTTTGCGCAGCGATTCCAGTCCCTTCCCACTGAGAGAACGAAACCATCGGGATGCCGTGGTGCGGCTGACCCCGAATTTACGTGCAACCTGGGACTGCGTGAGTCCCCTTTGCAGGTCCTGTGCGGCTAACAGGCGCCTGCTCTCCATTTCGTCGCGAGTCAGTATGCTTTCAGCAGTCGTATCCATACCAGACGCGGTTGATTGAGTTCCAGAGCGTCTCTAGAATATCAGAAAACATTCCAACTGCAAATTGTTTTTTATAGTACGGAGCGGATTTGTGGCGGATTTTCCGTCTTTGACGGCCCGGACCGCCTGCCGCTAGCATCAAAGAGCAGATGCCGGTATCCCGCCTGGAACTTCGCGGAGTGTGCAAGACCTATCGCAATAGCGGCCAACCGGCCGAGGTTCTTCACGACATCACGCTGGCGCCTTCGCCCGGCGCGGTGACCGCGCTGGTGGGCCGCAGCGGGTGCGGCAAAACCACGCTGCTGCATCTGGCCGGCGCCATGGATTTCCCCACCGCGGGCGAAGTGCGCATCGACGGGCGCGCTACCGGCGCACTCTCGGACAGCGAATTGACGGCCCTGCGGCGCACCCGGATCGGCTTCGTTTTTCAATTCTTCCAATTGCTGCCCACGCTCACCGCGCTGGAGAACGTCGAGCTGCCGCTGCTGCTGGCGCGCGCTCCCAAGTCCGCTGAAACGGCGCGCGAGCGGCTCGCGTGGGTGGGGCTTGCAGACAAGGCTGCCAGCCTCCCGTATCAGCTTTCGGGCGGCCAGATGCAGCGCGTCGCCATTGCGCGCGCGCTGGTCCACTCGCCCGATATCCTGATCGCCGACGAGCCCACCGGCAATCTCGACACCGCCAGTGGCGATCAGGTGCTGGCCTTGCTGCGCGACGCCGCCGTAAAGCTGGGCGCAACCGTCCTGATGGCCACCCACAGCGCGGAAGCCGCCGCGATCGCCGCCCTGCGGGTTCACCTGCGCGACGGCCGCATTCAATCCATCTCATGAAGCTCCTGCGCCGGCTTATTCTGCGGCCCCTGCGGCGCGATCTGGCGCGCACCCTGCTCACCGTACTGGCAGTGGCGCTAGGTGTGGCCGTGGTGGTGGCAATCGATCTCGCAGGCGATGCGGCCACCGGTTCGTTCCGCTCCTCGATGGAGACGCTTTCCGGGAAGACCGATCTCGAAATCCTCGCGAATGGCGGGATAGACGAGAAGTGGATCGGGGTGCTGGATTCGCTCCCTGTGGACGCCGCGTTCGCCCCCATGATGGAGGCGCAGGGCTCGCTCGCCGGGGTGGGCGGCGTTACGATTTATGGCGTCGATCTGGTGGCGGCCTCCCACGGGCAGGGAAGCGGCGGGCCTGCCGGCGCCGGAATTTCGCGGGCGCTCGCCTCGCGTCTCCACCTCACGCCGCCGGCGTCGCTTGCCGTCACGCTTCCCGGCGGCAGTCGGCAGATCGCCATCGGCAGAGTAGTGGATGCCGGCCCGGCGGAGTTCCTGGTATTGGATATTGCCGACGCCCAGCAGTTTCTAGGGCGCTACGGCAAGCTTGACCGCATCGAGGTCACGGTAGCGCCGCATGAGGACTTTGCGCGCGTGGAGAAGGCCGTGCATGCCGCCCTGCCATCGGGGTATCTCGTCGAGAAACCGGGAGTGCGCAATGAGGAGAACCAGCGCATGGTGCGCGCCTTCCGGTGGAATCTGCGCGTGCTGGGATACATCTCCCTGGTGGTGGGCGCGTTCCTTATCTACAACACCATCTCGGTCAGCGTGGTGCGGCGGCGAGCGGAGATCGGCACCCTGCGGGCGGTGGGGGCAAGCCGCGGCACGGTGTTCGGACTGTTTCTGACGGAGGCGCTGCTCCTGGGCGCCATCGGGTCGTTGATGGGAGTGGCGCTCGGGCGCCTGCTGGCCAGCGGCATTGTGGGGCTGATCGCGCAGACAGTGAACGCGCTCTATACCAGCAGCCGTCCGTCGCCGGTGGAGCTTACCGCGGCCGAAGCGTGGACGGGCTTCTTCACGGGAGTGTTGGTGGCGTTTATATCGGCGCTCAAGCCGGCGCGCGAGGCCATGCAGGTGGCGCCCACCGAGGCCATGAGCCGCGGCGCGCACGAGCATCGCGCGCTGCTGCGCTGGCGGCACAGCCTGCTGTGGGCGGCGCTCTTCGCGCTGGCGGCCGGGGCCATGTCGCTGGCGCCCGCATGGCACGGCTATCCCGTGTGCGGATATCTTGCGGCGCTGCTGGCCATCGCGGCAGCGGCTTTCGCATCGCCGGCGGTGGTGCTGGCCGTGAACCGCGCCACCCGCGGGCTCACGCGGCGAAGCGCCGAAAGCCTGCTGGCCGGGCGCAGTCTGACGGCATCGCTCTCGCGCACTTCGGTGGTGGTGGCCGCGCTCGCGACCGCCATCGCCATGATGGCGAGCGTCGGGATCATGGTCTCCAGCTTTCGCGAGACGGTCGCTCTATGGCTCGACGTGCAACTGCGCGCCGACCTTTATGTGCGCACCGCGATGCCTTCCGGTGCGGGCGCGTATCCGCCCATGGATGCTCGTGTTCCCGTGCTGCTGGCGGCCATTCCCGGAGTGGCCGCGGTGGACGACTTTCGCGCCACCGAGTTCCACTACCGAGGCGAGCGCGCCACCCTGGGCGCAGGCAATCTCGATATCGTCCGCCGCTACGGCCGCCTGCGTTTTCTGGGCGGTGAGAATCGCGACGCCATCCTGCGCTCGCTGCCGGGGCGCGATCGTGCTGTGGTCAGCGAACCCTTCGCGCTGCGCTATCGCATTCATGTGGGCGACCGGCTTACGGTACCCATCGGCAGCCGGACCGTTGTCCTTACCGTCGCAGGTATTTATTACGATTACTCCAGCAGCCAGGGGTATGTGATTGTCGACCGGTCTACCATACTGAAATACCTGCCCGGCTTAGTGCCCACTAACGCGGCCGTCTATCTCAATCCTGGGGCCGATGCCGAACAGGTGCGGCGCGAGATACAACTGCGCACCGCCGGCTACGGCATCGCCATAGCGCGCAATTCCGACCTGCGCCGCACCTCGATCGAAATCTTCGACCGCACCTTCGCCATCACCTGGGCGTTGGAAGCGGTGGCGATCCTGGTGGCTATGCTGGGTGCGGCGAACTCTCTGCTGGCGCTGGTGCTCGACCGGCGGCGCGAATTGGGGCTGCTGCGCTTCCTGGGCGCATCGGCCCGGCAGGTGCGTGGCATGATCCTCACCGAAGCGGTATTTCTGGGGCTGCTGGCGGCGATTCTGGGAGTGGCGCTGGGATTGGCATTGTCGCTGCTCTTGATCTACGTGGTGAATCGCCAGAGCTTCGGGTGGACCATCCAGTTTCACCTGCCGGTGGGATTGCTGGCAGGCGCAGTCCTGCTGGTCTGGGTAGTGACGGTGTTGGCCGGAATCTATCCCGCGCGCGTAGCGGCGCGGATGAATCCCATCGAAGTAATTCAGGAAGAGTAAGGGACTTAATAAGTTCTGTAATGTATCCGCCAGCCGTCTTTGTTATACTCACCGGTCATGGATATCCGGCGGTTTCCGGTATGGGTGGCCTCCGCCCTGGCGATACTTCCGTGCGCTTACTGCGCCCAACCCTGGGACGAACCTTTCGCCAAAGACACCCAAGCGATTGCGCAAGCGGCACGCGCCATCGTGCGAACCGATAACCCTGGCCTCATCGTACTCCTCGATGAGTATCGCTACTTCGTGCATTCCGATGGCCGGGCGGACCTGATCCATCGAAAGCTTTACCGTGTGATGCAGCAGAATGCGGTGGAGCAATGGTCTAGCGTCGAACAGGGATACCAGCCCTGGTACCAGAAGAAGCCGGAAATTCGCGCACGCGTGATCGGGCCGGAAGGCGACGCGCATCTCCTGGATCCGAAGACTGTGGCCGATGGCCCGGCGGGCGATCTGGATGCGAGCACCTACTCGGATGCGCGCGTAACCAGGGCGCCTCTGCCTTCCATGACAGCTGGTTCAGTAGTGGAATACCAGATTGCGGTGCAAGATTTAGCGCCGCTCCTAGACGCCGGTGTAACGTTCCGCGCCGCGGTCGATCTGGTGCCGGTAGAACGCTTCCATTTCATTGTGGAGACCGATCCCGGAGTGCCGCTACGCTTCGGCGCCAGGATGATTCCCGAGAGCGCAATCCAGCGAAGCACGGGCAAGAGCATGCGGGTGGAATGCGATTTCGGGCCCTTCGACCCGCCAAAGCATTTCGAAGGCAACCTTCCGGCCGAGGTATCCAACAGGCCTTACGTGGCGTTCTCCACCGGCCGGTCCTGGCAGAGCGTGGCGGCGCGTTATGCGTCCATCGTTGACCAGAAGTTGCAGGGCACCGATTGGAAATCGTTGCTCGACGGTGTGGATCTGAAGGGTGACACGCGAGCGGTGGCTTCCAGACTTACCGCGAAACTGCACGAAGGCGTGCGCTACACCGGAGTTGAGTTTGGACAGGCGGCCATTGTGCCGGGTACGCCGTCGGAAACTATCCGGCGGGGCTACGGGGATTGCAAGGACAAGTCGACGCTGCTGGTGGCCATGCTGCGAGCGGCGGGACTAAAGGCCGATGTCGCGCTACTGAACTCCGGATATGGCGTGGACGTGGATTCGGACCTGCCGGGAATGGGTGTGTTCGATCATGCGATTGTGCACGTGGGCAGCGATCCGCCCCTCTGGATTGACGCGACTGCCGCGGAGACTCGCGTCGGTTTCCTGCCCGGGCAGGATCAGGGACGGCAGGCGCTGATTGCGAACGCGGAGACCGCTGGTCTCACCAAGGTGCCGGAGTCCACGTCGGCGGACGCCGAATACCATGATTCGTTCGAAGTCAAGATGAGCGAGTTCGGGAGTGGAACCGTTCGAGAGACGGTCCAGGCGAGCGGCGGGTCGAGAGAGTCCATGGCGCGCGCTACTTATGGCGGCGACGATCCAAAACTGAAGGAACGGCTGGAAACCTACGTAAAACAGACGCTGGCCTCCAAGCGATTGGGGAAATACGATGCTTCCCCGGCTAAGGAGTTGAGTGGGCCGTACCATCTGGAGGTGGAAGGCCTGGAGACCCGGCTTTCCAGCACCGGACTGGACGATGCGGGTGTCGCCATTGCGCCCTGGACGTTGTTCGACAACCTCCCTTACACGCTCAAGATGACCGAAGCGGACGCTGGAGAGGATGCCCAAAAGCGGAAGAATGACTTTGTTTTTGCGGAGCCCTACCGGCTGGAGGTTCGTTACAAGATCATCCCACCGCCATTGTTCAAAGTGGCGAATGTGCCGGAGTCGAAGCAGGTCAAGATCGGCACCGGAACCTATACACGAAATTATCGCAGCAACGCCGACGGCACGTTCGAGGCAAGCTACCGTTTTGACAGCGGCAAGCGGCGCCTCACGCCCGAGGAGTTTGAAGAATATCGCGCGGACCTAAAGAAGTATGACGCGCGAAAGCCGGAACTGATCACTTTTTATCCCGAAACGGCCGAATTTATGGCGTTGGGACAGTCTGGAAAAGCGCTGGCACTGATTCGCGACGCCACCGCCGCCCATCCGGATAGTGCCATGGCGCACGTGCGTCTGTCGCACATGCTGCTGGTGGCCCACTTGGGTGGAGCGGCGCTGGCCGAGGCCCGGAAAGCCACGGAACTCGATGCTAAGTTCACCCTTGGCTGGCAGCAACTGGCAGACGTGTACGAGCACGATACATTCGGACGGTCCATGCAAGGTAACTGGAGTCCGGCCGAGGCTGAGAAGTGTTATCGCAAGGCGCTGGAACTCGATCCGGACAACGACAACATAAAGATGAATCTGGCGATCCTTCTCGAATTCAACACCCACGGCTGGAGGTATGCCAAAGATTCCCGGCTGGACGAGTCCATTGCGCTCTATGGCGAAATCCTCAAGAAGCACGATAACCAACAGGTGGAAAAGAATCTTACGATTGCGCTGCTGCGTGCGGGGAAGCTTGAAGATGCCAAAACCGAGGCAGGCAAAGTGGAAGACGAGTCCCGCGTAACCATGCTCGCCATGATCGCCGCTATGCAAGAGGGTCCTGCCAGAGCCATCGTGAATGCACAAACGGCATACCCTGACCCTGGTCAGCGCGCCCAGTTTCTTACCAACGTCGGGGCATTGCTAACCCAGGTCAGACAGTACAGCGGCGCCGCCGCGGTGTTCAATGCCGCGGCGCGGGTAGGCAATGTCCCAGGGGTTAGCCAACGGGCCGAACTGCTGGGCAGGATTAAGCGATGGGACGACGCCCTTCTGCCGGAAGACGACCCGCGATTCCCCGTGCAGCACCTGATGCTGGAGGCCGTGCGAAACAATCTCACGCGCCCGGTATTGGAGCCTCTGGTATCCAGCCGCGCCGATTTCACAGACATGGACAAGGAATTGTCCGGCGTGCAGAACGGCCTGGCGATGGTCCGGCGGGTATTTTCCTCCAGTGGGCTGACCGAAGAATCGATCGCGGATGTGGTGGTCAGCCTGCTCGAGCTGACCAAGGTTGGAGACGACGAGCACGGCTATCGGATCACCGCGAGCACACAGGCGGGTGCTCTGGGCATCGGCGGCTCAGGCATGCCCCCGATGTACGTCATGCGGGAAGACGGCAAATACAAGTTGATCGGTGCGGGCACGGACGGTTCCGAGATGATCGGCGGACTCGTGCTGGACCTTCTCGCGAAGCACGATTTGCCGGGAGCCCGCCAGTGGCTCGATATGGTGGCCCACGATGTCGAAGCTCGTGAAGACGGTACGGGCTTGCCAGTAATCAAGTCGATGTGGTCGGGTGTGACGCCGGAGTCGCGTGGGGTGGAGCCCGCCAGACTGGCGGCGCAGGTCCTGATTGCCACCAGTACCGGTAAGCTGGACGCGATTCAGAAACTGGTGCAGGCTCGGCCGAAGGCAGCCAATGCGCTCGACCGCGCGCAGATCGACAAGGCGATCTGCGAGTCGATGCAGAAGGCCCGCAATTGGGAAGGGCTATTGGCCGCCGCCCGCCAGTTACAGACGGCGCACTTGTTCGGGGAAGAGGGCTTCCGCTACTACCTGATGGCCGCCAAGGGTTTGCGGAAATGGCCGGAGATCGCGGTGGAGGCCAAGAAGCGGTACGACAGCAATCCGTTAAATGAAGCGGCTGTGAAGGCGCTGGTTCTGGCGGCGGCGGGACAGGGCGACTGGGTACGCGCCGCGGACTGGGCCACCAAGCTGGGCAAGAATGGAATCTTTCAAATAGAGGAAGCCGAAATGGAGGCATGGACCGCGATGCTGGCCGGCAATCCGACTGAAGTGACGCTCACTTCACTGCACAAGGTGAAGGATGTTGCGTCCCAAAAAGTGGACTACCAGTACACCGACGCCTTGCTGGAGACCGCTCTGCAAAAGCCCGAAGATGCCACTGAGGCATTGCTCCGCGGTATTGGAGACGAGGACTATTATCATCTGCATCCGGCTGCCTGGGCGGCGTACGCGCACATTTGCGAGCAGTACGGCTTTCCCGCAGAGGCAGAAGCCGCCATGACGATGGCCCGCACCTCAACCCACGCGAACGACGACATTTCCGACTGGGTGAGCACGCTCCTGAATGGCCCGTCCGGGGCTAAGCATTAGGCGCTCCGTGCTCTTGGGCGCGGTATCGCCGGCGGGGAAGTAGCCTGCGGCTCGCGCAGTTGGCAGAAAGATCCCGCCGCCGCGTGCTAGACTCGAAGATTAGTACCTCCAACGTTAGTTCCCCCACATGAAAAGCAGCAATACCAGCATCCGCAATATCGCCATCATCGCCCACGTCGATCACGGCAAGACCACGCTTGTCGACGCCATGCTCAATCAGAGCGGCATTTTCGGCTCGCACGAAGAGCATGTCGACCGCGTCATGGACTCCAACGATCTGGAGCGTGAGCGCGGCATCACCATCCTTGCCAAGATCACCGGCGTGCGCTATCACGGCATCAAGATCAATATCGTCGACACGCCCGGCCACAGCGATTTCGGCGGCGAAGTGGAGCGCGCGCTCAAAATAGTCGACGGCGTCATGCTGCTCGTCGATGCCAGCGAAGGCCCGCTGCCGCAGACGCGCTACGTGCTGTCGAAAGCGCTCGAAGCGAAACTGCCGCCCATCGTGGTGATCAATAAGATCGACCGGCCCGACGCGCGCGTCCCCGAAGTGCTCAACGAGATCTACGATCTGTTCATCGATCTCGACGCCACCGAAGATCAGCTCGACTTCCCGGTGCTTTATACCGTCGCCAAGACGGGCGTCGCCAAGAAGACGATGGAAGATCCGTCCACCGATCTTCGTCCCCTGTTCGACGCCATTGTGGAACATATTCCGTCGCCTGCCGGCGATTCCGAGGCCGTGCTGCAGATGCTGATCGCCAATCTGGATTACAGCGATTATCTGGGCAGGCTGGGCATCGGGCGAGTTTTTCAGGGCACGCTAAAGTATGGCGATCCGGTGGCCATCGCCAAGCGTGACGGCACTTTCCATACCACAAAGATCACCAAACTCTATTCGTTCGAAGGCCTGAAGCGCGTCGACGAGACCATCGGCCGGCCGGGCGATATCATGGCCATCGCGGGTGTGGAAGGGATCTTCATCGGCGAGACTGTAACCAACGCCGAAACGCCCGAACCGCTACCGCCCATTCATATCGATGAGCCCACCATCGCCATGGCGTTCACCATCAATACCTCGCCGTTCGCCGGGAGGGAAGGGCAGTGGGTGACGTCGCGCAATCTGCGCGACCGGCTTGACAAGGAACTGCTCACCAACGTCTCCATTAAAGTGGAGGAACTCGGGCACGACACGTTCAAGGTGATGGGACGGGGCGAATTGCAACTCGCCATCCTCATCGAAATGATGCGCCGCGAAGGGTACGAACTGGCAGTGGGCAAGCCGGAAATCATCACCAAAACGGAAAACGGCAAGTTGATGGAGCCGCTGGAACTGCTGATCATCGACTGTCCGGAAAATTTCCTCGGGGTAGTGATCGAAAAGCTGGGCCAGCGCAAAGGCAAGATGAACAAGATGGTGAACCACGGGTCGGGGCGGGTGCGGCTCGAATTCCTGGTTCCCTCGCGCGGGTTGATCGGGCTGCGCAGCGAAATCCTGACCGACACGCGCGGCACGGCGATCATGAATTCGCTTTTCCACGGCTATATCGACTGGCAGGGCGAGATTGCCATGCGCCCGACCGGCTCGCTGGTGGCCGACCGCACGGGCAAGACGACGGGCTACGCTACGTTCAACCTGCAGGAGCGCGGCGAGATCTTCGTGGCGCCCGGCACGGAAGTATACGAAGGCCAGATCGTGGGCGAGAATGCGCGCGATGCCGATCTCGACGTGAATATCGTCAAGGAGAAGAAGCTCACCAACATGCGCTCCTCCACCGCCGATGAGGCGATCCGGCTGGTGCCCCCAAAGATGTTGAATCTCGAACAGGCCATCGAATTTATTCGCGAAGACGAACTGGTGGAAGTGACGCCGGTGAACATCCGCTTGCGCAAAAAGATCCTGCAATCGAACAAGCGATAAATGTGGGCAAGCTGGGGCAGGATGCCATCCTGCCCCACGAACTAATACTTCGCTAAGTCCTCGAAGTCGACATTTCCGCCCGAGAGCACCACGCCCACGCGCCCGATTTCCGGTGGGAGCTTGTGGAAGAGCAGCGCAGCGGCGGGGACGGCGCCGCTCGGTTCCACCAGAATCTTCAGACGCAACAGCAGAAACTTCACGGCGGCGCGAATCTCGTCCTCGCTGACCACCACCACCCGTTCCACCAGACTGCGGATTATCGGAAAGGTCAACTCGCCCGGCTTGGGCGAGCGCAGCCCGTCAGCGATGGTGTCGGGGTGGGGAATGGCCACGCGCTCGCCTGCCAGCATCGAGAGGAAGGTATCGTTCGCGCCCTCGGGTTCCACGCCGAAGACGCGGATCTTGGCGTCGAGAGCCTTGGCGATGGTGGCCGAGCCGGAGAGCAGTCCGCCGCCGCCCACCGGCGTGATGAGCGCGTCGAGCGGGCCGGTCTCGCCCAGCAGTTCGAGTGCGGCGGTGCCCTGTCCGGCCATGATCATGGGATGGTCGAAGGGCGGGACCAGGGTCGGATTGCCGTCTTTCATCAGGCCGGCAGCGATAGACTCACGGCTTTCCTTGTGGCGATCGTACGTGACGATGCGGGCACCGTGCGCACGCGTGGCTTCCATCTTGGAGCGCGGGGCGTCTTCCGGCATCACGATGGTTGCCTGCGCGCCCACGTGGCGTGCCGCGATGGCCACGGCCTGCGCATGGTTGCCGGAGGAATACGCTACGATGCCGCGCGCCAGGGCGTCGGGTGACAGCGAGAGAATCAGGTTGGCGGCGCCGCGGATCTTAAAAGCGCCGCCGCGCTGCAGGTTTTCGCACTTGAAGAAGGCGTGGGTGCCGGCGGCCTGGTCGAAGCCGGCCGAAGTCATCACGGGAGTCTGGCGCGCCAGCGGGCGAATTCGTTCCGCCGCTGCGCGCACGTCGTTTGCGTCGATTGCCAAGGGCATCTTCTTGAGTCTAACGGGAATTGCCAGGGGTCCGCGCATTCCCCCTATAAAAGACCGCCCATTCGGCCGATATGAGGGACGAGAACGAGCGGGCCGCCTTGCAGGGACCGAGCTTGTCCTTCGGGACCGCGACTGCGTTGCGGGCGAACGTAATGAAGCATGTACTGGCGGTGTTGGGTATCTGCCTGGCCGTCGCTCCGGCGGCCCGGGCGCTCGATCCCGCCCGAAAGATCGACCAGTACGGGCACGATATCTGGACTGCGCAGAATGGACTGCCAGGTGAAGCGGTCTATCAGATCCTGCAGACCCGCGACGGGTATCTGTGGCTGCGCACTTCGGCCGGAATAGTCCGCTTCGACGGCGTGCGCTTCATGGCCGAGGATCTGACGGTGGACGGGCGCGCGCTGCGTGAGCCGGTCAAAGCCATCTGCCGCGGCGCCGACGGCGATGTGCTGGTGCGGACTACTTCCCGTACGCTGCGCTATCGCGACGGTGTCTTCACGGACTATCGCAAACCGGGAGTGCTGCCGGACGGGGACATCCGCGTCCTGTTCGAATCGCAGCGGCACGAAGTTCTCGCCGGCGCCGACAATCTGATTTACCGGCTCGCGCAGGACGGGCCGCAACTGCTGCGCGATGGCACCAGTTGGGTCTTCGATCCGATCGAAGGTCCGGCGGGCAAGGTGTGGATTCCAACGCTGACCGGGATTTACACCTACTCGAACGGCAAGCTGTCGCAAGTCCCTTCCACCGGACACTTGCAAGCCACGGGCGTGGAATTCGACAGCGAGAATCGATCCTGGATCGGGACCATCAACGGTCCGCGCCTGCTGGCGGGAGGCGCCATCGTGGAAAACGAGGCCACGCGGCGTATCGCCGGCGAAATCTCGGCAATGGTGCATGACCGCGACGGAAACCTGTGGATTGGGACCACCGGGACCGGCCTGTATCGCGTGCGCGGCCAGGATGTAGTGAATTTCAGCTCGCATGAAGGCCTGGCGGATGACCGCGTCCTTTCGCTGTTTGAGGATCGCGAAGGCAGTGTGTGGGTGGGCACTTCGAACGGGCTCGAACGATTTCGCGATACCCGGTTGCTCACCGTCACGCATCGCGAGGGGCTGCCATCGGACGCCGCCGAGAACCTTGTGGTGGCGCACGACGGCAGCGTGTACGTATTCTGCTCCGGAGGAGGGTTGGCCCATATTCGCGACGGCGCGGTCGACGCCTTCCGCAAGAGCGACGGGCTTTCGGGCCTGTATTCCGACGGCATCTTCGAAAGCCGCGACGGCAGTATCTGGATCGGGACCAACAACGGCCTCACGCGGTTTCGCGATGGGCGATTCGAACTCTTCACCGCTCACGGGCGCCTCTCCCGCTACTATCTTTCAGCGATTAGCGAAGATGCGGAAGGTCTGATTGTGGCCACCTCGGAGCAGGTGGCGTTCCGCTTTAAGGATGGGGAGGTCTCGCCGCTGACGTTTGGGGGCAAGACCACGCCCTTGTCGGCGCCCGGCAACTATACCTTCACGATCTACAAGGATCCGTACGGTACGCTATGGTTCGGCACGGTGAAAGGGCTCTACCGTTTTCACGATGGCGAGCCCATTGAAAACGCCTGGCAGAAGCAGGTGAATTTTCCGGTGACCGCAATCTACGCCGATGGCGCGGGCAGCCTGTGGCTCGGCGGCCGCGTGCCTGGACTGGCTCGTTTTCGCATTGCCGATGGCCGGGTCACACACTATACCAGTAAAGACGGGCTCTTCGATGGGTATCCGAGCGCCATCCTGCCGGATGGCATGGGCAGGCTGTGGATCAGCACGGAGAACGGCTTATGGGTGGCGGAGAAGAAGGACCTGGACGATTTCGCCGATGGCCGGATCGCCAGTGTGCGCACCACCCGCTATGAGACCCACGACGGAATGAAGACTGCCGAAGCGTCACGTCCGGCCGCGCAACCGGCGGGCGGGCGGACCCCTGACGGGCGCTTGTGGTTCACCACCGAAAAGGGAGTCGTCGTGGTAGATCCGGCGCACCTGGCGGTGAACCGCATGATTCCGCCGGTGCTGATCGAGGAGATCGTGGTGGACGGGAAGAGCAGCCCGCCGCGGCCGGGAATGCGGATTTCTTCGGGAGCAGACCGGCTGGAGTTCCACTTCACCAGCCTCAGCATGCTGGTGCCGGAACGGGTGAGGTTCCGCTATAAATTGGAAGGCTACGATCGCGATTGGGTGGACGCCGGCACGCGGCGCGAGGCGGATTACACCAAATTGCCGGCCGGACAGTACCGCTTCCAGGTGCTGGGGTCGAATGACGACGGCCTGTGGAATCCCACCGCGGCCACGCTGACGCTCCACCTGGAGCCGCGATTCTACGAAACGGTGTGGTTTTACGGTCTGTGCGGCGCCATGGTCCTGCTGTGCGGCGTCAGCGGCCAGAAGTTGTATACGCGCCGTTTGCGCGCGCGTGCCGACCTGCTGGCGAAGCTGGTGGAAGTCCGCACTGAGGAGTTGAGCGAGGCCAAGGAAGCGGCCGAAAGCGCCAACCGGGCCAAAAGCGAGTTCGTGGCCAACATGAGCCACGAGATTCGTACTCCTATGAACGGCGTCCTCGGGCTGGCCGATCTGTTGCTGCGCAGCGAGCTCTCGCACGAACAGCGCGCCGATGTCACCGCTCTTCGTTCCTCGGCCGATTCCCTGCTGAATCTGATCAACGACATCCTCGACTTCTCCAAGATCGAAGCGCGCCGGCTGGACCTGGAGAAGGCCGAGTTCAACCTGCGGGACAGCATCGAGGAAGCCGTGCAGAGTCTGGCCTGGAAGGCGCAGGAAAAGAATCTGGCGGTGTTCTGCGCGATCGCGGAGGCGGTTCCAGAGGGTGCCATCGGCGACCGGCACCGGCTGCGGCAGATCCTGCTCAACCTGGTGGCGAACTCCGTCAAATTCACGGAGACCGGCGAGATTGGCGTGGAAGTGGCAGTGGAAAGCGTTGAGACCGATCGGCTCGTTTTGCATTTTACGGTGAGCGATACCGGGATCGGTATCCCGGCGGAGAAGCGCGAGGCCATTTTCGGCGCCTTCTCCCAGGCCGATGCCTCCACCACCCGCAAGTATGGCGGCACCGGACTCGGATTGACCATCTGCTCCCGCCTGGTCAGCATGATGGACGGGCGTATCTGGCTCGAGAGCGAACTCGGCAAAGGCAGCCGGTTTCATTTCACCGTGAAGTTTCAAAAGTCGGGCTTGCAGGCAAGTGTGAGGCCGCCGGCCGGCGGCTCCGTCCTGATTCTCGACGGCCACGCGCGCATGCGCGAATCGCTGCGGGCCATGGCCGTGCGGTGTGGGCTCTCGCCGGCGGAAGCGGGGGAGGCCGGCCAGGCGCTGGAAATGCTGACCGCCGCGGGGCGCCCCTTCGATTTTCTGTGGGCAGATGCGCGCCTTCCAGGTTTGGAGCGAGTCCTTCGCGAGCCGGGTCTGGATCGCTTGCGCACCGTCCTCCTGGCTGCCGGAGCGCCGGCCGGCGACGATGCCCGTAGCGCGGGGGCGCCTTCCGCTCCGCTGTTGAAAAAACCGGCACGAGAGTCGGAACTGCGTGCCGCCATGTCGGACATCGCGGAGCAGCCTGCCGGCAAGCCGAACGCATCTCTCGCGACGTCCCTAACGCCGACCGGCGCGCCGCTGCGCGTACTGCTGGCGGAAGACAACGTAGTCAATCAGCGGGTGGGGCGGCGCCTGATCGAGAAACTCGGCCATACCGTAGTGGTAGCCGGCGACGGCCGGCAGGCAGTGCGCGCGGTGGCGGAGCAGGAGTTTGACATCGTGTTCATGGACGTGCAGATGCCGGAACTCGACGGAATCGAGGCAGCGGCGGCGATTCGCGAGAGCGAGCGCACCACCGGGAAGCACCAGACGATCATTGCCATGACGGCGCATGCCATGAAGGGCGATCGCGAGCGATGTCTCGCCGCCGGCATGGACGGCTATCTCTCGAAACCCATCCGCGTGGACGAGCTTATCGAAGTGCTGGCGGGCGTCTCCACGGGCGTTCCTCGCGCGTGATGCTAATGCCTGGGCGTGCCGGCTTCCACCGGATAGCCCTTGTCGATCCAGTCTTTGGCGAAGTTGTCTTCCACGTACATGGCCTTGGCGTGGGTGAACCCCATCTGCTGGAGCATCTCCATGGCCGGTTTTACGTTGGGGCAATGAGACCAGGGACAACAACCGCAATAGATCACGATCTGACGATCGCGCGGCAACTTTTCGACGGCGCTCTTGAGCAGCGCCAGGCCTTCGGGGCGCGATGCAGGGCCGGCATATATCGCGCCGGGAATATGTTTTCCGCGGTAAAGCACGTTGGGTCCCACCTGAAAAATGGCCGCGGGGGACCCCTTGGCAGCCAGTTCGGCGGCCAGGTCGCCCGGTTGAATCAATGCCAGTTCGGCGGCCATTCCGGTAGTGAGGAGCACGGCCGCTCCCAGGATTACGCTTCGCATATCCTGATTCTGTCACCAGCCGCCGCCGGTTGCATCTTCAAGGTATAGGCCCACTATGGAACTGACCGTCAAGCATTTGGGAAACGTGAAATTCGAAGCGAGCGCGCGAGGTCATCGTGTGATTTGCGACCAGCCGGCCGGCAACGGCGGCTCAGACGAAGGCTTGACGCCGCCCGAGTTTCTGCTCGCTTCGCTCGGTACCTGCGCCGGATTTTACGCCGCGCAGTATTTGAAGACGCGCAATCTGCCCTCCGAAGGTCTTCAGGTCACCGTCGTCGCGCAGAAACTTCGTCAGCCGGCACGTGTGGGACAGTTCCGCCTGGAAGTCTTCGCACCCGGTCTGGATGCGCACCATGAGGAAGGCGTCTTGCGCGCGGTCAAAGCGTGCCTGGTCCACAATACGCTTCTGAATGCGCCGTGCATCGAGACGGTAGTGCACTCCGGCGCCGCCGTGCACGCCTGAACGTCAGCTCTGGTACCAGCCGCCGTTCACGTTGAACGTCTGGCCGGTGATGTATCCGTTGGTGGCCAGCAGGACCGCGACGTCGGCAACTTCGGAAACGTTGCCGAAGCGGCCCACGGGAATGCGATCGGGGCGGGCGTTCAAATTCGACGTCACCATCTCGGTCTCCACCAGCGCCGGCGCGATGGAGTTGGCGGTGATCCCGTCTTTGGCGAAGCGCTGCGCATAGAAGTGCGTGAGCCCCTGCATGCCGGCCTTGGACGCGGCATAATGCGGCCCCACTACGCCGCCCACCTGCGCCGCCACCGACGACAGATTGATGACACGGCCCCAGCGGCGCGCACGCATGCCCGGCAGCACCGCCTGCGTCACCAGAAAGCACGACTTGAGATTGCCGTCGATCAATTCGTTCCAGTCGCGCTCCGTGATTTCTTCCACCTGCTGTACGCGTGCGATGCCGGCGTTGTTGACGAGAATATCGATCGCGCCCACCCGCTCCTCCGCCGTGCGCACCAGGCGCGCCACATCCGCCGCCTGCGACACATCGGCCTGAATGCTGGCGCAACGCTGCCCGAGCGCCGCTATTTCCATGGCCACCCCTTCTGCCTCTGCGGCCCGGCGGTGATAATTCACCGCCACCGCCGCACCCGCTTGCGCCAGCGCGAGGGCGATCGCGCGCCCGATGCCGCGGCTCGATCCGGTGACCAGCGCGGTCCTGCCTTCCAGCGATTTCATCCCCATGAACTCACCTCAATCGGGCATGCCCCCGAAGTGCCTCCCGCGCCTGATTTGTATCGCCGCACCCGCCCGCGCCAGAGCGATGGCGATCGCCGGCGCGGTGACCAGCAAGATTTCATCCCCATAAGCTCCTGGTTTGTACCTTGCGAAGCAGCCCTCGCAGTACGCGTTCGCTCCAATCGCCGAAGGGCTGGTCGGTGGTGAGATACGTCCACGTGGCGCCGCGCTGCGTGGGGTCGAGGCCCTTCTCCTGCGCCTCTTCCAGGCGCGCCGCCACCGCCGCGTCGAGCCCGTCCTCAAGCTCGCGATACATGGTATCGACGCGCGTCAGGTATTCATGCAGCGGATCGCGCCCGCCGTAGGAATACCACTGCACGCCGGCGCGCAGTTCGGAGACGGCGGCCAGATGGTCGGCCCAAAGGTCGTCGATGGTGGTCAGCGTCACGGCGCGCTCGAACGCCGGCATGTCGGAATTGAGGGCCGCCTGCCGCCGCTCCTGAACGCGCTGGCGCTGGCCTTCGATCACCGCCTCGTACTTTTCCAGGAAGCGGCGGGTCTCCAGATTCTGGCCTTCCACCAGCCGCTGGATGCCTTCCACATCGCCGCGATATTGCAGGTTCTCGATGCCGTATTGCACCATCAAGTCGTCCTGAAGCGAAATCAGAAAGCGCGATTCGCCGGGGTCGCCCTGCCGCCCGGCGCGGCCGCGCAACTGATTGTCGATACGCCGGCTCTCGTGGCGATTCGTCCCGATGACCAGCAGTCCGCCCAGTTCGGCCACTCCCTCGCCGAGTTGGATGTCGACGCCGCGCCCGGCCATATTCGTAGAGATGGTGACCGACCCGCGTTCGCCCGCGCGTGCGATGATGGCGGCTTCCTCTTCCTCATTGCGCGCGTTGAGCACAGCGTGCGGGATATCGCCGAGCGAGCGGCTGAGGCGCTCCGACTCCTCCACGCTGGCCGTTCCCACCAGCACGGGCTGGCCGGTGGCGTGGGCCGCAGCGATCGCTTCGATCACCGCCGATTCCTTGCCGGCCTTCGTCCTGAAGACGATGTCGGGGCGGTCGACGCGGATCACCGCACGATGGGTGGGAATCACTTCCACGTCGAGTCCGTAGCATTGGTCGAATTCGCCCGCCTGCGTGGCGGCCGTCCCGGTCATGCCGCACAGTTGCGGATAGAGCGACACCAGATTCTGCAGTGTCATGGACGCCAGCACTCGGCCCTGACGGCGGAACGGCACGCCCTCCTTGGCCTCGATCGCGGTATGCAGGCCGGCGGGCCAGCGGCGATCCTGCGCGATGCGGCCCTTGAACTGGTCCACCGATTCGATGGCGCCATTCTTCACCACATAGTCCACGTCGCGGTGCAGCAGAAAGTGCGCGTGGATGGCGTTGTGCACCGCGCTGTAAAGCGCCAGGTTCCATTCCGCGAAAAGGTTGCCGCAGCGCAGCGCGTTTTCGAGCACGCGGATGCCTTCGTCGGTCAGCGCGATGTTGCGGCCGAATTCGTCCAGCGTGAAATGGTGACCGCGGTGGAAGCGGCGCACGATCGGTTCCACGCGGCGCGCCATGACTGCCTCATCCATCAAGCCGCCGGCCAGCACCAGCGGGATGCGCGCCTCGTCGATGAGGATGGAATCGGCCTCATCGATCACCGCGGCCTGGAACGGGCGGTGTACCTGCTCGGCGGGCTCGAGCGCGATCTGGTCGCGCAGGAAGTCGAAGCCGATTTCGTTGGCGGTAGCGTAGGTAATGTCGCAGGCATAGGCGGCGCGCCGCTCGGCGGCGTTCATGGTCTGCTGCACACATCCCACCGAAAGCCCCAGCGTCTCATAGATCGGACGCATCCATTCAGCGTCGCGGCGGGCCAGGTAATCGTTCACCGTCATCACGTGAACGCCGTTGTGGGAACGCGCGTACCACGCCACGGCGGGCGTGCAGGCCAGCGTCTTTCCCTCGCCGGTCTGCATTTCGACAATCTTGCCGCGCGCCAGCGCCAGCGCCCCCTGTAACTGCACGTCGAACATGGTGAGATGGAGCGTGCGAGCGGCCACCACCGCGACGATGGCGATAGCCTCAGCCAGATCGGATGTTTTTTCGAACCCGTCCCGCAGTCTGGCGTCGTCCCAACCGGCAAAGTTCGCGCGCCGGCGATTGATCTCCGCGATCTCGTCGGCCGTCGAAGGGCGCAACCACGAAGGCAGTTTCATTTAACCCCGTGGGCCAGAATGGAATTCTGCGGCAGATTGGCAATCCGCCTGGGGTGATAGTAGCCGGCGGTGCGGACTCCGTATCGGCGGCAACTGCGACGCGCGCACGCACAGGGCGGCCTGCATCTTCACTCCAGCACGTCTTCCACCGCCTCGGGCAGCGGACCAGTCATATCGCGGAGTTTTTCGAAGAGCGCGTCATACAAAGAAGCGTAAGTTTCCATCGCGGGATCGCTCTTCCGCGCTTGCGCGAACGTGCGGCGCATTTGCCGTACCGCTACCAGCAGCAGTTTCAATTCGTCGTCGTTGAAGCCGAACGTTTTCGCCATAGGAATAGACCCGCTATCGCGCCCACCCAGGCGAGCGCGCAAACCGCCGCCATGATTCGCGGCTCCGCACCCACACGATACCGCATCTCGATGTGGGTATCGGGCGCCGGCGTGGGGTGCAGCACCGCAAATCCCAGCGTATCGGCCGCGATTGGAATGGCGCGCCCGTCCTGACGGGCTTGCCAGCCCGGGTCGGCATTCATACTGACCGCGATCAGCCGCCCGCTCGCCACCGGCCCGTCGATCTCCAGCGTGTTATTATCGCGCCACACCGTGCGCAGCACCGGCCGGGCGGAATCTTCCCTGGCCGTTACATAGGGCGCGAGCGACTGCATGTTCCTGCCGGGATCCGGTCCCGGCAATTCCGCCGCGCTCAGAAGAAATGCCAGGGGATGCGCCGCCAGGGTGTAAACCGTGTCGTCCTCTTCGTGGTGGACCACGGGGAGCGCCGCCATGCGCTCGGGCCGTACGAAATCGTGGTAGTACTCACGCGATTGCGGGCCGTGGATTACCACATACTGAGTGTCGAGCGCCTTGAGCATCAGCAACGTGTCCGCGGTCTCGCGGTCCGGCGCCACGCGCGCGGTACGCACGCTGTAGACCAGATCCCAGGGGATGCGATTCTGCAGTCCCGTCTCGAATCCGCCGCCTACTTGCGGCAGATCGAACCACGAGTTCATGCGGAAGCGCAGGCCGCCCGAAGCAAAAATGCGGCCCTCCGGCGGATGTTCGTCCATCCAGTTCGCCAGGCGATACTCGACGGACTGTTCGCGCGGCGCGGGCTTCCACTGGCTCCATCCCTGATCCACATACGCCCATAGTTGCGGCGTCCCGGCCAGCAGCAGCACCGCCGTGGTGCCGAGGGCGCACATCCGCACGGTGGAATTCGAATGGCGCGCGGCCAGCCGGGTGGCTTCCCCCACTGCCAGCGCCAGGAAGAGTTCGAACTCGATGGCGTACCGCCGCGATTCCGGAATGGTATCGTACCCGCCCAGATAAAAGAACGTCGCCACCCAGCCGAACGCAAACGCGGCCAGCGTCACGAAGCATAGATAGAATGGCGCGCGTGCCAGGCGGAAGACCAGGCGCAGCAGCAACAGTCCGGCGATCAGTCCGCCGGCCAGCCATTTTTGCGGCGTGCCGAATTGGTAAGCGAAGGAATCGGCTGGCCAGTTGAATACGATGGTGCGGATGAATTCCGGCGTCAGCCAGAAGCAGGCCAGCAGGTATCCCAGGCCACCCGCCAGCGCTACCGGCGCGATACGGAATCCGCGCTCGCCCGCGCCGGCCAGCAGCAGGATGACACACGCGATCGCCAGCGCGAACGCGCCCACCCAGTTCACCAGTGGAGTGAGCGCCAGCAGCACGGCCGCCGACAGAATGCGTGGATATCCGCGCCGCGTAGCGGCCACCCACACCGCCAGCAGCACTAGCGGCATCAGCATGAGGGCGGTGTTGTGCGGGCCTTCGCCATACTTGGCGAGCACCTGCACACGCCACGGCAACTGCACGATGCCGCGATCTTTCTCTACCGCCGGGAACAGGCCGTACGATGGCGAGAGCAGGCTGTACACCAGCGCGGCGGCAAACGACCAGCGGCGGCTGCGCGTAAAATACAACGCGAACAGGAACATGGTCACCGGCCCGAGGCAGGTGGCCAGCGACACCGCCGCGCGATAGAGGTAGGCCACCGAAACGTGCGGCAGCACGCGCACCAGCAGTGCCGTCAGATAGGGAAGCGCAGGCACATAGAGGAAGCGCGTGGGAATGCCGCTGTATTGCAGCGGATCCCAACCCCATGGATTGGGATGCTCCGCGATAAAGCGCGCGGTGGATGCGTACCCGCCCTCGATGGAGCCGCGGAAGGGCAGGTCGCCCTGCATGAAGAGCGGACCGTTCAGCCACAGGTTGACCGCCAGAATCGCGCCCGCCGCCAGCGGCGTCCACAAGCGCTTCATGCTGGTGAAACGCGTCATGCAACATCGCGGCGCGGCGTCATCGCGGTCCGCCGCCCCAAGGCTTTCGACCTCGCATCGCCAACCCTGCCAGCGCCAACACCGTGAGGAACGTCAATCCCCAGCCCACGCGATTCTCCAGCGGCATGACGAATTCCAACCGTACCGTGCGATCGCCCGGTGGCGCGTCGACTACCATGAACTTCATTACGTCCGTATGCACCGGCAAACGCTTGCCGTCCGCCCACGCCTGCCAGGCGGGGTCGAACGTCTCCTGCACCAGCAGGCTCTGACCGGGTGCAATTTGGGCGTGCAGCCGCATCTCGTCGGTCGACGGCGAATCGATGGTGACGGGCGAATCCGGCCCCTTCTCGATGGTGTCGACATACGGGCGCAGGCAATCGAGATCGTCGTTGCTGCGCAGCGTGGGTACGGACGCGAGTTTGGCGGTGTCGACGACGCGCGCCCGCGCCGGGTAGCGCCGTTCCGTGCCGTAGATGGTGTTGCCCATGCCATCGTCGAACAGCAGCGGCAGAGTGGCGAAACGGCCGGCATTGTGGGTATCTTTGTATGGCTCCTGCGACTGGGGGCTGGAGAGGTACATCGCGTCCACACCCATCGCTTTCAGCCATAGCCGGGCCGCCTCGGGGTTGGTGCCGTTCTCGATCTCCGCATTGGCATTCGGCACGATGGAATTGAGCAGCCCCTGCTCCGACCCGCCGCCCATTTCGGTCAGATCGTGCCACGCATCGAACCAGAAGCGCACTGTACCGGAAGGCAGGGCGCGCGCGTTGGGCATGTTCTTCCACAGCCAGTCGGTGACGCGATACTCCACCCGCGATTGATAATTGGGCCACGGCTCGATCACGTGGCGTCCGTGCTTCACGTAGCGGAGCGTGGTGGCGAACGCCAGCATCACGACGACCGCTACCGCCAGTTTCAACCACGGACCCGGGCGGCGCCACATCCATTCGCCCAGCAGCCCCGCGGCGAGAATCATCACCAGATCGAGTTCCGGAATCAGCCGGCCCGGTTCGCCGATCACGCGGAAATTCAGAAAGTGATTGCCGATCACATTGAGCGAGAAAAAGAGCAGCGCGCCCACGATGAACAGTCCCCAGGTGCCCTCTTTGCGCGCGCGCGCCGCCCGGTAACTGATGACGCCGAAAACCGCGAGCACCACTGCAGCCACGATATCCGACCACGCACTGCCCTTTTCCGAAACGTACGCCATGTTGTGCAGCGTGATGCGCAAATACGAGGGCGTGAGCCAGAATGCCGTCAGCCCGTATGCTGCGAGCGGAATCGCCAGCGCCGGAAAAACAACGGCGCGCGCGCCCCGCGTGACGAAGAAGCTCCACACCAGCAGCGGAAAGAAAATCGCCAGCGAAGTGGCGCCATAGAAATTATTCGATACCACCGCCGCGCAGAAGACCGCGGCCAGCACCACCGACCGTGGCCGCTTCGCTTCCAGGGCGCGCCAGGCGAACGCCAGCGCGATGGGCAGCAGGCAGAGCGCGGTGATGTGCGGCCCTTCGCCGTAGCGAATCAATGCGCCGAATCGCACCGGCACATGCCAGGGTCCGGCATCCACCCGCATGTTCTTGAACAGCAGCAGAGACGGCGACATCAACAGCGCTGCCAGCGCGCACAGGTACGCCGCCGCGCGCGGCCGCCGGCCGGCGCGCACCAGCAGATACACCCCGGAGATGCCCATGCAGTAAAAAAAGATGGTGTAGAAGTGGTACGCCTTGACCGTCCACCAGCCGAAGATCTTCGATAGCAGCGCCGTGCCGTAGCGCAGCGCCGGCGGATAAATATAATCGAAGCGCGTGCCTTCATACCACAGCGGCTGCCACTGCGGATGCGGCCAATGGGCCGCCAGAAAGCGCGCATCGGAGATGAACGTGCTCTCGATTGACGGCCATTGATCGGTGTATTTATGGGTGTAATACGGTGCGAGAAAGATCGACGCCGCAATAAACAGCAGCGCGCAATCGAGCAGGATCTCGCGGCGTCGGGTCACACCAGCGGCTCCCAGAAGCGTGCCAGCAGGGCCATCGAAAGCAGCACCAGCAGCGTGGCCAGCGTCAGGATGCGGCCCACCGTGTTTTCGAGCGGTGTCTTGAACTCCAGCCGGATCTCGTCATCGCCCGGCGGTGCGTCAATCCACAGAAATCCCATCACGTCCTTGCGGATGGTGAGCGTCCGTCCGCCTTCCGTGGCCTGCCACGAAGGGTCGTACGCCTCCTGTACCACGATGGATTGTCCAGGCTGCACGGCGGCGTGCACCAGCATGCCATCCGGCCCCTCGCCAGTCAAGCCGGGCGTCGTGTCCGGACCTTTTTCGATGGCGTCCACATAGGCGCCCAGGCGCTCCACGTCGTCATTGCCGCGCTGCCGCTTCAGCCCCTGGAACTGCGCGGTGTCTACTACGCGCGCGCGCGCCGGGTAGCGGCGCGGCACGCGATAGATGGTGTTGCCCTGCCCGTCGTTGAAGATCACGGGCAGCAGCCCAACTACCTTTTCGGGATGATGAAAGTCTTTGAAAAATTCCTGCGAACGCTTGTCGGAAACGAACAGCGCGTCCACTCCCATGGATTGCATCCACAGTACGGTCGGTTCGCCGCTCTGGCCCAGATTCGATTCCCACTGTGCCGGCTCCACCTGCTTATTGAGCAGGCCCTGTTCGGAACCGCCGCCGAGCTGCGCCAGGTCGTGCCAGGCGTCGAACCAGAAACGCACTGAGCCGGTGGGCGCCACGCGCGCGTCCGGCAGGTTGTGCCAGAGCCAGTCGCTGATGCGGTACTCCACGCGGCTCTGGTAGTTGGGCGAAGTGGGGAACATGTGCCAGGCGTGGTGAATGTAGCCCGTGGCGCTATACAGCGCCGCCGCCACCATCGCGATCGCCACGCCGCGCAGCGCGATCCCCGGGCGGTTCCACATCCACTGCAGCACCAGCACGATCGCCATGATGTAGATCATGTCGAGCTCGGGCAGCAGGCGAATGGGCTCGCCCGCGATGCGGAAATTAAAATAATAATTGCCCAGCACGTTGAGCGAAAAGAAGACCACGCACCCGGCGAGGAAGACCCCCCAGGCACGCTCCGGGCGGCCGCGCGCCAGCCAGTCGGACGTCAGCGCGAACAGCACCGTCACCCCTACCGCCAGCCAGATGGACCACGTGGTGCCATGCTGCGACACGTAGACCATGTTGTCGATGGTGACGCGGAAATACGAAGGCACCAGCCAGAAGGCCGTCAGTCCGTAAGCGAAAACCGGAATCGCCACCGCTGGAATCAGAATGCGTTTTTCCAGGCGCGTGATCCAAAGGCTCCAGACCAGCACGGGATAAAACACCGCCAGCGCCACCGCTCCGTAGAAATTGGTCGACACCACGCCCGCGCAGGCAAGCGACGCCAGCGCGATTGCCCACGGCCGCCGCTTTTCAATCGCCAGCCAGGAAAATGACAGCGCGAAGGGGATGAGCGCCAGCGCGCTCATGTGCGGACCCTCGCCATACTTCACCAGCACACCCAGGCGCTGCGGTTGCAACATCCACGCATCGCCGCGGAATCGCGGCATGAACAGGAATATCGGCGATACCAGCGAGGTGCCGATCGCGGCCAGCCACGCCGCCACGCGCGATTTGGTGCCCACCCGGATCAGCAGGTACACGCCCGCGATGCCCAGGGCATAGAACAGCGCGACGTAGAAGTGGTACGCCTTGGCAGGCACGAAGCCCAGCAGCTTGATGCCCGCCGCCGTGCCGTAGCGCAGCATGGGCGGATAGATGTAATCGAAGCGCGTGCCGGTGTACCACAGCGGCTGCCACAGCGGATGCGGCCAGTGTTGCGCCAGGAAGCGCGCGTCCGAAATGAACGTACTCTCGATGGATTGCCACTTGTCTTCGTACTCCGCCTTGAAATACGGCCGGATGAGAATCGCCGTATAAAGAAAGACGAGGCAGAAATCCAGCAGGATTTCCGCCCGGCGGGAAAACTTCGGCAAGCGGATCAAATTATTGTGCCTGGGACTTCGCTTCCGAAACGCTGCGATAGCGCAGTTTCAGACTGTCGAACTGGTTCTGGTGGACCAGGCCGGCCCGGTGCAGCACGTAGCGGAGCAGAAGCCACAAAATCGAAATGCCATAGCGCGAACTGGCGAAAAACGAAGCCGACGAGGCCTGCGCGAAGTAGCGCGTGGGCACAGGCACTTCGGTAATCCGCATCTTGATGTTGACCAGTTGCGCCACAATCTCCTGGTCGAAGATGAACTTGTCGGAATCCATCTGCAGATTCACGGATTCCAGCGCCTCCCGGCGGAAAGCGCGATAGCCGGTGTGGTATTCCGAGAGAGTCAGCCCGAACACGGTATTTTCGGCGATGGTGAGGAAGCGGTTCGAAATGTATTTCCACCACGGCATGCCCTGCTTCATGGGGTTGATGCCCATCAGGCGCGACCCGAACACCACATCCGCCGTGCCTTCCTGAATCGGTTTGACGATCTCGGGCAACAGCGTAGGGTCGTACTGATAATCGGGGTGCACCATCACCACGATGTCGGCGCCGGCGCGCAGTGCTTCGCGATAGCATGTCTTCTGGTTGGCGCCGTAGCCGTAGTTGCGATCGTGCACGAACAGCTCGAGCCCCAGTTCCCTCGCAATCTTGGCGGTTTCGTCCTTGCTGCCGTCGTCCACCAGGATGACGAGATCGACCACGTCGCGCGGCAAATCCGCGTACGTCATATGGAGAGTCTTGGCCGCATTATAAGCGGGCATCACCACCACGACTTTGGGTTTAGTAGCGCTCATTGCGACTCCTCTTTGCGTGTGCGCACGATAAACTGATATGCGCACATCGACTTCCAAATACGCGCCATCCGGAACGAAAACCATTCCAGAAAGCGGACCGCCGGCGAACCCTGCCAGCGCGGCAACGCCAGGCTCACCGGCACGCCCGAGCAGCGAACTTTTTCCACCCGGAATCCGGCGCGCCGCAACAGCGCATGCCATCCCTCCCAGGTATAGAAATGAAGGTGGGTGCTGTCGAACAGGCCGCGCTGGTGCTGCGGGAAGCGTCCCATCAGCACATTCCAGCGAAAGTAAAAGTGGCCGCTATTGGGCAGCGAACCTACCAGTGTGCCCCCCGGCGCCAGGCGCGCGCAGCAATCCTTCAGCAGTTCCACCGGCGCGCGCAGGTGCTCCAGCACGTCGGCGCAGATGATGTAATCGAACTGCCCGCGCAGCGGCGGAAGACCGTCGTCCAGATCGGCGCCGGCGAATTCCACGGTGGGGGGATGCGGGCTGTTGGGCCAATCGATGCTAGTCACAGCGAAGCCACGTTGCGCGAGTATTTCCGACAAATAGCCGATGGCGCAGCCTACATCGAGCACACGTTTTCCATCGCCGCGCTCCGGAAATTCGGCCAGCAACAGCGTGTGGCTGCTATATGGAGCAGGTTTAAACTGATACCGCGAGGTTCCCTGGGCCGTCGCCGCCATTCCACACCATTATGACATGCCCAATCCACGCGCCTGGGGGCGCTATCCACAGGGCAAGCTCCCGCAGGATAGGGATTTGCGATCCGCGCCATAGAAACTTCCATCTTGGGAAACGCCGCGTTCTGATGCAAAATGTCTGGAATGCCGGGCGGCGGGAGATCCGGCCAGCCGGTTTCGGAATCGGCTGCTAAGATCAGGTTAGATTCCGCCATGAAGAAAATTGAGGCAATTATTCAACCGTTCAAGCTCGACGAAGTGAAGGAAGCGCTGCAGGCAATCGGAATCGAAGGCATGACGATTACCGAAGTGCGCGGCCATGGACGGCAGAAGGGTCATAAAGAGGTGTATCGCGGGCAGGAATATACCGTCGATCTGCTGCCCAAGGTCAAGATCGAGGTGGTCGCCGCCGATAATCGCGTGGATGACGTGACGCGCGCCATCATCGACTCGGCGCGCACAGGCAAGATCGGCGATGGCAAGATCTTCGTGATGGATGTCATCGAAGCCATCCGCATTCGTAACGAAGACCGGGGGGAATCGGTCCTGTAGGGCGGCACCGCGGGATCTTGTATGCAACCCTCCGGGCTACATCCTCATCCCGCACAATCGTCCTCCAGCACGCCCGCCGACGTTCTCGTTTCGATCGCCGAACGCGCCGGCCAGGTGGATCGCGCAGTAGCGCAGGCGGCGGACGAGTTGCTCTTTCCCACCGTTCCCGACGGCCTCGCGCTGGTGGCCGTGGGCGGATACGGCCGGCGCCAGCTTTTTCCATTCTCCGACGTCGACCTGCTGATCCTGTGTCAGAACGACGCTCTTCCCCGCCGTCACCGGCCGGAAATCTCCGCCCTTCTCCAAAAGCTCTGGGATTCCGGACTGCGTGTCAGCCAATCGGTGCGCACTCCCGAAGAGTGCCTGGCGGTGCATGAGCAGAACGCCGAACTCAACATCAGCCTGCTGGACCAGCGCTTTCTGGCGGGCGACCGTCCGCTGTTCGCCGCGCTCAGCAAGCAGTTCCCGCGCTTCGTGCAGAGCAATCGCGACGCCCTCATGCGGAATCTGGTCCGCCTGACGCGCGAGCGCCACACCAAGTACGCCGGCACCTTCTATCATCTCGAGCCCAACGTCAAGGAAACGCCCGGCGGACTGCGCGACTTCCAATTCATCCGCTGGATGGAACAGCTTCGCGATGCGGATGCCAATCGCGTCACCGCTCCCGACGCGCCCGCTGAATTGCGCCAGGCTTTCCGCTTTCTCGCAGGATTGCGCTATGCCCTGCACCAGCAGGCCGGCCGCGATCAGAACCAGCTCACTTTCGACGCGCAGGACGCCCTGGCAGACAACGGCGCGGGCAAAGAAGTCGACCACTGGATGCGCGAGTATTACCGTCAGGCGCGCACCGTGTATCGCGCCGCGCAGCGCTCGCTTGAACAGTGGGATGCGCAATCGAGCGCCCTGTTCGCCCAGTTCGTGGGATGGCGCTCGCGCCTCTCCAACTCCGAGTTCTCGGTGCATCGCGAACGCCTCCATTTCCGCGCGCCGCAGCAATTGGAAAGCGACCCGGGACTGGTGCTGCGCCTGTTCGAATTCGTGGGGCGGCACGGAATCGCGCTCTCCCACGAAGCCGTGAATCAACTGGAGGCGCGGCTCGCCCGCCTGCGTGAATATTTCGATGAACCGCGCAATTTGTGGCCGCCGCTCAATCAGATCTTTTCGCAGCCGCAGGCCCCTCTGGCGGTGCGCGCCATGCATGAGACCGGCGTGCTGTTCGCGCTCTTTCCCGGCCTGGAACAAATCGAGTGCCTGGTGGTGCGCGATTTCTACCATCGCTACACCGTGGACGAGCACACCCTGGTCGCCATTCAGAACGCCTGGGCTGCGCCTGAAAAGTACGGCGAACTGCTGCGCGAATTGCCGCAAAAGGGCGTGCTGCTGTTCGCTCTGCTGTTCCACGATTCCGGCAAACACGCCTCCGGCGCCGCCGCCGGCTATGCCGGCCACGTGGAAGCATCGCTCGACGCCGCCGGCGATGCCATGCGCCGCATCCGCATGCCTCCGCCGGAGCGCGACTCGGTGCTGTTCCTGATTCGCTATCACATGGAACTCTCCGTCGCCATGCGCTCGCGCGATCTGGCCGACCCCAAAGTCACTCACCACCTGGCGGAAATCGCCGGCACCGAAGAGCGACTCAAAGCTCTTACCCTGGTCACCTATGCCGATATCAGCGCTGTGAATCCCAGCGTGATGACGCCCTGGCGCTCCTCGCAGTTGTGGCGTCTCTATCTCGCCGTCTATCGCGAGCTCACGCGCGAGCTTTCCGAAGAGCGCATTGCCGACGCCAGCGCCGGCCCGGGAGCGGAATTGCTCGAAGGTTTGCCGGTACGCTATCTGCGTACTCATAGCAAAGACGAGATCGCGGAGCATGTAGCCCTGGCGGCGAAGAGCGACGCGCGCGGCGTGGCGCTTGACCTTCGCAGTCTGGAAACTGCCTGGCAGTTGACCGCCATCGCCGCTGACCGCCCGGGCCTGTTCGCCTGCCTCGCCGGCACTCTCGCCGGGTTCGGTATGAACATCCTGCGCGCCGAGGCCTTTTCCAACCGACGGGGTCAGATTCTCGATACCTTCGTCTTCGCCGACCCTACGCGCACGCTGGAGCTCAACCCTTCGGAAGTGGATCGCCTGCGCGCCACCGCCGAGCGTGTCGTGCTCGGCAAACTCGATGTGCGCGAACTGCTCAAGAATCGTCCTAAGCCCAAACCGCTCAGCCGCAAGGGGCGCGTGCCCGCGTCCATCGCGTTCGACGACGAGGCTAGCGCTACCGCAACCCTGGTCGAAATCGTGGCCGAAGATCGCCCCGGCCTGCTCTACGATCTGGCGTCGGCGATTTCTTCGAGCGGCGGCAACATCGAAGTGGTCCTCATCGACACCCAGGCCAATCGTGCCATCGACGTTTTTTACGTCACCGTGCATGGCAGAAAACTGGCCGGCAAAGAGCAGTCCGCGATGGGCGAAGAGCTGCGCAAGGCCTGCACGCCCGAATAAAGCCCCTGTACATTTTCTGTAGGGGCGCTGTACATTGGCTGTACCATCGACCTTGGTCGCTCGCGGCCAACTCTTTGAATTCAGGCTCCTCGTTTTCCGGCCTTCGATCTGCTTTACAATGCGGCATGCCAAGAGAATGGGAAGCCCACCTGGAACAATGGACCGGCGCCGGCCTCCTCGATCCTGAGGTGGCGGGACGCATCCGGGCCTGGGAACGCGCGCAATCGCCGTCCCGCGGGCTGCGCTGGCCGGTGGTGCTGGCGCTGGTTTTCGGCGCCATCCTGCTGGCCGCGGGGGTGCTGCTCTTCGTCTCCGCCCACTGGGACCAGATTTCGCCCGGCGCGCGCATGACGCTGGTGGTCCTGATGGTCGCCGTATTTCACGCCGGCGGTGCGGCCGTCTCGCAGCGTTTTGACGGCCTGTCGATTGCGCTTCACGCCGTCGGTACTGTAACCCTGGGAGCCGCCATCGCGCTTGCCGGCCAGATCTACAATTTGTCGGAACACTGGCCGTCGGCAGTGCTGCTGTGGGCCCTCGGCGCTGCGCTGGCGTGGGCGCTGCTGCGCCAGTGGCCGCAAGCCGTGCTGACCGCGCTGCTGGTTCCGGCGTGGCTCGCCTCCGAATGGTCGGCGTGGTGCACCGATGCCGGGCGCAATTATAGTCTGCCGGTAACCGTGGGAATCTGCGCCCTCAGCCTGACTTACCTGAGCATCCGCCGGTATCCCTCCGATACGCCGCTCCGCAAAGCGCTCATGTGGATTGGGGGGCTCGCTCTACTGCCTTCGGCAGGCGTGCTCGCCTTCGACGGACCGGGCAAATCGCCGGCCGATGCGGCATCCGCGTTGGCCTGGGCGGTTGCCCTGCTGCTCCCCTTGGCTATCGCGCTCCTGCTGCGCCGCCGCGACGTTCTGTGGAACATCGGCGCCATCCTTTGGGCTGCGCTGCTGGGGCTGAGCAACCTGGGTGTGGGCAGCCACGGGGCAGTGTACCTGTGCTGTGCCATCGGCTCGGTCGGGCTGGCATGGTGGGGCATGCGTGAGTCGCGTCCGGAACGAATCAACCTCGCCATCGCCGGCTTCGCTCTCACGGTGATCTGCTTCTACTTCTCGGATGTCATGGATAAGCTCGGCCGATCCTTCAGCCTCATCCTTTTGGGGCTGGTGTTCCTGGGCGGCGGTTGGCTACTGGAGCGAACCCGCCGCGGCCTGCTGGCCCGCATCGCTCCCGTGGAGGTCAAGTGAAACCGCTTTATCGTGGAATCGCCGTCGCCGTATTGCAGTCCCTCATTGTGCTGGTGGCGTTCGGCAAGTACGCTCTCGATCGCGAACTGCTGCCGCGCGTGTGGGCCAAAGCCGCGCCTGTCGATCCCAACCTGCCGTTACGCGGCCGCTACCTGAGTATGTACCTGGAGGTGGATCTGCCGTCCGAACTCACCCAGACTTACGGCAGCGGCCGGCTTATCGTGCGCGATGGCCGGCTCTTTGTGCAGCCCGACAACGCCCCCTTCGACTCGAGTTCGCACGTGCACATCGTCCGCATGACCGGCGCATGGGTGTTGACGCCGCCGGTCGCGTTTTTCGTTCCTGAGCACGCCGCCGAATCCTGGCGCCCGCCGGCCGGTAAGGCTTACTGGGTCGAAGTCAGCGTTCCTCCGAAAGGCCCGCCGCGCCCTATCCGGATGGAGGTCCGCTGAGTTACCGGCCGCTCGCTCCGCCCAGTTTCAGTACCGGCGCCGCGCCCTTGTACTCCAGCTTGGGCGCCAATTTGCGAACGCCGTTGAACACGAAGAAGCGCGCGTTATCGTCAATCGCCACGCGCCCCGACGCCACACCGCGGTCGCGCAACCCTTCCACAATACGCTGGTACGGACTCTCGTCTTCCTGCCACACGCGGATATCGTCGCCCACGTGAATCAGTTCGCGCGCGCGGCCTTCTTCAAACCCCGGCAGCACCCATACCGGCTCCCCTTTCGCCGGCAAAACCACCGCGAAGGTGCGCTCGCTCTTGCCCCAGCGCACTCCCGTCAAGTACATCATCGCCGGACCGGGTTCCAGCACCACCGCTCCGAATCCCAGCTCTTTCATGGCCGCCTGCAGTTTTTCGATGCGCTGGCGATACTCCGCCACCGGTACTTGCGCGCTCTGTTGCATCTCTCGCTCCCTTATCCGAACGGCTGGTCGATGGCCGGGCTCTGTGCGGTGAACATGCGCGCGCCGTTTTCGGTGACATGCATGCAATCCTCCAGGCGGATGCCGAACTCGCCGGGAATGGCGATGGTCGGCTCGTCGCTGAAGCACATGCCGGGTTGAAGCGGCGTCTTGTTGCCGCGCACCAGATTGGTCCACTCGTGACCGTCGAGCCCGATGCCGTGGCCGGTGCGGTGCGGCAGTCCGGGCAGTTTGTAGCCCGGTCCAAACCCGGCGTCCACAATCACCTTGCGCGCCGCGGCGTCTACCGATTCACAGGCCGCGCCTACCTGGGCTGCCGCCAGCGCGGCGTCCTGCGCTTTGCGCTCCAGGTCCCACACCTGGCGCTGGCGGGCCGTCGGTTTTCCGAAAACCGTGGTCCGCGTAATGTCCGATTGATACCCTTCCACGTTGCAGCCGTCGTCGATCAGCACGACGTCGCCTTCGCGCAGTTTCTGCGGCTGAATGCTGCCGTGCGGGAACGCCGTATACTTGCCGAAAATCACCAGCGCATCGCCGCGATAGCCGAGCGCGCGATATCCGGCAGCGATGTTGGCGCTCACGTCGGCATTGGTCATGCCCTCGCGCAAGGTGCCCAGCACCGCCTTGTAGCAGGCGATGGTCACGTCGTTGGCGTGCTGCATGAGTGCGATCTCGGCGGCCGATTTGATCACGCGGCAGCCGATCGTCACCGGATCGGCGCTGGCGAAGGTAAGGGACGGCGCCGCGGCACCCAATCCTTCGAACACCGCGAAACGGGCGCGCTCTTCGATCCCGATGGAGGTGGCGCCGCGCTCTTTCAGGAATTGCGCCAGCGTCTGGTAAGGCTCGCCGCCGTCCTTCCACACGCGCACGTCCGAGCCCATGTGAATGGCGTCGTGCGCGCGCGCCTGGTCGGGCTGCGGTACGATCCACGCGGGCTCGCCCGCTGCCGGCAGCGCCCACACGAACAAACGGTCGCCGCCCGTCCAGCGCGTGCCCGTGAAGTAGAAGAGGCTCGACCCGCCTTCCATCACCACGGCGTCGAGTTTGTTCTGCCGCATGAGACGGCGCGCCTTGTCGATGCGGCTGCGGCGCTCGTCATCGGCAATCGGCTGAACGCCCGCGGTCATGGGGTGCAGACTCTTGATGGCGTCAGGAACCGATTCCTGCGCCGCCAGGCTGGCCAGTCCGAAGGTACTGGCTCCCAGAAATGCTCTGCGATTCAAGTGAAACATGCGGCCATCCATTAGGAATGCTACCCATCATACCTGAAGACAGTCAGAAAGGCCGTTCGCGCGTGGGCGTACTGCCCGGGAGCCGAATTCCACAGTGTGCGCGCTTCCTGCACCTGCGGATCCCGGTCTCACTCACATCGGAGCCGCGACAGAAGGCAGAAAACGAAAAGGAAGTCGCTCGTTGCCAGCCGCGCGGTTCTGATACGCTCGCGCGTAGTGCCCGGGAGCCGGATTGCATAGTGTGCGCGCTTCTTGCACCTGCGGTTGCCGGTCACGGCTCACATCGGCGCTACGGCATCAGGAAGGAAACGATAGGCGCCGCTTGCTGACGCTGTAGCGGCCGGTAGCCGGCGTCATTTTCGCAACGACTGTTCGGCGCGCCGGTCCGCCGCCGCGCCAGCGAAGTCGCGCGTTGCCAGCCGCCCGGTTCCGATACCCCGGCGCGTACTCTCGGGGGCCGAATTCCGCAGTGTGCGCGCTGCCTGTACCTGCGATTCCAGGTCACACTCACATCGAGCCGCGTAAGGCAGGAAACACCGCTTGCTGACGCTGTAGCGGCCGGTAACCGGCGTCATTTTCGCAACGACTGTTCGGCGCGCCGGTCCGCCGCCGCGCCAGCGAAGTCGCCCGTTGCCAGCCGCGCGATAGCCCGGTTCTGATACGCCGGCGCGTACCGCGGATTGATCTCAAGCAGGCGATTGTAATCCGCCACCGCGAGCGCGAACTGCCGCCGCCGCAGGTAAATGTTGCCTCGCCCGAAGAGAGCCAATGGAGCGTTGGGATTCAGTTCGAGCGCGCGCTGAAATTCCACCAGCGCTTCCGGATCGTGGTGCTGCTGTTCCAGGCAGGCGGCAAGTTGGGTATGCGCCATCACCAGATTCGGCTCCATCCGGACAGCATCGCTGAAGTCTCGTATGGCGGCGTCGAATTGCTGGAAGTGCTCGAACACCACCCCGCGGTCGTAGTGCGCCTGCGCGGACCTCGGGCGCAGCGATACGGCGTTGCCGAAGGAACGCAACGCGCCCACATAATCCTTCGACCTGACTTGTTGCTGTCCCATTTGCAAGGCTTGCTGGTAAGGCGTGTTGCCTGTCTTGAGTTTCGGCTCCGGCGGAGCGACTGCGAAATCGTCGGCCATCGGTTCGGCAGCAGTCGCCGCGGGTGCGGATGGGGGAGGCTCTGGCTGCGGTTGAACGGGCGCCGGGGTCACGGGTTCGGGCCGTGCCGGGATGTCGGTTTTGGGCGTCGTCTGGGGAACCGCGGGAGCAGTTTGCGCCGGCTGCGGAGCCGGGGTGGAGACCACCGGCGGTTGCACAGCGGGCGCGGCGCCTGGGGCCGGCTTCAGTGCATCCGGGCCGCTGGCCTGCAACGGTTCGACCGGCGCAGCGGCGGGCGTGCTCACCACCGCAGCGGTGCTGATATCAGGCTTCTTGAGCAGATTCCACGGCTTGAGAATCACCGCCGCCAGCGTGCCGCCCAACAGCACCACCGCGAGCGCCGCAAGTACCAAAGGTGTGCTTGAAGATCGCGTGGCCACCGGCGCGACGGCGCTCGGCGGCATGGCCACCGCAGTCGGTACCGGCACTGGCGCGGTGGGCGCGACCGGTGCGGCGATTGGCGCCGTGGGAGCGTCGGAGAACGCCTGTGCCAGGGATTCCGCCAGATCGCTGCACTTTGCGAAACGGTCGGCCGGTTTTTTAGAGAGGGCCTTCGCGATGACCGCATCCACTCCCGGCGGAAGCGACGCGTTGCGCGTGCGCGGCAAGGGCGCGGCTTCGTTCACAATTTTGTAGGTGAGCGTAGCGACGGTATTCGGGCCGAACAGCGTACTGCCGGTCAGCATCTGGTACGCCACCACGGCCAACGCGAATTGATCGGCGCGCCCGTCGACCTCCTCACCCAGGATCTGCTCCGGCGCCATGTACTCCACCGTGCCCATCACCATGCCGGTGGGGGTGCAGGTGCGCGCGTCGGTGATACGCGCGATGCCGAAGTCCATGATCTTGGTGGTGCCGGTGGTATCGATCATGACGTTGGCAGGCTTGATATCACGATGGATCACCCCGCGCGAATGGGTATAGTCCAGTGCGTCGGCCATCTGCCGGATGACTTTCAGGACCGCTGCAATATCGGGAAGGGGATGACTCTTAAGGCGGGCTGCCAGGCTGTCGCCTTCAATGTATTCCATCACCACGTAAGCGCGGCCCGCGTCTTCGAAGACGTCATAAATGGCCACGATATTGGGGTGTTTCAAAACGGCGGCGGCGCGTGCATCGCGGAACAAACGGTCGCGCAGGAACTCGCGCTCTTCAGGCTCCTGCACGGCCAGGTCGACTGTCTTAACGGCCACCTGGCGGTTCAGCATGGGGTCGGAAGCCAGATAAACGATACCCATGGCTCCCCGTCCCAACTGCTTGATTACGGTATATCTTCCGAACGTTTCACTCATCGCCGTCCGACCCGGTTGCTACGCCGTTACGAGTTTACAGTATGATAGCGCAACTCGCAGCCGGGACAATCGGGCCGGACGGACCGATTTCGCGTTATGAACGCTTGCGGCGGCGCAGCATCATGCCGGCGCCGGAGAGCGTTCCGCCGCTCAACAGCATAGTCAGCCAACCGGCCGATGTCTTGGGCATGGCGGGTGCAGGCTCTTGTTCGCGGTTGGCGGAGTTATCGGTGGCCGCGGTGGTGTCGGGTGGTTGCGGGGTGGTCGACGCCTGTGGCTCGGGAGCCGGGGGCTGCGGGGCAGGCGTGGGTTCGGCAACCGGCGGAGGAGGCGGCGGCGGAGTGGTAGCGGTGGAATTGTCGGTGGTCGATGAATTATCGGCGGATGTGGTGGTGGTGGCGTTGTTATCGGTGCTGGCAGTGGTAGAGGTTTCCGTGCTCGAACTCGATTCCGAAGGCACCGTTACCGACGCCATTTCCGCTTCCCGTGCTCTTACGCTGCGCGGCAACGGAATTTCGTATCCGTTCATCTTCCCGGCGATCCAGATCTTATCCAGGTAATAGTTATCGCCGATGTGGTGCAATGTGACATCGGTTTTTCGGGCCGGATCCGTCTTGGCATCGTGGACCGTCATGGCTGAGGTTTGGAATTTCATCCCGTTCTTGCCGTAAATGAGAAGTACGGGTGAATTGCCGTCGGCACTCTCCAATTGTTTAATCAGATAGTCACCGGGCGGTATGGTTTTGTCCCCCAGAGTTACCGAGTAGGGCAGGTGAACTTTCACCTGATCCCACATCGGCTGGGCAAAAGCGTGAGGCATCGTTAGTCCCGCCGCTCCAAGCACGACAAATGCCGCGGCCGCGGGCAAGAAATTCTTCATGGGTAACTCCTTCCGTCGCCGGTAAGACTGCAAGCCATTGCCCATGGGATGAAACAGCCCGGAACGCGTGGCGCAAACATCGCCAAACGATCGGGGGAGGCATTTGCGACGGGGAGTTGTTTGTTAGTTGTCTTTAGTCACTCGAATCCGCGAGGCATACAGCCCGTTGGCGCGTACCTGCACGGGAATCGTATCGCCGTTTCCGAACAGGTCGGTAAAAATCACATCGCTCGCGTAAGCCTCGGGATGAAATGCTGGGTCGCCCGAAAACCCGAAATTGTCCATGATGTAGCGATATTGCCCGAAGCGGCCGTTGGCGGCATCGCTTTCCTGAAATACCACTCCGCCGGTAAAGAGTCCCGCCGCCAGGCCTGCTTGTCCGGCAATTTGAACCGCCGAAAAAGTCAGATTTTGACTGGCCATGGAGAAATTTTGCCGGTCGCTGAATTTCCGGCTCCAACTTTTCGCGGGCAAAAACTTGCCGTGGCAATCGCTCAGGCTGACGAATACGTCGGCCGGTCCGCGGAATATTAAATCGTCGCAGCCGTCGCCATTTATATCCGCCACCTGCATGGCGGATAGATACCGTTCGTCACCGAATCCCGCCGCCGGGAAATCCGTTGAAGCAGCCACCGGCGGATTGAACCCGCGGCCGTTATTCAGGTAGACGTATACCGTTCCGGCGATCCACGCCACCACGTCCGCAAGGCCATCCCCATTTACGTCGGCAAACCGCAGCGCGCGATAGTCCAGATTGTTGGCGGTGAGCAGCGCCGACGGCGCCGAGAATCCCCTGACTCCATCCGAGTAGCTCACGGTAAGCCCGGAACTGCCGGGGATCACCAGGTCGTCCCGGCCATCGCCATTGAGATCCACCAGCCAAAACCGCGAGCCGTAGAGCGCGCTCCAGTTCGCGTCGCCGATGTCGCGCCATGAAGTGGAAGCGCCGAGTTCCAGGACCGTTTCGCCGGGGGCGCCGGTTGCCTTGTGCCACGTCATGCAGCGTACCGATAGCTCGCGCGCTTTACAGACCTCTTGCCTCCGGGCGCCCGTTACGCGGCCCGCCACCACGCGTCCCTGTCCATCGCCGCTGCCAAATTCACGGCCAATCTGTTCCGGCCTGGTAGTGTGCATGTTGCCGAGAAGTCCCGGAATGCCATCCAGCGGGGCGAAGGTAAATCCTGCCGGAACGTTGTCGATAATGTACTGCAGCAGTTGCACCGGGAAGCCGCGGCTGCCGTCGGAGCCGGTCATGGCCTCAGTGCGGGTGTGTAGCAGGACGATCGCGCCGTGACGCGCGCCCACTTCGGAAATATCGCGGACATAGTAATAGCCGGCGAATTGCGCCGATAGGCCATTTTGATAGAACCACCAGTCGCCGCCCTCCCCCGCCGCGTCCGGGATGCCGCCGGGAACCGGCATGATGCTATCGGGAACGAAGCCCGCACCTACATCGGCGTTGATCGGCCCGCGCAATTTCGCCAGATCGGGTTGGCTATTCAACCAGGTGACATTGCCGCAGTCCAGCCCCGGGCATCGCAATATCTTCAATCCGAGTTTCTGGTGCAGGGAGTCGACCAGTGCCTGGTTGGTCCGGATATCCTCGAACATGTCCTGCGCCTGAAGGTGGCTGAGGCCGAGGTGAGAAAAGGTGTGATTGGCGATCAGGAAACCGGCATCGGCCACTTCCTGCACCACCGAGACCGGCACATCGCCTAATCCCTGTCCGCAAAGGCTGGAGCCCGGCAAGGACAGCGGCTGCCCATAAATATGACATCCCACCATGAAAAAAGTGTCCGCGAAGCCGTAATTCTGCAGCAGCGCCACGATCAGCTTGGTGTTGTACAGTCCACCGAAAAGCATGGGCTCTTCCATGGCGTCGTCGTGAGTCAAATAGATCACGCCCCAATGCGTATCGGCGCTACCGCCGGAGATTTGCCGGTCGGATAATTGTGCAAAAGCGATTGCAGTGAAGGTGACGCTGCAGATCAGTATCCTGCTGAGCCCATTGATAGAGATGGCCTTTTCCCCCGGGTGGATTGAGCGGTAAACCACACCGTAGCAGACTGTACGGATGCTCACAGTCCGCATTTGCGGGTACCGCCACGAGATTAGGTGGGGACGCCTCTGGGCTACCGCTCGATCCGGAAGAGCGCGCAGGCATGTGCCGGAAGATCCACTTGCATGCGGTCCGTGGCGGCCACCGTCTGCCGTTTCCAGATGTCGAATACCGCTTGCCGGGAACCTGACAGTGCGGATGGCCAGGGAAGCTCCGAGCGTAACGGTGTTTCCTGGAGATTAAACACCGCCACGTACGCGATATGGCCGCCGATACTTGCCGTCCAGACGCGCATGCGCGCGGCCTCCTCCGGCGTGCTCGCGATCTCTTCACTCGCCGTGGTGGTCTGATTCACCGCGATCGCATCTTTGTTGGTGAGCAGTGACCGCGTGAACTCATCGAGCTTGGTGACATTGGCGCCGAGGATGAGCGGCGACCGCGCCATCGCCCAGAGCGTGAATTGGGTCCGTTCCTCATCCTCGGTGAGCCGCGATCGCCGCGGTTTGCCCCACCCGGGGTGCGGCGTCAGCGACCCCCACGGCAGCATGTCGGCATCGGGCCAGTTGCCCGGCCGGGCGTACCGCGCCCACTTCGCCAGATTATCGAAGGCTGAGCGCAGGCCGTTGGGGAAGGTCTGGCCGGGAAATGCCCAGCCGTCCCAGATGTCGTCGGCGATGCGCCACATCTGCGAATATTTGGCCACTTCGGCGGCGTGCGTTAGGTTGGTCGGTCCGGGAGAAAGGCTGAGCACGATGCCGCGGCCGGACTTCCCGATCGCGCTCGCTATCATGCGGATCTCATCGGCCTTGTACGGGTGGTCGGCGATGCAATCCACTTTCAGGAAATCGAGGCCCCATTTGGCATAGAGGCTCATCATCGAATCGTAATACGCCTGTCCAGCGGGAGTGTCGCGGACCCCGTAGTTGTCGGCATTCCAGGGGCATGTGTCGGCGGTGTCGGCCACATCGACGGCGTGAAACTGCGAACCCGCCACCGGCAGATTCCGCTGCACCACTTCCCGCGGAATCCCGCGCACAATATGGATGCCGAACTTGAGGCCGAGCCCATGGACCCAATCGGCCAGCGGTTTGAAGCCCGCCCCGTTGGAGGCGGAGGGGAAGCGCGCGGCGTCGGGAATCAATCTGCCATTGGCATCCAAGGTGAACTGGAATTCGCCCGGCCGGCCGTCGGGATTCTTCAGATACCAGCCTTCGTCGATCACCGCATAGTTCCAGCCATAGCTTTTCAAGCCGGCCAGCACTTGGGCGCTGGCCCGATACTGCGCCTCGTCGATGGTGAAACCGTAGGCGTCCCAACTGTTCCACCCCATCGGCGGTGTGGGTGCCAAACTGCTCGCGCCGGCCGGGAGCGCCAGCAGCATTGTCGCGAAGAAGATGCCGAACTTCATAAAGACACGCATATCACGTTTCGCCCCCGCAGAATCAATCGTCTTCGATTTCGCGGTTCGCGGCAATCATCCGCTCCGCCACCTCGCACACCTCCGGCAGGGCGCGCTCGATCTCGCTACAGCGCCGCCGGACGGCAGCGAATCCGAAAATACCGAGATCCTCTGCGAGCGCGCCGTAGTTGTCCTCGAAGCGCTGCGTGAGATCTCCGCGCGGCCCCTGCGAGAGCACCTTCCAGCAGCGCGAGTGCGTGACGCCAATCCAGAACATCGCCTCGCGATGGAGGCCGCGCGCGATCGTCTCCCGGCTGCCATCGATGGCAATGGGGCGCGCGACCGCGGTGAGGTCCGCTGCGAAGGCGAACTGAGTCTGAGGCGCGCCCGCAGTGGCGTCGATGCTTTCCGTGAGAGTGGCCAGATGCCGCAGCGCCTGTTCCGGCCCGATATGTGTCGCGCCCAGCAACTCCAGCAGCGTTTCGTGGAAATCCGACAGGCCGTAGGCGGTCAGCAACTCGCGCACCGCCTCATAACGCGTACGCACCGTGGGGTTCCGCAGACCTGCCACCAGCAGGATGTGGGTGGCGATGGCCGCCGCGAATAGGAGGGCCAAAGCCTGATCGGCAAGAGCAGCGTCTGGGCACACGGAGCGGAGATGCGCCAGCGCATGCTCGGTCGCGCCGGTGCAGCGCCGGCGCACCCAGTGGCGTTTTGCATAGTCGCGGGAAACGGCCGTCTGCAAGGGAGAGAGATGTCCCAAGGGATCGGCCAGAATCTCCGCCGTGCGAAACTCGCCGCCAGGTGGTAATCGCCCAGGATCTCTTGCGGGGACTGAAAGCTCTCGGACGGCAGATACGAGGCCTCCAGCAGCGCGTCGCGGTAGACGAACTTGCGGCGCGTGCCGACCCGATTCGTGTCCGCGAGCACAACCATGACATCCAGGTCGGAAGCGGCGCTCAGGCGGGCGTCCCCGGAGAGCCAGTTGGTGGAACCGGCCGTGTACGCTCCGTGGAATCCGGCTACGCTTGCGGCTTCCTCCGCGATCCAACGCCGGGCAGCTTGCCTCGCCTGCTTAACCGTCATGATTTGGGTTCCTTCACCATATCAACCCCGGTGTCGTGAAAGAAACTCGAAAACCCCTTCGAAATGGCCGATGAGATACCACTGGCAGGATCGCGATGACGAGTCACACATTCATGAGTTTCCTGGAAGTTCTGTCCACCGTATTCGCTTTCCTGACGGCGATCCGAATGTTCCGCTGTGGACTGCATCGCCGTTATCCGTGTCTGTTCGGATACCTGGTTTTTCTGGTGCCGGACAGTCTCTGTCCCGCCCTGATGAATATGGAATCGCGCACCTATTTCTGGTTCTGGGTCTGGACCGAGCCGGTCACCTGGATCTTCGAAATTCTGGTGGTACAGGAACTGTGCGGCCTGGTGCTGGAACAATATCGCGGACTGCGGAGCCTGGGCCGCTGGGCCGCCTATGGGGGAATTCTTCTCTCCACCGCCATCTCCATGGCCGCCCTGATCCCGCGTATCCCCAGCGCTCTGTCCAGCCGCTCCCGGCTGTTGTCGCTCCTCTTCGGCGGCGATCGCGGTGTCAACCTGGCGCTCGGCATCTTTCTTCTGGTGATGACGCTGCTGGCGAGGCGGTATCCCGTGCCGCTGAAACGGAACGTCCTGGTGAATGCCGCATTGTTCACCGCGCTGTTCTTCGGAACCACTCTGGCGGCTCTGCTGCGCACGGTGTTCGATTTTCGAGTGGCGGTTCCGGTGGACCTGGCGCTCACCGTATTAGGCTCTGCCTCGCTGGTGGTCTGGTTTTTCGCCCTCACTCCGGAAGGAGAGCGGAACCGCGTGGAACTGGCCCACTACCGGCGTGAAGACGAAGTCCGAGTCCTGGAACGCCTCGACGAGATCAATCAGTGGGTCCTGCGCCTTTCCCACGCCAACATCTCCGGCTGACTCCGGGCGCCTCGCACCACTCTTGTAACCGTCCCTTCGGGCCTTGTAGAATGCAGTCTCTATGAGACCGCTTCTGTTTCTCCTCCTGCTCATCGCTTCCGCTTCCGCGCAGGTTCCTGACCGGGGTTCGTTCGAACTCCTCGATCTTCCCCGCCTCAAAGACTTCTCCGCCCATCGCGTCTCCAGCGGCAACCGATTTCAGGGCAGCAATGACGATAGTAAGCGCATCATGCCGGGCGAGACCTACGTCATGGCCGACCTCCACGGCCCGGGCGTCGTAAGCCACATCTGGCTCACCGCCGCCGACAACGAGTTCGCCTGGCCGCGCCTGGTTCGCCTGCGTGTCTACTACGACGGCAGCAAGACCCCGAGCGTCGACGTGCCGCTGGGCGACTTCTTCGGCGTAGGCCACGGGTACGATCGCAATCTCGATTCCATGGTGGTCCGCGACAGTTCGTTCGGCCGCGCCAGAAACAGCTATTGGCCCATGCCGTTCCGCGTATCCTGCAAGATCACCGTGACCGATGAGGGCGACCGGCCGGTGACCATGTTTTACTACCACGTCGACTGGCAGCGCCATCCCTCGCTGCCCGCCGATGCGGCTTACTTCCATGGCTACTACCGGCAGGAGCGCCCCGCCGTCAAAGGGAAGCAATACGCGTTCCTCGACATCAAGGGCACGGGCCACTACGTGGGCACAGTGCTGAACGTGATCCAGTCGCAGGTGGGATGGTTCGGCGAAGGGGACGATCTCGTCTACGTGGACGGCGCGGCGCATCCGCAGATCGTCGGTACCGGCACGGAAGATTACGTGAATGAGGCGTGGGGGCTGCGCGTGGGCGGCGGTCTGTGGAGCGGCACGCCGGTGGCCGAAGGCGAACAGGTGGGCGCACGCCTCACCGGCTACCGTTGGCACATTCCCGATCCCATCCCGTTCACCAAATCGTTGTGGGCCGGCATTGAACACGCGGGTTGGACGTACAACGCCAACGGCAGCGTCCGATCGGGATTTGAAGAACGGCCCGACTACTTTTCGAGCGCCGCCTTCTGGTACCAGAAGGACGTCAATGAAGGATTGCCCGAGCCTCCCTTCGGCAAAGCGAGACTGCCTCTCGGCAACGCCGAACAGATCGCCGTGGAAGACTCCCTGAAAGAGGTCGCCACCGTCAAAGGCGCCGTTTCCGTGCAGCGCGAGGTCGACTGGGGCCGCGATCTGCTTTTCTTCGAAGGCCAGGAGAAAGGCGCTCGCATCGATATCCCCATCGAGGTTCGCGAGGCCGGCCGGTATGAGATCCTCAGCCGCCTCGCCCAGGCGCCCGATTACGGAGACTACGTCGCGCTGCTGGATGGCAAGCCCACCAATCTGGATAATCGCGAAGCGTTGACGTCGGAAATCCCCACCGCCGGCGCACAGGTGTTCCATGGCTACCTCTCCGAAGTGCTGGTGGCCACCGAGCAACCGCTCGGATGGCTGACGCTCACCAAGGGACGGCACGTTCTGAGCTACGTGTGCGTCGGCAAAGACAGCCGGTCGTCGGGGTACAACTTCGGCATCAACGACGTCGTGCTCGAACGGGTGCCGGAGGGTGCGGCGCCCGTTGAGAGCCTGCCGACGGCGGCCGCCGCCGCTGCTGGCGGCCCCGTGTATCGCGGCGTTTCCCTGCCGGCTTATGTGCGCGCTTTGACGCGCGCCTCCACGGCCGAGCGCCCCAAGTTGCTGCGAGCCGTCGGAGCGTTCGGTGACGATGCCGCTCCGGCGGTGAACGAACTCGCCAGGGCGCTCGGCGACCCCGACTCGGGTGTGCGCGATGCGGCAGCCTGGGCGCTTTCGCAGATGCCGCACGCCGGAACGCCCGCCATCCCCGCACTGGAACGCACTCTGCCCGACCCGAATCTTCGCGTCCGCAGCCTCTCGGCAGTGGCGCTGCGGGCCATGGGTCCGGCCGCTGTGAAGGCGATGCCGGGGCTGGTGCGCGCGCTCGACGATCCGTCGCCCGCCGTCCGCGCCGTGGCCGCCGATGCTCTGGGCAACCTGGGACCGGCCGGCAAACCGGTGGTGGAGATTCTCGCCCGACACCTGGACGCTTCCCATGAACCGGTGATTTTCGTGATGCGCAGCCTCTCGACCGCGCTCGGGAACATCGGGCCCGCCGCCGCCGGCGCTTTGCCGGCGCTCGAGCAGGCAGCGAAGATTTATCGCGTCAGTTACGCCGCCGAAGAGGCCATCCGCCGGATCAAAGGCGAGCCGGTGCCCCTCTGGTATTGAGCGCGGCATGCGTTATATTACGATGCGAGGGAATCCTTGATCGGGCGTACTGGCATAATGCTTCTGATGGCGCTGTCGGCGGCCGCGCAGACCGTGGAATTCGTGGCCGACCCGTCGCCGACTCCGTCGTGTCACGCCTCCACCATCGTCGAACTGGACAACGGCGATCTGCTCGCCGCGTGGTTCGGCGGCACTCGCGAAGGCGCTCCCGACGTAGCGATCTGGGGCGCGCGCCGCACCGCGTCCGGCTGGAGCGAGCCCGCCGTCCTGGTTCGCGAACCGCAAATCGCCGCCTACAATCCGGTGCTCTTCCACTCCGGCGCCGGACTGCTGTGGCTCTACTACAAGTTCGGACCGTCGCCCAGCCAGTGGAGCGCGGGACGCCTTTCCAGTCGCGATTCCGGCCGCACCTGGAGCGCACCCGAGCACCTGCCCGCGGGACTCTACGGCCCCATCCGCGCCAAACCGCTGGTGCTCGCCGATGGAACCATTCTGAGCGGATCGTCAGTGGAAAGCTACGGCTCGTGGGCCTGCTGGATCGAACGCAGCACCGACCACGGCCGCACGTGGAGCCGCATCGGCCCCATCGCGGCGCCGCCCTCGCTGGCGTCCTCGGCTACGCCCGCCGGCGCGCCCTACGGCATCATCCAGCCTTCGCTCATCCACATGGAGGGCGCGCACATCCGGCTCTATGCCCGCTCCACCCAGGCGATCGGCCGCATCTGCCAGTCCGATTCGTTGGACGGCGGACTCACCTGGTCGGCGGTGACCGCGACGTCCCTGCCGAATCCCAACTCCGGCATCGACGCCGTGCGCCTAAGGGACGGACGTATCGTGGTGGCCTACAATCGCAGCACTACCGGCCGCACGCCGCTCAATCTGGCGGTGAGCCGCGATGGCGCTGCCTGGGGCGATTTCCACGAACTGGAAACCGCGCCCGGTGAGTACTCCTATCCAGCCATGATCGAAGCGCGCAACGGCGACCTGCTGCTCACCTACACCTGGAATCGTCGCAAGATCCGCTTCGTGCGATTCCCGCTCGCCAAGATCCCGTAGAGCCCGTCCTATTTCTGGGCTGACGATCGGTAGTTGTAGTGGACGTAATCCACGTCGGCATATCCCGCATTAGGGCCATATGAAAACACGCCGAAGCGCGCGCCCTTCCACGAGGCAAATTTCAGCGTGATCTTCTGCCCCGTATCGGTCCACGTCTTGCCGTCGAAGCTGTATGCCAGCGTGGCCTGGCCCTCCCGGTATTCGCCGCGGAACCACACCGTGCGGCAGGATTTCATCGCCGGACCGGCGCCATCGGTCCAGACGATCTTGCACGCGCCGCCGTCTTTCTCGGCCGCCGCCCACTGAAACGCCGGTCCGCTGAGGAAGGTCAACCCGGCCTTCTGGCCGTCCGCCAGTCCGGCAAGGTCGATCTTCACGTCGATGGTCCCGAAGTCGTCCCACAATTTCTGCGTGATGGTGTTGCGCGCGTGCATCAGGTCGGCGGCGGCAATCGCGGTGAGCCGCAGATAGCCCTTCCGCTGCGTGAGCGACCAGGCCTCGTCCACCGGATTGTGATTCCACTGCCAGATGGGATTGAGTTCCGCGCCAGTGAATTCGTCGCTGGTGGGTGGACGCGACGGTGCGCTCGCATGCGGCACGCCGGGCTTCTTCCAGACATCCACGGGCTTGCCGTGGTCGCCGAATACCGGCCAATCGTCGCTGCCCCATGCGACCGGTTCCAGATAGCAGATGCGCCCCAGCCATCCGCTGGATTTGAAACCGATGAACCATGACTCGCCATTCGGAAGATCCACCATGCCGCCCTGATGCGGGCTGCCGGCCAGCACCACCTTGTGCTCGTACGGCCCGTAAATATTGCGTGCGCGCTCCATCGCCTGCCAGCCCGGGCCCACGCCGCCCTCGGGATGCGAGATGTAATAGTAGCCGTGGCGCTTAAACAGCTTCGGACCTTCGGCCGTGGGGCCGGTGTAAACCGTGACGCCCTCGTCGAGCAGCCTGGTGCCGTCGGCGCTCATCTTATTCACGATCAGCGGACCGGCGCCTTTCTTGCTGTGGATGAGGTAGGCCTGCCCGTCGTCATCCCAGAACGGGCAGGGGTCTTCCCAGCCGGACACCGCTTTCACCGTGACGGGGCCGGTCCACAACGCGGCCGGATTTTTGGTGTGCCACATGAACAGGCCGTCGTACGGCGTGCAGACGTACAGATAGAATTCGCCGTCGTGATAGCGCACGGCGGGCGCCCAGGTGCCTTCGCCATAAGCGCTCATCTCGTCGTACTTGGCGGCGATCGGGAGCCGGTGGAAGACTTGCCCGACGATCTGCCAGTTGACCAGGTCGGTGGAGTGCAGCACCTGGATTCCGATGAAATGGAAATCCGACGCCACCAGGTAGAAATCGTCGCCCACGCGAATCACGTCGGGGTCGGAATAGTCGGCTTTCAGAATCGGATTGCGATAGCGCCCATCGCCCAGGTCGCCCCACGTAACGCCGCCCGCGGCGTGGGCGATCGCCGCAAACGCGACCCCCGCTAGCAGGGCTCTACCGAATCTCGACCCGTCCATACCGCCAGATTACCTCAACATTTCACAGGCGATTCAATACCACCAGCACCACGTCGTTCTGGTGAAGCGGCAGTTCCTTGGTGAACGGACCGCCCGTATGCTTGACGATGCTCTGCTCTACCGGCGCGCCACTTGCCTGTTGCTGAATCGCGTCCACCTGCGCGGGCGTGAGTTGGGAAGGCGCGCCGAGATCGAGATAGGCGGTGTACGCGTCGTTCAAGCGGTAGCCGGTGCGGTATACCGCGAGCGACCAGGTCCCCGCCGGGAGATTCGCAATGTCCAGCCGCGCCGCGCCCGCCGGTTTGGCCGGCAGTTCGTTCTTATAGAAGACCTGATCGTTCACGCCCTGCGGCGGCGCGATTGGCGAGTAGTCCCACAACAGCGCCTGCACATCGCCGTGCTCGCTTTTCGTCACCCACGAAGAAGCATCGCTATCCGCCAGTTCGGCCGAGCCCATGCGACTCAGAAATTGGTAAGCGAAATACGCGGGTTTGCGGATGCCCTGATAGTTGAGCAGCCCGAAGCCGCCGTGAAACGGTGTCGCCCGCGGGCCGTTCTCTTCGAAAATATCGGTGAACACCCAGTAGGAGAGCGAGTCCACCCATTGCTGCGCGCCCTTGATTTTATCGAGGATGAAGGACGCCTGATGATACTGGTCGTGCATGAAATCGGTGGGCGTGTAGGCCGAGCTCCACTCGGTGTAATGCAATTGCAGATTGGGAAGCGGCGAACTGCGGATGAGTTCGCGCGAGTGCTTCATGCGGTCGATGACCGCGCCGCGGCTGGTGTCGAGCACGGTGCCGCGGGCGCCGGTGTCGTCGAAGAAGCCCTCCCTCACGCCGTAGGTGTGGGTGGAAACGAAATCGATCGGCACGTGGGTGCGGGCGCAGTATTTCACCAGCTCCTCTTCGAAACGTGTAGGGCTGGCGGATGCCGGGCCGCCCACGCGATACTCCGGAGAGACGCTCTTCACGGCTTCCGCCGCGGCCGTGTACAGCTTCAGATAATCGTCCAGATCGCCCGACCAGAAAATATTTTTCAGATCGGGTTCGTTCCACACTTCGAAGTACCAGGTGCGGACTTCGGCATCGCCGTACCGTTCGCGGAAGTGGCGGACCAGATTGGCGATGAGCGCGCCCCACTTCTCGTACGATTTCGGCGGCGTGATATTGCCGTGCCACCAGAAGACCGTCTTGTCGCCGCTTGCCAGGTCGTGCGGCATGAAGGCCAGCTCCACGAACGGTTTGATCCCCACGCTCAGCAGGTAATCGTAGAGCTTATCGACGTATTGCCAGTTATAGATGGCGTTCCCTTTGGCGTCTTCCCGGTAGACGCCCATATCGTCATGCAGCAGGCCGTGCATGCGGATGTAGCGGAAGCCGATTTCTTTCTGCACCAGCGCGAGTTGCTCCTGCCAGTCGGCCCGCAGGCCTTCATTGGCGCGGCCGGCGCCCACGCACATCTTCCAGACGGTGCTCTGCGGACCGCGAACCTGGGAGTAATCGGCGGCGATGGTGCGGGTCTGAGCGGCGGCCGGACCGGCGACGGTCAAGGCGGCGGCGACGACGGCGTAAACGAGTTTCACCGGGTGTCCTTTCGAAAGTAGTTGGTTGGCACGAAGCCCCATTTCAACACGTCGCACCGGCGGGCGTCGCCGGCGCAGGCCATTCTTGTGAAGATCACGATTGTCGGAGGCCATTTGTGGCGGCGGCTTGAGTAAGATCGCCGGTATCCTTTGAACTCCGGTCGGATATAGTGGAGAGTCTCCGATCGATCCATGCGGAACCCACGTTTCTTCCTGCGGGCTGCCATACCCCTGCTGGTTGCCATCGGCTCCGGCTGCCGCCCATCGGCCACCGGCAATGGCCAGAGATTCAGTACCCTCCGCCAGATCGATGAACAGAGCGTCGCGCATCTGGGCCTTGCATGGAGCCGCGAACTCGCAACCACGCGCGGCCTGGAGGCGACACCGGCGGTGGATGATGGCCTGATCTTCACCACCGGATCGTGGAGCGTGGTGTACGCGATGGACGCACGCACCGGAGAAATACGCTGGACCTACAATCCGAAAGTCGCGCACGAGCGCGCCTACTTCATTTGCTGCGACGTGGTCAATCGCGGGGTGGCGCTTCACGGCGGCAAGGTCTTCGTGGGGACATTGGACGGACGCCTCGTCGCCCTCGACGAGCACACCGGCAAGGTTCTCTGGGACACGGATACGGTCGACAGCAGCAAGCCGTATAGCATCACCAGCGCACCCTGCATCGCCGGGAACCGGGTCGTAATCGGCAATGGCGGCGCGGAATACGGAGTGCGCGGCTCGGTGTCCGCTTTCGACGCCGATACCGGGAAGCTGCTCTGGCGCTTCTACACGGTGCCTGGCGACCCCGCAAATGGGTTCGAATCGCAAGCCCTGGCAGCGGCGGCAAAGACCTGGAGCGGCGAGTGGTGGAAGACCGGCGGCGGCGGCACGCCGTGGGAGGGCATCATCTACGACGCCACTCTAGATCTCCTCTACTTCGGCACCGGCAACCCGACCGCGTGGTATCGCGACCTGCGCGGCGCCGGCGACAATCTGTATACCGACTCGATCCTCGCCGTGCGTGCCAGCACCGGCGAACTCGTCTGGCATTTCCAACCGACCCCCGGCGACAACTGGGATTACGACGCCACCGAACCGCTCGTCGCCGCCCGTGTGAAGATCGGCGGCCGGGATCGTGACGCGCTCTTGCAGGCGAATAAGAACGGCTTCTTCTACGTTCTCGATCGCGCGACCGGCGAGTTCCTCAGCGGCGGACCGTTCGTCGGCGGCATTACCTGGGCATCGGGGCTCGATCCCAAATCGGGCCGTCCGATCGAACCGCCGACCGCGGGCTCGCGCTTCGAGGCATCGCTCGATTCACCCAGTTCAGACGGCGCGCACAATTGGCAGCCGATGGCGTTCAGTCCGGCAACCGGACTGGCGTACTTCGCGGCGAAAGAGGGCACCGTAACCCTTCACGCACCCGATCCGCACTGGAAGTACGACTCCAGCCGCGACAACGAAGGCGACGACGAATCCTACGACGGTCCGCTGATGGCGAAGTTCGGCACGGTCGCGCATCCCCATGGAGAACTGGTGGCGTGGAACCCGGCAGCCAGTCAGTTAGCCTGGCGCGCGTCCTATCCCGTGGTAGAAGGCGGCGGGACGCTGGCCACCGCCGGCAACCTGGTTTTCCAGGGCCGCGCCGACGGCATTCTGGCGGCGTATCGTGCCACCGACGGCAAAGAACTCTGGCGGTTCGACGCCGGCACCGGGATCATGGCGCCTCCCGTCACCTACACGCTGGATGGCGATCAATATATCGCCGTGATGGCTGGCTGGGGCGGTCCCAGCGGGTTATTCAACGGTCCGCTGGCCGGAGCCGTCAAGCCGGGCTACGGCCGCATTCTGACATTCCGTCTCGGCGGATCCGCCGTTCTGCACGCCCCGGCGTATGGACACCCGTCTCCGCCGCCCGATCCCGGTATCGCCGTCGACACTGCGCCACGCACCATCGCCGAAGGCCGCCATTTGTATGGCGTTTGGTGCGCACGGTGTCACGGTTGGAACGCGATCGCGGGGCCGTTGCCCGATCTGCGGTATTCCGGCCGGGAGACCCTTTTGCGGCTCGACGACATCGTGCTGCACGGGACGCAGTCGCAGTGGGGGATGCCGTCGTTCGAAAACAAGCTGACTGCCGGCGAGGTGCGCGACATCCGCGCGTTTCTGGTCTTCCGCGCGCGCGAGTCCTCAACTACGGGGGCCAGGTCCCAATAGAAGGTCGCTCCCACTGTTCCCCGCTTCGGCATCTGGGGCCAAGCCGGCGCAGGATTACCGCTTGACGCCGACGTTCCAATTCACCACGACGGTGACACCCGCTTTCACCTCCGGCTCGATTCCGTCGAGGATCAGGAAGCGCCGGCCATCGTGGCTGACATCGTACAGGCCTTGTGGAGGCATGCGAACCCGGAAGAGCGGTTGCGGCGCGCCATGATCGAATGCCGATCCGCTGTTTACCGCAACGCTCATGATGCGGTTGTCCTGCGAAACGTAGTAGAGCTCCGCGCCATCGCGCCGCCAGACCGGACGAGTGCCGCCCGCGGCGGACACCTGCCATTTGCTCTCCGCTCCGGGAAAGCTCTGTACATAAATCTCCGGTACACCGGATTCGTCCGAGTCGTAGGCCAACCATCGGCCATCGGGAGAAAGCCTCCCGTGAGACTCCGCGAACTTGCTTTGCAGGATGGCCGCGGCCTGGCGACTGCCGAAAAGCGGCAGGCCCCAGAGATCGTTTCCCGTGCTTACGGCGGTGAGGGCGAACAGCAGGTAGCGGCTGGAAGCGTCGGTAGGCTGCGACACTCCCGCGCTCTGGTACAAGAGATCTTCCTTCTGGGCGCCGGTGGAAGGCTTGCGATAGATCCCGAATCGGCCGCCGCGATCCGAGGAGAAGAGGATGGAGCTTCCATCCTGCGACCACACGGGATACATATCGTTACCGGGGTCGAAGGTAAACCGCGATTCCAGGTTCCGCGTCAGGTCGTAAAGCCAGAGATCGTACGTCCCCACCGAGGGATCCAGGCGATCGAGCACGGCGCGATCGCCCGCCGGCGAGATCGCCGCCTCCTGCATCACTCCGGGAGGGCCCAGGGTGCCTAGCGGCTTTCCGTCGCGGCCCATCCAGGTCGCCTGCGACTGCAGCGCCCCTCCGCCGATATCGAATGCCAGCACGCCGGTTTGCGAAACCGAAAACTGTCCCTGAATGCTGCCGGCCAGGTAATCCACCGGCTCGGCGATCGGGAAGGCGTCGCCGGAGAGGATCTGGGTCCGCTCGGCGAACCGCTGGGCCAGCAGGGCTTTGCCGCGCATGTAGAGCACGAACCCCGGCGTGTAGGCGGCATTGGAGGCCGCCGGCAACAACAGGCGCTGCTGCGTCGAATCCAGGTCGCCGACGTACACCGCGGTCTTTTCGGGACTGGCGTTGCGAATCGTGAACAGGAAATGGCGGCCGTCGGGCAGGAACCAGGGGAAGCGGTGGCTGGTCTCACCGCCGGATTGATCGAGGGTTGTGACCGCGGCGGGCGTCCCCCCCTTGGCCGAAACGCGCAGCAGCGGCGACGCGAAGGTGGGCGCGAAGAGGATGACATCGCCCTTGCCCCAGCTTCCACCTCGCCCGTCGGCGGCATCGCAGATCGCCACCAGGGGTCCCGCGGCGGCGCTCACTTTCTTCAATTTCCCGGGGACAAAGAACGCGACGAAGCGGCTGTCGGGCGACCAGAAGGGATCGGCCGCGCTGTCGCTTCCGGGAATCGCGCGCGCGTTCAACGCTTCCAGGTCGCGAATCCAGAGTTGCGGACGGCCGGCGGACTCGGCGACGAAGGCGAGATACCGGCCGTTGGGCGAGACCGCGGGCAGACTGACGCCGGAGAGCACGGTCCCGGCTGGGGGAGCCACCGAAAACTGCAGCCGCCGGTTTTCGCGCGCCGGCGGGCTCAACCAGAGCCCGGCGAAGACCACAGCGGCGACAGTCATGACGGCGGCGAACAGCCAGGCCGCGGGATTACGGCGCGGCGGCGGAGCGCCGTCCCACACATGCGGGTCGTCCAGCCAAACCCGCGCTTCGCCGATATCGCGCAGGCGCGTCTTGCGATCTTTCCACACGCACCGCTGGAGCAGTCGCCGGATGTACGGCGGCACGTCCGCCGGCAGTTTGCTGAAGTCGGGCGTATCGCGCACCACCGCCGCCAGAGTTTCGGCCACCGTTTCGCCGGGGAACAGCCGCTCGCCGGTGAGCAGTTCGTAGAAGACCACGCCGAACGCCCAGATGTCGGCGCGCTTATCGGCGGGCTTCGCCATGGCCTGCTCGGGTGACATGTATGCCGCGCTGCCCACGACGGTTCCCGTCTGCGTGAGATCGGGAGACGCCGTGGGCGAAGCGGTGGGGCTGCTGATGGGACCGCTGCGGGCAAACGAGGCCGATTTGGCGAGTCCGAAGTCCAGCAGCTTGACGATTCCGCCCGGCGTGATCTTGATGTTGGCGGGCTTGAGGTCGCGATGCACCACGCCGCGTTCGTGCGCGGCCTCCAGCCCGGCGGCGATCTGGCGGGCAATCGGGATGGCTTCCTCTATGGGGACGGGCCCGCGGAGCGTATCGCCCTCCACCAGTTCCATCACCAGCGCGCCCCGCTCCACGCCGTAAATGGTGGCGATATTGGGATGATTGAGCGACGCCAGGATGGTGGCCTCATGCTCGAATCGCGCCATGTATTGGGCATCGCCGGCGATGGCGCCGGGCAGGACTTTGATGGCCACGTCGCGATGGAGTTGGCTGTCGTGGGCGCGATACACCTCACCCATGCCGCCCGCGCCGATCCGTTCCACGATCTCGTAGTGCCCCAGCCGCTCGCCCGGAGTGAGCCGGCCGGCGGATGGGACTTCGCGCTGCGGGTCCTCGATGAGCAGGGCGGCGTCTTCGAGCGCCCGCCGGTTGAGAAAGGCATTGGCGTCTGCCCGGCGGTCGGCGTCCAGCAGGCGCAACACCTCTCGGCGGAGCACTTCGTCTCCCTTGCAGGCGGCATCCAGAGCTGCCGGGAGCTCATGCTCATCCATGCCTTGCAGTTGTTCGAACAGATCGCCCGCCCGCTCGAAATCTTCGGGTGTCATGAGGTGGCGGGCAAGCCGGGTTCCAGCCGGGAATAGAGCCAGGCCCGCGCGAATCGCCAGTCGCGGATCACGGTGGGCGTGGAGACTCCCAGCACTTCGGCGATCTCGGTGTTCTCCAGGCCGCCGAAATAGCGTAATTCCACCACCTGCGCCTGGCGGGCGTTCAACTGCGACAGGTCCTGCATAGCGGAATCCAGGTCCAGAAACGATGCCGGCGCGGGTTGCGCGCCGGCGCGGGCGTCAACCTGGGACAGGTCGATGTGAAGCGCGCGCGATCCGCGCTTTTCGGTCTGTTGGGCGCGCGCGAAATCGATCAGGATTTCGCGCATGAGGCGCGCGAACCTGGCGAAAAAATGAGCGCGACAGGCCCAATCCACCGGAGCCCCGTTCATCAGACGGACGAATGCTTCGTTAATCAGGGCGGATGGCTGGAGCAGGTGACCTTCCCGCTCGTGGGTCAGATTGGAGCGGGCCAGGCGGTGGAGTTCCGCATAAACGATGGGGGTGAGTCGATCGAGCGCGGAGGTATCGCCATCACTCCAAGCCTTGAGCAGTCGGGTCAACTCCCCGGGCGGGAGATCCTGCGGCGCCACTCGCACATTTTACCGCAAGCCGCAGGGAACGCTTCGGGCGATCTATCGACGGCAAAGGGGCGCGGGAGAAACGCGGCCCTGGGTGGCCGCTTCGCCTGTCGACGCGATCGCCTCTCGTCGATGCGGAGGGGCCCCGGGCCGTCCGCTTGATCGCCATACTGCCCGAGCTTCATCGTCCCTCGCAGGATGCGCCCTCGCGGAAAGCGGTCTCCCGCAGCCGGTTGACCGCCATACTGCCTGAGCCTCATCGCCCTCGCAGGATGCGCCCTCGCGGTAGGCGGCCTCACGCAGCCGCTTGACCGCCATACTGCCCGAGTTTCATCGTCCCTCGCAGGATGCGCCCTCGCGGAAAGCGGTCCCCCGCAGTCGGTTGACCGCCGTACTGCCCGAACTTCATCGCCCTCGCAGCATGCGCCCTCGCGAAGAGCGGTCTCCCGCAGTCGGTTGATCGCCGTACTGCCCGAGCTTCATCGCCCTTCGCAGGATGCGCCCTCGCGAAGAGCAGTCTCACGCAGCCAGTTGACCGCCATACTGCCTGAGCTTCATCGTCCCTCGCAGGATGCGCCCTGGCGAAGGGCAGTCTCAGTCGTCCGCTTGACCGCCGTACTGCCTGAGCTTCATCGTCCCTCGCAGGATGCGCCCTCGCGGAATGCGGTCTCCCGCAGCGCGATGTCCGAAGATCCTTCGAACTCCTTCCATTGCCGGTACAGACCGAGGGACTCGCGCAGATAAGCGCAGCCAGGCCCGATCTGCCCCTGCCGTTTCTCCCACTCCCCCAGCAGCAGTTCGACGTGCGCGAAACTGGCGATGGACGGATTCGGAAGGTTGGTACGGGACCGCAGACGCCGGTACAGCGAGTCGCTCTGCATCAGGTCTTTGCGAGCTCCCTCCAGGCCGGCCTCGGCTTGGTAGAAGGCCAGCATGCTCTGCGCCCACGCCAGGCGATCCAGCGCGCGCACATCGTCAGGATTGGCGTCGAGAATTTTCTGCCGCAAATTTACACTTTGCTCCGCGAATGAGATCGCGCGGCCGGCGTCCCCGACCGCCTGGTACGAACTGCTCATCTGGCCGAGATCGATCGCCACATCCAGCATGGCGCGCGGGTCGGAGGCATTCATCGCCAGAAGGCGGCGGTCCAGCTCGAGCGCTTTGCCGGCTTCGTCCAAGCCTTCGGCGCGGTGCTGTTCGATGTAAAACCCGGCGATATTCTTATGCGCCAGGGCAGCATCCCGCAGCAGTGTGGGATCGCCGGGTTTATGGTCCAGTAGCGCCTGGTAGATTGCCAACGCCTGCTGAAAACTATCCAGCGAATGGCCCGCTCCGGCGGCGGCGAAAAGCGCGTTGGCAAGGGTGAGCTGGTTCTCGTCGCCCGGCTGTACGCGGACCAACTGGCGCGCCGTGTCCACGCCCATTCCGGCGAAATCCTTTGCCTCCGCCTGCAGTCCCTTTTGCAGGCGCTGGCTGGACATATACCGATACACATAGACGGCGGTTGCCAGCGACTTCGGCCCGCGCGGATCCAGTGCCAGCAGCCGTCGTAGAAGCGTCGTGGCGCTGGCGAGGCTGTTCGCGACGGCTGCGTTACCCACGTTGGCTCCGCTCATGTCGCCCTGCACGCGCGCCAACTCCACATAGGAATTGATGAGCTCGCGCAGGAATGCCGGATCGCTCCCCGCGTTTTTTTCCATTTCCTGCAGATAGCCGAGAGTGCTGTTGACCATCGTTGCGCGCAAAGCGGTGGCGCCGGGCAGGGTTTCGAGTTTCGGTTGGATATCGAAAATCACTGTGTAAATCAGGCGGCGTGCTTGCGAAAACCGGCTCTGCGCCAGCGCCCGTTCCCGTTCGGCCACTTGGTGCTGCCACAGGAAGGCCGCCATTCCGGCAAGAAGGGAAAGCGCCAGCGCTGCGCTGACAGCCGATGGCCATCGATTGCGGCACACGAACTTCCAGGCGGCATAGCGCAGGGTGGGACGCTGCGCCAGCACCGGCCGGCCGCTGAGGTAGCGATCGATATCGGCCAGAAATTCGCTGGCCGAGCCGTAGCGCGCCCGCGGATCCTTTGCCATGGCTTTCCGCACCATGGCGTCGAGGTCGTCGGGAAGAAGGCGCGGCAGTCGCGGCGCTTCCTCCCGGCAGATGCGTTGCAGAGCGGTGTCCAGCGGGAGATTGGCGGGCGATTGCGGATTCCGGCCGGCCAGCAGTTCGTACAGGACCACTCCCAGCGAATAGATATCCGATGCCACCGTCACCGGCTCTCCGCGCGCCTGTTCGGGACTGGCGTAGGCCAGTGTCATTGCCCGGACCAGGGCGCCCGTCATGGGCGCCGTGGCACCCTCCGGCATGGCCAGTTGCGCCACCCCGAAATCCAATACTTTGACCTCGCCCTCGGCGGTAACCAGGATGTTTCCGGGCTTGATGTCGCGGTGGATCACCAGGTTCTGGTGGGCGTGGCAGATGGCGTCGCAGATATCGCGAAACAGGCACAGGCGCGCGGAGGTGGGCAGATCTCGGGCCTCGCAGTAAGCCGCTAATGGCTCGCCGGCAACCAGTTCCATCACCAGGTAGCGGTGTCCCTCGGCAATGCCGGCGTCCAGCATGCGGACGATATGCGGATGGTCCAGCCGCGCCAGAATCTGGCGCTCGAAAATGAAGCGGCGTTCTGCCTCTGCCGCGAAGTGGCGGCCGGCGATCAGCTTGATGGCCACCTCGCGGCGAAACTCCCCGTCGCTGCGCTCGGCGCGGAACACCACACCCATGCCGCCCTGGCCGATCTTGTCGAGCAGCCGGTACGCCCCGATGACGGAGCCTGACGAGGGTCCGCCGGCGCTGTCCGGCGATTCGAGAAATCCGCCGGCGGTGTCGTGGGCATCGAGCAGGGATTCCACCTCGTCGCGAACGTCGCGCGGCAGCCGCGCCAGGCATGCCTCACGCTCGCCGGGCGGCGCGTCCATCGCGGCCGCAAAAGCCTCGCGAACCGCGGTCCAGGTCTCAACCCTCATGAGCCCCTCCTTAGTGTTTACCCAGGATCGTCCATTTTACGTGGCGCGAAACGGAGGGAAAGCCTGTCAGGACTTTTCGGGCTGACCGCGCAATCGCCGGAAAAGCCACGCGCGCGCCACCGCCCAATCGCGATTCGCGGTAGACAGCGAGATCCCCATGACCTCTGCCGTCTCCTCCATCGAGAGCCCCCCGAAATGGCGGATCTCGACCAGCCTGGCGCGTTCCGGGTCCACTTGCGCCAGTTCGTCGAGGGCGATGTCGAGCGCGACGACATCCAGGTCGGGCGCCGCGGCAATGGCCAGATCGTAGTGGAGAGCGCCGGGCACGATACCGTTTCCGCGTTTGGAGGCCAGGCGCGCGCGGGCGTGATCCACCAGCAGTCGGCGCATGATCCTGGCAGCCGCGCCGAAGAAATGAGGCCGCGCGTTCCAATTGACCTGCGTGAGATTTACCAGGGAGATGAATGCCTCGTGTACCAGGCCGGTGGTATCCAAAGTGGCGCCGACGCGTTCCTTGCGGACAAAATTGTGCGCCAGCGTCTTCAACTCGTGGTACACAATCGGCATCAACTCGTTGAAGGCCGATGCGTCCCCTTCGCTCCATCGGTGCAATAGTTCCGTTACGTCTGCCACGGTCCGCCCCCCGGAGGCCAGCAGTTTGCAATCGATTATAACGAATCCACTGACATGGTTTGGCTCGCGTTTGCGCCACGAGTTGTGTAGGATTTCTGAACTTCTGAGCGGAGGAGGAACCAACGGCTTGTCGCACCCCTGGTGGAGATCTCTGTTCGATCTGCGCGTGCGATCCATCCTGCCGGTTTGCCTGCTGGCGTGGTCAGGTATTCCCGGCCCGGCGTGCGCGCAAACCGTCAAAGCGGTTATCGCGCCCCTCGGGTTTTGCGATGTGAATCAGGATGGAGCCTTCGACGTAGTGGACGCTGAGGCGGTGCTCAACCAGGCATTCAGTCCGTCGCAGGTGGTAAACGATCTGGACGCCGACGGCAAGGCCGGGGTGGGAGACGTTCAGATCGCGGTGAATGCAGCCCTCGGCATGGGCTGCACCGCAGTGAGAAAGATCTCCATCTTGAATCCCAATACCGCGGCCCAGAAGCAGACTCTGACGGTCGTCTTTACAGTGGCCAACTTTGTACTGTCGACGCCGGTAGTCATTTCGTTTTCCGATCCGCACATTACGGTTCAGACCAGCTCGCTCAATCTGCTGAGCGCGACACAGGTCAGCGTCACGGTGGTGGTCGCGGGCACCGCGGCCATCGGAGCTTCCGACGTTACGATCGCGGCAGGCGGCGACAGCGTCGGCCGCGTCGCCGCGTTCACGGTCACCTCCGGAAGCGCCGCCATCTCTTCTCTCGATCCCGGATCGGCGGGCCCCGGCACGACTGCGAGTATCGCGGTCAACGGCGCCAACACCAGCTTTCAACAGGGCGCCACCACGGCGTCGTTCGGCGCCGGTGTCACTGTGAACTCGGTCACCGTACAATCGCAAACTTCGGCCACGGTCAATATCTCGGTGGACCCGGCGGCTACCCTCGGCCTGCGCACCGTCACCCTGCGGACCGGGGATGAAACCGCCGTACTCGACAACGTATTCGGGGTGGGATTCCCGGCGGTGCTGACCTCGATCTCGCCCACTGCCGTCGGTGTCGGCCTGCCCAGCACCATCCGCGTCACCGGTTCGAACCTTGCAGAGGGCCGTTTCACCTTCGCCCTTCCCGCGGTGCTGCCTTCGTTCTGCGGGGAGGACGACCCGCCATTCGAATGTACGCCGCCTGCCGCAACCGTGGTGTCGAACGATGGCGCGACCGCCATCCTGAATGTGACCGGCGGTTCCTTCACGGGTGACTTCGCGCTCATTATCACCACGATCGGAGGTTCGACCTCGGGCGCCATCGGCAACCTCAACCGGATGAGCGTAGTTACCACCAACTCCGCCTGGCTGCCTTCCCTCGCGGTGTTTAATAACGGGATCGATCAGACCCTGCTGCCGGTGCTCCCTGCCGGCCTGAACGACGTCCGCAGCGCCGAGGTCTCGGTACAAAATCAGGCTGCCGGTTCGTCTTCCCCGTTGCCGGCGGGCGAGAACGGCGCCTATTTCTTCGCCTCGGTCTTCAATAATGCGATCGTTCCAAGCCTCTTGCCGCAGCTTGCCGCGGGCGTGAACTCGGCCTTGTCGTCCGCTGTGAGCGTGCTCAACGGGCTCATCGATCCGGCCCGGCTTCCTGCCTTGCCAGCCGGATCGAACGGCGCCTACTTCACCCCGGTCTCGGTCCGTAACTCCGCTACTTCCTCAATGTCGCTATCGCTCTCCCGTCGCTCCCCGGTGTCGAAAGGTGTGGCGGCCGTTCCCACGGTCGGGGGACTGGAACGCGGCGCCCGCGGGATAGCGGGAACTCCAACTGCGTACGCCGGTCAGACTCTGCATGTGACCCTGGAAGGGGCGGATGCCGCGCCGGCAGAGCTACGGGTCAACGGGGTCGTCGTCCGCGGGCGTGGACTCGCGGACACCTTCTTTACCGTCCCATACGGTGTCGACGATTTGACTCTCCAATGGTGGATCGAGGGCCATGACTTCCCTGCCACCTCGCAAGAGTCCCATCTTCGAGTTTTCACCGATCCTGCGCCGCCGTTCGCCGGAGAGCTGCAGCAAACCGGCGGCGAACCCGCAAGCGGCCGGCCCGTCGCCTGGTCCGCGGGAGCCTTCACTGCCGAAGTCTTCCCATTCGCCGAACCCCTGGTCTCCCTGCCGGACCTGGAGGGCCGCAAACCGGTCCGCCAGTTTCTCGCGACGGCCGTCAATCAGCTCAATCCGAATGCCGCCTTCGGCGGGGACCCGCTCGGTTTGGGAACGACGGCGGACGTGGCGGTGCGCTACCGATCGCGAGTCCTGGCGGATCGAGGAGGCCTCTACCGTTTTTGGCTGCGCTCCAACGGCTTCGTTTCGCTACAGGTGGGGGAACAGCGCATCGCCGGCCACGGCGATCTGTGGATGATCGCCAATCTCGGCGCCGGCCTGCACGACGTGGAGGTGGTCTACGCCAAGGGCGTGGGGCCGGAATCGATCGAGCTCTCGTGGGCTCCGCCGGTACCAGGTGCGCAGCGCCAGCCGGTCTCTCCGTATTACCTGAGGACGCCCGGCGAGGACGCCGCCCGGAGCAACGCCGCGGGCTTATTTACGCTGCCTGCCATTCCTCTGGCTCTCGACAGTATCTGGATTGACGCGGACCGCACCACGTTTCCGGTGGAGCGCCGCCAGCCAGATGCTACGCCGGTGCGGCTCGTTCTGCCGGCCAACCCCAAACCAGATAATCGATGAGGTGAATTCCATGCGAACGCCACTTTTGCTAGCCCTTCTGTACGGAGCGATGACCATCACAGCCCAGGCCCAGTGCCCGGTACCGGGCTCCGACGGCGCACTGACCCTCGCGGCCAACTCCGGCACGGTAATCTTCGATCCCGTGGCACTCAGTATCGGCGATGCGAACAACGTGTTCTGCTTTACGTCGGTCAACATCGGAGACAGCACGACGCTGGTGTTCTACGCCAACAAAATGCGCAATCCCAACTCGCCGGTATTTTTTTACGTGCAGGGTGCGTTCACGCTGGGGGGCTCCTCTGTTTTGAACCTGAGAGGGGAGAGCTCAGCTCTGGAATTCACCTTTCCGGCGATCAACAGCGGCGTTAGCTTACAACAGCAGTTGCAACTCCGGCGCCCGGCCATTCCGGGCCCGGGCGGATTCCCCGGCGGACTGGGACAAAGCGGCGGCGTGGGTGCGGAGGCCGGAGGCGGTCCCGGCGGCGGCCAACCGGGATTGGTCGCCGGCGACTCCACGTGCTACGGAGGGTCTGCGGCCCACTTCACCGCTGCCTTCGATCCCTACAGCTTGGGCACGCAGGTCTCCACCACGACTTACGCCAACGTCAATCTGTTGCCAATGTACGGGGGGTCCGGCGGTGGCGGTGGCGGCGGCACGTCATCGTCCGATTTTGGCGGCCCGGGTGGCGCGGGCGGCGGTGCGATTCGGATCGTCGCGGCATCGTTTTCCTTTTCCTCGGGGGCACAAATCGTTGCCAATGGCGGCGCGGCGTACCAGATAACGCCTCAGATGAAGTGCGCAGGAGGAGCGGGGTCCGCCGGCAGCATCCACCTGGTTTCCGCGGCGCCTATTCCGTCACTGGCAAAGGTGTTGCTGGACGTATCCAGCAGGCAAGGCGATAACCCCTCGGCGCCAACCGTCGGCGGTGGCGGGCTGATCCGCATCAGCACCGGGGACACGGCCTGTAACTGCAATGGCAGCGTGGTTTTCGGACCGCCGTTTACCCCGCCGCTGCAGACCGGCACGCCCAGTCTTCGCATCGTTTCGATCGGCGGTCAGTCGGTCCCCGCCCAGGCGGGCGGCTCTTACCTCAGTCCCGACGTGGTCCTCAATACCAGCAGCGCGGTGTCCATTCAGATTGCGTCGTCGAACATACCGGTAGGGACTGTGGTGAAGCTCCGGATCACGAACGAAGCGCAGGCCGACCAGACGATTTCCTGCACGCCTCTGGCCGGCTCGCTGGCGAGCGCCACGGCTTCCTGCAGCGCGACGTACGCCCAGTTGGGATCGATGAGCAGCGTACGCGCTACCTGGTAAACGCAGAGGATCGCGAGCACCACGCAGCGGCATCGCCACGACGCCTGCTCTTAGAAACGGGCAACCCTCGCGCATGATGCGTTCGGCCACAGAATGGGGGGCGAGCGAACGTGCCTAACGCGAGAACCACGCAGTGGGCATCGCTATGGTGACCGTTTTGAGAAATCGTCAATTTCCGTTAGCGCTGCCCTCGCACCGCGGCGCCATGAGCCACAGGATGGCGGCGAGCGAATCGGCGACGTAAGGGCAACGATGATTACTCAGCGACGCCGGCGACATCGCCATGGCGCCCGTTTCAGAAGTCGGCAACTCTCGCGCATGATGCGTTCAGCTACAGAATCGGGGGCGAGCCAATCGGCGACGTAAGGGCAGCGGTGGCAGCCAGCAGCGCGGGCGGCATCGCCACCGCGCCCGTTTTCAGAAGCCGGCAACCCTTGCGCATGATGGGTTCAGCCACAGAATGGGGGGCGAGCGCACGCGCCTAACGCGAGAACCACCCAGCGACATCGCCACCGCGCCTGATCTCGGAAATCGGCAACCCTCACGCATGATGCTTTCAGCCACAGAACAGGAAGAGAGCGAACGCGCCTATCGCGACAGCCACGCGGCGGCAGCGGTGGCGGCCAGCAGCGCGGGTGGCATCACCACGGCGCCCATTTTCAGGAATCGCCAGCCTCCGATGGAGATGCCCTCGCGCCGCAGTGCGATCAGCCAGAGGATGGTGGCGAGCGAACCGGTGACCGACAGATTCGGCCCGAGGTCTACCCCGATCAGGACGGCATCGCGGATGCGTGGCGCGATGTGCCCCGTCCCGATGGCGCCGGCGGCGAGCAAGCCCGCCGGCAGATTGTTCATCACGTTCGACACCGCCGCGATCGCGATGGCCGCCGCCGGCGCGCCGCTCATGGGCGGCCATCCCGATAGCCTGGTGAGAAGATGCGAAAGGGCCGCCGACGCGCCTGCACGGTCGAGCCCCTCCATCAGCACAAACAGTCCGGCCACCAGCGGCAGCACACTCCACGACACGCCGGACACCGTTTCCCGCAGCGCCGGCATGCGAAATCGCGTAGCGGCCAGCATCGCCAATAGCGCCGCCGCGCAGGTGGGAAGGCCGAGATCGCAGCCCAGCGCCGATGCTGCCATCAACACTACCGCCGATGCGGCGATACTCCACGCCGCCCGCTTGCCGCCCGGCGAAAGCGGGGGCGCGCCGGCGCCATCTTGAATCTCTCCGCGAAGCTCACGGCGCACCATCCAGCGCAACGCAACGTAGGTGGCGGCGATGGAGCAAATGGAGGGAATGAGGAAGGCTTTCAGCCAGCGGAGTAACGGCGGCAGGCCGCTGCCATAAACCACCAGGTTTGCGGGATTGGAAATCGGCAGCACGAAACTGGCGGCGTTGGCAATGAACGCGCAAATGAACAGATAGCTCAGCGCATCGGTGCGCGCCCTTCGGACGGCCGCATAGACGGCCGGCGTGAGCACCACGGCGGTGGCATCGTTGGAAAGAAAGACCGTCACCAGAACGCCCACCGCGTAGATCAGCACGAACAGGCGTACGCGCGATCCGTTCGAGAAGCGGACCGCTAAGCCGGCCAGCCAATCGAAAACGCCTTCGCGGCGCGCCAACTCCGCCAGCAGCATCATGCCGGTGAGGAAGAGGTAAACGTCCGTGCCCTTGGCTGCCGCGCGGAGGGCTGTGCCGATGCGGAGGACTCCGCAGACCACCAGGAGAACCGCGCCCAGACATGCCCACACCGCTTCCGGCCACTGCTTTGGCCGGACGATCACGCAGGCGATGGCTGCGGCGGCAATCGACCACGCGAGTACGGAATGGCTGGCGCTCATCCTCTCAGGATACGCAGCTCTTCAATCTTCGATGGCGGGGGCGCCGGAGGCTTCCGGGTGTTCCGCCGTTTCGTGCTGGTGAATGGCCTGGCGAACGGACTGGCGCGCGGTAGCGGCCGTCGAGACCTCTTGGGAGAGAGAATCGGCCGCGGAGGAGCCTTGTTCCAGTCCCCGTAGCTGGCTTTCGAGGGCCACGTGCTGGTTGGTGGCAGCGGCGTATTCACGCCACAAGCGCTGGCATTCCGGACAATCGCGCGACATCGAGTTGATTCCTCCGCCCCATTCCCTTTACTTCACACCGGCTATGAGCTCGCAGACGCCCGGCCGCAACAGGGTCGAGCAAAATATTGGGCCGAAGTATCTCGCCCGGTCGAACGGAATACAACTCGCACGGCTGGGCCGTTACCGCGGATCTAGCGGCCTCGAAACAAAATCATTATCGTTCCTTTTGGGGAAGATGGGCAATGCGAGGCGACTCATTTCGCGAAAAAATGCGAATATTCGTACGGTTGCTATCTAAAGAGTGGGGAGCTTTATCTCTCTTGCCCTCCAATTGCATGGTAACTGGCAGGAGGGAAGAACAATGCCAGTTCCAGATGTGCAAATCGACAATCTTCAGCGGTCCCTCGGACGTCGCATACGCGAACTACGGAGTAAGCATGGTTGGACGCAAGAGCAATTCGCAGAGTATTGCGGCCTGCATCGCACCTACATGGGCCATGTAGAACGGGGAGAGAAAAACGTGTCGTTATCCACCGTGCTGCGGGTGGCGACCGCGTTGGGTGTTCGCATTCCGGCGCTGTTCGGCGGCTCCAGGCGGCCAACGGCAGAGGGGCCGCAAGATCTGCGCCCGCTCAACGCCGGCACAGGCCCAGCCTCTCCCTCGTACCGCAGCGACCTCAGCCGGGTGCTGGACGAACTCGGAGCGCAGCGGAAAGCTATGCGCCTTGCCCTCCGCGATCTCTCCAGGTTGCTCGTGAGAGTGGGCGATTCCACTTAAACCCCGTCAAATCTGCCGCCGAAAACCCAACTGAATCCGTCGCGCCTGTGTTTTCCGTATCTAAGGCGATGGCACACGTCTTCCTCACCGGCGCGACCGGCTTTATCGGACGGCGGCTTTCGGCGGAATTGCTGCGCCGGGGCCACTAAGTCCGAGGCCTGGTTCGGCGCGGATCGGAAAAGCGCCTTCCAGCGGGATGCGAAGGGCTGACCGGCGATGCTCTGGATGCCGCCAGCTGCCGCGACCACATCGCACCCTCCGATACTTTTGTGCAACTGGCCGGAGTATCGCATCCCAGCCCGGCGAAAGGCGCCGAATTCCGCGCCGTGGATCTGGTGGCCGCGAGGGCTGCGATCTCGGCGGCGAAGGCTACCGGAGTGGGCCATTTCCTGTATGTCAGCGTGGCTCATCCCGCGCCCATGATGCAGGAATATATCGCGGTGCGCAGTGAAGCGGAACGAGCCATCGCGGACGCCGGACTGAATGCCACCATTCTGCGCCCCTGGTACGTGCTCGTTCCGGGCCGCCGCTGGCCGCTGGTTCTGCTACCGGCTTACTGGCTGATGGGCGCGTGGCCCGGAACGCGCGAGTCCGCGCGCCGTTTGGGATTGGTCACGCTGCGGCAAATGATCGCCGCCATGGTGGAGGCGGTCGAGAAGCCGCCGGCCGGAATCCGCGTGCTGGATGTGCCGGCCATTCGGCGGCACTGCCTCTGACGCCCTACGTAGGTTTACTTCGCCTTCAATAAATCGAGGAACTGCGTTTCGTCGAGGATGTGCAGGCCGAGGCCTTCCGCTTTTGCCAGCTTGGTGCCCGCGTCCGCACCGGCCACCACATAGCTGGTCTTCTTGCTGACCGACCCGCTCACCTTTCCGCCGGCAGCTTCGATCATTTCCTTGGCCTGCTCGCGGCTCAACGTAGGCAGGGTGCCCGTCAATACAAACGTGAGGCCCTTCAGCGGGCCGGCCTTGGGACGCGTCGATAAGTAGGTGAATTGCAGACCGGCGTCGCGCAGGCGGACTATCAGTTCGCGATTGTGCGGTTCGTGAAAAAAGTTGTACACGCTCTCCGCCACCTTCGGCCCCACTTCTTCGGCCCGCTGGAGTTCCTCCACCGAAGCCGCCGCGATGGCGTCCATGCTGTTGAACTCTTCCGCCAGGAAGACCGCCGTCCGCTCGCCCACGAAGCGGATACCCAGCGCGCTAATCACGCGCGGCAGGGGATTCTGCTGGGAGTTTTCGATATTGCGTAGAACGTTGGCCGCCGATTTCGGCCCCATCCGCTCCAGTGCCAACAGTTGTTCCAGGGTCAGAGCGTACAGGTCGGCGACACTGTGGGCGAGTCCGCGATCCACCAGTTGATCCACCAGCGCATCGCCCACGCCATCGATATTCATCACCCCGCGCGAGGCGAAGTGCAGGATCGACTCCTTCAGGCGCGCCGGGCAATTGATGTTAATGCAGCGGCTGGCCGCCTCGCCTTCCTCGCGCACCACCGCGCCCCCGCAGATCGGGCATTTGTCCGGCATGTGGAAGGGAGTCCGCTTGGAACCCTGGGCGCTCACGCGCACCACTTTGGGGATCACGTCGCCGCTGCGTTCGATTACCACTTCGTCGCCGATCTGCAGGCCCAGGCGCTCGATTTCGTCCTCGTTGTGCAGCGTGGCGCGGGCTACCGTCACGCCGCCCACCTCGCGCGGTTCGAGCGCAGCAACCGGAGTGAGCGCACCGGTCCGCCCCACCTGGACTTCGATGCCGAGCACGGTGGTCTTCGCCTGGCGCGCCGGATATTTGTAGGCGATGGCCCAGCGCGGCGCCTTGGCGGTGAACCCCAACTGGCGCTGCTGCGTCACGGAATCGACTTTCACCACCACGCCGTCGATCTCGTAAGGCAGTTCCTCGCGGCGCGCTTCCCAATGGGCGCAGAAGGCCAGCGCTTCGTCGATGGTGTGGCACAGGCGGCGATGGGCGTTCACCTTGAACCCCAGGCGGTGCAATTCTTCGAGCGACGCCCAATGGCTATCCATCGCCTGCCGCCCTTCGCTGAGCAGGAAATAGGTGTAATATTCCAGGCGTCGAGAGGCGGTGATCTGCGGTTCAAGCACACGCAGGGAGCCGGCGGCGGCGTTGCGCGGATTGGCGAAGCGCGAGAGGCTTTTTTCGTCGCGGTCGAGATTGAGCCGCTCGAAGGCTTTGCGGTTCATGACTACTTCGCCGCGCGCTTCCAGATCGTCGAGCTTGGTTTCCACCCGTAACGGCACGGAGCGAATGGTGCGTGCGTTTTCGGTGACGTCTTCTCCTATGCTGCCGTCGCCGCGCGTCACCGCCTGGGTGAAGCGGCCGCCGCGATAGTGAGCCGCCATCGAAAGCCCGTCCATCTTGAGCTCGGTGACGTAGCTGTACTCCGCGCCGCCCAGCAGTTCGCGCACGCGCGCATCGAAAGCCCGCAGTTCGGCCTCGTTGAGCGCATTGTCCAGGCTCAGCATGGGCGAACTGTGGGGGACTTTGACGAACCCTTCGCGCGGCTTGCCGCCTACGCGGTGGGTGGGGGAATCGGCGGACGCGAACTCCGGATGGCCTTCTTCGAGTGTGCGCAACTGGCGCATGAGAACGTCGTACTCAGCATCGCTGATCTCAGGCTGGTCCAGGACATAATACAAGTGTTCATGCCGCCGCAATTCCTTGCGCAATTTCTCTACTTCCGCCCTGGGATCTTTCATGGAACTCTCAACTATAATTTAAACGAGGCTCGCGGAGAAACACCATTACTCAATATCGCAACACTGTCGTGATATACAATCCACGGGCCGGCAAATTTGGACGCGCCGGAATCGCGCTGGTGGAGCGCGCCACCGCCATCCTGGAGAGAAACGGCCACACGGTTACGGTCGCGCCCACCACCGGTCCGGGGACTGCCGGCCAGATTGCGCGCGCCCATATCGCCGCGGGCGCCGGCCTGATTGTGGCGGCGGGCGGCGACGGCACCATCAATGAAGTAGTGGAAGGCATGGTGCACAGCCGCGTTCCGCTGGCCATTCTGCCGGCCGGCACGGCCAACGTGCTGGCCATGGAGATGAAGCTCGGCAGCCGTCTGGAGCGCGTGGCGGAACGGCTGGAGGAATGCCGGCCGCAGCGCATTCCCGTGGGCCGCTTGATCTGCGACGGCGGACGCGTGGACCGGCATTTCATGCTGATGGCCGGCATCGGCCTGGACGCCCATATCGTCTACAACGTGAACGCCGGCCTGAAGGCGCGGGTGGGCAAGGTGGCCTACTGGGTGGCCGGCTGGAGTCTGCTGGGCAAACGGCTGGGACAGTTTTCAGTGGAAGCCGGCGGCCAGCGGCGCGAATGTTCCTTCGCGCTCATCAGCAAGGTCCGCAACTATGGCGGCGATTTCGAGATTGCCCGCAACGTGAACCTGATGGACGACGAATTCGAGCTGGTGCTGCTGGAAGGCCGCAATACGCTGCGCTACGTCAAGTATTTCACCGGGATGGTGCTCAACAACCTGGCCGGAATGAAGGGAGCCAGCGTACTGCGTGCCGACCGGATCAACATCTGCTGCCCCAGCGACGGCCGCATTTACGTCCAGATCGACGGCGAATTCGCGGGACGCCTGCCGGCTGAGATTCGCATCGTTCCCGATGCCCTTACGCTGCTGATTCCGCCGGCCTACCTGGAGGCCGCCAATGCCGGCACCATGGCCCAGAGGTCGGCGCGATAGCCGCTCTTTGTAGATACGCGGCCCTCCGCGGGCTTATTTGAAACGCAGGGTGATGCGGCTGGCTTGCGGACCGTAGCGGATTTCAAGATTCTTCAACTTCTGCTTCTCCATGGGGAAGTAGAGCAGCCCGCTGGCCGGTTTAGCGGTCTTCTGCTCCACCAGGATCTTTTCGCGGAGCAGCTTTTCGAGCGGCGTTTCCTTCTGCGTTCCGGGATTCTGCACCTTGACCTTGGTATTCCCGGGATCGCTGCCGGTCGATCCAATACCGCCGCCGATGCCGCCGATCATCAGGCCGCCCTTCTTCTCCTTGGCGCCGTCCTGCGAGACGATGAGTGCTTCGGAGCCGGCGATTTGGCTGGGAGCGAAGGGCGTGGTCTTAGACCCGTCGTTGTCGGTGTGGAGCACGAAGTCGTCGCGGTCGATATTAATGGTCTTGCCGTACTTTGGCTCTATTTTTATCTCAGCGACCATATAATGTCCTCCTAGGTCGTCGCCGATTAATTCCTTGACGTCGGCCGGGGTGGTATAGAGTGTAGCGGAGAGGATCATGTCCTCGTTCTCGCCGCGGCCGGAGCCAACCGTTTGCTTCTTGGCCGGTGCGCCCAAGAGCAGTGCCGGCAGGATTGCGAAGGCAAAAAGACGAACAAACATCGGGAAAAAGAGCCTCTGGAGCGATTATACCGTTCGGTTGCTACAATGATGCTTTCACCCCACCCAGGAGTTAATACCCAGCATGGACGACAAGGAGCGCTCACGCGCGTTGGAAAACGCCCTCAGCCAGATTGAGAAGCAGTTTGGCAAGGGCTCGATCCTCAGATTAGGATCGAAAGACTCGATTGTGCCGGTTTCCGTAATTTCCACCGGCTCGATTTCCCTGGACGCGGCGCTCGGGGTCGGTGGACTTCCGCGCGGACGGGTGATCGAAATTTTCGGCCCGGAATCGTCGGGCAAAACCACCATTGCGCTGCAGGTGATCGCCGAAGCCCAGAAGAAGGGCGGAATTGCCGCCTTCATCGACGTGGAGCACGCGCTCGACCCGATCTATGCCAGGAAGCTGGGGGTGGACATCGACAATCTTCTGGTTTCGCAGCCCGATTATGGCGAGCAGGCTCTCGAAATCACCAATACGCTGACCGCGTCCGGCCAGATCGACGTGCTGGTGGTGGATTCGGTGGCCGCTCTGGTGCCTAAGGCCGAACTCGAAGGCGAGATGGGCGATAGCCATATGGGCTTGCAGGCGCGCCTCATGTCGCAAGCGCTGCGCAAGCTTACGGGCGTGGTGTCGCGCTCGCGCACCTGCCTGATCTTCATCAATCAGATCCGCGAGAAGATCGGAGTGATGTTCGGCAATCCGGAAACCACCACCGGCGGCCGGGCGCTGAAATTCTACTCGTCGGTGCGCCTGGATATCCGCCGCATCGCTGCCATTAAAGACGGCGACGCAGTGGTGGGCAACCGCACCAAGGTGAAGGTGGTAAAGAACAAGGTGGCGTCGCCGTTCCGCGAGGCGGAGTTCGACATCATTTACGGCGAGGGAGTTTCGCGCGAGGGCGATCTGCTCGATCTCGGGGTGGCGCAGAACATCGTGGAGAAGAGCGGGTCGTGGTTTAGCTATAAGGGCGAACGTATCGGCCAGGGCCGCGAAAACGCGCGCCAGTTCCTCAAGGACAACGTCGATATCCGCCAAGGGCTCGACACCGAACTGCGCAAGACGCTTGGACTGGTGAAGGGTGACGCGGCTGCCGCGCCGGCCGAATCGCCGGTGCCGGTGGGCGTTGGAAAGCCCGCGGCGTCGCGTAAGTAAACGGGTATTCCCGAGGCCGGTCGGGAGCCAGCGAAATGACCGAGGAGCAGCGGCAGCGCGCCATTCGTCTTCGCCTTTCCCGGCAGGAGCATCGGCCATGCGGATACTTGCCCACCGGCATCGCGACGCTCGATGGCGCACTCGATGGCGGAGTGCCGCGGTCCTCTATCGTCGAAATCTTCGGCCCATCGTCTAGCGGTAAGACCACGCTCGCGCTGCAAATTGTGGCGCGCGCGCAGCGCGATGGCGCCACCGCGGCGTGGATCGATGCCGAGCACGCCTTCGATGCGCCCTACGCGGCGATGCTTGGGGTGCGGGTGGAGGAGATGCCTCTGGCGCAACCGGAATCGGCGGAACAGGGGCTCGAGATCGCGCGGAGATTGGCAGCCTCCTCGGCAGTCGATCTGGTAGTGGTCGATTCCGCCGCGGCGCTGGTGCCGCGCCTCGAGTTGCAGTCTGCTATCGGCGATAGCGGCGAAGGTCTGCACACTCGCGTGCTGGCTTCCGGCCTGCGTAAGCTCTCCCACATCGTGGCGGTGAGCGGCGCCGTGGTGATTTTCCTCAATCAGACGCGCTCACGGGCGAGCGACGAGAATGCCAGCGCCGGAGGACCGCCGCTGAAACTGTATGCCTCGCTGCGGCTCGCGCTGGATGCCGAGAAGGGCGATCAAGTGGCCTTCCGAGTGCTGAAAAATAAGGGTGGCGGGGCATTCCAGGAAGGCCGATTAGTGCGCGGCCGCGGGGGCGAGTTCATCGAAAGGCCCTAAAATGGGGGCTTTTCGCTACGCCTGCTCAAAAAAACCGCGAAAAACCGCCTATTTCGCCCGTATTTCCCTTTACATCGCATATGCCTTCCCTTATGATTGATATCGTTCGGGCCCGTTGCGGAAAACGTAACGACCGGAAAATGTTTTGGATGGATGGTACGACGGGAGAATTAAAGGAGATTTATGGCAACGCAAAGAATGACCCAGACGCAGTTGGTAAGGGCGCTGGCGGAGCACGGCGAAATCAATAATAAACAGGCTCGCGAGATTCTCGATCACCTGGCCGCCACGGCTATCTCAGAAGTGAAGAAGAACGGCATGTTCGTCCTTCCCGGCATCGGCCGGTTGGTGAGAGTGGATCGTAAAGCTCGTACGGGGCGCAACCCGGCGACGGGCGAGACGATCAAGATTCCCGCCAAGAAAGTCGTAAAGTTCCGCGTCGCAAAGGCCGCCAAAGACGCAATCGTTCCGCCGAAGAAGAAGTAACAGGCATCCCAGGAACACCAAACCCCGCGCGATCCCTACGGATCCGCGGGGTTTTTATTTGATGCAGATTGTCTGAAGCCGAGTTGGAACCGCCCTACTTGCGGGCCGTTCTCGAAGCCTATTCCTACTTCTTCTCGTCTTTGTCGTCTTCCTTCAAGGCTGTCTTGAAGTTCCGGATCCCTTCGCCCAGACCCTTCCCGAGTTCCCCGACCTTCTTGCCGCCGAACAGAACAAGTGCCAGCACAAGGATCGCGGCGACCTCGGGTCCGCCCAGGCCGAATAGACCGGCGGCTTGAATGCCAGCGGGTTCCATACGGCCTCCTTACAGTCTCATTGTAGCGGATTTGTGAGCCTTTTCGCTTTTGAGAGGCTCGCGGCGGACGCGCCTCAGGCCCATTTACCGGAATACGTTACGACGGAGATTGACCAGATCCTGACGCATTCCGTACGAATAGGGCGCCATGAAGACGTTAGCCGCAAACCAGATGGTGCTGATGGAGAGCAGAGCGCGCGTCACCCGGTTCTTGCCGAACATGAGGCGCATCACGATGGCCAGCAGGAACGGCGTGACCGCGGTGACCACCCTGGCATAAGGAGTAAGCCGGTCAAAAATGGCGCCGGGTGAAGACATCGATGAAAGTGTATCCCGCGGCCGCTTCGCCAGATCAAGCTATCAATCGATAGGGTCCGCCTGCTTACCGCGGTGGGTGGCGCACAGTGCGGGATAATAAACAGACCGGCGCACCCCATGGACTTCGCCCAGGAACTGAAATCCCGCGTCGACATTGTGGCCGTGATCGGTGAGCGGGTGCGGCTGCGCAAGAACGGGCCCAACAGCTACAAGGGTCTGTGCCCTTTCCACACCGAGAAGACGCCCTCATTTAACGTTCACGCCGACAAGCAGTTCTACAAATGCTTCGGATGCAGCGCCGGTGGAGACGTGCTCAAGTTCGTGATGGAAATGGAGGGCCTGACGTTTTTCGAAGCCCTCAAGGAACTGGCGGAGCGCAACGGCATCGCCATGCCCAAGCGTTCACACTACGCCGATGACGAGTCGAAGCTGCGCGAGGCGCTTTATCAGATGCACGAGCTCGCGGCGGAAACATTTCGTGCCAATCTGCGTAGTCCGGCGGGCGAAACCGCGCGGGCTTACCTGGCCCGGCGCGGCCTGAAGCCTGAGACAGTCGAGCAATTCGGACTCGGATATTCCGACCGCTCCGGACGCGCGCTCCTTCGCTTGTTCGAGCAGCGCGGATTCAGCGCCGCGCAGATCGAGCAATCGGGTCTGATATCGCGCAGGCAAGAGGACGCCAGCTTCTACGACTATTTTCGCGGCCGCCTGATGTTCCCCATCCATAGCGAAACCGGCAAAGTGATCGCTTTCGGCGGGCGCGGATTGAGCGATGAACAGGTCCCCAAATATTTGAACTCGCCCACCGTTCAGATCCGCATGCCGATTTACGAGAAGAGCCGGGTACTCTTCAACCTGCACCGCGCCAAGGAAGCCATCCGGAAAGAGGACCGCGCCATTCTGGTGGAAGGCTACATGGACGTGATCGGAGTATATGCCGCCGGCTTTCGCGGTGTGGTGGCGAGCTGCGGCACGGCGCTGACTTCCGAACAGGTGCGCGCCATCAAGCGGCACACCGACAAAATTGTGGTGAACTTCGATCCGGACGCCGCCGGATCCAACGCGGCAGAAAGCAAACTTCCCATCCTCCTCGAGGAGGGATTGCAGGTGCGCCTGGTTGAACTGGATGGCGGCCTCGATCCCGACGAGTATTGCAAGGAGCGCGGCGCGGAGGCTTACAAAGCGCGTCTCGATTCCGCGAAAGGGTATTTTCACTGGCTGGCCGACCGCGTGCGCTCGCAGTACGATCTGCGCACCACCGAAGGTCAGGTCGCTGTGCTCAAACATCTCCTGCCTTCGGTGCAGCGCATTCACGACACGTTGGAGCGCATGCAGGTGGCCAACGAGATCGCTTCCTATGTCGGGGTGGAGCAGCGCGTGGTGCTGGACGCTTTCAAAAAGTCGGTGGTCGATCGCAATGAGCGTCCCATGCAGCAGCCGGTGGAAAACGTACGCGCCGACGAGAAGGGACTGCTGAACGTTCTCCTCTCCACCATCGAAGGCCGCGAGACTTTGCTCGACGAGTTGCCGGCGATCGCGGTATTGCAGAGACTGGCGGGCCGCCGCATTTTTCAGGCGATTGTAGCGATTCATCAAGCCGGTGCGCCGCTCGATTTCGACGCCTTGAACGGCCGTCTGGAGGAAGCCGACCAGAGAATGCTGGCCGTTGCGCTGCTTTCCTCGGACGAGGAAGGGCAGGAATTCACGCTGGAGTACGGCACGCAGTGTCTCGACAGTTTGCGCCGTTCCGACAGGCAGGATCGGGTACGCGAACTGAAGCGGCAGGTGAAAGACGCCGAGCGGGCCGGCAATCTGGCGGATGCCCTCCGTCTGGCGGCGGAGTTACAAAAAGCAGAACGCCGTCCGGACACGGCACGCTAACTGCCGCGCGTTTCCCCGAATCGCCAAGCGGTCCAGTTACCCATCCTGCGCCGCACGGTGGTGTACAATGATCTGGATTCTTCTCCCACCGGGGGATACGGGGCTTCAGTGGCGCTTGAAGACAAATACGACGGGCTTCAGAAGCTCGTGCAATTGGGTAAAGAAAAAGGCTACGTCTTATACGACGAGGTGAGCGAAGTTCTGCCTGGAGATTTGCCGGGTGGCGCTGAACTCGAAGATGTCCTTGCGGGCCTGGACACCGCGGGCATCGAGATCCTTGAAGAACCCAAAGATTTCGAAAAGAAAATCGACGAAGTCGAAGAGATGCTCGACTTCGATCTGCCTGCCGGCGTCGGTGAAAAAGTTAACGACCCGGTGCGCATGTACCTGCGCGAAATGGGCACCGTACCGCTGCTCACACGCGAAGGCGAAGTGGAGATCGCGCGCCGCATTGAGCGCGGCCAGCGCACGGTGCTGAAGTCGCTGTCGCGCGCGCCCCTGGTGATTCAGGAAGTGATCGCCATGGGAGACGAGATGGCGCGCGACCTGATTTCGGCGCGCGACGTCATCCAGATTGCCGATCCCATTCTCACCGACGAGTTAGTCGAAGAGAAGCGGCAGGAATTCGCGCTGGCGATAGAGGAGATCGCGCGCCAGTATCGGCGCATTCTGCAGTGCCGCCAGAAGCTACAGGCCATTCCGCGCGCCATGAAACCGAAGCAATACCGGCGGCAGCTTTGGGAACTGGGGCGGCTGGTCATTCGAGTTTCGCGGCTGATGCGCGCGGTCAGGTTTCAGAGTCCGGTGGTGCGCCACCTGATCGAGCGACTGCGCGGATCGGTAGAAGCGTTGAAACCGCTGGAGCGCGAAGTATCCCGCATCCAGAAAGCGCTTGAGACATGGACCGGAGGCCGCGCGGAGGGCATTAAAGAACTGCGTAAGGAGCAGCGGGCGCAGGGCCAGAAACTGCAACAGCTCGAAGAGGAGTTCGGGGCGTCGGCCGCCGAATTGCGCCGCACCCTGGAAATCATCACGCAGTCGCACCAGGAGGCGGAAGCGGCCAAGCGCGAACTCATCGAAGCGAACCTGCGCCTGGTGGTCAGCATCGCCAAGCGGTACACCAATCGCGGCCTGCAGTTCCTGGACTTGATTCAGGAAGGCAACATCGGACTGATGAAGGCGGTGGATAAGTTCGAGTACCGCCGCGGTTATAAGTTCTCCACCTACGCAACGTGGTGGGTACGCCAGGCCATCACGCGCGCCATTGCCGATCAGGCGCGGACCATCCGTATTCCGGTCCACATGATCGAAACCATCAACAAGTTGATTCGCACCTCACGGCAGATGGTGCAGGAACTCGGGCGCGAACCTACCAACGAGGAACTGGCCAAGCGGCTGCAACTCCCGGTTTCCAAGGTCCGCAAAGTGCTGCGTGTGGCCCAGGAGCCGATCTCGCTGGAGACGCCCATCGGCGAAGAAGAAGAGTCGCACCTGGGCGACTTTATCGTGGACCAGAACGGCATCTCGCCGTCCGACGCGGTGATCAATCTAAACCTGCGCGAACAGACCGCGCAGGTACTGAAGACGCTCACTCCCCGCGAAGAAAAGATCATCAAGATGCGGTTCGGGTTGGAGGATGGGAGCGAGCACACGTTGGAGGAGGTCGGCCAGAACTTCGCGGTCACGCGCGAACGCATCAGGCAGATCGAAGCCAAGGCTCTGCGCAAGCTTCGCCATCCCAGTCGCAGTCATCGCCTGCGTGCCTTTCTCGAAAACGGCACCCGCGGGGTCTAAGAGCCTTCGGTAGTAGCGAATTACTGCGATCTGGTAAATCACTGCGGTATCTTTTACGGCGAAGCTACTGGCGGCCGATTCGCCGGCTGGCGCCAGGTTGCCAACGTGTGCCGCGGCCGACAAAACGCGAAAGACGCAGACCGCCCTTTAAGAGGCGAGCTGCGTCTTCGAGTCGTTATCTGAGATGCGATCGGTCTACCAGCGAGGTTCGCGGCGACCGCCGCCACCACCGCCGCCACCGCCGGGCCTGCGGCCACCACCACCGCCGCCGCCGCCGCCGGGCCGACCGCCGCCACCGCCGCCGCCAAAGCCACCGCGGCCGCCACCACCACCGCCGCCGAATCCGCGGTCAGGTTTGGGACGCGCCTCGTTGACGTTTAACGCACGGCCGTCGAGTGTATATCCATTGAGAGCGGAGATCGCCTGGTCCGCTTCTCCTTCATTTTCCATTTCGACGAAAGCGAAACCGCGCGAACGACCGGTATCGCGATCCGTCATGATGCGTGCACTGTTCACTTGCCCGTAACGCTCGAACAAACTGCGCACGGATTCTTCCGTGGCGTTGAAGTCGAGGTTGCCCACAAAAATATTTTTCACTTAATCCTCCTGACAATTTGAAAGCGGGCTCATCGGTGACGAAACGCATGCGGGACGACGGTGCCGTCGCTCAAGGAGACGATCTGCCGGATTCGCGGAAGCTATCAAACGCGCTCCAACTATAGCACGGGCACTTCTACGGCGGCAAAGGGTATCGACCCTAATATGTATGCACCGGCTCGCAGTCGTGCGTGAGAAGGCGTGAGTTTCGGCACAGTGCCGAATGCCCCCCACTTAGTTTACAACTTACTGTGCCGGCGGGCCTTCCAGAGACTTGCCGTCGTTCTCCACATAAACGGTACGGGTGGGGAACGGAATCTCGATACTGTCCTGCCGGAAACGCCGGAAAACGCGCCTTTTCAGCTCGTTGCGAACCGAAAACTGACTGGCGAATTCGGCCACCGTAAAACTCACCGTGTATCTAAGCGACGAGTCGCCGAAGCCTGGATCGAAGGAGACCGAAGGAGCCGGATCGGCCAGCAACCCCGGAATATCCCTGGCTCCGGCTTGCGCGATCTCGAGCAGCATCTGTTCGACCTTGTCAAGATCGCTGCGATAGCTTACCCCCACTTCAAACGATGCCGACATACGTTTTTCGGGCAGATAGTAATTCGTTACGATCGCCTGCGCCAGCTTTGCGTTGGGGACGATAATCATGTTGCTGCCCAGCGAACGGATGCTGGTGCTGCGCCAGCCGATATCGCTGACATATCCTTCTTCTCCGCTGTTGAGTTTGACGTAGTCTCCCAGGCGGATCTGGCGCGCCACCGCGACATAGAAGCCCGCAAAAAGGTTCGATAAGGTATCCTGCAGCGCCAATGCGACCGCCAGGCCGCCGATGCCTAGTGCAGTCAGGAGCGTCTTGATGGAGTAGTTGTAATGATCGAGCGCCACCACGATGCCGAGAATCAGGACGCCGATCTGCGCCAGGTTCCGGCTGAGCGTGGTAACCGGCAGCGCGCCCGGCACCTGATCGCCGTAATTGAGTACCAGACTACCGGCTAGCCGCATTCCCATCAGCGTGATCGAGATCATCCAGAGGAAATAGAGAATCTCCGTTCCGCGATCGGCATACGACGCCGGCATGCTGGAGGATTGGAGGGCGAGGTGCGCCCCCAGAATCAGGATCCAGATCCGCAGAGGCTGGGCCAGCACATCGATCACGGTGCTTCCGCCGCGGCTCCCGGTACGGCGCGCCCAGCTTCGTAAGGCTTTCAGAATCAGCCAGCGGCCCACCCATCCCAGAGCCACCGTGAGAAGGAAAACCACCATCGGCCAAATCAGTTCCGCCGGATTCCGGTCAAGCAGCCGCTGCAGATACCGCATTCAATGCCTCCCTCAGATTCTAAATAGTTTGCACGCCGGCGCCAGGCACGGCGTCATTCCATTATGCGGATAGGTGTGTCCGTGGTGGGGGTGTTGCTCGCCGGTTGCTTGCTGGCGCAGGATACCGAACCCTCCGCGTGGGAACTTTACGAGAAGGGCCGCGACGCCGAAAAGGGCGGCCACATGGCGCAGGCATATCTTTACTATGCCGAAGCGGCCGCCAAAGATCCGCACAACAAGACTTATTGGGATCGCACCGAAGCGCTGCAAACCCGTGCCGCCTTGCAAGCCAAAACGCTCCCGCCCATCCCCTCCGTCGCCGACCTGGACAAGGAATTGAGCCAGGAACCGGAGTTTCATTTCGATAAACCGACAGCCGCCGATCTCGCCGCCGCCAACGAGCCGCTGCCCCCCACGGAACTCGACGCCGACAAAGGCGTCCGCAATCTGGATTTCTCCGGCGACTACAAGAAGCTGTTCCAAAGCGTGGCGCGTGCCTACGGATTGGACTGCGTATACGATTCCGATTACCAGCCCGGCACTCCGTTCCGGCTACACTTGAACGCCGTGGATTACCGCGATGCCCTGCATGGGCTGGAAGCAGCTACCGGCTCGTTCCTCGTGCCCATCACTCCTAAAATATTCCTGGTGGCCAAAGATACCGCGCAGAAGCGCACTGAGATTGAGCCCACCGTGACCATGGCTGTGCACTTTCCCGATATCTACACCGCGCAGGAATTGGAACAAATGGTGCGCGCCGTGCAGCAGACCATGGCGATCGAGAAACTGGGCGTGGATCCCTCCGCGTTCACCATCGTGATGCGCGATCGCATTTCCAAAGTGGTCTATGCGCGCGCGTTGTTCCAGCAATTGATGCGCCCGCGCGCACAGGTGATGATCGACCTGCGATTTATCGAGGTGTCGCGCAACGATTCCATTACCTACGGCATTAACTTCCCTTCGATTTTCTCGCTTAATGCGCTCACATCGTTCCTGAACAATGTAGTTTCCCTCCCCAATGGCATACAGGGCCTGCTGACGTTCGGCGCCGGTAAGACTCTGATCGGCCTGGGCATCGCCGGTCCTGCTCTGGTGGCGCAGTTATCGAAATCGAACGCGAACCTGCTGTTGGATTCGCAACTTCGCGCCGATACCGGACAAAAGGCCACCCTGCATATCGGCGAGAAATATCCCATTCTCACAGGCGGATACGGAGGCGGTTTTCCTGGCGGCGGAGTCGGCGGCCAGGCCGGACTATCTCTGGCGCCGTCGTTTACCTTCCAGGATCTCGGGCTAACCTTGACGGCCACACCGGTGGTGCACGATATGCAGAATGTCACGCTCGACGTGGATGCGCAGTATCAGGTGCTGACGGGCGCATCCCTCAACGGGCTGCCGGTGATTTCCAGCCGCGCAATGAAGAACACCAGTGACCTGAAATTCGGCGAATGGTCGATCATCGCGGGACTGCTGACTACCAACGAAGCGCGCACGCTTTCCGGATTGGCCGGGATCAATCGAATTCCCTTCCTGGGGCCGTTAACCAACACTCACGAACACGACGACTCGCGCGACCAGGTGATTATTCTGATGCGCCCCACGCTGATCTCACCGCCGCCCCCCGGCGATGCACGGTCGTTCTACACCGGGTCGGAAAATCGGCCATTGACCCCGCTCTAAATCCCGCGCCGCCTGTTATCTTGGAGGGCGATGTCTCGCATGTTGGCTGAAATCCGGCAGCAACCGGACGCGCTCGCGCGCACCCTTTCAGGAGCCGCTCCCGCAGTCGCTTCCCTGCGGCGCAAACTGGCAAAGCGGCGTCCGCGCCTAATCGTTCTGGTGGCGCGTGGCACTTCCGATAACGCGGCGCTGTTCGGCCGCTACCTGATCGAAATTACGACGGGCATTCCGGTGTCGCTGGCGGCGCCGTCGATTACCACGCTCTACGGTGCCCACGTCGATTATCGCGACACCCTGGTGGTGGCGCTCTCGCAATCGGGCGAATCGACCGACACCAATCTCGTGCTGGAGGAGGCGCGCCGGCGGGGCGCTCTTACGCTGGGAATCACCAACGAGCGCGGTAGCACGCTGGCGCGCGTGGCGGAGCACGTCTTCCTGGTGCGTGCCGGCGCGGAGAAGAGCGTCGCAGCCACCAAGACCTTCACCGGGCAACTGCTGCTGCTCTACCTGTTGGCCGCCGCCCTCGGTGGAAGCCTGCGGAGCACCGAACTGGAACTGCTGCCGGGCGCGGTGGAAGCGGCGTTGCGGCTGGAACCGGAAATCGCCGCGCTCTCCGAGCGATATTGCTTCATGCGCCAGACGGTGGTGGTGGGGCGCGGGCTAAATTACGCCAACGCCTTCGAGTTCGCGCTCAAGCTGATGGAGACGTGCTATGTAGTGGCCGAGCGGTTCTCGTCGGCCGACCTGCTCCACGGACCGATCGCGCTGGTGGAACAAGGATTCCCGGTCTTCGCCTTCGCGCCGCCCGGTGCCACCTGGGGGTCGATCCGCGAAGTGCTGGCCAAGTTGCGGAACGTGGGAGCGGAGATCGTCGCCATCACCGATTCCGGCAATCGCGAAGTGGAGGGCTGCGTCACCAAGGTGATTCGCCTGCCGCGCAAATTGAAGGAAGCGCTGACACCGATACCGTACATCGTACCGGCGCAGCTTTTCGCGGCTCACCTGGCGGCGCAGAAAGGCTACAATCCCGACCGTCCCCGCACGCTCAATAAGGTCACCGCCAATTTATAGGGACCGTGCGCAGGTTGGCATCCTGCCTCCCACGCCGCCGTTGCGGCCGAAGCGGAGCCGCCAGTGCAGAGGCTCTAGCGATTTCCGTCCTGCAACAGTCGAACGCCGGTAGTAAAGGGCAGTTTCGCATCGGGAGGCCCGGCAACTACCGACCATCCACCGTCCAGCACCCAGATTGGCTCCCCGCGCGTTAGTCCATATTCCTGCCGGAAGGCGGCCATCGCGGCGGCAAACTCTTGCGGAGTGTTGTAAATGTAGTCTCGAGTGGCAACCCGCCATGTTCCGGCCAATAGCACTTCGGAAAAATGATCCCGCGAGACCGACCACGGCATGTCCTGCTCAAAGCCTGAGTAATACGCCAGCATGCTGATGACCTGCCGTTGCGAAAAAATCAGCGTGCCGGGCGGTAAGTTCGCCCGCATGTAATCCAGGCACTGCACCACCTGCCATTTCTTGTGGCTGGCGCGTGGGATGTCGTCTCCGCCGGGAGCAAACGACCAGAGCGGAGCCACCAGAAGCATGCCCCATACCAGCCGTAAACCGGTCCGCTTGGGCAAGGTTGCAATCGCGATCGCCAGCCCGGACGCCGCCAGCATCCCCAACATGATCGTGTGCCGGGTTGGTCCGTACGGAAACTGGTGAATGTAAGCGGCCGCCAGGCACAGCGGAAAAGGCAGCGCCAGCAGCACGGCCAAGGCTCGGGCCTTGCCCGATTCCACGTGGGTGCGGCCGGTCCACAGCAGCCATATCGCAACCGCAAATACCGCCATGCCGATCCAACTGGCGGGCGCCGCCGCCAGGAGAAACTCCAACTGGCCTAGAGTGTGGGTCAAAGGAAACACCAGCTTTTCGCCGGCTTGTGGAAACCCGACGCGCAACCACCCGTAGATGGCGTCGCTGATCATTGCGTTGTTGTCCGGGTAGAGGGACGCATGGATCACGAAGATCGCGCCGTAGAGAAGGAGCGCGAACAACTGGCCCACAGCCCAGACACTGCGAGACCGCATGGGAAGACCCCGCCACCGAAGCAGGACGTAGACGCCGGCCGCGCCCACAAACCATGCAGTGCTGTAATCGGCCAGGATGCACAACCACAGGACTGCGCTGTAGAACGCCATGGTCTGCCAGCGGCCGCTCTCCAGGGCGTAGTCTAAAACCAGCAGCGATGCCGCCACAAAAAACAAAGCCAGGGTGTACGGCCGCATCTCCACACTCAGCGCGATGGTGCCGGGGGAAAACGTCATCAGCACCAGCACGACGCCGGCCGCGACGCTTCCCGCCAAGCGCCGCATCCACAGGCAGAGCAGGAGCGGCGCGAGGCTGCCCGCCAGAAGCGGCGCCATGCGCAGCGCGAGTTCGCTCCGGGTGAACTTGCACAGCACCCAGGAGATGGTTTCCAGCATCGGCGGGTGGGTGATGGTCAGCGACTTATGCAGCATCGCACTGAAGCTGCCGAGTGCGCACAGGACGATATCGATTTCGTCGGGATTTAAGTAATCGACAGAGGCCAGCCACAATCGGATGGCCAGCCCGAGCGCTAGAACCATGCCGGCGAAGAGAATTTCCCAGCGGCCGAAATGGCGATCGGTTGCCGTCACGCGAGCAGTATACCCTAAGGCTGGCCGGGTTCTCCCGCCTGAAACACCCGCACCGCGCGCGTGAACGGGCGTTGGGGATCGGGAGGTGTGGCAACGGCCGACCATCCGCCGTCGAGCACCCAGACGGGGTCAGCCGCGGTCAAACCATATTGCTGCCGGAACACGGCGAGGGCGGCCAGGTAATCTTCGCGGGTGCCGTAAAAATAATCGCGCGTGGCCACCCGCCAGGTCGCGGCCAGGAGATTTTCCGAAAAGTACTGGCGCGCTCCCGGCTCTGGCAAACGCTGGTCATGGCCCAGGTAGTAAGCCAGCACGTTCAGCGTCTCGCGCTCGGTAAAAATCAGGGAGCCGGGCGGGATGGCGGTGCGCATGTAGTCCAGGCATTGCACCAGCTGCCATTTTTGATGGCGGTCCGGAGGGATGTCTTCCTTCACGTCGACCAGCGACCACAGCGGAGCCAACAGAAGCATTCCCCAAACTGCCGGGAGCGCGATGCGGCCGGGTAGACTGCCACAGCAGATCGCCATGCCGACCGCCCCGAACAGCCCCAACAGGATGGTGTGGCGAGTGGCGCCGTATGGGAATTTGTGCGCATACGCGCCGGCGATGCCGAGCAGGAACGGCAGCACCAGGAGCAGGGCGAGCGGCCGTGCGCGGCTTCGCTCCAGCGACGTTCGGCCGGTCCACAGCAGGAATATGGCGGCCGCGAACAGGCCGGCGCCCAGCCAGCCCAGCGGCGCCGATGCCAGCAGGAATTCGAACTGGCCGAGAGTATGGGTCAAGGGAAACGAGAGCATCTGGCCGGCTTGCGGGAACTCGTTGCGGAGCCAGCCGCCGAGCGCATCCTGGGCCACAAAGCTGTCGCTGCTGAAGCGCGAGATTTGAACTGCGAACAACGCCCCATAAAGAACCAGCGCCAGGAACTGACCGGCGATCCAGACCTCCCTCGCCGCCGTCGGCAACGGCCGGAGACGGAGCAGGACGTACACTCCGGCGGCGCCCACGAACCAGGCGGCGCTGTAATCGGATAGGATGGCGAGCCATAACAGAATGCTGTAAAACGCCATGCTCTGCCACCTGCCACTCTCCAGCCCGCCCTCCAGCACCAGCAGCGATGCCGCCACGAAAAACAACGCCAGAGTGTAAGGGCGCACCTCAACGCTCAAGGCGATGGCGTACGGGGACAGCGTGAGTAGAAGGAGCGCGGCCAGGCCGGCGACGGTTCCTGCCAGCCGCCGCAGCCACAGAAAGAGGAGTAGCGGGAACAGACTGCCCGCCAGTACCGGCACCAGCCGCAGTACAATCTCCGCCCGGCTGAACTGGCAGGCCACGTGGGTGAGCAGCACCAGCAGCGGAGGGTGCGTGAGCCAAAGCGACTGATCGAGCGTCTGACGCCAGGTGCCCAAAGCGAACTGGACTGCCTCCACCTCGTCGGGATTCAGATAGTGGAGATACGCGAGCCGCAGCCGGACTGCCAGCCCGGCCGCGAATACGATGGAGGCAAATGCGATTTCCCAGCTATCGAATCTGCGTCTGGAGGTCGCCACGCGAGAAGTATAGCTTAGGACGGCTGGCATTCTCACCAGTTCGTCAACGGCCCGTGCTCCACGTCCCAGTGCAGCCATGGGCGAATGCTGCCGTCGATATATCCGGTAAAATTGCCGCGCGATCCGCCCGCCGTTTCGAGAACCTGAAACCGCACCGCTTCCGGCTCGTTGAAATGGGCCATGTGGGGGGAGAAGGAATGGACGGAGGCGGTGGCCGTGAACTTTCCGGCCGACAGGAAATTCCCAGGAAACCACGCGACCGCGCGATAATGGCCCACCGGCCTCGGCTTGCCGTGCCACGCGGTATCGACGTCGGTGGAAAAACAGATCGGCCCCCATTCGTTGTGAATCACGATGGAAGGGAACAGGACCATGCCGGGCGTGAGAACTTCGAATTCCATCTCGACACCGAACGGCGAGCCGATGTCGAGGGTCGCGAGCGTCTCTCCCTCCGCCGAGCGCACCCGCACCGCGCGCAGCCTTGCCACGCCGTCGCCGGGAGCCTCGGCGCGATCGCGATACCGGCTTTCCGCGCCGTCGCGGGCGCCGCTTTCCAGGTACAAAGCGGCCACATCGCGGGCCGTTCCGCACGCCACCACGCGGCCCTTCTCCAGCAGCACGGCGCGCCGGCAGAGGCGCAGCACCGTATGGATGCTGTGCGAGACGAAGAGCACGGTCTGGCCCTGTTCGCCCACCTGTTCGATGCGTTCGATGCACTTCCGCTGAAAATCGGCGTCGCCCACCGCGAGCACCTCGTCGATCAACAAAATCTCAGGTTCCACGTGCGCCGCCACCGCGAACGCCAGCCGCATGTACATCCCAGAGGAGTAGTGCTTCACCGGCTCGTCGAGGTGGTCTTCGAATCCCGCAAAGTCGATGATGGCATCCAGCTTCTTCAGAATCTCGCTCTGGTGCATGCCCAGAATCGCGGCGTTGAGAAAGATGTTTTCGCGCCCGGTCAAATCGGGATGAAAGCCGGTTCCAACTTCGAGCAGGCTGCCCACGCGGCCGTTCAACTCGATTCTGCCGCGCGTGGGCCGGAGAATGCGGGAGATGATTTTGAGCAGGGTGGATTTGCCCGCGCCATTGCGCCCGATGATGCCGATGACGTCGCCCGGCTCGGCGTCGAAGCTCACGTCTTCCAGCGCCATCAGGCGGCGCGCAGGCTTTCCTCCCGGCCCCGCCGACAGTGCGAACTCTTTCGACACTTTCTGAATGGAGATCGATTTCATACGCGCTCCGCGAGATCGGCCTCCAGCCTGCCGTAAACCAGTACGGCGGCGATCCCTACGAGCGCAATCGCAAGAAGCGAAAGGGCCGCCCCTATCCAATCGACAGCCGCGCCGAACAGGCAATGGCGGAACGCTTCGACGACGCCGGTCATCGGGTTCAACCAGGCAAGCCAGCGCCACCGTCCCGGAATCATGGTCAGCGGATAGAGGACCGGAGTGGCGTACATCCAGACCTGCACCAGGAACGAGATGAGCGGTTTGAGATCGCGGTAGAGCACCGTCAAAGAGGCCGCGGCCAGGCCTACGGCGATGGCGGCTGCATAGCCCGCCAGCATCACCAGCGGAATCAGAAACAGCCTCCACGACGGAGGGTATCCCTGCCACCAGCTCACGCCGATGAGCACGCTGCCCGACACCAGGATATCGATGAGACAGGCGCTGACGGCGGCGAAGGGAAGCACGGCGCGGGGGAAATAGACCTTGTTCAGCAGGTTGAAATTGCCGACAAATGTGAGGCTCGCATAGTTCACCGCGTTGGCGAAGAAATTCCAGGGAGCGAGCCCGGCCAACACGTAAAGCCAGTAAGGACCGTAGGGGAGTTCGGGGCGCAATACGCGCGCGAAGATCGCCGCGAAGATCAGCATGGGCAGCAGCGGCTGCACCAGGGCCCAGGCCACTCCGCGCCAGGTCTGGCGGTAGCGCAGTTTGATGTCGCGCGTGGTGAGGAATATGAACAGCGTGCGGTACTGCCAGTATTCCGCGAGATTGAGTCCGCTCGCGGCGGAGCCATCGATCACGGTCACTGGGTGCGCGCCCTGTTGCGCCGGGATGCGCGCCACAACGCATAGCGGGCCAGTCCCGCCGGCGACGAACTGCGGCCTTCGGCCCAGCAAACGCGGCGGTAATCGGCGCGGATCGCGAGGTACCGGCGCACGAGCGGGCCCGGCTCGCGGATCGCGGTTGCCTCCGGAGGAATCGACGCGCCGAATTCGCGGCGAACCTGCGAGAGCCTTTCCACCGCGGCCGGAAAACTATCCGTCAGGGTTCGCAGGCGGCGCCACTCCACCGTACGATTGCGCAGCAGCACTACGGCATCGCACTGCCAGTTCACCAGACGATCGTGCTCTCGGGTGAGCGCTCCTACGAACAGCTCTTCCGTTTGAACAACGAAAGCCTGAGTCCCTACCAGATCGAGGGGCCGGCGCGCGGGAGTTGCCTCATGCGACCGCGCCAGCTCCGGCGAAACGTTCGAGAGACGCCACGCGAGTTGGCACGGCGTTCCATTGGGGGAGCGCAACCAGATGCCGATGTGGGTATCGAATACCCGGCCGGCGAGCGGCGGCATATCGGGTTCGACCGTCCAGCCGGCGCACTGCAGCGCATTCACCGCAACGTTGACACGGTCGCGCGGCGCCAGAAAATCGAGGGTCTCGATGGGACGCACGGCCTTTTCTTCCTGGTAGAGCAGCGACCACGCCACCGGTCCGAAAATCGTGACGTCGACGCCCTCCTGCCGCAGAATATCGATGGCGCCGGCCGTTTCGCGATAGCGGAGCTGATTCTGCGCCCAGGCCCGTTTGCAGATGCCGAGCACGATCTCCTTCGCCGGGTCGGCGTCGGCATCTTCGGGAAGCCACTCGCGCAGTCTGCCGGAAAGCAGAGGCAGCACCGCGAGACACTCGCCGTCGAGCCGCGTCAGTTCCACTCCCGCGCGCCATTCGCGCCACGCTTTCCGGCTGCCGGCCGGCTCCAGCATCAGGACATTCGTAACCGATCGGGCGGCTGGAGACATCGCGTTCAGAGCTTTCCCTCGCCCTTCGGCTCCTGCGCGGCGGCGGCCCGGCGGCGATCGAGCAACTGCTTGACGGCCGGTAAATACTGCTTGCGCAGATGGCCGTGTGTACGGGTGAAGTTAGCGGCGTGGATGCGGCGGTGCAGCACCACATCGGGCAGGATGTGGGTCTTGAGCCCGAGAGTGGTGGCGCGTCCGTACCAGTCGAGAAAGTCGCCCATATCGAGCTGTTGGCTGAACGGCCCTACACGGTGGAAAGCGGTGCGCCGCGCCAACATGGCCCCCTGCAAGAGCCCAGGGAGGGGACGGAGCGGCACCGCGACCAGGCGGCGGTCGGCCTCGCTCATCTCCGCAGTGAAAAAATTCCGGATGTGGCCGAAGACCAGGTCCAGCGCCGGATCGCGCAGGAAGCAAGCCAGCTGCGTTTCGATCTTGTCCGGCGCCCACAGATCGTCATGATCGAGGAAGCTCAGGAAATCTCCAGTCGCGGATTGCACGCCGCGATTGCGCGCCGCCGGGTGCCCCTGCCGGGATTGCGCGATCAGCGTGACGTGCGGCGCGTAGGCCGCTACGGCATCGCCGGTGCCGTCGGTCGACCCATCGTCCACCACCAGGATTTCGAGCGGCCGGTAGGTCTGTCCGAGGACGCTGTCGAGCGTTTCCCGAATATAAGCGGCGCCGTTGTAAGTGGGGATTACGACGCTGACGATGGATTCCATTGTCCCGGCATCTCCACTTGAGTTTCCGCGAAGTTGCGAATCTCGCCGATGTACGATTCGAAAACGAAGCGCCGCGGCGCCGCCGGATTGGTGGCGCCGGCGCGGATGCGCCGCATGCGGCGCTGCAGCACCGCCAGATTGGAGGACCGGTTCTTGCCCCGCGTCATATTGCCCTGGTGCCGGCGGTAGAGCAGCGAGACCTCGCCGACATCCTCTTTCGGAATGTCGTGCTCCCAGCAGCGGACTATCAAATCGTAGTCTTCCCCCATCTGCATCTCTTCGTCAAACCCGCCGCATTGGCGGAACACGCTCCGGCGGAACAGGCAGGCGCCCAGGTAAGGCATCCGATAAGTACCGGACAACAGGCGGCCGCCATCGGGAAGCACTACGAATTGTCGCACAAGGCCCTGCGCAAAACCGGCATCGGGGTGTTGCTGCAACGCCTCGCAGAGCCGGGCCAGATGGCCCTCAGCCCAGATATCGTCAATATCCAGAAAGGCAATCAGGTCTGACGACGCCAGGCGCAGAGCGGTGTTACGCGCCGCCGCGGGACCACGCTGCTCCTGGCGCACATATCGCGCCGCGGGTGTGCGATTTCGCACGATATTCTCGAGGCCGTCGATGGAGCCGTCATCGACCACGATGATTTCCAGTTCCGTGCACTGCTGCAGCTCGATCGAATCGGCCGCGCTTCGATAAAAGGCGGCGCCGTTATGGGCGGGGACGATGACGCTGATCGCCGGCGGAGACATGATGCCCTACGATTCGAGCGGCTCCCGCGAACCTTCGTCGAACGGGCCGGCGGTGCGGCCGATGTAGTCCGGAAAACCGATGCCGCGGGCCTGCACCACGGCCAGGTCGACCTGACCGCTGCGCATGCGGTCGAGCCTTCGTTTATAAACCTGCACCGCGCCCAGATCGATCAGCGATTTTCCGTTCGTCATATTGCCCTCGTGGCGGTAATAAAGCAATGAAACGGCCGCCACGTCGATCTTGCGAATACCCTGTTCCCAGCAGCGGATGATGAGGTCGAAGTCCTCACCGAAGCGCAGTTCTTCGTCGAACAGGCCGCACTGCTCGAAGACCGCGCGGCGGAACAGCGAAGCCCCGAGATTGACAAAGCGATAAGCCTCCGAGCAGTAGGCCAGTTCGCCGCCCGGCTCGCACAGAAACTTGCGAATCAAACCCTGCGCGATGCCGGCCGAGGGATCGTCCTGCAGGGCAGCGTGCAGTCGCTTGAGGTGGCCCTTGGCCCAGCGGTCGTCGAGGTCGAGAAATGCGAGGTAGGCGCCGTGCGAAGCGCGGATGGCGAGATTTCGCGCGGCACCCGGCCCGCCGCGATCCTGGCGGAGGTAGCGCACGAATGCCGGAGCGTCCTGCAGTTGCGCGGGCAGACCGTCGTCCGACCCGTCGTCCACCAGGATCACTTCGAGGTTCGCGTACTCCTGCGCGGCGATCGACTGCAGCCAGGGCGCGTAGAAGTGAGAGGCGTTGTGGGCGGGCGAAACTACCGTGATCAGGCCTTCCGGGTCACCGTGCAGATCCGGCCGCGACACGATTCGCCTCCAAGCCATCAGCCTTCGAGCCCTGCGCACGCAACAGCGCGGCGATCCTGTCCGAGACCTGCTGGAGGTCGCGCCCCAATAGCATGCGATAGCATGGCAGCCGTCTGGTCATAGCCCCCAAAAACCACAGGTCCTTCGGCCCGCTAAAGGGGAGTTGCGCCATGGTGCTGGGCGCGAGCGCCAGAGTGGCTTCTTTGGCCGAGCAGGCCACCAGGGCGGTGTGACCGTCGCCGGCGATTTCGGGGGCCAGCAAAGCGCGCAGTGGAAGCTGCTCCGCCAGCCTGCCGGCAGTGTGCGCTTGCAGCGAAACGGCCACCTTGTCGCCCGATTCGAGAGTGCGATTCACCACGTGGCGATCCAGCCCGGGAAAACGATCGAGATCGCTCATCGCCACCAGCTTGGCCATGCAATAGAGGCTGTGGACGTCGAACCCGCCGTCTCCGTCTTCCGCCACCACGCAGTAATCGTCGCCGGCATATCGCATTCCCGAGTGCAGGCAGGCGAGCGCGGTGGTGGACTTGCCCGAACCGCCCTTACCCACCAGCAGGACGGCCGCTTCGCTGGTGCCCACAGCGGCGCCATGCACCATGTGCGCGCCAGTTTCGCGTAAATAGCTGTGCAACAGAACGCGGAAGGGAGCGCATTCCTCGTAGTAGGGGATGGCCGCGCGATCGCGCTTCCAATAGAATGCGCGGCCGCGCTGCCGGTCCACCACGCTGAGCGTTCCGGTGTCGGGATGATAGTGGGCCTCGATATTTCCGCCGTGGACATCGAGCAGTTCGCCGCGCGGCCCGGTGTAGCTGTACCACCAGTTAGTCAGCGTAAAAAGATATGCGCGCAGCAGATGGTTGGCGGGCGCGGTGCCGCCGTCCCACACCGATACGGTGAGCCCGCCCGCCATGTCGACGGATGGGCGTTCGAGATGCGCCAGTGCGCCAGTCAGGTCGGCGACCCAGCGGTCCCCGGCAAACTGAATAGCGACGTTTCGTTTGGCGATCTGGAAATAGCGGGCGGCGATTCCGTCCTGACGCGCGGCTTCCTGGAAGTATTCTTCCAGCAACTGAACAAGGAAGTTCACGCCTGCGACTCATCCATTGGCCGGGCAGCGTCGAGCGGTTCTGGCCAGCCGCGATCGCCGACTTCATGCACCGGGTCGAGCAGAAACAGGCTCTGCAGGTCGTGGTAGGCTTCGAGGGTCGGCGGGACGAACGGCAGTTTGGGGTGCTCCGCCGGCAATACCAGCGGCTCCCGAGATTTGCGAACCTCCACGCGGGCGATCAGTTTCTCCTGTTCGAGCGCCGCCAGGAACGGAACCAGAACGCGATGGATGCTCTCCGCGTCGCCTTCGTAGCGGGCCTGTAGCGCTTCCGCCAGTTCCAGCGCGGTGGCCTCTTCGGCCAGCAGCAGGAACGCGTCGGCAGCCGCTCCCATCAGGCTATGGTAGGAACCCGTGTCCAGATGGATCGCAACCAGTTCCGCGTCGAATTTTTCGTAGATGACCGCAGGGGAATCGACCCGGTAACATCCGTTATCCATTCGCAACATTATAGCTTTCACGCGCTGGCTGTACAAAGCCAACGGTAGTTATGAGTACTATCACGATATCCAGGACGGTAGCCAGCGGCCCGGGGCCGCGGGTGCGTCGATGGTTGGGGCGCACGAGCCAAAATTGAGGGTCAATTCCTGGCACACGGGTCGTGCCCCTACGGTGAACGGGAAGGTGAAACGCCGCCACCCGGAGGACGTCAGCGCGCGCGCCTCTGCGCGGTATTCACCCGGTCCCGGCAAACTGCAGAAGACCGCGGTGTCGATACCGAAGCGGAATATCCTCCCGCTCACATCGAAAGCCGGCGTGCCCCCGGCGTGGGCCGGCAGCGCGGCGATTTGCGCAAATCGCATCCCCGGCGCGGCCACCGGAAGCAGGCTGATCAAGTGCTTGCGTTCGCCCGCTGAAGCGACTTCGGCCTCCGTCAGCCACCGGCCGGATTCGCGCAAATCCTCGTAGTGATAACAGGTAGAGCACGGAATCCCGGCAGCGGCAGGCTCCGCACCAGTCAGCATTTTGCGGGCGCGCTGCACGTTCGGGCTGTCGCCAAAATTCGCCAGCCCTTCGGTGAACGCATTGACGCCGAAGTCGCCCCAGTAATTCACGCAACAACCCAGCAGCCTGCCATCCCAGTTCACCACCGGCGCATGCCAGAGCTGATAGCAGATGTCGCGCGTATAGTCGACGCCCTTCGTCTCGCGGTACTCCTGGCGGTCAGCCGCGCCCAGGCCGGTCTGAATGCGGACCAGTTCGGGGTCAGTGACGGGGGAATGATCCGCGTCCCAGGAGAGGCGCGGCGCGAACTCCATTCCACGCCCTACGGCCATCGCCCGCGCGGTCTCGATCTCGTGCTGGTTATGGCCGAATACCACGAATTGCCAGTAGAGGATTGGGAAAGCCGTACCGAATCGCTTCTTGTGCTCGCGGATGCGATCGATATGGCCTAGTACTTTGTCGATGTCCCCGTTGCGGCGATAGCGGGCGTAGGTCTCCTGTGTGGCGCCGTCGATGGAGCACGTCAATGCGCGGACGCGATAGCGCACCACCGCTTCCAACGCCTCATCGCTGGCGAAATTGAGATTGACGCCATTGTTGCCGCTCACCACCACCTGGCGCCGGTGCGCCGCGGCCAGCAGTTCCGGCAAGTGCGGATTGAGGAACATCTCGCCGTAATTGGAGAGCTCCACTTCGGCCAGTTCGGGATTGCGGTCGAGCAGGGTTTCGAAGTCGGCGACCTTCAGATGGCCGGCACCGAGCACGGGGCGCGCCCGGCCGTCGGCAGTTGGGCACACGGGGCAAGCCAACTGGCAATGCGAAGACGCGTCGATTTGGACCGCTCGTGGCGCCCCTGTCACGGCACCAGAATATCACTACCGTCACGGTGCGAACTTGAGGCGGGCGAGCGCACGAATGGCGCGGAACTGAGCGAGCCCGGTCTTGCGCACGTTCGTGGCGAGCATTCGGAGGCGCCGTCCGATCGGGACCTCGGCACCCTGCGATTTCTCTTCCAGGGAGCGCATCAGATCGCGATATTCACTCCAGTTTAGCCAGGCGCCGGCGAGAATCTGAAGCACCGGCCGCGAGTGCGTCAGATAGAGCAAATCCTTGCTGAGCGCTCCCTCTCTCACCTGATAAAAGAAAACGTCGTTCAGTTGGGCGGCAATTCGCCGGTCTTTTTTCGATGCCCGGGCGGCGAGGATTGCGTGCGCTTTCTTCACGCCGCCCTCCCCATAGTGCAGCGCCTGCAAGATTCCGGTCATCGCCAGCAGCCCGATCAGGCTGGATCCGGTGACGGAGTTGCAGGCCGCCACAAGCGTCCCCTGGCGGTCCATGAGATCGTAGGAGAGGCGAATGTCGAACAGGTCGCGGCCTATCATGTCGATGGTCAGATTCTCGCGGACCGCATGCCGTGCTGTCAGGACGATGCGATCTTCCGGGGCGACAATCCGGACCGCGGTTTCGAACAGAGTCACCTCCTGACTGCGCGCCAGCAGCGCGGCGGTATCGAGTCCCTCGCCCACCGACCAGTGCAGATCGATCTCGTGGCCTTCCGCGCCATAGAGCACGATCGCCTTGTTGCCCGAAAATCCCGGGGAGTTTTCGAGAAAGGACTCCAGCCGGTCGATCTTGTGGGCCTCCAGCGGAACGAAGCCAATCGCGGCAAGGCTCTCCAGCGCTGCCTCCAGATCGCGCCGGTTCACCAGCAGATCGGCGTCCTTGATGGTTCGCTTTCCGGCGGACCGGTAAAGCCTGGCCGCGGACGCCAGTCCCTTGAACGCCGCCGCCGGGATTCCGGCCTGAGAAAGCTGTCGAAGGGCGGCGACCCCTTTCGCCGCACGCGACGACGATACCGCAAAAGTGAGAATCATAGTGCGCCGGAAGTCGCGCCACTCCTGCTTCGGGGGATGGCAATCCAGCGCTCCGATGGCGTCCGTGAGTTGTGAAGAAACGCACCAACCCATCGCCATCTGTAAGACGGCCGGCCAATTGCCGTTCGCGGAAAGTGCTTCCGCCGCTTCCTGTGCGGCCGCCGGATCCCCGAACAGAATCGTCACCAGGCATTCGCGCGGCGTCCGGTTGGGGGATGAATCTCTCAAATTGCTAGAATAGCCGTTCCGTGAATGCACAACACGACGCCTTACGAACTCCTCAGTTGCTCCTGGCCATTTCCGTGTGAGGACGGGCGATTCGTTCCCCGCTGGCAGGCGCAGGAGACGCACCTGCGTCCTGTTTTGGAATGGCGCGAAGCGGCCGGCGCGGCGTATTGGAGCATCGACTGGTCGGAACTATTCCGCAAAGGCGCCACTCATGGCGAGCAAGCCAGAGGCTTCGCGGTGGTCTTCCACATCCGCGTCAATGCCGGCGGTACCCTGACCTTCACCAGTTCGGGACACTGCGTCATCATGCGGAATGAGTCGCTGCTCTTCAATGGGTCATGCTGTCCGCAGGGGCAGCTCAGCGTTGCCGCCGGCGACATTTTGGATATCGCGGTGGCGCACGGCGAACGCCGCTGGTACTGGGGCGCCAGCGTGACTCCGGCTGCCCGGGCAGGGGAAGAACTAGGCGAGAGACACCTTCCTCGGGTGCAGGCCAGGCTGGCCCGCGCCTCCGGGCCGCCGCTCAAAATCTTCACCGATGCGCGCCATCCCATTCGCACGGTGATCTCGCTCTACAGCATGATTCTCAACGGCTACGCGCCATCCGAAATCCTGGTGTACGGCGATTACCAATGGAACGCGTTCTCTGCCAGGTTGCTCCGCCAGTTCCTGCCCTTCGCCACTTTCGTGCCGCTGGAGCAACTCCGCGAGGAGGTCTGCCGGGTGGCGCCCGCTAGCCTGATCGACGTCGCGCAGGAGCATTGGTTCGTGATGAAGACCTGCGTGTCGCTGCTCTGCGGCCCGGCCGATTTCTGCATGATGGACGACGACCTTTTCATCCTGAAATCGCTCGACGGCCCGCTTGCGCTCGCCCGGCAATGCGACTTCGTGTTCGTGCCGGAAGCCGACAACGCCGCGCTCTACGGTTCCATTTGGGGAGACGTGTTCCGCCAAACGACGCTCGCGCGAACCGGCCGGGTCAACACCGCTCTCTACTGGCTGCGCATGCGCAAAGATCGTGCGGAATCGGCTGCGATGATGCTGCAGGGGATCGATAAGCTAAACGCTGCGTGGGCGTGGGAGCAGGGCTTCTACGCCCACCGCTTCGCTTCCGAGGCGGTGCGCGAACTGCCCGCGGAGTCCTACTGTTATCCGTTCATGGTGGGTTTGCCGGGAGGCATGCTAGGCTACGATTACGCCAACAATCCGTGCGGCTACACCATGATTCACTTCGGCGGCGCGGTGGACAAACCGAATGACCGCATCGCGCTGCAACTCATGCCGCAGATTCTGGATCGCCGTTCCGTTTAGTCAGGCTTTCGATTGCGGCCGTCAGTTGGTCGAGCCGATGATTCCACGTATGGCTGGCGGCGAAGGTTTGCCGGGCGTCGATTTGCTCTTTCGCCGGCGCGCGTGTGGCGAGAGCTTCCAGCAATTTGAAGGACTCCTCGTGCGAATCGTATGAGAAGAGCAGGCCCCTGGCAGCGAACTTCCGCATCTCCGGCAGCGCCGGCGCCAGCACGTGTTTGCCGGCCGCGAGATATTCGTAAATCTTCACCGCATCCATGCTGCGCGTGATCGCAAGATCCAGGAACGGCATGGTACAGATGTCGAATTGTGCCAGGTATGCCGCCAGGCGCGCCGGTTCGGCACGCGGCAATACGTGGACGTTCGCAGCCGATGTGGCGGCAAGCCAGAGATCGCGATTCTCGCGGCGCGCGAAGCCGTCGCTACCGATGTAGACGAACGACCAGCTTGCAAACCGGCGCGCTGCGGCGGCGATCCAAGCGATGTCCAGCCAGTCGGCAAAAGCCCCGAAGAAGCCAACGATCGGTCTTGCCAGTCCGTCAAGAAGACCGCCCGAAACGGCCGCGCTGAAGAGAGAGTAATTGGCAGCATTCGGAATCAGGAGCGTCCCCGGATGGCGATCGCGCTTCAGTTCGAAGAGACGCTCGCCCGACGTCACCAACAGATCGCAGGTGCGCGTTAACTCGTCTTCGTACTTTGCCGTGGTCCGCTGGCCATAGAGTTCGCCGAAGGCCTGCTGGTCGTCCAGGCAGTCATATAAAATCGGCCAGCCGAAGCGCTGGCGCAGCAGGCCGGTCAGCGGAGCCCAGCCGGGAAAGTTGACCACCTGCACCGCCCGCCCGATTCCTTCGACACCCCGCAGGCCGTCCATCGCCGAGGACATGAGTTCCAGCATGGCGGCGTTCCATTCCAGGTGGTAGATGCCGCCATCGATCCCCGGGAGCTGCATGTAAAAAAGGTTCTCCGCCAGCTTGCGCGGCGCGGCGCCCTGCAGAAACCGGCCGGGCGATACCAGCGTGGTATCGATCCAGAAGACGCGATAGCCACGTTCCGCCAGGCCCTTGACGAAGTGGTGCGGCCGTTGCGTCAGCGCGTCCCAACTCACAATGTTGAACAGCAGGACATCGGGCTTGCCGCTTGCGGCCGGCGCCGCGCCCGCGGCGGATCGCCCCGCCAGACTGCGCATCAGCAATTGACGTGCGCGGTCCCCGGTCCGGCCTCTGGCCGTCGCGGCCGGCGATTGTTCGCACGTGACTCGCGCCAGCGTCAGCGTGCCGGATCCGGTGCGCCGGTGCATCCAGCGGACCGGAGACTCCGCCGCCACCCGGCATTCGGTACTGGCGGCAGCGGCGCTCCTCTCGCGAAGTGCGTCGTAGAGAACTTCGAGATGAAAGGGATAGTAGACATCGCCGGCAGGCAGATAGCTCACGAACTCGCTTTGAGCCGTGCCGGGCAGCTCGCCGCTCGGCCTGATGGAGAGGTGCAGCGCTTTGGCCAGGTCGTCGGGAACCGCGGGCAGGGTTGCCGTATCGCCGGCGACCACGATCGTGTCGAATCCTTTCACGGTCTGGTTCGCCAGGCTGCGCAGAGAGTCGAGCAGGCCGCCCGATTCCCCGCCTGGCACCGTCACTACGACGGTGAGGGACGAGACTTCCCGCTGGAAGCGCGGCGCCCCGCCGGATGCGCGCGCAAGCCGGCTTGCGCGGTCGAAAAAAATCTCGCGATTGCGGCGCATGCAGGCGTCGCGGTCGATGTGATTTTCGCGAAATGTCCGGCTGTCGTGATTGCCCACGAACGCACTCGGCACTACCGCCAGCGACCACCCCGCCATGCGTGCGCGCAGGCAGAAGTCGTCGTCCTCGAAGGTCCCCACGTGGTAAATTTCATCGAGTCCCGAAAGCTCCGCCCACACTTCTTTGCGGATCATGGCGCAGTAAAAGAACAGCCGCTGCGCTTCGTAAATCGGCGAATCCGCGCCGGCCGGCGGCGGTGCGGAAACCAGTTGAGCCCCCGGCCCCGAGTGATTCGTCACCGGGCTCGCCACACCGATTCGCGGATCGTCGTCCATGACTTTCGCCAGCGCGTCCAGGCATCCGCCGGTCAGCACCGAATCGCTATTCAGCACCACCAGCCGGTCGAATCGAGCTTGGCGCGCGCCTTCATTCACGGCTTTCGCGAACCCCAGGGGCCGGTCGAATGTCAGCACCTGCAGATGGCGGCGCCGGAGTTGCTCCGCGGCCAGCCACTCCGCCACTTCCGCCGCCGAGCCGTTGTTGACCGCAATCGTCTGGAACGGCATGCGGGGCGCGGCACGGTACACACTGTCCAGGCACTCCCTGGCGTACTCCAGCGCGTTGTATATGGGAATGACGATGCTGGCCACGCCGCTTACCTCTGCGATTTGCGGCGCAGCATCTCGCCCACCAGTCCGTGAAGGCGCGTCGTGCGTGCATCGCGGCTGTCGCGGAAAGCCGCTTCCAGATCGCGCCGCCGCTGAAGCAGCGCGATCAGGCTGGTGGCGAATCCGCGCAGTCCCACTTTCGCAAGCTGATCTTCGTACGTATCGATCAGCCTGCGCTTCGCTTCGTAATCGGTGCTGGTCTGCGAGAGCCCGCCTTCCCGCCTGCGAAAGTACAGCAGGTATTCGGGTAGAACGTCGACCTTATAGCCGGCCATGGTTAGGCGGATGAGCAGTTCCCAGTCTTCATGCGCGGCGCCCCGCACTTCGCGGTATCCGCCGACGGCCTCAAAGACACTGCGGCGGATGAGAATCATGGGCAGACCGAGCACGGTGGGATCGGCCAGCCCGCAAACCAAGTCGACGCCCAAGGGCATATAGTGGGCCATCGCTTTCGACGCGAAGGAGCGCGCTTCGAAGTTGTACGGACTGGCGTCGCCCTCGAAGAGAACGCCGCCGGCCAGCAGGCAATCGTCGCCGGAATAGGTGATGGCCTGCAATAGTCTCTCGATGGTGCCAGGGGCAGGGAAGTCGTCGGCGTCCACGAACAATACGTAATCGGCGGCCGAGAGCGCAGCGGCGCGATTGCGGGCGGCGTCCACAAACGAGTTCGCCTGCGTGACGAATCTCCACGCGCGCTCCCGATACCGAGCAGCCAGCGCCTGGAACATCGCGCGGTCGGCGGCGCACGAGCCGTCGTCGATGGCAATGACTCCGAACTTTCGAGCGGTCTGCTGTTCGAGTCCTTTCAGAAGCTGCGAGAGGTACGCCGACGAATTGTAGTTCGGAATGCAAACGTCCACCGTGGCGGGCTGAGCTTGTGTGGCGCGAGGAGCGTTGGCACCGGCAAGAGCCGACCGATGAAACTCCAGCCAGCGGGCGTTCGCGGACTCGGCGTCATAGGCGGCCGCGCGACTCTTCGTCGAGAGCAACGCTTCCGACAGCTTCTCCGCCAGGCCGGCCGGGTGCGCGTCGAACAATGGAGCGTCGTTGTGGCCGCCAAAGATCTCGGGGGTGCCTCCCCCGCGGGAGCACAGGATGCGCAGCCCGGGAATCCGCGACGCTTCAATCGCAGCGTACGGAAAATTCTCCACCGGGCTTGGAATTACCACCAGGGAATCGGCTGCACTCTCCGCCAGAAACTCGCGCGCGGCGTCGCTGTCGAAGTCCCCCATGTGACGGACGGGCACGCCGAGATCGCCGAGGTCGCGCTGCGCCTTCTGCACTGTCCCGGTCTCCTGCTCCGCACCCAGCAGCACGATCTCGGTCAGGCTCCGGAGTGCCTCGGGGCGCTCGCGCCGTAATAGGTGAAGCGCCGCTATCAGGAGTGATGTTCCCTTGCGTGTTTCGAGGCGGCCGAACGAGATCAACTTGCTTACTGCCGCGGGCGGCGATACCGCGCCGGGCAGCGGGGCATCCAGGTATGGCAGGCCCAACACCGCCGGCTCGCGCCGGAATTCCCACCCGTTGTCTCGCGCCCACCCGAGCATGTAGCGGCTGGGCGACACTACGAAATCGCTGTGCTGCGCGGCGTACCGTTCGACGTATCCAAGGTGCAGGTCCTCGGGGATCTCGGGATATCGCCGATTGCCCACGGCGATCCAGGCAGAGGGCCCATGGAGTACCGTCACCAATATGGGCAGCGGCGCCGGACTGAATCGCTTCACGCGCGCGGCGTGAAACGCCATGTTGGCCCAGTCCTGAAAATAAGCAATGTCGAACCCCGCGAGCAGGGGCGTAACCTGCTCTGCCAGCCGGACCGTCCAGGAATCGGCCCACCGGTCGGCGCGCGCTTCCGAATTGTGCAACTCGACGATCCCGATACCGCAGTCTTCGTAGGTGCGGCGCCACTGGTCGTCTATGTGGACCGGATGAGTTTCCTGGCGGGTGAGGATGATGGTGACTTCTTCGCCGGCCTTGCGCAGAAGGCGGCCGAAATGAGTGACGAAAGCGCCCACGCCACCGGCACGTCCGTGAATCGTCTGCACGTCGTGCGAGACCAACGCTACTTTCGACATAGGGCCGATTGAAATGATAGCAGAGCGGTCCGGGTGGCTTCTCTGGCTCGCCGCAGGCCTCGGAAGTACTTGATCGCGCAGGGGTACGTTGGGGTGTGCGATATAATTGCGAGTAATCCAAGACTCGCCAGCGTCATGCCGCCTATCGTCCTCAGAGTTGGGATCCCCGCAAGACTCCGGTCGCCTGCCGCGCATTCGGCTGGCTGCGCTAGTGTAGTGCGTCATAAATAGTAACGAGTATCCTGCGCCCGCCGTCTCTACAATGGAGGGACGACCGATGCGCGTAGCACGACCCGTTATTCTGAACCCCGAACAGCGAAGACAACTGGAACAGGTATCCCGCGCGAGGTCTG
>DATAUB010000026.1:0-228891 GCA_036268475.1 Bryobacteraceae bacterium | reverse complement strand
CCATTTCCACTTCGAGCCCCGGCTGCGCGTTGCGCGCCCGGATTCCGCCCTTGTGGAGCTCCAGGGCCCGCCGTGCGATGGAGAGTCCCAGTCCGATGCCGCCGCTCGCGGTATCGCGCGATTTCTCCACCCGATAGAAGGCGTCGAACAGCCGCGGCAGCGCCTCTTCGGGAACGCCCGGCCCGTGATCCCGCACGTCCACCACCGCCGTTCCGTTGCGCCGCCCGAGGGTGATCTCCACTGCTGTCTTGGGCGGCGAGTAACGGATGGCGTTGCGGATGACGTTTTCCATAGCGCGGCGCAGCAGTTCGGCGTCGCCTTCCACCGTGACGGGTTCGCCGGCGCGGTATTCCAACTGGCAGCCGTGGGCCGACGCCTCGATGGCGGAATCGTCCACCAGTTGCAGCACCAGTTCGTCCAGCCGCACATGGTCGCGGCGCAGGGAGCGAGGATCGCCTTCGGCGCGCGTAACCTGCAGCAGCAGATTGAGCAGGGCGTTCAAGCGGTCCGATTCTTTTTGGATGCGATTGAGGGCGGCATCGCGGTCTTCGCCGGACCGCGCCAGTTCCACCGCCACTCCCAGGCGCGCCAGCGGAGAGCGCAGTTCGTGGGAGATGTCGAGCAGCAGGCGCCGTTCGGCGGCCAGCAGAGTTTCGATGCGGCCGGCCATGCGGTCAAAGGTGTTGGCCAACTGCCCCAGTTCATCGCGCCGCGCGGAGCCCACGCGCGCCGTGAAATCGCCGCCGCCGAAACGTTCCACGGCTTTCTGCAGGGAGCGGACCGGGCTGGTCAGGTGCAGCGCCAGCCAGTAGCACAGCAGTACCGCCGCTGCCAGCACGAACAGGTGCTCCCAGGTCAGAATGGCCGGCGCCAGCGAGCTGCGCGGCACGATGAAGAAGAACCAGTATTTGCCGTCGGCGGAGGCGCGTTCCAGGGTGGAGACGCCGAGAGGGAGGAAGCGATATAGCGTAAACCGCGGAGCGCCCAGACGCGCCAGCCTCACCAGGCCGGAGCGGTCCTCGCCGGTCAGTACGTCGCGCCCTTTATCGTCGGTCAATATGCCTTGCGCGTCGTAGCTGTGATGCAGGGTCTCGAGGTACGCCTCCAGTTCCGGGCGTCCACCGGTCTCATAGGCGGTGCGCGCCTCTTCCAACTGAAAGCGCATTAATCGCGACCAGGGAGCGTGCTCGTCGGTGTCGTTGAGGTTCATGCTGAGCGCGGAGATGAAAGCCGAGCCCACCAGCGTGATCAGCATGGTGCAGCCGAACCAGACGAGAATCTTGGCGAACAGAGATTTCATTCGGCAACGGACTCTTCGAGCGAGCGGACAAACTGATATCCCACGCCGCGGATGGTTTTGATGAGCGCATCGCCGTTCTCCAGCTTCTTGCGCAGATGGCTGACGTGCATGTCGAGCGAGCGGTCAAAAGGAGTGGCCTTGCGGCTGTAGAAATTTTCCATGAGCGCGTCGCGCGAGAGCACGCGTCCGGCCGACCGCATCAGCAGCTCGAGAATATCGAACTCGAAGGTGGTGAGCTCTACCGGGTTGCCGTTGGAGAAGACCTCGCGGGTGCCCGGATTGAGGAGCACGCCGTTGATTTCCACGCGGCCCGAGGGCGCCGCCGGACGCGGCTCATAGCGCCGCAGGACAGCGCGGATGCGGGCCGAGAGTTCTTTGGGATTGAACGGCTTGGGCAGATAATCGTCGGCGCCCAGTTCGAGCCCCACAATGCGATCGATATCCTCCCCGCGGGCGGTGAGCATCATCACTGGCACCTTACTCTGCTGGCGGAGGCGCTTGAGAATCTCGAAGCCGTCGATGCCGGGCAGCATGACGTCCAGCACCACCATATCGACGCCCGGCTTAAGCGCCATGTCGAGGCCCTGATGGCCTTCGTGCGCGCAGTCCACGGTGAAGCCTTCGCGGCGGAGAAATTCCTGCAAGAGAGCGCATAGCTCGTGATCGTCGTCTACCAGAAGGATATGCATCGCGCGTCCCGGTTCGAGCGCCGCAGGCAGCGGCCTTCTTCATTATGCGCCATCGCTTCCCGCCCACTGTAAGACTTCGTAAATCGTTGAGAACGCGCAACATTTCGACTTGATGCGGGTTTCATAGGACAGGTAGGCAATTACCCATGAAACGACACTTAGTAACACTTACGGTACTCGGCGCCATGGCCGCTGCCATGGCTATCGCACAAACTTCGCCGGCAGCGCCGGTGCGGGCACGAATGCACGCGCGCCACGCGATGATGCAATCGCTCGACCTGTCGGCGGCACAAAAGCAGCAGGCGAAAACGATCTTCCAGAATACGCGCCAGCAGGTCCAACCGATTGCGCAACAGCTCCGGCAGGACCGGCAAGCGATGCGGGCCGCGGAGCAGGCGGGAGACACGGCGCAGATCAACCAGCTTTCGACGGCCATGGGCACGCTCGAGGGGCAGATGATCGCGGCCAGGTCGGCCGGACGGTCGCAGTTCCTGGCGCTACTCACGCCGGATCAGAAGGCGAAAGCGGCGCAGGCCGCGCCTAAGAAGGGCGAGTAATCGTCCTTGCCACTGTGCGGGGCAGACCGGCGCCGTCCGGTACGCCCCGCAATTTTTTTGCCGGCTAATGCTATCCTTCGGACAAGGCGGCACGGATGAAATCTCTGAGGGCGTTGACCCTAGCGGGTTGTGGACTGGTGCTGATCACCGCCTTGTACGCCTTCCAAAAACCTTTCCGCCAATACCCCAGCATGGAAGGGTATGACGAGATCGCGCTGCCGCCGGATTTTCAGGAGCCGAGCGAGTGGGTCTTCGCCCGCCTGATGTACCCCGAGCATCCCGAGGGGCTCTTCGGTCCCATGGGCCGCCGCGGCCGCTTCGGCGGCATCGGGATGGACTGGCGCGAAGGCTTCACCAGTTGGACGCAGGATTATCCGCGCGCGGACCGTCACTTCGCCGCCGCGGTCCGCCGCCTGACGCGCATTCAGGCGCGATCTACGGAGCAGCCTTCCAATCCCGACGACCTGGACGATTTCTACAACTGGCCATGGCTGGCCGCCGGTGAAATGGGCGATTGGAAACTCACCGACCAGCAGTGCAAGACACTGCGCGAATATCTGCTACGCGGCGGTTTTCTGATGCTCGACGATTTCTGGGGCGCGGAGGAGTTCGCGCGATTCGATGAGAGTATGAAGAAGGTCTTTCCCGATCGCCAGGTGGTTGACCTTGACGATGCCGACGCCATTTTCCACGTGGTGTACGACCTGAAGGACCGCTTTCAGATTCTGGGTACCTGGGCAATGCCCGGCTGGGGCCGCGGAGGCGGTGGCGGCATGTGGCAGCGCGCGGTGGGTACAAAAGCGCACTGGATGGGCATCTACGACGACGAAAAGCGCGTGATGGTGGCGATTTCGTTCAACTCGGATATCGGCGATTCCTGGGAGTGGGCCGACGATCCGCGCTACCCGCAGGATATGGCCGCATTGGGCATCCGCATCGGCGTCAATAACGTGGTCTACGCGATGACGCACTGAGCGGTGCTCCGCTCATCGTTTTCCTTGACATTCCGAGAGCCGTCTGATGATGTCAAAGTTCGTCATAGTTTGACCCTCAAAGTTTTATGAAAAAACGGCTACTCCCGGATTCTCGACTGGCGCTCGCCCTGACATTCTGCATGGCCGCCGCGGCCGCGCCGCAAGGCGCCTTCCACACCGGAAAGTATCGCAACCTATTTCGCGAAGCCGGCCATTCGCAGAAGGAAATCTCGCAGAAGCTCAACGCCGCCTTCGAACAACTCTTCCACGGCGATGCGAATACGCAGACCGTGTATTACGCGGCCGGCCAGAACGAGAACGGACCGCTTGCCTACGTCACCGACATCAACAACCACGACGTGCGTTCCGAAGGCATGTCGTATGGAATGATGATCGCGGTCCAGATGAATAAGAAGGCCGAGTTCGACGCGCTCTGGAACTGGTCGAAGACGTATATGTACCACAGCTCGCCGAGCGAGCCCGGTTACGGCTTCTTCTCGTGGTCGATGAAGACCTCCGGTGTGGCCAACGATAACTCACCCGCGCCGGACGGCGAGGAGTATTGGACCATGGCCCTTTACTTCGCCGCCAACCGTTGGGGCAGCGGCAAGGGGATCTACGACTACCGGAGCGAGGCCGGCAAGCTGGCGGACAACATGAAGAATCGCGCGGTCATCACGGGGCAGACGATACGCGGTCCGGAAACCGACGGCGCCGAGTTCAACTCGCAGTACAAGATGGTGCGCTTTACGCCCAATAACGGGCGGCCGGATTTCACCGACCCGTCGTACCACTTGCCGGCGTTCTACGAATTATGGGCGCGGTGGGCGCCCGAGGCCGACCGGCCATTCTGGGCGGAGGCCGCGCAGACCAGCCGCGATTACTTCTCCAAAGTCACCGACCCGAAGACCGGGCTGGCTCCGAACTATGGCAATTTCGATGGCACTCCCGCAGGGCGCGGCGCAAACTTCGCGGCCGACGCGTGGCGTACCGCGGCGAACTGGTCGGTGGACTGGTCCTGGTGGGCCGCCGATCCGCGGGAGCGGCAACTGAGCGACAAGATCCAGGCGTTCTTCGCATCGAAAGGCATGGGCACGTACGGCAGCCAGTTCCACCTGGATGGCACGGAGGTGAGCGACAAACACACCACCGCGCTGATGGCTACCAACGCCGTGGCCAGTCTGGCGGCCACGGATACGGCACGCGCGCGGAAATTTGTGGACGCTCTGTGGAATGCGGAGGTCCCGTCGGGGCAGTTCCGCTATTACGATGGCATGTGGTACCTGATGGGCTTCCTGCACTGCAGCGGCGAATTCCGCATCTGGGGACCGAAGAAGTAGATCTGTCGGGGTTCGAACGAGCGGCACTGTCCGCTGTGCTAACTTAGTCCATCGGAGGACTCATGCTGAAACTGAAACTGGGCGCGCTGGCGTTGCTGGCGCTTCCCTTGATGGCGCAATCCACCGTCAAAGATGCGTTGGTGAAACATTGGAAGACGACTGGCGAATTCACGCTCGCGGTGGCCAAACTGATGCCGGCGGACAGCTACGACTTCAAGCCGGTGCCCGAAGAAATGACCTTCAGCGAAGTCCTGCTACAGGTGGGAGCTGCCAATATGGGCGCCTGCGCGTACGCCAGCGGCACCAAGCGTCCCACGATGCCACAGTTGATAATGGACGGCGCCAATGGAAAAGCATCGGTGGATAAGACCACCGTGCTGACGTTTCTGGGCGAGTCTTTCAATTTCTGCAATCAGGCGGTCGCCGCGATTACGCCGGAAAAACTGGACGCCGTGGTGGGGCCGGAGTCGCGCAAGATGACCGGCTTCGAATGGCTATGGGCGTACTTCACGCATACCGCACACCATCGCGGCCAGTTGGAAGTCTATCTTCGACTGAAGGGCATCAAGCCGCCGGACTACGAGTTCTAATCTCATTTCAGCAGGACCGCCACCGCGAACACGGCGGCCGCGATGACCAAGGCGACGATTAGGCGCGCCGAGGCCAACTGGTCCGTACTCTCCGGCGGCGCGGACGGATTGAGGATGCTGAGCTTCTCCACCTCGAGGCGCAAATCGGCGTCCTGTTGCTCGGCGTAGTCCCGATCGCTTTGGAGCAATTGAAAAGTGGGCGGCGCAATCGGCTTCTCTTCGACGATGCGCTCCGCTACCGGCGCGATGACGGCGGTGGGCGCGGGTTCCTCGCACGCGGGCAATGGCGGCGCCTCTTCGACGGCAACAGCCGGCATTTCGGCGGGCGCCACGCCACGCGCTTCATCGCGACTGCGGGTGGCCTTGGCGAGCAGTTCCGCCACTCCTGCTTCAGCGGCGTACGGTTCGCCCAGCGCCGTGCGGTAGGAATCGATGGCGGCGTCGTAAGATCGCGCGGCGAATTGCCGCTCCGCGGTGGCGAGCAAATCTTCCAGGCGGCTTGTCATGGCAACGCTACTCCATTGCCATTATGACCGGTTCCGCGACGCCCAGGATACGGCGCACACGTTCGGTTTCCTCCAGCGGGCTGGCGCCGAACAGGCGGCGGAACTCGCGGCTGAATTGCGAGGAACTCTCGTAGCCCACACTTCTGGCGGCCATGCCCGCGCGCAGCCCTTCATGCACCATCAACATGCGCGCTTTGTGGAGGCGGATGGTCTTCAGGTATTGCAGCGGCGAAGTGGACGTGACCGCCTTGAAATTCTGGTGGAAGGCCGAGACGCTCATGCCGGCAGTCTCGGCCAGTTCTTCCACAGTGATCTCGCGCGCGTAATCGGAGTGGATGCGCTGCACGGTGCGATTCACCTGGCCGAAGCGGCTGTGGAGCGCGGCGGCCGCACGCAGCGCGCTGCCCTGCTCGCCGCACAATACGCGGTAGGTGATTTCGCGGACGATCTGCGGACCCAGAATGCGGATATCGGCGGGCGCGGCAAGACACTCCAGCAGACGCACGGTGGCCTCGCTCAGTTTGAGATCGAGGGTGGTGGAATAGATGCCCTGCGGGACAGCAGGGTCCGCTGCCGCGCGCGGGCCGTCCATCTTCATCAGCAATTCGCTGAGCATGGCGAGGTCGACGCGGATCGACACGGCGAGCACGGGCTTTTGAGGGCTGGCCTCGGTCTCGCATTCGAAGGGCAGCGGCACGGAGAGCACCAGGTAATTATGCGCGTCGTAGGTGAAGACGCGATCGCCCAGATAGCCGCGCTTGCGGCCCTGTCCCACGATCACGATGCCCGGTTCGTAGAGCACCTGGCTGCGCGGAATGGGCTGGCTGGCGCGCATCAGTTGCACGCCTTCAATCGCGGTAGGGTGGAGGCCTTCCTTGGCTAAAGCGCTCAAAAGGCACGTCATGCGGCGATTCGCTGCCTGTAATTCCAGTCCCGCCATTCATAGAAATGTAGCATGGGACGGGTTAGTCTGAGCACTTTTCAGCCTATGGTTTGGAGGTTTAGGCAAAGCATGTGGAGTTTTCGGTCTTGAGGCGGACGGCGGGCGGGAGTTCAATAGAGAAGAAGGAGAAATTCATAAATGTCGGTTACCGCACAACCTCTGTCTACTAAACCCGATACGAAAACGGCGCGCTCCTGGGCTGCGCAGAGCACCACGTCGGCACTTGCGCCCTTCACCATCGAACGCCGCGAACCGCTGCCTGCCGATGTCGCGATCGAGATCCTCTATTGCGGCGTCTGCCACTCCGACTTGCACCAGGTGCGCAACGAGTGGCACAACTCGATCTATCCGGTGGTGCCCGGCCACGAGATTGTCGGGCGCGTGACGCGGGTGGGCAGCGCCGTGACGAAGTTTAAAGTAGGCGATCTGGCCGCCGTGGGCTGCCTGGTGGATTCGTGCCGCCACTGCGACAGCTGCCGCCGCGGGCTGGAGAACTATTGCCTGAATATGCCGGTGTTCACGTATAACGGCGAGGACAAGCACCTCGGCGGGCGCACTTTCGGCGGATATTCGGAGAGCATCACGGTGGATGAGGCATTCACTCTGCGGGTGTCGCCCAAACTGGATCCGGCGGCCACAGCGCCGCTGCTGTGCGCCGGCATCACGACGTACTCGCCGCTGCGGCACTGGCAGGCGGGCCCCGGAAAGAAGGTCGGCATTGTGGGACTCGGCGGCCTGGGGCACATGGGCGTGAAGTTCGCGGACGCGTTTGGCGCACATGTCGTGCTGTTCACGACTTCGCCGGGTAAAGTGGAAGACGGCAAGCGGCTGGGCGCGGACGAAGTGGTAATTTCCAAGGACGCCAACGCCATGGCGCAGCATCGCGGCAGCTTCGACTTCATTCTGGACTGCGTCTCCGCCGATCACGACATCAACGCCTACCTCAACCTGCTCAAAGTGGACGGAACGCTGACGCTCGTGGGCGCGCCGGAGCATCCTTTGCCGGTGTCGGTTTTCAGTCTGCTGATGGGGCGGCGCAGTTTCGCCGGATCGGGCATCGGCGGAATTCCGGAAACCCAGGAAATGCTCGATTTCTGCGCTGAGAAAGGGATCGCCAGTGACATCGAGACAATCGCCATCCAGCAGGTGAACGAAGCTTACGAGCGGCTGCTCAAGAGCGACGTGAAGTACCGGTTCGTGATCGATATGGCGTCGTTGAAGAAGTAGAGTTTGTGGCGGTGGGGCAGGTTGCGGCCTGCCCCACTGGATTAGTGGCCCGAGACGGCGGCCGTCACTCCCGATTGGGCGGTGACGCCGCCAATCGTAACGGAGATCGGAACGTTGCCGGCCGTAAGGCCGGGGGGAACGAGGACGTTGAGCTGCGTGAGTCCGGCGATCTGGCCGGGGACGCCGCCGCAATACTGCGGGGACTCGGTCACGCCGCCAATGGTCACGGAAGCGGGAAGCAAGCAGGGCGCCAGGCCGGCGTACGGCTGGCCATCCACACCGGCGGGACTGGTCTGCCCCGCCCCAGTCACATAGATCTCTATGTAATCGCCGGCGTTGGCGGGGTTGGCCGAGTTGTTATAGGTGAATACGTTGTTCGCGTCGTTGATGGCCGCCGCTTGCCCCTGGCCCGACAGATTGGCGGTGAAAATCCCCGGAGTGGATTGCGCCAGCGTGACCGGGAACGGCGCGGAGAACTGCCCCTGATACTGCATGAATACCTGGGTGGTGACACCGCTCACCTCAAAGGGGACCACTACCGCGGTTTGCGCGGCAGACGCGTAGAGGATGGGCGCGGGGTGTCCGCCGACGGTCACCGTGACGCCTGCGAGCGAGGTGGGATAGGAGCCGTTGGAACCGATCGCACCGACAGCCAGTGTGGCGGGTCCCATGCCCGTTCCATAGAAGACGACGACCTGGCCGCCTGAGACCGGACCGGTGAGATTGCTGGCCGCGTTGGCCGCCGCCGCGATCGACAACTGGTAGCCGCCGTTGGCCAGCATGCGCACCGCATTGTTGCCGGAATCGGCGATATACAGGTTGCCGTTGGACGCGATCGCAATACCCTGAGGAGCGTTCAACTCGCCGAGGATGGCCGAGCCGCCGTCGCCCATGTAGCCACGGGTGCCGTTGCCGGCGATGGTGGTGATATAGCCGGTGCCGGCGTACACTTTGCGAACCAGGGCGCTGCCGTTGGTGATATACAGGTTGCCGGCGGAATCCACGGCGATGCCGGTGGGATTGCCCACCATGGCGGCAGTGGCCGGACCGCCATCGCCGGACACGCCGGGCAAGCCATCGCCGGCCACGGTGGTGATGTTGCCGCCGCTCACTTCGCGCACTACATTATTGTTGAGATCGGCGATGTACAGATTTCCGTTGGAATCGACCGCGACCCCGATGGGCCCATTGAGGGCGGCGTTGACCGCCGGGCCGCCATCGCCCGAGTAGCCGGAATTTCCGTTGCCCGCCACGGTGGTGATGATGCCCGTGGCAGCGGAAACCTTTCGCACACGATTGTTCGTAAAATCGGCGATGTAGAGATTGTTGGCGCTATCCACCGCGAGTCCGATAGGAACGAAGAGCGCGGCGGACGTCGCCACTGCGCCATCGCCGCCAAAGCCTTGCGTGCTGCTGCCCGCTACGGTAGTGATAATGCCGCCGGAGATCTTGCGAACACGCCCGTTCTGCGTATCGGCCACATACACGTTGCCGCTCGAATCGACCGCGACCCCTTGCGGCCGGTTCAACTGCGCCGACCCCGCCGCGCTGCCATCGCCTCCAAATCCCGCGGTACCGTTGCCGGCAAACGTCGTAATAGTGCCTGATGAGCTCACCTTGCGGACCACGCTATTGAGGGTGTCGGCGATATAGAAGTTGCCGGACGAATCCACGGCCACCGCTCCCGGCGCGTTGAGTTGGGCCGAGGGCGCGGGACCGCCGTCGCCCGAATAGCTCAGAATACCGTTGCCGGCGATGGTGGAAATGGAGCCACCGCTGATTTTGCGAATGCGGTGGTTCAACGAATCCGCCACGTAGATGTTGCCGGAGGAATCGAGCGCCATGCCGGTGGGGAAATTCAACTGCGCCTTGGTGGCTGCCGATCCGTCGCCGCTGAATCCAGCGGTTCCGTTGCCGGCCACGCGGTTGATGTACTGCTTGGCGACAGTGATTTCGCGCACCACGCTGTCGCCGTTCTGCACGAAGAAAACGTTGCCGTTGGAATCCACGGAGAGGGCGTACGGGGCCACCAGAGAGGCGCTGGTTGCGGGCCCGCCATCGCCGGTGTCGCCAATGGCGGAGCTGCCCGCGATGGTGGTGATGATGCCGGTGGACGCCGTGACCATACGGATGACGCCGTTGGCGGAGTCGGCAATATAGAGATTGCTGTTCTTATCCACGGCGACATCGGTGGGGGTGTGCAGTTCGGCCGTGAGGGCCGGGAAGGTGTCGCCCGAGAAGCTTCCGAACCCGTTGCCGGCGACGGTGTGGATGATACCGTCGCTGGTGACTTCGCGGATGATGTTGTCGCCGGTGTCGGCGATGTACACGTTGTTATTGGAATCCACGGCCACGCCGCTCGGCAGCCGCAGCAGGCCGTTGATGGCCAGCCCGCCGTCGTTGAAGGTATTGCCGCCGCCGGTGCTGGTGAGGCCGCTGCCGGCGAAGGTGGTGATCACGCCGGAGCTGTTGACCACGCGCACACGATTATTCACCGAATCGGCGATGTAAAGATTGTTGTTGGAATCGAGCGCGACTCCCTGAGGACCGTTCAATTGCGCCTGCAACGCCGGGCCGCCATCGCCGAAATAGCCGGGCCGGGAATTGCCCGCCACAGTGGTGAGAGTGCCGCTGCCGTCGATTTTGAAAACAGCGTTGCCGCTGCTGAAATACGTGTTGCCCTTGACATCGACCGTAACGCGGCTCGGTTGCCCGATGGAAGTATTGGTCGCAGTAACTGGGGTAGGAGGCGGAGCGCCTCCAGCGGCAGTGGTTAAGGTATATTGCTGCGCCAACGCCCATGTGCCGCCTGCCAGCAGCCAAATTCCGCACAGCTTTCCAACCGGTCTCAACATTTAGACTTTTATTCCTGTCAGGGTGTTTGAAGGATGAATAACCATAGTAAGACGTTTCGGCGGCAGCGTGTGGCCGCACGACCGGGGGCGGCTCATGCGGGCTTCACAGCCTCCGCCACGGCGGCCAACGCATGTGCGCAATCTTCACGGGTGACGTCGTAGTGAGTCACCGCCCGCATCTGCCGATCATTGATCCCGTTGATTAGCACACCGTCGCGTTTCAATAGCACGCTAATGGCCGCGGGAGTCCTGCCGGTACCGGCAATATCGAAGACCGAAATATTGGTGGCCACCTTTTTCGGGTCGATGCGGATTCCGGGAATCTGCGCCAGACCTTCGGCGAGGAACTTCGCGTTGGCATGGTCGGCCGCCAGCTTGCGCGGGGAATCCTCCAGAGCGATCAGGCAGGCGGCGGCGAGCACGCCCACCTGCCGCATGCCGCCGCCCAGGCGTTTGCGATAGCGACGGCCCTTGGCGATGAGGTTGGCCGGACCGGCCAGGATGGACCCGGCCGGTGCGCCGAGCGCTTTCGAAAGGCAGAACATCACGGTGTCGGCGGGAGCGCAGATCTCGCGCACCGGAAGGCCGGAAGCCTCGGCGGCATTGAAGATGCGGGCGCCGTCCATGTGGACTTTCACTCCACGGTCGTGCGCGCCCTCGCAGATTTCGTGGATGGTGTCGAGGGGGTAGACGTTGCCGCCCCACATATTATGCGTGTTCTCGATTTCCACCATCCCGGTAGGAGCGGAGTAGGGATTGACGGGTTTGATGAGGCGCTGAATCTCGTCCCAGGAGAGGATGCCGTCGGCTGTCTGGATGGTGCGCAGGACGCACCCGGAGAACCAGGCGACCATCGACATCTCATAATCCAGCATATGGGCGCGCGAATCGCAGATCACTTCCTGGCCATGCTCGGTGAGCAACTTCACGGCGATGGTGTTCCCCATGGTGCCGGTGGGGACGAACAGCGCGGCTTGTTTGCCGGCAGCTTCAGCGGCGCGCTGCTCCAGCAGATTGACGGTGGGATCTTCGCCGTAGACATCGTCGCCGACCTCGGCTTCAGCCATGGCGCGGCGCATCTCGGGCGTCGGCCTGGTGACGGTGTCACTGCGCATATCGATGATTTTCATAAGGGGAGGAATTCCTGGAAGACGTCGTTGGAGAGCATCACGCCACGGTTGGTGAGGCGGAGCGCGCCGCCGGCCGATTCGAGGAGGCCCTCGGCCACGAAGCGGCGGATGGGTTGATCGAAACGAACCCATTCCTCGCGCGAGGGGCGGATGCCGGCGGTGAGGCGGAGGCCGACGAAGAAACGCTCGTGCTCCGGGTCGGCAGGCTGGGCGAGCGCGGGCGATTGACTGAGGTAGCCTTCGATCGATTCGGGGTTCTGGCGGCGGACGGCGCCGTCGAAGGAGTGGGCATCGGCGCCGAAGCCCACGTACGGCGCGAGCGTCCAGTATTTCAGATTGTGGCGCGACTCGCTGCCGGGGCGCGCGAAGTTGGAGATCTCGTAGCGCGCGATTCCGAGAGCGGCCAGGCGTTCGACGGCGAATTCGTAAAAGTCAGCGATGCGGTCGTCGCTGGGGACATCGGCGGCGCCGTAGCGGACTCCGCCGAGCAGGCGCTCCTTGCCCAGGCGGCTGTCTTCATCGACCTCGAGCATATAGACGGAGACATGCGGCGGCGCCAGGCGCTCGATCCAATCGAGCGAGGCGCGCCAGCTCTCGGCGGTCTGGCCGGAGAGGCCGGCGATGAGGTCGATATTGCAGTTGACGATGCCGGCATCGCGCAAGATGGCGATTTCGAGGGCGACGATTTCGGCGGTGTGGCGGCGGCCGGTGCGGCGGATTTCGGGCTCGACGAAAGATTGCACGCCGAGGCTGACACGATCGACGCCGAGTTCGGCCCAGGCGCGCGCTCTTTCGGAAGTGATGGAGCCGGGCGCGGCCTCGATGGTGGCCTCCCTCCAGGGGCGGCCCGGAATCGCGGTGAGGAACGAAGCCAACTCATCGGGCGACAGGGTACTCGGAGTGCCCCCGCCCAGGTAGACGGTTTCGGGCTGCCATTGCCAGGTGAGCGCGCGAATTTCGGCGGCTAACGTCAGGCGGTAACGCTCCTCCAGGTCACGCGGAAAGACACCCGAGGCGAAATTGCAGTAGGTGCATTTCTGCGCGCAGAAAGGATAAGAAACGTAGACGCCGGGCACTCTCCTGATTGTAGCTGGGTTCGCCATTTCCCTCGGGAAAGCGGAGGGGTAGTTGGGGTTTGGGGAGAGAAGGGCTGCCGCCGGTGGGGAGAGATTCACCTTCGGCAGCCCGCGGGGAGAGAAGCCTGCTTTACTGCGCCGCGTCCGTCCGCTCGAACTTGACCCCGCCATTTTCGGTGCTGACGTGAATCAGCGGACCGCCGCCGCCCACGTTAAAGTCGAGATTTCGCGGTTTGACATCGCCCGAGACGGTAACCGGAAAGTCCGACTGAATCCTGCCCTGCCGGGTCTCCGCCTGTAAGTGCGCCGAGTAGTAGGACGGCATGCCGATAGTGATGCCGCCGTTGCGCGCGCTGACTTCCATCTGGCGCCCGTCGTAGATGTTGCCGGCCAGTTCCACGTGAATTCCGCCATTTTGCGTGGACCCGCTGACATCGCCGCCGACCCGCTTCAGGTGCACGCCTCCGTTGACGGTCTGGAAGTGGATTTCGCCGCGTACGTCGGAAATGGTGAGACCGCCGTTGTTAGCTTTCAGATTCAGATCGGTGGACTGGGGCACGAAGATTTCATAACTGACGCTCCAGCCGCCGTTCTGAACGGATTGCGGCCCGGTGGCGCGCACCTCGCCGGCCGCGGCGCTGATCGCCACCTGGCTGGCCAGGGCTGTCGCTGCGGCCTGCGTATCGGCCGACGATTCGACGCGCGAGCGCACCAGCACCTCGCTGCGGAGCCAGCCTTTTACCGTGACACCGCCATTTTGGACGGAATCTACGGTCAGCCGTCCGGCGGCCGGCATGGTCTGCTCGCGGATATCGCAATGGCGCGCCTGGTCGCTATCGTAGCCACCGTTGTTGCACGTCATCTGTTTTTCGGTATTGTCCTGCATTTGCGCCATTGCCGGATGGATTGCGGCGCCAGCCGCCAACGCGATCCAGGCGGCGCTCGTAAATGTCGATTTCATTAAGTCCTCCTCGCCGACGCGAAACGGATGACCGTTCGCTGTCAAGGGTGATACCGCCGGCGGCGCGAAAGGTTACGCAAAATCGCGAGTCTTTCAGCGGCCCGGGGAAATCAGTTCGAACAGAACGAGATATGCAGCACGCAGCGCGCGCCGCCGGCCTTCCGGCAGGCGTCGATGGCCTTCTGATTGGCCTCGCGCGGGTCTGTCGACGTTCCGGAGCCGGTGAAATTGCGGTCGGCAGCCAGCGCGCCGCACGCTTTGTTAAAAGAGGTCTCGACGACGCATGCGTTGCCGCGTTGGGCGCAGATACTCATGGCGTCCTTCTCCGCGGCGGCGCGATCGCCTTTGCCCTGGGACCAGCCCGCCCCCATATCGGCGCTGCTGTAGGCAATGGCGCCCCACGATGTCTGTTTCGGGGGCGGCGGCGAACCGGGCGGTACCGAGCCGGCGTTCGGAACGGAACAGAGCGATGCTTCGACGGCGCATTTCCTGCCGCCCGATTTGGCGCACTCGGCCACGGCCCGCTGCTGGGCGTTGGCTTTGGTATCGGCGGTGCCCCATGCCACCAGCGCGCCGTCGGCCGCGACCGCTCCGCACGCATTGCTGAAGCTCGCTTCGACGAGGCATTTCGCGCCGCCTTGCTTCGAGCATTCCTGCATGGCGATTCTCTCGGCGGTGGCCTTGTCGGACTTCTCGTACGACCAGCCTGCCGCCTTATCCGGCTTGCTATATGCGATGGCGCCCCAGCTATTGTTCTGCCGGCCTTTGCACTGGATGGTGCATAGCTGCGGCATGTTATTGCAGGCTTGCGGATCGTTGACCGAGCGGCCGGACCAGCAGCCGGAACGCTGCATACACTCGAGAAAACAATCGGCAGCGGAGAGGCATACGGGGTGAAGCAGAGCACTTACCGCCAGCAGAATCAGGGCTCCGGACCTGTCGAACATAGTCGCTCCGAACGGGCATTCTATAACATTGGAGGCGGGGCGCGCCATCGGGCAGTTAATCGACCTTCGCCTTCACGGTGCGGCGATCCAACTGCAGGCGGCGGGCGGTCTCTTCATAGCTGCCGGTCAGCCGGTAGACGTAGGTGCAGTAGCGGCGGAGTAACCGATCGGCGGTAAGCCGGCCGGCGCGGAGTTCACTTGCCAGTTCGCCGGCGGGATCGCCGGAGTCTGCCTGGGGAGGACGGTAGTTGCGGCGAATCAGGACGTTGCGGACGCACTGTTCAAGCTCGCGATAATTTCCCGGCCAGCCGTACTCGCGCCCCAGATTCTGTTCTACCCACGCGACTGTTTCGACCGCCAGCTCCTGCGATTCCGCGCCGGCGATTTTGCGCGCCATGTGGGCGACGGATTCCGCCAGCACGCGCGGCGAATCGGCGATCTGCTGCGCCAACGACGGCGTCGCGATAAGGTCGGAGCAGAGGCGGAAGTAGAGGTCTTCGCGAAAGCGGCGCGCCTGGATATCGGCGGCGAGATCGCGATTGGTGGCGGCGATCAGTTTGCCCTGGAATCGCAAGGAGGCGGTGTCGCCGACAGGAGCGAAGCGGCGCGTTTCGATCACGCGGAGCAGTTTCACCTGGATGGCAGGGTCAAGATCGCCGAGCTCGTCGAGGAAGACTGATCCGCGCGGCGGGCAGGTTTCCAACCAGCCCTTGCGATCGGCCACCGCGCCGGTGAACGCCCCGCGGCGATGGCCGAAGAGCTCCGACTCCACCAGGGTGGGCGAGAGCGCGGAGATGTTGATGGGAAAGAAGAGCGCCGCGTCGTCGTCGGGGAAGGTCATGCGGCGCTCATCGAAGCGCAGGTAGGGCGATTCGGCGATGGCGCGCGCAACCAGTTCCTTGCCGCTACCGGAAGGGCCGGTGATGAGGGTGGCGAATTCGCCCATGCGCTCGTAGAGCGTGCGCCGGTAGCGGCGCATATCGTGGGTGAAAATGGACTCCCACACGGCGGCGCGCAGGCGCGCGGCAGGCAGCGAATTCCCGATGATGTTCTGGAAGATGCGCTCGAAGGCGCACTGAATCTGGCGATAGCAGGCGAACGTGTGGGAGGGGTCGTAGCCCAAAGGGAGCGTCAGGCCATCGACGTCGAAGAAGTAACGCCAGTCGGCGAGGAACTGGCTGTAGAATCGCCAGCGCGCCGCGCCGGCGCCCTTCTGTTCGCCGAATGCCGCGTCGAAAAAACGTGGATAATACCGCTGGTAGAGCAGGTTGAGCACGCCGTCCTCGTACAGCTCGCGATCCTCCGCGTTGACGGTGACGCGCTCCGTGAGTTTGGCGCGCAGGCGCGGGCAGAGTTCGTCCAAACGCGCGGCGATACGCCAGACGTTGGTGCGGCGGCGCTCCGGTTCGTGCACGGAGAAGCTCCAAACAGGTTCGTCGTCCGCGAACTCCGCTCCCAGGGCAGCGCGCTCGTGTTGCACGCGCTCCGGCAGGAAGGGATTGCAAAAGGCGAGGCGCGAGGCGGCGCGCAGGAAGGCACGCTCCGGGGAATTGAGGAATGCCGTAGGCGTACATCCATTGTACAGACACACGCTATCGATGTACATTTCTTGTTGGAGCGCCCGCCCAACACGGCGCGCAAGCGGTTGAAAACAATGACGCCACGCTGAGGCACTGGATATGTAGTATTCAAGGCGTCATGATTAATGATTCAATAGCTCCCACGATGCCCCAAAGCAGCTTCGGCCAGCTTCTGAAACGGCGCGGCTTCCAGGAGTTCCTCTGGACGCAGTTCCTGGGTGCGTTCAACGACAACCTTTATAAGATTGTGGTCTCTATGCGCGCCGTGCAGATCTCGGCGGCGTCGGGCAGCCTGTACCTCTCGCTGGCGGGCGTGGTGTTCGTAGCGCCCTTCCTGCTTTTCAGCGGATACTCGGGCCATCTCGCAGACGCGGTCAGCAAGCGCAAGGTGCTGATCTCGGTAAAGGTCTTCGAGATTGCGGTGATGTTGGTGGGGCTGGCGGTGTTCTTCTCCACGCGCGTGGAACTCATGCTGGTGGTGCTGTTCCTGATGGCGGTGCATTCTACGGTATTCAGTCCGGCGAAATACGGAATCGTGCCGGAAATGGTGGGCAATGAGGATCTCTCGCGCGCCAATGCGCTGCTGGAAATGAGCACGTTCGTGGCGATCGTGCTGGGCACGGCGCTGGGGTCGCTGATGTTCGCCGGGTGGAAGGGCGAGCCGTGGAAGATGGGCGTGTTGATGGTGGCGGTGGCGGCGGCGGGGTTCGCCGTGAGCTTGCGGATCACGCGCGTGCCGGCGGCCGGCGCGACGGGCGCATTCCAATGGAATCCCTTCGCGGAAGTCATCACCGGGACAAGGCATCTGCTGGCCGACCGCGCCTTGTGGCTGACGGTGCTCGGCATCTCCTATTTCTGGTTCCTGGGCATGCTGCTGCAACTGGACCTGCTGCTGTATGCGCATGAAGTGCTGCATGTGGACGATCTGCGCACCGGCCTGCTGGTGACGTGCCTGGCGGTGGGCATCGGCGCGGGCAGCATGCTGGCGGGGAAACTCTCGGGCGATAAGGTGGAACTCGGGCTGGTGCCGCTGGGCTCGATTCTGATGGCGGTGTTTTCGGTGGCGCTGTATTGCGCGCGCGGGTCGTACGGATGGTCGGTGGGGATGCTGGCGCTGCTGGGATTGTCGAGCGGGCTGTTCATTGTGCCCTTGAACGCGTACCTGCAGCAGAAGGCCGAAGCGCGCGAGAAGGGCCGCTTGATCGCCACCAACAATTTCCACAACACCATCGGGATGCTGCTGGCCTCGGCGACGCTGTGGCTGATGCACGATCGCCTGCACGTGGGCGCGGACAAGCTGATCCTGATTTTCGGTGTGGCGACGCTGGGCGCTACGGCGTACATCGTTTCGGTGGTGCCGGATTTCCTGATTCGCTTCGTGCTGTGGATGGTTACTCATTCGTTGTTCCGCATCCGTGTGGTTGGCGGGCAGAACGTGCCGTTGCACGGACCGGCGCTGCTGGTAGCGAACCACACTTCGCAAGTGGACGGACTGCTGATCGGCGCTTCCATCCAGCGCGCCGTGCGCTTCCTGGTGTGGCGGCCGATCTTCGAACGGAAGTCGCTGCGTTGGTTTTTCCAGTTGATGAACGCCATCCCGGTGGGGACGAAGTCTCCGCGCGAAGCTATCGAAGCGATACGGAGCGCGCGGCGTGAGCTGGCGAACGGCGAACTGGTCTGCATTTTCGCCGAGGGCTCGATCACACGGACGGGGAACCTGCTGCCGTTCAAGAGCGGGCTGGAAAAAATCGCCGCGGGCGCCAATGCTCCGATCGTACCGGTGCACCTGGACCGTCTCTGGGGCAGCATCTTCAGCTTCGAGCGCGGGCGCTTCTTCTGGAAGTGGCCGAAGCACGTGCCGTATCCGGTGACCGTGACGCTCGGCCAGCCGCTGCCCGCGACCGCCACCGCGCAGGAAGTGCGGCAGGCGATCCTGGAACTGGGCAGCGAAGCCGCGGGCGCGCGCAAATCGAGCGGCGACGTGCTGCCGGCGCGCTTCCTCCGCACGGCGCGCGCGAACTGGGGGCGATTCGCCATGGCGGATTCCACGGGGCGCGAGCTGACATACGGACGCACACTGACCGGCGGCCTGCTGGTGGCAGAGTGGCTGCGCGCGAATCGCCGGAACGAGCAGATGGTGGGCGTGCTGCTGCCGCCTTCGGTGGCCGGTGCGGTGGCGAATGTCGGGGTGGCGTTAGCTGCCAGGACTGCGGTGAACTTGAACTTCACCGCGGGCGCGGAAGCGATGGCCGCAGTGGCCGCGCAATGCCGCATCGGCACCACGATCACGTCGCGGGCGTTCCTTGCCAAGGCGAAGCTCGATGCGATCGAAGGCGCGGTCTACATCGAGGACATCCTGGGGAAAGCCCGCCCGATGGCGAAGGCGGCCGCCTGGCTGCGCGCCCGTACGATGCCCGCGGGACTGCTGCTCCGTCGCTTCACGCCACACGCGCAGACTCCCGACTCGCTCGCCACCATCGTGTTTTCAAGCGGCAGCACGGGCGTTCCCAAGGGCGTGATGCTCTCGCACTACAACCTGATTTCCAACATCGAAGCCATGGTGCAGGTATTCCAGCTCACCGGCGACGATCGCATCGTAGGGGTGCTGCCTTTCTTCCACTCCTTCGGGTTCACGGTGACCATCTGGCTGCCGCTGCTCAACGGATGCGGCGCGGTCTATCATCCCAACCCGCTGGATGCCAAAGCGACCGGCGCCGTGGTGCAAAAACACAAAGGCACGTTTCTGCTTTCGACCCCGACCTTCTGCGGCAACTATGTGCGCAAATGTGGGCGCGAAGAATTCGCGTCGCTGCGCTTTGTGCTGGTGGGCGCGGAAAAGCTGCGCGAGCAGACGGCGCGCGAATTTCAGGAAAAGTTCGGATTGGGCCTGCTGGAAGGCTACGGCTGCACCGAAATGGCGCCGGTCATCTCGGTGAACACAGCCGATTTCGAGGACGGGCAGGAGAAGCAGACCGGGTGGAAGCCGGGCACGGTGGGCCATCCGTTGCCTGGAGTCGCGGTGAAAGTGGTGGACGCGCAGACCGGCGAGGCTCTGCCGCCGAATCGCGAGGGGCTGCTGCTGGTGAAGGGGCCGAACCGTATGCTGGGCTATCTGCAGAACACTGAACTCACGAACTCGGTGCTGCGCGACGGCTGGTACGTGACTGGCGACATCGCTGCGGTGGACGACGAAGGCTTCATTCGCATCACCGACCGGCTCTCGCGCTTCAGCAAAATCGGCGGCGAGATGGTGCCGCATTTGAAGATCGAGGCGGCGGTGGCGGAGATCCTGGGCGAGCCGGCGTGCGTGGTGACGGGCGTGCCGGACGAGCGTCGCGGCGAGCGCCTGGCGCTGCTGTATACAGACGGCGCGATGGCGCCGCGCGACCTGTGGCAGCGGCTCTCCGCCGGCAATCTTCCCGCGCTCTGGGTACCCAAGCGCGACGATATTTTCCAGGTGGACAGCCTGCCGCTGCTAGGCACGGGCAAGCTCGATCTGCGCGCGATCAAAGCGCGGGCCGCCGGCCTGATGGAAAGCTGCGATAGAACCAAGTAAAGGCCGTAAGAAAAGAGAGCCGTTATGGAAAGCTTTCTGCTGTTCGTAGTGATTCTGGTGCTCTTCATACGCTGGATTGTGATGTCGCGGCGCTACGACGAGATGGAGCGTCGTCTGAAGGCGCTCGACCGCGACAGCATCGATCCGCGTGAGATCTCGCGGCTGATCAAGCGGGTGTCCCAGTTGGAAGACTCGCTGGCGGCATTGCGGAGCGCGCCGGTTGTCGTGAAGGAAGCGCCGGCCGCGCCCGTAGCGCCGGCGCCCGAGCCCGAGCCCGTGGTCGCGCCGATGCCCGCGATTGTCGCAGTGCAACTGCCGAAGGCGGAGCCCGCGCCCACGCCGGTGCCGGTAGTCGTTCCACCTGCGCCCATGCCGCCTCCGATGCCCGCGCCGCCCGCGCGGCCTTCGCGCACCGGCGCCGAATGGGAAGCGCTGGTGGGCGGCAACTGGCTCAACAAGCTCGGCGTACTGGTGCTGGTGATCTCGCTCGCGCTGTTTCTGGGCTACGCATTCCCGCGTCTGGGGCCGGTGGGCATCTCCGCCATTTCGCTGACGCTCAGCTTCTCCCTGCTGTCCGGCGGCGTGGTGCTGGAACGGCGCGCGCGCTACGTCATCTTCGGGCGCGGCCTGATCGCCGGCGGTTGGGCGGGCCTCTATTTCACCACTTATGCGATGCAGGCTCTCGATGCCGCACGGGTGATCCACAACGAATTTCTGGGCGCGGTGCTGCTGCTCGCGGTAGCAGGCGGGATGGTGGCCCACTCGCTGCGATATCGCGAGCAGACCCTCACCGCACTGGCGTATTTCATGGCCTTCGCCACGCTCGCCATCACGCAGGTCACGGCGCTTTCGGTCATCGCCCTGATTCCGCTGGCGGGCTCGCTGCTGGCCATCGCGTACCGCTTCGAATGGCCGGGCATGGCGCTGTTCGGCGCGGCCGTCACATATACCACGTGCGCCACCAAGCCCGATACCGGCGCACCGTTGTGGCAGGCGCAAGCCGTGTTCACCGCGTATTGGTTGATGTTCGAAGCGTACGACCTGCTGCGCGTCCACCGCCGCTCCAATCATCCTGCCGAGCAGGCCATGCTGCCGCTCAACGCGCTGGGCTTCGGCCTGCTCTCCTACGTGAAGTGGTCTAATGCCGCGCCCGGCGAGATCTACGTGCTCACCATCGGGGTGGCCGCGGCGTACCTGGCGTCTACCGTGCTGCGCGCCATTCTGCGTCCGCCGGCCAGCTTCACGCCTGAAGAAGGCACATTCGAACGCGCCCGGGCAGGCGCTTTCGAAGGGCCTGTCACGTTAGCGGCGGCCGCTTCCGCCGCGGCGGCCATCCTCAAGCTCCACGGCCAGACGGTGAACAATGTACTGCTGGCCGAGGGCGAACTGTTGTTCCTGTGCGGTCTCTATTTTCGCCAGAGTTATCCGCGGCGGTTGGCCGCGACGGTGTTCGCCGCGCTCGGCGTCAAGCTCTTCATCACCGACATTCCCGCTGCGGGAACGGCGGCCATTGCCGGCCGGGCGCTGCGAGACTGGACGCCATCGGCGGCGCTTGCCACGCTGCTTTTCTACGTCAATCGCGGGCTGCGCAAGCATGGGCTGGCGTACGGCTATGCGGCATCGGCTCTGCTGGCGCTCATCCTCGGGTACGAGGTCCCGCTGCAGCGCGTGGGCATCTCCTGGATGGCGCTGGCCTCCATCCTCTTTATGCTTGGGTGGCGCTGGCGCCTGTTCGATTTCCGCGTGCAGGGTTATCTGGGCGCCGTGCTGGCCGTGGGTGGCATCGCGTTTTACCAGTTCGCGATTGTGATGGGCGGTGCGACTCCCTGGCCTCATCCGTGGATTTCGCTCGCTTGCGCCGCCGCCCTCGCGTACGCCGCAGTGGCGTGCGCGCTGCGCTCCGCAGCGGACCGTTTCACACCCGCGGAGCGCCAGCAGCTGCAATTCACGGGAGCGGCGATTGCATCCGCGGCCGGCGCGGCGCTGTTGTGGAAGGTGGTACCGGAGCCTTACCTGGGACCGTCGTGGATGGCGCTTGCGCTGGGGCTTCTGGAGTTAGGTTTGCGGCGCTGGCCGCCCGAGTTCCGCCGGCACGCGTATGTCTTACTCGCGCTCGGTGCGGGGGGTGTGCTCTTCGCTTCCGTACTGCCCCTGCACCCCATCGCGCAGACCGATCAGCGCATGGCGATCGGCACGGCGGCGATGCTGGCGTACCTGTTCGCCGCGCGATTGTTTACGGCATCGCCCTCACAGGCGCCGGCAATCGAAGCACGGCGCGGTATCGATATCGCCTCGGCCGGCGGATCGTTGTTCGCGCTGGTGGAACTCTGGGCGCTGCTCGATCCGGTGCTGGTGGCGCCAGCCTGGGCGCTCTTCGCGCTACTGCTGGCGACGGTGGGGTTCCGGTTCGATCTCGCCAGCCTGCGCGCGCAAGGCCACGCGGCCTCGCTGGCGGCCTTGGGGCGGATCTTCGCGGTCAACTTCGACGCCGCCTATCGCATTCCGTCGGTCGCGGTGGTGATCGCCGCGCACTACTTCGAATCGTGGCGGCATGGGCAGGAGCGCCCACATTTGCGACGTTGGGAACGCTCGCTCGACAGGCCCTATCTGTACACCGCAGCCGGGCTGATCGGGCTCCTTCTGTTTCGGGAGTTGCCGGCGCCGTTCGTCGCTTTCGGGTGGGCAGCACTGGCGTTGGCGCTGCTCGCCGCAAGCCGCGCCATCGACCTGCGCGATCTGCGCTATCAAAGCTACGGGCTGGCCGCACTGGCGTTCGTCCGCGCGCTGGTACGGGAGTTCGGGCCGGCGCAAGTATTCACCGGCATCGAGCAGCGGATTCTCGCCGGCGCCGCGGTGGCGGCCTGCCTGTTCGCGGCGCAGTTCCTGCTGCCCAAAGAGCGCACGCCGCGGCTCTACTACTCGCTGCTCGCGACCCTGCTGGTGACCGCGCTGCTGTTCCAGGAAGTGTCGGGCAGCATGCTGACGGTGGCGTGGGGGATGGAAGGCGCGGTGCTGCTCGGGCTGGGATTTCCGCTGCGCGATCGCACCTTCCGGCTTTCCGGACTGGTGCTATTTCTGGTGTGTGTCGGCAAGTTATTCGCCTACGATTTGCGCGCGCTGGAAACGCTGTACCGCATCCTTTCATTCTTCGTGCTGGGCGTGATTCTGGTGGGCGTGTCGTGGCTTTATACGCGCTTCCGCGACCAGATTCAGCGTTATCTGTAGGCGGTCAGATTTTGAGGAACAGCTTGCGCCGGTACATCCACCACAGGATCGCCCAGTAGCACGCCAGCACAGCGAGTCCACGCAGAACGGACTCGTATGCCGCACCCAGGAACGCGAAAAAGTGCGGACCCAGATGGATCGCGAACGTCTGCGGCAAGAGTTCCTCGCCATAGTGCGCCATCACGTACGCCGCGATGGAATTCATGCCGATGACCACCAGCGGAAACGCCCACCGGCGCCAGCGTTTCACTTCCGTGGCCCAATAAAAGGCGGCCAGAAAAAGGAAACACAGGCCGCCGCTGAACAGCGTCCAGGCCGGCGTCCAGATGCGTTTGACGATGGGGCAGATGCCGGCGAAATGCAGCAGCAGTCCGGCGGCGATACCGATGGCGGCGGCGGACAACAGACGGCGCATCAGACCTGACTGCAGGTTGCGCATCCACCGTCCGGCGGCGAGTCCGAATAGCATGGTGCCAAGCGTCGGAATGAAGCTGAGGGTGAGATATCCGCCATCGTTCTGCACGAAGGGGTGGACGCGCGGAAAGAGATTGAGGAACCAGACGTCGAACGCGTTGCCGAAATTGTTGCCCTTGTTCCAATGTGCCAGGAAGCCCGTGAACACGCCCGGAATCGGCGGGTAGAGCGCCCACGCCAGCCAGTAGCCGAAGAGGATGGCAGCGAGCGCGGTCCACTGCCATTTGGGCGGCCGCCATGCCAGCAGAAAGAGAAATGGATAGCCCAGCCCGATCTGCGAAAGCGTGTCTTCAAAGGTGAAGTACGTCTGCGTTTTATCGGTGGAGCGCAAGAAGATTCCCAGCGCCACCAGCAGGAGACTGCGCCAGAGCGCGTGGAAAAAGAGAGGGCGAAACGTGCCGCCGCGGCTCAGCCGCGCGGCCACCGAATAGGGCAGCGCGACGCCTACCAGAAATGAGAAGCCGGGCTGAATGGTGTCATGCAGCGAGCATCCGGCCCAGAGAACGTGCGATTGATTGAAGCGCAGGAAATGCCAGAAGGCGCTCCCGGGAAGCAGCTTGGAGACGCGCGTAAAATCCATTACCTCCGCCATCATCAGCAGCATGACGAGGCCGCGATAAGCGTCGATGGCGAGATTACGCTGAGTCTTCTCCACGCTTGCCCGATTGTACACTTACGCGCCGATGGGTTGGAAAATGCGGCCCATGGCGCGGCGAATGTCCGGCTGGCTGCCGAACCAGTTCCAAACCGAACGCGCCCGCAGATTCTCCGCGCTCAACAGCATGATGCCGAGATCGATTCCCAGCACGTCGGGATTCACCCATCCGGTAAGCGGGTGGAAGGCGTCGGCGAAACCGTACGGTCCGAAGATGCGGTCGCCGAAACGGTCGTACATGGTGCGCAGCGCCGCAAGCGAGATCTCCGGAGTGAACATCAGGGAACCGCCGGGCGCGCACGGGACGACCGTGCCATCCACATCGCGCCGCGAGAACGCGCCCCAACTCAGATACCCGATGTCGCTATCCGACGGCGTGATTCCCCAGACGTTCTCCGAATAACCCGGGAACATGCCGCGCAAACTGAGGCAGAACTCGCGATGCGCCAGGGTGGCGACGGCGGAATTCCGGAAGTAATCGCAGAGCAGCGGCGCGCCGTCGCGCAGGCCTTCCAGTTGGAGCCACGCTTGCGAATACTGGTGCGTGAAAATAGGACCGCTGCCCACGAAGCGATAGTCCTCGAAGACCACGGGGTCGCGGCGGAAGGCGTACCAGGTGTCGAGCGGAAGGGGATGCGTGGGAGAGGCGATGGCGAGCACCGACAGAATCTGATTCTCGAAGTAGCCGCGCCATTGGGCCCGCAGAAAGCCCGATTCCGGCATCCATCCCATGCGGATGCAGTTGCTCTTGGGGTCGAGCATCCAGGGAAAATCGACCCGCTGGTAAATTTGTTGCGCCATGCGCACGATGTCGTGGTCGCTCGCGAAGCATTGCTGCGCCGTGAGGACACCGGCCAGCAGCAGGGCCGTGTCGATGGTGGAGAGCTCGCACTGCCACACACGCGCACCGCTCTGCGCGTCGACGAAATGGTAAAACCAGCCGTGGACGGTCTCCTGCTCATCGCAGAGATGGCGCAGAGTGGCGCGCACGCGCCGGTGGATTTCCACAGGCGGGCGCCACGCGCGCCGGTATGCGATGCAAAGCGCGGTCAGACCGAAGCCCGTGGACGCGACGCTCGCCACGCCGGTGGCGGCCCCCGGATTCTGCGCGGGAAAATTGCGCGCGCGGTCGAGCGCCAGACCGGTTTGCGCAGAGGACTGCTCCCAGAAGAAGCGGAAGGCGCGCCGCGAGAGGTCGTCGAGAAAGGCGTCGTCGGATGGCGAGAGGGAACGGCGCGTGGTGTCGGCCCGCGCACCGCAGGCGGCCGCAGTTATCGCCAGAAATTCCCGCCGGGAGAGCATAAATCGCCGCTTTCACCGTACCATTTCGTTCGGATCGGGACCACGCCGCAGGGTTACACTTGATACGTGATTCGCTGGCCGATTCTGGGCGTCATCGCGATGACGGCGGCCGCCCAGCAAGTTGCGGTTCCACCCTCTGTGCGCGTGCATGGAGAGGGCAGCATCTCGCGTACGCCGGATCGCGTGCAAGTGGACGCCGGCGTGATTACGTCGGCCGCCACTTCACAGGCTGCCGCCGAGCTGAACGCGCGCCAGTCTAAGGCACTGCTGGATGGCTTGCGGCAAGCGCTGCCGGCGGCCAATATCCACTCCGTGAACATCTCCGTGATTCCGCGGTTTCAGTATCCGAAGAGCGGTCCGCCCGCCATCGAAGGGTATACCGCGAACAACACCGTGCGAATCGAACTAGACGATCTGTCGCTGTTGCCTAAGCTGATCGACGCCGCCACGCGCGCCGGCGCCAGCACCGTCAACCGCTTGAGCTTCGGCCTGCGGGACGAGAACGGGGCGCGCGCCGAGGCTCTCGCCAAAGCGGCCGACCAGGCCCATGCCGCCGCTGCCGCATTGGCCGACAGACTACACGTGAAACTCGGACGGGTACTGCAGGTGGAGGAGGAGGAACCGGTGGTAGTCTCCCCCGGCCGGCAGGTGGAACTTACCGCCTCCCAATCCGGCCCCATTCAGCCTGGAAGTATCGACGTCCATGCCAACGTAAGTGTGACCTACGAGATCGTGCAGTAAGCGGATTCGGGCGCGCTTCAGAATGAGAAACGCGCCTGTAACTCCACCACGCGCCCCGCCAGCCCCGCGCTGGAAATACCGAAGAGCGGATTGCCAGGCTGCGTCCCCTGATCGTTGAAGTTCAGCGGCGCCAGATTCAATTGATTGAATATGTTGAAGAAATTCGCGCGCAGCTCCAGGTTCGAATTCTCGCGGAACCATGGCAAGCGGGTATTCTTGGCAAAGCTCAAGTCGATCTGGAAGTAGCGCGGCCCGCGGAACGAGTTGCGCCCGATTCCGGGCGGCCCCACATCGGTGAGGTCGAAGTATTTGGCGCCGCCGTTTGGAAAGTTGCTGCCGGTCTTGTAGGCATCGATGGACTGGCTGTCGCCAGCGCCGCCGAAGTAAGCCGTGGGCCGGATTGGCCCGAGCGACGGTCCACCGGGCGTTTGGACCGATTGGCCGATCACCGGAGTCCACGGAAATCCCGAGTGCCATTGCACGATCGGGTCTAATTCCCAGCCGCCTACAATACGCGCCAGGAGCGATTTCCGGGCGAAGTGCGAGGGAATGGTCCATACCGCCGACGCGGTGACCAGATGCGACACGTCATAGTCCGACGGCCCCCAATTGAGACGATTATTCTGCGGCCAGGTCTGATTGGTCACGAAACCAGGACCCTCGAAAGACGACTCATCCAAGCTCTTGGCCCAACGATAATTGACAAGCATTTGCAAGCCCTGCGCCAGGGGGCGCCGCAGAGTCACGAGCGCTGCGTTGTAATTCGAGTTATCGTCCGGCATGGGGAAGTAAACCGCATTCCAGGCGGGATTGTTGGCATACAGGTAGTTTTGATTGACCAGACGAATCAGGTGATGGCCCTCGCTACCCGAATACCCCACATCGAGGCCCATCTGCCCCGGCAACTTATACTCGAAATCCATGGAGTAGACATACACCATGGGGCTCGGCATGTACTGCGGCGTTCCGTAAATCTCTACCGACCCGAGATTCGGCCCGCCGGTCGCGGGGTTGATGCCCGACGCCAGCAGGGGATTGATGGGAAAGCTGGTGGGCTGGTTGTTTGCCCCCTTCGCATAGAGAATCTGGCCTCCCACAAACGGGCTGCCGGCATTTCCGCAACAGATTCCGAGCGACGCGAAGTATGGTGGATTCTGGGCCGCATTGCCGAAGAGCGTCTCCGGAATGCGATCGTAAAAGACGCCGAAACCGCCGCGCACCGCGAAATTATGATTTTTCGGCAAGGGCGACCAGGCGAATCCGAAGCGTGGAGCAAAATTGGTATAGTCGGGCCGGTAAAACTGGCTGGTAAGATGCACCGTGGAGTTCGCCAGACCTTCGGAACCGAAGTATAAGTTACTCAGCGTGCCATTTACTTCGTTCGGCGGACTGAAGTACTCCCAGCGGAGCCCGAGGTTGACCGTAAGATTGGGCCGCACCTTCCAATCGTCCTGTACGAAGAGGCCGTAGTAGGGGGTTCGCAGACCGCGTTCCGCGTTGGGCGCTCCGCCGGTCTCCGGGTTCACGTCGACGCCTTCGTAAATGGGAGCGCCGTTGGCCAGATCCCAGATACCCTGAAACACATAGTCCGGGCGAGCCCCGCCTATCAGGCTGTTGTTGTCCTGCTCGCGGCGGATTTCGACTCCGAACTTGAGTCCGTGATTGCCCTGCACTTTGCTCACGATGTCGCGGAACTCGAAGGTGTTTTGCGCAAACACGCCGGGCGTGTCGGGGCTCCACGGAGGCCCAATCTCCAGCCTCCCGAACGGAAAGCCCTGTACCTCCAGCCGCGGAATCCCCCAGTTCACCACGCCCGCGTTGGAGGACACCTGGTCGGCGGCAAATCGCGTAAAGTTGCCCTTCGCCTGGTTCACCAGGGTCGGCGAGAAGGTGTGGATGTAAGCGCCGGTGACCGCGGTATTCAGCGGCTGGAAGTTCACGTCCGCGATGGGCTCAGATCCGGTAGAGGGGTCGGCGGCGACCTGATTCAATTTTGTAAAGTAAGTGCTCAGGAAGACTACGTCGCTGTTGGTAATGTTGTAATCCAGCCGTCCGTTATATTGATTCCCACTTACCGTACTGGGGTCGGAGACTTCGGCAAATTGGATATCCGGAATGCCGTCCAGTCCGTTACCGGCGCCATTGGTGTTGGTGTAGGCGCCCGCCTGGCCCTGGATGGACCCGATATCGAGCCCGCCCGCCACTTGCTGGCAGGTGCCGGCGCCGAATCCCGCGGGGCACGGCAGGCTCAGTACGTTGACCACTCGCGGCGAGATTCCGGATGCCTGGAGAATCTGCGCCGATACGCTGTTCGGGCGGGCGGCAACCACCGACTGAATAAACTGGCTGGTGGGAATCCATTGGTCGGAATACGCGGTGGTGGATTGCCGCAGCCCCTCATAGGAAAGGAACCAGAACAACTTATTGCGCACGATAGGTCCGCCCAGGCTGCCGCCAAACTGGCGGTATAAGTTGTTATCGCGCACCGGTGGCATGCCCGCCGGTCCGCCCCAGCGATTGTAGGAGTTCAGGCTGGGAGAGTCGTACTTGAAGAAGCCGCTGCCGTGGAGTTGATCTGTGCCGTTTTTCGAAATCACAGAAATCTGCGCGCCGGAATTCCGTCCCCATTCCGCGGAATAGGCGTTGGTGAGCACCAGCATTTCCTTCACGGATTCCTGGTTGGGCGTGACCACCGCCGCGCCGCCCCACCCCAGGCTATTCACACTCACCCCATCGAGCATGTAGTCGTTATTGGAAACTCGCTGTCCGTTGGCCGATACCGGCACCATATTTTCCGTTTGAAAAAGCGAGTAGTTGGATCCGCCGGGGCCGGTGGTATTGGGCAGAAACACCGAGTTTCCATTGCCCGAACGTGCCATGTCGGCCGTGGTGTTCGGCGTCAGACGAAGCAGCTCGTAAGGATCGCGGCCGAACTGCGGAAGGCTCTCCACCTCGCGCGTGGTGATCTCCTGTCCCATCTGCGCATTCTCCGTCTGCACGAGTGTCGGCTGCTCAGCCCTTACGTTGACGGTCTGCGTGACCGTGCCGGGCGATAGTGAGATATTCTGCCCTTGCGATTGCTCCGCCTGCACTGCTACGTTCACTTCCGCCTTCTGGAAGTTGGGCGCTTCCGCGCTCAGCAAGTATGTGCCCGGCGCCAGGTTGGTGAACCGATAGAATCCCTCTCCGCTGCTGGCGGTGGTTAACTTCTGCTGGGTCTCGCTATTAGTCAGCGTGACGGTAGCTTTCGGAACCACCGCCCCGGATGGATCGGTCACCGTACCTTGCAACGAAGCACCAAACTGCGCCCACAGTAAGCCGCATGCTACTACAAGAACACCTACAACTAACCTGCTTGTGCTGAACACTGGACCCCTCCTCTATAAGGTGTACCTTCGAAGGGCTAGTTATGGGTGTGCTGGACACTACCGCGGGCCGGCAGGCAGCCTCTCGATTGTGAGGCCAAAGCCAATCCCCGGCGCCGCCGCCCGTGAGGGGTATCGAACGATACCGAAAAGCGCCTGGGGTTGGAGCTGATTTCGGGGCAGCCTTTGGTATACTCTCGTGACAATGAGAATCTGCGCCTCTCGATTCCTGTCTCTGCTTATAGTCTTGGCGGTACCGGGAACCGCCCAGAATCCGATTCCGGGAAAGTCTTACGAATATTACGTGGTCGCGAAAACCGGCGCCACCTTCACGAGTCTGGGGAGCGGACCTTCCATTAACGATGTCCGCGAAGTAGCGTTTGAAGGTTCCACCTCCGCCGGCAACGCGCTCTGGTACGGCGCCACGGCCGCCGGCGTGACCAATTTCAATCCCAGCGAAAGCTTCGGTTCAAGCGACATCATCAGCCCCGACGTACAGATCAGCGCCAACCATCAGGTGGTGAGCGAAGACCGCATCGGCACTACCAGCCCGGCGACCACCAGCATTCGTCTGTATACCGCCACCGCCAACGATTCGTTTGCGTACACGGCCCGCGGCGGCCCGAGCCGCACTTACGATGCGGTGTTCGCGAACCCCGCGGTGAACCTTAATGGCGACGTGGTCTTCACGGCGTTTCACCCCACTCCCACCAAGGTACTGGGCTACGCACCGCACGGCGGGGGCACCATCGTGGAACGGACGATTATTTCGGGCAATCCCAAGCCGATGATCGCCGATGACGGAACGGTGGTGGTGCAGGTGGGCGGGACGGGTACGCAGTCAAACCAGCAGATTTTGGTTTACCCGCCGGGCTTGGGCAGCCCTTTTGTGGTCGCCGACACCAATAATCACTGGGTCTCGCTCGACAACGATCCCGGCATCAGCCGCGACGGCCGGATCGTCGCCTTTCAGGGAAATGTCGATGCCGTGGGCGCCGCGGCCATCGGCACTACCAATGGCCCGGGCATCTTCGTTGCCATCGATGAAGGGGCCGGCTTCGGCAGCGCGAAGATCCTTCGCATCACCGGCACGAGAGTGGAAGACGTGGCCGCCGACCGCGCCGCCAGCAAGGGAAATCTCGACGGCATCTGCGATCTCGCCGAGATTTGTAAGTCAGCCGCCGAACTGGGATTCGACGCTTCGGGCAACCCCATCACCATCGCCTCCTACGGCGCCGACAGCCGGGTGGGAGTGGCGAATGTGGACTTCGGCGCCGCCGGAATCGACGGCGATTCCTTCGTGATCTCCTTCATCGCCACGCCCAGCAGCGCGAGCCGCGATAATCCCATGCTGCCGGGCACGCCGCTGCTCTTCTCCGCGCAACAGGGACTGTGGACCATCCGCGTGGATGTGCAGACGCAGCTTGCCGGAACGGCGCGCGTATACCATCCATTCACACCGATTCCGGTAGTGCAGATCGGCGACAGGATCGGGGGCGATACGGTCACCGGCATCGGCGTGTACGACCCCATCGCCAACGCCGCTCACGATGAAAGCGGCGGCATCCGCACCATGCGGCGCGGCGATCATCGCGTCGCGTTTTGGGCGAGCACCAATAACGGCCAGATCGTGGTGCGCGCCAATCATCTCGATTCCGACCAGGACGGCCTGCTCGACCACTGGGAGACGACCGGCATCGACATGGATCAGGATGGCGTCGTCGACTTAGACCTGTCCGCTTTTGGCGTCGACCCGTTCACGCGAGACGTGATGATACAGGTGGACTGGGTGGGAACCAGCAACTTCACGCTGTTACAGCCCGCGGGCGGCGTATTCTCGTCCGATATCGCCGGCACTTACTCGCAGTTCGAAGGGAACTTCCGCAATGCCGAGGCACTGAGCGGCGCCAACTACGGCGTGCGCATCGACGGAGCGAACCCCATCGATATCAAGGCTGGGATCGTGCCGCATGTCGATGCCGGACGCGGCCTGGATTCGCTGGGACTGCCGCTCTCCATAAATCTCGGTGTAGGGGCCTCGCACGGTGGAAACGTGGTGACGGCGGCGAACGACCCTATGTCCATTCCTAGCGTGGTGTATTTCGGGCAGCCCGGACTTACTGTGCCGAACACAATCGTGCGCCCTTACCAGGACATCAAGGACACTTATTTCGGCGCGGCGGACAAGGACGCGCGCCTCCTGGCGTTCCACTATATACTCTTCTCGCCATTTCAGGACTTCATTCCGAACTATCCGGACACGCCTTACCTCGACAGCATCGATCAAGTTTTCGACGCCAATACCATCGAAATCGATCAACCGCCGGCCAACGTGCCATCCCTGCCGAAAGGAGCGTTCGTCGAGGTCACCACGGGAAATGCTGCCGCCACGGTGCGGCAGATTTCGTCCCTGGCCGTCGACGGCAACACGGGCAAACTAATTCTCAACCTGGGCTCGCCGTTCACGACTCTGCCATCTATTGGCGATAGCGTGGTGTTTCTGGAAGGGTCCACTGGCAACTCCGAGGTGGCCTTCGCCCCAAGTCCGGACAACAACTCGCTCCCTGGTAACGACGCCATCGTATCGGTGGGGGCGATGGGAGCGTTTCAGGGGGTTCCGCCGAACCCGTGTATGGAATCGGAGACAGCATCGCACGAGTTAGGCCATACGCTGGGGCTCCGGCATGGAGGAACGGACCATACCTCCCACAAGGGCAATCAGTATCTGAGCGTCATGAGCTACTCCTGGCAGTTAGTTTGCACGCCGACGCCGCCGATTACCCATTACTCCACAGCGACAGATCCGACGTTCGACGATTACGCTCACTTACAGTTCAACTTCTCAGACGTGATGTTCCACCTGTCTACCTCGCTCGGCGAAGCCCGCGGCGAGGGGAACCCGTCGGTAATGCGGATCATGGACCCGGAAGAGACGTTGCTCGATTACATCGCGCAGAATGGGCCGTTGGACACCGTCCCGCCCGCAGTCGCAATCACATCTCCAGGTGGCAACTCGAGCGTCGCGCCAGGAGGCAATCTGACGGTCAACGTCGCTGCATCCGACAACGGGCAGGTGAATCGCGTAACGGTGTCGTTCGATTTGAACGGAGACGGTGTGCTGGAGGCTGGCGAGTCCGTCGTTGCGACCCCGGCGGGGAATGGCAGGTATCAGGCGGCGTTCTCGAACGTGTCCGGGCCGAACGGTACGCGGCCGCTCACCGCGATCGCCTGGGACAACGCGTCGAATTCGAGCCTGGCGTCAATCTCGCTGACGGTCGGGACGGTGGTCTACCACTGCAGCGTTACCGGTGCTCCGACCACCACCGTGTCCGACGTGCAGGCACTGGTCAACGAATCGCTCGGCGGCGCTACCGCCGCCCATGACTTGAATAAGGATGGAGTAATAAACGTGGCCGACATCCAGATCGTGATCGACGCCGCGCTCGGACTGCCTTGTAAGGCGCAGTAACAGAGCGGCTAATTCCCGGCAGGCGCCTTTTCGGCATGGTCGATCACCAGGACATCGGTGGTCCCGCCCGCGGTCTTCTCCACGCGCAGGCCCAGTTCCTTCTGCAGGGCCTGAATCAGCGTGGGACCGGGGGCGTCGTCGGCCGGTCCGGCGCTGGGAGCGGAGTCCAGAATCCAGAAGAGGCCGATCGCATAATCGCCCTTGAGGCCGGTGGCGTCGGCCACGTTCGCGTGGAAGTAACCGGATAGGATGGCGGCCAGCCTGGGCATGGTCATGCGCGGTTCCTGCATGCGCGTCCGGCCGTTGAACGTGCTCCTGGTACCGCTTTCACCAGGCTCGAAAGTGGGATAGCCGGCTTGGTCAAAGGGGAGCGACTTGGCAGCGGACGGTTCCTGCGCCGCATCGCCCGGGGTGTCCGGTTGCTGCCGGGCTGCGGGCTGGAACTTCGGACCGTCCTTCGCCGTGACCAGCCGGTACTCCCGCGCTTCCCGCTTCTCCTGATGGACAGCCAGCTTGAACCGGTCGGCCAGCAGGTTCCGGAGCATCGCGCCGAATTGTGGCGGCGTGGTTCCGGGAGGCACTTTGGCATCGATATCGAACCGAGCCGCGCCGATCCAATCGGGCGCCGAGAGTTGATTCGGCCCCAGCTCGTAGGCCCGGTTCATGAGGTTTGCCAGGCTGGAATTCTCGCAGCGGAAGAGACCCGGATCGGCCGTGCCCGGTCCGCCGCGACAGAACATATAGGTCGCGCCGCCGTCTGGAAGTACGGAAGGCTTCACGGACGCAGCTTCAAACTCGGGGCGAGCCGGAGTTTGCGCGTAACACGCGGATAGCGCCAGCAGGCCGGCCAATACCTTACCACGGTCCGCCATTGTTACTTATTATGACGTCAAAAATGGCACTTGCAAGCAAGATGAATCGGATAACGATACCCTAATAGATGCAAATGAAGCTATGCTGGAACTGGAAGCGTATGACCAAAGTCCACGGCTATCATGTCATTCCCTGCCTGCCGCCTCGCCTGCAGTGCCTGAATCAATTGTCACTGAATCTGCGATGGTCCTGGAATCACCCGACCATCGAACTCTTCCGCACCATGGATCCCGACCTGTGGGAAGAGACCGGGCACAATCCCCGCCTGATTCTTGGCCGCATCGATCAGAAGCGCCTCGTCGAACTTTCCGCCGATGAAGCTTTTCTGGCGCAGATGGACAGGGCGTCTGCCGATCTGGACGACTACCTGGCCGGCGCCGGCTGGTTCGCGGGAGCGCACCCGGAAGCGAAGGATATCCGGATCGGCTACTTTTCAGCGGAGTTCGGCTTGACGGAGTGCATTCCCAATTATGCCGGCGGTCTGGGCATACTCGCCGGAGATCACCTCAAGTCGGCCAGCGATCTCGGTTTGCCCCTGATCGGCGTCGGTCTGCTCTACCAGGGCGGGTACTTCCATCAATATCTGAATGCCGACGGATGGCAGCAGGAGACTCATCCGGTCAACGACTTCCGCAACCTGCCGATCCAACTGATGGAGGATGGTCCCGGGAAAGCGCTGACCGTGCACGTGGAGTTTCCCGGCAGAAGGCTGGCGGCACAAGTCTGGAAAGCCCAGGTAGGGCGAATTCCACTCTACCTGCTGGACACGAATGTGGCCGAAAACAGCGTGGAAGACCGGCGGGTGACGGGCGCATTGTACGGCGGCGACCGCGAGCTTCGCATGCAGCAGGAGATCGTGCTCGGCATCGGCGGCCTGCGGGCGCTGCGCGCGTTGGGCATACGGCCCACCGTCTGTCACATGAATGAAGGGCACTCGGCGTTTTTGGGACCCGAGCGGACCCGCATGATCATGGAGGAACTCGGGCTCTCTTACCACGAAGCGCGAGTCATGGCCGCTGCGGGCAACATCTTCACCACCCATACGCCGGTGCCGGCGGGGTTTGACCGCTTCGATCCGGCTCTGGTGGACAAGTACTTCCACGAATATTTCCGCAGTCTCGGCTTCGGAGTCGGGGAGTTTCTGGCGTACGGAAGGCAGAACGCGTCCGACTCGGGCGAGTCTTTCAATATGGCGTACCTCGCTGCCCGCCACAGTTCCTACAGCAACGGCGTGGCGCGACTGCACGGCGAGGTCACCCGCAAGATGGCCCACCAGATGTGGAGCGGCTATCCCCTGGATGAGGTGCCGATCGGTTCGGTGACGAATGGGATTCACACCCGCTCGTGGATCTCGATGGAGATGAGCGCGCTGCTCACCCGCTATCTGGGTCCGCAGTGGGGAGAACGGCCGGTGGACTCCGCGCTCTGGCAGCGCGTGGACCGCATTCCGGACCGGGAGTTGTGGCGGGTGCATGAAATCCGCCGGGAACGGCTGGTCAACTATGCGCGCGCACGTCTGGCGGCGCAGATCCGGCAGAGAGGTGGTACAGACGCCGAGATCACCGAAGCCGGCTCGGTGCTTTCGCCCGAGGCCCTGACCATCGGCTTCGCCCGCCGTTTCGCCACCTACAAGCGCGCCACTCTGCTGTTGCGCGATATGGAACGTTTGAAGCGCATTCTTACCGATACCAACCGGCCGGTACAGATTCTCTTCGCGGGCAAAGCCCACCCTCACGATACCGAGGGCAAGGAACTCATCCGGCAGATTGTCCATTTCGCCCGCCAGCCTCAGGTGCGGCGCAGCGTGGTATTCCTGGAAGACTACGATATCTCGGTGGGGCGCTACCTGGTTCAGGGGGTGGACGTGTGGCTGAACACGCCATGCCGTCCCAATGAAGCCAGCGGCACAAGCGGCATGAAACTGCTGGCGAACGGCGGGCTGAACCTGTCCATCCTCGACGGATGGTGGGACGAGGCCTACGACCGCGAGGTGGGTTGGGCCATCGGCAACGGCGAAGAGTACAGCGACGTGAATTACCAGGACCAGGTGGAGTGCGCCGCGCTTTTCCACATTTTGGAAAACGACGTGGTGCCGCTCTTCTACGATCGCGATGCCGGCGCGATTCCGCGGGGCTGGCTGGCCAAAATGAAAGCGTCGATGAAGAAGCTCTCCCCGGTTTACAGCACCAACCGCATGGTCGCGGAGTATGCCGAGCGCTTCTACATCCCGGCCGCCTGCCGGCATCTCCGGCTGGCCGGCGACAAGAGCCGCGTGCAGGCATTGATGGGGTGGCGGAAGCGGCTGCGCGTTCATGGACCCGAGGTGCGCATTACCTCGATGCATATTGACGACGGCAAGAGTGAGTTCCAGGTGGGCTCGAAGGTGAAGATTTGGGCGCGTGTGATGCTGGGCAGCCTCTCCCCGTGTGAAGTGCGCGTGCAGGCGCACTACGGCAGTTTGAACGGAGAGGGAGAGATCGGCAAGGGGACACAGGCGGACCTGGCGCTACGGGAATCGACGGGCGCGGATCACCTTTATGAGGGAGAAGTAGAGTGCGGGCAGAGCGGATCCTGCGGCTTCTCCGTGCGGGTGGTGCCATTCCACGAAGATGCCCTCATACCGTATGAAATGTCGTGGGTGAAGTGGGCCGAGTGACTCGGCTCAATCCCCTCTAGAGCGATTCCCGCAGCACCACGACGGGGTCGACGCGCGTCGCTTTTCGGGCCGGAATGTAGCTCGCGAGCATGGCAACGGCGGCGAACAGCAACGTACTTGTCAGGAAGGTAGTGGGGTCGGTGGCGCTCATGTGGTAAAGCATGTTCACCATCAGGCGCGTGAGCACAAGCGACGCCGCCAGGCCGATCGCAATCCCCATGCAGGCCGGCGCGACACCCTGGATGACCACCAGCCGGAGAATGTCCCGGCGGTCTGCACCCAGGGCCAGCCGAATCCCCATTTCCTGCGTGCGCTGGCTCACTGAATAGCCGACCGCACCGTAAATCCCCACCAGCGCCAGCAGCAGCGCAATGGCCGCCAGGCCGCCCAGCAGCGTGGTGACGAATCGCTGTTCGCGAGCGCCATCGGAGAGCACATCCCCCATAGTTCGCACGCGGGTGACGGGCTGGTCCTGATCGACCCCAAAGACGCATTGGCGGACCGCGGCGGTATACGCGCCCGCATCGCCGGCGGTGCGCACCAGCAGATTCATGGACGCCCAGGGGAGTTGCGCGAAAGGAATGTAAATTTCCGGCCGCACCTCAGTGGCGAGCGCGGTGTTGTGGATATCGCCGAGCACGCCCACTACTTCCCAGCCCTCGGTTGCGCGGCCCACCACAATGCGCTTGCCAATGGGGTTCTGGTTGGGCCAAAAGCTCCGCGCCAGAGTCTCATTGATCATGAGGACGCGCGGCGGTTGCACATCGTGCTCATCGAATTCGCGTCCGGCGAGCAGCGGCACCCGCATGGCGGCGACGTATCCCGGGCTCAGCGTCTGGATATTGAAGAGCGGGCGCAGGGCGAGTGGGATCGCAGGTTGCCCTTCGGGCAGCGCCGGCGAAAGTCGCACGGTGTTGAGGGGCAGCGCGGAGGAGAGGGCGGCCGATTGTACGCCTGGCAGGCCGTTCACCCGGCGCCGCAACTCGTCGAAGAAGGAGATCATCTGCGGCCCGGTGGAATAGCGCACGGGCGGCAGCGTGATGTTCATGGTGAGCAGATGGCCAGGGTCGAACCCCGGGCTGGCGCGGCGCAGTTGCACGAAGTTGCGCAGCAGCAGTCCGGCGCCGATCAACAGGATGGTAGAGAGCGCCACCTGCGAGATCACCAGCCCGTTGCGAAAGCGATTGCGCGCCCGGCCGGCCGTGGCGCCACGGCCTTCGGAGCGCAGGATCGAGTTGAGATCGGGCCGTGAGACGTGTAGGGCGGGCGCGAGTCCAAACAGCACGCCCGCGAAGAGCGAGATGGCGAAGGTGAATGCCAGCACGGTGAAATCGGCGCGAATCTCCGAAGCAAGCGGCAGGCCGCCTTGCGCCATGGCAGCCAGGGCGCGCGTCCCCCAGGCGCTGAGGGCGATACCGATGGCGCCGCCGGCGAGCGACAGCACCAGGCTCTCGGTGAGCAGTTGCCGCACCAGCGCGCCGCGCGGCGCACCGATCGCCATCCGCACCGCCATCTCACGCTGCCGTCCGAGAGAGCGCGAAAGCAGCAGGCTCGACACGTTCGCGCAGGCGATCAACAACACCAGGCCCACGGCGCCAAACAGAATCAGCACGGCGGTACGGACGCCGCTCACCATCCGGTCGCGCAGATTGCCCATCACGATGGCGGTATCGGAGCCGGCATCGGGGGCAGCCGGATGGTCGCGGCGGTATTGCGCCGAAAGCAGATTCATTTCGGCCTGCGCCTGGCTCATGGAAACGCCGTCGCGCAGACGGGCCACGAAATCGAGGAACCCCACGCCGGCTTCGACCTGTGCGGGCGTGACGATATTCAGTTCGAAGACGCGCGGCGCATACACCTGCACGCCGGAATCGATCAGTCCCAACTGGAATCCGCGCGGCAGCACGCCGACGACCGTGTAGTCCTTCGAATCGAGCGTGAGATGGTCGCCCACCGTCCATCGGCCGGCGGAAACCACCACCACGTTGTCGCCCCCGGGAAGATCCTCCGCCGCGCGAAAGGCGCGGCCGGCGGCCATGCGGACGCCGAGCGTATCGAAAAACGTCCAGGTGACGCGCGCGGCGGCGAGTTGTTCCGGTTCGCCGCGGCCGGTGAGGGTGAAGTTCTCGTTGGTGATAGCAGCCAGATTGGAAAACGAATGCTGGCCGGCGCTCACCTGGCGGAAGCGCGGCCAGGAGAGCGGGCTCACGCCGGTGGTGGAGTCCGGGCGGCGGAGGTCGAGGAGCACGAGGCGGTCAGGGTGGTTATAGGGCAGTGGGCGCAAAAGGAGCGCATTGGCAACGCTGAAGATGGCGGTATTGGCGCCGATTCCGATAGCCAAAGTGAAGATCGCGATGGCGGCGAAGGCGGGACTCCTGGCGAGATTGCGGATTGCGAGTGCGAGGGCGGCCATCCCCCTAGGATAAGACGGACGGGCAAACCCCATCATGGATGTTTACAGGTTTTTCACGCAATCCGGACTATTGCCAAAGAGGCATTCGTTACTCTGTCGACAGGGAGGACGCGCATTAGTGGCAACTTCGGTTTCGGTAACTTCGCTCGAACGTCCGGACCTATCGGCATCGCGCCACCGCTTCTGGACGTTAGTGACGGTAGCCGAACGATTGGCGGCTTTTTTTATGCTTCTGCTGCTACTGCCCGTGCTGGCGCCGGCAACCATCCTTGTGGCTCTGCTCTCCGGGTGTCCTCCGCTGGTGGCGCTATCGCGAGCGGGCCATCGCGGGAAATGCATCTGGCTCATCAAATTGCGGACCATGTGGGGAAGCGGGGAGCGTTCGGCGGCGCAGTATGGATGGATCGAGCGTATCGAAAGCTCGCCGGTACCGGCCGTCAAGACACCGCGCGATCCACGCATCACGAGCCGCTTCGCAGCCTTCTGCCGCCGCCACTCGGTGGATGAACTTCCGCAGCTTTGGCACGTCGTGACCGGGGAAATGGCGTTAGTGGGACCGCGGCCCCTGACTTACGACGAAATGGACTGTTATTACCGGGAGTTCTCCGCCGAGATACTCAGCGTCAGGCCCGGGCTAACCGGACTCTGGCAGGTAAAAGGCCGCAATTCGCTGACTTATTCGGAAAGGCTCGAACTGGACCTGGTGCTGGTCCGCAAGCGCTCCGTGCGGCTTTATCTGCAAATATTGGCGGCCACCGTACCGGCGCTCATTTCGGGCAGGAACGCAGGCTAACTATGGATTTCACCATTCTTACTCGCAGGCGCATTCGTGCTGTCGTACTTACCATGTGCGCAGCCACACTCTCTCTGCTCTACGCCGATTCCGTATCGCATGGCAAGGAGATCTACACCAAATCGTGCAGTAAGTGTCACGACCTGGACAACAACAAAGCCGGGCCGCGCCTGGGCAAAATCTATGGAAGTCCCGCGGCCTCCGTGCCGGATTTCCAGTACTCCGAGGCGCTGCGCAGCGCCAAGGTCACCTGGAACGACGAAACGCTCGACAAGTGGCTGGCCCACCCCGATGCGATGATTCCGGACAACAACATGGCTTTCCACCTGGACAGCGCGTCTGACCGCAAAGCCGTGATCGCCTATCTGAAAAGCCTGGCCGGGAAATAGGAGAATCGCGTGAAGCGTGCCCGCATTCCGATTGTGACCATGGCGGCGCTAACAATGGCGGCGATCGGCGCTTCCGCCCAGACGCCGCAATTCGTCGGCAGCGACGCGTGCCAGAAGTGCCACCCGGACGAGACCAGCCAGTTCCATCGCAACCCTCACTCCCGGACCATGGCTATCAAGCACGAAACCGGCAGCGGGTGCGAAAGCTGCCATGGACCGGGCGGCGATCACGTCCGGAAGCCTTCGGTGCGCACCATATTCTCTCCCAGCGCCCACACCGCCGCGGAATTCTCGGAGCGCTGCCTCAGTTGTCACGCGACCGATTTCAACCGCGCGGGCATTCGCCATTCCGAACATACGCAAGCCGGGGTAGAATGCACCACCTGCCACTCCATCCACAACGCGGCTCAGAGCACGCGTTTGCTGGCGCGCGCCGAGCCGGCACTGTGCTATGGCTGCCATCGGGCGGTGCAGGCGCAATTCTCCATGCCGTTCAAACATCGCGTGAACGAAGGGTTCATGAAATGTACCGATTGCCACAACCCTCACGGTGCCTTCGCCCCCACCTGGCGGATGGCGGAGCGGCCGCACATGGTGGGCCAGCAATCGCTGAACGAAGAGGCGTGCGTGGGCTGCCATGCCGATAAGCGCGGGCCTTTCGTGTTCGAGCACACGGCAGTGCGGGTAGACGGCTGCGAGACCTGCCATATGCCGCACGGGTCCTCCAACCCCCGGATGTTGAAGCGGCCGGTGGCGTTCACCATGTGCCTGGAGTGCCACAACGGATCGGGCTCCGGCAGGACAGGGCTAGGCATGCCGTTCCCTGCGAATTTCCATAATCTCGCCGACCCGCGATATCAGAACTGCACGGGTTGTCATGTCCGCATTCACGGATCGAATGCCGATCCATTCTTCCTGCGCTGAGAGGGCCGTTATGAAATATCTGGCAATCGGTTTATTGTGCTGCCCGGCATGGCTCTCATGGGGGCAGCAAACTGTCACCGTAGCGCCCGCTGAGACTCCGCCCAGCGACACCGTGGGCGGCTATACCGTCATGCAGTCATTCGAAACCGGCTACCGGGCCGTGACGGTGTCGGGCAACGGGGCGTCCTATCGCAGCCAGGTCAATTACGGCAACGGACTGCGGTTGTTCGACAGCGATGTCGAAGCTGCTTCGAAAGACGGGCACGGGCGATTTTTCGACCAGTTCAGTTTCAAGGCGCAGGGCCTCGGCAACGATCCGTACGAATCGGTGGGGCTGCACATCGAGAAGAACCGCTGGTACGAGTACACCTTCAATTGGCGGCTCAGCGACTATTTCAATCCGGGCCTGACCACTGCCAACGGCGTGGACGCCGAAAACCTCCAGCATCGTACCCAGGACCACGATCTGATTCTTCTGCCGCACTCGCCCGTCCGCTTTCTGCTGGGTTACAGCCGCAGCTCCGAAGACGGTCCGGCGCTGACCAGCTTCGTGAACGACGACCTGGGAACGGATCCGCTCTTCTCCAAGGTGCGGTGGACGGAGGATGAATACCGTTTCGGGGTCGACGCCAAGGTTGCGGGCTGGCGACTGAACCTGCTGCACGATTGGGAGTTCTTTCGCGACGATACAGAGATCGCCAGCACCACGCCGGGACTGACCCGCACCCAGCCCGATCACGGCGAGACCTCCGGATGGCGCGGCTTTGTGATGCGCGATTTCGGGCGAACCCTCTCGTTTAACGGCCGCATGACTTATCAGGGGACGGGGCGCGGTTCGCTGGTGACGGAGGAGAGCTTCAACACGCTGCCGTCCACTGGCCCGGCTCAGCAGGTGGTGGTCTCCGGCGAGGCGAGCCGGCCCGTTACCGCAGCCAATACGAACCTGGTTTGGTCCCCCGTCGAACCGTTCTCGGTGGACAACGAAACGTCGTTCAGCCAAGTGCAGATCAATGGTAATGCGAACTCCTACCAGCAGTTCGACCCCGGCTCGCTCAGTTCGGTGGTCTTCCACTTTCAATACTTCGGAATTCGCGACGTGGCGGACCGTCTCACCGCCAAGTATCGGGTACGGAAGTGGCTCGGGGTCAGCGTAGGCTACGAGTTCTCGTCGCGGCGGTTCCGCTCGGTGGCGAACTCGACCGATGGCAGCGATCCGGCCGCCGGATCGTACCAGCAGAGCAGCCACTTGCATGCGGTCACGGCGGGGATTCACGGGCGACTCGGGAAGGCGCTGTCGTTCCAGGCAAGCGGCGAACTCGGGCGCAACAGCCTGCCGATTTATCCCGTGAGCGACAAGCACTATCAGGCCTTCCACAGCCGCCTGCAGTACCGGGCCGGATCGTTGCTGCTGGCTGCCACCGCGTCGGAGGAGTCCAACCTGAATTCCGTCTCCATCAGCTCCTTCGCATCGCACTCGCGGAGCTATGGAGCGGAAGGCGACTGGTCTCCGCGATCCTGGATGACTTTGACCGCCACCTGGTCGAAGCTCCATCTGAATACCGATGGCGGCCTTCTCTACTTCGTCGATTCGGCATTGGTGACGGGCTCGCAATCGATCTACATCAGCAATCTGCACTTCGTGAATCTGAGCGCGCGCTTCGACGCCGCCGGGCGGGTGAAGATCTACCTGGGGTATAGCCGCGTGCAGGACCTCGGCGACGGCCGCTCGACGCCGGAGGGGGACGGAGTCAACGCCGTGGAGGCCTTCAATATCGCCCAGACGTATCCGCTGCTCTACGATACGCCCATGGCGCGCGTCACCGTCCCGATCTCCGCCCGGCTCCGCTGGAACGCGGGATGGCAGTATTATCGCTATGCGGAGCAGTTTTTTCGCGTGCGGAATTATCACGCCAACGGCGCGTTCACGAGCGTTGCATGGTCATTCTGACACACCGCGGAGCCGGCAGTGGCAGCCGCCGTTTCAGTTTTGCAAAATGTTTGTAAAAGACGCGCGGAATTTCGGTTTTGGGTGTCCTAACAACCGTTTCGTCGGAGGACACTGATGTAAACTGTGCAGGTGGTCTCCGCCAAGGTACTGATCATCGATGACGACGAGAGCCTGCGCGATACCATCCACTTATTACTGGAACGCGAGGGCTTTCAAGTTCTTTCCGCCGCTGATGGAATCACTGGATTCCATCAGGCATTGACCTGCCGTGCCGACCTGCTCATTGTGGACCTGCGGCTTCCCGGAATGAGTGGAGTCGAAATCTGCAAGAAATTGCGCGCCTCCGGCGCGAATACGCCGATCGTCATCCTCACCGCTGTGGGAGACGAGATCGATAAAGTCCTGCTGCTCGAAATCGGCGCCGACGATTACGTGGTGAAACCTTTCAGCGGCCGCGAATTGCTGGCTCGCATCCGCGCGGTGCTGCGCAGAGTGCAGCCGGAACATCTGAAAGTAATTCAGTTCGGCGACGTCACCGTCGATCTGGAACGCCGCTCAGTGGCCAAGCGCGAGCGCGAGCTGAAGTTGACTCCCGCGGAGTACAATCTACTGACTTACTTCCTGAATAATCCGGATCGTCCACTTACTCGCGATCTGCTGCTGAACTCCGTGTGGGGTTACGAGTCTTTCCCCAATACCCGCACCGTGGATGCCCACGTGGTGAAGCTGCGGCAGAAGCTGGAAACAGATCCCACCACGCCGGCACACTTTCTGACCCTCCATGGCGTGGGCTACCGCTTCGTTCCCTAACCCTCCAAAGTAAAACAGGCGGCCCCTTTCGGGGTCGCCTGTTTTTACTTTGGAGGAGGATGGAACGTTACAGCAGACGGAAATTCACTTCAATGGTGGCTTCCACGGTGACCGGCTTTCCGTCCTTTTTGCCGGGGGCGAACTTCCACTTCTGGACCGCTTCGATGGCTTTCTCATCCAGGCCAAGACCCAGACTCTTCACCACCCTGATGTTGGTGGCGTGGCCGGAAGGGTCGATCTGGACGTACAGCATGACCGTTCCCTGATGTTTTGCCTTGCGGGCTTCTTCGGAATATTCGGGCTCAGTCTTAGAGAGCAACACCGGGGCCGAAACGCCGCCACCGACGCGGAAAACGCCGCCGCCGACGCCGCCGCCCGAACCAGGGCCGTAGCCTCCGCCATCGCCATTACCTACACCGCCGCCTTTGCCGTTGCCGATGCCGCCGCCGGAACCCTGGCCGTTGGAAGGCGTCATGTATTTCGACAGCGGATCGCCATATAGCGGGTAGTCGACATTCGCCACCTGCGTGTTGGGATCGCCGATCAGGGTCGGCTCCATCGCCAATTTCGGGTTCATGTTGTTGAACACCGCCACGGGCGGAGTAAACTGTTTCAACGCAAACTTCGGCAGCTTGCCGTAGCTGGCCGGCAGCGGAGAACGATCGCCGCCACCGCCGCCGCCCTGCGAAGTTTTCGGTTGCGGCTTCATCTTCACTTCGGGCGGTGCCAAGTCGACCGCGTACAGCACGGTTTTCGTCACTACCTTCTGAACAGTTTTGTTGGTGGTGAGAAAGAACACGACGGCCACTATGGCGATCTGGAAGCCAGTCGACATCATGAACGACTGCTTCTTGCGGCCGTACAGTCCCCAAATGTCTTTTACCGGAACCGGTTTGGATGTCACCTCAAGAGGTGGCAGCTTGGGTGGATTGAAGAATTCTTTGACGTTTTTGACGAACGTGCGATACCACGGATCTTCGATATCGGCGCAGAGCAACCGACTTAAGTGATCGTCCGCGTTGTCCACGTTTGGATCATTGGGTTGCGAATGGTCAGCCATTTTATCCACCAGCCCCTCTAGGAAACCTGCGATCGTTACGAATATTGGACGATTTCCACCGCGATCTAGTTACAGGTTTTGGAAACACGCCCGGCACCTGCTCTTACGAGCCAGTCTACCACGTCTTTGCTGTGAAGCGACGTAGTAACAATGACGTGCGATAGCCAAAGGTTGTTCCCCCAAATCCCCCACGGTGTCGAAAATTCCAAAAATGGAAGATTTTCCGATTTGCCAGCCGGCGGCAAGTTGGGCACAATCAGAGAGATGACAATTATGACTGCGAAGGGTCCCATCTCCGAATTGCAGGCCGATGGCTTGATCGTGCCGGTGTTCGAAGGCACCCGCGAGGAGCGCTTCGGCGCCGGAGAGCTGGCCGAAAACGGAGAGGTTACCGGCAAATTCCTGGAACTGACGCTTATCCACCACCCGCAAGGGGTGGCTGCCAAACGAGTGGTTTTGGCAGGCGCCGGTAAGGCCGAAAAGTTCGACGCTCCGCAGTTGCGGCGCCTGAGCGGCGCCGCCGTACGGCTGCTGAAATCCAAATCGGTGAAGAAAATCGCCCTGGCGCTGGATGCCGCGCAGGCCACACCCGCGAACGTCTCTGCAGCGGTGGAAGGCGCCATTCTGGGCTGTTTCGAACCCGATCGCTACAAGACGGACAATGACAAGAAGTCTGTGGATTCCTTCACCGTGGCGGTGGAAGGCGCATCGGAAGACCTGGCTGCCGCCGCCGAGCGCGGGCGGATTCTGGCTGAAGCGCAGAACTTCACCCGCGACCTGGTGAACCAGCCTGCCAACGTGCTCACGCCGCTCCACATGGCTGAGGCCGCGCGCCAGATCGCCTCGGAGTTCCACCTGGAGTGCGAAGTACTCGATCGCGAACAGATGGCAAAGCTCGGCATGGGAGCGCTGCTCGGCGTTGCGCAAGGCAGCGCCGAACCGCCGGCGCTGATCGTACTCCGCTACCGGCCGGCGTCCGGCGAAAGTAAGGCGCATCTCGGGTTGGTGGGCAAAGGCGTGACGTTCGACACCGGCGGCATTTCCATCAAACCGGCCGACGGCATGGAAAAGATGAAATACGATATGGCCGGCGGCGCTTCCATGCTGGGCGCCATGCGGGCCATCGCGCAATTGAAGCCGTCGATCCCGGTGACCGCCTTCGTGCCGTGCGTAGAAAATATGCCGGGCAGCCGCGCGCAGCGCCCGGGGGATATTGTGACGGCCATGTCGGGGAAGACCATTGAGGTGATCAATACCGACGCCGAGGGGCGCCTGATTCTGGCCGACGCGCTGCATTACGCCCGCCAGCAGGGCTGCACCCATCTGGTGGATGCGGCCACTTTGACAGGAGCCGTCGTGGTGGCGCTGGGACATCTCAACGTGGGCCTCTTCGCCAACGAGGACGGCATGCGCGACCGCGTAATGGCGGCCGCCAAGGCTGAAGGCGAGCGGATGTGGAACCTGCCGCTCGAGGACGATTACAAGGACTACCTCAAGAGTCAGTTCGCCGATATCGCCAACGTAGGAGGCCGTTGGGGCGGCGCCGTCACGGCCGCGATGTTCCTCAAGGAATTCACCGGCGATACGCCCTGGGTGCACCTCGATATCGCGGGCACGGCGTGGATCGACGATCAGCGGCCGGATGTCGCAAAGGGGCCATCGGGCATGCCGGTGCGCACCTATGTCCGGCTGGCGATGGATTGGTAATCGCTACGGGCGCGCCGCGTCGAGAGCGGCGCGCGCTTCCTGCAGACCGGGATTCAGCCGCAGCGCCTCCTCCAATTGCGTCGCGGCGTCGCTCTTCTGTCCGAGATTCAGCAGCGCCACCCCGAGATTGAAGCGCAGCGTCGCGTCCTCCGGTTTCAATTTGACGGCCGCGCGGAATTCGCCGACCGACTCCGGCAGGCGATCCAGCATGGCCAGCGAGATGGCGAGATTGCGATGCACCTCGGCGTTCGCGGGATCGAGGCGGGCCGCTTGCGAAAGCTCCTCCACCGCCTGTTCGGAGTGGCCGGCACTCGCAAGCAGTACGCCGATGCGGTAATGGAGCGTGGCGTCATCGGGTAGCGTAGACTCCGCCCGCCGCAATTCTGCCAGCGCCTCGTCATAGTGGCCTTCATGTCCCAGAAGCTGGCCGAGTTCGTCGTGCGCGAGCCCGGATTCGGGTTGGATGCGCACGGCGGCCTGCAGTTGCTCCACCGCGCCCGCCACATCGCCGCGCGCGCGCAGATCGTGCGCCAGATTGAAGCGCGCGATGTAGTTGTCGGCGGTGACTTCCACTGCGTGGCTGTAGAGCGTGACGCCGTTCTCCCAGTAACCGGCCTGTATGTGGGTGAGCACCACACAGGCCGCGCAGGCCGCGGCGGGGAGAGCGATTCGCGCCTGCGGCCAGGGCTGGAGCAACTCCGCGCCGCCCCAGGCGAGCAGGATCGAGAGGCCGATCATGGGGATATACATGTAGCGATCGGCGCGCGCCTGCTGGCCGGCCTGAATCAACCCGATCACCGGGGTGAGCGTCACCAGATACCAGAGCCAGCCTACCGGCAGATACGGCCGTGTGCGGCCGAAGCGGATTGCCGCGGCGGTGACCGCCGCCAGCGCCACACCGGCAAGCGCCGCCGGCAGCACGAGCGATCCCTTGGGATAGGGGTAGAACACCGCCAGCCCGCCCGGCCAGAACATTTTGCCGATGTAGACCGCGCACGAGATCAGAGCATTCTCCACGCGCATCGCCACCGGAATTCTGGAGAGAGAGATCACCGCGTTCGCCTGTGCATGCGCCACATAAGTGACCGCCGAAACAGCGGCGGAGAGCGCCAGAAACGGCAGTTTTTCCAGAATTCGAAAGCCGCGCGCGAACGGCCAGTAATCCAGCAGCATGAGCACCAGCGGCAGCGTAATCGCCATGGGCTTGGCCAGCAGCGCCAGGGCAAACGCCGCCAGCGTCCAGGCGTAACGGGCGCCGGTGGGACGCGTGACGTAACGCGCGTAAGCCAGCAGTGTCAGCATCCAGCAGAAGGCGCAGAGCACGTCCTTCCGTTCCGCGATCCACGCCACGCTTTCCACATGCAGCGGATGGAGAGCGAACAGCGCGGCCACGAATGCGCTCCGCCAGCGCGCACCGGTGATGCGCCGAAGCACCGCGAAGAGCAGCAGGGTGGCCGCGGTGTGCAGCGCCAGATTGGTAAAGTGATGCGCGCCCGCGTCCAGACCGAAGAACTGGCAATCGAGCATGTGCGAGATCCAGGTGAGTGGAAACCAGTTGCCGGCGAACGAATGAGTGAAGGCCCACACCACACCGCTTCCCGTCACACCGTCGCGCACGTGTGGATTGCCGGCGATATAGACCGGGTCGTCATAACTGACGAAGCCGAAGCGCAGCACTGCTCCGTAAGCCGCGAAAATAGCGGCCGCGAGCCCCACGTAGATCCAGAGATCGCCCGCCGGTTTGGCCGGCGCCGCTTGCTTCTTCATGGCCGGGCGCAGTAGTCGAAGAGCAATTGCCACTCGGCGCGCTGCACTTCGGCTGCCTGGCGAGCGAGTTCCGAACCCGCCGGCGCGCGCTCGCAGGTTTCGACAAAGGACTGCGAGTCCCAGCGCGTTCCAACGGGCAACCCGATGGCGAGCGCGGCCTCGCGCAGCGCAGGGAAGATGGCGTGTGCCCCAGTCTGCCGGAACCAGTAGCCGGCGTTCGCCGCATCGGGCTCCTGGCGATGCACGATGGCGTGCCAGTACGCGCCCTCGGGAGTGGCGATGTCCTGCGCGGTTTCGTGCGCCTCATTCCAGCAGTCGCAATAGAGATAGAGGCCTGCCATGACGGCTTCCGGCGCGCGCGAATGCGCAAACAGCTTGCCGGCGCCGGCTTCGCCAATCGAACGCAGCGCTTCGCCCCGCCCGGCCCGCGACGAGACCAGCGGCATGAGCCGCTGCCCGTCGCCATCGAGATGCAGGATGGCGGCCACTGCGTCGCCGTACGCTCGCGGATCGAAAAGCATGCCACTATCTTCGCGCGGTTTGACTATGTGTGCCGCGCTCCTGTCGCGCTGTTATAATCGAGCCAGCGCTGACCGTATGGCAGCGACTTTTTTCAGGACCCGCGCCGCCCGCCCACGGGCTGCATGTAAGTCCAGGACTTGATCGAATTTCGACAGGTACCGAGGCGATGCCGAGCGATGTTCGCTAGAGACTTTCTCCCCTCCAAGAGCGAGAAGCGCAAGCTTTCGATGGTGACGTGTTACGACTACACCTTCGCGCGCCTGCTCTCGCAAACCCCCATCGACGCCATCCTGGTTGGCGATAGTGTCGCCATGGTCATGTACGGCCACGCCTCCACGCTGCCCGCCAACATCGAGATGATGCGCAGCCACACCGAAGCGGTAGCCCGCGGCGCCGGCGGCAAAATGGTGGTCGCCGACATGCCGTTCCTCACTTATCGCAAAGGCGTGCCGGCGGCGCTGGACGCCGCGCAGGTGCTGATGAGCGCGGGTGCGCACGCCGTCAAACTGGAGGGCGTGGATGGCCACCAGGACGTGATTGAAAGGATGGCGCAGAGCGGCATTCCGGTAATGGGCCATCTCGGGCTCCAGCCGCAATCGGTGAACAGCTACGGCGGTTATCGCATTCAGGGCCGCGGCGACGATGCCGGGCGCACGATTATTCGGGAGGCCGTCGCGCTGCAGGACCTGGGCGCGTTCGCCGTGGTGCTGGAATGCATTCCAGCCGCACTCGGCGCGGAGATTACCGCGGCGCTGCGCATTCCCACCATCGGGATCGGCGCGGGCGCAGAGTGCGACGGGCAGATTCTGGTGCTGCAGGACTTGCTCGGGATGAATATCGATAAGACCCCGAAGTTCGTGCGCCGGTTCGCCGATGGCGCAACTTGTGTGGCGGAAGCGCTCGCCCGGTTCGATGCGGCGGTGAAGGCAGGCGCCTTCCCTGCCCCCGGGGAGAGCTACCAATGATGCAGGTGTGGAATAGCGTGGCCGCCTGGCAGGCTCGCCGCGCCGCCATCGGCGGCCGCCCCATTGGCTTCGTTCCCACGATGGGCGCGCTGCATCGTGGGCACGCGTCGCTGGTGGAGCGTTGCCGCGCGGAGAACCCCCTCGCGCTGGTCAGCATCTTCGTGAACCCCACGCAGTTCAATGACCCGCGCGACCTGGAAAAGTATCCGCGCACGCTGGACGCCGACCTGGCGCTGCTCGAATCGCTGGGTGTGGACGATGTGCTCGCGCCGCCGGCGACGGAACTATACCCGCACGGCTACCGCTATCGCGTGGAGCCGGCGGGCGGCGAGCCGGCCATGGAAGCAGCTCACCGCCCCGGCTTTCTGCAAGGCGTGTTGACTGTGGTCATGAAGCTGCTCAATTTGGCGCGTGTGCAGCGCGCCTATTTCGGCGAGAAGGACTTCCAGCAGTTGCGCACCGTGCGGGAGATGGTGGAGGAGTTCTTCATCCCCACGGAGATCGTCGCGTGTCCCACCGTGCGCGGCGGTTCGGGGCTGGCCGAGAGTTCGCGCAATGAACGGCTCTCACCCGCCGGACGCGAAAAAGCGGCGGCGCTCTATCGCGCGCTCACCGAAGGACGGGATCCGGCGGACGTCCGGCGAATTCTCGAGCACGAAGGCCTCGCAGTGGAGTACGTAGAGGAGCAATGGGGCCGCCGTTTGGCCGCCGTCTTCCTGGAAGGCGTGCGCCTCATCGATAACGTGCCCTGGCGCTAGGTCTTATGCTGCTTTGCATCGACGTAGGCAACTCGCAGATTTTCGGCGGCGTGTACGATGGCGAGGAACTGCGCGCCACCTTCCGTCGCACCTCTTCCGTGCGTGCCTCGTCCGACGAGTACGCGGCTTTCTTTCGGGCCATACTGCGCGAAAACGGCGTCGATCCTGCCGGTATTGACGAAGCGGCGATCTGTTCGGTGGTCCCCGACGTCGTGCACTCGCTGCGCAATGCGTTCCGCAAATATTTTCGTTTCGATCCCTTCGTGTTGCAGCCCGGAGTGAAGACGGGGCTGAAGATCCGCTATCGCAATCCACTCGAAGTGGGCGCCGATAAGATCGCGAACGCCATCGGCGGGATCGTCCGCTATCCCGGACGCAATCTGCTGATCGTCGATCTGGGGACCGCCACCACGCTTTGCGCGGTCAGCAAGGAGCGCGAATATCTGGGCGGCATCATCGCGCCGGGCATCCACATGTCGATGGCGGCGCTCGAATCGAACACAGCGCGGCTGCCGGCCGTGGAAATCGTTCGTCCCGCGGAAGCGCTCGGCCGTTCCACCATCGAAAGCATTCAATCGGGCTTGTATTACGGGACTCTGGCGACCATCCGGTCGTTTGCCGCCCTGGTTACCGAAGAGAACTTCGCGGACGGACACCCGGCCATCGTCGGAACAGGCGGGTTCGGCAGTCTGTTCGAAGAAGAGCGGCTCTTCGATGCCTTCATTCCGGAGCTATCGCTCATAGGTTTGCGGCGCGCCGTGGCGTTGTCGCATGAAAACTCCGGGCCGCCGGCAAATCGAGGCGCTTGAGTCAAGGGTCAACGGGGAAGCGCGCCAGGCTGCATCACGCGCCAGACGCCGCTGCTTTCACCGATAGGCCGAACGTTGCCGGCGCGGGCGGCGGTCGCCTCTTTCAGAATCCGCAGCGCGGCGTACTCAATGTCGCTGAGCGCCTGTACGTCGTAGCGCAATCCGTCAGCGGGGAGGGCGGCGAGCTGCAGAGCCAGTTCGGCAATTTCTCGCGCCATGCTCTTCAGATTCTTAGTTTCGATCACTGCGCACCTTCTGCGGACTCTCCGAGTGTAAGGGCGCGGATACTCCCTTGCCACTACATAAATTAGTGGTATCGCTGCGGAAGGGTACTATTTCTTAGTTCGCTGTGAGTCATCGACCAAGGCAGTCCATGGTTTGTGGGGCAGGATGGCATCCGGCCTTTGTCAGCTAACAAAATGGCGCCCGCCTGGCGCCGAAGCGTGGCCCATCCGAAACCAAAGGCCGCCCGGCACGTCTATCTAGATATCTCCTTGTCATCCGTGCAATCCTAAACAAAGGTGTTTATGCGTCGTACTGTACGATCTTTCACGGCTATCGCCGCGCTTGTTCTTGCCGCCGCGGCTTTCTCCCAGACTCTGCCTCCCGGCGTCCAGAAAGTCACGTCGGTAGAGGGAATCACTGAATATTCTCTGCCCAACGGCCTCCGCATCCTGCTGTTTCCCGACGATTCCAAGCCCAAGTTCACGGTGAACATCACGTACCTGGTGGGCTCGCGATTCGAGGGCTACGGCGAGACCGGCATGGCTCACCTGCTGGAGCACCTCAACTTCATCCAGACCAAGACGCGGACCGACATCAAGAAGGAATTGAGCGACCACGGCGCCATCCTCGGCGATTCGTCCAACGGCACCACGGCCGAGGATCGTACCAATTACTACGAGACGCTCAACGCCACCGACGACAACCTGCGGTGGGCGCTTGGCTTTGAAGCCGACCGCATGGAGAACACGCGCATCGAGAAGCAGTTCCTCGATAAGGAAATGACGGTGGTGCGCAACGAGTTCGAAATGGGCGAGAACGACCCCGGCCGTATCCTACAGGAGCGCGTGGCCGAGACGGCGTATATCTGGCACGCCTACGGACACCCCACCATCGGCAATAAGTCGGACATCGAGAATGTGCCGATCGATAAACTGGCGGCGTTCTACCACAAGTATTACCAGCCCGATAACGCCATCCTGACAGTGGCCGGTAAGTTCGACCCCGCCAAAGCGCTCGCCTGGATCGACGAGCTGTTCGGACCCATTCCGCGCCCCACTCGCGTACTCGACCATCCCTACACCACCGAACCGGCGCAGGACGGCGAACGCTCCGTGACGCTGCGGCGCGTGGGTGACGTGCAGTTCGTGATGGCCATGTACCACACGCCCGCCGGCATGCATCCCGACGATGCCGCCGTGCAGGTTCTCAGCGGCGTGCTGGGCGACGTCCCCTCCGGCCGCCTGTACAAGGCGCTGGTGGATAACAAAAAGGCGGTGGGCGCGGGCATGGATTCGGAAGACCGGCACGACGCTGGATACGTCATGGCGTACGCGCAGTTGAGCCCCGATCAGAACCTGGACGAAGCCCGCCAGATCCTGCTGAAGACAGTGGAGAATTTCGCGCAGGAACCGCCCAGCAAGGAAGAAGTGGATCGCGTAAAAACGCGAATCGACAAAAACATCGAGCTGGTATTCGCCAACTCGCAGGCCATTGCACTCGATCTCACCGAGTACGCCGCCGAGGGCGACTGGCGCATGCTCTTTCTGGAACGTAACCGCCTGCGCGCGGTGACGCCCGCCGACGTGGAGCGCGTTGCCAAGGCTTATCTGAAAGAGTCCAACCGTACCCTGGGCGAGTTCATCCCCACCAAGACGCCCGATCGCGCGGAGATTCCCCCAACCCCGACCGATGCCGAAACGTTCAAGGACTTCAAAGGCGGCGCCGCGGTCTCTGCGGGCGAGGTGTTCGATCCTTCACCGTCCAATATAGAGAGCCGGTTGACGCACGCCAAGCTGGCGGACGGCGTCAAGGTAGTGCTGCTGCCGAAAAAGACGCGCGGCGGCACCGTGATCGCGAGCTTTACCGCACGCTTTGGCGATGAGAAATCGCTCTTCGGCAAAACGGCGATCGCGGAAATGACCGGCGCGACTTTAATGCGCGGCAGCAAGACGTTGTCGCGGCAGCAGATCCAGGACGGGATGGATCGCCTGAAGGCGCAGATCAGCGTTTCGGGAGGCGTGAACAATGCCACCATTCACATTCAAACCACCGAAGAGAATCTGGCGGGCGCTTTGAAGCTCGCGGCCGAGGTTCTGAAGGACCCGGCGTTCCCGGATACCGAGTTCGAACAAGTGCGCAAACAGCTCATCGCGGGTATCGAGGAAGGTAAGAGCGATCCCCAGACACTCGCGCTGCAAATGCTCGGGCGCACCGTGAACAGCATGTACCCGCGCGGCGACGTGCGCTATACCGGCACCTCCGATGAAAGTATCGAGGATCTCAAGAAGGTGACGCTGGAGGACGTGCAGAATTTTTACAAGCTTTTCTACGGCGTCTCCGAGGGCGAATTCACAGTGGTAGGCCAATTCGATAAGGACGCCGTCTTGAAAGAGGCGGAGGAGCTTTTCGGCAACTGGAAGTCCTCCGAAAAGTACGCGCGCATTCTCACCTCCTACCATAAGGTAGCGCCGGTCAACAAGAAGGTCGAAACTCCCGATAAGCAGAACGCCATGTCGATTGGCGCCGAGGAGATCAAGATGAGCGACGAGAGCGCCGATTATCCCGCCATGATCATGGCGAATTATATGCTCGGCGGCAGTCTCTCGGCCCGTCTGCCCGATCGCATCCGCAATAAAGAGGGATTGAGCTATGGAGTGGGCTCGCAGTTCAGCGCCCCGATCAAGGACGATGGCGGCCAGTTCCTGGTCTACGCCATCAGCAATCCGCAGAATGCTCCCAAGGTGGAAACCAGCATGCTGGACGAACTCGCCAAGACGGAGAAGGGCGGCTTTACGGCCGAGGAACTGGCGGCGGCCAAGAAAGCCTGGCTGCAGGAGCGCGTCCTGGGCCGTTCGCAGGATGGCGCGCTGGTGGGCTTACTCAGCAGCGACGAGCGCTGGGGCCGCACCATGCAGTTCTCGCAGGATCTCGACAACAAGGTGTCGGCGCTGACTCCTGAGCAGGTAAACGAAGCGCTGCGCAGGGAGATCGACCCCGCGGGTTTCGTTTACATCAAGGCGGGAGACTTCAAGAAAGCCAACGTCTACCAGTAGGTCGACTTACGCATCGAAGATCAGGCTGCAGCACGTAACTCCCGCTTCAGCCTTCATCAATTCGGAGACGTCCAGCGCTCGCACTTGCAGCCCCGCGCGATCCAGCATTTCGGCGGTCCGCGGAAAGCTCGCCGGCACGATCACCGAGCCGCCCAGCGCCAGCACATTGGCGCCGCGCTCTTCTCCCTCTGGCACGTCCACCATCCGAAACTTCGCCAGCGGCCCGGGATCGAGCCAGGCGCGATTGGCCAAAATGGCGTCGTTACCCAGCCAGCAGCCGGCCGACTTCAGGTGCAGCGCGCCGCGCACGCTTACCCCCACCACCGCATAATCCAGGGGACGCAGTTCCTCCGCCAGTTGCTCGATTCCCGCGCGATTGGTGCGGTCCGACTGGCCCACATATAAGGTTCGCCCGATGCGCATCACGTCGCCGCCTTCCAGGGTGGCCGGCTCGCGCAGCCAGTGCAGCGGCCGATACTGCGCCAACTCCCGCGCCAGACTTTCCGACTCCCCGCGCCGCGATGCCGCACCCATTCGCGTCAAGATGGCGAGTTCGTCCACCACCACTGCCGGGTCCTCGACGAAGACAGAGTCGGCATATGCGGCCTCGGCGGGCAGTGAGATCACGCGCGCGCCTAATTCCGCCAGCAGCGCCTCATACTGGCGATGCTGCTCCTGCGCGCGGTCGAGATCGATCTCCACGCGGTCGATGAATCCGATTTCACATTCGTTAATCGCGGGGCTCACCGCGCGGGTGATGGCTGTTAGCATTTCGAGATTCTTAGGCTAGCGCATTTCTTGTATGCTATTAATTTATGCCCGACCAACCTGATCGACAAATGGGTTTTGCCACCCGCAGCCTTCATGCCGGACACACGCCCGATGCCGCCAGCCACGCGCGCGCGGTACCCATCTACCAGACCACATCGTTCACGTTCAACGATTCCGAGCACGCTGCCAATCTCTTCGCGTTGAAGGAATTCGGGAACATCTACAGCCGCATCATGAACCCCACCACCGACGTTTTCGAGCAGCGCGTAGCGTCGCTCGAAGGCGGCATGGCGGCGCTCGCCACCTCAAGCGGACAGGCGGCGCAGTTCCTGGCCATCACCGGCCTGGCGGGCATGGGCGAAGAAGTGGTGGCGTCCAGCACCCTGTACGGCGGCACATACACACAGTTCGACGTGAGCTTCCGGCGCATCGGCATCAACGTGAAATTCGTAGAACCGGACGACCCTGAAAATTTCCGCAAAGCCATCACACCGAAGACGCGCGCCATCTATGGCGAGACCATCGCCAACCCGCGGATGAACGTGCTCGATATCGAGAAAGTCGCGGCCATCGCGCATGAAGCCGGCGTGCCGCTGGTGATTGACAACACGATGGCGTCGCCGTACCTCTGCCGGCCGATCGAGCATGGCGCCGACATCGTCGTGCACTCGGCCACCAAGTTCCTCGGCGGCCACGGCACGTCGATCGGCGGCGTGATTGTGGATAGCGGCAAGTTCGCCTGGAGCGACAAGTTTCCGGCCATCACGCAGCCGAGCCCTGGCTATCACGGCATGGTCTTCAGCGAGACCTTCGGCAACCTGGCATATATCATCAAGACGCGCGTGGAAGGCCTGCGCGATTTCGGGCCCTGCCTGAGCCCGTTCAATTCCTTCCTCTTTATTCAGGGCATCGAAACACTCAAGTTCCGCATGGAGCAGCACAGCAGCAACGCGCTGCGGGTGGCGGAATGGCTGGAGACCAATCCGGCGGTCGCGTGGGTGAAATATCCCGGCCTGAAATCGAGCCCATACCACGCCATCTCGCAGAAGTATCTGCCCCAGGGACAGGGCTCGATTGTGACGTTCGGCATTAAGGGCGGCGGGGAGGCGGGGAAGAAGCTCATCGACTCGGTGAAAATCTTCTCGCACCTGGCCAATCTGGGCGACGCCAAGAGCCTCATCATTCACCCGTCTTCCACCACGCACCAGCAGTTGAACGACGCGCAGCAACTGCAAGCCGGCGTCAGCAAGGACCTGGTGCGCCTCTCGGTGGGCATCGAAGACGTCGACGATCTGATCTGGGATTTGGGCCAGGCAATCGACGCATCGCAAGCGTAAGCGCGCTCACCCTGGGTTTCGGACCGGGCTTGCTACAATCGGACGAGAGAAGCGGCTGATGGTCCGGCGGAAAATCACAGGGCTGGCGTGCAATCTGCTCCTGTGGGCGCCCCTGGCACTCCGCGGGCAAGTCTCCATCGAACCGCGGCCGCGGCCGGCGCCCATTGAAGACAAGTCTCCGAAAGCCAACATCCGGGTGGATACCAACCTGGTGCTGGTGCCGGTAACGGTCTGCAATCCGTACAACCAGCCGGTGACGGGCCTCGAAAAAGAGCACTTCAAAATCTTCGACGACAAAGTGGAGCAGACCATCACGCATTTCTCCATGGATGACGAACCTGTCAGCGTGGGGCTGGTTTTCGACGTGAGCGGCAGCATGGGAAACAAGCTGCGCGAATCGCGGCTGGCGGCGGCGGAATTCTTCAAGACTGCCAACCGCGACGACGATTTTTTCCTGGTGGAATTCAGCGACATTCCGAAGCTGATCTCACCGCTCGGCAGCGCCATCCCGGACATTCAGAATGAGCTGACCTTCTCGCCCTCCAAGGGCCGCACCGCGCTGCTCGACGCCGTCTTTCTGGCCATGCACGAAATGAAGAAGTCGCAGAAGAATCGCAAGGCGCTGCTCATCATCTCCGATGGCGGCGACAACGCCAGCCGTTACACTGAGACCGAACTACGCAACCTGGTGCGCGAAAGCGACGTGATGATTTACGCCATCGGAGTGTACGAATCGGCCTCCGTGCGGTCGCGCACGCCGGAAGAGGCGGGCGGTCCGGGGCTGCTTAGCGATCTCTGCGAGCAGACGGGCGGCCGGCATTTTCCGGCCGATGTGACGGAACTGCCCGACATCGCCGCCAAGATCGGAGTGGAGCTGCGCAATCGCTACGTGCTTGGCTACATTCCCACCGCGCAGCAACACGACGGGCGCTACCATCCGGTGACAGTGAAGGTCATTCCGCCCCATGGACTGCCGCCGCTGCGCGCCTTTTGGCGCCGCGGCTACTACGCCCCATCCAACTGACGCCGCAGTCGCGCCATGCCTTCGGCGAAAACAGCGGGCGCCGTCAGCAGGCTGAGCACCAGGTACGCCTCCGATTCGAAATCGTAGAAAAAACCCGGCTGCACCAGCAAATTCTCCCGCTCCAGCAATTCCAGCGTCCACTCTTCTTCACTGCGCACGCGCGGAACCTGCGCCGTGATGTACCATCCGCCTTCCACGCCCAGGATATTCGCGGCCGACCCCGCCAGCATCTCGCGCGCCAGGGAAAGATGCGTAGCGCAACGCTCGCGGATCTGCATCTGCACCTGCTCGCCGGCTTCGAACAGCGCCCCAACAGCGTACTGTACCGGCGTGCTCACCGAAAGGTACGTGTCGGCGATCCATTCCAGTTTTTCGAAAGCTTCGGCGCGCAGGTCCGCCGGTCCGCTGACTGCGATCCAACCCAACTTCATCTGCGGCAGCCCCGCGATCTTGGAGAGCCCGCTCATGGCGAACGCCAGGCAATCCGTGACGCCCGCGACCGTGCCGGCGCGATGTGGATCGTGCGCGAAATCGTAGTCGAAGAAGACTTCGTCGGAGATGAGAGCGATTTTCCGGCCGGCACAAAGGCGCACCAGCGCTTCCAGTTCCGCGCGCTTCACATAGGAGCCCGTGGGATTGTTGGGATGCACCAGCGCGATGGCGCGCGTGCGGTCGGTGAGGGCGGCGGCCAGTCCGTCCAGGTCGATCGACCAGGCGCCGTCATAGATCAGCGGGTACTGCCGCACTTCTACGGACTCCATGGTCGCCAGATAATCGAACAGCGGGTACGATGGCCGCGGGACAAGGACGTGATCGCCTGGATTGCAGAGCAACTTGAAGAGATACGCGTAAGCCTCGCTGGTGCTGGCGGTGAGCAGGATGCGCGCCGCGTCCACATCGTGCCCGGCCAGCCGATAATAAGCCGCGGCAGCTGCACGCGCAGCCGGCGATCCGGCAGGCGCGGGATCGTAACGCAAGGCGTCGGGGTTATCGAAGGCGCGCAGGAGTCCGGCGGGATAATCGAGGCCGGCGCGGGTGGGGTTCGATTCGGTGAGATCGAGAACGGGAGCGCCGGCGCGGCGTTTGGCGGCCAGCAACTCCGTTAGCCGATTGGTTTGAAAACTCCAGTGGAAGCGGGAAGAAAACACCCGCTCAGTTTCGCAGTTCGCCGGGCGTATAGTAAAGGTCGCGATCGAGCACCATTTCCACTGACGTTCCGCGCGGCAGCACCACGTCCTTATTCTTGCCGAGCAGCACGGCTGCCAGGCCGGCGGCCGCACCCACGCCCATCCCGGTAATGGGATGTCCGGCGGCGCTTCCCAGCAGCACTCCGCCTGCCGATCCGATACCTACGTCGCGCCCCACCTCGCTGGGCCTGGTGTTCCGCCCGGTGCCGCTGATCTTGCCTTCGTCCGCGTCCACCTTGCCGTTCACTGTATCGGCCGCCGTCAGCCGCGCGTGAAAATCGCGCGTCACGCCGTTGGGCAGAGTCAGGGAATCGAACCGGATGTAAAGTTCGCCCTTATTGGCGCCGCGCCCGGCCGCTTTACTCTTATTCACCGATGCCCTGACGTAGCTTCCCCGCGGGATCACAATGTGGCCTTCGAGCGCGATAGGGATGGCGGTGGTGAAATAGATGGGGTCGCCGTTCTTCGAATCTTTGGTGCTGATGGGGTTGGTCAGGCTGAGCAGGATGTGCGTGCCTTGCGCCACCGTGTACTGCGTGGGCGGGGGCGGAGCGGGCGGTTCGGGCCGATGTGCCAGGGTGGTGGATGGCGCGGGCTCCGGCTCGCGGGCCGGCGCCGCGTCTGAGGTGGCGGGCGCGGCCGTGGAGCCCGCACGCCGATAAATCAGATATCCTTGATCCTGAATTCCGCCGCGCTCAATCTGGCGCTGAATATTCAATTGCGAGCCGTCGCGAGAGAGCGACCAGCGATCCATTACCGTATAGCTGCGCGGACCGTCCACCAGGGTATTGACAAGCAGGGACGCGCCCTCCCACTTCACCGCGCTATTTCTGGATTCGCCGCCGATCTTATACTTCGAATCTTCGCCATCCAGCCGGTAAGTCCAGTCCACCGTTTGGCCGCCGGAAGTGGTGGCGGTGCAATGGATGGTGGAGCTCTGGTCGATGACCATCGAAGGATAGATATCGCCGCCTAAGTGCCGCATGTCGCTGTGGTCGGCATTGAGCATCCATTTGCCCGAAAAATCGCGATCGGCGCCGGCAGCGGATGCAAGGCTAAGCGAAACAAGAAGACTTAGGAATGTAGCCGTAAGACGCGCGCTCTGTAACATAGTTACCAGCGTTCCTTTCCGCTTGTCGTTTTAGTTTAGCAGCTTCGGGCGTCATGCACTATCCTGGTCCCATGGACTACCTGACTCTCGGACAAACTGGATTGAAAGTGTCGCGTTTGTGTCTCGGCGCCATGACTTACGGGTCGAAGCAGTGGCGGCCGTGGGTGTTGGAAGAGGAGGAGTCACGGCCGTTCCTGAAGCGCGCGCTGGAACTCGGCATCAACTTCATCGACACCGCCGACATGTACTCGCTGGGCGTGAGTGAGGAGATTGTGGGCCGCGCCCTTCGCGATTTCGGGCCGGGCCGCGATCGCGTGGTCATCGCCACCAAAGTCTTCCAGCCGATGGGCGACCACCCCAATCTGCGCGGCCTTTCGCGCAAACACATCTTCCACTCCATCGATGACAGCCTGCGCCGGCTCGGCACCGACTATGTCGACATCTACCAGATTCACCGCTTCGATTATTCCACGCCCATCGAGGAGACCATCGGCGCGCTCGACGATGTGGTGCGCGCCGGCAAAGTGCGCTACCTGGGCGCGTCCGCCATGTTCGCCTGGCAATTCGCCCGCATGCTCTACACCGCCGATCGCCTCGGCCGTACCCGTTTCGTCAGCATGCAGAATCATTACAACGTGGTCTATCGCGAGGAGGAACGGGAGATGCTGCCGCTCTGCCGCGCGGAAGGCATCGGGGTGATCCCGTTCAGTCCGCTGGCGCGCGGATTCGTCTCTGCCAAACGGGAAACGGTGCGCGCGCAGACCGACGAATTGACGAAGCGCTACTACTCGGAGTCCGACCATGGCGTGGTAGATGCGGTCACCGCGGTGGCTCAGGCTCGCGGCGTGAGCAACGCGCAAGTAGCGCTGGCGTGGCTGATGCACCAGCCGGGAGTCACTGCTCCTATTGTGGGCGCCAGCAAGCCGCATCATCTGGAGGAAGCGGTGGCGGCGGTGAGCCTGAAATTGGACGCGGCGGAACTGAAAGCGCTGGCGGCTCCGTACCGGCCGCACGGAATCCTGGGCCACGCCTGAAACCCGACCCCCCGAAACTGCATCCATAGGATTGAATGCGCTTCGCCTTGGGTCTGATGGTTGCCGCAATCTGTCTGGCGCAGACGGACACGCACCAGCTTCCGGCAATCAAAACTTCCGTCACGCTGGAGGGCCAACCGGTCGCCGTGTCGGTGTGGGCCACGGTGTCGCCGGCGCATCTCTCGGCGACCGTGGACCTGGGCGATTTTCAGGAGCATCTCACCCCCATTCTGGCGGCGCAATTGAATCGTGCCGACCGGTGCGGCGATCGGCTGGCGGTACAGAAGGCGGTCCTCGCGCCTTCAGGCATGCTCACCGCCAACGTGCACTACGAGCACTTCGCCTGCGCCAAGGCGTTCGGCAAGGAAATCGTCAAGCGTGTAGTGGGCGGTGACGCGGTGGTGGAAGTGAAGCTGACGCCGTCGGTGACGGACAACCACATCGCGATGCAGGCGGAAGTCCGCAAGATCGACGCCAATGGATCGCTGGGGGAAGCGCTGCATTCCGGGTCGTTCGGCGAGTCGTTGCGGCAGAAGATCGCCGCCAATATCGAAGCGTCGGTCCGCAAGTCGACCGATCTGAAAGCGGCGCTGCCTGCCGCCGTGGAGAGCGCACTCACGCTGCGCTCCGTGCGTTTCGCCGATGGCGGCGCGGGGCGCCTGTGGCTGGCGCTCGAAGGCGAATTACACCTCACCGCAGAGCAGTTCCAGATCCTGACGCGCGGCATTCAATAACCTGCGGCGGATTACCAATCCGCCTCGTCCTCATGATTGCCTGCCGAATTCCCACCGGCGCAGCAATTGAAGTAGCCCCGGCCGATCATCTGGGGCGCCTGCCCTACGCCTGCTGCCCTTCGCCTTCGTCAGCCGTGAAATAAACGCAATCGGGATGGTGGAACACCAGCGCGCTCACGCTCGCCTCCGGCTCCATCATCATGCCTTCCGTCAGGTGGACGCCGGCATCTTCGGGGCGCAGCAACTGGAACAGCCCCTGCTGGTCGTCCAGATTGGGGCACGCCGAGTAGCCGAAGCTGTACCGTTTGCCGCGATACTTCGACGTGAAGCGGTCGTGCATGGTAGTGGTCGGCGGGTCGGGAAAGCCCCAGTCTTCGCGGATGCGGCGGTGCAGCCACTCCGCCGTGCCTTCCGCCGTCTCAATGGCCAGCGCCTGAATGCCGTGCGCCTTGAAGAACTCGCCGGCCTTCTTCCATTCCTCGGAGTGCTCGCGAATGCACGCGCCGGCCGTCACCACGAACATCGCCACATGATCGCGGCGTCCCTCTTCCGCGTCCAGGATGTAATCGCTGAGGCACAGCCCGTTTTCGCGCCGCTGCCGTCCGAAACGGAAGGTGTGGATGGGTGACGAGCCCGCCGGCGCGAACAGTTGAATCGCATTGCCGTCGCGCTCCGCCTCGAAGAATTGCCACACCGCCTTCACCTTCATGAAGCCGAAGGCCGCCTGCTTCACTTCTTCCATATTGCGAAACAGTTCGATAGCCTTCTCGTCGTGTTCGGCAAGCGCCTTCTCGAAATTGCCTTTGTATCCCAGATGCCGGCCGTACAACATGTACGGATTGATGTAACTCCACAACTCGGCAAGCTGCGGCACCTCGCGCAGTTTGCGATCCAGGTAGGGAGCCGCCGGAATCGCGATCTCGGTGCGCACCTTGGTGCTGCGCCGCGACCCGATGGGCGCCGGCGGAGCCTCTTCCCCGGCGGCCGGCGCGGCTACCGCCTCGCCCGCGCGATGGGCGGCCAGCGTCGCGACGCGCTCCGCCGGGTCCATCAGCCGATTCATCAGACTCAGGCCGGTCATGGCGTCCTTGGCGTAACAGACCGCATCGCCGTACGCCGGCGCGATCTTGGTGCGCGTGAATTTTTCCGAAAGCGCTGCGCCGCCCACCAGGATGGGCACGGTAATGCCCGCCGTCTTCAGATCGGTGGCCGTGATCACCATTTGCTGCGTGCTCTTCACCAGCAGCCCGGAGAGGCCGATAGCGTCGGGCTTGTGCTCGGCATGCGCATGAATGAGCGACTCGGGCGGCACCTTGATCCCCAGATTCACCACCTGGTAGCCGTTGTTGGAAAGAATAATCTCCACCAGATTCTTGCCGATATCGTGCACGTCGCCCTTCACGGTGGCGAGTACGATCTTGCCGCGCGCCGCCGTCTCGGACTTCTCCATGAACTGCTCCAGGTGGCTCACCGCGGCCTTCATCGCCTCCGCCGATTGCAGCACCTCGGCGACGATTAGTTCGTTGTTGTTAAACAGCCGTCCCACTTCCGACATCCCCGCCATCAGCGGTCCATTGATAATGTCGAGCGGCGCGGCGCCCTCGGCGCGCTTACGCTCGAGATCCGGAATCAGCCCGTCCTTGGTGCCTTCGATGATGTAGTTGGCGAGGCGCTGGTCAAGCGGCAGGCTGGCAGCCTGCTCTTTGGTGCGCTTGGTGGAGTGGCGGAAGTGGTCGGTGATGGCCGCGATGTGCCACTGGTTGAGCGCCGCTTTCTGCGTGGCGGTCTGCTCCCGCCAATCCTCGGGCGCGATGCGCAGCGTCTCGTCGACGGCATCCACAGCGGGCGAGTTGAACAGTAGATTCTCCGCCAGGCGCCGCTCTTCCACTGGGATCGACGCAAAGCGCTCCAGTTTCTCGGCGTTCACGATAGCTAGGTCGAGGCCCGCCTTCGTGCAGTAGTACAGGAAGACCGAATTCACCACCTCGCGCGCCGCCGCCGGCAGTCCGAATGAGATGTTGGAGATGCCGAGCACCGTCTTCACGTACGGCACGCGCTCTTTCACCAGCCGAATGCCCTCGATGGTTTCCACCGCCGCGCCAATGTAATTGACATCGCCCGTGGCACATGGAAAAACCAGCGGATCGATGATGATATCTTCCGGCGCGATGCCGTATTTTTCGGTGAGCAGCTGGTACGAGCGTTCCGCTACCGCCAGTTTGCGCTCGCGCGTGAAGGCCTGCGCCTGCAGCTTATCTTCGTCGATGGAGCCGACCACCAGCGCCGCGCCGTATCGCTTGGCGATGGGGCAGATGCGTTCGAACTTCTCCTCGCCGTCTTCCAGATTGATGGAATTGACGATGCTCTTGCCCTGGCACCAGGTGAGCGCCAGTTCCATGGCGTTCGCGTCGGTGGTGTCGATCATCACCGGCGCTTTGATCTTGCGGATCAGCTTATCGTAGAAGAGCGGGATGTCGGCGATCTCGTCGCGGTCGGTGCTCTGCAGGCAGATGTCCACCACGTGGGCGCCGTTCTTCAGCTGGCGCCGCGCGATCTCCGTGGCTTCCTCCCACTTTTCCTCGGCCACCAGATTCTTGAACAGCCGCGAGCCGATGACGTTGGTGCGCTCCCCCACAATCAGCGGACGATTGCTCTCCTCCGCCTCCACCAGGTCGATCCCCGAATAGTAGGCGCGGTGCGAGGGCGCCGGAATGCGGCGCGGCCGCTTGCCCTCGGCCATCTGGGCGATGGCGCGAATGTGGCGGTCGGTGGTGCCGCAGCATCCGCCCACCATATTCAGCCAGCCGTTGGCGATGAAGCGCTCCAGGTGGCGGGCCACCGAATCGGGCGTCTCGCGATATTCGCCTTCCTCCGGCAATCCGGCGTTGGGATAACAGGAAACGCGCGTGGGCGCCATGCCGCTGATGGTGCGCAGGTGGTCCGTCATGAATTCCGGACCGGTGCCGCAGTTGAGCCCGATGGAGAGCAAGTCGGCATGCAAAACGGAGGAGCAGAAGGCGTCGGCCGTCTGGCCGGCGAGCATCGTGCCGATAGTCTCGATCGTGCCCGAGACCATTGCCGGAATGGCCTCGCCCCGTTCGGCGCGCAGGCGCTCGATGGCCACCAATGCAGCTTTGATGGCGCGCGTATCGTTGCAGGTCTCGGCGGCCAGAATGTCGGCGCCGCCATCCAGCAGTCCCTTGGCGCGCTGGTAGTAGACGTCCACCAGCTCCGCGAATGTGACGCCGCCCACTACCGTAATCGATTTGGTGGTGGGACCCATCGACCCGATAACGAAGCGCGGCTTCTGCCCGGTAGAGAATTCGTCGGCCGCCTGGCGCGCAAGTCGGGCGGCGGCGAGGTTGAGCTCGCGCACGTCGCCGTGCAGGCCGTAATCTCGCAGCGAAATGGAGTCGCAGTTGAAGGTATTGGTCTCGATGGCGTCCGACCCGGCGGTGAGATACGCGCGGTGAATGTCGAGCACCACGTCGGGACGCGTGCGATTGAGGCTTTCATTGCAGCCTTCGAGCGCGGGACCGCCGAAATCGGCGGCCGTAAGATTGCGCTGCTGCAGCATGGTCCCCATGGCGCCGTCGAGCACCAGGACACGTTGCTCCAGAATGTCGGCGAGCGCCTGCCGGCGCTCTGAGGGTGTGGTCATAAAGGGCGTGCTCTTACGAGTTTAACAGGGCCGGCTCAGGCGCCTGCGCGAACGGTACTTGCAGGATGGGCGCTACCATCGTCATCACTGTAACGGCCAGTGCTTCCGCGGTTGTCCGGTTCGCCGTGTGGGTCCATTCCTTGACCGCGCCGTAGATGGCCCAACCGGCAGCCGCCGCTACCAACTCCACCGGCAGGCCGTCCTTGGGCGGGTGCTGGCTCAGGCCCTCTAAAAGAAGATGGCGCAGCACCGCGATGATGGCCGATTCCATATGCGGTTCCGGCTCGCGCTTCCCATCCGGCCCCTGCATATGCGTCAGGTATTCGGAGACCGCCAGGACCATGGCCTGCAGCGCCAACGCGCAGGTGCCGTCGAAATGGACTTGGCGTTCCGCCAGGAATTGATGGAAGCGGCACCCTACCATAGCGGTCAGAAGGGCCGATTTATCATTGTAATGGTCGTAAAACGTCGCCCGGTTCACGGTGGCCAGATCGGCGATGTCCTGCACCGAGATCCTATCGAAGTCTTTTGTTTCCAGCAACTTTTCAAGCGACTGCTGGAGCAGTTGACGGGTGCGGCGAATACGGGGATCGAGACTATCGCACCTGTTGCTGACCATGGCTGCTGTTTCTTAGATTACCAATCCCGGCAATTCGTCGCATAAGCGACAATCGTTGTTTTCGCTGAATCGACACTTGTTGTTTAAGCATCGAATGTGGCAGAAAGGCAAAATACATGTCCACACTTCTTCGAGTCGATTCCAGCCCGTTTCCTGGCTCGGCCTCCTTCAGCCGGCAACTCACGTCCGAATTTGCGGCGCAATGGCGCGAGTCGCACCCCGATGGCCGCGTGATCGAGCGCGATCTGGCCACAACCAGCCTGGCGCCCGTGAACGCCGAGTTCATTGCGGCGATGTACACGCCGGAAGCGGCGCGGACTCCCGAACACAACGCCCTCCTCTCCAAGTCCGACGAACTGATCGCCGAACTGCAGGCCGCCGACGAGTACGTCTTCGGCGTCTCCATGCACAACTTTTCGATTCCTTCCAGCCTCAAGCTATGGATCGACCAGGTGGCGCGCGCCGGCAAGACGTTCTCCTATGAAGGCGGTGTGCCGGCCGGCCTGCTCCAGGGCAAGAAGGCGACGTTCCTGGTAGCCACCGGCGGAGTTTACGAACAGGGCACGCCGATGGCGGCGCTGAATCACATCGAGCCCTACCTGCGCTCGGTGTTCGGCTTCATCGGCGTGAAAGACGTCACGTTCATCAACGCCGGCGGGACGTCGCGGGCGCGCTTCGGCGTCGACCCGGGAACCATTCTGCGGCCCGCACTCGATTCCATTCGCGCGCAATTCCACGCGGCCTAAGCGGCGCATCGAACCGCTACGCCCGCGTGAGACTTTCGGGACCGGGTTGAAAGTTCTTGACAGTTTTGATAATTCCAATATTATAGAAGTATGGAATCGATCCGCGGCAAGGCGGCGCCTGAGGTGGACCGCACGGCATCCTACGCAGACATGTTCGGTGCTCTTGGCGCCGAGCCGCGCCTGCGCATTCTGCGGGCACTTCTGGCGGCGCATCCCGACGGAATGGTGGTAGGGGAGATCCAGGCCGAACTGGGCATCGCCGCCTCCACCCTCTCGCACCATCTGGACAAGCTCAAGAACGAAGATCTCATTGCGGTGCGCCGGGAAAGTACTTTCCTGCGGTACACGGCCAATACCGCCGTGCTGGAGGAGTTGCTCTCGTTCCTCTACGCGGAATGCTGCACCCGCAATAAGGCAATCAAACCGACCAAAATCACCCAGCTCTGCAAATAGCGAACTGGCAAGGGGCAAGCGATATGGAAATCAAAGAAGCAGTGAAAGAGAAGTACGGCCAGGCAGCCCTGCGGGTATCGACGGGCGGCAGTTCCTGTTGTGGAGCGGCGCCGGCAACAAGCTGTTGCGACCCGATCACCACCAACCTCTACCAGGCGGGACAGAAAGCCGAACTGCCGGAGGCGGCCGTCCAGGCGTCGCTCGGTTGCGGCAACCCCACGGCCCTGGCGAATCTCAATCCCGGGGAAGTGGTTCTCGACCTCGGCTCGGGAGGCGGCATCGACGTGCTGCTCTCGGCGCGGCGCGTGGGCCCGTCCGGCAAAGCCTACGGTCTCGATATGACCGATGAAATGCTGTCCCTCGCGCGCGCCAATCAAGTGACTGCGGGTGTCGAGAACGTCGAGTTCCTGAAGGGCGAGATCGAGAATATTCCCCTTCCCGACAACTCCGTGGACGTGATCATTTCGAACTGCGTCATCAATCTCTCCGCCGACAAAGATCGTGTGCTGCGCGAAGCCTTCCGCGTCCTCAAGCCGGGCGGACGGCTGGCCGTCTCCGATGTGGTGACGCGCGGCCAGGTGCCCGCCGCAGTGCGGCAAAACATGCTGCTGTGGGCCGGCTGTATCGCCGGAGCGTTGGGCGAATACCAGTACGTCAGCAAGCTCGCCAAGGCAGGCTTCGATGACATCGATATTGAGCCGACGCGCTTCTACGATATCGAAGACGCCCGCCTCTTCCTCACCGGCGAGGGGATCGACGTCGACGCCATGGCGCCGCAGGTGGCGGGCAAATTCATGAGTGCCTTTATTCGCGCGGTGAAGCCGGCGGCCAAGGAGTGCTGTGGTCCGTCGTGCTGTAGCTGAAGCTCTCGGGACGGCATTCCTGCTTGCCGCCGTGGTCGGCTCGGGGATCATGGGGGAGCGGCTCTCGGGAGGCAACGTGGCGATCGCGCTGCTGGCCAACACCATCGCCACCGGGGCCGCTCTGGTCGCATTGATCCTGACGTTCGGGCCGATCTCGGGCGCGCATTTCAATCCGGCAGTCACGCTGGCGGATGCCTCCCAGGGCGGCCTCGCATGGCGTGAGACGCCGGTCTACATTGCCGCGCAACTCTGCGGGGCATTCGCCGGCGTCGCCACCGCCCACCTGATGTTCGGCGAGCCGGTGTTCTTCGCATCGCGTCATGTGCGCGCCGGCGGCGCTCAACTCTTCAGCGAATTTGTCGCGACTTTTGGACTGCTCTCGATCGTTTGGGGTTGCGCCCGCCTGCGGTCTTCCGCCGTGCCGTTCGCGGTGGGGGCGTACATTACCGCCGCCTACTGGTTCACCGCGTCCACTTCGTTCGCCAACCCGGCGGTGACGCTGGCGCGCGCCGCGTCCGATACCTTCGCCGGCATCCGTCCCGCCGATGTCCCCGGCTTTCTGTTGGCTCAATTCGCCGGCGCGGGAGCTGCGACGGTCCTTTTTCACTGGCTGGTTCCGGCGCTTGCCAACGATGCGGCGAGGGTGGTGGTGGAGCACGATCGAGGAGGAGAAATCGATGGCCGATAAGAAGCGGGTGCTCATTCTGTGTACCGGAAATTCGGCGCGCAGCCAGATGGCCGAAGGTCTGCTGCGGCACGACGCCGGTGACCGCTTCGATGTCTTTAGCGCGGGAACCAGGCCGACCGTAGTGCGGCCGGAAGCCATCGCGGCGATGCGTGAATTGGGCATCGACATCTCCGGTCACCGCTCCAGAAGCGTGGACGAATTCGTGGGACAGAAGCTCGACTACGTCCTTACCGTCTGCGACAACGCCCGCGAAAGCTGCCCCGTCTTTCCGGGCGGCGCCATCCACATCCATCACAGCTTCGAAGACCCCGCGCAACACCAGGGCACCGAAGAGGAAAGGCTGTCGGCATTCCGGCGCGTCCGCGACCAACTGCGCGGCTACCTCCGCGGCTTTCCGCCAAACAGCCGTCTGGTAAGCTGAGAAAACATGAGAATCCTGGTCGTCGAGGACGAGAAGCGAATCGCCGACTTCCTCTGCCGCGGTCTGCAAGGCGCGGGATACGCAGTGGACGCCGCACCCACCGGCGCGGCCGCCCTGGAAAACGTCCATTCCACCGACTACGACCTGGTGATTCTCGACCTCATGCTGCCCGATATGGACGGTCTGCAGGTGCTGGAAAAAGTCCGCAATCGCAAGAGCGGCCCGCCGGTGCTCATTCTGAGCGCGCGCGGCACGCTGGACGATCGCGTGCGCGGCCTGGAACAGGGCGCCGACGATTATCTGGTGAAACCGTTCGCGTTCGTCGAACTGCTGGCGCGCGTCCGCGCCTTATTGCGCCGCGGCCAGCCAACTCCCGAGAAACTGCAGGTGGCCGATCTCACGCTCGACTGCATCCGCCGCAAAGTCTTGCGCGGCGTGGAGACCATCGACCTCGCGCCTAAAGAATTCGGCATCCTGGAATACATGATGCGCAATCGCGGCCGCCCGCTGAGCCGCACCATGATCGTGGAGCACGTGTGGGACATGGATTACGACGGGCTCACCAACATCGTGGACGTCTATATCCGTCACCTGCGCAGCAAGATCGACGACCGTTTTCCGCAGAAGCTCATTCAGACCGTGCGCGGCATCGGTTATATGATCGAAGTGCCCGAACAGCCGCAGGTGTGACGTGATCAAGCTCCGCGATTTCCGCCGGTTCGCCCACCAGGCGCGCCGCCGACTGGTGGCCATCAGGGGGCTGCGGACGCGGCTCATGGTCGCCTACGCGTTGTTCTTCGCCATCTTTCTCACCGGCCTCGCCGCGGTGTTCCGCGCGCGCCTGGAAGGCACGCTCAATACCCAGGCGCAGGACAAACTCAACGAAGAGTGGGTGGGGCTGAAGGGCGGCATCCTGCGCATCGACACCGGGTCGGAAGAGGGGCCGGTGAAGAGCGGCCAGAACGGCGCCAACTGGTATTACGACCCGGACGACGCCGACGAAAAAACCGCGGTCCTCGACATCCAGAAAATCTTCCTCATCGCCGACCGCGACGGCAACGTCATCCCCGACGTCAAGACGGGCGATCGCCAGGTTTCGTCCACTTACGAAACCATCGGCATCGAGAAGCCGGCGGAAGTGCGCGCGCGCGTCCAGGAGGCAATGGACTTTCTGAAAACCCAGAAACCGGGCGCGCCCGGGAAGGCGTTTTGGTCGGTGCGCCGCGACGCCGATGGCGACCGGTACCTGATCCGCTCCGGAGTATTTCTGGATGAGGGACGCTTCGAGCCCGGCCACCACGTGCCGTACTATGTCTCCATCGGGATTCCGCTGGCGGACAACGATAAGACGCTCAGCCAGTTTACCTGGGTATACATCGCGGTGATCCCGGGCGCGCTGATTTTGGGTTCCTTCCTCGGCTGGGTGATGACCGGCCGCGCGCTCACCCCGGTGATGGACATCGCGCGCGCCGCGCAGCGCATTTCGGGGTCGAACCTCAGCCTGCGGCTGCCGACCCGCGATACCGGCGATGAGCTCGACTACCTCATCCTGACTTTCAACCGCATGATCGACCGGCTGGAATCGTCCTTCCAGCAGATGAAGCAGTTCTCGGCGGACGTTTCGCACGAATTGCGCACGCCCATCACCGCCATCCGCGGGCAGCTCGAAGTGGCGCTCTTTACGGCGCAGACCACCGAGCAATATCGCGAAGCGATGTTCAACGCGCTGCAGGATATCGACCGCCTGTCGCAGATCGTGCGCGCGCTGCTGCTGCTTTCGCAGGCCGAATCGGGACAATTGCTGCTCCAGAAATCGCGCCTCGATCTGCGCGAAGTGGGTACCGACCTGGTGGACCAATTTCAGATTCCCGCCGAGGCGGCCGGCATTCGCCTCAGCGCCGATCTGCCGCCGGAGTGCGTCATCCATGGCGATCGCGTGCAGATCGAGCGCATGATCACCAATCTCCTCTCCAACGCGTTGAAGTTCACACCGGAAGGCGGCGAAGTGCGGCTGCGCGTGAGCAGCACGGCAGAGCACGTGGAGATCGTGGTGGAGGACACCGGCCGCGGCATCGCCACCGAGTACCTGCCGCACATCTTTGACCGTTTCTATCGCGTGCCGGGATCGGGCAGCGCGCCCGGTCCGGAACAGGGCCTGGGCCTCGGGCTAAGCTTCGTGGCATGGATCGTGAAAGCCCACCACGGCAAGATCGACGTGGCCAGCACTCCCGGCAAGGGAACGCGCTTTACGATTCAGTTCCCCGTGCCGGGAGTCGGGTCCGACACCATGGAGCTGGCGGGGCAGCCGGCGGTGGGAGGATAGACTCCGTGCGGCAGGCGGTTCACTACCTCTTGCGTAGCACGCTGTGCTTGAACCCGTAGGCGAAATAGAGCACCAGCCCGATCACCAGCCAGCCGCCGAACCGTATCCATGCCTGGTCGGGCAGCCCTTTCATGATGAACAGGCAGCCGAGCGCCGAGAGAATGCTCACCGGCCATACCAGCGGAACGCGGAACGGGCGCGGCCGGTCGGGCTCCTTATAGCGCAGCACCAGCACGCCGACGCTCACCAGGATGAACGCGAACAGCGTGCCGATATTCGTCAGGTCGTAGGTCTCGCCGGCGTCGCCCACCAGCGACCAGAGCGCTACGAAGACTCCGGTCAGCAGCGTCGTGGTCCAGGGAATATGCGTGCGCGGGTGGATCTTCGCCGCCCACTTTGGCAACAGGCCGTCGCGCGCCATGGCGAAGAAGATGCGCGGCTGCCCGTATTGGAATACCAGCAGGACGGCCGACATCGAGATCGCCGCGCCTAACGCCACGATCCAGCTCACGGCGTGGAAGCCCGATACTTCGAGCGCGTAAGACAGCGGATCGGCGGCCTTCCCGAGTTCTTTGTAAGGGACCATGCCGGTGAGCACGAACCCCACCACTATATAGATCACCGTGCAGATTCCCAGCCCGCCCAGAATGCCGATGGGCAGATTGCGCTGCGGGTTTATTGTCTCTTCGGCCGCCGTGGAGATGGCGTCGAATCCAATGTAGGCGAAGAAGACGATGGCCGCGCCCTGATGAATGCCGGTGAAGCCGTTGGGTGCGAAGGGATGGTAGTTGGCCGACTTCAGGTGGGTGACGCCGACCGCCGTGAACAGCGCCAGCGCCACCAGCTTGATGGCCACCATGATGTTATTGGCGGTGGCGCTCTCTCGCGCGCCGCGCAACAGCAGCCAGGTGATCAGCATGACGATGCTGAACGCCGGCACGTTAACCAGAATCGGAATCCCGAAGATGTGCGGCGCCGAATTGAGCAATCCGTGGGTCGGAGGATCGGGACTGAGCAGCGCGGTCCGATATCCGGTGGTCAACCAGGGAGGCAGTTCGATGCCGAGACCGTGCACCAGCGTCTTAAAATAATCGCCCCACGAAATCGCTACTGCCACATTGCCAACGGCGTATTCCAGAATCAGGTCCCACCCGATGATCCACGCCACCAGCTCGCCCAGCGTCGCGTAGGAGTACGCGTATGCGCTGCCCGCCTGCGGAATCATGGACGCCAGTTCCGCATAGCAGAGACCGGCGAGCGCGCACGCCCCGCCCAGCAGCAGGAACGAAAATACCAGTGCCGGGCCTGCGCCCACCCGGATGATGTGGCCTTCGGCGTCCAACTGGCCGGCCGCGGCGGTGCCGATGGCGCCGAAAATTCCGGCGCCGATCACCGCGCCGATCGCGAGCATGATCAGGTCGCCCGCCTGCAGGCTGCGCTTGAGCCCGCCGGAGCCTTCCGTTTCCGCTACCAGCGCGGCAATCGGCTTCCGCTCGAAGAGTTGGGACATTCCGCAAATTCTAGCAGACTGGCGGCGGCCTACGTGTGGGAAGCCAGCGGATAGGCCAGCGTGTCCAGCAGCCAGGCGCGATTCTTGCGCACGTCATCGGTGAGGCGGCCGCACAATTCCTGGCGCTGTTCGAACAGCCGGTATCCCTCGGCCGGACGCAGGTACCCGCGGGCTTTCGGCTCGCGCGCGAACACCGCCTCCTCACCTTCCTGCTCCACCATCCGGCGATAGCGGGCGCGATTATCGAGCAGCGCTTTTACCAGAAACGGCATCACCATGGAGTAGTCGCCCTGCATGCTTTCAGTGGTCTGCAGATAGGTGTCCTTATCGACCTTGCCCCAGGTCACCGCCTCCGCCGGCGGGCAGGAGGAGAGCGAGCCGTCGGTCACCGGCGCGGTCACAATCTGCACATCGAAGTGGTAGCCGCGTACCTCGGGCAGTCCCAACACCTGGCCGAGCGCCGGTTCCGGTTGCAGGTTGTAATTCTTGGGAACGCCGCCGCCTAGGATCACCGTGCCCAGGGCGTGCACCGCGTTGTCGAACAGGCCCCAGCGATGGTACGCGCAGGCCTCGAACACCTCGGCGTGCAGGTCGAGATCGAAGCCGTAATCGGGCAGCAGGCCGGCCTGCCGCATGGCCCACAGCTTCATGGAATTCAGGAACACGCTGCCGTCGCCCGGCGCGCCCACGAAAACCGGGATGGCCGCCGCGTGGCAGGTGGCCAGCAGCCCCGGGGTGACGCCGTTCTGCCGCTCCTGCGCGGCGTAGAAACGTCCCAACAGGTAGCGCAGTTCGGTGCCGGTCATTTTGCGCTGGAATTCGGGCTGCGCCAGCACCGCGGTGATGAAGCGATCCTGATCCAGCAGCACGCCCTCGTCGAACGCCATATCGGTAACGCGGATGGTGCCCTCGTCGCGCAGCGCGCCGTCGTCGGTGAAGATCGGGACCTCGTGAATCGGGCCGGATTTATAGGCGTCCAGGCTTCGGTGGCCGTCGTGATAACAGACTGCGTCGGTGGTGCTCAGGTAGGCCACCCAGCCGGTTTCGAGCAGCGGGATCAGCCACGTCTGATGCTGTCCGGAGACCGTGACCGGGCCGGAAACGGCCAGCGTCAACGGGCATCCCATGCCGACCGCCTGGTCCAGGATCTGGTAAATGCGCCGCAGGAAGGCGCCTCCGAAAGCCGGCAGGCAATGGGTAAAAATCTCGTCGAGAGTGGAGCACTCATCGACACGGCGGACGTGGACATAACGACGATGTTGGGCGGGCATAAGTTTGACGTTAGCAGACCGAAACGGGGTGCGGTAGAGGGATTACTTTACACCTAGCCGATAGTATAATATCCGCCGGCCGACTAGCCGGAAAAGCGTAACGTGGTAACGTTGAATCCTAGGGATGAACATTCTATTTGTGGGAGATATTTTTGGTTCTCCCGGGCGGCGGATTGTGGCCGACCATTTACAGGACATCGTCGCAACCAACCGCATTGACCTGACAATCGCCAATGCGGAAAATTCAGCCGGAGGGTTCGGCATCACCCCCGCCATCGCCGAGGATTTTTTTAAGCTTGGCGTGGATGTGCTGACGTCGGGCAATCATATCTGGGACAAGCGCGAGATCTTCGACTATCTCAACCGCCAGCCGCGCCTGCTGCGTCCTGCGAATTATCCCGAGGGTCCGGGCAGCGGCGTCTTCGTGCAGCGCGCTCGCAACGGCGTGGATTGCGCGGTCATCAATCTCCAGGGCAGGACCTATATGCCGTCCACCGACTGCCCGTTTCGTAAAGCCGACCAGATTCTGGCGTCGCTCGACCCTTCGGTGAAAGTGAAATTCGTCGATTTTCACGCCGAAGTCACCAGTGAAAAAATCGCCATGGGCTGGTACCTCGACGGCCGCGTTTCGGCGATGGTAGGCACGCACACCCACATTCCCACCGCGGATACCCGCATTCTTCCCGGAGGCACCGCCTACCAGACCGATTGCGGCATGACGGGGCCGTACGAATCGGTGATCGGCGTGGAGACTTCGATCATTCTGCAGCGCTTCCTCACCGGCCTTCCGGTGCGCATGGAAGCGGCGCGCCAGGGCGCGGAGTTGCACGCCGTGATTGTGGACGTGGACGAGGCCACCGGCAAGGCGCGCGCAGCGCGGCGACACGCCGTCAACGGAGACTGAGCGCATGGACGCGGCCATACCGATTCCCGATTTCGCGGCTTTCTACAGCCAGGAAATCGGAACGATGCTGCTGGGGCTGGTGTTTCTATTCCTCTATCGCCAGTCGCGCGTGGTCTATTTCGGACTGTGGGCGATCGCCGGGCTGCTGCGATTCCTGGCCGGCATCTTCGGTTTTCAACTGTTGCGCAGCGGATCCTTGGCCTGGATGGCGCCCTACGCCGTCTTCGAGTTCGGTTTCGCCATCGTGCTGATGGCCGCGGCGCGCGCAGGCTTCGCATCGAGTATCAAAGACTGGCGCACCGTGCTGCGGCTGATTTCCATTTTGCCGATCTTCGTGGCCGTGATCTACGCCTTCGGCTGGTTTTCCCGCTTCGACGGCTATCGCGCCGCCGACGCCCTGGTGCTGTGCGGCGTTTACTTTTATAACGTGGTATCGCTCCGCCACAATAGTGGGGTGGGAGCGCGCGTCTTCCGTCTGGCCCTGGTGCTGCTGGGAACGGGCTTCTTGATTCGCGCGCTGGAGTTCATCGGACTCTACCGCATCGATCGCAACTACGAGCCGTACACCAACTTTGTCCTGCTCTGCGTCCTGGGCTTCAGCGCCATGGCAATGTGGAATGAAAATCAGATCGACCGCATCGCTCAACTGGCGGGGGAAGTGGATTACCTGCGCCGCGAAGCCGACCAGCGCCTCGATCTCGATCATCTCACCGGACTCTTAAACCAGGCTGCGCTCTCACGCCGCGTCGACCAGCCGGTGAAGTTCGACGGCGTGGTCGCGGTCTGTGACATGGACAATTTCAAGGATGTCAACGACCGCTACGGACACCTGGTGGGCGATGAAATCCTGCGCAATATCGGCAACCTGCTGCGCTCGTCGATCCGCCATGAAGACGAAGCGTTCCGTTGGGGCGGCGACGAGTTCGTCATCCTGTTCCGCAATCAGCACACCGAGGTCGCCAATAAGCGCATGCAGGAGATTTCGGCGCGCCTGTTGGAGTTCCGCGTACGCGGCCACGGAGTGCTGCCGATTACGTTTAGTTGGGGCACCGCGGAGGCCGCCGGGCGTCTGCTGCGCGATTCGCTCGACGAAGCGGACCAGTGCATGTACGCTCTCAAGCGCGCCAAGCCCCGCCCCGAGCCGCGGCCCTGAAACGCCTTCGCGTGTTTCGACCGCCGTCTTAGAGGCCGCCCGAAAGCTCCCATCGTTTTATTCGCTGATCTCGATCGCGGGCCCGGTCTCCTGCGACGCTTCCGCGGCGCGCGCGGCGGCGTTGCGGGCGAGTTCGAGAAACGGCGCGCCTTCGCCGGGACGCAGCACCACCGGCTGGCCGGTATCGCCGCCGACCCGCACTTGCGGATCGAGCGGCAGTTCGGCCAGAAAATACACCTGCATCTGGTCGGCGGTGCGCCGTCCTCCGCCGTGGCTGAAGACGTCGATGCGTTCCTGGCAGTGCGGGCACTGCAGGTAGCTCATGTTCTCCACGATCCCGAGGATGGGCACCTTCACCTGGTGAAACATGTGGATGGCCTTGCGCGCGTCTTCCAGCGAAACGTCGGACGGCGTGGTCACCACAATCGCTCCCGTGATGGGCGCCGTCTGAATCAGCGAAAGCTGCACATCGCCGGTGCCAGGCGGCAGATCGATCACCAGGTAATCCAGCTCGCCCCAATCCACTCCGCGCAGGAACTGCTGAATTACGCTGTGCAGCATCGGCCCGCGCCACACCAGCGGCTTATCGCCGGGATTGAGAAAGCCCATCGACATGAGCTTCACGCCGAACTGCTGCAACGGCTGGATCCGGTCGCCATATGCCATCGGCGTGCTGTTCACGCCCATCATCAGGGGCACGTTGGGGCCGTACACATCGGCGTCCATCAAGCCCGCTTTATAACCCAGCGACGCCAGCCCGACCGCCAGGTTCACCGCCACCGTGGTCTTGCCCACGCCGCCTTTTCCGGAGCCGACCGCAATCAGGTTCTTCACACCCGGAATGGGCATCTTGGGCATTTGGCCCGGTTGGTTGGGGGACATAAATTCTATCCTAGCAGTGGGGGAGGCACGTTTGGTCGAATAGAATTCGCCGCGCACCGCCAAGCACCCTCGTCAGCGCCCGTATGTATCCTGCCAAGGTGACACGCCGGCGTTGTGTCTTTAATGTGACGATGCCACTCGCGCGGGATAGCGCGCCAACGCCTCGCGAGCCACATCCTCCAGTTGCTGGCGGGCGCCCGTCCAAGCCGAACTGCTGACGCCGTCCGGCTTGCGGTCCTGCGCGAAATATTCCGGCAGGAAGGCCCGCAGTTCGCGCGCCGCCCGGGTCCCGGTAGAGCGCTGTTCAGCCGTGGGAGTGCGCAGCCGGGACAGCCCCGAACTGGCCGCTACCAGGATCTGCAGCACCTGCTGCGGGTCGTTGTAATTGGTGCGCACCCCGGCGTTGACCACCGGCGCAGCGGCATCCAGCACCTGGTCCGGACGATTCATGCGGTTGTACACGTGAATATAGAAGTACGCCCGGTCGTTGGCGAACGAGCTCCTCGGAAATTTCTGCGACCAGGCGCTCAGATCGCTCAACGCCTGCGCCAGGTTCGGCTCCTTGGGGTCGATATCCTTCATGACCATGCGATACAGGTCCGTCTCCCGGTAGCCGCGGCCAGCTTCTTCTTCAACGTGTCGTCGACCTTGGGGACACTGGCAGGCGGCGCGGCGGGATGCTCGTGCAAGGGGTCACGTGCCGGGCGGTTCACGGGCTTTTCGGGCAGCGTTCCGGGAGATGGCGAACCAGTCGTACGAATCGGCTTGTTCCCGCCGCTGGCCGGAGCGGTCGGGGTTGCGGCCGGCGGAGTGCCGGACTGTGCCGTCGTGCCGCCTTGCGATGCGCTGGCCGGCCGCCGCGGCGCGTAACTGGGGTGACCGCCGCCGCTCACGGGATCCACTACCACGTCGACAACGGCCACTGGCACAGCGACCACAGGCACCGGATAGACGCCATCGGGAGGCGGAGCGATGCCGGCATCGGACGTGTCCGGCGGAACGTCGGCAGGCGGCGTAGTCATGACGTCGGATGGAGGCGGCGCGTCTCCGAACGCCACGCCGGGCACTGCCGGCATCACACGCGTCGCTCCCACCTGGAGAGTCGGCCGGAGCGCATCGAGACGCGAGGTCAGGAACGCCGGCGATGGCGGCGCGGGCACAAAAAACGCCGTCTTCATCTGATCGCGGGAGGGCGGCGCGAAATTCAAGCCGTCGATGGTGCGGATGTCTGGCTGGAAGGCGGCGAAGCTCGTGAATCCGGCGGAGTAGGCTTGCGGGGCGACCGCGCCGGGATGGGGCGCGCTCCAGTCTTCTCCAGGCGCCAGCGGACCCCAGCCGGCGAACCCCGTGCCGTGTACCCAGTAGACCTCGGCGGGGTGGAAAACCGAAGTCGCGGCCGGCTGCCACACCCATCCGAGCTTGTCCACCTGCGCCCAGCGGCCATTGTGGTAGGGCATCCAGCCCCACCGGTCGCCGCTCACCCAGGTGTAGCCGAGCGCCTCGTAATAGCGCCAGCGCCCGTTGCGATACGGCGTCCAGCCATCGGCCGTTTCGGGCTTCCACACCATTCCCAGATCGCCGGCGGCCACCCACTTGCCCGCGGCATCGAGATCGGCCAGCCCGAAACTGGCGCCCACGTAAGCGGACGATGCGGGCGCGGCCTGCGCCCGGTCGCGATCCTCGCTCCAGCGGTCGAGCGGCTGCACCGCGATATCTGGATCGAGAATGAAGCGCGCCGCATTGTTCGGTTCCAGCCGCGCGGTGGTGCCTTCGCGGACGTCCATTTCGGCGTTAGGCGAAGAGAAGCGCACCGTCCCTTCGAGCACCGCCGCCTGGCTCCATCCGCCCTGCACCGTCTGGCGGATACGCGAGCCTTGCAGCACCGTCATCTGCGCGCCCGGCATCACCAGCATGGTGACGTCTTTGGCAGCCGGCTGGCCGGTGTAGTATGCGGTGCCGTGATCGAGCGAGAGCATCGTGAGGCGCTGGCCGGTAGAGAGGCGCGTGTAATCCGATAACTCGCCCTGCGAATTCGGCCCGAGGCGCCACAGACTGCCGTCGTCCATTTCGATTTCCACGCGGCCGTCGGCGCCGGTGCGCAGCCAGGACAATTCGATCAGCGGCAGATTGCGCTCGGCAGGAATCCACGGATCGGCCGCTGAAATTTGCACCTCTACCTCGCCTTGAAATTCGCCCAGCCGGGCGAAACGGGACTGGCCAGCCAGCAGCGCGGCGGGAACCAGGACAAGTGTCAGCAATCGCATCCCTACCTCCGGTTGAAGTGTTGACGCTGCAAACCGCTGTTCCGTTGCCTGTAAAATCGGGCTATGACGGACCGCGCAATCCTCGACCACATTTCCAGTCTTCCGCACGCGCGCGCCACCTTTAAACAACTGGTTCGCGAACTGGGCGCCCGGGGGACCGGCCGCGACGAACTGGAAGCCGCGCTCGACCGGCTGACCGCTCACGGCGACCTGCTGGAGCTGCGTTCCGGCCACTTCACGGCCACCGCGCGCACCCGCGAATTCGCCGTCGGCCGCCTGAATATGCACCGCGACGGCTACGGCTTTCTGATCTCCGAGCGGCCCCTGGAGGGGATCGCCGGAGATATTTTCATCCCGCCCGATTCCGCCGAAAAGGCGATGCACGGCGACCGCGTAATCGTGCGCATTGCCCGCATCGAGGCCGGCGGCCGCGCCGACGGCGAAATCGTCAAGGTGTTGAAGCGCGCGCATCCCACCGTGGTGGGCGAATTCCGCGTCGGCCGCCGCGGGCAATTCGTAGTGCCGCATGACGACCGCCTGCACCAGTGGATCGAGATCCCCGAGGGGATGGAGATGCCGCCCGCCGCCGCGCCGGTGGACCGTATCGGCGTGACCGCGCCGGTGGTTCACGGAGTGGAAGAACTGGTGGGCATGATCGTCAATGTCGAGCTGCTGGATTACGAAGAGCGCGTCGGCCGCGTGATCGAAATCCTGGGCCATCCCGACGATTTCGGCGTGGATGTGGAGGTGGTCATCCGCAAGCACCACCTGCCGCACCAGTTTCAGCCGGAGGTCATCGAGCAGGCCAGGCGCGTGCCTTCGGTAATCGATGCTGAGGAACTCGCCGGCCGCCGTGATTTCCGCGGCATGGACATCGTTACCATCGACGGCGAAACGGCACGCGATTTCGACGACGCCGTGTGGGTGGATAAGCTGCCCAACGGCAATTATGCGCTCCAGGTCCACATCGCCGACGTGAGCCATTACGTGCGGCCGGGCACGCCGATCGACCTCGAGGCCCTGCTGCGCGGCACCAGCGTCTATTTCCCCGATCGCGCCGTTCCCATGCTGCCGCACGAGCTCTCCACCGATATTTGTTCACTGGTGCCGCAGCAGGATCGCCTGGTGCTATCGGCGCTGCTCGAACTCGATCATCGGGGCGAAGTGGTGGGGCAGGAATTCGTGGAGGGCGTCATCCGCAGCGTGGAACGCATGACGTACACCAACGTCCATAAGCTGCTGGAAGGCGACGCCGAACTGCGCGAGCGCTACCGCCCGCTGGTGGCGCGTTTTGAGCTGATGCAGGAACTGGCGCTGGTGCTCAATCGCAAGCGCGTGCGCCGCGGGTCCATCGATTTCGATTTGCCCGAGCCGCTGATTGAGTTCGACCGCTTCGGCGCCATGACGGGCGTCACGCGCGCGCCGCGCAATATCGCCCACCGCCTGATTGAAGAATTCATGTTGGCGGCCAACGAAGCGGTGTCGGCGCATCTCGAACAGCACGTGGAGACCTCGATCTACCGCATTCACGAGAAGCCCGACCCCAAGCGCGTGCTGGAATTCGAAGAGGTGGCGGCGCATTTCGGCTATTCGCTGGGCGTGGGCGCGATTCCCGTGAAGCGCTTCGCCTTCACCGACCGGCATCGCGATGGCTCGAAGAAGCGCAAAGAGATGACGCTCACCGGGGCGGAGATCGATATCTCGTCGCGCAATTACCAGAAGCTGGTGGCGAAGGTGGAAGGCAAACCGGAGGAGCGCATCTTGAGTTACCTGATGCTGCGCTCGCTCCGGCAGGCGCGATATAGCGTGGAGAATCAGGGCCACTTCGCGCTGGCCGCATCCACTTATACGCACTTCACGTCGCCCATCCGCCGCTATCCCGACCTGACGGTGCACCGCCTGCTGCGCGGCGTGCTCACGGGCCGCGATCCCAAACTGGCCTACGAGGAGCTGAAGTCGATTGCCGAGGAGTGTTCGCTTTCCGAGCGGCGAGCGGCCGATGCGGAGCGCGAGTTAGTGGAGTGGAAGAAGGTGAAGTTCATGGCCGGGCGCGTGGGCGAAGATTTCGACGCGCTGGTGATCTCCACCGCTAAGTACGGGCTGTTTGTCGAACTGACGGATCTGTTTATCGAAGGCCTGGTTCCCATCGATACGCTGCCCGGCGACGAGTATGCTTACCAGGAAAACGTCCGCAAAATAGTAGGGCGGCGGACGCGCCGCGAGTTCGCCATCGGCGACCGCGTCCACGTGGCCCTCGATCGCATCGACGACAACGAACGGAAACTACAGTTTTCGATTTGGGACGACGAGCGCCAACCGGGCGGCCACCGGCGGGCCGGGTCAGGCAGGCGGAAGCGACCATGAGCGCAAACCAATTGGACTCCGGCGACCTGATTCGCATTCCTGGAGGCGAGTTCCTCATGGGGCAAGCCGACGGAAGAGATGAGGAGCAGCCGGTACACGCCGTCGCGCTGGCGCCGTTCCGCATCTGCCGCTACCCGGTGACCAATGCGCACTGGGAGCATTTCCGCAAGGCGGCCGGTCGCGAACAACTGTCCTTCACCCATGCCACCGCGCCCGCGGCGAGTGTGAACTGGTTTGACGCGATGGCGTTTTGCCATTGGCTGTCGACACTGTGGTCGTTGCCCGTGCGTCTGCCCACCGAGGCGGAGTGGGAGTTCGCGGCGCGCGGAGGTGCCGGTCAGCAGACGTACCCCTGGGGCGGCGAGTCGCGGCCCTATACCCCGGAACGCTGGCGCGACGGTCCGGAACCGGTGGCGCAGGAGGAGGCCAACGGGTACGGCCTGTTCGACATGTGCCAGAACGTACACGAGTGGTGCGCCGATTGGTACGACCCGCAATATTACGCCATCTCGCCGAAGGATAATCCGCGCGGCCCGGAGCACGGCAAGCGCAGGGCGTCGCGCGGCGGCGCCTGGCGGCACCAGATCAAGTGTTCCCGCTGCGCCGCGCGCAGCAGCATTCCACCGGAATTCCGGTACGCCGATTACGGCTTCCGCGTGGCGGCGGATGAGTGAGACTGGTGTCGAGCCCGTGGCGGCGGCTCTTCGTACTCCCGGCCCGCGCCCATGCGTCGCATCGGACGGGTGCGTCACTTACATCGAAGGGCCAGTGCAGGCAGAGTGCTTGCGCTACTCGTACAGCACGAAATGGAGCAGCGAGCTGTGCACTGCCAGGCTGGCGCCGTTGTAGTCGATGAATCCCTTCTTGCGGAATCGATTCATAAAGAAGCTGACCCTGGAACGCGTTGTTCCAATGATTTCGGCCAGCGTCTCCTGGCTGATCTTGGGAATCACAGCCTGTGGCTCTCCCGGTTTTTCGTAATTCGCCAGCAGCAGGAGGACGCGCGCCAGCCGCTTCTCGCTGGAATTGAAGAGCTGATCCACCAGGTCGGCCTCCATCCGAATGTTGCGCGAGAGAAGATGCATGAGGAACAGCTCGGAGAAGTCGGCCTCCTCGCGGAGCACGCGGCTGAGCGCTGCCTTCTCCACCCTCATGACGGAACACTCCGACATGGCGGCGGCACTCGACATGCGCATGGACTGGCCCGCCAGACAACCTTCGCCGAAAAAATCGCCGGTGCCCAGAATGGCGATCACCGCCTCTTTTCCCTGGCGCGATACCACCGTCAGTTTGACCCGCCCCTGCTGGATGTAGAAGACGGCGTTCGCCGGGTCTCCCTGCGCGAAGATGCGATTGTTGGGAAGGTAGGAGTCCACGCGCCTTCCCCGGCCCACCTTGGCGAGGAAGAGCATCGCGTCGAATTTTCTCGAAACGCGCGGTTTCGTCCTTGGTTTCCGTTGCGCCATCAGACCCGCCGAGATCGTTATTCCATAGCATTTCATAGAATGGAGCGGCAATCCAGACCGCCTGTGAGCAATATTGCTCAGTCAGAGGCCGGACGAAGGTGACATGATGTTGGGTCTAATGCAGATTGCAATCGCGCGCCGCTGCCGGTGGTGGTGCGCCCGCCCGCCCACTCCGCAATAAGGCCGGAACCTCCAGGAAACCCGTCCATACCCCATGAAGAAACTCAGCATTGGCATCATCGATATTGTTTCCAAGGGCCCCACGCGAGCGCTCTACGCTCGCATCATGAATGCCAATCTCGCCAGCATCATGCCGCAGGTGCTGGCAGTGTGGTGCCGGCAACTGGGACACGACGTCACGCTGGTCTGCTATACGGGTTTTGAAAACCTGCTGGAGGAGCTTCCCGAAACGCTCGACGTGCTCTTCGTCGGCGCCTTCACCGAAGCCGCCCATACCGCCTATTCTCTGAGCGAACTCTTTCGCACGCGCGGAGCCGTTACCGTCCTCGGCGGCCCGCATGCCCGCTGCTACCCCGAGGACGCGGCGCGCTACTTCGACTACGTTCTCGGCTTCACCAACCGCGACACGCTGCTTGACGTCCTGCAGGACTGCACGCAACACCGTCCCGCCGGCGTGCAGCTTTCCGCCGCGCGCCAGCCGCTGGCGCTGCCGGGAGTGCAGGAGCGCTGGGACTTCATTGAGCCGACGCTCCGCAAGACGCCGCTTCTCAAAATGGTCCCCATGATCGGCAGCCTGGGGTGCCCCTACACGTGCAGCTTCTGTATCGACGCTGACGTTCCCTATCAGCCCATGGATTTCGACGTCCTGCGCGACGATCTGAAATTCCTGCGGCAGAAATTCCGCCGGCCACTGGTGGCCTGGCACGATCCCAACTTCGGTGTCCGCTTCGACGACTACCTCGATATGATCGAGGAGGCGGTGCCTCCAGGCTCGGTCGATTTCGCCGCCGAAAGCAGCCTCTCGCTGCTCTCCGAGCCGCATCTGAAACGGCTCCGGCGAAACGGTTTCAAAGCGCTGCTGCCGGGCATCGAATCGTGGTTCGATCTCGGCGGTAAGTCGAAGACCGGCGCGCTCCAGGGCATGGACAAGGTGCGCCAGGTGTCGGCGCACGTCAACCTGATACTGAAATACGTCCCCTACGTGCAGACGAATTTCGTGCTGGGGCTGGATTCCGACGAGGGCGACGAGCCGTTCGAACTGACTAAGAAGTTCATGGATCTGACTCCCGGCGCTTTTCCCGGATACTCGCTGCTGACCGCCTTCGGCCGGGCCGCGGCGCTCAATCTCGAGTATCAGTCGGCCAAGCGCGTCCTGCCGTTTCCCTTTCATTTCCTGAACAACAATCAGGCAATGAACGTGCGGCCCCGTAACTACGCGTGGCGCGATTTCTACGATCGCGTGATCGATCTGACGCGGTACTCTTTCAGCGCGCGGGCGATCTTCCGCCGTTTCCAGGCGACCGACGGATTTACATCGCGGTGGTTGAACGTGGTGCGGTCCGTGTCCACCGAAGGCTTCGGCCGGCTGGGCTACTACAAGGAAATTCGCCGCCGCCTGGATCGCGATCCGCAGTTCTCGCCTTACTTCGAACAGGAATCCAGCCAACTGCCGGATTTCTATCGCGACATGGTGCATCGGGACTTAGGAACGCTGTTGCAGTGGCTGCCGGAGGGCGGGCTGAATCACGATCCGTATAGCTACTGGAAGGCGGAGCGGGGCGCCAACCTGGTGAGCGTGCCGCTCCATCATTCCACCGCGGCCGCCAAGGTGGGATAAAGCGGAATCAACGTCTGCACCCCGGTCATGGTGAAGAGCCGCATCATGCGCGGGCTGGCGCCGGCCATGCGCAGTTCCCCACCGCCTTTTTTGATGTTGGTGAGGCAGGATACCAGCGTGCCGATGCCGGAACTGTCGGCGTAATCCAGCGTCGAAAGATCGTAGACGAATTTCTTCTGCCCCTGCTTGATCAAGTCGGCGGTGATCGTCTCCAGGCGCTCTTCGTCTTTGCCAAGTACCAGCCTGCCTGAGATGGTCACCACTGCGATGCCGGACTCCAACTGTTTCAGCTCGATGGGCATGCTACAGGATACACCACCTCCCGCGGACTCCGCGCCGTGCCGTACAATTCCTGATATGGACCAACCTTTAGAGGGCCAAACGGCCATTGTGACCGGCGGAGCCACCGGCATCGGAGAAGCGATTGCAGCGCGGCTGGCGGCATCCGGAGCCGTCGTGGCGATTGTGGATCTCGATTTCGAAGGAGCGGAGCGCGTGGCGGCGGCCATCGGCGGCGGAGCCTTCGCGATGCACGCCGATATCACCCGCTCGACGGAAGTGGAACGCGTGGTGGCCGAAATTCTGGCGCGCACCGGCCGCATCGACATCCTGGTGAACGACGCCGGCATGGCGGGAAAGGCTGCGCCCATCTGGGAGCAGACCAACGAAGACTGGGACCGCAATATCGCGCTCAATCTCACGGCGATCTTTTACTTTTGCCGCGCGGTGGTGCCGCATATGCGCGAGCGTAGCTACGGCCGCATCGTGAGTATCGCATCGATCGCCGGCAAGGAGGGCAATCCGCGCATGATCGCTTACTCGGCGAGCAAAGCGGGCGTGATCGGACTGACTAAGTCGCTCGGCAAAGAGGTGGCGACCGACGGAATCTGCGTGAACGCGGTAGCCCCCGCCGTGGTGCGAACGCGCATTCTCGATCAGGTGACGCCTGAGCAGGTGCAGTATATGACCGATAAGATTCCCATGAAGCGCACCGGCACGCCGCAAGAGGTCGCGGCGGTGGTGCACTTTCTGTGCAGTCCGGAAAGCTCGTTCGTGACGGCGCAATGCTACGACGCAAGCGGCGGCCGGGCCACCTATTAGCGTTGTAAGCGTAAGGGCCGGATGGTATCCGGCCCTTACCGCCACGAATCCGCGACCGAGGTTAACAATCTGCCCGGGACGTTACCGGAAGTTGCCGCCGTTACCGTTGCCGCCGCCACCGCCGCTATCGCGGCGTTTCAGCGTGGGACGCTCATCGGTATCGGTCTTGGTAGAACCGTCGTTGTCGTCCACCGGACCGGTGCCGGTGCCGGGGGCGCGCCGCAACCGCGGACGATTGGGATCGTCGTTGGTGACCTTGCGGCGATTGTGCAGCATGGAGAGGCGATTCTTGACGTCGTTGAATTCCGAGGTGTTCACCACGTACTCGGGCCGCGGCGTCAGCACCGTCTGGATCTCATCCTGCGCTTTCTTAATGCGGTCGTCGGTCATCGGGTGTGTGGAGAATACTTTGGCCACGGTGCCCGGCTTGCGCTTTTCCAGCGTCTCGATCTTTTCGAAGAAGTCCACGAATGCGGTGGGATCGTAGCCCGCCTTGTACATGTACTGCAGGCCGAAGTAATCGGCTTCCGCTTCCATGCCGCGCGAGTACATCAGGAAGCCCATCGGAATCGCCAGGCCGGCCGCTTGGCGGATCGCGTAACCCGTCCACCCACCCATGAAGATGAGCGGGATGGTGGCAATCTGCGCGATATCGCCCTTGGTGGCCTGCCGCGTACCGTGCCGGCAAGCGACGTGCGCAATCTCGTGGGCCATCACACCGGCCAGTTCGGCTTCCGATTCAGCTTTCAGAATCAAACCCGAATTCACGAAAAAGAATCCGCCGGGCAGCGCGAAGGCATTCACTTCTTCGGTATCGAGCACCTTAATGGTGAACGGCACCTTCGCGTCGGAATTGCGCACCAGATTCTGGCCGATGCGATTCACGTACTCGGCGATGATCGGATCGTCCACTACCTTCGCCTGGCGCTCCACTTCCTGCGCCAACCCTTTGCCGAGCGCGATTTCCTTATCGAGGGAGTAGAAATTCACGCCGTTGCCGACGCCGCGGTCGCCAATCGCATCGGTATCCTTGCGTTTGGCTTCGTCGCTCTCCGGCTTGTCCTTACCCTTTTTCTTGGCCTCGCGCGCTTCTTCGCGCTCTTTTTCCTTAGCGGCTTTCTCGGCGGCCTTCTTCTCGGCTGGGGTTTGTTCTTTGGCGGTGTCGGCAGTCGCGGGTGCGCTCTGGTTGTCGACGGCGGTTCCGGGGGTTTTAGTCTCCCCCGTTGACTGGGCAGAGGCACTCGACAGCATACCGAATGCAGCCAGGACGGCGACGGAAAGCTTCAGGCGGTTCATCCGACACTCCTCTTGATACACTATAACCCTAATCGTGTGACCACGCAGAGTCTATGTATTAAACGCGTCACAGGGGAGGGCGGTTTCGGGATTGTTTCCGTCCTAGTACATCCCAAGACTGATGACTTTTCCAGCAGCATCCACTAGTACGTCGAGCCGGCGGTCCAGGTAGGAATAGAACGTTCGCCCTTTATTTGCCTGGGTAGTGCGCACGTTCATGCCGAATTCGGTGCGGCACTCGGTCCAGGTCATCTCGAGCGGGTAGACGAACAGCGTACGCAAACGGCCGCTCTCGCGGTCGAAATCCAGTTCGAATTGCTTGTAGCGCCCGCTCGGATCGTTGAAGGACACAATCTGCCCGTTCACCGTCTGGTCGTCGGCGTACGACGGCCGCTGGCCTAGCGGATCGCCCAACAGCGCCTGCGCATCCATCTGCTCCCAGATGCCGATCTGCTGATTCAGGTAGTCCGCGCTGTCGCGGTCGAATTCGGGCGGATAGGCGCGCTTGGCGCGGCGAAACACCGGCCGGTCCGGATCGGGCGGCGGTGGCGTCAGATGGACTTCGGTGGCCGCCTCGGCCCCCTCCCCTGTCGCCGTTTTCAGGCCTGGAAGTGTGACCACTACGCTATCGCTGGGCTCAGCGTCGCGCAAGACGGGCGGTTCTTTCTTTTGGCCGTTCCCATCCGCGCCCTGTATCGTCGGGATGGCGAGGAAGGCCATCGCCAGCAAACAGAACCGTTTCATCTCTTGCCTCGCCTCAATCTATCGGAGGGAAGGATCGCCTGTCAGCCTGAATTTAGTGAGTATTCCGGTGTTAGCGGAAGTAAAGCGGCCGGCGTCACAAACTCTCATCGGCCGGTGTTGCTATAGTGTGAACGCACCCAGCGGAGCCATCGACCCGGTGGAAATCCCAGCCGATCCCTTCGACTTCGAGGCGTTCTTCCATGCCCATTACCCGCGAATAGCACGCGTCATCGCCCGCGTAGTCGGAGACCATGCGCGTGCCGAGGACCTGGCCGCGGAAGCCTTCTGGAAGCTGTGGCAGACCCCGCGGGCGCAAGGCGAAAACTCCGGCGGATGGCTGTACCGTACGGCTGTCCGGATGGCCCTCAACGACCTGCGCAGCGGGCGCCGCCGGCAGCGCTACGAATCGCTGGCGGACGACCCGGCGCCGCTCCCGAATCCCGAAGAGGCTCACGCCGCCGCCGAAGAGCGCAAGCAGGTCCGCCACGTCCTCGCCAGGCTTCGCGGCAGTCAGGCTGAGCTGCTGATTCTGCGATCGGGCGGGCTCACTTATGACGAACTGGCGGGCGCTCTCCAATTGAATCCCAGCTCGGTGGGAACCCTGATCGCACGCGCACAGCAAGCCTTCCGAAAGGAGTATCTCAAGCATTATGGAACACCATGAAACGGACGCTGACCGCTGGGTGGACGAACGGCTTTCGGCACTCGGCCCTCCCGGCTCCTGGCAGCCCGATGCCCCCGCCGCGCTGGCAAAACTGCGCCTGCGGGAAGCGCCGCCGCGCCACCGGTGGTGGCTCTGGGCGACGGTATCGGCGGCGGCCGCGGCCAGCGTCTGCGTAGCCGTGCTGCTGATCTCCACACCTCCCGCCTGCGCCAACCCGCGCGGCTGCATCGCGGTGCCGGCGGCGGCCGTCAAGACCGCCGGCGGTCAGCCCGACTTCAAGCAATCCGGCTCGTCCGCCGCGCCGGTGACCTGCGAACTCTTCAGCGACTTCGAGTGTCCCCACTGCGCGGCCTTTTATCTCGACACGCTGCCCAGGCTATCGGCGGAGTACATCGACACCGGCAAGGTCCGGCTCTTGCGCCGCGATGCCCCGGTCGCGCGCCACGGTCACGCCAGGATGGCGGCCCTCTATGCCGATGCGGCCGGCGAGGCCGGCTTCTATCGCCCGGTGGCCGAGAAGCTTTATCGGACACAGGCCGTGTGGAGCGCCAACGGCGATGTGGAGAGCCAGGTGGCGGCGGTGGTGCCGGCCGCGGCCATGGAAAAGGTGCGCGCTCAGGTGCGCAATGGCTCCGCCGCCGACCGAATGGTGACGGCCGATGAGACGGCGGCGCGCGAGCGCCACGTCGACCGCACGCCCATGCTCATTTGCAACGGCCATACCATCGGTCCGAACCTGTCGTTTCCGCAAATCGAAGCGCAGATCGACCCGCTGGTGGGACAGCGCTAAGCCACCGCGGCCGAATGTGCCGGTCGCGCGCGGGTGGCACTTGCCGTTTCTAGAGCTACTTCTGCGCGAACGCCAGTTGAAATCCGGTAGACAGAATCAAATCGTTGGGCAGTCGCCCCAATACCGGATTGCTCAGGTACGTGTCGGTAAAGGTAATGTGCCAGCCGAGCCATTTCCGGATCGCCGTGACCGCGCTGACATTGAGGATGAAGCGGTACGCCCCCGTCTCGCTCAGGTTCGGGTACAGGAAGAAAGTTTGCGACACGTTGGTGCTCCCGTTGAGCTTATAGGTGAAAGTATCCCCGGCGCTGAGTTCGGCGGAATTGCGATCGATGCCGGCCATAAAATTCTCACGCTCGTAGTCGGCGCCCCCCTGGAAGCTCAGCGTGGCGCGCTTACCCGTGACGGCCTTCCAGCCCGCCCCGGCGCCGAAGACGGCGCGCAGATCGAGCGCCTGGAAGCGATCGTGATCGTAATCGTTGGTGGTGGAGATGAACCAGTTGTGGTCGAAGTTGCGGTTGTATTCCCATCCGCCGTCGAGTTCGCTGGCGGTAGCGGCGTTGACGCCGTTTACCAGCGCGGTGGCATAGATCTCGTTGAAGTGCACGATGACCTTGTCCTTGAGCGTGGTGCGGTTGGCGACAAAAGCATTGGTCAGTGTGGCGGTACGGGCATTGCCGCGCGCCAACGCCAGCCCGAAATTGTAAGTGCCGTTCCACAACTGGAAGAAGCCGGGATGTTGCAGGCGCTCCCACTCATGCTCCTCGGCATCGTTGCGCACGGCGGTCACTTCCGTCAGTGCGGCAGTCCTGTCCCCAGCCGGAGTCGACACCGCCAGCGTATCGCCGGAAGTCGAAACCTTGCCCTTCACGCTCTGCCCGCCGGGCAGCACCACATTCAATTCCTGATCGGACTGCAGGCTTTTCACAGCGGACCAGGGGATGGTAACCTCGCCCAGGAACTCGCTTTTGAGCGTCAGCTTGTCGCCATCTTTTTTAATGACCGTGCCGGTGAGGCTATCGCCATTCTTGAGGACGACGTGGTCGGCGGCAGCCAGAAATGAACAGGCGCAGAGTGACACCAACGCAAATCGAATAAGCAATCTAAAGTTGACCTCTCTGAAAGCTTGCCACTGAACGCATCACGCGGTCAAGAGTGCGAAGGCGTGGTCCCACTGGTTGTGCTGGAAGCCGCGCGAGCACCAGAGCACGCACAGCGGCTCGATGGCGCGCGACGCGACGATGCCGCCGCAATCGTAAGGCGTCCACCCGAACTGCGCCGCAATTTCGCTGACCGCGCTCTTGGCGCCGGCGTGGTCGCCGCACAGAAACATAGTGGGTTTACCTTGGGTGAAAGCGGGATTCACCATTTTTCCGGCGCCCACGCTATTGAACGCTTTCACCACATGCGCCTGCGGCGCCAGGGCCTGAATCCGTTCTCCCAGGGAGTCGTTGGGGCCGGTGAAATAAGAAAGGATGCCGTCCACCGGCGGCGCCTCGGCGATCGGATTAGTGGTATCCATCACAGTTTTGCCGGCGAAATTGGCGATGCCGGCCAGGCGGATTGCTTCCTCCGCCGCGCGGCCCAGGGTAGCGAGCACCACCATTTCGCCGAACTGCGCGGCCTGTTCGAAAGTGCCGGCGGTAGCGCCGGGCGTCGACCGGAGCCACTGCGCGATCTCGGGCTTGTGCGGATCGCGTGTGCCCAGCATGGCCTGGTGGCCGTGCCGCAGAAATCCCGCAGCGAGCGTCTTGCCTACAGTTCCGGAACCTATTACACCGATCTTCATGGCTTCTGAGATGCGGTGCGCCGGTGCGCGGATGCAGCTACCGGCAGCGGCCTTACTGATGCGACGAATACTGCTGCTGCGGCGGGTTGAGCTTGACCTCGACGGTTTTCTCTTCCTCATCGATATCGAAGATCTTGCCGAAGGTCTGGTAGCTTTTGGCATTCACCTGAATTTGAATGTTGCCCTGCGGCACGCCGGGGAAGGAGACACTGCCATCCTGGTCTGTGCGCGATTCGAACTGGGTGCGGATATTCTTGCCGAAGCTGTTGCGCGGATGCTTGGCGTTAGCTTTCCAGCGCACGATGACCTCGGCGCGATCGATGGGGCGGCCGGCCAGTGTCTTGACGACGACCGTGATTTGGGTTTCGGCGGCGGCCCACAGGCTGACGGCGGTCGGGAGACCGAGAAGCAGCGCGGCGATGGGAAGCGAGCGCAGGAATCGACCGTAAATTCGCATAGCAACGATTATAGCCCGGGGGTGGTAGAATGGGGCAGAAGCAACTCACCAGCGCTTTCGATGTGGGGGCGTAACGGATTCGACGGGATTGAATCGTGGTGGGGAGGCGTGCCGGGTTCCGAGCTCCCGTAAAACGATCGGAAACTATAACTGCCAACACGCAGTTTGCATACGCTGCTTAATTAATTAAGTAGCCGCTCCAGCCACTGAGCCCGCGCGGTGGTGAGTGAGCGTCATTTTGCGGGATAGGCCAAAGGCTTCGGTCCGGAGCCGGCGGTCGAGATCTAATCGGGCTAAGCTTTCGCTGCTCTCGCCAGTTCTGAAGCGAAGGTCGAAAACCATGAGCTGGATACGCACGTAGTTCTCTTCACGACGGGCTTTTTCGGACGGGGGTTCAACTCCCCCCGCCTCCACCATATTCTTTCAATAACTGGAAGAACCTCCTCGGAAAAGTGTGCAACACCCCTGGGCCGTAACGGCCGCCGTGCAAAGGGGATATACAAAATGCACCTGCCGCGTCATGATTCGCGGCACGCTCCACGGCAAGCACCTGATCCTGTCCACCCGGAAGTTCCTGCCGCGCGATAAAGCGCTATTCGGAGGCGGAATCGGGGACTGAATCGGAAGGGCTACAATGAGTTTCTGTGGTTGCAAATCAGTAGATGCCGCGCTGCGCCGTCAGATGACAGCCACGTGACTGTCTTTGTCAGGCAAGCTACGGGCGCTGGGCGCTACAATTTCGGTTCGAACTTGCTATGCGCAAACAAACCCTCTTAGGTCACGCCTTTGGATGGTTCAGTCTCGGCGGTTTGGCATTTTCAGCCCTCGCCGGCGGAGGTGTCCCCGTCGTGCGCATACTCAAAGACGCGGCCCTCATCGAGATCTCCGCCGACGGTCGGATGATACTGGCGCGCCGCGACGCACGAAAGGTGCCTGATTGCCCCGACCGTCAGCCCTATTGTTCGGCGGATGTTCTGGAAGTGTTCGAGACGGCCAGCGGAAAGTCAGCGGGCCAACTTGTCTCCCGCGGCGGTTTCAATTTTGGGGTGGCGCGATTCTTAGGCGATCATACGGTTCTTGTGGTCGAACAAGACGGGAGATCCATTCCGGTGAAGATCGAATGGGAACCCACCTCGGGCCATCGTTCGGAGGCGTCGTTTGCTGTTCCGAAGGACGGGCAGTTGATTTGCGCCTTGAACGACACCAGCTTTCTCGCAGGCATCGCCGACCGGTCCGTAAGCCCATGGCTCTATCGACTCGCAGTAGTGGCTGCGGAACGCGTCGAGCTTTTACAGCAGCCGGATTTGGGGTTCGTACGGAACGGCGTTCCGGTGTCGTCCTCATTGGCCAGTGGTTGTGGAGCACGGCTATTGAAGGGCTCCTATCTCGTGGAGACCGACGCCCCAAACGCCTCCCTGTATTGGGTCTCGCTTCGTCCCGAGGTTAAGGCCCGCCCATGCCATGTTTTCGATTCGGAGAGGATTAGAAACTTCGCCTTATCGCGCGATGGATCGGTCATCGCGGTGGCGACGGTCGCGGTGGAGAGCGCTTCGGAGGCCGGCAAACTCCACCCAGAGTACCCGCTCTGGCTGACCGTCCTGGATTCGAGCGAATGCGCCGTCCTGAAAAGGTTTCAACTTGAGTTTCCAGAAAAGCAAAAGCTCCGCTCACCTCTGTCAGGCAGCTATCGATACTACGACAATTCCCATTTCAATGCACAATTTCCCGCCAGGATGGCGGTGTCACCAGACAAGGCGATGGTAGCGGTTGCCTACGGTGTTTACAGAGATCCGAGCGCCTATGCTTACTTTGGACTGTACTCGCTGGCCGATGGTCACCGTATCGCCACTCTCGATGGTGATGTGCTCCATAAGTGGCTGTGGAGCGGCTTTCTCAACGACGAAATCCGCGCTCCATCAGCACCGATCCATGGAGCGCTACGGTTCAGCAACGACTCGCGATTCTTATTCGGCAGTTCCCAGCACTTGCGGCAATGGGACGTATCACGACTGAAATGAGCACACCCTCGTGCTGTGCAGAATTGTGCAAGCACAGATGGCATATGTGGAATAATTGGCATCCTGAAATCAAGAACCTCTGTGTTTCCAACGCGCCTTGTTAGTTCAACTCTCCCCGCTTCCACGCTTGCACAGGCGCACACCACAAACCACGGGATGTCACCGACCCTCGTGACGGGAAGGAAAGTTCGGGACTGGAGTTGAGCAGCGGAAATTCGTGACCTGGAGACGCCAATACCAAATCCTCCGAGATCAAAAACCGGTGACGCCGCTGGAGACGGCAATCGACAGCCACAAGGACATGAAAGCGAATTGTAGCGAAGCCGTCAGAGGCTTGACCCGCAGAATACTCGAACGGATGCAGAAGCTCGCACGGGACCCCGGCCGAATGGAGCGCGTACAAGTTCTTCTACAAGTTCGGAAAATACACAGTCCAAATGCTAACCTTTGCAAACAGATGCCATGCACCTCTTAGCGTACTTGTCTCAGATTCCAAAGCGGTTTAGTCTATCCTGGGCTGAGTCTGGACTCTCCGCAACTTAACAGGAGAGGGACATCACAGGAGGCCAGAATGACGTTGTTCAAACAAGTGTTGGCTGTTCTTCTTTCCAGCACGATGGCATCTGCGGCTGGCAATACGTTCACGAAGGTACGGTACAATGGCGGTTCCGTCGCCTCCAGCGTTGACCCGAGATATTGGGGCAACCAACTTACTGTTACCCCCGATAGAATCACATTGGAGGTGAAAGGTACGAAGAAGGGCTGGGATACGATTCAGATCATTCCCAAGTCGGTCACGTCGCTCAGTTACGGCCAAGAAGCTCATCGTCGTGTTGGTACGATGGTCGCTCTGGCAATATTGGTGGCTCCGGTGGCGCTGTTTGGCTTGTTGCACAAGACACGCCTACACTTCATCGGCATCCAATACATCACCGCGGATGGCAAGAGCGGGGGCATTCTTCTTCAGGGCGACAAGGAGAATTATCGGGCTATGCTGGTCGCACTCCAGGGCGTCTCGAATGTTCCCGTCTCGGTCAGCGACAAGGACCGAGAGTTCGTACCTGTTGGCATTACCGCCGCCGTTACGCCTACCGATGCGAAACCCACTCCCATGACTGCGGCCCTTCCACCGCCATCGCAGGCAAATGAAGATCTCGTCGATACGGCCAACACTGCCACGCCCGCTTTAACTAACGCAAGCATTATCAGAATGGTTCAAGCTGGTGTGTCCCAGGGCGACATCATCAGAGCGATAGCGGAATCGTCCACGGTCCAGTTCAACTTCATGTACCTGGACTATTTGACTAATTCAGGCGTATCGGAAGAAATCGTTCGGGCAATGACCGCTCGGGCATATGGCCGACCCATTCCTGGCTACAAACCAGCGCCCAAGAGTGCTCTGGCGAAGAGCGTTCCGCCAAAATACAACTGACAGAGCGCATGACGGCATCACGGCGGAAATAGATAGGACACGTTGTCCAGCTTGCCCGGATACTACTGGATGCCGCTCTTGGTGTGCGTCTGCAATTGCCGGAACGCATTTCGCAATCGGGCACATCCAGCAAACGAATCACGATTGCTACTCGGCTCCGAGGAAGATGGACCTCGAACATCAACAGTTCGAGATCCACATTACCTGCGTTGTGGATGTCACACCAGCGAGTTGCCGTTGGGACAGCCTACATTTGCAACGATTTGCCGTCAATTCAACGGTGATCGGGTTGATACCAATGCTGTTTCCGATATCATTCAAGATCAGGCCCATCTGGTCAAGACTTCGAGCTTGAATACCGGCAATCCGCCAGCACATTTGGCCCACGGACAGAGGCACATGCAGGCGTCCGAAGGCTGCCGGAGCAGTGTAGATTGCAGCGAGCGCTTGGCCATTGCGGGACGCAAATTTCGGAGCCGCCGAAGCGCGCGCATGCCAGGTAGTAAAATCGTGACGGACGCCCAGTGTCTGACCAAAGCAGCTTTTGCGGTTCCCTTCCTCCGGCGCGCGGCGGGCGCACAAATCGTGTGCTCCCTTTGGCTGGCGTCCCATGAGAAGATTCGGCCTGCGTGTGCCGTGTAATGAGCGCCTGGCGGTCGCGGTGTTGGCGCTGTTGTCCACTTATATTTTCTTCTACGAATACCTCCCGCCATTCCACAGCGTCCATCTGTTCTCGGATATCGAGGGCTACCACTATCCCCTGCAACGGTATGCCTTCGACGCGCTGAAAAGCGGCCGCTTCCCACAGTGGGACCCATCCATTTACAGCGGCATCAGTTTCGCCGGGAACGTCCAGGCGGCGCTTTTTTATCCTCCCACCTGGGTGATGTATGCAGCCAGTTGGGGGTTCCCGCATCTCCCCTTCCGGGCGCTCGAAATCTTCGCGTTCGCACACGTCTGGCTGGGATTTCTGTTTGGTTATCTGTGGCTGCGCGCACGGCGGTTGGACAAGCTTCCCTCGTCATTGGGAGCCGCTGTCTTCGCGTTCGGCGGCTACATGATCTCGCAGATCGTCCACCTGGGTACGGTTACCGGTCTGGCGTGGATGCCGCTCGGATTGTGGGGCCTCGACGAAGCCGTCGACCACCGCGACTGGCGCCCGTTATGGAAGACCGCCCTCGCCTCGGCGATGAGTTTCCTGGCCGGTTACCCCTCTTCCTGGCTGGTATTTTGCACCACCGCCGTTCTCTATGCGATCGCCGGACGCGGCCGCTGGCGCGCCGCCGCGGGCGTCTGTGCCGCCATCGGCGCATCCGCCCTGCTGGCCATGGCGCAACTGCTTCCCGCTTTGACGGCGAGTTCGATTATGGCCGTGGGCGAGAAATACGGCGGCGGCATGGACCGCTGGAGTTACCTCATCCCGTTCCTGGTGCCGAACTGGTTCGACTTCAATCGGCATACGCAGCGGCCGTACCCCGAAGCCTTGTACTTATATCTGGGCCTGCCGGCCATCTTCGCACTCGCCTGGGCGCTCCGCCGGTTCCGGATGCGGCCGTACGTCCAACCCGTGGTTCCCGCAATCGTCTGCCTGGTCCTGGCGACCAACGTGAACTTCTGGCCTTACAGGGTCATCGTCAAGATCCCGCTGCTGGAACGGGTGGCGCAGTCCTACAACTTCTACGAGGGCGTGGCAGCCATGGCAGCACTGATGACCGCCATCAGCCTGCAGGACTTCCTCAAGCACGGTGCGCGCAAGACGCCTCCGCGCTGGATGACGGCGGCCGCCGCGACTGCACTGGCGGCCTGGTCGGTGCGGCAGGTTCGCCAGTGGCCGCATGGCGGAACATTTCCGGTTGGCGGCCGCGCCCTGGTGGAAACCGCCATCGCCGCCGTTCTGTTTGCAATCGTGCTCTTCCTCTACCGCTCGCAAACGGGTGCCTGGCGCACTGGTGTGGCGGCCGCACTGCTCCTGGCCGCAGGCGCCGACTACAAGATTTTCGGCACCAACCGCCGCTTCAATACGGCCGACGCGATTGGCGGCGGCGTTGACGTTCCCAACGGCATCAATGGCATGAACGCCACGGTCTACCGCACCCTCTGGAACAATCGCGACTATCGAATCGTTTGCGACGGAGACGGGGCGCCCTACACCACCGACTTACGCCGCTGGGGTTTGGCGACGCCGCAGGGTTTCGACCCGTTCCTGCCGGCGCAATACCACGCCTTGATTGAGCGCTGGGTGAAGTTCGCCACGAACCGTGTCTTCTTCCCCGACCTGCGCAACGATGAGATGCTCCGCAGCTTGGGAGTCCGGTACGTCATCGCTCACGAAGGTATCGGCAACGATCCGTTCTTAGCGGCCAGCCTCAACTTTCGTCTGCTCGGCCCGGACGACTCCTTCTATCGCGTCTACGAATACCAAAAGGCGGTTCCCCCGTTCGGTTGGGAAAATGGCGGCGGCGACGTCCGGCCCACCGAATGGCTGCCCGCGCGGCGGGTATTTCAGGCAAGTTCCGGCCAGGGCGGCCGCTTCATTTTTGTCGAGCAGTTTTACCCCGGCTGGCACGCCACGGTAGACGGCCATCCGGCCGCCATCGAACGGTGGAATGGCGCCTTTCAAGCTATCCACGCCGGTCCCGGCCGGCACACCGTGGTGTTTGCGTACCGCGAGCAATACCTGGTCCTCGGCCTGGCGATCGGCTTGTTGGCGTGGGTTGGGCTTGCCGCGATCGCCTTCTCCTACTGGAGAAAGAGAGGTCCGCTCCGGATTCGCTGGCTGCACGTGAAGCTCGATGTTCAATTGAGGTTCGAGGTTCAGCGATCCGGTCCGTGACGCTGCGAAGCGGGGCCAGGGCATCGATAATGCCGGCCATATTGGTGGCGCAGCAGGGCTGAGAGCGAGTTGCACATCCAAGAGAGAGCGAAGGGCGCCAACAGCGTCGCCTCCGAAAGGCGCGCGACCCAGGCCGCCGGGGTGCCCCACCAGAATTTCCAAGATCGAAGGACACATCCGGAAAGGGAAGCGACTGCATGTCGGCGGTCATGCTGCTTGCGCGTTCCCCGACACCTTCGCGGGATGCATTCCGCAGCGTGACTTCCGGTGCGTTGCCTGTGACGCGGACGGCCGTCAGGATACGATACCGCCACAGAACTGGTGGAGGAGCTCCAAGCATATGGGTGGGGACGGGATCGAGGGGAAAGACTCGCCGAATTCAGTACAATACACCAATGTTGCCCTCCGCACTGCGAGGAGCCTTGCTGCTGGTCGCGCCACTCCTGTGCGCGGCGCAAATCTCGGGCGTCGTCCACGACCCGAATGGCGCACCCGTCGCGCAAGCTTCCCTCGAACTCGCCCCAGGCAACCGCACAGCCACCAGCAACGGCGAGGGCGCATTCCGGTTCGACCGGCTTCCCGCCGGCGCCTATCGCCTCACCATCTCACACGATGGATTCGAACCGTCCACCCAGACCGTCGACCTCGGCGCGAAACCTGTCGAGCTGTCCATTGTCCTCACCCTCGCAGCCCTGAAATCGAGCATCACCGTCACGGCCACTTCACTCCGCAATTCCGACCCGAATTATCAGGCGCTCCGCAATGGCCGGCCGCAACAGGTGTGGCACGTCGACAATCTGGTGCTCCATCGCGATGCCGCGACGTTCACATTTCGTTCCGGATCGTTCAGCTTTCTACCGCCGGTGTTAGGGCGTCCCGCGGTGGCGGTCTTCACCGGCGATGGCAACCTGCAACTCATCCCTGCCTACGCGCTCGCCGCGAAGTACTTGAAGACCATCGCCCACACGGAAAGCGTTGACGAGGGCTTCACCGCACTGGCAATCTACTTCACCGACTCTACCTATGACGAGATCACGAGTCACGCCGAACGCGTAGATGAGGCCGTGCGGCCGTTGGAATCCGTTCTGGAGGAGTTCCGCTCGAACGCCCGCCGCCGTACCGACATTCCGATCTCTTACCTCGAGACTCTCCTCGGCGACGACGATGTTCCGAACAGCGAGGCCGACCTGCTGGCGCAACTGTACAACGGCGAAACCGGCGGTTTTCGCGCCTTCATCCGTGGGAAGAAGCACAGCCATCTCCGCTTCATTCTCGACCCGCGCGGGGCGCTGCCCGCCATGCCGGCGCAGGAGGAAGTCGCACTGCTGAACTATGACACGCTACAGCCGGAGGACGGAATCTGGTACCTTTCCCACCAGGCTTCCGAACTGGCCTCCGGACACGCCGGTTCCACCGAAGACCACCGCCTGCTCGCGCCGGAGCAGTACCGCATCGATGTCTCGGTGAACGACAAGTCGCTACACATCGCGGCGCAATGCTCCTTGCAATTCCACGCCCTGAAGGACGGCGTGCGCATGGTCCGCTTCGAACTGTTGCCGGACCTGGAAGTTTCCGGCGTAACGCTCGATGGCGACCCGCTCCCGTTCGTGCAGGAGGCGCGCCGGCACGATGGCTCGTTCTACCTTCAGTTTCCGCAAGCGCTCGCCAGGAACGCGGCGCACGAGGTCGTTTTCCAATACGGCGGCGGCCAGTACATCCAGGAAAGCGTGCCGTACTCGTACACCACCGGCCAACGCATTCCCCTCATCAACCCGCTGCGCCCGTGGTACCCGCGCGTGGACGCCACCAGCCGCGCGCGCTTCGACCTGACGTTCCACGTTGCCAGGAACATGACGGCCGTCTCAGTGGGAAAACTGGTGCGCAAGATTCGCGAAGGCTCGCAGGAAGTATTCCAATGGATCGCCGACACTCCCGTGCCGCCGGCGGGCTTCCTGTATGGCGACTATATACTCACACAACGGAATGACGCGAGGAATCGCTATCTGATCGAATCGTATCTGACCAGCGCGGCCCGAACGCTCCCGCAGTTTCGGGGAGACGAGATTGTTCCGGTGACGCGGCCGGCGGCCAGTGCGGACACCGCGCTCACCGACGCGGACAACTCCATCGAGCTATTCACGCACTGGTACGGCGCGCTGCCGTATGGCCGTTTGGGAGTGGTGGAAGCATTGCTGCAGGGTTCCTTGCCCTCGCTGGTATGCCTGCCGGCAGCAGCGCTGGGCGCGGTTCCGCTGGAAGCGTTGCAGCGCGGTGGAATCTCACGGGCGGCGCGCGTCCTCGACGAAGCGCTACCCATGACCGCTTCACGGCAGTGGTGGGGCGCTCTGGTGTCGCCGGCCAGCTTTCACGATCTCTGGCTGGTTCGTGGGTTGGCGAATTTCTCGGCAGCGTTGTACGACGAAGCGGTGGGAGACAAGCAGAGTATGCGCCAACATTGGAGCGCCGCGCAACTCTCACTCATGCGGCAGGACTCGCTCGGGTTGAAAGTGCGCGAGGCGCCGGCGGTCTGGTTCGGTCCGATGGCCGATATTCATTCCTCGAAGGGCACCGCGGGGGGCGCCTCCTACGACACGTTAGTCTCCGGTGCTCTGCTCAACGGCAAGGGCGGATTTATCATTCAAATGCTGCGGGAACTGATGCACGACGCTGAGACCGGCGACCGGGATTTTATCGCCATGCTGCGCGATTTCACATCCACGTACGCCGGCCGTTCAGCCTCCACCGAAGACTTCCGGGCGATCGTCGAAAGACATATGAAGCCTTCCATGGTAATGGATAATCGTCGGAACATGGAGTGGTACTTCAATGAATGGGTGTTCGGCAACGAGATCCCCAGTTATCGATTGGATTATTCGGTCGCGCCGGCCGGCGCAGCCACTTATAGACTTGCCGGCACACTTACGCAAAGCGGCGTCTCAGAGGCGTTCCGCATGCGCGCTCGCGTCTATGTGAGGCTCTCGAATCAGACGATGCGCGCCGTCCAGGTGGGGATTGCGGGCAGCCACTCGGCGCAGTTCGAGATGCGCCTGCCGGCGGACCCCAAGGAGGTCCTGCTGAATGCCGAGAACGACGTCCTCACGGAGCACCAGGAAGTCCACCGCGTCCAGTGAGGAGATTGGCGGCCGCCCGCGGAGATCTATTTCACGCCGAGGGCGGCGAGTTCCACGGCAGCGGCCAGCAGGTCGCGGCCCAGCGGGGAGGGGTGAACGTCGCATGGGGTGACGGTGTACGGACCCGGCGGCAGTTTGATGAGGAGTCCGGCCTGGCACGGGTCGCCATTGGAGCGGGCCGACGCGATCTGGAAGGGGACATATCCGTTGGCGATGGTGATATTCGGGAATTGGGCGGCAACCGAGGTCATGGCCGAATTGAGCGCCTGGGCGACGGTATTGAGCGCGGGAGAAGGCGAATAGTAAGTCAGAAGAATCAGCTTTCCGCTGTAGAGTGCGCGAATGTTCCCCAGGATTGTGGCCAGGTTGACGCCGTAAGTCTCTAAGATAGGAGTAAGTATGCCGGCGGAGCAGGTGGCGGTGGTGCACTGCTCCAAAGCAGGCAGGGCAAGCAGTATATCGTCAGCCCCGATACTCAAGCTCACCAGTTTGATGTTCTTATTACTCTTCAGTTGCGAGGCCGCGAAAGCCATCTGGGACACGGTATAGTTCACGTGAAGGCTGTAGTTGGTTTTGAACGGCGCAATTGGCGGCGCGGGCGGCTGGAAATGGGGAGAGTTGCAGCCGTTATCCATGACCGAAGTATTCAGAAAACTTCCGCTGGTCTCGCCGGGGCACGCGGCATTGATCAAGGTGCGAAGGCCCAAAAGGCGATCGATATCGGCGACTGTCTCAGGATAGCCTACGAACTGCGACTCCGAAGGAGTCACGTTAGAGTAGGGCGGCAGGAGCGTCACATTCATGCCAAAGGGCAGCGAATCGCCCAGGGCGAGGTATGTGAATTTACTCTCACTGGCACCAAAAAGGGGGACAGCTAATAATGCGATAGAAATGGATAGAGTAGCTTTGATCATGGGCCGCTGCTTTCCCGTTTATTATGGCATCCCGGCGCAAGAAACAATGTGAGATTAGAGACGCACGCTGCCGCGACGTACGATTCTTACCTGCTGTCTAAGTGGAACCGGGCTCTGGCGCCCGATTCTCTTGACTTCGAGCGAGTCACTTACCGACGGCACGGCATAACCTGACGATGGAGGTGGAAACTAATGGGCCGACTCGAAGTCGAGGCCTGAGGCTGGGGAGAGGTCTTCGCCGCTGTCCATCCGCTCTCCACTAATAGGATAGCGCGCGCGGGGGGACTTGCCGCAAGACCCGGGCAATGCCCCATAATGGCGGGCTGTAGAAGGCACAAGGGGGAGAGCGAATGGGTGGCTACGTTTTGGATCTCCGGGAGATCGACCGAACTCAGGTCGCGGTGGCCGGCGGCAAGGGCGCGCACGTGGGGGAGCTTTCGCGAATTGCCGGCATCGGCGTTCCGTCGGGCTTTTGCGTGACGACGCACGCCTACGAGCGGACGCTGGCGGAAGCACCGTCGATCGACAGCCAACTCGATGAACTATCGCGCGTGAAGCCGGACGAGCGCGACGCGATGCGCCGGCTCAGCGCGGAGATCCGGGGGATTGTCGAAGGGATCTCCATGCCTGGCGACGTGGCAGCGGCGATTACCCGCGCCGTCACGCACGCTGGCGAGCAGGCAGCTTACGCCGTGCGATCCAGCGCGACGGCGGAGGACTTACCGACCGCCTCCTTTGCTGGCCAGCAGGAAACGTACCTGAACGTGGTGGGGGCTGCGGCGATCCTGCTGCACGTGGTCCGGTGCTGGGCGTCACTCTTCACGGAGCGGGCCGTGACCTACCGCACGCGGAACGGGTTGGACCACCGGAAGGTTCGCATGGCGGTGGTGGTGCAGCGGATGGTCTTTGCGCGCGCGGCCGGCATCCTCTTCACGGCCGACCCGGTCACCGGCAACCGCAAGATCGCATCCGTGGAGGCCAGCTTCGGCCTGGGCGAGGCTTTGGTCTCCGGGCTGGTGAATGCGGACGTCTATCGGGTGCGGGACGGCGCGATCGTCACGAAGGCGATTGGCAGGAAACAACTCGCGATCCACGCTTGGCCGGCGGGAGGGACGCGGCAAGAGGCGATCGAACCGGATCGGCAGGCGCAGGCCGCGCTGACCGATGCGCAGGCGGTGCGGCTGGTAGAGTTGGGACGGCGGATCGAAGCGCACTTCGGCTGTCCCCAGGACGTGGAATGGTGCCTGGCAGACGATGGCTTCCAGTTCGTCCAGAGCCGGCCGATCACGACGCTGTTCCCTATCCCCGCGGCCGGCGACGGGGAGAACCGCGTCTACGTTTCCGTCGGCCATCAGCAAATGATGACGGACGCGATGAAGCCCTTCGGGCTCTCGCTGTTTCAACTGACGGCCGCGCGGCCGATGTACGAGGCGGGCGGGAGACTGTTCGTCGACGTCACCGGGATGCTGGCTTCGCCGGCGAGCCGCACGGGACTGCTGCAGATGCTGGGGAAGTCCGATCTGCTGATTGGGGACGCGCTGCGCACCATTCTCGAACGCGGCGACTTCATCCGTATGGCCGCGGACGAGGCGCCCGGCGGGGCTCCGGCCGGCAGGGCTCCCGTGCCAATCGAGACCGATCCGGCCATTGTCGCCGCGCTGATTGGGCGCAGCGAGGCCGCCATCGCAGCCTTGAAGCGCGAGATCCGCACCAAGTCCGGACCGGCGCTGCTGGACTTCATCCTGGCGGACATCCAGGAGATGAAGCGGATGCTGTTCGACCCGCAGAGCCATGCCGCGATCATGGCCGGGATGGAGGCAACGTGGTGGCTCAACGAGCGGCTACTGGCGTGGCTGGGCGAGAAGAATGCGGCCGACACACTCACGCAGTCCGTTCCTCATAACGTGACGTCGGAAATGGGGCTGGCGCTTCTCGACGTGGCGGACGCGATCCGGCCGTATCCGGAGGCGATAGCTTTTCTGGAGCGCGTAAAAGACGACGGCTTCCTGGAGGAACTGGGCATGCTCCCGGGCGGGCAGGAAGCGCGGCGTGCCATGCTGGCCTACCTGGATCAGTACGGCGTTCGCTGTGCGGGCGAGATCGACATCACGAGGCCGCGGTGGAGCGAACGGCCGGGCGCGCTGGTGCCGCTGATTCTCGGCAACATCCGGAACTTCGAGCCAGGCGCCGGCAAACGGCTCTTCGAGCAAGGGCGAGCGGAGGCTGCTCAGAAAGAACGAGAGATGCTGGAGCGCCTGCGGGCTTTGCCGGACGGCGAGCGGAAGGCCGAAGAGACGAAGCGCACGATCGACCGCGTGCGAACATTCGCCGGGTACCGCGAGTATCCGAAGTACGGCATCGTGAGGCGCTACTTCGTATACAAGCAGGCTTTGCTGGAGGAGGCCGCGCGCCTGGTGCAAGCCGGCGTGCTGGGCGACAAGGAAGACATCTTCTATCTCACGTTCCCGGAACTCCACGAGGCGGTGCGCGCGAACCGGGTGGATGCCGAGCTCATCGGCCGGCGCAAGGAGGCGTTCCAGTGGCACCAGACGCTGACTCCACCGCGGGTGCTGACGTCGGATGGAGAGATCGTGACGGGGGCATACCGGCGCGACGATTTGCCGGCCGGCGCGCTGGCGGGCCTGGCTGTTTCCGGGGGCACCGTTGAAGGGCGGGCGCGCGTGGTGGTGGACATGGCGGAGGCCAGGCTCGAAGCGGGCGACATCCTGGTCACCACCTATACGGACCCGAGCTGGACGCCGCTGTTTGTCGCGATTGCGGGTCTGGTGACAGAGGTGGGCGGGTTGATGACCCATGGCGCGGTGATCGCGCGGGAGTATGGCCTGCCGGCGGTGGTGGGGGTGGAGCACGCGACGCGCCTGATTCGCGATGGGCAGAGGATCCGCGTACACGGCACGGACGGGTACGTCGAGATCCTGGAATAGACCGTGAGGTTGTCACCCGACGGCGAGAGTCAGCACTTGCAGCAATCCGAATAGAAACGCGCCGGCTCCGAATACGGCCGCGATCCAAAAGAGGCGACGGGGATTCGCCAGCAGGAATGCCTCGCCTGGATTCCGCGGATTGTAGTGCACGGGGATGGACTCGGGCAGTCCATCGACGAGGCGTTGTGCGGGCCGGCTTAACGAGCCGACGCGGCCGGTGCGATATACCTGTTGACCGACATACTGCCGGTCGCCGACGGTGTAGGAATACTTTACCGTGGGAGTGAAAGAACGGGCCTCGGTCTGCATGGTCTCGATGCCGCGGGTGACGACCGTACCCGATACGGTCGGCCAGTTGCGGCTCTGGCGGCTATCGCCGCGCAGCCGCGCCGCGATCCAGAAAGCGAGGGCGCTGCCTGCGAAGGTGCATGCGGCGATCAGAATCCGGGAGATCATCGAGCTCTCCCATAAGATACCGCGGAGGCAGAGGTGGAGGGCCGCTACTGCGGAATCGTGAAAATCGAGGCCGGCCGGCGGCGGTGGCTGAGCCGATTTGTAGACGTGAAAACGAGCTATTGCTTCTTCGGCTTGACTTCAAACGGCCCCCGCTCGATGGCGTCGGCCTTCTCCCGATAGGCGCGGCCATCACCATAGGGCAGGAACGCGGCGTACTGGGAATGCGCGAAGACCAATCGCCGCGCGTGCTTGATGGGGCAAAAATGGCGCTCGGTGCGTGCGGCGATTTCGGTGATCATGGCCAGCAGGCCGTTGGCATACGAGCAGTAGATACAGCCCACCCTCTCGATGGTGTTCAGATAGCGCAGCCGTCCGCGGTCGAACACCAGGTAATCCTGCCTCCGCACTTTGGGAATTCCGTAAATCGGGAAACAAACGGCCTGATAGACCGCCACAGCCGCATCCAGCAGCAAGAAAGGAACCGCGCAGGCGTAAATCAGGGGCGACGACACAATCACCAGAAAACGAGTGGTCCGGATGTGCTTCCAACTGGACTTCTTGAACTGGGGATGGTCGGTATTTTCCATGACCGATGGTAGCAGCACAGGCGTCCTTACAGCCGCTGCACCGCCTTTTGCGCCACCGGCCGCATTTTGTCGAGCATCTCCTTTTTGCCGGCGATATCGGCCTTTGCGGCACTGTCGGTGACGAAGATTTGCAGCACTTTGGTGCCCTTCAGCACGACGAAGCCGGCCTTACCGGCGGAGCTTTCGGCGCTGCGCTTAATCAGTTCGGCGAACGAGTCCGAGCCCATGCCGGGCTCCTCGCCAATCAGCCAATTCCTTCTCCTTGCTTCGTCCTTGAGGGAATCCCAGATGGTTTTTGCACTGGTCCCCATGTCCATCACGGTGATGCTCAAATTCAAGCCGGCGGTTCGAAGAGAATATCCGCAGCCCAGGTTGCCCACCGCCACTTGCCGGGAGGCGCCGCCCATTAAGGCGTCGGCCTCGTCCTGTTTCACGAGGTTGCAGGTCGAGCTAGCCTGCCCAAAAAGGGACGGTAAAAAGACGATCGAAAGCAGAATCAGTTTTCGCACGGTAATATACGCACCGTGGCGAGCGCTTTCGGCTCACCGGAGGGAGTTCGAGCGCAGACCCGCCGTCCTTAGGATTGCGACTGAAACAGAGAGGCGGCGTTCGGTCATAGGAGGGTGTCGCGGCCGGAATTGATGAGGGTGCGGGGCGCAGGCAGGGGTGGATCGATGGAGGCGTCGTCAGCGATTTGCGGATCGAAGCCATTGGCGCGGTTCGCGCTTTGGGGACGCGGAGTTACGGGGTCGGGCTCAGGGTCGGGTTGCGGTTCGGCGGCCTGCAGGCGCTGTAGTTCCTGGAGGGCGTTGCGGAAGGTACGCTGGGTGGCATCGACGCGGCGCTGCAGGCGGGCGAACGTGTCGGCCATCCTCTTGAAAGACTCGCCGAGAGAGGTTTGGTGGACCTGATTGTCCATGCCGTGGAGCCAGAGTTCGGCCTCGGTGCGGCGAAAGCGGCGAAGGAGCCACTCGGAATCGATGAGGGTGTCGACGAGCATGCGCTGCTCGGGGGTATCGGGGAGGAAGCGTTCGTGGTACTCAAGCTTGAGGTGCTCGAGTTCAGCGGGGGTTTCGTGGCGGATGATTTGCGCGTGGGAGTCGATACCGGATTTGAGAGCGTTCATAGAGGAGCGGGCCTTGCCCTCGGGAGAGCGGGGTCCGGTGGATTTGGCAGCGTTGCGGCGGTTGGCCGCGATCTGTTTTTGGGTAGTCATGCCGGGAGGATAGCTGAAGGGATACGAGCTGGCGCGGCGGGAAGTGCTAAGTGGGTGAAAGGAGGGGAAAAATAAACATTGGAAACGCGGCAACGATAAAAGTATGCTCAGTTCGCGGTCTACAAAAGTGAGAGGAAAGGCGCGGAATTGCGAGGCCGCAGGCGGCTGACCGTTTGAGCGATGGGAGGCTGCTTTCACACGTCGTGGGGCGGCACTACACTGATAGAAGCGAGGCTGAACTGCCGACGGCAGGGACGTTCATTCAAAATGCCGAGGTCACCAAAATCCGACTGGCTGACTCTTGAAGAGACGGCGTGGACGCTCGGTGCGAGTCCCGATGTGGTGCGAGGGCTCTTGCAGAACAAGAAGCTGCTGGGCCGGAAAAAGGGCCGACGGTGGCAAATATCGGCCGCCGCTTTATGCGTGTTCATCCGCGGCGGGGGAGAGAACCCGGCGCATGGCGCCGAAGCCTTCCGGTTCGATGAACGGAGGGACTAAGAGCCTGCCCCAGTTGCGGCAACCGGCACTCCGCCGGGTGTGGCGTCATTTTGCCCCGGGAATTTAGTTGGCGGAGGGGCGGGCGATTTCGTCGATGACGAGAGTTTCGGTGGCGCCTTTCGCGGACTGGAGCTTGAGGCCGAGTTGCTCCTTGAGTACGGTGGCGAGCGAGGGGTCGACGGAGTCGGACGTTTCCTCGCGGGCCCATCGGATTTCGAAGTCGAAAGTGCCTTGGAGGTTGGTGCGGTCCTCGATGGGGTGGCCGGCCTGGCGCGTGAGTGAGGCGGCGATGTCAGCCATGGACATCTTGGAAGCTTTCATGACGGTGGCTGTGCCGTTCGAGTTAGTGCTCATGTTGGGCTGCGATTCGGGAGTGCTGGGGCGGAGCGCGGGTCCGAGCTTTCCGGGCTTGTCGAGTTCGAGCCAGTAGACGGAGCCTTCCTTCTGCTCGCGATGGAACTTCAACTGAAAGCGATCCTGGAGGAGCGAGAGGATGACCTGCTGGAACTGCTGCGGGGTCTTGATTTCGGCGCGGCCGGCGGTGGTGGCGTTGATGTCGAAGGTCTCGGTGTCGATCCAGCCGGGGGCGCCGGACATGCGATTATCGTCGGTGCCGAAGGCGATGCGGAGGAGCGTGCGGGCGGTGGTGGCAGTGGCGACGAAGCGTCCCCCGGGAAAGACGCGGCGGTCGGAGGGTTCGTCGCCGGCGAAGCGGTGTGGATGGATGGAGGCGACTTCAAATCGCAGGGGCGGCGGCCCTGCCGATGGCGATTGGGCGCAAAGAGGCAGCGAGACGAGGGCTGACGAAAGCAGAAGGCGCACGGTTCCGAGCGATTTTGAGGTCACTCTTCTTCCTACGGAAAGCCGGGGGAAGAAGTTCGATTCCGGTGGAGGCTACCGGCCTGCACGGCGTCGCCGGAAGGGATGCGAAAGAAAGTGAGGCCGTGGTAGTCGCGCCCCGGCCCGCTCTTTCACGCTTTGGGAGGATCGGGCAACCACGCGGGAGGCTTCATATCGAATTGCGTGGCGTACTCGGCGTTCAATCGCTGCCAGCCAGCGAACTTCATGGCCTCGGCGCCGACGAGGCGGGACATGGGATTACCGGCGAGGAGCCGATCGAGGACATCGAAGCAGATGTGCCAGCCGGCGGCGCCCCAGGAGATGAAGCGGCGATCGATACTATGCCAGAGGGTCAGGCGGGTACCGCCGCCGAGCGGCTCGAGTTCCCAGCGGAGATCGCTGTACTCGAGCACGCTGGGGGCGTCGGCGCGCGTCACTTTTGTTGGGGTAACCTGTGGCGTGGCTACCCAGGTGAGATTGACCGGTCCAACGGCGCTGAGGGTCTTGTCGACCTCAAAGGGCGCCCACTCGCGCAACTGGGCGGGATCGACGAGCGCCTGCCAGACTTTTTGGGGCGAGTGGCGGAGTTCGCGGACGAGGACGAGAGTCCACTTCTCGCCATCCTTTTTTACTTGCGCCCCGCGGGCGGGGCCGGGATCGTACTGTTGGTGGCCGGTCATGTTGATACTCGCTAATAGTGTGCCAGTTGGGTGAGCTGAATGCGGTTGCCGCAGGTATCGACCAACATCGCGATGGTAGAACCGGTGACGGCGGTGGGCGGCATGGTGAACTCGGCGCCGAGAGCTTTGATGCGCTCGTAGTCGCCCTGGACGTCATCGGTGAAGAACATTGCGGCGGGCTGGCCCTGTTGAAAAAGAGCTTCCTGATACGTTTTGGCGGCGGGGTTGTTGTTGAGGGCCAGTTGGAGTTGCGTGCCCTCCGGGTCTTCGGACGAGGCGACGGTCAGCCAGCGAAAGGGTCCCTGGCTGAAATCGGCCTTCTTGGTAAAGCCCAGGATGCCGGTGTAAAAGTGCAGAGCTTTTTCCTGGTCGTCTACGTATACGCTGGTCATTTTGATTTTCATTTCGTTTTTCCTTTGTCAGGCGCGCGGTTTGGGGCGCGGCGTTTTTTGCTGGTGGTAGTTTTGGTCTGTGTCGACAGCTCCATGCGATCGAGGTGGCGTTCGAGCGCATCGAGGTGAGCGGACCAGAAGCGGCGGAACGGCGCGAGCCAGGCGTCCACTTCCTGAAGCGGTTCAGGCTTCAGGCGGTAAAGACGGCGCTGGGCGTCGACGGTGGATTCGACGAAGCCGGCGTCGCGCAGCACCCGCAGATGCTTCGAGACGGCGGTTTGCGGCATACGAAGCCGGCGCTCGATTTCTCCTACCGACTGTTGTGACGAGAGCAGGAGGCTGAGGATCGCGCGGCGGCTCGGTTCCGCGATGATTTCGAAAACGGATTCCACTTCTTTGGTATACCTCGAACGGCATATGCTTGTCAAGGCATATAAGCACGAGGGCAGATCTGCCTTGCCGCGGCAGGCTCAAGCCGGGCTCACTTCATTTCAGGCGGAAGAAGCGGGCGGCGTTGTTATAGAGGATGTCGCGCTTCTGATCGGGGGTGAGGTAGGTGGCGCCTTCGATGACGCCGATGGAAGTGGCCATCAGCTTGGGCCAGATCATCTGGTCTGTGCCGAACATGACGCGGTCTTCGAAGCCGGCCTCGACGATGCGGCGGATGTAGCTGTGGACCTCTTCCAGGGGATAACTCCAGATCAGTCCGGCGACGTCGACATAGACGTGGGAGTTGGCCTGGAGGAGGGTGAGGAGGTTATCGATCATGGGGTAGCCGGCGTGCATGACCCACAGGCGCAATTTGGGATGGCGTGCGAGGACCTCTTCGAGGAGGAGCGGGTTGCCCATGGAGCCGCGAAACTTGGGCATGGCGATGTTGGCGCGCCCGGAACCGCCGGTGCCCATGTGGATACCGACGGGAACGTCCAACTCTTCGGCCAGGGCGAAGTACTTGTCAACGCTCATATCGCTGGGCGACATGCCCTGATACTGCAGGCCGACCTCGCCCATGACCTGAATGCCGCCTTTGGTGAACAGGTCGCGCATCTGCTCCACGGGGACAAATCCGGCGCCGCCCATGGCGCCATCGAACGACGCGCCCGTAATGATACGGCCGGGCGCGGCGTCCTTCCACTTCTTCACTTCCTTGGGATCGCCCATCACCACCGCGGTGACATTGAGCGCTTCGTATTCCGCGAGCATATCCTTCAAGTACTCGTCGGGCGTTTGGGCGGCCTGGAGTTCGAGGGTGCAATGCTGCGTGGCCCAGCCGGATGACGCTTCGTTGGTTTTCGGGTCGGAGGCGAGGAATTGGGGATTAAACGGGCACATGGGGCCGGCGCCGGGGAAGCCGCCGAGGGTGTGGACGTGCACGTCGATGATGGGCGGAAGTTTGGAAGCGGGGGCGTTCTGGGCGTGCGCCCCGAACGCGGCAGCTACAAGAAGAAAGGAAAAAGACCGGATCATGCTGGATGTGCCGCTCCTTGGCGGCTGCGGCGGCATGGGCCGCCCGAAACAGTGTATCAGCCAGACGGGCCACGAACGGGCTTCACGTCCGTAGTACGATAGCCATTAGGAGCCTGTTCTGACCAAGGCCGATCGCAAGGAAACCACCACCACCCAAACCGCCACGCCGACCTGGCTGATTGCGGTACGCGCAGCCGAGGCCAAGAAAGCCTCCGACCTGGTAGTTCTGGATCTTACCGGGATCACGGCGTTCGCCGACTACTTCGTAATCTGCACGGGCGCCAACCAGCGACAGGTGCAGGCGATCAGCGACGAGGTGGGTTTACGACTGAAGCACGACGCGGGCGAACTGCCGAGCAATATCGAAGGCTATAGCCAGGCGGAGTGGGTGCTGGCCGATTACGGCGACCTGCTGATTCACATCTTCTCCCCGCAAGCGCGCGAGTATTACGGACTGCAACGGCTGTGGCGCGGCGCCCGCACGGTCGAGATTCCGCCCGAGTGAAGATTTTCGTCTACTTCATCGGCAAGCCGAAAGACGCGCACACCAATGCCGTGGCCGAAGATTTTCTAGGGCGCGCGGCGCGCTACGCCCCCGCGACGATGCAGGAGATCCGGCCGGAACGCGTGGATTTGTGGGCCAAGCATCCGACGGCGCGCAAGATTTTTCTCGACCCGGCGGGCAAGGCGATGGACTCGGCGAAGTTCGCGCAACTGATGGCGCGCGGGGAGATGGAAGGGCGCGACCTGCTCTTCCTGATCGGCGGCCATGACGGCCTGCCGGCGGGTTGGGGAGCGCGCGCCGACCTGCTGCTCTCGCTTTCGGCGATGACATTTCCGCACGAACTGGCGCGCGCTATGCTGGCGGAACAGATCTATCGCGGGTTCGCGACCTTGCGGGGCCATCCCTACCCGCGCTAACGTGAGATTGGCATGGCATGGTTCCGGCGCGATAAAACTTCCGATGAAAAACTGCCCGCGGCAAACGGCGAGCGCAAAGTGCGCACCGAGGGGCTTTGGCAGAAGTGCGAAGGCTGCCGACAGATCATCTGGAAGAAAGACCTGGAGAGCAACTGGAACGTCTGCCCGAAATGCGGCTGGCATTCCCGCATCGACGCGGTGACGCGCCTCAAACTGCTGTTGGACGATGGAGAGTATCGCGAGTTCGACACCGGCCTGAGTTCGTCCGACCCGCTGGGCTTCGTCGATTCCAAGCCGTACAGCGAACGGCTGCGCGCCTCGCGGGAGGCGACCAATCTCTCAGACGCCCTGATTGCGGCGGAAGGCAAGCTGGCGGGACGCACGGTGCAACTGTGCGCGATGGAGTCTAAATTCATCGGCGGCAGCATGGGGTCAGTGGTGGGCGAAAAAATCGCGCGCGCCATCGATCGCTGTTTGCACCAGCGCGATCCGCTGATTGTGGTGGCGGCATCGGGTGGGGCGCGGATGCAGGAGGGAGCGGTGAGCCTGATGCAGATGGCGAAGATTTCGGCCGGCCTGATGAAGCTGGACGAAGCGCGCCTGCCGTATGTCAGCATCCTCACCGACCCGACGACCGGGGGCGTGACGGCGAGCTACGCCATGCTGGGCGATCTCAACATAGCGGAACCGGGCGCGCTGATCGGCTTCGCGGGGCCGCGCGTGATTGAGCAGACGATCCGCCAGAAACTGCCCGAGGGCTTCCAGCGCAGCGAATTCCTGCTCAGCCACGGGATGCTGGACGACGTAGTGCCGCGCACGGAACTCAAGCCATACCTCGCCCGCGCGTTCAAGTTCCTGGCGGCATGAACTATCCCGATTCGGTCCACTTCCTCTACGCGCTGGGGAACGAAATCAAGACGGCGAAGCTCGGCCTGGAGAGGATTCGCGCGGTGCTGGAGGCACTGGGGCGGCCGCAGGATCGCCTGCACTTCGTGCATGTGGCGGGCACCAACGGCAAGGGGTCGATCTGCGCGATGCTGGACTCGGCGCTGCGTTCCGGCGGACGGCGCACGGGGCTGTTCACGTCGCCGCACCTGGCGGAGCCAACGGAGCGCATTCGGATCGATGGCGTGCCGGTGACGGCGGAACGGTTCGCGGCGGCTTTCGATCGCGTACACGCCTGCGTGGAAGGGCTGATCGCGGCGGGCGAGATCGACATGCACACCACGTACTTCGAGACGGTGACGGCGATGGCGCTCACCGTGTTCGAAGAGGAGCGCGTCGATATGGTGGTGTTCGAAGTGGGACTGGGCGGGCGCCTGGACGCGACCAACGTAGTGATTCCCGATCTGGCGGTGATCGCGCCCATCGACTTCGACCACGAAGCGTACCTGGGCACGAGCCTGGACGCGATCGCGAGGGAGAAGGCCGGCATTCTCAAGCCCGGAGTGCCGGCGGTGTTCGCGCGCCAGCGGCCGGAAGCGGCGCGGGTGCTGGAGGCGCGCCTCATCGATGCCCAGTGGAGCGAACATTGGCCGGTGCGCAATCTGGAAGTGGACGCGCGCGGCAGCAGTTTCCGGTTGGAAGACCTGACGATTCGCTGTCCTTTGGCGGGCGAGCACCAGGTGGAGAATGCGCTCACGGCGACGCTGGCGCTGCGGCGTTTGGGGATTGCGAAGGCCGCGATTGAGGCGGGAATCGCGGGGGCACAATGGCCGGGGCGGCTGGAGCGCGTGTCGGAGCAGCCCGAAATCATTCTGGACGGCGCGCACAATCCGGCCGGCGCGCGGGCGTTGGCGGCATACATCGAACGCTTCTATGCGGGACGCCGCATTCGCCTGATTTACGGCGCGATGCGCGATAAGGCGGTGGCGGAGATCAGCGGCATACTGTTCCCGCTGGCCGATGAAGTGACGCTCACGGCGCCGCGGCAGGCGCGCGCGATGGCGCCGGAGATGCTGCGCGAGATCGCCGAGCACCCCAATATGAGGATCGCGCCGGATATCGAAACGGCGCTCGGGAGCGCGGGCGAAGGGGTGACGTTCGTTACGGGGTCGCTCTTTCTGGTGGCGGAAGCGCGTGCTGCTATCATTGGCACGAAACGATGAGTCTGCTTCGGTCGACGCTCTTCACCATCCCCCTGATTTTCCTCGCTACGATCGCGATGGACCTGCTCTCGATGGTGGTTTCGTTTTTCGACCGCACGGGCAACGGCCCGCACCACCTGGCGAGGGTATGGGGCAAAATACTGCTGGCGGTCAGCTTCATCCGGGTGCGCGCGGAGGGCAGTGAGAAGCTCGATGCGAAGACGAACTACGTTTTCGTATCGAACCACGCGAGCTATATGGATATCCCGGCGCTGCTTTCGGTGCTGCGCCATCAGTTCCGCTTTTTCGCGAAGAAGGGGCTGTTCCGCATTCCGTTTCTGGGATGGCATCTGCGATGGGCGGGCCATCTGCCGGTGGACCGTTCCAACGTGCGGGCGTCGCTGAAGAGCATGAGCGAAGGCGCGCGCATTATCGCCGAGCGTCACATCTCGGTGCTGCTTTTCCCGGAAGGCGGGCGATCTGCCACCGGGCTGCGGCCGTTTAAAGAAGGCGCGGCATACATCGCCATCAAGGCGGGCGTGCCGGTGGTGCCGGTGGCGATTGTGGGATTGCGCGCGCTGCTGCCGATGGGCGGAGGCCACATTCGCAGCGGGCGGGTGACGGTACGGATCGCCGACCCGATTCCGACGAGCGGGATGAAGCTGGACGCGCGCGGCGAACTGACGGCGCGAGTCTACGACGAGATCGCGCGCATGCTACAGGGGTCGGCCGAGCCGGTGATACACTCGTCTTCATGAAGCGGACCGCGCGCTGTCTGGCGCTGATCTGGTCCCTGGCGGCGGCTGCGAGGGCGGCTCCCGCAGACCCGTGGGTGCGAATCCGCACGACCGACTTCGAACTTTTCACGACCGCCGGCGAACGCGCCGGGCGCGACCTCATTCTTCACTTCGAACAGGTGCGACGATTTTTTCTGGATGTGTTCGGGTTGCAATCGACGGACCAGAAACCGGTGCGCATCGTGGTGTTTCGGGGCGAGAAGGAGTTCGCGCCGTACCGCCCGAGCGAGGCCGCGGCGGCCTTTTTCCACGAGGGCAGCGAGCACAATTACATCGTGATGAGCGGGGTGGACGAGGAGCGCGACCGGGTGGCGACGCACGAATATACGCACCTGCTGATCGGGCAACTGGGCGGCGAGATCCCGGTGTGGCTGAATGAAGGGCTGGCGGAGCTGTATTCCACGATTCAGCAGAAGGGCAACAAGGTGCTGGTGGGGACGCCGCCGCCGGGACGCGGCCAGACTCTGTTTTTCCACCAATGGATACCGCTCGAGACGCTGCTCCAGGTGGGCCACGACTCGCCACTGTACAACGAACGTTCGCGCGCGGGAATGTTTTATTCGGAAAGCTGGGCGCTGGTCCACATGCTCAATCTGGATAGCGCCTACCGGCCGCATCTGGCCGCGATGCTGGACGCGTTGAAGACGGGCGACAGCGCGGCGGCATTCGAAAAAGCTTACGGCAAGGATCCCGGGCGCGTGCAGGCCGACCTGGTGGAGTACGTGACGCGCAATACGCTGACGGCGGTGACGTTCACGATGCCGCCGGAGGGTGCCGCGCAATCGCCGGCAGTGGAGGCGCACGCCGGCATGGAGGCGAGGTTGGCGCTGGCGGAATTGCAAGCGGAGGAGCCGGGGAAGGTGACGCAGGCGGCTGCAATGTTCGACGAAGTGGCGCACGAATATCCGGGCCACTGGGAAGTGGAGGCGGCGCTGGGGCGCTTCGCGCTGCACGAGCGCCGGCAGGCGGACGCGGCGGCGCACTTTGCGCAGGCCGAAAAGTTCGGCGCGGACGACGCGCGCATGTACGTGGAGTACGCACAGGCGCTCAATGCGACCTCCCATGCACAGGATGCGGTGACGGAACTGCGCCACGCCATCCGCCTGGACCCCACGCTGCGGGAAGCGCATTTCGATCTCGGGCTGGCGCTGCTGCGCAACTCATTGTGGCGCGACGCCATGGTGGAACTGGAACGGGCGCGCCCGCTGCAATCGCGGCAGGCGTCGCGGTACTTTTACGGGATGGCGTACGCGGAGTATCGCGTGGGCGACGCGATTGCGGCGCGCAATTACGTGGAGCAGGGCCGGCCGTTCACCAAAATTCCGGAAGAGCTCTCAGCGCTCAACGGGCTATCGGAAATGCTGGGGCCGGCGGTGGTAGAGGGCACGCTCGATCGGATTGAGTGCCAGGGCACGGCGGCGCGCCTGCATGTGCGGGTGAAGGACGCGGAGCACCTGTTCCTGGTTTCCGACCGCAAGCTGCTGAAGGATGCGGCGTGCGGACCGTCGGCGGGGGTGGCGGTGCGGATCGCGTACCAGGCGATGCCGCTGGGCGCCACGGGAGCGGACGGTATCGTGCGCTCACTGGCATTTCAGTAGCGCTACTTTTTCTTTTTGGTGACGGGCGGCGGGCCCACGCGCTGGAAGGTGACGGTGAGCAGCTTGGGCGGATTCACGGGACTTTCGCCATCCACGGGGACGCTGCCCAGCTTTCGGAGCACATCTTCGCCATCCACCAACTGTCCGAAGATGGTGTACTTCATGTCCCAACTGGGCTTCTGCTGAAGCGCGAAGAAGAACTGGCAACTGCCCGAATCGGGCTGGCCGCTGTTGGCGATGGCGAGACTGCCGAGGTGAAATTTGATGCCCGGCAGCATTTCGTCCTTGATCTTCAGGCCGCAATTATAAGTAGGCTGCCCGTCGAGGCTGCCGGCCTGCACGGCGTCGCCGGGAACGATGCGAAAGAAAGTGAGACCGTCGTAGTAGCGCCGCTTGGCGATCTTGCCATCGAGGTCGCGGAAGTTCTGCTGGCCTTGCGCCAGGTGCACGAACAATCCTACGGCCTGCGGCGTGTCCTTCTCATAGAGGACGGCCTTCATATCGCCGAATTCCGTCTGGAAATTTGCATAGAGCCCGTTTTTCAGAGGCTTCTCCGACGGCTGCGCGAATACGCATGCGGCCATCGTGAGTGCCAGCCATGTGCCTTTCATACGCCCCTCATTCTATCGTTTATTGCCGCCAGGGAAGGTTGGAATGCGGGCGCACCGACCGCCAGTTCGCGACGGCATCGCGCGGCCATGCTAATTTGGAAACACGTATGCAAGTTTCCCGTGTTTTGAGGAACAGCCTGTGGCTGGCCGCCCTCTGCGCCTATGCGCAGGACAGTGCGGCGCCGACCATCAATCCGGTCGATGTGCCGCGCATGCTGCCGCGCAGCGGAGCCAACGATTATCAGGCGCACGTGCGCGTAGGTCCTATCGCGATCGGGGCGGAATTCATGCGGCATGCGGTTCCGACGCCGCAAGCGGAATTCACGACTGAAGATTACGTGGTGGTGGAAGTGGGATTCTTCGGCCCTCCGGGTGTAAAGGAGCGGCTGAACACCCAGGATTTTTCGATTCGCGTGAACGGCAAGAAGGCGGTGCAAAGCCAGCCCTTCGGCATGGTGCTTGCCAATCTCAAGGATCCGAGCTGGCAGCCGCCAGAGCCGCCGAAGCCGAAAGCCGGCGGGCTTTCCACGGGCTCTGAAGGCGGAGGCAATCCGGGCGATCCGCCGCCGGCGCCGCCCAAGATGCCGCTGGCCCTGGTACACGCGATGCAGCTTCGAGTGGAGCGGGCCTCAATGCCGGAAGGCGACCGCGTGCTGCCGGAAGCGGGGTTGTTGTTCTTCCCGTATCGCGGGGTGAGCGACAAGATTAAATCGGTAGAGCTGTTTTATTCCGGCCCGAGCGGCAAAGCGACGCTCACGCTGCAGCCTTAAGTGTTCGTGCTGGCGCTGAGGCGGCGACCAATCAGACTTAGGGGGCCTTCACCCAGATCACAATGCCCGGTCCACGGACTGGAAATTGTGCTGCACTATTGAAGATCTCCAGGTAGAGGACCGACGAGGTGGCGGGCGCCGGGACTTGCACCGCTGCGACGGCCGCGATCAGACCGGGCACCGTCTGGGTGGGCAGAGCGCGGGGCGACGGGGTGAGATTGAGGGACGCCGGCGGCGCGATGGCGACGGCCGATGTGCTGACGGCGCCGGTGGTCTGGGCCGGCACAGTCGCGCCGATACCATTGAGAAACACGGTAACGGCGGACCCGGCGGCAGCAGGGGTGGCGCAGCTATTGAGGCTGCCATCCGCGTTGAAAGCCAGCGGCTGCACTCCATCGAGACTCTGGCCATTGCACGTGGCAAGGTCGAAGAGCGGCTCGCCGAAACTCGCAGGGTTCAGAAAGATGCCGGGCTGGCGGGCGACTACCGCGAGGTAGTAGGATTCGGACACCGCGGGCGAGACCTGACTGCTCGATATCAGCATCGTCACCTGACTCTGCCCGGCGACTTCATAGGGGACCTGAACGTTGATCTGATCGCCGGCCGCGTATAAGATCGGCGCCGCAATGCCGTTAAACGTGACGGCAACGCCGTTGAAGGCCGTCGGGAAGCCGCTGGGATTCCCGAGTTCCGGCGCAAGGTTCGACCCGTACAGGGTAAGCAGTTGTCCGGGAGCGACGCTGACGACCTCAGCCTCGTCGGCGCTATCGCAGATCGCCTCCACGCGCCCTGGCGGCAAGAACGTGACGTCGATAAGTTGCGATTGGGCGATGACCGCGCTGCCATCGGGGCGCATGGCGATCGAAGAGAATGCGCCGCTGGTCTGCTGGACCGGCAAAATCGCGCTTCCGCCGGCGCTCAGGCGGGTGACGACGAAGGGCCGGTTCGCGGGACTCTGGCGGGCCGCCACAGGTATGTTCCAAAGCCCGGGAAAATCGCCGGCGTCGGTGTCTCCCACGAGTCCGATGTCGCCATTCGCATCGAGCGCGAGGGCATCGATGGAATCGCCGGTGCCGCTGGAGCCCCCGAGCAATGTCGACCAGATCAGACCCGTGCCGGAGGCATTCAACTTGGTAACATAGCCCACCGACCGTGGAGCGGCGATACCGGTGGGTGAATCGTGCGGTGAAGGGTTCGCGGGATACTCGGGTTGAAACGCATCGGGCGTGGTCGGGTAATCGGGCGAACTGGTGGTGCCGGCGACAATCACGTTGCCGGCGCTGTCCACCGCCATCGCCCTCGGCGTGGCGTCCCACGTTCCCGACAGATAGGTCGCGTAGATCAACTTCGTGCCCGACGGATCGATCTTTGCGATGTGCTGTTCCCGGCAATAGTTCACGAAGAGCTGGTTTGCGACACAGTAAACGGACGCCGCGGTGGTTTGGAAAGCCCCGGGAGTTGTGGGAGCCTGCGGACCGTTAAACGCTCCCACGGCATAGATATTGTCCCGCGAGTCGACGGCTACCTGGGTGCCGCCGAACCCGACGATCGTGAATACCTGCTTACTGCCTGTTGGATCGAGTTCCATGATGTAGGCGGATAGCGGATTGAAAGTGGTCCCGGGCGACGCGGTGGTGCCGGTTACCGTTCCGGGAGTAGCCTGAAGAGTTTGGCCCTGGCTCAAGCCACCGGTAAGAAGGGCATGTCCGGCGGAATCGACCGCGAGCCCACCGAGGCTGCTAACAGGAATGTAAGTCGAGTAGACTACGGCACCCGCCGGATCCAACTTAACGGCGAAGGCAGTTCCGGCCGCGCCGGTGGTCTGCATTGCCCCGGTGGTGGTGGGAAAATCCGTCGATTGCGCGATGCCGGCGGCATAGACCGATCCATCCGCCCCGAGAGCCAGCATTGACGCTTCTTCCGATACCGAACCCGCCAATGCGGTCCACCATATGACCTGCGAAGCATCGGCGGAAAGCTTAGCCACAAAAGCATGGCTCGCGGCGGTGCCGGCGACGTACAGGCTCCCCGCCGCGTCAATGCGGACCGCCGCTGCGACGCCGCCATTGGGAAGCGGCGGCAAGCTCTGCACGCTCGCGCGAGCGATCGAGTGGCCGGCAAAAAGCAGGGCAGAGGCGGCATAGACCCAACGCGCCAGGTTCATCCGCACTGCTCGCCTGGCTGACCCGGCGGTGTATCGAATCGACTCGCTACACCTTCCGTTTTGCGCCGCAATCCGCCCTGCATTTCGCATTTAGGACAGATGGCAAGCACGAGGGTGCCCAAACTAATGAGATGGTTTTTGGGAGTGCAGGGAGGGATGAGAACCGACACCGAATGACAACCCTGGCGGGTCGCCGGAACCGGTAACCCGCCAGGTGGAAAACGCTCCACTACTTAGTTGCCACCACCTCCGCGGCCCGCGCGCGGGGCCGGCGGCGGGGGCGCGCCGGTGGTCTTCAGGGGCGCGACGCCGCTGCCTTCGATGGATTTGTTGTACGCCGCCACATCCTTATCCATGAGCGACTTGTATTCCACCTGCACGGCCTGGAGTTGCTTCTCCAGATCGAGCACCAGGCCCGTGCCAGTTTCGGTGGGGCCGTAATCGCCGCTGCCGGCAACGTCTCCCGCACCGCCGCCGACCTCTCCGCCCAGCCACATGAAATTCATGTAGAGCTTGTACTGGGACTGGAAATACTTGTCGTCGCTCAATGCTTCCACGCGCGAGATCAGCTTGTACTCCACCGTCTGCATCTTCTTATCGATGGTGTCCATGGCCTTCATCAGAGCATCTTTGCCGGCCTGGCCGTTCATCGACTTTCCCTGGTCCTCAAGCTGACGGCGCATCCATTCGATTTGGTTCGTCATGTCGGACACGTTGTCGATATCGTCGCGGACTTTGACCTGAAGGTTGGTGGAGGCTTTCAGGTCGGCATCCGTGCCGTGGGATTCGGGTGCGCGCAGGACGGTGAGTGGCTCGCTGTAAGTCTTGCCGTCCACCACCATCCGCAGGGAATACTTTCCGGGCGCGGCCAGCGGCGCGTCCTGGCCCTGCGAGATACCCCAGTGAGTGATGGGGCGCGTGTCCTGCCCTTTGAAGCGCGGCTCTTCCCAGATGTGCGGATCCTCGGGCGGCGTGGTGCGGAGCGCCACCATACGAGGCGCTTCGTAGTGAAGGTCCCAGGTGGCGCGATTCCATCCGGCATGGGCGGCCAGTTCCGGCAGCTTGCGGACTACCGCGCCCTTCTCATCGAGCACTTCGAGCGAAACGGGATCCTTGGGTGCTTCCTTGAGAACGAAGGTCCAATCGGCACGCCCGGCGTGCGCCAGGCGATAGCTGGGCTTGGGCGCGATGAACTCGACGGCGCCGGTCATGGTCTCCGGCCGCACGCCCTGTTCGAGCGGCGTGAGGTCTTCCATGATGTAGAAGCCGCGGCCGTACGTGGCGACCACCAGGTCATGCGTCTGCTTCTGCACGACGACCCAGGAGACCGACGCGGCCGGCAAGCCGCCGTGCATCTGGACCCAATGGGTGCCGTCATCCATGGAATAGAACAGCGCGTGGCCGGTGCCGGCGAAGAGCATGCCCTTCTTATTGGGGTTCTCGGCGATGACGCGCGCGTAATCGAGCGGGTGATCCTTGGGCAGGTCGCCGGAGATTTTCTTCCAGGTCTTGCCGAAATCGGTGGTCTTAAAGAGCCACGGTTGGCGATTGTCCATCAGGTGGAAATCGACCGCGATGTAGGCCGTGGCGGGGTCGAAGTGAGAGGGCTCGATCTTGGAGATCACGCCCATGGCGCCCGGCAGTCCGGGAATATTCTTGCTGACATCCACCCAGTGGGCTTCGCCTTCCGCCCCGGCGTTGATGGTGTACCAGACCTTGCCGTCGTTGGTGCCGGCCCACACGAGATCCTTCTGGATTTCGGAAGGCGCGATGGAGAACACCACTTCGCCGTAGAACTGGCCGAGGTTATCGCCCACGATTCCACCGGAGGACACGATGTACTTGGGATCGTTGTGGGAGAGGTCGGGGCTGATGACGTTCCAGTGCATGCCGGCGCTGGTGGTGCGGAAAATCACCTGGCAGCCGTAATAGACGCGCTTGTGATCGAAGGGATCGATGACCAGCGGCGGCGTCCAGTGGCAGCGATACTTGGCTTTGTCGGGCTCGGAATCGAGGGTGTGCAGCCAGGGACTGACGGAGCGCGCCACCTTGGTGCGGTAATCGTAGGTGGTCACTTCGTTGCCGTAGCAGGAGGCCCAAATGAAATTGCTATCGGTGACGTCGGGAACGGTGAAGCCCGATTCGCAACCGCCCAAACCGTGGTCCCACTCGCCCACCAATCCGTTGGCGGCTCCGCCGGCGCCGCGTCCGCGTCCGCGGCCCGCGCCAGGCGGCGGCTGTCCCGGCACGTTGTTGCCCTGCTCCTGCGTGGTGCTGAGGCCGCGCATGGTGCCGTCATCCTGCATGTTGCCGTAGATGTGATAGGGCACGTCGTTATCCACCGCCACGTGGTACATCTCCCCGATCGGCAGGCTGACGCGCTCGGTGGTGGCGCCGTGATCGTTGGTGATATTCATGCCGCCATCGTGAGTGATGATGACGCGCTTGCCGTCGGTGGGGTCGATCCAGATATCGTGGGTATCGCCGCCGCCCCAGTTCTGCGCCACGAAACTCTTGCCGCCGTCTTTCGACAGCCAGAAGCTGCTGTTGGTGACGAGCACTTCATCGGGGTCCTGCGGGTTCACCATGAGGTGGATGTAATAGCCCGCGCGGCCGATGAGCGCCCGCTGCCAGCTACCGTTGGTCCAGTTCTCGCCGCCATCGTCAGAGCGCCAGATGGAGCCCTGGTCGGCGGTTTGGATCAGAGCATAGATGCGCTTGGAATTGCTGGGCGAGATTGCCACATCGATCTTGCCGACGGGCGGCTTGGGCATGCCATGGCCTTCGATGCGCTTCCAGGTGGCGCCGCCATCGTGCGTGACGTAGACGCCGCTGCCGGGCCCGTGCGCGGTGAATTCGCTCTCCGGTCCGCCGCTGAACATGGCGTAGGTGTGCATCACCACGCGCCAGGCGCCGGCGACCAATGTATTGGGATCGCTCGCGTCCATCGACAGACCGGAGCAGCCGGTATCGGGATCGACGAACAGGGAGCGCGTCCAGGTCTTGCCGCCGTCGGTGGTCTTGAACACGCCGCGTTCGGGCTGCGGCCCGGTCATGCGGCCGGCTGCGCAGACGAAAACATTATCGGGATTCTTGGGATTCACGATGATGCGGCCGATGCGGCCGGTTTCGGTGAGGCCCATGTGGGTCCACGTCTTGCCGGCGTCGGTCGACTTATAGATGCCATCGCCCATCATGTCGCTATCGCGGATGGCCCAGGCTTCTCCGGTGCCGGCCCAGACGATGTTGTGGTCGGACGACGACACGGCGAGCGCGCCGATGGCCATGACGGGTTCGGCATCGAACACCGGCAGGAAAGTCTTGCCAGAGTCGGTGGATTTCCAAACTCCGCCCGCAGCGGCGCCGGCATAGTAGGTAGTGGGATCGCCGGGAAGGCCGGCCGCGGAAGCGATGCGGTTGCCTACGGCGGGTCCCATGAAGCGGAATTGCGGGTCGGAGCTCGGCATGGGCGGGGCAGGCAACCCGCCTCGTCCGCCGCGCTGTGCGGCCGCTGGAACGATACTTAAGGTGGCAGCGGCAAACCCGATAATGAGGGCGCGGCGCCAGTGGTAGTCTGGTCGGAAGGGTGTACGACGCATGATAGTTTCTAGGTCTTGCAGTTTATCAAAAACAGCGGCATTATTTGGCGTCGTGCTCGCCGCCTGGTCGGCGCGTGCGCAGGATGCGGAGGAGCCGGCGCGCCTGCTTCCTCCACGCACAGCGTTCCGGCAGGTGGAAGGCGCGGCTGCGCGCTTCGACTTCGTGGTGAATTTTCCGCCCGAGAATCCGCTCACGGTTCAGATTCGCGATACGAAAGGCACGCTGGTGGCGACGCTGCATCCCGACGCGATTCTGCCGGGGTTGAACCGCATCGAGTGGGATCTGCGCTGGGAGCCGCCCGTAAGAGTGGCGCTGCGCACCACGCCGCCGGAGAATCCGCACATCTGGGAAGAGCCGCGCTTTCACGGATCGGAGACGCGGCCGGTGGCGCATAAGGGTATCGAGCAAGCGGAATTCGGACCGTTGGCCGCGCCCGGCCATTACACCGTGGAACTGCACTACGACGAGAAGACCTATACCCAGCCATTCGAAATCGCGCTGCCGCCGGATAGCCACGGCACCGCCGCCGACGTGCAAGCGTCGGTGCGGCTGCAACTCAAACTGCGCAACGACATCGACGCGGTGGCAAAGATGACGAATCAGCTTGAGATTCTGCGCAAGCAGCTCGAAGATCAGCGCAAGACGTCGGCGCCGCCCGCGCTGGAGGAGATGGATCGCAAGCTGTCGGACGTTGAGTTTCAACTCATCTCGCACTCCGATGCCTTGAGCGACGAGAAGTACGATACGGAGGCGGCAAAACTCTATCTCAATTTGCTGTGGCTGAATTTGTCGCTGGGGAGTGGAACGGGCAGCAAGTACGCGGGCGGCGGCGATTACGCGGCGACGGAGACGGAGATCGGGCTGACGCACGATCTGGAGACGCAGCTTCAGGCCGTGCAGGCGCAATACAAGAAGCTGATGGACGACGAGGTGCCGGCGTACAATCGCGCGGCGCCGGGGCTGGGATTGCCGGTATTGCGGATGAAGTTGTAGCGGTGCGAGCTCCGTTCGGGGGCTTCAAGTGTCGACGGCACGCGTTCGGTCAGCCCCCAAGCGAGGTTGGCCGACAGCTATTGCAGGCGATGTATTTCGCGCACCGAAGACATTTCCAGGATCAGTTCACCGCGCGTGACCACGCCGTCGCGATTGCGGTCCGCGGCCGCCAGCAGGCGTTTCATAAAGGCGGCGTCGACGTCTTCCTTGGGCGTCCCTTGTACCGGAATCACGCCGCCCTCAGCGATGTCGAATCGTCCGACGATGCCCGCGGCCTCCGACAGGGCCGGATGCGGCAGCACTTCATACGGCGACAAGCTGCCGTTGCGATCGAGATCGAGCGATTGCAGCTCCTCGGCGGCGCTCGCAATGGCCGCGGCGGAGATCTCTCCCGAGCGATCCGTGGCGAGCACGGCCAGGACCGGAACCGAGTTCATAAAATCGCGGCGGTAACTCTCCAGCAGACGCGGCGGACCGTTGAAATCTCCAGGCGGCAGGAATCCACATTCCTCGGCGCTCAGTTTCCCGTCATGATTGCGATCGAGCGCTCGTAGCACCGCGGGCGCATTGGCAATCTCGGCGACGGAAATTGTCAGGTCGCCATCGGCATCGAGCGCTGCGAGCACCGGCAGCGCGCGGAAATACGAGCGCGCGAACGGGCGCTGCGGGTCCTCGCGATCCTGGGCGGCGTCTACCGCGATCCACGGCTGGCCTTCGAAGTCCGCGCGGCTGAGCTTGAAGATTCCGTACCCGGGCCGCTGCATGCCGATGGGTAGAATGGCCGCCTTACCGCCGCCAAGATTGATGGCGTTGACCACGCCCACGATCAGCAGAACGGCCATCAGCCCACCCTCGGTGAGCGCGATGCCGTGCGGCTTGTAGGGTTCGATCTGTTGGAACGAGAGAATCCGGGAGGCCGGCGCCGACGCGGCCGGCTGCCACGGCTGCCGGAATTCGGGCCGGAGAATCCACTGGCGCGCCAGCGATACCATGCCATCCAGCACAAGCTGCCAGTGTTCGCCCGGCCCGATGGAGAGATCGAACGCCTCCAGCATTTCGTGACCGAAGCGTTGGCGGAAAACAGCGGGATGGGCCCGCAATAACCGGATGTAGAGCCATCGCAGCATTACGTTCTCCTCGGGCGAAGCGGTTTGAGATGGGCCTGCGCATGCTTCACCACCCCGCGCAGGCGATCGATTTCGGCAGTGAGGACCCCGCGGCCCAGGCCGCTGAGGCGATAATACCGGCGGCGTGGATGGTCGTCGCCCGCGCGCCCGTCGGCTTCCTCCACCAGGCCCTGTTTCATCAGCCGCTGCAGGTTATCGTACAGGGTGCCGGGGCCCAACTTGAAGCGGCCTTCCGATTGGCGCGCCACTTCCTGCATGATGGCGTACCCGTACATCTTCTCGCCGGCAAGCGAAAGAAGAATGTGGAGGGTGGCCGGGGCAAGCGGAAGGAAACGGTCGATCGCGGGTTTCATGGTCGGAATCCGTTATATCAGAATCCGATAGTGGCGTCAATCCGTGGGTGCGATGCGGACGTCGTAGTGGTGGGCCACCGGTTCGATGCGGCTCAGCAGCGCCCGCGCCTCCGGCTCGAAAACCGCGATGGTGTAATCCGCGCCTGCAAATGACTTGACGGCGTCGAGCGATTCGAAGAAGTTCACCACCACGAATTCGCACTCCGCCGCGCCATCGGCGCGCAGCACGTAGCCGCCGCGATAGCCATCGATAGCGCGCAAACCGGGCAGCACTTTGTCGCGCAGCAGCGTTTCGTAGGCCGACGCGTCCGCCGTTTTCGTCCAGCCGCGCCAATGGCGCGCGATCATCCCGCGCTCCGCTTCAATTGCCCGCACGCCGCGTAAATATCCAGCCCGCGCGGCTTGCGCACAAAGCACGGCACTGCGCGCCGCACAATCTGCTGGAACGAAGCCACTCGTTCCGGCGCCGGCGTTTCGTACGGAATCTCGGGACCCGGATTGAGCGCGATCAGGTTGACCTTGCAGTTCAGGTTGGCCAGCAGCTTCACCACCCGGCGCGCGTCGGCGTCGCTATCGTTCACGCCTTTCAGCAGGACGTATTCGAAAGTGAGCTTTTCCCACGGACGCAGCGGATATTCCTTGCACGCCGCCATCAGGTCTTTCAGATGATACTTGCGCGTGATCGGCATCAGTTCCTGCCGCGATTCCTCGGTGGAGGCGTTCAGCGAAATCGCCAGCTTGGGACGCACCGGTTCGAGCGCGAGTTCGGCAATCTTCGGCACGACGCCCGCGGTCGACACCGTAATCCGCCGCGGGGACAGCGCGAACCCCGCGGGATCGAGCAAAATGCGCGTGGCCTTCACCACGTTCGGCAGATTGAGCAGCGGCTCGCCCTGCCCCATCATCACGATATTCAGCCGCCCGCCGTCCTGCCGCAGACGATTCTCGCGCGAGACCAGCAGCACCTGGCCCACGATTTCGCCGGCCGTCAGCGAGCGCTCCAGGCCGAGCAGCGCCGTCATGCAGAACTTGCAATCCACCGGGCAGCCCACCTGGCTCGAAATGCAGATGGTATCGCGCTCGCCCTCGGGCATCAGGACGGTCTCCACCGTCCGCCCGTCGGAAAGACGCAGGAGGTAGCGCCGCGTGCCGTCGATGGAATCGTACACGCGGTCGATCTCCGGCAGGCCGACAGTGTGGCTGGCCGCCAGATTCTGACGCAGGTCCTGCGGCAGCGTGCGGATCTGAACGAGATCGGAGGTCTGGCCTCGATAGAGCGCGTCGTAGATTTGTTTCGCGCGGTACGACGGCTGTTCCGGCCCAAGCGCCTCGCGGATATCGGTGAGTTCCATCCCCACCAGTGGTAGCGGCATGCTACTGCCAGTGTACCGAAGGCCCGGCGGCGGCGATGGTTTCCGGCAGCGCGATGCCATACTCGGACAGCCACTTCCGAACGTCGCCGCGGGACGCACGAACGAGTTGTCCGCCGGTAAACCGAATGTCGGCGGTGACTTCGCGAAGCAGGAACGCCGGGAGCACCAGCGCACGGGCGGCAGCGGCGGAATCGAACTCCGCCTTGGCCAGCACCAGCCCCCGCAGACGCCCTTCGAACACATCGATACCGAATGGCGGAAGGCTGTAGCGTGTCTTCACCAGCTTCCTCGCCGGGAGCTGCGCCAAGACGCGAAACTCGTCTTCGGACAAGTACATGTTGGTGATCAGGCCCTGGCGCGCTCCCCTGCCCGGCGAAGGAAGCTTTTGCGTGAGCTTGCAGATCGCGCCGCCGTCATCATCGCTCTGTTCCCGCAGGCGCAATCTTGTGCCATCGAGGTAACGGTCGACGATGTGGCGGACGCGCACCGGCTTTGGAGCGCCGGGGAGACGGGCCAACAGGAAGCGTCGTTCGCGCTCGATCCTGGCGTACTTTTGCGGCGCCGGCATCTTTATATTGTTGCCGATTGGCGCCGCGTTTCCTGCCGCTGCCGTCCGGCTAGCGCCAAAGCGCCGAGCACCGACGTGACGGCGAGGAAGGTGGCGTAGTCCGAGCGGCACTGCCGGATGCGCCGGTGAAATCGGGGCAGCGAACTGATTCGCCGGCCCGATGTACCAGAGTTCGCGCTCGATCCTGGCCGCGTGTCGTCACTGGCGAATCGGCCTCTGCCGTCCGGCTAACGCGAAAGCGCCGAGCGCCGCCGTGACCGCGAGGAAGGTGGCCGTCGTCCGAGCGGAACTGCCGGACGCGCCGGTGAAATCCAGGGCAGCGAACTGGTTCGCCGGTCCGATGTACCAGAGAACCAGGTACACCACTTCGAACAGCTTGCTGCTCCCGCTCCACACGCCGAGCGCCAGCGCGAGAGTCGGAATGAAGAGCGCGCCGGTACACCATGCCGCCAGCCCGCCCATATCTCCCGCGATGAGCAGCCTCACGGCCGCGCCCGACCCCGTGAGCACCGCGACCGCCAACCCTGCCAGCAGGCAAGCCGGCAACTGCCGGCGCAGTGGATGCGGCGTCGAGAATACCAGTTGGTGCGTTCCCTCGGAGGCTTCCCGCGTGCCCAGGCCGGACCAGATCAGGAGGGGACAGATCCACGCCGCCGCCAGACAATAGCGCGCCACCACGACCGGCGCCGCCAGGCTGCCGGCAGCCAGCACCAACGCCAGCAGGTACCATCCGCGATTCACGCCATGGAGTGCGATCCGCAGTTCGCCTCGTATCAGGGCGGCGAATTGGAAGCGCCGCTCGCTGTCCGCCAGGCGCGACAGAGTCGCGTGCACGGCCTTGGTCGACGCGGCCGTTTTTTGTTCCTCCGGCGCATCGATCTCCGGCGCCGGAGCGTGCCCCCTACGCTCGCGCGCAGGGTCGAAGCGATGGAAGAGCGCGCCTGCCAGCAGCGCGAATCCCGCCCCGAGAGCGAACCATGGCAGGCGCGTCAGCAGGATTCCCAGATTCCAATGGATGCCCGTCCACTGGAACGTAGTCAGGTCGAAATGTTCCGGCCCGAAGGTGAAGCCCAGGCTGAAATCGCGCGCGCTGCCGCAGCCGGCGAACGTCGCGTCGCAGGCTGAAAGAACGCTGGGGATCACCAGACTGGCGGCCACCAGGTCGGCCCCTTGCAGCGATTTCGGAAGCTCGAGCATTCCCGCGAGAAGCGCAGTCGCGAAGATCCAGACGAAAAAGTACACCGCATTCCCGCCGCCGCCCCGCAACGGAGGGATCACTTCGAACAGTACCGCGATGCCCGCGACCGCCGCCATCACCGGCAGCACAATAAACAGGAACGGCGCCGCCAACTGCCAGACATGGATCGCGGTATCTTCATGCCGCGCCAGTTGCATGGCAGCGGCAGCCGCGGCGATGGTCGCCACCATGGCAGCGAGCACGGCAAAATTGCTGATCGCCTTGCCCACCGTATAGAGCGTGCCGGTCAGCGGCGTGGTCGCCAGTATCTGTCCCACGCCGGTGCGGAGATCGCGCTCCACCGCGTTCTTGACCACATAAAATCCGGCCAGCGAGAGAATGAGCGTTACCTGCATCGACACCAGCGTGCCGATATACGCCGAGTCATACAGGCCGCGATGGCCGCCCATCCGCATGGTGACGTAGCCGGCGTGCTGCGGCGGCAGGCACAGATAGCAGAAGTACGCCGTGAAGCCGAGCGTCACCAGAAAACCATAACTGCGCACGCGCTGTAGAAAATCGGCCCGCGCGAGATGATAGAGCACGCCCCCGCGTGTCATGAGCGCTCGCCCCGGCCGGCAGCGATCCACGACAAGTACGCGTCTTCCAGCGTAGGCGCGGCCGGCCACGCGCCCGCTCCGGGCGACCGCTCCGCCAGCAGGCGCACATGCACGCCGTCGCCGCGATGCGCCACGCTGCCGGTGGGAAACCGTTGCCGCACGGCCGGCAGATCTTCGGCAGCCACCACCCATTCCCACACGTGGCCCTCCACTGGGCGCAGCAGCGCGGCCGGCGAATCGTGCGCCAGCAGCTTGCCGCGCGCAATCAGGGCGATGGTACTGGCGCATGTCTCCACGTCGGAGACGATATGCGTGGAGAGGATCACGATGCGATCGCCGGCCAGTTCCGACAGCAGATTGCGAAAGCGCAGGCGCTCCTCGGGATCGAGCCCCGCGGTAGGTTCATCCGCAATCAGAAGCTGCGGATCGTTGAGCAGCGCCTGCGCGATCCCGATGCGCTGCTTCATGCCTCCCGAAAAGGTCCGCAGCGGCCGATGGGCGGCGTCGGCCAGATTCACCACATCGAGCAGTTCGGCGATACGCCGCCGGGCCGCGCGTCCGTCGATTCCTTTTGCGGCCGCCAGGTACTCCAGAAACTCCACCGCGTTCAGATTCCCGTAGACCCCAAAATCCTGCGGGAGATAGCCCAGCACGGCGCGGAGTCCGTCAGGCGAGCGCGCGATGTCGACGCCGCTCCATGCAACGGTCCCCGAACTCGGCAGCGTGATCGTCGCCAGAATGCGCATCAGCGTCGACTTGCCGGCGCCGTTCGGCCCCAGCAGTCCGAGAATGCCGGGCCCGGCGTGGAGGCTGAAATTTTGCAGCGCCGTTTTTCCGCCGCGATATGTCTTGCAGACGTTATCGATGGATAGCTTCATTTGAAACGTGCCCCCGGAGTCCTGGAAGGGTTAACGCGGCCTCCTGCTCACAAGTTCCCTCGGGCCTCCGTGATACTCTCTTTGCCAGGAGCAGCCTATGAGAGTCGCTTACGCCGCGGTACTTCTGACGATTGTTCCCCTGCTCGCCGGTGAGGCCGGCTTCGACGATCATTATTATTACCGCCTCACCAACTCTTATCTGGGCGAGGGATACTCGCTGGACTCCACCGCAGTTGGAAACCTGGTCCCCCAAATGGCTCAGTCATCGGCAAGCGCCGGCCAGTATTGGAAATTTACCGCCTGGGGCGGATGCTTTCGAATCGGCAACGTTCTACTCGGCTCCGGCTACGCGCTCGACAATTCCAATAGCGGCACGCATCCGCCGGTCATGGCGGCGGCCGGCAATTACAGCGGCCAATGCTGGCAGATCGGCCCGGAGCACGACGGTTACGTCCGCCTGACCAACGCATACCTGGGCAACTCGCACTCGCTCGATACCTATTCCAACGGCAAACATCTGCCGTTTATGGCGGAAACAGGCACCGCCACCGGCCAATACTGGAAGCTCATCCGCCTCTCACGCCAGTGACGCGCCCCGCCGCCCGTCTGGAAGTGTTACAACTGAAATAAGCCGGCAAATCGCCCGGCCCCTCCATGAAATCAGTCGCCACCCCCTTGCGGGATATCGAAATGACCACGCTCTCGAACGGCGTGCGCGTAATTACCGAGACCATGCCGCACGTGCGTTCCGTGTCCGTGGGCATCTGGATCGGCACGGGCTCGCGCCGTGAGAACGCCGAACAGAACGGCATCTCGCATTTCATCGAGCACATGCTTTTCAAGGGCACCACCAAACGCTCGGCCGAAGATATCGCGCGCTCGGTGGATTCCATCGGCGGCAACCTGGACGCTTTCACCGCCAAGGAGCTGGTCTGCTTCAACACCAAGGTACTCGACCAGCATCTCTCCCAGGCCTTCGACGTTCTGGCCGACCTGGTGCTTCATCCGCTCTTCCGCCCCGAGGATATTGAAAAAGAAAAGGGCGTCATCCTCGAAGAGATCAAGATGGAGGCCGACAGCCCCGACTACCTGGTGCACGAACTGTTCTCCGCCAATTTCTGGAAAGGCCACTCGCTCGGCAAGCCGATTCTGGGAACGCGCGAGAGCGTGAAGGCGTTCGACCGCCCGCGCCTCCAGAGCTACTACAAGAAGGTATACGCGCCCGCCAACACACTGGTGACGGCGGCCGGCAATATGACGCACGCCGGGCTGGTGAAGCTGGTGCGCCAGCATTTCGATGAGCTGGAACCCGGCCCGAAGGCGGCGCGCGATACCGTTCCCAACACCCACGCGCGCATTTCCCTGCGCAATAAGAAATCGCTGGAACAGGTGCACCTCTGCTTGGGAGTGCCGTCCTATCCGCTGCCCCATGAGAAGCGTTTCGCCTGTTATATCCTCAACACGCTGTTGGGCGGCGGCATGAGCTCGCGGCTGTTTCAAAATATTCGCGAACGGCAGGGCCTGGCCTACGCGGTGTTTTCCGAACTGAGCCCCTACCGCGACACCGGTTGCCTGACGATTTACGCCGGCACCTCGCTCGGCTCGGCGCGCAAAGTGGTGGAGTCCATCCTCAAGGAATTCCGCGATCTCAAGGAGCAACTTGTCAGCACGGAAGAATTGCGCCGCGCCAAAGACCATTTGAAAGGGTCGCTGATGCTCGGCTTGGAATCCACCTCCAGCCGCATGTCGAATCTGGCGCGCCAGGAAATGTACTTCGGACATTTCTTCTCGCTGGACGACCTGGTGGAAAGCATCGAGTCAGTGTCCGCGGAGGAAGTGCAAGCCATCGCGCAGACTTTCTTCGATCCGCGCCAGATCGCGGTCACGGTGCTGGGGAACCTGGAGAAGTTCAAGCTGACGCGCGACGATTTGGTCTGCTAGCGCCAGTTTCCTCGCCATAGATAATTTCAATCTCACAGATAAGAGCTTCCGTCAGCCGTAGCGCCGCCCCTGTGGGTGATACTAGGGAGGTGACGGACTCCGGGAAGTGGCGCGCCATCCAGCAGGAATTCTTGGCCACGGGCGACGCCGCCGCGGCCGGAAAAGCGCTCACACAACTGCGCGATGAAGCGTTGATCGAGGCCAGCCGCGCGGCCGTGCAGCCGGCCTTTCCGCACGGGGTCGCCATTCTTGCCGGTGGGGCTTACGGCCGCGGCTACACATTTCCCTACTCCGAACTGGACATGGTGCTGCTGGCCGATACGCCGCAGCGCGCTGAAGATCTTAAGGAAGCTCTGCCGGAATTCGTCCGCCTGCTCTGGAATGCCGGACTGCGCCCCCACTCCGCCGTCCACACGGTGGCCGAGTGCGTGGATGCCGTGGAGCGCGCCGGCGCGCTGGCGTTCAGCCTGCTCGATCGCCGCTTTCTGCATGGCGACCGCACGCTTTTCGATCAGCTCGAAGGCAAAATGCCGGCCGCGATTTCCGTCCACCGCGAGAAGCTGCGCCAACGCCTGGCGCAATCCGCGCGCACCCGCCACGGCGCCCACAGCAATACGCCGTGCGAGGCGCAGCCCGACGTGAAGGAGGGTCCGGGCGGTATGCAGGACGCGCGCGCTATCGATCTGCTGGCGCTTCTGAAGGGCGAAAATCGTGTGCCCGACACCGACCTGAGCCGCGCCATCGCGCTGGTGGCCGCGGTCCGCTGCGTGCTGCATTACCAGGCCGACGGCGATCATAACGTGTTCGACTTCGCCGCGCAGGCCACTCTCGCGCAGCAGAAATTCGCCTTCGATCTGCGCGAATACTTCCGCAGCGCGCGCGCCATCTTCAACCATGCCCGCCGCGCCCTGGACGAAGCCGAGAAGGGCGAGGGTTCGCTGCTCGAAAACATTCTCGAATACCGTTCGCGCCTTTCCAACCAGGAATTCACGGTGTCGCGCGAGCGCCTGCTGCTGCGCAATCCCACGCACGTGGCCGACGATCCGCCGGTAGTGCTCCGCCTGCTCGAATTCATCGGCCACCACGGTGTGCCTGCCTCGGCCGACACAGAACGCCGGCTGGAAGCATCGCGCGACGCCTTCGCTGCGTGGTGCGCCCAACCGCGGCCCGTCTGGGCCGGCCTGAAACCGGCGCTCGCTTCGCCTCACGCCGCCCTGGCGCTGCGCACGCTGCAATCCACCGGCCTCATGGACGCCCTGCTGCCCGAGTGGACCGCGGTGGAAGGCGCCGTAGTCTCCCATGGGGAGTACCGCTTCACGCTCGACGAGCGAACCTTGCGCAATATCGAGGCGGTGTTGGACCTGATCTCCGCGCTGCAACCGGAGCGTCAGCGGTTCGCTCACCTGTTCGCCGAAATCGACGACGCCGCGCTGCTGGTGTTCGCGCTCCTCTTTGCCGAAATGGGCAACGACGCCGCCGGCTGTGCATACGCCGCCGCGGTCCGCATGGAGATGCCCGCCGAGCCGCTCGATTTATTGCAATTCCAGGTGACGCAGCGCTTCGCCCTCGCGGATGCCATGAGCGGCCGCGATCTCGACGACCCCACCACGGTGCGCCAGCTTGCCGATCGCGTGGGCACCAGCGAGCGCCTCCGCCTGCTCGCCATTGTCACCTACGCGCGCATTGCGGTTTCTCAGCCGGCCGACAAAATCCCCTGGCGTCTCGATCAGTTGTGGCGCGCTTATACCGCCACCCAGCATGAGCTGCTACGCGAGCTGGAGACGGAGCGCATCGAGCAGGTGCCGGGCGAACTCCCGCCCAACGCCTCCTTCGTCAAAGGATTCCCGCAACGCTATCTGCGTGCGCATCCGCCGGCGGAGATCAAGGGCCACGTGCAGTTATACGAGCAGAGCCGGCCGACGGGTGTAGCCGTCAGCATCGAACCGGTAGAAGGCGCGTACCGCGTCACGATTGTGGCGCGCGACAAGCCCTCCGTCTTCGTCTCCTTCGCCGGCGCGATCTCCAGTTTCGGGCTCGACATCCTGAAAGCGGAGGCCTTCTCCAACGCCGCCGGCGTCATTCTGGATACCTTCGTGGTCTCCGATCCCAAGCGCATCCTGCAACTCAATCCGTCGGAGGCAGACCGCCTGCGCGATCTGCTGCAGCGCGTGGCCACCGGCCGCACCGATCCGCAAAAGCTTATGCGTGTGAGAGGCGCCGCCGAGCCGCACCGCCGCGGCGACCCTCCGCGCGTTCAGTTCGATTCCGAGGCCTGCCCCACCGCCACGCTGGTGGAGATCGATGCCGAGGACCGCCCCGGCCTGCTCTACAGCCTGGCATCGGTATTCTCGTCGAGCGCCTGCAATATCGATATCGTGCTGGTGGACACCAAAGGACGGCGCGCTATCGACGTGTTTTACGTGGCGCACGAAGGCCGCAAACTGCCCCCGGACATGCAGGATCGCCTGAAGGAAAAACTGGTCGCCGCTTGCTGACCGACACTTCGGGCAGGCTGCCATCCACCCGGTGTGGCGACGGGCGGCTCACCCTTTCGTCGACCTACTGCTTTGTAAATGTATAGGTCTCACTGTGGCCGGCGGGCAGAATGCGGGTCACTTCGAAATGGAGCGTCTTGCCGTCGGCACCCTCCATCAAGCGAGTTTTGGTAACCTCATCGCCGTCCTGATTGGCTTCCATCATCACCAGGGCGGTGCCGTTGTACCAGAACGAAATCTTCTTTTCCTTGATCTTGCACTCCTTGGCATCGGTGTTGCAGGTCACGTCCAGGGGCCTTTTATTATTGGCGCCGGTTTCGGTGAGTTTGATGTTGTCAGGAGTCTGCTGGATCAGCAGAGTTTCGAACTTCAGTTTTCCGGAAGTCGAACTGAGCTGCCAGGTACCGTTCAGATTCGGCGGATCGGCCGCGAAGGCGGCTGCAACCGTTAAGGCCGTCACGAGAAGGAAAGGTCGCACTGTCTACCTCTTGGGGATTAGTTTATCCACAAGGGGCACTGCCGAACTATACGACATATCCCGTACCGCGCCGCCTATTCGACTTCCATGGTTACGTAAAGCAAATGGCCGTCGCGCTCTACCAGCAGGACCAGCGAGTCGGCGTCTTTCAGCGCGTCGAGCTGCTTGCGAAGAGCGTCGACATCGGTGACCTGAGCCTTGTTGATTTCGTAGATCACGTCGCCCAGTTGCAAGGTATCTCCGGAATAGGGCGAGTCTCCGCCGCGAGCGGCCACCACCACCCCATAGTGCCGGCGCAGGTCGGGCAGAAGCGCCGCGACCTTTTGGTCTACGTCGATCCCCAGGATTCCGAGGCGGCGCACCAGGTTCTTGGTAGGGTCCACCATGTCGGCAAAGCGCTCGGGGTCGCCCTGACGCTCGATGGTGGCCACCTGCACGGTCTTCCGTTCACCGTTGCGCAGGATCTCCACATCCACCTTGGCGCCCACCGGATAGCGGTACAAATCGACCTCCAACTGGCGTGCGTTGGCCTCCGCCTTGCCGTTCAGGCTGAGCACGATATCGCCCGGCTTCAGGCCGCCGACGTCGCCCGGGCCGCCCGGATCGACGTCGGAAAGCAGCACCCCCCAATCGCGCGGAAGGCTCAGGCCGGAGGCCAGCTGCGGGGTGATGGTCTGCGCGAGCACGCCGATCTCGCTGCGATGTACGTGGCCTTCCTGGCGGATCTGCTGGTAAACGTTACGAACCAAGTTGCTGGGGATGGCGAAGCCCAGGCCTTCACTGCCGCCCGATTGCGAAAGGATGAAGGTATTCAGCCCCATGACCTTTCCGTCGGCATTCACCAGCGGGCCGCCGCTGTTGCCGGGGTTGATGGGCGCATCGGTCTGAATGTAGAGCATGGTGTCCTCGGGCTTCACTTGCCGGGCCACGGAACTCACCACCCCCATGCTGACGGAATTCTCCAGCCCCAACGGATTGCCGAAGGCCATTACGAGCTGCCCCTGGTGGAGGCTGTCGGAATCGCCCAGGGCCAGTGGAGTGAGGTCGGTCCGGTCCACCCGGATGACGGCCAGATCGGTATCGCGGTCCATGCCCACGACGGTGGCCGGCAGCATCTTGCCGGAAGGCGCCATGGAGCCGGCGTCATCGCCGGAAGGGGCGCCGGCAATGCGAACGCGTACGCTGCGGGCGTTCGACACCACGTGCGCGTTGGTGACGATGAAGCCGTCGGCCGACACAATCACGCCCGATCCGCTGGCGTGCTGGCGCGTCACGATGGCGGCATTCGAGCCTGACGACGAGCGATCGTCGCTGAGCACGTACCCCGTAGAAAATATTTGCACGACCGACACGTCGACGCGGTGAGCCAGTTCTTCCAACTGCGTGCTGAGGTCATGCAGCGCGTCGATTCGTGTGACGGGCTTATCGACGGTTGGCCGGGAGGGCGCGGTTTTCTGGCCGAAGGCGGTACAAGTGAAGACGATGAGGATGGTGGTGAGACGGGACGATGTTGGCATGGCGCACCCTGCCAACTAGATGCAGTTTCGAAGCCATCGGTTACCCCCACACCGGAAATAGCTCGAAACAGCCAGAGGAGGGTGGCCCCATTTGCTCTAGTCACATCGCGCCAGATGCGTCATTCTAAGACTAATCCCCGTTACGACAGCGGGCGCACTCACCCCTAACACCCAAGCGCGCCCGCATTTTCTTCTCTTCCCGGATTTTTCGAAAACTCAAGACTGCCTGCTTGCGCGCGCGGTTCAGAATCGGGCTGACGTGTCCCCGCCGGCCAGCCGGTGTGCGTCATGGAACACTGTATGGCGTCGGCGGCCCGGCCGGGTCCGCCGGCGGCGTGCAGAGATTGCGCGAGGCGGGCGGCGGACGCCGCGTACCGGACTCCGGAGAGGAGCGCTGCCACGCTCGAGCGGATGGCGCCGGGGTGCAATCGCTCGGAGTCGACGACGATGCCCGCGCCCAGTTCGGCGGTGCGAGCCGAAATCCAGAACTGGTCGGCCGCTTGCGGCGCCAGCACCATGGGGACGCCGTAATACAGCGCTTCCTGCACACTGTTCATTCCGCCGTGGGTAATGAACGCCGAAGCACGGCGCAGAATCTCCACCTGGGGGACAGACGCCCGCACGATGAAGTTGCGCGGCAGGGGCCCCGGCAGATTCACCTGCCCACCGGTCGCGAGGACCACCTGCCATGGGCCGCCGCCCAGTTCCTGCATGCAGGTCCGCAGGAAATCGGGCCGCTGGGCGTAGACCGTGCCAAGCGAGATCAGGATCGCCGGGCGGTCGTCGAGCCGTTCGAAGGGGAACGGCGGGGCGTCCGGCCGGAAGGAACAGCAGGGTCCGACGAAGTGGAAGCGGCGACCGTCGAAATCCTCCGCCAGGGGCTGGAACAGGGTCGAGGTATAGACCAGGTTCAGGTCGCCATAGGTCTGGAGGAGTTGGGGCGGCGTCAGCGGTTCGGGAAGTTGGTAGCCGAGCAGGCGAGTGTGGCAGCGCGCACGGAACCAGGAGCACCACTGCGGGGTGAGCCTGGGATCTTCCGGCGGGCGCCCCGGACGGGCGCCGTAGCGCTCGTCAATGGCGCGATTGATGAGGATGCTGGGCACCGAGGCGACCCCCGGCAGACCCAGGAGTTGCGCCACCATGCGGCCCCACGGCGCGAAGCTATCGAACATCACGTGAGTGGGACGCCAGCGGCGGACGGCATCGAGATGATCGTCGAGCACGGCGCCGCAGAAATCGAGCAAAGTTTCAAGGGTGGTGGAGACCTGGGCGAACGGTCCCGGCCCGTGCTCCGGCATTTCCACGCGCGCGGTGTAGGGACAGAACTGCGCACCGGTTTCGGCGACGGCGCGGGCGAAGCGGGAGGTGCCGAAATAAGAGACTTGTTCGCCGCGGGCGGTCAGTTCGCGAATTACGGGCAGGGTAGGATTGACGTGCCCATGGGCGGGAAAGCTGAAATAGACAATTCGTCCCATGGCATAGCCGTTCGCATCATCCCAAAGTGCTGAACAAGGTTCCCGTGAGATTGGCGGTGCCGGTGCCGAACAGGCCCTGGGTGAGTTGCGACTGGATGGCGGCTTCGGCGCTGGCAGCCTGATCGGCGGGCGACAGATTGGCGAGCGTAGACGAGGTGGAACTACTGCCGGTGGACGTGGTACCGATATCTTCCAATGCCTGTAAAAGGCTGGTCATGGTGGAAGTGGACGTGGACGCCGAGTTGAGCCCGAAGAGGGTATCCATGCCCTGTAACTGCGTGGCCTCCGCGCTCAATTGCACGATATCCGCTACCGGGGCGCTCTGGAGCGCCTTGATGGTGGATTGCGAGTTGAGAATCGGGGAGTTGACGCTGCTGAGAGCCTGGAGTACATCCGCGACGCCGGGATTGACGGAAGAAACCGAACTCACTGAAGCCTCCAGGTACCATATCGGGCGTGAGAACGTTTCTCTATAGCTTTTTTTTAAATCCGGTCGTGCATAATTGAGGGATCAGCCAGTTATGACAGACGAGGACGGCGGGAAATCGCTCGATCCGGCCGATTGGCCGGCGTTTCGCGCGCAGGCGCACCGCATGCTCGACGACATGCTGGATTACCTGCGCGATATCCGCGAAAGACCGGTCTGGCAGCCGGCGCCGGCGGAAGTCCGCGCCCGATTCGGCGCCGCCATTCCCGAAGCGCCGGCCGGGCTGGCGGCGGTTTACGAGGAATTCCGGCGCGACATCCTGCCCTACGGCGCCGGCAACGTGCACCCCGGCTTCATGGGGTGGGTGCATGGCGGAGGGACACCGGTGGGCATGGTGGCGGAGATGCTGGCGGCGGCAATGAACGCCAATCTGGGCGGCCGCGACCATGCGCCGATTGAGGTGGAGCGGCAGATGGTCCGCTGGATGCGGCGGATTTTCGGGTTCCCGGAGAGTGCCAGCGGACTGTTCGTCACCGGCACGTCGATGGCGAACCTGATCGGAGTGGTGATTGCGCGCGATGCCGAACTGGGGTTTGGGGTCCGCTGCGAAGGCGTGGCGGGGAGCGGCAAACAACTGGCGGCGTACGCTTCGGCGGCGGCGCACAACTGCATCGCTAAAGCGCTCGACATCGCCGGAATCGGCAGCGGCGCGCTGCGCCCGATTGCCACCGATGCACGCCATCGCATTTCGATTGGCGCCCTGCACGACGCGATCGCCGAAGACCGCCGCGCAGGCCGCACGCCGTTTCTGGCAGTGGGGACGGCGGGGACGGTGGACACGGGCGCGATCGACGACCTCGACGCCATGGCGAGCCTATGCCGCGACGAGCGGCTGTGGTTCCACGTGGACGGGGCGTGCGGCGCTCTCGCCATGCTGGCGCCCGACCTGGCGCCGCGCCTGGCCGGCATCGAGCGCGCCGATTCGCTGGCGTTCGATTTTCATAAGTGGGGACAGGCGCCATACGACGCGGGATTCATCCTGGTGCGCGATGGCGTGCTGCATCGCAATGCCTTCGCCACGTCGGCGCCGTACCTGCGTCGGGAGGCGCGCGGGCTGGCCGCGGGCGCTCCCTGGCCGTGCGATTACGGGCCGGACCTTTCGCGCGGCTTTCGCGCGCTAAAGACGTGGTTCACGTTCAAGGTTTACGGCACGCAGGCGCTGGGAGCGGCCATCTCGCGCACCTGCGCGCTGGCGCGGTATCTGGAAGCGCGCATCGCCGCCAGCAGCGAACTGGAACTGCTGGCGCCGGTGGAACTGAACGTGGTGTGCTTCCGCTACCGCTCCGCGGACGCGCAAAGGATCAACCCGCGGATCGTGATCGAGCTGCAGGAATCGGGCATAGCGGCGCCTTCGACGACGATTCTGGAAGGGCGGTTCGCCATCCGGGCGGCGATCGTGAATCACCGCACCGGCGAACGGGAGATCGACGCGCTGGTGGAGAAGACGCTGGAATTGGGGCGCGCGCTGGAGGCGCGGGCGGGGGCCAGCCGTGCGCCGGCGCCGGGCGATGCCACGCCGCCGCTGCAACGTGCGCGCGAAGAGGCGCTAGCCGATCTGGAAACGCGCATCGCCGCCGACCGCGCCAACGTGAGTCTGTGGTTCGAACGTGCCGGCCTGCTGGCCGAGTTGGGACGGCAGAGGGAAGCGAGAGAGGCTTACCTCGAGCTGCTGGCGCGCGATCCGGCGCATCGCCTGGGGTTGAATAATCTGGGCACGCTGTTGTATGCCGCGGGGTATCGCACGGCGGCGCGCACGGCCTATTCGCGGGCGGTGGAGCTCTATCCCGACGATCCCATGGGGCGCGTGAATCTGGGAAACATGCTGCACGAGGGCGGCGAAGAGGCGGCGGCACGGGAGCAATTCGAAGCTGCGCTGGCTTCATCGCCGGACCATGAGGAGGCGCATCAGGGGCTGGCCTATGTGCTGGCGGAACTGGGCGATGCGGCGGGCGCCGACCGGCACCGGCGGTTGGGCTTTCAGGATCGCGCGGTGCGCACGCTGCCGTATCGCGGGCAGGGTCCGCCGGTGTCTCTGTTGCTGCTGGTATCGACGGTAGGCGGCAATATTCCCACGCGCCACCTGCTGGACGACCGCATTTTTCAGACGCACGTGGTGCTGCCGGAGTTTTGCGATGCGACGACACCGCTGCCTCCGCACGACGTGGTGTTCAACGCGATCGGCGATGCCGACCTGGCGGCGGGCGCGCTGGCGGCGGCGCAGTCGATGGTATCGCTGACGGAGGCGCGGGTGATCAATCTGCCCTCGGCGGTGATGGCGACGGGCCGCGCCGATCACGGCAGGTTGGCGCACTTGCCGGGAGTGGTGACGCCGCTCACGGTGACGCTGCCGCGCGATCTGCTGGAATCGCCCGATGGCCCGGCGGCGGTGATGCGGCATGGCTTCCGCTTCCCGCTGCTGGTGCGCACGCCGGGGTTCCATACCGGCCGGCATTTTCGCAAGGTGGAGACGGCGGACGCGCTGGCGGGCGCGGTGGCGGAATTGCCGGGGCAGGAGATTGCGGCGATCGAATTTCTGGACGCGCGCGGCGCCGATGGGAAGGTGCGGAAGTATCGCGCCATGATGATCGGCGGCGAACTGTTTCCGCTGCATGTGGCGATTTCCAGCCAGTGGAAGATTCATTATTTCACCGCCGATATGGCGGAGCGCGCCGACCATCGTGCGGAAGACGCCGAGTTCCTGGAGAACATGGCGGGGGTGTTGGGGGAGCGGGCAATGGAGGGGCTGGCGCATATTCAGTCGACACTGGGGCTGGATTACGCGGGCATCGATTTCGGATTGAATAGCGCCGGCGAGGTGCTCTTGTTCGAGGCGAACGCCACGATGGTGGTGAATCCGCCGGATGCGGATGAACGGTGGGCGTACCGGCGTCCCGCGGTGGAGCGGATTTTCGCGGCGGTGCGGAAGATGTTGACGGGCGGCCGCGCGTGAGCGGCTGGCCGCCGCGGAGGGCAACTGGCGCCCTGCGTTAGCGGAACATATTGCGCAGGATGAACAGGACGTTGGCGGGGCGTTCTGCCAGACGGCGCATATAGTACGGATACCAGGCTTCGCCGAAGGGCACGTAGACGCGCACGCGATAGCCGTCTTTGGCCAGTTGGCGCTGCAGGTCGCCGCGGATGCCGTAGAGCATCTGGAACTCGAAAGCGTCGCGCGGGATTTTGTGCGCTTCCACGTGAGCTTTGGTGGCGGCGATCATATTCTCGTCGTGGGTGGCGATGCCGGGATACGTCCCCTTATCGAGCAGCAACTGCATCAGCTCGACATAATTGGCGTCCACCTGCGGCTTCTTGGGGAAAGCGACGTTGGCCGCTTCGAGATAAGCGCCCTTGCAGAGGCGTACGCGAACGCCGGCCTGGTTGAGAGCCTCGATGTCGGCCTTGCTGCGATAGAGATACGCCTGAATGACGGTGCCGACCGCGCGGTAGCGGGCGTGCAGATCGCGCACCAGGGCGAGGGTACGATCGGTGTACTCGCTCGATTCCATGTCGATGCGCACGAACCCATCGACGGCGGCGGCGCGCTCCACCAGTTGGGCCACGTTTTCGCGGCAGCCATCGTTGGAAAGATCGAGCCCGAACTGGGTGAGCTTGAGGGAAACATTTCCCTGGATTCCTTTCTCATGGATGGCGGTGAGGGTTCGCAGGTAGGCGTCGCGCGCAAGGGCGGCTTCCTGCATGGAGGAGATGCTTTCCCCCAGAACGTCTAAGGTAACGGTAATGCCTTCGGAATTGAGTTCGCGGCAGACCGCGATGGCTTGTTCGAGGTTGGAACCAGCGATGAATCGGGCCGAAAAACGCCGGGCCAGCGACGAGGTTTCCATCCACTTTCGCAGGCGTTTCCGCCGCGAGAGGAAGATCAATAGGCTACGCACGAATTCCAGACTAACATTCCGCACATGGGGAATCGACGGCTCGATCGGGCTTTTGCTAGACTGCCGGTTTGGAGATCCACGCGAACATCGAAGAACGGCCGGGCGAATTGCGATGCCCGCGCTGCAAACGCAACGACATCGTCCTTTCGCTACCCCGCGGCATCCGCGATATGTTCATGGAGGGCTTGGGGAGAGCGCCGCGGCATTGCCGTTCCTGCGGGAAACGTTTCTACGTGAAAGCGGCGCCGGCAAGGGAGCCGGAGGACGGGCAGGCATAAAAAAGGCAGGCGCGTGAGCACCTGCCTTTTGGTTGGTGGCCGGTGGGCCGTTTAGAACTGGAAGCGCGCGCTGATCTGCATGCGGCGCGCCTGCGTGCCATCGGGGAAGCCGCCATCGGCGCTACCGACGCCCCAGCCGGGAATCCCGGCGGAGGAGATATTCGGAGTGAGTACGCCCTTGGAATAGTTGTACTCGGTGGAAGTCATCGAGGTAGGCGTCCAGGAATTGCTCACGTTGAACATTTCAAAGTTGAGCGAGAGCCGGGTATCGCGATCCGCGATCTTGATGGGGATGAACTTCGTGATGCGGGCGTCGGCGCGGTAGGAGGCCGGCGTCAGGATGCTGTTCACCGGCAGGAATCCCAAGCGGAAGCTCCCGGTAAAAGCATCAGGGTGCGAGGAGGAAAGCAAGCTCTGTCCGGCGGGAAGCGTCACGCAGCCGGTGGTGACAGTAGAGGAACAGGCGGCGAGACTGCCGCTGTCCTGCGGGCTGGTGTAGGGCCGGCCGGAAGCCAGCGTGGTAATGGCGGAAAGCTGCCAGTTTCCGAGAAGGGCCTTGGCGACGGCATTGGTGAAATGCGTGTCCGGCTGCCAGACGAAGGAGTAAACGAAGCGATGCCGCTGATCTTCCCAGCCGTTGGCGCGCTCTGCCGAATTGTTGCCGTTGTACAGAGTGTTGATGGTGCTAAAGAAGATGGCGTTGCCCGCCTGCTCCTGCCCGTCGTCGATTTCGTGCGACCAGGTGTAGGAACCGAGCATTTGGATGCCGTGGGTAAGCCGCTTGTTGAGCGTGACCGCTAAGCCATCGTAGACGCTGTCCACGCCGTTGGTGTTCTCGATCACCGATCCGAACGCCGGATTGGGTCGCGGACTGGTGTAGATCGGGGTAGTCCAGGTGCCGACTGCCTGGCCACTGGGATTGTCGATGGTATAGGTGAAGCTGGTGGTGGGCTGGTTGACGTTCACGTCCACCGAGCCGAGAAGATGAATTCCACGGCTCATAATGCCCGATACGCTCAGCAGCATATCGGAAGTGATCTGACGTTCCACGGTCAGGTTGGCCTGCGCGGAATAGGGCGTTTGCAGATTGGGCGCGGCGAACTGGATGGCGGCCGCGGACACGGAAGCGGCGGTTGGGGGGCCGCCTAATGCATTGGGGAAATTCGGGCCTGCCGCGAGCTGTGCCGGTACGCTGCCGCTCAACGAGTCCGAAACCTGATAGATCCCGTTACCGGTGGTCCAGAGATTGTCGATCAGGCCGCCCAGCAGGCGGCTGTAGAAGAGTCCGAACCCGCCACGGAGGACGGTCTTGTCGTTAATACGGTACGCCAGACCGACGCGCGGCGAAAAGTTGTGACTGGGGGTGTGGATGAAGCCGGTGTCGGGCCAGGCGGGGTTCGTCACCGGGAAATTCATGCTCATCGATTTGTCCCAGCGAACGCCGAGATTGAGGGTGAGTTTCGAACTTACCTTCCATTGATCGTTCACGTACGCGGCGAGTTCGTTGATCCGGTAATCGGCCACCGGGTTGCCGAAGGTCTGCGAAAATCCGGTCCAGTTTTTCCCGCTGGACAACCCGACTTGGCCGGCGGCGTTGCTGTAATCCTCGGCGAACGTGGTGGGGTTGGCGTAGGTGTAGGAACCGTATGCGTTGCTGATGTAGTAGTTGTAGTCTTCGGTGGTGAAGTAATTGAACCCGAATTTCAGGGTGTGGTTGCTCTTCACCCAGGTAGCATCGTCAGAGAACTCGTAGCGTGTTTCAGACGGCTCGACACGCGGCAGATACGTGGCGGGTCCGAGTTGGACGCCATCCACCGAAACATCGAGGTAGCCGAGGCCGCCGCCCAGTTCCGCCTGATCGAACCCATCGGACTGGCGGTCGGTGTCGATGCCGAAGTGCAGATTGTTGACTACGTTGCTGGAAGGAATCCAGGTCCAGCCGAGCTTGCCATTGCGCACGCGCACCGAATCGTCGCCATTGCCGGTGATGCCGGCGCCGGTGGTGGAACTCAGGCCGGTCTGGATGCCGTTAGGCGACCACCAGCGCAGGAAGTTGAATTCGGCGGTGAAGACATGCTTATCGGAAGCGTGATAGTCGAGGCGACCGAATGCCAGATCGTTATCGTCGGTGCGCGGAATCTGGCCGAAGAAGCGGGGCAGCAAACCATTGATGGCGGCGCACTGCGCGGGGGTGGCGGGCGAGGCGCACGCCTGCGATCCGGAGGTGACCCAGTTCTGCGTGAGTGCGCTGGTGACATTAGTCACCAGATAGCTGTCCACCATGGGGAACTGACGGTAAGTGAGGTCGCCGTTGAGCAGCCAAAAGAGCTTGTCCTTGATCAAAGCGCCGCCCACAGTGGCGCCGCCCTCCACGCGCTTCTCAGGCGGGTTAATGCGGGTGGGGATAGATTGTCCCGCCGAGTTGAGGACGTTCAGCGTGGCGAATGTATCGGCCGCGTCGAACCCGGTGCTGCGATAGTAATAGAACGCGGTGCCATGGAGTTGGTTGGTGCCGCTCTTGGTGACGGTATTGACTACGCCGCCCATGGCGCGCCCATACTCCGCAGAGTAGTTATCGGAGACCACCTGGAATTCCTGCACGGCGTCCTGCGAGATCTGCGACTGAATGCGGGTGCGGCCGGCATCCTCGTCGTAAAACTGTTCGGTGTTGTCATTGCCGTCTACCAGGAAGGAGTTGTTGCCGGCCACGCCGCGGAAGGTCAGCAAGCCGAAGGTGGCGTCATTGGTAACACCCGGCGTGAGCAGCACGAAAGAGTCGACGCGCCGCCCGTTCACAGGCAATTCCTGAATCTGCTTATTGTCGACCACGCTGGAGACGTCGGCCTTGGTGTCGTCCAGTAGTACGGCCGCGCCTACCACGTCGATAGTGGTACTGGTCTGCCCTACGGTGAGGGGCACGTTGAGACTGAGGTTCTGACCCACCGAGAGGGTGATATCTTTCAAGTCGTAGGGAGCGAACCCCGCGGCCGTCACCGCCACCTGATATCCCGATCCGGGAGTCAGGGCGGGCGCCGCGAACGCGCCGGCGCTGTTCGTCTCGACGGAGCGCACGTTCCCTAGCGACGTGCTCGAAATTACGACCTTAGCATTGGGCACGGCCGAACCCGAGGGGTCCTTAACCACCCCGGAAATACCGGCCGAACCGCCGACGGATTGCGCCAACGCGCATGCCGACCAAAACAGCCCCAACACTGTTGCAGATTTCCAATTCATGCGAGACTCCTCTCTTTCTTACTTCCTTATGACCCCGTACTGCGATGGCCGCGATTCAGAGTTCACCCATCGGAATGGCGGCCGCTTCGGACAAGGGCTGCGGGAGATCCTTCAGGCGCGAGGATGGCGTCCACGTATATTCCCTCTCCGCAGAGTTATCCAGGCCCAAAGCATAACACGCGTCGACTGGGTTTATCGCTACAATTCCGTGACGGATACGCAAGGTAACAGAATTAATGCATGGGCCTGTTCGGACGGGCGTACAAAAGGCGATGAAACGCTCCGAAAGGCCTGTTTTTACGGTTTTTCATAGGTCGATTTTCCGTTTTTCAGAGTCTTTCCTCAGGGGATTACAGCGCCCTTCGGCCGCCTTCCGTTGCCCGGCTATACTGAAACCTGAACGTCATGGAAACGCTGGCCGATCGACTCAGGACGGTGCGGGAAAGAATCGCGCGGGCGGCCGAACGGACGCGGCGCGATCCGGCGGCCATTCTCCTGCTGGCGGTAACCAAGATATTTCCCGCCGAAACGCTGCGCGAAGCTTACGAGTTGGGACTCCGCGATTTCGGCGAGAACTACGTGCAGGAATTGGAAGAGAAAGCTCCGCACCTCGGCGATCTGAAGGAGGCCCGCTACCACCTGATCGGGCACCTGCAATCGAATAAGACGAAGAAGGCATCGGAACTCTTCCAGGTGGTGCAGACGGTGGACACGCCCAAGCTGGCGCGCAGGCTGAACGAAGCTCCCCACCCGATGGACGTCATGTTGGAAGTGAAGCTATCGCCCGAGGATTCGAAGAGCGGGGCGGCGCCCGAAGAATTACCAGAGTTGATCGCCGCGGTGCGCGCCTGCGGCAATCTGCGGCTGCTGGGACTGATGACCATGCCGCCCTGGTCGGACGATCCCGAAGCTGCGCGCGGATATTTCCGCCGCCTGCGCGAGTTGCGCGAAGAGCACGGACTGGCGCAGCTTTCGATGGGGATGTCGCACGACCTGGAGACGGCGATCGAAGAGGGCTCGACATGTGTACGGGTGGGTACGGCGCTGTTCGGTAAGCGGAAGAAACTGTGACGGTGGGATTTTACGCTCCGCTGCCGCCGGCGCGCACAGGCGTGGCGGATTACGCGGCGGCGCTGCTGGCGGAACTTCGCAAGTCTGGAAGCGTGGGCGTGGCGCCGGCGGTTTGCGATGTGGCGCTCTACCATGTGGGCAACAACGGACTGCACGCCGCGATCTACCGGCGCGCGCTGGAAGTGCCCGGTGTGGTGGTGCTGCACGATGCCGTGCTGCACCATTTTCTGTTGGGGCAACTCGACGAAGGCGCCTACGCGGAGGAATTCGTCTACAACTACGGGGAGTGGAATCGCGGGCTGGCGCACGAATTGTGGCGGGGACGCGCATCGTCAGGTTCCGACCGGCGCTATTTCGACTACCCCATGCTGCGGCGAATTGCGGAGCGTTCGCGCGCTGTAGTGGTGCACAACCCGGCGGCGGCGCGGATGGTGACGGAGCATGCCGCCGGCGCGCGCGTGGTGGAGATTCCGCATCTGTTCGCGGGGTCGCGCGAAGGTTCAGGCATGGCGGAGGCGCTGCGCTGGCGGCAGCGCCAGGGCATAGACGCGGCGACATTTCTGTTCGCAGTGTTCGGATACCTGCGGGAATCGAAGCGGCTGATGGCGGTATTGGAGGCGTTCGGCGCGGTGCACGGCGATTTCCCACGGACGGCGCTGCTGATCGCGGGAGAGTTCGTTTCGAGCGACCTGGAGCGCGCGGCCGCGCCCTTGCTCGCGGCGCCCGGCGTTTTCCGGTGTCCGCACCTCGATGAAAGCGAGTGGTGGCGGGCGGCGACGGCGGTGGATGCGTGCATCAACCTGCGCTATCCGGCAGCGGGAGAGACGTCGGGGATCGCCATCCGAGCGATGGGGATCGGCAAGGCGGTAATGGTCACGGAATCGCTCGAGTGCGCGCGATTTCCGGAGGACGCCTGCCTGCGCATCGTAGCGGGTGCCGGGGAGCGCGATTCGCTGCGCGAGCACATGCGGCTGGTGGCGGGAATGCCCGAAGTGGCGGCGGCGGTGGGGGAGCGCGCGGCGGCTCACATTGCCGAAAACCATGCCATCGCGCGGGTCGCGGCCCAGTACTGGGACGTGTTGCGCGAGTGCGCCTGACGGGATTGTCATCCGGACGATGGGAGTCGGTGGTGACGGAGTCGCTCCGCGTCGCGGCTGGCACGGGGAGCGTATTTGCCACGCTCCATCGAGTAGGGGCGCAGTACTGCGACGTCTCGCGCGAGCGTTGAAACTCTTGCAATCTGCATCCGCCATATATATAATCGCCACATATGGCGTCTGCAGATACAGACCTGCGCGATGTTCAAAAAGGCAGTGCCGAGATGATTGTCCTGTCGCTGCTGGAAGGCCGTTCGCGCCACGGGTACGAACTGGCCAAACTCATCGAGTCGCAGTCGGACAACCGCCTGCAATTTCATGTCGCGTCGCTCTATCCGCTGCTCTACCGGCTGGAGCGTAAGCAGCTTGTGGAAGGCAAGTGGGTGGAGAAAGCGGGCGAGCGGCGGCGCCGCTATTATCGCCTCACGCCGGCGGGACGGCGCGCGCTCACACTGCATCGGCGCACCTGGCGCGAGTTCGTGAGCGCGCTCAATAGCCTGACGGGGTTCAACCATGCCTGACTGGCGCGAACTGGTGCGGCGGCGTCTGGCCGGCCTTGCCGTAGGGCCGGAGCGCGAGAGCGAAATCGTGTACGAACTGGCGGCGCAAATGGAGCAAGCCTATGGCGATGCGCTGGCGGGCGGCGCATCGCAGGCGGAAGCGCGCACACGGGCGGAAGCGCAATTCCGCAATTGGGACGAACTGGCGCGCGAGATCGGCCGCGCCGAACACGGCAGGCGCCCGCGATGGTTCGCGGGAGCGTGGCACGATGCGCGCTTTGCCGGCCGGTATCTGGCGCGCCATCCGGGCTTCGCGGCGATTGCGGTGCTCACGCTGGGCTTCGGGATCGGCGCCAGCGTGGCCGTCTTCAGCCTGATGGACGCGCTGGTGCTGCGCTCGCTGCCTTACCCCGATGCCAGCCGGCTGATGGCGGTGGACACGCGCCGCGTGCAACAGCCCGAGATCGAGCCCTGGACTTCGCCTCCGGACTTCTTCGATCTGCGCGAGCGCACGCGCACTTTTTCAGCCATGGCGGCCATCGATCCGGTATGGAATATGGTCCTCACCGGCCGCGGCGACGCACAGCAGCTTACGGCGCTGTTTGCGTCGGCCGATCTGTTCCCCTTGCTGGGGGTGAAAGCGAAACTGGGGCGCACATTCTCACCGCGCGAAGACGATCGCCACCGGCCGATGGCCGTGACGATGCTGTCGCATGGCTTCTGGCAGCGGCGCTTTGGCGGCCGCCGCGATGCCGTGGGGCAGGTGTTGCACATGGATGGCAATGCCTACACGGTAATCGGAGTGCTGCCCGCGGACTTTCATTACGAGGGCGAACCTCTGGCCGGCACGGCCGCCGACATCGACGTGTATCTGCCACTGGCGGCGAACCCGCTGACCAACGGGGGGCGCGGATTGCGGTGCCTCAAAGTGATCGCGCGGCTGCGGCCGGGCGTTTCGGTGGAGCAGGCCGCGGGCGACGTGCGGCGCATCGGGGAAGAACTGGCGGGAGAATACGGAGCGTCGAATCGCGGTTTCGCGATGGATGTGCAACCGCTGCGCGCGCAGGTGACGGGTCGGTTTGAAGTCACCATGCTGCTGCTGTTCGGCGCGGTGGGGTTCGTGCTGCTGATGGCCTGCGCCAATGTAGCGGGGCTGCTGCTGGCGCGTTCGGCGTCGCGGGCGCGGGAGATCTCGGTACGGGTGGCGATGGGCGCGCCGCGGGTCCGCTTGCTGCGGCAGTTGCTGACCGAAGGCCTGGTGCTGGCGGCGGCGGGTGGAATCGCCGGACTGGCGATGGCGCATTTCAGCTTGAAGCTGCTGGTGGCGGCGGCGCCGGCGAGCCTGATTGCCGGCCGCACCATTCAACTGGATGCACGGGCGCTGCTATTCGCAGCGGTGGCGGTGCTGGCCAGCGCGATGGTCTCGGGATTGCCGCCGGCATGGAGAATGGTGCGCGGCGATATCGCGCATGCGCTGCGCGAAGCGGGCCGTGGCCTGACCGCCGGCCATCATGGATTGCGGGCGGCGCTGGTGGTGGCGCAGGTAGCGGTGGCGTTGGTGTTGCTGGTGGGCGCAAGCCTGTTGATTCGCAGCTTCCAGCGGCTGATGGAGATCGACCCGGGCTTTCAGGCGCGCCAACTTTTGACCATCGCGACACAGGCGCCGCAGGGGGCGCAGAAGCCCGATCAACGGCTGGAGTTTTACCGGCGCGTGAGCGACGCGGTGGCGGCAGTTCCGGGTGTGCGATCGGTGGCGGCGGCGAGTCGTCTTCCCATGATGGGGACGAATCTGGGGAGTGCGTTATTCATCGAAGGCAAGTCGACGCCCGGCGAACAGGGCCCCGACGTGGAGTATCGCGTGGTCACCGATAATTACTTCGCGACGATGGGAATTCCGCTGCGTGCCGGACGCCTGTTCGACCGACAGGACGATGCGCAAGCGGACGGCGTCCTTTTGATCAACCAGACCATGGCGCGACGCTTCTGGCCGGGGGAGAGCGCAGTGGGCAAGCGCGTCAAGCTAGGACCGTCGCCGGAGAAGCAGGCGTGGATCACGATTATCGGAGTGGTGGGCGACATCCGCCACTTCGGGCTGGATGCCGAGCCGCGGCCCGAGATCTACCGGCCCAATGCGTACAGTCCCATGAGCGCGCCGATGCTGGCGATCCGCACGGCGGGCGATCCGGCGGCGCTGGCGGAGACTCTGGCGGCGCGCGTGCGCTCGGTGAGCCCGGAGGTGCCCGCGTATCACGTCGCGACCATGGAGGAATTGGTGAACCGGTCGACCACGGAGCGACGTTTCGTGATGTGGATGCTGACGTTGTTCTCGCTGGCCGCGCTGCTGCTTGCGGGGGTGGGAATTTACGGTGCGATGTCGCAGGCAGTGGCGCAGCGCACGCCCGAGATCGGACTGCGAATGGCGCTGGGAGCGTCGCCCTCGGCCACCCTGCGGATGGTGTTGCGGCAAGGCTTCGGGCTGGCGCTGGAGGGAATCGCGCTGGGAGCGGTGGGGGCAGCGATTTGCGCGCGCCTGCTGGGCGGCATGCTGTTCGAAATCCGCCCGCTCGATTTGCCGGCGTTCGCGGGCGCTACCTTTGTGCTGGCGCTGTTCGCGCTGCTGGCCTGTTACTGGCCGGCGCGGCGCGCGACGCGTGTCGACCCGCTGGAGACGCTGCGGCGGGAGGGGTAACTGCGTACGGGGATCGCGAATCCGCCGCAGAATTCCATTCTGCCCTACGCAGTACACTGGGGGGATGCGGGCACTGCTGTTGTTCCTGGCCGCTGTGGGGTTCGCACAGCAGGCGCAGAATCCTTCTCCCATGGTGGAGCACACGCGCACCCACACCCGCCTGAAAGAGGAGACGCCTCTCGGCAAGCGCGAGAAGCTCGAGGTCGGAACGCTGTATCTGCCCCACCATCTGCCGTCGCATGCCGAGCTGCTTTTCTTTTTTCACGGCGATCCGTGGATCGCCGAACTGGCGGGCGAGCGCAATCATCTGGCGGTGGTCAGCGAGGTGGCGGGCAACGGATCGGGCGTCTACGTGCGGTTGTTTGAGGACCCCGCGCGCTTTCCGCGCCTGGTGAAGGAAGCGGAGGCGAAGGCGCATCGCCGGTTCGCGCACGTGATCATTGGCGGATGGAGTGCGGGGTGCGGCGCGCTCCGGCAGATTCTCAAGAGCCCGCAAGCGTATGCGCGCGTCAGTTCGGTGATCTGCATCGACGGCGTCCACACCGACTACGCGGCGGGGCAGCCGGGGCCGATGGAATCGACTTTGAGCGAGGACAATTTGAAGGTCTGGCTGCGGCTGGGCCGCGATGCGATGGCGGGCCACAAGCGCTTTCTGCTGACGCATTCGGAGATTTTCCCGGGCACGTACGCCAGCACCACCGAGACGGCCGATTTCCTGTTAAAGGATCTGCACGTGCGGGAACGGCCGGTACTGAAATGGGGTCCGATGGGGATGCAGCAGCTTAGCGAAGCATCGCACGGTAAGTTCCTGGTGCTGGGCTTCGCCGGAGATTCCGCGCCCGATCACGTGGACCAGCTCAACTCCCTGCCGGTGTGGCTCAAGTGGCTGCGCTGAAGCGCGCCCTCGCGTGCCATACTTGAAATTTCCTCCACATCCGCGATGTTTTCTTATTCTCAGAACGATCTCTATTGCGAGCAGGTTCCGCTCGCCGATCTGGCGGCGCGCGTCGGCACGCCGGCCTATGTGTATTCCAGCCAAGCGCTGCTGGCGAATTATCGCGCCTACGACGAGGCTTTCGGCGACCTGCCGCACACCGTTTGTTTCGCCGTAAAGGCCAACTCGTCGCTGGGCGTGCTGGCACTGCTGGCGAAGGCCGGAGCGGGCTTCGACATCGTTTCGGGCGGTGAGTTGTTTCGCGTGCTGAAAGCGGGCGGCGACCCGGCCAAGGTGGTCTTCTCCGGCGTCGGAAAGACAGCGGCCGAAGTGGAATACGCCCTGGCCAGCGGGATTCACAGCTTCAATTGCGAGTCTGAGGCGGAACTTGGACTGATCGACGCGATGGCGGCGCGGCGCGGCGTGAAGGCGGGGTTCTCACTGCGCGTGAACCCCGATGTAGACGCGGTCACCCATCCTTATATTTCCACCGGCCTCAGCAAGCACAAATTCGGGATCCCGATGGCGGACGCGGCACGCGTGTACGAGCAGGCGCGCGGCTATCGCAATCTCGCGGCCGAGGGTGTGGACTGCCATATCGGCTCGCAGATGCTCGATCCGAGCCCGATTCTGGAGGCGGTGGATCGCGTGCTGGCATTGGCAGCTACACTGCGCGCGCAGGGCGATCCGATCAATCACCTGGATTTTGGAGGCGGTCTGGGCGTGGCGTACCAGGGCAGCGAGAAGGCGCAGCCGATCGCCACCTTCGTGGAGAGCCTGCAAGCGCGGCTGCGCGATAGCGGTCTGCGGGTGATGATTGAGCCAGGCCGTTCGATCGCCGGACCCGCCGGCGTGCTGCTGACGCGCGTGCTGTATCGCAAGAAGAACGGCGCCAAGGAATTCGTGATTGTGGACGCGGCGATGAACGATCTCATCCGGCCGGCGCTTTATCATGCGCATCATGAGATCGTGCCGCTGCGCCGGAACTCGCTCCCGCCGGTGACGGCCGACGTGGTGGGGCCGGTCTGCGAAACGGGCGATTTCCTGGCGCGCGATCGCGAGATGGCCAACGCCATGCCGGGCGATTTTCTGGCGGTGTGCACGGCCGGAGCATACGGGTTCGTGCAATCGTCGAATTACAACTCCCGCCCGCGCGCGGTGGAAGTGCTGGTGGAAGGCGACAGCTATCGCGTGATCCGCCGGCGCGAGACGTACGAAGACCTGATTCGCGGCGAAAACGTGTAATCGATCACCTGGCAAGGGAGCGCGGTCGACAGGTAAACTTGCAAGTTTGCCTTTCTTCTGGGACCATGAGATTACTGTGCCTCGCAGGAACTACGACGCGGCGGTAATCGAATTCACACAGGCCATGGGCCTGCTGGTGCGAAGAGTGCGCGCCGCGGCGGCCTCGCATGAACTCACCCTTACGGAATCCGCGGTAATGGCGCGGATCGATAAACACGGACCGGCGACTACCGCGGAACTGGCGCGCGCGGAGAGCATGAAACCGCAATCCATGGGCGCCACTGTGGCGGCGCTGGAGGAGATGGGGATGGTGGAGCGCACGCCGCACCCCACCGACGGCCGCCAGGTGCGCGTAGCGCTCACCGCCAAGGGCGCGGGGGTGCGAAAGAGCACGCGCGACGCCAAGCGGACGTGGATCGCGCACGCTATCGCGCAGCTTGACGAGGAAGACCGCGAGACGCTGTTCCGGGCGGGCGAGATCATGCAGAAGCTGGTGCAATCGTGAGCCCGCGCGGCGGCTCGATGTCATACGCCTGGCGGGCCCTGCGGTCGCGCAATTTCCAGCTATTCTTCATGGGCCAGAGCGTTTCGCTCATCGGCACGTGGATGACGCGACTGGCCACCAGCTGGCTGGTCTATCGCCTCACCCACTCGGCGTGGCTGCTGGGGCTGGTCGGGTTCGCCGGGCAGATTGTGGCCTTTGCGCTGGCGCCCATCGCCGGGGTATGGGTGGAGCGCATCAACCGCCGCAAATTGCTGGTGTGGACGCAGGCCGCGGGCGCGATGCAATCGTTGGCGCTGGCGGCGCTCACGCTGATGCACGTCATCACCATCAATGAAATTATCGCGCTGGCTGCCCTGCAAGGCCTGATCAACGCTTTCGATATGCCGGGCCGGCAGGCGTTCCTGGTGCAGATGGTGGAGGACCGCCGCGACCTGAGCAACGCCATCGCCATCAATTCGTCGATGGTGAATGGCGCGCGCCTGATCGGTCCGGCCATCGCCGGCATGGTGATCGCGGCGGTGGGAGAAGGCTGGTGCTTCCTGATTGATGGCGTCAGCTATTTCGCGGTGATCGCATCGCTGCTGGCCATGAACATCCGGCCGCTCGACGTTGTGCGGAAGGCGGGCGGCATAAGCGCACAAATGCGCGAGGGCTGGGACTACGTGAGCAAGTTTCGGCCGGTGCGCACGGTGCTGCTGGTGCTGATGCTGGTGAGCCTGATGGGGTGGCCGTACACCGTGCTGCTGCCTATTTTCGCCGGCCAGATATTGAAGGGCGGCGCGCATACGCTGGGCTGGCTCACCGGCGCGTCGGGCGTCGGCGCGTTGATCTCGGCCGTTTCGCTGGCCGTGCGCAAATCGGTACGCGGCCTGACGCGCATGTTGCAGGTGGCCCCGGCGATGCTGGGCGCGGCGCTCATTCTCTTCGGACTCTCGACGTCGCTGCCTCTCTCGCTGCTGCTGATGGTGTTCGCGGGCTTCGGACTGATCCAAACCGCCGCGGTGAGCAACACCATCGTGCAGACACTGGTGCCGGAGGACAAGCGCGCGCGCGCCATGAGCTATTACGGCATGGCGTTCTTCGGCGCGGCGCCGTTCGGCAGCCTGCTCTCAGGCGCGCTGGCGCATCGCATCGGCGCGCCGCATACGCTAGTGCTTACCGGCGCGTGCTGCGTGATCGGCTCGCTCTGGTACACCGTGGAGCGGCCCAAAATCCGCGCGCTCATGCGGCCCATTTACCAGGAACTCGGCCTGGTGCAGCCCGCCATCACCTTAATACCCGAGCCCAAGGACGAAGCATGCCTCTAACTCAATTCGACACCGCCGCCTTAGTTGTTATCGATCTGCAGAAAGGAATCGCGGGACTGCCGACCGCGCATCCCATGGCCGACGTCGTCGGGAGAACTGCCGAACTGGCGCGCGCCTTCCGGAAGCGCGGCCTGCCCGTGGTGCTGGTGAACGCCACGGGGATGGCGCCCGGCCGCACCGACGCGGGCCGGCCCAAGTACGCCTTCCCGCCCGACTGGCAGGAACTGTTGCCGGAACTCGAGCAGCAGAGCGGCGACCACCTGGTGAGCAAGCAGCGCTGGGGCGCGTTCCTGGGCACGGAGCTCGACCGATATCTGCGCGATCGCGGCGTGACGCAGATCTTTCTTACGGGCGTGGCCACCAGCGCCGGAGTGGAATCGACCGCCCGCAGCGCATTCGATCTGGGGTACCACGTCGTGCTGGTGACGGACGCCATGACGGACATGTCGGCCGAGGCGCATCGCCATAGCGTCGACGTCATCTTTCCGCGCATCGGAGAGACGGAGACGTCGGCGAGAGTATTAGAGATGATAGGTAATCTGCCGGCGCTCGATTGAGACGGGCGTAAAGTCCGGATTGGCGTTCTGGCGGTGCAAGGTCAGGCGCTCGGTCCAATTACCGTGGTCGTCGTATTGATGATCGACGCGCGTCTGCCAGCGATGAATCTGCGGCTGGTCGCGCTCCGGGACACTGTCGACAATGCGGGCGCCCGACCGGTCTTGTTGCGAATCGATTTCGACGCGATTGCCGCGATCGTCGTAGCGATACTGCTCGCGTTGTTCATCCATGCCGAACATGCCCCGTACCATCTCGACCTGGCGGCCTGCGTCGTCATACTTGTACTCGAAGGTCGCTAGCGCAGCGCCCGGGCCAAACTGGGGCACATCGGGAAACAGGGGTTCCTCGCAGAGCAGCAGTTCGACTTTCAGCAGGCGGCCCGCCTCATCGTGCTGCAATACCAGGCGTCGCACCGGCTTGCCGTCTGCAGTTTGAAACAGCACCTCAGACGGACGATCTTCGCAATCGTACGAGGTGGTCATCGAGGCGACGCCGGGAGCCGAGAAGGAAAAGTCGAGCCCGCCGACCGGGCAATAAATGTCGCTGCCTCCGAGTTCCTTCGGAAACTGCACCGTGCTTTTGTACGATCCGTCGGCGGCATATGTCCGTTCTTGACTCATACTGTGGGACCCGCTGGGGTCGTAGTGCACGGTACGGGCCAGGCGTCCGCCTTCGTACTCGTGGACGGTTCGGGCGCTCGTCCCGTCCTCCTGCGAGTGCTTCGTCTCAAGCAGCAAGCCGGTATCGTCGTAGGCATACGCGCAGCGCGACATCAGCTTGCCGTTCCAGTGCGATTCGGCAGCGGCGAGTTTGCCGTCGGGTCGAAACTCCTCTGTGGCGATGCGCATGGGACGCCGCCAGGCTTCCGTGGATACATCCCACCGCGCCCGTTCGGTCCGCACGGAGCGAACCGGCCCCACCAACTCCGATTTCACGCCAGCTCCTTTCGAAAGAATGCCAGGCTGGCCACGGCGTCCGCTTCGAACGTGCCCTTCCCTTCGATCGACAGGCCGCCGCGGAAACCGGTCTTCTTTACCATGGCGAAAAAGGGCGCATATCCCGGGTCCTCGGAGGGATCTTTCGGCCAGACACGGCCGGCCGGATTAGCGAAGTGGAGGTGCACGATGGCCTCGCGCGCGGTCTGCAGAATTTGCGGGTCCTCGTGCTCCTGCGCCAGGTGGTAATAGTCGATGATCATTTTGACGTTGGGATGATCGACCTCGCGCACCAGGCGGAAGGCCTCCGCGCCGGTGTTGATGATATTGCTCTCCTGATGCCGCAGAGGCTCGATGGCGATCACGATGTTGCGCGCCTGCGCGACCGGTCCGGCCATGCGCAGAAAGTCGACGATCTGCTGCCAGGCGCGTTCGCGCGGAAAACCCTCAGGCACATTGCGCGAGCCGGCGCTGCCCCACACCACGATGGTCCCGCCAAGCGCACGGCAGCGGTCGAGCGCCTGGTTCATATATGCCATAAGGGCGTCGCGATCCACCTTCGGACCCACCACCATCAGCGAGCGGATGAAGCTGTTGAAACTCTGGCAGCGGATACGCGACTTAGCGACGCGTTTGGCGAATGCCGCGAATTCGTCCTCGCTGAGCGCGGCGACGGCGGCCACGCCCGGCTCGTAATAGTCGAACCCGTACTGTTCGGCCTTTTCGAAATCGGCAAGCGACCCACAGACGCCGATCTCCACCTGGCCCACTTTGGCGGGCAGCGGCAGGGCCGCCACGCCCAACCCGGCAAGCAATGCACGTCTCGATAGCATCGAATTCCATTGTGGCGCAAGTGCCGCGCGCCGGCCACAATGGCGCAATCGCGCTATATTCTGGCGCAACTGGGATCTTGCGACAGGGCACCCGGCGGCCGCATGATAGGCGCATGAAGCAACCTTCCAGACTCGCCCAATACGACATCGTAGGATTCATCTCCATCGTGGATGTGGATCGCGCCAAGGAGTTCTATCGCGACACACTCGGGCTCACGCTGCTGTCCGAGGAACCGCCGTTTGCCCTGGTGTTCGACGCGCACGGCATCATGTTGCGCCTCGGCATGGCCAAGAGCCTGCCGCCGGCGCATGGTACGGTGCTCGGATGGAACGTGCCGGATATCGCGGCGGCGGTGACGGAATTGGCAGCAGGCGGCGTGGTATTCGAACGCTTTCCGCCCATGAAACAGGACGAACTCGGCGTGTGGACCGCACCAGGCGGAGCGAAAGTGGCATGGTTCAAGGACCCCGACGGAAATATTCTGAGCGTCACCGAACATGCCGAATTAAGGCCTTGACACATCACTCGGATTCCGATATAACGGAAGACGAATGACTGAGGATTACAGTCCGTTCCTTCCGTTATCCCCAGCGTCGCTCCATATTCTGCTGGCGCTGGCGGGGGAAGACCGGCACGGCTACGGCATCATGCAGGAAGTGGCGCGCCAATCCGACGGTCAATACAAGATCGGCCCCGGCACCCTCTACGACAACATCCAAAAGCTTATGACGCAGGGGCTGGTGGAGGCCTCGCCCAAGCCGCCGGCGCATGACGACCCGCGGCGCCGCTATTTCCGGCTCACGCGCTTCGGGCGCGGCGTGCTCTCGGCGGAAGTCGCACGCCTGGAAACCGTGGTGCGGGCGGCCAAAGTTCATCTACGCACTCCCCGGAGGGCTACCTGATGCGCACCTGCTACCGCAGTTTGCTCTGGCTTCATCCGCCGGCCTTCCGTCGCGAGTTTGCGGATGAAATGCTCTGGATATTCGATCGCGCAGCGGAATCGCAAAGTACCGCGGCGCTCTTCGTCGATGCAGCAGGCTCGCTGGTACGCCAGTGGCTGCTGCGCTCCGGCTGGTGGAAAATCGCGCTGGCATTGGGGCTGGCGGTTCTGCAAATCGTCCTGGGCGGCTTTGCCTCGACGCTCTTCAAGCCGCACCGCATCGTCACGGCGGCCCGCGACGCCTCCCTCACCCCCCTCGCCGAATTCTCGCAGCACGGCTCCATCGCCCATCAACCGCTCACCATCGGCATTGTGATGTATCTCGCAGTTTTCCTGACCGCCGGGATTACGATCATGGTCATCGGGCTCACCGTGTGGATGAAAAGTTTCGGCGCGCGACGCCGTCCCGCGCTCCCCAGGGGGCGGTAATGCTCGAATTGCGTGGCGTCACCAAGCGGTACTCAGGCATTGCCGCGGTGCAAAACGTGAGCTTCACGGCGCAGGCCGGCGAAGTGACGGGATATCTCGGGCTGAACGGGTCGGGCAAATCGACCACTCTGAAAATGATCACCGGGCTGATTGAGCCCACCGACGGCGATATCCTCTTTCGCGGTCAACCGATCGAACAAGAGCCGATGAAGTATCGCCAATTACTCGGCTATGTCCCCGAAGAGCCGTACCTCTATCCGCATCTCACCGGCGCCGAATACTTGGAAATGGTGGGCCATTTGCGCGGTCTGCCGGAGCGCGTTCTGGCGGAAAAGATCGAAGGCTTGCTGTGCCTGTTCTCGCTCTACCAGGACCGCTACGTACCCATCTCGTCGTACTCCAAGGGCATGCGGCAGAAGGTGCTGCTGATCGCCGCGCTCTTGCACAATCCCGAACTGGTGCTGCTCGACGAGCCGTTCTCCGGCCTCGACGTCAACTCCGCGCTGGTGCTCCGCGATCTGATTCGCGCGCTCGCCGCCCGCGGCAAAGTGGTGCTGTTCAGCTCGCACGAAATGGAAATCGTGGAGCGCGTCTGCTCGCGCGTGGTCATCCTGCACAAGGGCCGCATCGTGGCCAACGATTCCATCGAGCAGCTGCGCGCCCTCATGTCGCTGCCCACGCTCGAAGACATTTTTTCGCAACTCGCCGTCGAGCAGGATACGCCCGCCATTACCCGGCAAATCGTCGAACTCATGGAGCGGTAAATGCCCGACGAACGGCAACAGTTCCGCCTTCTCTATCGCGATTTTCTATTCCGCATTGTGGACCTGGAACTCCTCGCGTCACGGGGAGAAGCGCAGCGTCTGCTGGCGCAGATAGCGGCCCTGCTGGCGGCATTCAGCTTCACCTTCACGATTTACTTTGTGCCGCGCTACGGCCTCTCCACGCTGCCCTGGGATAAACTCAGCCGGCTCGCCTGGGTGGACCAGGACATGCTGATCGCCACTACCATGACGATCGCCGGTATGTTCACCGTGCTCGCCTGGAATAGCATCCTTCCCGATCGCCGCGACCGGCTGATTCTCGGTCTGCTGCCGGTGCGCCCGCGGACCGTCCTGCTGGCGAAGCTCTCCGCGTTGGGAACCGCGCTGGGGGTGGCTGTCGCGGCGCTCAATGCGTGCACCGGAATCGCGTACCCGTTCGCGATCGCACGGCCGGGCGCCGGGATAGGGACGGTGCTGTACGGGTTCGCGGCATACTGGCTGGCAATGCTGGCGGCCGGGCTCGCGGTCTGCTGCGCGCTGCTGGCAATGCAGGCCGTGGCCGCGGTGTGCCTGAGCTATCGTCTCTTTCTCAAGTTCTCGAGCATCCTGCAGATGGGCGCATTTTTCCTGTTGCTCGGATTTTATTTTCTCAAGCCGCCTTACCGTGCGGGCCTTACGTGGGTGCCGTCGTTCTGGTTCCTGGGACTGTTCCAAAAGTTCAACGGCACTCCCGGATTCGACCAACTCGCCGCACGCGGCTGGCGGACCCTGGCGGTGGTGTGCCCGCTCGCCGTCGTCGCCTTCTCGCTGGCGTATCTTCGTTTCCACCGTATGATCGTAGAGCAACCGGACATCGCACCCTCGGACCGCTCCCGGCCCTCCATGAGGATGCTGACATGGCTGGCGTCGAAGCTGCTGTCGCGCAGCGTCCATCGCGCGATCCTGCTCTTCACCGCCCGCACGGTGGCGCGCAGCCGTCATCATCGCCTGCTGCTTGCGGCGTATTGCGGAATTGGCCTGGCAGTGGCGCTCGCCTATGCGCGCGACCTTCTTTACGGGGTGCGCACCTATGAACGAATGTGGAGCAATCCGCACTGGGATCGACCCAATCCGCAGTTGCTGGTGGGCAGCCTGGCGATGCTCTTCGTCACCGTGATGGGGGCGCGCGCCGTTTTCGCCCAGCCCATCGCGCTGCGCTCCAACTGGATCTTCCGGCTGACGGCGGTGGAGCGCGCCGCCGCGTATTTCAAGGCGGTCCGCAAAGCGATGTTCGGACTGGTGGCGATGCCGGTGGTGCTGGCATGGTCGGCGCTGTTCTTCGCCATCTGGCCCGCGGGAGCAGCGGCGCGGCACATGGCGATTATGACCGTCTGAGGCTACCTGATGGTGCAGTCCTCCCTCAAGGGCTTTCGCAAGATTCCGTTCGCATGCTCCTACCTGCCAGGAAAAGCGAACCTGCATATGAAGCTGGGATTGTTCGCGGTCGCCTTCCTGTTCTTCACGCGCATGGCGATCGAACTGGAATACCGGTCTTTGCGCAATAACAGCCTGTACTGGATTCTGGTGGCTGTCTTGATGGCGCTCGGTGCGTGGGCGCGGTGGCGCAATGACTCGGCGCCTGGGGACGAAATTCTGTTCGAAGAAGTACCGCCCAGCGATATCGAAGCGCTCAATCTGCACGATCGCGGTCCGCGCGGCGGCATGCCCGCGCCCTTCTCGGTGGAACGGTCTTTCTAATGCGAGTTTGTTCGGCACGCCGCCGCTCCGGCCGCGGTAGGACAAGCTTCAGCTTGTCCCGTCTTCGGCTGGAAACCGCGACAAGCTGAAGCTTGTCCTACTTGCCTTCTTTTTGCTCGATCGCGGCGAGGACTTCTGCGCTGTGCTTCATGGGGCTGACCTTGGTCCACACCTGCGCGATTTTACCGGTGGGGTCGATCAGGAAGGTGTTGCGCGACGCCATGCCGGCAGGCGATAGCGAGCCGTACTCTTCCACCACAGTCTTGCCCGTGTCGGAGAGCAGCTTAAACGTCAGGCTCTCCTTGGTGCAGAACTGCTGGTGGCTATCGGTGCTATCCACGCTGACGCCCACGATGGCGGCGTTGAGCTTCTCATACTTTGCCAGGTCCTGCTGGAAATTGTGGGCTTCGATGGTGCAGCCCTGCGTCATGTCCTTGGGGTAGAAATACAGCACTACCCACTTGCCGCGAAAGCTCTTGATGTCGACCGTGCCGCCGTCCTGTGAAGGCAATGCGACGGCCGGCGCTTCCTGTCCCACGGTAGGCATTTCCGCCGCAGAGGCCGCTAACGCCATGCCCACAGACACAGCGACACCGATACAAATGTTACGCAAATTCACTCTGAGTTTCTCCTTTGGCGACCAGGATAACGCATCCCCGGCGGTCGCAATTGTAAAGCAGCCTACGCCAGATCTTCCGCACGAATCGGCAATTGACGAATCCGCTTGCCGGTCGCCGCGAAGATGGCATTACAGACCGCGGGCGCCGCTCCCGGAGTGCTCGCTTCGCCGATCCCGCCGGGCGCCGCCTGGCTGGGCACGATGTGGACTTCCACCTTAGGCATCTCGTCCATGCGGACCACATCGTACTGATTGAAGTTGCCCTGCTCCACGCGGCCGTTCCTGATGGTCACGCCGCTTTTCAGCGCCGAGAGTCCGAACGCGATGCCGCTGGCCATCTGCTGCGCCACCCCGGCGGGATTGACCACCGCGCCGCAATCTACCGCGCAAACCACGCGATGCACCTTGACCTTGCCCTTCGCCACCGAGACTTCCGCGATCTGCACGGTGTTGCTGCCCACGTTGTTGACCACCGAGACGCCGCGGCCGTGGCCCGCGGGCAGAGGCTTGCCCCACTCCGCCTTTTCAGCCGCGAGTTCCAGCGCGGCCAGCAGACGCGGATTCTTCGCCAGAAATTTTCGCCGCACTTCCAGCGGATCTTTGCCGCCGGCATGCGCCATCTCGTCCAGGAACGACTCGGCGAAGAAGCAATTCTGCGAGTACCCCACCGACCGCCAGTAACTCACCGGGACTCCGGGATTGACGTCGTGATAATCCACCGCGAAATTGGCGATGGCGTAGGGATTGTCGCGCACGCCCTCGGTGGACGTGTTGGCGCCGGCGAACGCCGGGCAGGCGATACTAGCGGTCCACGCCACCGGCCAGCCCTCGGCATCGAGGCCGCCTGAGAACCGGCAATATGACGCCGGCCGGTAGTTATCGTGCCGCATGTCATCCTCGCGCGACCACGTCACTTTGACCGGCACATCGACGGACTTGGCCACTTCCACCGCCTCGCCGATATAATCCACGCCGCCGCGCCTTCCGAATCCCCCGCCCATGTACTCGGTGTGGACCTGCACTTTTTCGGGCGCCAGCCCGGATTTTTGTGCGGCGATCTGGCGGGCCAGGGTTTGCATCTGCGTCGATACCCACACCTCGGCTCCATCGGGCCGGACCCACGCAGTGCAATTCAAGGGCTCCATGGGAGCATGCGCCAGGTACGGCGTCTGATAGACCGCGTCGAGCTTCTTGGCGGAGGAGGCGAGCGCGCCGGCCGCGTCGCCTACGTGGCGCAACGGCGGAGCGCCGGCCGCCGCGGCGTCGGCAAACGATTTCGTAATGTCGGGCGTGCTGTGCGCCGCCACTGCGCCTTCGTCCCATTGGACGGTCAGCTTGCGGCGGCCTTCCATGGCCGCCCACGTGCTATCAGCGATGACGGCCACGCCGTTGGAAATCTTCACGGCGTGTTTAACGCCCGGCGTAGTCTTGGTTTTCGTATCGTCAAAGCTCGCCACCGTGCCGCCGAATACCGGGCAGCGCTCCACCACCGCGTAGAGCATGTTCGGCAATCGCACGTCGATGCCGAATCGCGTGCTGCCGTCCACCTTGCCGGGAGTGTCGAGCCGTTTGCGCGGCTTGCCCACGATCTCGAACTGCGCCGGGTCTTTCAGCGGCACATTCCCAGGCACCGGCAGCTTAGCGGCCGCCTCGGCCAGATTGCCATAGGTGAGCCGCGCGTTGGTAGCGGTATTCACCACGGTGCTTTTTTCCGCGCGGCAGGCAGACGGTTGGACGCCCCACTTCTGCGCCGCCGCGGCGATCAACATGACACGCGCGGATGCACCCGCCTGCCGCAGCGAGATATACGACGAGCGGATGCTCTGGCTGCCCACCACGCCCTGGAACGGTCCGTAAGCGGGATCGACGCCGGGGAATTCAGTGCGGATCTTCGACCAGTCGCACTCCAACTCCTCCGCCAGCAGCATGGAGAGCGAGGTCACAGTTCCCTGCCCCATTTCGGCCTTGTGGATGAAGAACGTGACGGTATCGTCGTTGCCCACCAGGATCCACGCGCTGAGCTTGTTGGCAGCCGCGGGGGTGTCGGCGAGAAGTTTGCGCCGTTCCGGCAGGTAGCAGCCGATCAACAGGCCGCCGATGGCGCCCGCGCCGCTGCGCAGAAAGTTGCGGCGATCCAGTGTGAGAGCGCTCATCGGGCGCCTCCCGCACGCTGGATTTCGGCAGCGCGATGCAGGGCGCGCCGAATGTCGTCATAGGTGCCGCAGCGGCAGATGTTGTTGCGCATGGCCTCGTCGATATCGGCATCGGTGGGGTTGGACGTCTTGGCCAGCAGCGCCGCCGCGGTCATGATCTGACCCGACTGGCAATAGCCGCATTGCGGAACATCCTCCTCGATCCACGCCGCCTGGATGGGGTGGCTGCGATCCGGCGAGAGTCCTTCAATGGTGGTGATCTTGCGGCCGGCGACGGCCGAAATCGGAGTCACGCAGGAGCGTACGGGCTGGCCGTCGATATGCACGGTGCAGGCGCCGCAGAGCGACATGCCACAGCCGAACTTGGTGCCGGTCATACCGAGGGTGTCGCGCAGAACCCACAGCAAGGGCATCGTGGGGACGGCGTCGACCGATTGAGGTTTGCCATTTAACGTGAATTTCACTGCTGCCACGGAGATCTCCTTGAGTGCTTTGACTAGAAGTATAAGCCAATCGGTCCGATATGAGAAGAGAATGAGTGCCCGGATCGCGCTGCTGTTCGCCCTGATCGCGCTCGCCCCCGTCTACGGACAGGAGCGGCAGGTGGAGAGTGTCGTTCCCGCGCTGGCTTTCGGCGGCAAATGCAGGTCGACCGTGACGATGCAGAACCTGGGCGACCGGGTGGTGCTGGCCGATCTGGAAGCGCACAAGCCGGGCGGCGCGCTGGCGCCCATCGAGGGACATTCCTCGGTGGGGTTGCGGCTGAAACCCGGCGAGCGGGTGAGCTACCGTCCGGAAATCGACGAGGAGACCGAGAGCGGCTGGGTGAAGGTGCGGGAGCACGTGCCGTCGCGTGGGCTGGATCCGGTGCTGGCAGTGAGCGGCGCCACCGAATGTGTGATCGGCAACGAGTTGAAGAACGTGGGACGCGACGTGGTCTATCCCACGCGCAATCCCTGGTTCTCGGGCGACGTGTCGGAACTGAACGGTGCGCTGATGTCGCTCATCAACACCACGGAGCGCGCGGCTACTGCATCGCTCTGCTACTCCGCGGGTAACCTCTTCTATCTCCCCGGAAAAGTGCCGTCGGCGGACCTCTTACCGGTGTGCAGCGATGCTTTCGACGTACAGATTCCGCCCTTCGGCGCGCGCGAGTTCCCGGTGTCGCGCGACGGCAGCACGCACTTCTCGCTGAAAACGCAGGGGACGGCCCTGGTGATCGAAATGCTTCGCCCGCTGGGCGCCAGTATCAAGATGTACACCGTGGATTCGACCATTCATTTCGGCGGCGAAGTAGGCTCGGGCAGGTAATCGCGGGCGCGCCCAATCCTCAAGACAGGTTCGAGATGGACTCAGTGGCGCTCGGCGTGCGCGAGGGATGTTGTTCACGCACGGCCCGCATGTTCGCCCTGGTAGAGCCCCGCCCACCGCCAATCGGGTATTCGCCAGACCCGGCACTAGGGTAAGATGTTGTGCAACTGTGCCCGCACCCGCGCCATCGGAATTCGAGCCAAACACGAGTCCCGCTACCGAGACGGCAGCTATCGGTTCAAGCAGTGTGCTGCCCGATACACGGGTTTCGCAAATGAACCAGTGGGTCGGCCGCCGTGTGGGACCCTATCGAATCCAGAAATTGCTGGGCCGCGGCGGTATGGGCGCGGTTTTCCTGGCCGTCCGCGACGACGACCAGTTCCGCAAGAGCGTCGCCCTCAAACTCCTGCGCTTCGATACCGACGACCCTGCGTTGCTGGCCCGGTTCCGCAACGAGCGCCAGATCCTGGCCGCCCTCGATCATGCCAATATCGCAGCCCTCTACGACGGTGGGTCCACCGACGAGGGCCTGCCTTATATCGTCATGGAATACGTGGCCGGCGAGATGCTCACCGCATATTGCCAGTCGCGCAATCTTGCGATCCCGGACCGCTTGCGGATCTTCTGCAAGGTCTGCGATGCGGTGCAATATGCTCACCAGAAGTTGATCGTTCATCGCGACCTGAAGCCCAGTAATATCCTGGTGACCCATGAGGGCGTGCCCAAATTGCTGGATTTCGGGATTGCCAAGCTTCTGTTAGCGCCCGAGTTTCTGTCCGAGGGCGCTCCGCAAACCAAGACCGGCCATTTCGCCATGACGCCGGATTACGCATCGCCTGAGCAGGTTCGCGGCGAGGCGGTGACCACGCTCACCGACGTCTACTCGCTGGGCGCCGTCCTGTATGAGGTCCTCACCGGAGAGAGGCCCCATCGGCTCACGCGATACGATTTGAAGGAACTAGAGACCGAGATCTGCAACAGCGATCCGAAAGCGCCTTCGGCGGTGGGCGGGACGGCGCTGAAGGGCGACCTGGACACCATCGTTCTCAAGGCCATGCATCGTGAGCCTGCGCGCCGTTACCGCTCGGTGGAGCAATTCTCGGAAGACATCCTACGGCACTTGCAGCATCGCCCGGTATTAGCGCGCCCCGATACGCTCAGCTACCGGGTTTCGCGTTTCGCGGCGCGCAACCGGTGGGGGATCGCCGCCGCCGCCGCGATCGCGCTATCGCTCAGCGCGGGAACTTTAGTGGCGCTCTCGGAGGCCAGGGTGGCGCAGCAACGCTTTCAACAGGTCCGCACGCTGGCGGGACGCTTCATCGAATTGCACGACGATGTGGCGCGGCTGCCGGGTTCCACCAAAGTGCGCGAGAAGATGGTGGCCACGGCGCTCGACTACCTGGACAGTCTTTCCCGCAGCGCCGGCCGGGACGCGGAACTGCTTCACGAAATCGGCGACGCTTATGAGAAAGTGGCCGCCGCGCAAGGGGCTCCCGGCCAGCCGAACCTGGGCCGCACCGACGACGCCCTGGCGAGCTTTCGAAAGGCCATCGAATTCGACCGGCGCGCCGCCAGCCTCAATCCAGCCTATCGGCCGAGACTGGCCGACGTCGAGAGCCAGTCCGCCTACATCTCGATGCTGAGCGGCCATCTGCCGGATGCCCGCCGCAATCTGGACGCGGCGGCATCCTTACTCAAGCAACTGCGGGCCGAGAAGCCGGAAGATCTCGATGTGCTCTCCCTGGCCGCCAGTGTCGCCCTTCACCAGGGAGACCTCAGCGATTACGAAGGTCACAGCCGCGACAAGTTGGCGTTCTGGCAGCAGGCGCGCCAGTTCACCGCCGACGTAGCGCAGATCAAACAGGACAACGCGTCCCGCGCGCGCCTTCACCTCATTACCGACCTGGTGGCGGTGGCGCTGGACGGAGACCAACGCTACGACGAAGCGATTGCCGTGCTCCATGAGGGCGAACCGTTGATCGATAGCCTGCTGGCCGCCGAGCCCGATAACCCGCTCTATCTGCGGCAGAAGATGTCGGAGGCGAACTATCTGGGCGAGGTCTATGACGACGAGACCGGCAAGAGTTTGAACAAGCCGGTGGAAGCGGCGGTAGCGGGCCGCCGCTATGTGGCACTGGCGGAACGGCTGGCGGGGGCGGATTCTAACAATGCGTCGGCCCGCCTGAGCATGGCGATTGCCTACTACAGGTTGTCCTATCCGCTCGGCAAGATCGCGCCTGAAGAATCGCTGGTCTTCGCGCGGAAGGCGGTTCAGGTGTTCGACACCGACCTCTTGCGGCGGCCCAACGACCGGTTGCTGCGCTCGCGGCGCGCGCGGGCGTTGCGCTATCTGGCGTATGCGTTCGAAAGCAATCGACGGCGTGGCGAAGCCCGGGCGGCGGCCGCCGAGGCCGTCGGGATCCAGCGGCAACTGCTGGCTGAAATGCCGGCGGATACCAGTGAGGTCGAGCAGATCGCACTGACGTCACAGGTTCTGGCGAGGCTTTCGGATGGATAAGCGGCCCAACGGAAATCCCGGCTACCGTCAGCCCGCGTAGACCGTACCTTCTTCCACGAAGCACAGCGGATTCTTCCACGGGTCTTCGCAGTAGAACGAGCGCTCTCCCCAGGGCCGCACCACGATGCCGCCGCCGGGCGCGTCGTGGACACTTTCGGCGGAGAGGCAGGCGAGCTCGCGTGCGCGTTCGAAGATCGCATCGAGGTCGCGCACCGTGAAGTAGAGCGCCTTGGCGGCGAAGTGCGGTTGGCTGCGTGATGAGACGTCGAGCACCTGCAATGTCACCGGGCCGCAGCGGAAATAACAGCGCGCTCCGGCCTGTTTGCGCCCTTCCATGGCAAGCAGTTTGGAATAGAATGAGATCGCCGCATCGAGATTGCCGACCTCAATGTTGAGGCGAAAGAACTGGGGGACGTCGGGGGCCGCGGTAGACATATTTCGCACTCCTGCGCTACTTTTTCCTGACGAAGTGCGACAGCCAATCGCGCACCAGTTCGAGCCTTTTCGGCTCGATTCGGTAAATCCAGGTGCGTCCTTTTTGCTGGTGGCCGATCAGCCCCGCCCGCTCCAATACGCGGAGATGGCGGGTGGTAGTCTGCCACGAATGCTCGAAGACGGCCGCGATCTCACCGGCCGTCATGGAACCGCCGTTGAAAAAAATCGTCATCAACACACGCCGCCGGGCCGCATGTGCCAGCGCTCCAAACACTAGCTCATAGGCATCGAGACGCGGCTTCGATTCGCGCTTCGCCAATAGCAATATTAAGCCACACCGCTAAATATCCGTCAAGCATTATTTAGCGATGCGGCTTACTATTTCGGTCGTTAGCTGCGTGTCGCCAGATGCCGTTCCAGCAATTCCTCGTACAATTCGCGATAGCAGACCACGGCGCGGCGCAACTCTTCGGTGGTGGCGGCGCCATGCTCGTGTTTGCCGGCAATATCGTGCGCCATGCGGTAATGGCTGACTACCAGCGGATGATCTACCGAAAGATCGTCGGCCCGTCCTTCGAATTCCACCATGGGATAACCGCGCGCCAGCATGATCTCTACTACCAGGCGGTCAGCATCGCGAATGGTAGTGGAAGGATCGTCCACAAAGCGCGTCTGCAGAACCTGCCAGCGCTCCGCGAAGCGCTCGCGTTCGGATGGCGTCAGAGAGCGAATGTTAGCCTGCTCCACACGCTTTTGACGCAGTTCCAGGTCCTTTTCCGCCTTCGCCGGCTCACCGTACTGCTGGATGGTCCGGTCGTACTCCGGGCCGAACTGGCGGCGCAGTTTCTTGGTGCGCTGCTGACGGTATATCACCAATCCCACGATCGCAATCAGAGCGATTGCGCCAATCAGAATCAAAATCGCTGCTGTACTCATATAGAGGCTCCCATGGCGGAATATGCAACCGAAGCACCACTGTAGAGATTCCCAGGGTTGCCGCGTCCGGTACGTGCGATCCCATACCGCGGCGCACCTTCTCGGCTTCGCAGTCCCCGAGCGGCCACTGCCGTTACACTGGGATCAGTGAGCGGGAGTACGGAATCCGGGACCATCGCGGTGCTGGCCGAAAAGCCGTCGGTGGCTCGCGACATCGCGCGCGTGCTGGGCGCCGGCAGCAAGGGCGACGGCTATCTGCACGGTAACGGCTACGTGGTCACCTGGGCGATCGGGCACTTGGCGGCGCTGGCGCAACCCCACGAAATCCAGCCGGAGTGGCGGTCCTGGCGGCGCAACCTGCTGCCCATGCTGCCAGCCGCGTGGCCGCTGGTGGTCTACGAAAATACCAAAGACCAGTTCGAAGTGGTCCGCAAGATCCTCAATTCACCGAAAGTCTCGCGCATCGTATGCGCCACCGACGCGGGCCGGGAAGGCGAACTGATTTTCCGCTATATCTACGAAGCGGCGGAATGCGCCAAGCCTTTCAGCCGTCTGTGGATCTCCTCGCTCACGCCGGACGCCATCCGGCGGGGCTTCGACACGCTCCGCCCGGGACGCGACTACGACCCGCTGGCCGATGCCGCCCGCGGCCGCAGCCGCGCCGATTGGCTGGTCGGCATGAATCTTTCGCGCGCTTATGCCCTTGCGTACAACGAGAAGGATCTCTCGGTAGGGCGCGTGCAAACTCCTACGCTCGCCATGGTGGTGGAACGCGAACTGGCGGTCCGCAACTTCGTGCCGGAAGATTATCGCGAGGTGCAGGCGACCTTCCATCCCACCGCCACGCCGGCGGCCAACACTTACCAGGGAACGTGGTTCCGCGAGCGCCCGCCGCAAGAGCACATGCGATTGGCGCCCGATGGCGAGGAGGCCGCCAGGATCGCCGAGCGGGCACGTACCGGAAAGGCGGCCATCGAGTCGGTGGAAGCGCAAACGCAGCGCATGCCGCCGCCCGCGCTTTACGATTTGACGGAACTGCAGCGCCACGCCAACCGGCTGTTCGGATTCAGCGCGCAGAAAACGCTCGACCTCGCGCAGGCGCTCTATGAACGCCACAAGCTCATCAGCTATCCGCGCACCGATAGCCGGCATCTCTCGCAGGACGTGGCGCAGACGTTGCCGCACATCGTGGCCGCCATCGCCGAGCCATATCGCGAACAGCTCGCGCCGGGCTCCGGCGAGCGGCCGCTGGGACGCCGCTTCGTGGACGATTCCAAAGTCACCGATCACCACGCCATCATCCCGACCACAGTTTCACCGGCGGGCGCATCGCTCAACCCCGACGAGCGCAAAATCTACGACCTGGTCTGCCGGCGCCTGCTGAGCGCCTGGCATGAGGACCACATCTGGTCGGTCACCACGGTGATCACGGCGATCCGCAATGGGGACGCGGTCGACCGCTATCACACTACCGGCAGCGAAGTGCGGCAGATTGGCTGGAAGGTGCTCGACCTTTCGCCGCCGGCCCGAAAAGCCAAGGCCGACGACGGTCCCCAGGCCCTGCCTGCCGGGCTGGCGCGGGACTTAGCGGTGGACGTGGTGAAGGCGGAGGTTCTCGAGAAGAAGACGCGCGCCCCCAAGCGATTGACTGAAGCGACGCTGCTCACCGCTATGGAAACTGCGGGCAAGACGCTCGACGAAAAGGAACTCTCCGATGCCATGAAGGAGAGCGGCCTGGGGACACCGGCCACGCGCGCGGCCACCATCGAAGTGCTGCTCAAGCGCGGGTACATCGTACGGGAAGGCAAGAGCTTGGTGGCCACGGAAAAGGGCATCCGGCTCATTGAGGTGGTGCATCCTGAGGTGAAGAGTCCGGTGATGACCGGGCAATGGGAGGCCTACCTGCAGCGCATCCACCGGGGCAAAGCGCAATTGGCTCCGTTCCTGAAAGGCATTGAGGATTACGTCACAGACGTAGTGGGCAAGGTGGCGGAAGTGGGCGGGGCGGCCCCGCTGGTCAGCGGCGGTGCGCCGGCGCCCGCTGGCCCTGCCACCGCAAAGGAAGCGCCTTCCAACGGGTATCGCGAACCGGTGAAAACATACTCCGGCACACCGCGCGAACTGTTGCATAGCGTTTTCGGGTTCGAATCGTTCCGCGCCAATCAGGAAGCGGTCTGCCAGGCGGTGATCGATGGGCAGGACGGGCTGCTGGTGATGCCCACGGGCGCCGGAAAATCGCTCTGCTATCAGTTGCCCGGCATCGTCCGCGGCGGCACCACGTTGGTGATCAGCCCGCTGATCGCGCTCATGGAAGATCAGGCGGCCAAACTGCGGGAGCGAGGCCTGGCAGTGGAGCGCATTCACTCCGGCCGCGACCGTTCGGCGTCTCGCCAGGTCTGTATCGATTACCTCAACGGCAATCTGCAGTTCCTCTTCATCGCGCCGGAACGCCTGCGTGTGCCCGGCTTCCCGGAGATGCTGGCCAAGCGCAAGCCCAATCTCATCGCCATCGATGAGGCTCATTGCATCTCGCAGTGGGGCCACGATTTCCGCCCCGACTATCGCATGATCGGACAGTATCTGCCCACCCTGCGTCCGGCACCGGTGATCGCCATGACTGCCACCGCCACTCCGCTGGTGCAGGACGACATCGCCGAACAACTGGGCATCGCGCAGGCGGCGCGCTTCATTCACGGTTTCCGCCGCGACAATCTTGCGGTGGAAGTGATTGAGGCGGCGCCCTCGCGGCGAGCGGCGCTCACCAGCGATCTTCTGCAGGACGAATCGCGCCGTCCGGCAATCGTGTACGCGCCCACGCGCAAGCAGGCAACGCATCTGGCGGCCGAACTGGAGGCGCATTTCCCGTGCGCCGCCTACCATGCGGGGCTCGATGCGGACCGCCGCAAGCGCGTCCAGGAACAGTTCCTGGAAGGGCGACTGGAAGTGATGGTGGCCACCATTGCCTTCGGCATGGGGATCGACAAACCCAACATCCGCACGGTGATTCACACCGCGCTGCCGGGCAGTCTGGAGGCTTACTATCAGGAGATCGGGCGCGCGGGCCGCGATGGTAAACCGAGCCGGACCATCCTGATGCACTCGTATGCCGACCGGCGCACGCACGACTATTTTTTCGAGCGCGACTATCCGGACCCTTCGGTGCTGGCCGGCATCTTCGCACTGCTCGGCGCGGAACCGCAGGACAAGGCGGCCGTGCAGCGGCGCTCGCGCATGGGCGAAGACGACTTCGATAAGGCGCTTGAAAAGCTGTGGATCCATGGCGGCGCGGTTATCGACTTCGCGGAGAATATCACACGCGGCCACGATAACTGGCGCGAAACCTACATCGCGCAGGGGAATCAGAAGCAGCAGCAGTTGGACCTGATGCTGCGCTTCGCGGAGAGCAGCGAGTGCCGCATGGCCGGGCTGGTGCGCCATTTCGGCGATTTCGCGGGCGCGCAACAACCCTGCGGCATCTGCGATTTCTGCGCGCCGGAGGATTGCGCCGGGCAGCGCTTCCGCGCCTCCACTTTGCAGGAACACAAGACGGCGGTGACGGTGATGACGGCGCTGCGTCAAGGCGGCTCTAAAACCACCGGACGTCTCTACACCGAGCTTAATCCCGAGGGGAGCATGACCCGCGACGGCTTCGAAGACGTGGTGGGCGCCATGGCCCGCGCCGGCCTGGTGCGTGTGACCGGCGAAATATTTGAGAAGGACGGCAAGAGCATTCCCTATCGGAAAGTGAATCTGCTCGACGACCGCGAGGAGTTCGCCATCCTCATGAAGGAGGATGTAGCGCCCGCGCCGCGCACTCGCAAGGGCAAGAAAAAGAAAGCGCGCGCTCCCCGCAAGCCGGTTCGCGAACCGAAGACCGCAGTAGTGGCGGCCGCCGCAGCGCCCGATGAGGCCATCGAGAATGCGCTCCGCAGTTGGCGCCTGGCGGAAGCCAAGCGCCACGGCGTGCCGGCATTCCGCATCTTCAGCGATAAGACGCTGCACGCGTTGGCGGCCAGCCGTCCGGAATCGGCGGCGCAACTGCTTGCCATCCCGGGGATCGGGATCAGTATAGTGGAGAAGTATGGGGCCCAGCTTTACCGGCTGTTGCATGACCGTGCGTAAGCTGTGGCTGCTACCGGTTTCGGCCGCGATCCTCTTCGCACAGCAAGCTCCTCCCACGCCGCCCCTCGGCTTGCCGCCCGTTCCCTGGCCCGCCGATAATCCGTATTCCGCCGAGCGCGTCGAACTTGGCCGGTATCTGTTCTTCGACCCGCGGATGTCGGGCAACGGCATGGTGTCCTGCGCCACCTGCCATCCGCCGGCACACGCGTTCGCCGGCGGCGATCCGGCTCCGAAAGGCGTTACCGCCAAACCGCTTGCACGGCGCGCTCCCACGCTCATCAACCGCGCCTACGGGCGCACTGAGTTCTACGATGGACGCGCCGCGTCGCTGGAAGATCAAATTCACTCCCCGGTCGGTAATCCTGACGAAATGGGCAGCACCACGGCAGCCGCCACCGCAGCGATTGCCAGGGTCGCCGGGTACGCGCCGTTGTTCGCGCGGGCGTTCGGAGACTCGCAAGTGACGTTCGACCGCATCGCCAAGGCGATCGCTTCCTTCGAACGCACCATCCTTTCCGGCGACTCGCCCTACGACCGCTACCTGCACGGCGACAAGCAGGCCATCAGCGCCGAGGCGAAGCGCGGCGAACAGATCTTCGAACGTACCGGCGAATGTTCGGAGTGCCACAACGGCTTCAACTTCACCAACGAAAAATTCGCCAGCCTGGGCGTGGACCCCAAACTCGCCACGCCCGATTTTGGCCTGGGCGTCCTCACCCGCAAGCGCCACGACGAAGGCAAATTCAAAGTGCCGACGTTACGCGAGGTCGCCCATACCGGTCCCTATATGCACGACCGCCGCTTTCAGACGCTCGACGATGTGCTGGAGTTCTATCGCAAGGGCGGCCAGCCGGGACCATACCTCGATTCGCGCATCGCGCCGTTCTTTCTGGACGCGCCCGCCAAGGCCGACCTGCTGGCGTTTCTAGAGTCGCTCGACGGCGAAGGCTGGCAGCAGATCCACGCGCCCGCGAAGCTACCGTGAGCCGAGCTTTAATCGCCGGCCGATGATCATCTTGATCAGAAAATGATCGGTGTTGCCGGTGAGGCCGAAGCCCGGAGCGAAGTTGAATTCCCAGTTCGGGCCGAGATTCAGATCGAGAGCGGGAAAAATCGCCTGCACCTGCTCATGCAAGGGGTCGAACCCGTTCAGCGAGCCCAGGTCGCCATAGTATTCGAAGCCCATGGTGACTCTCTTGGTCACATCGTAGCTCACCTTTACGGCGGGCGCGAACGTGAACCCATGGTGCACATCGAGCCCGTGGAAAGACCGCTCCAGGGCGGGATTGCCGGCGATATACCAGCGATTGATCTGTTTATCGACGATCGGACGGATTTCCCAGGTCCACGTGTCGGGCGCGTAAGAGCGGCGCATATAGCCGATCTCCGTCGAGATGCTGACGTTCACCGGCCAGTGCCACGCCTCCGGCACGCGAACGCGCGGCCGGATATGGTCGCCTACCCATTGGTAGCCCTCCGGCCCGCGAAAGCTGGTGAACACGTAGAACCCGACCTCGAACCAGTCGTTCACGCCCTGCGTGATTTCGAGAGTCTCATGCTCCGCATGCTCGTCGGCGCGGACGCCGTCGATGGTACTCTTCGATCCCTGGAAGGTAAAGTTGGAATGCAGTTCGACCATGGTGCGGGCGGGCGGCACCAGTTCGCTGCCATACACCTGCACTTCATAATTCCCCTGCGCGAGTAGAGCGCCACAACTGGCGGAGAGCGCCAGCAGCCATCGAAAAAATACCTTCACGCGAGCACCTTGTTCCCTCGTTTTTCGTAAATTGAGAGTGTATCGTGTTTCCGTTCTGAGATCATAGAAAAGTCATGATTGAGACTGGATTACAGGGAAAAGTCGTAATTGTTACGGGCGCGGCCGCGGGCATCGGACAGGCCACGGCGCGCCGTTTCGCCCAAGAGGGCTGCCGCGTCGCTTCGTGGGATGTCCGGGAAGGCGAACCTGCGCCCGGCGGCATTTTCCGCCAGGTGAACGTCACCGATGCCGCGCAGGTGGAAGCGGCGGTAGAGGACGTGATGGCCCGCTGGGGCGCCATCCACGTGCTGGTCAACAACGCCGGAATCATTCGCGACGGCCAGTTCATCAAATATAAGGACGGCGCTCTGCTGGGTAGCATGAGCGACGAGCAGTTCGATTCCGTCATCGGCGTCAACCTCAAAGGGGTATTCGTTTGCACACGCGCCGTGGCGCCGCGCATGATTCAGTCGGGCGGCGGCGCTATCCTCAATGCTTCGAGCGTGGTGGGTCTGTACGGAAATTTCGGGCAGACGAACTATGTGGCGTCGAAAGCCGGAGTGATCGGGATGACGCGCGTGTGGGCACGCGAACTCGGCAAGTTCCACATTCGGGTAAACGCGGTAGCGCCGGGATTTATCGCCACCGATATGACCAAAGGAATGCCGGAGAAAATCCTGAAGGCCATGGTGGAGCGTACGCCAGTGGGCCGCGCGGGGCAGCCGGAAGATATCGCCAACGCCTACGTCTGGCTCGCATCGGACGCGGCGTCGTTCGTCAGCGGCACCGTTCTCAGTGTGGACGGCGGTGTGGTGACGGGAACGTAGTGGGCGTTAGGATTGAAATGGGAGCCTTATGAAGCCAGTCTATATTGCCGCGTACCATCAATCGAAATTCGGCAAGCTGATGGGCATGACCGTGCCTGAGATCGTCGATTCCGCCATACAGGGCGGCTGCCGGCAGATCGGCGTGCCGGCGTCGGCGCTCGATGTCGGCTCCATCGGCGCGGCCTGTAATTTCTCGCTGAATCGTCAGGGATTGCTGGCCGGCCTGATGGCGATGACGCCGGGGCTGGAAGGCAAACCCCTTGAGGCAGTGGAGAACGCCTGCGCTTCCGGCGGACAGGCCGTGCTGTCGGTGATCCACAAACTGCAACTCGGCATGGGCGAGACCGGCATCGCGGTGGGCTATGAGAAGATGCGCGACGATGCCGGTAAGATGGACGGCAAACTGATTGGCGAAGTCCTCGGCTATTTCTCGTTTCCGGCAGAACGCGAAGGTAAGGTGTTCGTGTTTCCGCACATTTTTGCCGAGGTGATGCGCGATTACATGGCGGCCTATGGGGTGACGGAAGCAGACCTCGCGGCCATCGCGGTGCAGGAGTACGCCAATGCCAAGTTCAACCCGTGCGCGCAAATGAGCAAGGTGCAGATCACGCTCGATCAGGCGCTGAAGATCGAAGGCATGAACCGCTACGTCGTTGAAGGCCTGCCGCTCAAGACGTACGACTGCTCGCAGATCACCGACGGCTACGCGTCGCTCATTCTAGCCACGGCGGAAGGGCTGGAGAAGCTCGGCGTAGCCAAATCCGATTGCGTGGAAATCGCCGGTTGGGGCCAGGCTACCGATCCGCTTCGTAAGGCGGGGCGCGACGTGCTCCATCCCGTCGGCGCTTATCGCGCCATGAATACCGCGTACGCTATGGCAGGGGCGAGCGCCGCCGATGTGAACATCGCCGAGGTCCACGATTGCTTCACCGTAATGGGCGCGCTCGGCACGGAGGTAATCGGCAAGGCGGAACCGGGCCGCGGCGCGCAATATTGGGTGGACGGGAAGGCGGCGCCGAACGGCGAATGCGCCATCAACACGTCGGGTGGCCTGATCGCGAAAGGCCATCCCATCGGCGCCACCGGGATCGCCATGATCGGCTGGGCGTCGCTGCAATTGCAGGGCAAGGCTCCCGCGGAACTGCAAGTGTCGAATCCAAATTTGGCCGCGACGTTCAATATCGGCGGACCGGTCTGCGCCAGCGTTTGCACGGTGCTGCGCCACGCGTAAATCCTAGCCGGGCAACAGGGGGCGCGCCGACAATTTGGCCACCCAATGGGGGCCCTTTTCCTTCAGCAGATCGTGGACCGCCATGGGAAGCAGGTCGTCCTCCAGCACTTCGAGAATCTCGTACTGGAAGGCGGGTTCTCCGTGTTCGTTCCATTCCGCCTGCATCGGTTTATCGATGTGGCCGCCCTGCCGCAGCGAAAACCAACTGCCGTTGCGAGTGGCGTCGAGATTGCGCGACGTTCCCACCCAGACGTGACCGTTGGCGGCACACCGGATGGCGAAGATGCCGGCGCGAACTTTTCGCTCTTTGAATTCGCGGATCGCTTCTTTCCTGGATACGTTCGCCGGCATCGCACTCTCCTTCCCGATTGTACAATCCCGGTTGCAAAGGCAAAGCCGCCTCCACCGCAATGAAAGAGGCCGGCCACGAACGAGTGATCTACCGCATCACCGCGGCCGCGGCAGAGACGCTTGAGCGCTTCAATCCGCATAGAGCGGAGGCACTCCGCCGCAACCCGCTGTATCGAAGCGCCCCAAACCTGGTCCGTCTGTCGTCTCGTATACGATACACTGAATTTTTTACGAGAGATATGACGCGATTTCTTACTTCACTCCTCCTCCTCACCTCCCCGGTATTCGCCCAAGTCACCGCCAACCTCTCCGGTACGGTCACCGACCAGTCCGGCGGGCTCGTCTCCGCGGCGTCCGTCACCGCCACCGATGCCGATACCGGCGCCGCCCGCGCCACCACCACCGATGCGGCCGGCCATTATCAATTCTTCTCGCTACCGGTCGGGCGCTATCAGGTGCGCGGCGCAAAGTCCGGTTTTACCGATGAAGTCCATCCCGGAATCGAACTGGCAGTGGGACAAAGCGCCATCGTCGATATCAACCTGAAGGTGGGACAATCCAACCAGGAAGTCACCGTCAAGGGCGACGCGCCCATCGTCAGCGCCACCAGCGCACCGGCGGCCAATCTGGTGCGCGAGGAGCAGATCAAGAACCTGCCGCTCAACGGCCGCAGCTTCGACGAACTGCTCACGCTCAATCCCGGCGTGGTGAATTTCACCTGGGAGAAGACCGGCGGTGTCGGCGTTTCGAATTCCACCAACGGCAATAATTTCGCCGTGGGGGGAAACCGGCCGCAACAGAATCTCTTCCTGTTGAACGGCGTGGAGTTCACCGGCGCGGCCGAAAACAACATGCAGCCCGGCGGCGTCAGCCAGCAATTATTGGGCGTCGACGCCGTGCGCGAATTCAACCTGCTGACCGATTCTTACAGCGCCGAGTTCGGCAAGCGGCCCGCCGGGCAGGTGCTGATCGTCACCCGCTCCGGCGCCAATCAGGTGCACGGCTCGCTCTACGAATTCCTGCGCAACAACGACCTCGACGCGCGCAATTTCTACGACGCCGATTCCGCCCCCGGCTTCCAGCGCAATCAGTTCGGCGGCGCGATCGGCGGCCCCATCCAAAAAAATAAGACCTTCCTCTTCGCCAATTTCGAAGGCCTGCAACAGCACCTTCATCAGACCGGAGTCGACCTGGTGCCCGACGCCAATGCGCGCCTCGGACTCCTGCCCTGTAAACTCGTCACGCCCGCGCCCAGCCCCTGTCCCAACACCGGGCTCATATCCGTCGGCGTGTCGCCCCTCATCAATGCGTGGCCCGTCCCCACTCCCGGCGCCCTCGATTTCGGAGGCATCTCCGAAGCATTCAACAATCCTCTGCAAACCATCCGCGACGATTTCGGAACCATCCGCCTCGATCGTATCTTTTCCTCTGCCGATTCTCTGAACGCCGTATACACCATCGACGACAGCGCCGATTTCACACCCACTAGCACCAACGCGTACAGCACCGACGTCGAGAGTCTGCGCGAACAGGTGGCCAGCGCCGAAGAAACGCATATCTTCTCGCCGGCGGTGGTGAACACCGTGCGCATCGGTTACTCGCGCGCGGGCTATTACTTCACGGGCGAGCCTACTCCCGGCACGCCGGCCGCCGGGCTTCCCGGATTTCTGGCGGGATTGCAAGTGGGTGCCATCGTGGTGGGCGGCAGCGCGGCGTCGAACCCCACCGCCCAATTGAGCCTCGCCGGAAGTAACAACGGCAGCAATCTCACGGTAGCGCGCAATCTTTTTACTTATGAGGACCGCGTCTCGTTCACCAAGGGCCGCCATCAAATTACCGCAGGCGCCTGGTTTCAGCGTCTGCGCTCCAATGAAGAGCTCGCGCTCAGCCAGTTTGGGCAAGCGACGTTCACCAGTTTGCAGACCTTTCTACAAGGCACCATCGGCAGTCTGTTATACGACCCTTCGCCCACGCCGTTAGGCTGGCGATCGTGGTTCGGCGCCGGGTACGTGGAAGACGCAATCCGCGTGGCCCCGCGATTCACCCTTTCCCTGGGCTTCCGCGATGAGTTCACCAGCGGATGGAATGAAGCGCATGGACGTGCATCCGATTACGTATTCTCCAGCGGCGTCATCCAGACTCAGCCGGCAATCGGAAACTCGGTCTTCACACAGAATAACGGCCGCTTCTTGCCGCAACCCAGAGTGGGATTGGCCTGGAGCCCGATCGCCGGCAAGCACGCCACCGTTGTCCGCGCCGGGTTCGGCCTCTACAACGACCTGCAGGATGCGCTTGGCTACCGCACCGATCAGAACGCCCCGTTCAATCCCACCTACAGCGCTCCCAACCTGCCGGTGACGGCTCTCCCCGTGATACCAACTGCCGCGCTTCCAACCGGCGCGAAACTCGTGCCCGGCGGTGTCCAGCCCAATATGCAAACTCCTACGCTGGTGTCATGGTCGTTCCGCGTGCAGCAGGAAATCACGCCGTCCACCGCACTTACTGTGGGCTATATCGGCTCCCACGGTTATCACGAACTGATCGGCATCGATGCCAATGAGCCTTTCCCGGTAATCTGTCCCGCCTCTCCATGTCCCGCCGTTTACCCGGCATCCTTCCCCGCACCGTTTGCCGGCTCCGCCGTGCCGGCGGGCACTTACTATGTGCCTACTGCGGCCCGGGCCAATCCTGCGCTGGCCAACACGTGGACTTACTTTTCGGAAGGCGACAGCTCTTACAACGCTCTTCAAATCGACTTGAACCGGCGCTTCAGCGGCGGACTCTCCGTGCGCGGCGTTTATACCTTCGCGAAGACCATCGACGATGGCGATTCGCTGAACGCCACCACTTCGGGCGGCGAGCCGGCGCTGGCGTCGAATCCGTTCGACCTGCGCGCCGATCGCGGCCTGGCCAATTTCGATGTCCGCAACGTCGCGGTCATCAATGCGAGTTGGGCGGTGCCGCTGGGCAAAAAGAAGCTTTACGGTGGATGGACTCTCAATACCATCGGGACTGCCCAGGGCGGCTTTCCGTTCACGCCACAGCTCAGCTATAACCCCTCCAACAATGGCGACACGCGCAACCCCGTGCGGCCTTACGTGAATCCGTCATTCAGCGGACCGGTGATTCTCGGCCGCCCGGACGAATGGTTCAATCCGGCAGCCTTTCTGGCGCCCCCGAACGCCAGCGGGTTTTACGGCAATCTGGGGCGCGATACGCTGGAAGGCCCCGGCCTGGCCACCTGGGATTTTTCAGTCCTGAAAGACACGGCCATCCGCGAAGGGTGGAATCTTCAGTTTCGCGCCGAGCTGTTCAATCTTCTCAATCGCGCCAATTTCAATACGCCGAACGCCGTGGTATTTACTCCGTCAGGTGTCTCGCCCACCGCCGGCCTCATCACCAGCACCTCCACCACGTCGCGGCAGATTCAATTCGGCTTGAAGCTGCTGTGGTAGGCAATCTGAGACCATAAGACCGTGCCCGAGATCGAAACCACTGTTGGTGAGCTGCGACGCAGACGCGGCCTTTCGGCCATCCAGTTGGCAGCCGGCGCCGGAGTGAGCCGGCAGACCATCTACGCCATTGAGGCCGGCACTTACACACCGAATACCGCAGTGGCGCTGCGTTTGGCGCGGACACTCGACACCACCGTGGAAGAGTTGTTCGCTCTCCCCGGCGCCGCCGCGTCGCTTCACACCCAACAGGCCGTGCTCCTGCCGGGGTCCGCAAAAATGCAGGAAGGCCAGGCAGTGCAACTCTGCCGCGTAGATCAGCGGCTAATGGCCTCTCCCCCTTCCGCAGTTCCCTGCTATTTTCCCGCCGCCGACGCCGTGGTGGCCGGCAAGTCCCTGCGGCAGGGCAAAACCAGCGTGCAGCCTTTCCAGGAAGGCGACGGATTCGCCAACCGCCTGCTGGTGGCCGGCTGCGACCCCGGCATTTCAGTTCTCTCCCGCCATGTGCAAAGTGCCGGCATCGAACTCGTGCTGGCGCACCGCAACAGTTCGCAAGCCCTTGCCCTGCTCCAGGAAGGTTGCGTACACATCGCCGGTACGCATCTCAGCGATGAGGCGACGGGTGAATCGAATCTTCCGGAAATCCGCCGCCTCTTTCCGAAGACCGGTGTGGCCGTGATCGCATTCGCCGTCTGGGAAGAGGGAATCGTAACCGCCGGCACGAACCCGAAAAACATTCGCGGCATTGAGGATTTCGCGCGCAAAGATGTCGCCATCGTCAATCGGGAAGCGGGATCCGGCAGCCGCGCGCTTCTCGATGCGCGCCTCAAGAAACTCGGGATCGCTGCGCGCGCCGTGAGCGGCTACCGGCAACTGGCGGCCGGGCATCTCGCCGCCGCGTGGCACGTGCACTCCGGCGCCGTCGATTGCTGCCTCGCCACCCGCGGCGCGGCGCGCGCCTTCGGACTTCACTTCGTCCCGCTGGTGAGCGAACGCTACGATCTCGTCATCCGCAAGCGCCATCTCGGCCTGCCCCGCATGCAGCACCTGCTCGATACCCTCAGCCGGTCGGCAGTTCGCCGCGAATTGGAAGGACTCGGCGGCTACGATATGCAAATGGCCGGACAGCGCCTTCTGTAAGTGCCGCCGCGTCCGATTTCAGAGCGCACGAAGCGTGTGCCTGCCAGTCCCTCAGGCGACCTTGCGATGTCCGCCCGCGCGCTTGGCGAAGACCTCGATCATCTTACGATTAAACGCCGGGATATCGTCAGGTTTCCGGCTGGTGACCAGGCCATCGTCGAGGACCGCCTCCTGGTTCACCCAGTTCCCACCGGCGTTGCGGATATCGGTTTTGATCGAGGGCCAGGATGTGACCGTCCGGCCGCGAAGCACATCGGCCTCCACCAACAGCACCGGTCCATGACAGATCGCCGCCACCGGCTTGCCTTTCGCGAAGAAGCCCTTCACGAACTCAACCGCTTTGGGGACCATGCGCAGCTTATCCGGATTGATCACACCGCCGGGCAGGAGCAGGGCGTCGAAATCGTCCACTTTCGCTTCATCCAGCGGCACATCGACAGCAACCTCTTCTCCCCAGTCCGTAGAGTTCCATGCGCGGATTTTCCCCTTCATCGGGGAAACCACTTGTGTCTTAGCGCCCGCTTGATCCAGACCCTTTCTGGTATCGATCAGCTCGGGCTGTTCGAAGCCTTCCGTTGCCAAGATCGCGACTCGTATATTTGCAAGATTTTCCATAAGAAGACACTTCCTTTCCGGTTTTTGAAAGTCTACCGGTAGAGGTGCAATCCGCCTGCCGAAGTAAGGTGCCGTGCGTTCGCGGCGCGCTTAGACCTTCGGGTCCGCCGCCACCGTCTCAACGGCGTAGCTTTCCACCGTCGCACTCAGTTCTGCGGGGTCGATAGGTTTGGCCAGGTGGCCATTCATACCGGCCGCCAGGCAGCGTTCCTGATCGGCCTTCATAGCGAATGCCGTCATCGCCACAATCGGCACCGAACTCAGTTGCTTATCGCCGATCTGTCGAATGGCGCGCGTGGCCTCCAGGCCGTCCATGATGGGCATCTGCACGTCCATTAGAATCAGGTCGAAAGGCGGCGCCAACATGGCCGCTTCCAGCGCTTGCCGTCCATCGCCCGCAATGGAGACGGCGTGCCCGCGCTTTTCCAGCAGGCGCTTAGCCAGGCGTTGATTCACGGTATTGTCTTCCACCAGCAAAATGCGCAGCTTTCGCGAGGGCGTCGCCAGCAGGTTGACCACCGGACGCACCGCTGCCGGCACCGATTCGCGCTGTGCCAGCTTACACGGAATGGTGAAGCGGAACTGGCTGCCTTCGCCATACGTGCTGCTCACCGCAATCGTCCCGCCCATGATCGCCACCAGCCGCGCTGAGATGGTGAGCCCGAGGCCGGTGCCACCATACTGGCGGGTGGTCGAGCTGTCGGCCTGCCGGAACGCTTCGAAGATCACGTCCTGGTGCTCCTGGCGAATGCCGATGCCGGTATCGATCACCGTGAAGTCCAGCATCAGCTGATCGGGCGCCGACGGTTGCGAGTCGACGCGAATCTCCACCCGCCCGTGTTCCGTGAATTTCACCGCATTGCCCACCAGGTTGGTCAGGATCTGGCGGATGCGCAACACGTCTCCCACCAGCGCGTCGGGCGTGGCGGCGGGCACGCTGGTCACCAGTTGCAGGCCTTTCTCCTGCGCGCGGTGGCGCACCAGGTGCAGCACTTCGTCGATGGCGCCGCGCAGAGAGAACGGCGCGCGGTGAATATCCAGGCGGCCGGCCTCAATCTTCGATACATCCAGAATGTCGTTCAGAATCGCCAGCAGCGAGTACGCCGAATTCTGCGCCGCTTCCAGATAGCCCGTGCGATCCTCCGCTCCGGTGGCGGTGAGCGAGAGCGCCTGCATGCCGATGATGCCGTTCATAGGCGTGCGGATTTCGTGGCTCATGTTGGCCAGAAACTCGCTCTTGGCGCGGCTGGCTTCCAACGCGGCATCGCGCGCCGCGCGCAATTCCTCGGATAGCTGGCGGTAGCGCCGCTCGCTCTCGCGGATCGCCTCCGCGGCGTTCTTCTGCTGGGTAATGTCGCGCAGAATGATTTCGATCAGCGTGCCGCCGCGCAGATTCACATCGATACCGCTGAACTCCACATCGATGAGCGCGCCCGAAGCGGAGCGCAGCGTGCTCTCGCGCTTGGTGCCGATTAATTTGGCGATTTCCGAAGCCGGCACCTGGCCGTTGTCGCGGCTCTCCAGGCACTGCAGCGGCAGCACCGTGCCGGTAAACTGCTCCACCGGACCGCCCAACACCTGCTCGCCCTTGCGATTGGCGTCCAGGATGGCGGCGGTGCGCCCGTCGAGGATGAAAATCGCCTCGCCGGCGGTATCGATCAAGTGGCGGTACTTCTGTTCCGAGTCGGCGATTTTGTGGAACAGCCGGATGTAGGTGGCCCAGCCCGCCAAAAGAAGCAGGCCGGTGATCGCCGCGAACACCGCAATCAGCAGATGGTGCACCCACAGCGTGGTCTCGGCGACACTGCGCGCGAAACCGGCCGTCACCTGAACCAGGCGATCGTTTAGAACATAGAGTTCCCGCAGGGTCTGCGCCACTGCCGCCGGGTCGCGCGCCGGCGCAGTCATCTCGGTGTGCAGGAGTTCGCTGAGACGTTGGAGTTCCTGCAATCCGCGGTCGCCTTCGGCCCACCATCGAAGCGCCTCTATGACGTGCTTTTCCTTGCCGAAGACCACGAAGCGCCGCGTCATCCGGGTCCAGATTACGGGGCTCACGCCCGCCGTCGACAACGCGCGCGCAAGGTCCTGCCGATCGTGTTTCTGCCCGGTAACCTCCAGCCGGATCTCGCGCAGCGCCAGCGGCAACATGAGTGCATCCTGGGCCTGGCGGAAGTCCCCCTCGGAGCCGGACTCGGCGTACTTCTGCAGCAGGAGGACCGATTCTTTCTGCGCCTGTGCCCAATCCCCGACACTCTGGGTGTACTTGCGGGCCCCCACCAGAATATCCATGGAGAATCCTGCCAGGAAAACGATGGCCGCCGCCACGCAGGCCAGCGCTCCGCACACCAATAGCAGGTAGACACTATGACCGGGGCTGCTTCTCAACCGTGCCGATTTCACGATAGGTGTCTCAAAGGCAGTTTCTAACTTCCAAATTCCTTATCGGCAGGCGCGGCGTCAGTTTCTAGAGGACTTTGAAAGCTGTAACTGATTGAAATCACTTACCTTGGAACCGTGCGAAGGAGCGTGCTCGCACCATTCCAAAGAATCTGCACTCCAATGCACAGCAGAATGAACGATGAGAGCCGGATGATCACGTTCATCGCCGAGTCCCCCAGGGTTCGCCCGATGCGTTCGGCAAAGCGATAACTCCAGTAAATCGACGCCGCGATCAGCAGCGATCCGAACAACATACCGGCAATCAGCGGCCAGTGCCATTCGGATCCCTCCGGCCGGTTGGCGCCCACCGCGATCGCCACGGAGATCGAGCCGGGCCCCACCGTCAGTGGGAGCGTCAGCGGATAGAAGGCCTGGCGCGCGTAATTCGTTTCGCTGCATTCCTTGCTGGGTCCCTTCCCGTCCGGATCGTCCTCATGGTCGGGTTGGCGCAGCAGGGTCCAGCCGGTGGAAATCACCACCAGCCCTCCGCCCACCTGAACCACCGGCAGCGAGATCCCGAAAAACGCCAGGATGTGGGTGCCGATGAAGATCGACACCACGATCAGGATGAGGCCGTTGAACGCGATCATGCGCGCCAGCGAGGAGCGTCCGCGGCTGGAAAGTCCGCGCGTCAGGGAAAGAAAGATGGGGGTGTTGCCGATCGGGTTAACGATAGGAAACAGCGCGCCCACCACCAGCAGGGTGTACTTCACGACGGCGCTGACGGAATCGGGCATGAAGGCTTCAGCTTACCGCACCGTCCGCGCAATCGTCTCCGTTGCGCCAACCTGCCCGAAGCTCGCCAATCTGAACCGCGTTGTATGTTTCCGCACATGTCTCGGCGCGAGCCATGAAAGGACTGCGGCTGGTTTCCGCTTGCTTGGTACGGAGGCCCTCGAATGGCGGCTTCATCCGACGCGGCAACCGCACGATTCAATCTTCCGCCGTCCGGTAATTGCTGCGCCAGATCCCAATACCAGCGCCTCCACCCGTTCCTTGAGGAGAAAAATCTATGCAAACCAGACAACTTGTTTATGCCATAACCGCCGCTGTGGGAATCGCCTTCGCAATCCCCGCTCACGCCGAAACCCTCACAGACCGCTGCAGTGCGGAGGTAGCCTTCGTGCCCAGCTTCAACGCTAAGCCAAACGCGCATCTCACCCAGATGCTGAAGCGTAACTCGGAAGGTAAGGCCGGCTGGACCGCGCCGTTCAAGGTGCAGACCGACAGCGATGGCTATATCCGCTGGTGGTGCCACTCCACCACCGGCAACTTCCTCGACCCCGGCACCTGGGAGGTGCACGTCAACGCTGCCGGCATCGTGGCTTGCGCCAGTTCGGTGGTGGGCACCGTGGCATCCGACGGCGCCGCCGCGCCGGCGCTTGCAACCTGTGAGAAGGCGGTAACGCTCGGATCTTCGGCCTTCAAGGGCTGGACGCCCGAACGCTCTCGCTGTAGCGACCATTCCAACCGCATCCGCGTCAGGCTCGGCCCGGATCGATTACTCGAAACGGAGTGTCTGGGCAAGTGACTGTGGAGCGAAGTCGGCCGGCGGCAGATGCCAACCGCCGGCCGATTTCGCATCGACTTCAAAGCTTCCGCCGTTTTTTCTGCGCAGCACGTCCCCGCTCCCGCGTTGCCGGGGTTCCGATCTCAGGCGACGGCGTTCCACCCCCGCCTGCCCCCCCGTTTGCATCGCCCCGCCCCTGTCACCTAATATAGGTATTCACGCAAAGCTCTTCTTCCTGTTGTGATTATTCCGCCTCCAGAGCGAAATCCCGAACCGTTGCTGCGCGAGCAACTGCGACTGCATGACGACACGCAATTCGCCGGCGGCCGAATCGCGGTTTTCCAATACACCACCGTAATCGCTTTCCTGCTGCTGATCTCGGGCTTCTGGAAACTGCAAGTGCAGAATCCCGATTACTACGCCGAGAAGGCGCAGCAGAATCGCATCCGCTCGCGCCCGCTGCTGGCGCCGCGCGGCCGCATCCTCGACCGCGACGGGCGGGTAATTGTCGACAATCTGATTTCCTCCACTCTGCTGCTGACGCGTGAAAACCTTAGAATGGAGGATCTGGCGCCTATCGCCGAGGGCCTGAACCTCGACCTGGACGACCTGGAAGAGAAGGTCCGCCACAAATCGCGCGAGCCCAAATACGAGGCCATCCGGCTGAAAGATGAGCTCACGCCCGCCGATCTCGCTTTCGTCAATTCCCACCGCGACGCCTTCCCCGAGCTCGACGTCATCCAGTCGCGGCCGCGCCTCTATCCGCAGGACGGCATGATGGCGCATGTCATCGGGTACACCGGCGAGATCAGCGGGCAGGAGCTCGACTCGCCCGATTTCGCCAATTACAAGCTGGGCGACGTGATCGGCAAGTCCGGCATCGAGCGGCAATACAACGACACGCTGATGGGCGACGACGGTCAACAGCGCGTCGAAGTGGACAACCGCGGGCAAGTGCGGCACGCCGAAGAGGAGAAGCCGGCCATTCCCGGCAAAGACCTCAGACTCACTGTCGACCTGGATCTGCAGGCCGTGGCCGAGCTCGCCATGGAAGGCAAGAACGGCGCCGTGGTGGCCCTCGATCCGCGCACCGGCGAAATCCTCGCCATGGTCAGCCGTCCCACCTTCGACCCCAATAAATTCGTGGGCCATATCAGCACCAGCGATTGGAATGCCATCAACGGCAACCCCGACCATCCCCTGCTCAACCGCGCCATTCAGGCGCAGCAGGCGCCCGGGTCCACCTTCAAACCCATCGTGGCGCTGGCCGCGCTCGAAACCGGCGCCATCACCGAGCAAACCCCGATTCGTTGCCCCGGATACCTGACGCTCTACGACCACACCTACCACTGCATGGAGAAGCAGGGCCACGGCACCTTAACGCTCCACAACGCCATCGTGCATTCCTGCGACGTGTTCTTCTTTTCGGTGGGGGTAAAGCTGGGGATCGATAACCTGGCGAAGTATGCCGGCATGGTGGGGTTCGGACGGCCGACCGGAGTCGACCTGCCGGGCGAAGCAGCCGGACTGGTCCCCTCGCCCAGCCAGAAGGCGCGGACCCAGCGCCAGCCCTGGTACGCCGGCGATACTCCTCCGGTCGCCGTGGGGCAAGGCGCGCTGACGGTAACGCCGCTCCAACTGGCGCGCGCCATCGGCGGCCTGGCGATGGGCGGAGTGTGGCACACTCCCCATCTGGTGCGGGACGACGCCCTGGCCGCCAAGACGACACAGGTGCAGTTCGATCCGGCTCACCTGCAGGCCGTGATCGACGGCATGTACGGCGTGGTCAATGAGGGCGGCACGGGCGCGCCCGCGGCTCTACCAGGCATCGAACTGTGCGGCAAGACCGGCACGGCGCAATTGGCTTCGCTCGATAAAGAGAAGTCGGAAGCGGCGCGCCACGGCGGCATGAATTTGAAGGAGAACGCCTGGTTCGTGGGGTTCGCTCCGCGGCAGAACCCGCAGATCGTGGTGGTAGCGCTGTTCGATCACGGCGGCGTGGGCCAGTACGCGGCCACCATCGTGCGCGACGTGGTGAAGTCGTACTTCGATAAGCGAACGCGCCTGGAAACATGGCGCCAGGAGCGGTCCACCGTGGTCGCGGTGGGTTCGTTCCTCCATCCGCCGGTGGCCGAAAACCGTTAACGGCGCCCGCCCCGCCTCCCCTCGAAGGCCGAAACAATTTTCATCCGATTCGTTTTAGGCGCGCCAGTTTCCGCTTTCCGTTTTCCGCCAAACTGCTAGAATGATTACGAGCGTGGGTCCCGCTCAGAGCTGTGATTGTACCTCCCGCCGATCGAAATACCGATCCTAATTTTCCCGGGCAGCCGCAATTGCACGACGATACCCGTTTCGCGGCCGGCAAAATTGCCATCTTCCAGTACGCCACCGTCATCATCTTTTTATTCCTGATCTCCGGGTTCTGGCGACTGCAAATTCAGAGTCCCGAGATTTATGCCGAAAAGGCGGAGCAGAATCGCATCAAATCGCGGCCCTTGCTCGCGCCCCGCGGCCGCATCCTCGATCGCGATGGACGGGTGATCGTCGCCAACCACGTATCGTCTACGCTGTTGTTAACGCGCGAGAACATGAAGCCCGAGGATCTCAAACCCATCGCCGAAGGTCTCGACCTCAATCTGCCCGATCTGCAGGCCAAGGCGGCCCGCGGGGGACCGAAATATCGCGCCATCCGCTTGAAGGAAGAGCTGTCGCCCGCCGACCTGGCCTTCGTCAATTCGCATCGCGACGTCTTCCCGGAACTCGACATCATCAGCTCCCAACCCCGCCTCTACCCCCAGGACGGCATGATGGCCCACGTCATCGGGTACACCGGCGAAGTCACGCAGGCCGAACTCGACTCGACGGACTTCGCCAAGTACAAGCAGGGCGACATCGTGGGACAGTTCGGCATCGAGCGGCAGTATAACGACGCGCTCACCGGCACCGATGGCCAGCAGCGCGTGGAAGTCGACAACCGGGGGCAGGTGAGGGAGGAATTCAAGGACGGCACGATTCCGGCCGTTGCCGGCAAAGACCTCCAACTGACCATCGATCTCGACCTGCAGGCCGTCGCCGAAATCGCCATGGACGGGAAGAACGGCGCGGTGGTGGCGCTCGATCCGCGCAACGGGGAAATCCTCGCCATGGTCAGCCGGCCCACCTTTGACCCGAACAAGTTCGTCGGACACATCAAGGCGAGCGACTGGAACGCCATCAATGCCAACCCCGATCATCCGCTGATGAATCGCGCCATTCAAGCGCAGTTCGCTCCCGGCTCGACGTTCAAGCCCGTCGTGGCGCTGGCCGCGCTCGAGACCGGCACCATTGACGAAAACACTCCGGTCCACTGCCCCGGCTATGTCGTGCTCTACGGTCACACTTACCACTGCTGGGAGAAAAAGGGTCACGGCACGGTGTCGCTGCACAACGGCATCGTGCATTCCTGCGACGTCTATTTCTACACTGTAGGCAGCCGCATGGGAATCGACGACCTGGCGCTCTATGCCAAGATGGTGGGGTTCGGCCAACCCACCGGCGTGGATCTTCCCGGCGAGGTATCGGGCGGCGTACCTTCGCCCGAGGAAGTGCTGCACACCTACCATCGCAAATGGTACGCCGGCGAGACGCCCTCGGTGGCCATCGGACAGGGCGACCTGAAGGTGACGCCGATCCAATTGGCGCGCGCCATTGGAGGGATCGCCATGGGCGGCGTCTGGCACGTTCCCCACCTGGTGAAGAACGACGCCATCGCGGCCAAGACCACCATCTGGCCGGTCGATCCCAAACACGTGCAGGACGTGGTGGACGGCATGTGGGGGTGCATCAACGAAGCTGGCACGGGAGCGCAGAGCGTGATTCCGGGGCTGGATTTCTGCGGCAAGACGGGGTCGGCGCAGTTGGCGTCGGTGGATGTGGCCAAGGCGGCGGCTGCCAACCACGAGACGGGATTAAAGGATAACGCCTGGTTCGTGGGCTTCGCGCCGCGGCGGAATCCCGAGATCGTGGTGGTCGCGCTATTCGAGCATGGCGTGCACGGCAATCTGGCCGGTCCCATTGTGCGCGATGTAGTGAAGGCGTATTTCGATAAGAAGACCAGAATTCAGACCTGGCTGCAGCAAAAGACCGCCGTCACTGCCGGCCTGGCGAAGGTGAGTACACTGGATTTGCCGCAACCGGCGCACAACTGATATGTCCCGCACGTTAGCCCCACGCGACATCGATTGGACCCTGCTGATCATCGTTTTGCTGATTTGCGCGGTCGGAGTGCTCCAGATTTACAGCGCTACCTTGGGTACGGAATCGCACAGCTCCTGGTGGAAGCAGATCTTCTATATAGCCGGCGGCCTGGTACTCATGTGGATCGTGATCCCATCCGATTACCACGCGTTTCTCCACCACGTACCCCTGATGTACCTGGGAGGAACCGTCGCTTTATTGGGGACATTCGTCCTCGGCGAGCAGACTTTCGGCTCGCGGCGCTGGATTCCGATCGGTCACACCGGAATCCACTTGCAGGTATCGGAATTCGTAAAGCTGGTGATAATATTGTTGGTAGCCCGCTTCCTGACGGATTTAAAGAAGGACGACCTCGAACTCGGAGAGATGTTAAAACTGGCGGGCTTGGTGTTGGTTCCCGCTGCCCTGGTGCTGGCGCAACCGGACCTGGGGACGGCCCTTACGTATGTCGCGGTTCTGGCGGGAGGGATATTCATAGCGGGGCTGCACTGGAAGTACATAGCGATCGTGGTGTTGGGCGCGGCGCTGATGATTCCCGTGGGGCTGCACTTCGCGAAGGATTATCAAAGGGCAAGGCTGACAAGTTTTCTCGACTCGGATCAAGATCCGCAGGGTGCGGGTTACCAGGTATTGCAGTCGAAAACGGCCATCGGGTCGGGAGGGATGTTTGGCAAGGGGGTCACCAAAGGCACCCAGGCTCAACTCCATTTTCTACCGGTGCCGGGCAAAGATTTTATTTTCTCGGCTTTTGCCGAAGAGCACGGTTTCGTAGGAGTAGTGGTAGTTTTGGCGTTGTATTTTGTGATGATCATGCGCATTGTTCAGAATGCGCAGACGGCTCCGGAACGGGCGGGGATGTATATTTGCATGGGGGTAGCTGCGTTGCTGCTCTCGCACATCCTGATCAATGTGGGTATGGTGGCCGGTCTGATGCCGGTGACTGGAATCCCGCTGCCCTTCATGAGCGCCGGCGGTTCCAGTATCTGGACGAGTTTTTTGGCCCTGGGGCTGGTGAACAACGTCCGCCTCAGAAGATTTGTGAATTAAAGAAGGGTTTTATCGGGAGCCTGTGGGAGACCCGCCGGCGGCGCTGAGGCGCTTCCCCGAGGAAGAGCAGTTGGTTTCCGGCCGGGTGGTGTATGAGCGAGCTACTCCACCCCCGGTCAGTGTGAGGCGGTAACGAGTTTCGCGCAGGTTCCCGCTGTACGCGAGGGACCCGAAACATCGGGCGCTCACCTTCCTTGTGCCGTCCGGCTCTCCACGCTCCGTGGAGGTATTCGATGTCGAAAGAGTTAGTGATCTCTGCGAATCGCCACGAAACTCGCGTGGCGATGATCGAGGACGATCAGGTAGTCGAGATTTTCCACCAGCGCGAAAATGAATACTCGCTGGCGGGCAGTATCCACAAAGGCAGGGTGACTCGCGTCCTGCCGGGCATGCAGTCGGCATTCGTCGACATCGGCCTGGAACGCGATGCCTTCCTATATGTCTCCGATTTCTTCGAAGACAACGACGAATACGACAAGATCGTCACCGGCGTGGAGGAAAAGGTCCTCAAGCTGGATCGCACCGGCCAGCCGGTCGCCCCTCCGGAAGCCATGGCGCCACCCGCGCCGGCGGAAAGCGTCCCGGCCATTCCCATGGGAGAAGCGGCGCCGCCGCCGGCCGTTACGGCCCCTGCCCCCGCAGGCGCGCCGCCATCGTCTTATCAAGGTCCAGCCGATCAGCGCCGTGACGACCGCGATCCTCGCGGGCGCCGCGGACGCCGTCGCCGCGGCGGTAAAGGTCGCGGCGGATTGCCCGATTCCAAGTTCTATTCGCCCGGACAGCGGGGCGGCGGCCCCGAAAGTGCCGCTGCTGCGCCGCCGATGGCGGAAGTCCCCGCGCCGCATCCCGAGGTCGAGCCCTCTCCCGCCCCGGCCGCATTCGCCGCCGCGGAAGCGGAAGACTTTCTGGTGCTGCCCGGCGAGTCGCTGGCCAAGTACACCGCTCCGGCCGACGACGCTGAGGCGGAGGAGATTGAAGGCGGGGAAGAAATCGTAGATCAGATCGAAGAGATCGAGGTGGAATTCAGTGAGCCGGAAGGGGACGATCCGGCCGAGGAGGCAGTGGCGGAGGAAGCCGTGGCTCCGGTCGCCGTCGTGCCGGAACCCGAGGTCGAAGCCGAGCCCGAACCCGAACCGGTTGCCGCCGCACAGCCCGCCTTCTCCGAACCCGAAACCGAAGAGCCCGAATTCGAAGAGCCGCCCGCCGAGGAAGCGGCCGGGATCGATTGCGAGACCGACGCCGGGGACGCACCCATCACCGAAGCCGAAGCCATGGCGCTCGAAGAGGAAGCCGGCCCCGGCGATGAGCCGCCGCTGGAAGAGGGTGAGCCTGCCATCGACGGGGAAGAAGTTCCCGCGGTGGATTTCGAAGGGCCCGAACCGGCCCGCATGCCCACCAGCCTGACCGCCACTTTGCGCGAACAGGGTCCTCGCTACCAGCATCGCGTATCGCGCCGCATGCGCCGCAAATCGCGCGGCGGGGACGGTCGCGGCGATAACCGCGGCGATAACCGCGGCGATAATCGCGGCGATAATCGCGGCGACAATCATGGCGATAACCGCGGCGTCGCGCCCGGCGGCGTGGCGGAAGCTACCCGCGGGCCGGAAACCCGGCAGGAATCGCGTCCCGAACAGCGCACCGCGCCGGGCCGCGGCAATCCTGAACCGCGCGATAAGAACGCGCCGCCTTCCATCAGCGACCTGTTGAAGGAAGGGCAGGAAATCATCGTCCAGATCGCCAAGGAGCCGCTGGGACAGAAGGGCGCGCGCATCACTTCGCACATCGCCCTGCCCGGACGCTTCCTGGTGTACATGCCGACCGTCGACCACATCGGCGTCTCGCGCAAAATCCCCAGCGACGACGAACGGCTCCGCCTGAAGCGCGTGCTGCAGGCCAACCGCACCGGCATCCCCGGCGGATATATCGTGCGCACCGCGGGCGATGGCCGCACCGAAGAAGAACTGCGGGCCGACATGATGTTCCTCTACAACATGTGGCTCGATATGCGGCAGAAGGCCGAGCGCAAGCCCGCGCCGCTGCTCATCCATCACGACCTCAACGTCGTCGAGCGCATCCTCCGCGATCAGCTCACCAGCTCGTTCAAAAACATCTGGGTAGATAACGAGGAAATTTACGAGAGCGTGCTGCGTTTCGTGCAGCGCTTCCAGCCCACCCTGGTGGGCCGCGTAAAACTGTACACGCGCTCCACGCCGATTTTCGACGAGTTCAACATCACGTCCGAACTGGAGAAGGCGCTGCGCCCCAAGGTGTGGCTGAAGTCGGGCGGGTGCATCGTCATCAACCAGACCGAGGCGCTGGTCGCCATCGATATCAATACCGGCAAGTATGTCGGCAAGTCGAATCGCCTGGAAGACACCATCGTCAAGACCAATACCGATGCGGTGAAGGAGATCGTGCGCCAGATCCGCCTGCGCGACCTGGGCGGCATCATCGTGATCGATTTCATCGACATGGACGAGCGCAAGAATCGCCAGAAGGTGATGCAGGCCCTCGAAGAGGCCATGCGCGCCGACCGCGCCCCCAACAAGATTCTGCAATTCAACGATTTCGGACTGGTGGCCATCACCCGCAAGCGCGTGAAGCAGAGCCTGGAGCGTACGCTCTGCGTACCCTGCCCATACTGCGAAGGCGCCGGGTACGTCAAGAGTCCGCAGACCCTGGTGGGTGAGATCCTCACGGAAGCGCACAAAATCGCACGCGCGGTGGAAGGCAAGGACGTGTTGCTGCGCGTCGCCCCCGACGTCGCCAAGCTGCTGAAGTCGAACCAGAATACCTACCTGCAGGAACTCGAAGAGATCCTCGGGCGCACCGTGATCGTCAAGAGCGATCCCCTGCTGCACCAGGAAAAATTCGACCTGGCGTAGCGTCAGGCAGGATCGCATCCCGGACCAGGGGTATAATCGGCACGTGCCGGCTGGCCACCATTACATACTGGTAGTGCTCGATAGCTGCCGCTACGATTCGTTCGTCAAAGCCCGGCCCGCCGTCATGCGGAAGCTCGGGAAATTGGAGCGCCGCTGGTCGTACGCCTCGTGGACCGCGCCCTCGCACTACAATCTCCTCATGGGACTGATGCCCCATACCAGCCCCAAACACGTCTTCGCCTCGGAATACTACAAGCGCGATTTCCTTCAGTTCAACGAGAGACTCGGCCGCACCGATATCGAATTCAAATCGCTGGTGCCGCGGCTGTACCTGCCGCACTTTCTGCGCGATACCCTGGGCTACTCCACCCACGCCATGGTCTCGCTTCCGGTGCTCAATCCCAAAACGCCCATCAATCAGGGCTTCGATTCCTTCCGCCTGATGGAGCGCCACAACGACATGCGGGCCATGGTGCGGGCCATGAAGTTCCCCGAAGACAAGCCTTCGTTTCATCTGCTCAACGTGGGTGAAACCCACTACCCCTACGCGCTGCCCGACGAACCCGAGGACCAGTGGCCGCGCATCCACGGGGTGCACGGCGTCTTCAAACATTTGGACGACGGCATAGTGGGAGGCAAGCTGCCGCGCAAGCGCGACAAGTTCTTCAACCCGCGCCAGCTTGCCAGCCTGCGACAGCGGCAGATCGCCGCCGTGAAGTACCTCGATACGGTGCTCGAAGAGCTGTTCGACATCGCGCCCAAGAATACCTACGTGACCATCACCGCCGACCATGGCGAACTGTTCGGCGAAGACGGCTATTTCGGACACGGCCCCATCGTGCATGAGAAGGTGCTCGAAGTGCCGTTCCTCGAGGGCAAGCTCCGTTGATGGCGTTGCCCTTCCTGCCGGCGTACATCGGGCCCGGCGCGGGCTTCGCGTTCTTGGGTTCGTTCCTCACGCTGCTCGCCGGCCTGGTGATGGGCGCCCTCTCCGTCCTGCTCTGGCCGTTCCGCACCCTGTGGCGCCTGGCTCGCCGCGGGCGCGTCTATGCAGCCGCCAAGGTACACAAAATAATCGTGTTAGGGCTCGATGGGTTCGATCCGCAGATCGCCGAGCGCATGATGGAAGAGGGCCGCCTCCCGCACCTCGCCGCGTTGCGCGCGCGCGGCAGCTACCATCGCCTGCGGACCACCTTCCCTGCGCTGTCCCCGGTGGCATGGTCGACCTTCGCCACCGGCGTCCACCCCGCCAAGCACAATATCTTCGACTTTCTCGATCGCGATCTGCGCACCTGCATGCCGCAGCTCTCCTCGGCGCGCGTGGGCCAGCCGCGGCGTGTTCTGAAACTGGGCCGCTACCGCATTCCGCTCAGCCGCACGCCGGTGGAATTGCGCCGCAAGAGCCGTCCTTTCTGGAGCATCCTGGGGGAGCGCGGCGTGGATTGCACCATTCTGCGGCTGCCCATCACCTTTCCGCCCGAGAAGTTCCCCGGCCGCCTGCTTTCCGCCATGTGCGTGCCCGATCTGCGCGGCACCCAGGGCAGCTTCTCGCAATTCACGACGCGCGTGGACCGCGTAGAGTACGAGAACGGCAGCCGCTACCCCCTGCGGCGCGCCGGCGAGTGGCTCGAAGGCCGCATCGAAGGGCCGGCCGATACCTTCGAGGAGCACGCCGCGCCCATCGCGATTCCCCTCCGCCTGCGCGTGCTCGCGCAAGGTGGCGCGGAGCTCGAGATCGATGGCGAGCGCTACCCGTTGCCCAACGGCGAGTACACCGCCTGGACGACGCTCGCATTCCGCTCGGCGCTCGGACCGAAGGTGAGCGGGTTGGCGCGCTTTCTGCTTACCGAGACGGGTGACCACGTCTCGCTCTACATGACGCCCATCCAGATCGATCCCGAACGGCCCGCGCTGCCCATCAGCCACCCGGCGTATTACGCGCCGTACCTCGCCGGAATCGCCGGCCCATTCGCCACCGCGGGGATGGCCGAAGACACCTGGGCGCTGAATGAGGGCGTCATCGACCACGACGCTTTTCTCCAGCAGGCGTGGGATATTTTCGCGGAGCGCCGCGCCATGTTCCTCTCCGCGCTGGGCAACGCCCGCCGCGGCGTCGTAGCTTGCGTGTTCGACACCAGCGATCGCGTGCAGCACATGTTTCATCGCCAGATGAATTGTGCGGGCGACCGCCATGCCGCAGTGATCGAAGAGATGTACGCCCGCATGGACGCGCTGGTGGGCGAAACGCTGCCGTTCGTGGACCGCGACACGGCACTCTTCGTTCTTTCCGATCACGGTTTCCGCTCCTTCCGGCGCTGCGTCCACCTCAATGACTGGCTGCACCGGCACGGCTATCTGGTATTGCGCGAGGCGCTGGCGGAGGGCGCGCCACGTCCGTTCTTCAGCGACGTCGATTGGAGCCGCACGCGCGCTTACGGGCTGGGGCTTTCGGGCCTCTATTTGAATCTTCGCGGGCGCGAGCAGGGCGGCATCGTGCCGCAGGAAGAGGCGGCCGCTTTGCGGCAGGAGATCGCCGCCGGCCTGACGGCGCTGCGCGACGACGACGGCCAGACGCCGATCGCGCACGTCTATGAAGCTGCCACGCTCTACCGCGGGCCATACCTGAACGCTGCGCCCGACCTGATCGTGGGCTACGCCGACGGCTACCGCGTCTCCTGGGAATCGGCCCTGGGCAAGCTCTCCGGCTCGATCGTCGACGACAATCCCAAAGCGTGGAGCGGCGACCACTGCGTCGATCCGCTGCTGGTGCCGGGAGTGTTGTTCTCCAACCTGCCGTTGACGGCGGAGAATCCCGGCATCGAAGATATGGCGCCCACCATGCTCGATCTGTTCGGAGTCGCCCGCCCCGGCTGGATGGACGGCAGCGCCCTCAGAGTGTGACGCGCAAACGATGGCGCAGCGCTAGTGCCGTCGCAGTGGAGAAGACGGCGAACCAGACCGGCCACCCGGCGACGATGCCCAGAACGCCGATGTCCGCGGTTGGATATGGCGCTTCCAGCCGCTCGATGGCGCCGGCGCCGGCCGATACCCTGCCGCGAAGGTAGTGCAGGCCAGGACGCGCTTCCATCCGCATGGTTGCGCGCTGCATCCCCGCGGTCGCCACCACTTCGCCCGAGCCTGCCCGCAGCACTCGCAGGCGCCAGCTCACTTCGTGCCCGGCGGCGGAGTGAACAGCAGGCGAGGCGATCACCAGCCACCCAGGCACTGCCAGCCGCGTGTCGGCGCCCGCATCGCGAAGTTGCGCCGTCACCATCACCGTGTCGCCGGGCGCGAAGGGCGCCCGTCCCCAGATGGCGTCCAGATGGTCCCATGCCAGAAACAGCGGGACACCCACCAATAGAAACGCGGGCAGCAGTAATACAAAGTAACGGGCAGTCTCCAGCAGCAGGCGTCCCTGCGACCGCACAATCAGCCCCGGATTGTCGGCAAAGAGCCGGATGGCCAGCAGGTGCGCGCGCAGTTTACGGCGTGTGGCCTGGAGGGCTCGCCGGTTGGTCGCGGCCTTGAACGCCAACAGAATTACCACCCCGGCAGCGGCGCTGAAAGCCGCCAGCGTCACAAAAGACATGGATTAATCGATGTAGCCCAGACCTTTGAGTTTCCGGGCGATCTCCTCGTCGCTCTGCGCGTCCTCCAGTTTGGCGAGTTCGCGCTCGACGATGTGCTCCACGAATTCCTGCGCGGAGCTGTATCCGGCAGCGGTGGCGTACCGCTCGATGCGCTGCAGCAACTCCTTCTTCACTTTGATGGAACTGTTCATCGATCTAACGCCCGCCAGCATGGCACCCCGCGTCGCGATTGTCAATTCAGCCCGCGCACCTCAAAATACCGGGTGGCCTTCCATCCCCTTGCCGGGCGGTAATCCAAATGCCGCCAGGATCGTCACCGGGAGGTCCGCCAGGGTTGGCGACGCCAGCCGGAGCGGCCGATTCGCCACCAGCAGGCCCGGCACCGCGCGCGGATCGATGCAGTGGTCGCCGATCCAGGCGTCGCGATTGTCTTCCAGCACTTCGGCCGGTGTGGCGCCAAGCGCCGTCTGCCAGGAGCCGCGATAGCGCGGAGCGTAGCCCACAATCAGGTCGGGCGCGGACGCCAGATTATGTCCATGGAAAACCTTGCGCGGGTCGTAAACCGCGTCCACCACCGGCGACCGATCCACTGGATCGCGCAGCGCGAGCAGACGTCGCGAGATACGCTGCAACAATTCGTCGCGCGCGTCGCCGGGCACGATGCCCTGCCGCTCACGGCCGCGCAGGTTGAGATAGAGGCCGTTGAGACCGATGGCATAGGCTTGGGTACGAGACCAGTCCACGTGCGCAAAGCCTTCGTCAGCCGCGGCGAGTCCGGAGTCGTCCAACTGCAGAAAGCCTTCGCTCCGCAGCCACGAATTGAGGTTCAGGGCGCGGTCGAAGCTGGTAAATCCATGATCGGACATTACCGCCACGGTGGCCGAACCGGCATGCGCGGTCACCCAGCCGATATCGCGATCGACGGTGCGATACGCCTCCAGCAGTTCCGCTTCGTGTTTGCCCCAGAGCATGTGCGAATTCTGATCGATCGTGGAGAAGTAAACGAACAGAAAGCCCGAATGAAAATCGGCCACCGCCTGCTGCATCAACCGGGTCTCTTCGGCGGCTACCAGGCTGGTCTGCGAAAGGAACTCGGACAGATCGAAGTATCCAGCGCGATACACCGCGGTGTCTTCGGCGATCCCTTGGGTATAGAACGGCCCGATGGCTCGGTCGAGTTGGCCGCTGTATCCGGCGGGGGAGGAAATGGGCAGCGCGGGATCGGCGGGGTCGATGTTCACCGGCGAGACGTAAAGCTGCAACACCGGATGGTACTGCCGGGCATAGACCCGGAACATACCCCGTACCGACCGAATACCGGGAATCAGCGGGAAGTCCGCACGAATCCACCCCGACCACTCGTGCTCGTTGAGGATGAAATCGCTGCCACCCAGGCGGAAGCGCGCCGCCGGCTGTTGTGGGTCTATGTCCACCGACATGTCGACCGAAGTCGCGGCGCGGTCCTTGCGCAGGGTATTGGCCGGACCTTCGATGGGGATGGCGACGCGTCCGTCCTGACGCTGCACCTTGACGATCCGCCCGCCGGCGACATCGTGCGGCACTTCGTCCGGGTCCTCGGTATAGAAGGAGAACGTACCGAAAGTGCCGGCCAGGTCGGGCGTGCCCATGCCGGCCAGGGTGAACGCTTTACTTTTGAGCGGCGGGAAATTGTTGGGGATTCGGATAACCGTCGCCGGAACGCCGCGATCCTCCAGCATCTGCCAGAAGGCTTCCCCCTGGCGCAGGAAGCGCACCCTCGCCGAGGTCAGGGGCAGCAGGTAAGGGCCGATCGCGAGGGTGTGCGCCGGTTCGTCGGTTACGGCCATCGACGAAAAGGGCTGCATATCGGCGGGATTGCGGTGGACGAAATCGAAGATGCCGTGTCCCCCGGGGTCAAGGCCTGTGATGAAGGTAGACCATGCGACCGGACTCTGCGGCGGGATGGTGGTGCCTAGTTTGGTGAAGCCGCCCTGCCGGCGGAGTGCCGCCAGATTCGGCAGCGCATCCCAGTGCCGCTCCACGAAGCCGGGGTCCATGCCGTCCACGCCGAGGACGATGAGGCGGCCCGAGGGCGGCCGGTTCCCGCACGCGGCCAGCGCGAACAAGGATAGGGAAATCGGAAGCGCCCGCCAAATCAAACGGACGGTCGGCCGCAAGGTTGACTTCTCAAACTTACGGGACCGTCGCACCTGCATCGAGACCTAATCGTACCGCTTCTTACAACCCGCCATCGATCAAGGGTGGTTTCCTAGTGTGAAAATTCGGCCCCGGGGTAAGCCCTGGATGGCGGGGAAATCCCTAAATAGCTCGTTTGGGCTATGGCCACTATTCGTTGGAAATTAAACAGGTTGCAGGATGTTAAAGACGTTCAGAATTGTTAGTCGAGGTTAATTTTTCCGTTGACTTTCACACTGTGCAGGTTACAATCGTGAAAACGTTGCCCTTCCCGTGTCGTCGGGGGTACGTGTGAAAGGGGAATTACAGGTATGAGCGGTTTGTCTCGGAGTCTCCTCTGCGCAGTTCTGTTGCTCGCGGGCGCGAGCTTATCGGACGCGCAAACCGTGCAAGGTGTCGTTACCGGAAGTGTTTTTGACACGACCGGCGCGATCATTCCAGGCTCGGATGTGGTGCTGACCAACGTCGACACCGCTGTCAACCAGACCACTAAAGGGAATGCCAGCGGTGAATACCGCTTCTCTTTGGTGCCCCCGGGCATGTATAAGCTGGACGTGAAGGCCAACGGCTTCACCGAAAAGCAAATTACCAACATTAAGGTGGACGCCAGCGAAACGGTGCCTGTCAATGTAACGCTCGCGGTAGCTTCCGCCACCACCTCGGTGGAAGTCGAGGCGTCGGCTGCGCTGGTACAGACGGCATCGTCCGATTTGGCCACCACCGTCAATACCAGGACGATCGACAGCATGCCGCTGCTGACCCGTAATGTCTTCGACTTAGCGTTTGTGGCCCCCGCGACCACGCAGGGTATGAACTTCAACGTTGCCGCGGGCGGCGTCCGCGAGTCGGGCACCACGAACATGCTGAACGGCGCGGACAACAACGACAACTTCAGCGAGGGCTCTTACAACGTCCAGCCGCCGCTCGAATCGGTGAGCGAATTTACGGTGCTCACCAACAGCATGAGCGCGCAATACGGGCATGCGGCGGGCGCGCTGGTCAGCGCTATTCAGAAGTCGGGCACGAATAAGTACCATGGTGCGGCCTACGAGTTCAACCGCAACACCGACTTCAACGCGTCGACATTCTTCGACAATCGCGCCGGCAACCCGAACCCGGAATACATCCGCAATCAGTTCGGCGGCGAGGTGGATGGTCCGATCAAGAAGGACAAGACGTTCTTCATGGCATCGTACGACCGCCTGGATCTGCACCAGGGCAACACGATCGTGTCAACGGTAATGACTCCCGCTGAACTGAGCACGATCACTACCGGGGCCGGCCCTATCGCGACTGCCTACCTGAAGCAGTTTCCCCCGCTGACCTCGAACGCCCTCTGCCCCTCGGAAGCAGACTTTTATCCCGATGCCATCGGGCATCTCGGCTGCGTCAATATCTTCGACCCGATCCTCACGGGACAGAACACCTATGTCGGCCGTATCGACCAGAACTTCAGCGAGAAGAATCGGCTGAGCTTTACCGCGAACGTCCAGCGCTATGGGTATAACGACAAGTGGGGTGGCGGTCATCCGACTACTTCCGCCAACATCCCGTATCAGGACAACGAGCATTACCACAATCTTTCGCTGGTGGACACCAACGTCTTTTCCCCCTCGCTCCTGAACGAGTTGACGGTCGCGCACAACCGTCATTATTCGGTGAATCTGGCCAACAACGGTCAGGCGACGTCGCCCGAAATCTATCTGGACGATGCTAATTACGACGGCCTGTCCACCGGTTTCGGCCCGTATGAGGGCGAATTGGTGGAAGGGTTCGTGCAAGACCGCTGGCAATTCCAGGACAACCTGACCTGGTCGAAAGGCGCGCATACATTTAAATTCGGCGGCGGCTTTCAGTACGGTATCCTGTATCGCAACTGGGACTTGGGGAGCCCCGGTCTCTACGAATTTGCGAATACCCTCGGGCCCACGGCAGCGTCGGTTGGCGCTTCCACCCCGAGCGGCATCATCAACAACGTGGAGAACTATCCGGACAGCAACTTCCAGCACGACTTCCCCTATTATTCGGAGCTGTCGATCAATCCGAGCACCGGCGGCCCGGCAACGGCTTACAAGCACTACATCATGAAGGACACCAATTTCTTCGTGAATGACGACTGGAAAGTGAGCCCGAAACTCACTCTCAACCTCGGCCTGCGCTGGGAGCGGTATGGCGCGCCGACGGAAGCCAACAACGAAATCGCGCAATTCACCAACCTCAACGGTTACGACCCGGCCAGCGTGGCAGCCGCCCGTGTGGGCCCCGTGACCAGTATGTGGAAGACGCCGAACAAGGATTTTGGTCCCCGTGTCGGTTTCGCGTTCGATCCGTTCGGCGATCATAAGACCGCCATCCGCGGCGGTTACGGCATCTCTTATGACCGCCTCTTCGACAATATCTGGTCGAACGGCGCCTGGAATCCGCCTTATTACGCCTTGCTCGACCACGACGCCACGGCCGGCGACGACATCAGTTACACCCTGCCTCCGAGCATCGCGGGCTACACCGCGGGATCGATCCCCGGCGTGCCCGGAACCGCGAACTGCTGTTCGCGCGTCTCGGTTCGCACCATGGATGTCCACATGAAGGACTCCTCGGTGGAGAACTACTACCTCGGTGTGGAGCGACAGTTCTGGCAGAACTTCCTGCTGCGCGTCAATTATCAGGGTTCCTTCGGGCGGCACCTCTCGCAGTTGATGAACCTCAATCGCTTCGACGGCTCGGAATATAACCCCACGCTGAGCACTGCCAATTCCCGCCCCAACCCTTTGTACAGCGGCTTCAACTATCGCGCCAACAATCTCAACTCCAACTACAACGCCTTGGTCACCGAAGTTCAGAAGCGTTATAGCAACGGATTGCAGTTCCAATTCAGCTTCACCTGGTCGCGGCTGATGGATCAGGGCTCGGACCTGTTTACGGGCTCAACCAGCACGGGCGCATACAGCCAGCCGTTCTATTTTGTGAGCGACAGCCATCCGAACCTGGAATACGGTCCGGGCGCGTTCGATCACCAGAAGAACTTCAAGGTGATTCTGACCTACGAACTGCCCTTCCTGAAGGATCAAAAAGGCTTCGCTGGCCGCGTATTCGGCGGCTGGCAGCTCTCCGGCTTCTACCAGGGCTACTCGGGTCACCCGATCGACGTGTACAACAGCCGTGGCCGTTATGTGGGGAACGCTCTCGATCCCAACGGCTATCCGGAAAACATCGGCGGCGACTATAACCTGGATGGTGTGGGCAATGACAGGCCCGATTTCGTCGGTGCCTCGGCCAGCGCGGTGTACTCGCATTCTAGTGCGGCCAACGGCATTTTCACGGACGGCAACGAAATCGGCTGCGGCTTCACCGGCTCCAAATCGACCAATATCGCGGCGTGCAACGCTTCCTACGGCGTGACCACCCCGAATTCCCTGTTCGTGAATCCTACAGGATACGGAGTCCATTTCGGCACCCTGGGACGCAACTTGTTCCGCGGGCCATGGTTCAACGGCCTCGATGGTGCGCTCCTGAAAAACTTCAAGATCGCCGAGACGGTTCACCTGCAACTCCGCTTTGAAGCCCTGAACCTCCTCAACCATCCGAACTTCGACGGCATCGATACCAACGTGAATGCCGGCGACTTCGGCGTCGCCAATCTGCTGGTGGGTGGCGCTCCTTCGCGCCGCTTGCAACTTGGCGGCCGCGTGACGTTCTAAGCATCGATCAGTTGTACTTTGGCGGCCCGGTCCCTCGTGGACCGGGCCGCTTCTTTTTTGTGAACTAGTTTTCGACCGGAGTTCCCGCAACGTGGTCGATGACGAACAGATCGACCCATCCGCGTCTCCGGACCAGCCTGAGCCCGAGTTGCTCCTCAATGGCCTGCGAGGGCGTAGGTCCATCGACGACGCCTTGCAATTGCGGCGCTATCCAGAATAAGGTGAAATCGTAGTTAGCCTTCAACCCGGTGGAATCTGTCACGGGCGCACCGATCTGGGCCGCCAGCATCCCGGCTAAGAACTGGATACTCGCATCCCTACATACCAACCGAAAAAGTCCGCCCTGCGCCGACATCGAAACGGTTCCCCGCTGGGGCGCCGCCACTTTTGGAAAGCCGGCAGAATCGAGCGCGATGCCGCCGGGAGCAATCGCTTTTGACCCAGTCGATTCGTCCCCGGCGCCCGCGGGCGGTGACTCCTGCATCTGCAAGCCACTCCTGGCGACGACCAGATCGAACACCGGCCCTTTCTTTTTTTCGAAGTGGTACGAAAGCTGGAACCGTTCGACCAAGAGATTCTGCAGCATGAGAGCGAACTGCTCCCTGGTTGTTCCGGCCGGCACTTTGGCAGAAAGGTCGTAGGCCGTGAGATTGTCGACCGCAAGAATCTGGTATTGGTTCACGTGAAATGCAAAAACCAACAGGCTCGCAAGACTGGTATTGGTACAGGCGAAGAGACCGGGGTCAGTAGTTCCCGGCCCACCCTTACAGCCGACAACACCACTACGCTTCCCATCCGGCGGAGAGAGTTTCACTGAGGCGACTTCGACGCGAAGAGCCTTCTGATCCGTCTGCCCGAAGGCTACGCCGCAGAAACACAGCCCCAGCAAAACCGATAACGTTCTCAGCATCTGTCGCTCGCAGTATGGCGACGGCCATTACTTCCGCCGGTAGACCACTATATCGTCCCCGTAGGCGCCCGACACACTGTAGGAGACGCTGCGCCGCCCCAGATAGTCGAACTCCGCGGGCCGCTCAGCCGGCAGCACGGTGTTGGAAAGGAAGAGGCCACCGGGCGCCATCATGCGCGCGATGGAGTTCAGTGCGAGCACCTGCTGAAAGCGATCGTAGTAGACCAGAATATTGGTGGCCACTACCAGGTCGAATTGTTCGCCGTCGGCCACCTGCCCCACTACGTTGAGATCGCGCGCACTGAGGCGTGCGGCGTACTGCGGCGCCACCGAGACGGCGCGCAGGGTGACGCCTTTCGGCGCCGGAGCGGCGGGGGCGGGCGAGGCGATGCGGTCGCCGAAATGCTGCCAGTAGGCCATTACCGGCGCGGTCCAGTCGGCGTCCGCCTCGTGAGGCAGATTGAGAATGTAGGCCGCGCCGGCGCGCGCCTTCGTGGCCAGTTGGCGCACGTGATTCAGGACCATGGAATTCAGGTCGAAAGCGGTTACCCGCGGGCCGTCGCCGCTCGCCAGACCGAGCCGGATGGTGGCCTCCATCATGGCGAACGGCTGGATGGTCTGGAGGGGATAGAAATCGTAGCCACCGCGCTTATCGGCGAAGTCGAGCCCCGGCCCGATCACCGCGATAGTGCGAATGCTGGCGGGCGCGATCGCATGTTTGCGCAGCATCGCCGCGAGCGTATCTTCGAGCGCGAAGTTCGGCAGCAGCGACGTGTCGACCGACAGCCCGCGCCGGTCGTAAAGCGTGGATCGCACGAAGCGCGCTTCGTCCGGATTGCCGGAGGCTGCGGCGGCGGCCAGTTTCTGCTCATACTCCCGCTGCTCGCGCAGGAACCGCACCAGGTTGGAGTCGAGGAGCCGTTCGCCTTCCTCGCGAGTGCGCACGGCATGGCGCGCCAGGAGTTCCCGGGCGAAGCGCAGGCGCTCGCCGGCATCCGGGCGATCCATAGCCGTAAGCGCGGCACGCAGACGCGCGCGGGCGGTATCGGTAAGTGCCCCCTCGGGCGAAAGCGCATTCGCCGATTCGAGCGGCGGCAACGGTGTGAATGAGGTCCCGTAGAGAATCAGATTGCTCACCGAGTCTTCCACTCCGCGATCAATGCGCGCGCGCACCTCGCGATCCTGCGCGCGCACCCAGGTGTCCCAAGCGGCCGCGTCGTCCGTCCGGCCGAATGCGCTGAGAGTTTCGCGCGCTTCCGAGAAGCTCAGGAAGCGCGGCTCCTGCGCGCCCGCACACAGCGCGCACACCAGGCAAGCTACTGCCGATCCCCGTATGGATTGCAAGGCGTATCAATGATACTCGCTCTTCGGCCCACATGCTAGAGTGATGGAGTGTTTCGTTTCGCGTTGTTCCCGCTGGCGGCACTGGTGGGCCAGGTCTGCTGCGCTGCGGCGTCCACACCAGTCATCCTGATTTCCGTCGATACCCTGCGCGCCGATCATCTGAGTTGCTATCAGGCTAACCGCCGGCCGACGCCCCACATCGACGAACTCGCCAGGAAAGGCACGCTGTTTTCGCAGGTGAACACACCCTTTCCGCTGACCTTGCCGGCCCATACCGCACTCCTCACGTCGCTCTATCCCTTCACTACCGGAGTGGAAGACAACGGAGTCCCGCTGGGCTCGAACCCCGCCACGCTGGCCACCATCCTGAAGAGCGGCGGGTACCGGACCGCGGCCTTCGTGAGCAGCTTCGTGCTCGACCGGCGATTCGGACTCAATCGCGGGTTCGACGTGTACGAAGGGCCGGTGGAACCGCACGATCCGGCGCCCGGCGCCCCGGTGGAACATAAGCTTGCGGGCGCGCAGGTGGCGGGCGCGGCCGAGCACTGGTTGGAGCGCAATTCCAGCGGGCCGTACTTTCTGTTTCTCCATCTCTACGATCTGCACTTGCCCTACGACGTTCCGCAGGAACCCAGCCAGCGCCACGGCGAGGCCGGCTACACCGCGGAGGTGGGGTACGAGGACCGCGTGCTGGGCGATTTCTGGGCTTTTCTGGAAAAGCGCGGGCTGCTCGACAAGGCGCTGATCGTCTTCACCTCCGATCACGGCGAAGGGCTGGGCGATCACGGCGAGAGCAGCCACGGATATTTCGTTTATCAGAGCACGCTGCATGTGCCGCTCCTCATCCGCTGGCCCGCCGGCTTCACGCGTACTCCCGGCAGCCGTGTGGACGAACCAGCCAGCCTGCTGGATGTCGCGCCCACCATCCTTGACGCGGTGGGCATCGCGCATCCCGCAGAGATGCGCGGCCACAGCCTGATTGGGGCGCGCGGACCCGAGGATGTCTATTCGGAAAGCCTGTACGCGCGCAATCACTTCGGCTGCGCCGCACTGCGAACGCTGCGGCAGGGCCACTACCTTTATATAGAGGCGCCCAAGCCGGAACTGTACGATCTGGCGAGCGATCCCAACGAGCAGCACAATCTGTTCGAGCAGGACCGGGCGCGCGCTACCAGCATGAACGAAAAGATGGTGGCGATCCGCGGCAGCGCGACACCGGCGCATGCTTCTTCCACCAAGCCCGATACCATGAGCGCGCTCCGCTCGCTCGGCTATCTCACGGGATCGACGGCGAAAGGCCCCGAGCCGCACGTCGATCCCAAAGATCGCAGTGTGGATTTCGAACGGTTCCTCACGGCGTTGTCGTTGGCATCGGCGGACAAACTGGCGGAGTCCGACACCATATTGCGCGGCCTGCGCGACAAGCTGCCGGACATCGTCGACATCCACCTCAACCTGGGATGGAATCAACAGCGGCTGGGAGATTTCAGCAAGGCGGCGGCGGAATTCAAGCAGGCCACCGAACTCGCGCCGTCGGATGGGGAGGCGCACTTCGAGCTCGGATTCTGCGATTTCCGGCTGGGGCAGATGGACGCCGCGGAGAAACAGCTCAAGGCGGCGCTGGCCCTTGAGCCCTGGTATTCGAGGGCCGACGAGGCGCTGGCCGAAATCGACCTCCAGAAGAAGGACTTCAACCAGGCGCGGGCTCATCTTGAACACCTGTTGGCCGTGGATCCGCACAGTTACGCGGGCCATTACAACCTGGGGGTGATGGCAGCGATGGCGCAGAACTGGAGCGAAGCGCAGCAGCAGGTACAGGCGGCGATCGAGGCCGACCCCGGATCGGCGGAGGCGCACAATACGCTGGGCATGATCGATCTGCAGCGCGGCGAACTGGAGCCGGCGCGCCACGAGTTCGAAGAGACGGTCCGGCTGCAGCCCCGGCTGGCGACCGCGCACTACAACCTGGGAATGGTGCTGCAAAAAGAAGGCAAATCGGACGCCGCCGCGCAGGAGTTCCGCGCCGCGCAGGAAGCCGGCGGCCGCAAGCAATAAGCGCGCCGGATCGCAATCGATGCACATTAGGACTGGGCGGCTTACCAGTTCAAACGGGCACGCTCACCGATGCCGGCGTGGAGGGAACGCCCGGCCAGTACATTTCTTCGCGGATAGACTCGCCTGCGAATCCGCCGCGCCGCAGAATACCGCGCACGTTCTGAATCATCTGTGGATTGCCGCACAGGTAGGCGGTGGTGTGCGCCGCCGTAAATCCCAAGGCGTCGGCATATTTGCGGACGATATCGTCCACGCGTCCCCGCTCACCGTCCCAGTTGGGACTGAGCCATTCGCGGCTCAGGCTGGGCACATAGTGAAACCACTCATGCTCACGCGCGAAGGTGGCGAGTTCGCCGGAATAGCCGAGTTCCACCGAGAGGCTCGCGCCTTGCAACAACAGAATGGATGCGGGCGGCGGGGCCGCCTTTCGCGCCATGTCGCGCAGCATGCTGAGGAACGGGGCCACGCCGGTAACGGTGGCGATCATCAGGTGATGGGCGGGGCGGCCGGTTTCATCGAAAGCAAATCGCCCCTTGGCGGTGCGGCGCAGGAAGACTTCTTCGCAAACTCCCAGCCGATAGAGCAGCGGCGTGAGCCGTCCTCCGGGCACAAGTTCCAGAAAGAATTCCAACTCATCCTGGTGCGGAGCGTTGACGAAGGAATAGGGGCGCTCGATGATTTTGCCGCCCTGCGGGACGCCGAGCGCGACATACTGGCCGGGGACGAACGCCAGCTTCTCCTCAGGCAACACACGAATCGCCCATAAGGTGGGAGTGAGGTCGCGCCGCTCGACGATCTTGCCGCGCAGATAGGTGGCAGGGCTCATGATCCGCCTGACCCGCGTTTCAACGTGGGCTCAAGTACGATGACAGCTCCTCGCGGCGAATATCGGGCGGCTGGCGAAGCAGCTCCTTTGGTTCTCAATGCACCCCGCCGGAAGGGGAGCTGTCATCCATATAGATGCAGCGGCCGCACGCGGCGTTTCGAACCACTGCCGGCCGCACTACAAACGCACAGTGCTCACAAATGGACGCCCGCGAAGGAGAACACCTGCGGAGCAATCTGCACGATGACGCGGCAGGTCATGAGAATTGCCGGCAGACAACACAGGCGTCCGAAAGATGCGCGTTCGGCAATGATCAACGCGGCCATGGGGGAAGCGATGCGGCCGTAGTCGTAGACGTGCATCCACTCGTCCAGTGAAAAGAGATACGCACATAAACCGGCGATCAACAGGCTGGAGAGCATGGGGCCGGAATAAGCGCGCGCCCGCATGCAGGTGCGGACACTCAGCATCACGCCGAGCACGAATCCCGCGAGCGCGGCCAGATCGAAACACTCCACCAGGAAGCGGATGGTATCGGAAAACGGGAGCACGGGCGGATGGAGCAAGGTATGCATGCTCGCCGCGTAGGGATGGACCGGCAGCCATTCGCGCAGCAACAGCGGAAGATGCAGTCCGCCCCACCACGACCATGCCAGGAACGGCGCCATGCCGGCCAGACACCACGCGGCACGCTTCCATTGGCGCTGCAACAGGAACGCCAGAATAAATCCACCCACTACCAGGACGCCCGTCTCGCGCGTCAGGCTTACCAGCGGCAAGAGTAGGAAGAGCAGCGGCCAACGCTCCGTACGCCAGGCGTATGCGGCGCCCAGCACCAGCGCGGTGAGCGCCATGTCGACAGTTTGGCGGTCCAACGAGATGGGGACCGAGGGCACCGCCAGGAACAGTAATCCCCAGGCCGGGTGGCCGAACTGCACGGCCGTCAATTCGCTCATCCACCACGTGCCCAAAAACAGGAAGCCCAGGTTTACCAGGATGTAGGTGTAGACGATGAGGCGCGGATCGCCTAGCCCGGTAATAAACGCCAGCCCGGGGAGCAGAATCCGGCGGTATCGCAGCGCCGCTTCGTCCACATAGGAGGAATGATCGTTGCGAAACAGCGGATCGAGCGCGATCATCAGGTATGCCTGCCCGTCGAAGCCCGTACTGCCGCGAAAACGATAAGCATCGCGAAGTGGCGGCGGCAGAGGACGGGCGCCGCCAATGCAATACAGAGCGGTCCAGTCACCGTGGTAGTTTCGAGTGACGGTGAAGAGTTGCCATCCGAACGCCAACAGCACGGCGAAACAGGCGACCGCACCACTGCCGATACGCGGACGAGGTTCTACTACGGCTAATGGCGCACTCACTCCACACATGTTCGGATCAGTGTAGCAGAACGCCAACGGTATTCATGGGCCGATAGCGTTTGCTAACGCCGTCACGATTCCGCCTGGATCACCTGCCTGGGCCGGCGGTCTCCTCAATCTTCACGATCCGATCGGCCGTAATATCCTTCAGCGTCTGCACCGCGCCTCGCGGCCACCGGATCTCAATGGACGAGACCTGCCGTTCGTCGCCCAACCCGAAATGCAGACGCTTGTCGCTCGAGGACAGGAACCCTCTACTCACCGAAACGTGATTGAAGAGCAGGCGGCCCGAAGCCGTCGTCACCTTCACTGTCGCACCGATGGCGTCGCGATTGCTGCTGCGTCCCACCAGGTCGAGCGTGAGCCAGTGGTTGCCGTTGCCGCCGGAATTGAGAAGGATGCGAGGCCGCTCCATGAGTGAGGTCACCACCAGATCCTCAAAACCGTCGTTGTTCAGATCGCAGACCGCCGCGCCACGCTGATAGCCCGCGTGCAGGAAGCCGGCCCCCATCTGGGCGGACACGTCGGAGAATTGCTTTCCTCCCAGATTGCGGAACATTGTGTCGTGCTGGCGCGAGTTCGGCTTGATGTTGTCGATGTCGCCATTGGCGGAATACAAGTCCTGCCAGCCGTCATTATCGTAATCGATGAAAGCGGCGCTCCATCCCGAGAGCGGCTGGCTGAGTTGCTGCAGGTGGAGTTGGTCGGGGACGTAGCGAAAGAAATCGCCGCGGTTGCGGTAGAGTTGCCAGATCTGGCCCATGAGGTTGTTGGTAAAGATGTCGACGCGGCCGTCGTTGTCGTAGTCTTTGGCGTCGCTGCCCATGGACGAGACAGCTTTGGCATCGTCGTTATATGCCACTCCGAGCTGCATGGCCTGGTCTTCGAAGGTTCCGTTTCCTTTATTGATGAACAGCGAGTTCGGCTCGGTGTCGTTGGCGATAAAGACGTCCTGGAATCCGTCGCCGTTGAAGTCGGCGATGGAGATCCCCATTCCCTTCCCGGGCGCGGCAGCAAAGCCCGATACCTCCGTCACATCTTCGAAGCGGCCATGGCCCAAATTGCGATAGAGCCGATGAGTGGCGCGCGGATAGAATGTCGGGCTGCAGTAATACTCCGTCCCGGCGACGCTGCAGCGCCGGTCGGTCTGCGGAGTCCAGGTGGTGTAGTTGGAGACCACAAGATCGAGCAGACCGTCGTTGTCGTAGTCGAACCAGGCCGCGCCTACGCTCAGAGTTCCGGCAGGCTTGCCGCCGATACCCGATTGCGCCGTGACATCGGTAAAGGTTCCGTTGCCGTTATTGCGATAGAGAGTGTTTCGCCCGGCGCTGCAGATGAAGAGATCCTCGAAGCCGTCGTTATCGTAGTCGCCCGCGGCGACGCCGAGACTATAGCCGAGGGCCTCGCCCAGCAGGCCGGCTTTGGCTGTGACATCTTCGAACGTGCCGTCGCCTTTGTTGCGGAGCAACGCGTTGTAGAAGGCAGGGCCGGTCTTTTTCATCTCCGGCAGCTTGGCGCCGTTGGTGAAGAAGATGTCCATTTTGCCGTCGTTGTCGTAGTCGAAGATGGCGACTCCGCCGGCCATCGGCTGCACGAAGTACTTCCGCGCCGAAAGGTCGTTGTTGGTGATGTAAGTGAACTTCGAACGAGCGGTAACGTCGATAAAGTGCGGCTGCGCCCGTTGGAACGCCAATGCTCCCGCGAGGAAAATGAGGGCCGCGACGGCGGTGAGCAGCGCGGATCTCACTTGCCGGCCGGGGTTGGTACGCCGGAGACATTGCGCTTCACGGTCTCCGTGTTGTGCTGGATCTTGGCCGCGGTGCTCTTTTGCAACGCAAATTCGCGGGCGGCGTCATCCTTGCGGCCCAACTCCTGGTAGGCATGGGCGAGCGTAAAGTGGATGGTCGGATTGTCGGGCGCGAGTTTGACAGCGGTTTCGAGCGGCCCCACGGCGTCGGCCGCGCGATCGGAATCGAGCAGGCAGCGGCCTAGTCCGAAATGCGGCTCGGCCAGACCCGGACTGAGTCTGGCGGCATTTCGATAGTGCTCGATGGCCTGCGGCAATTGCCCGCTTTTACGCGCCAACTCCCCCAGAAGATATTCCGCGCTGGCATTCTGCGGATAGACCTTGAGCTCTTGTTCGAACTCTTTGCGGGCCTCGTCGTTCGAAGTGGCGGTGGCGGGCAGCGTCAGGATAATCTGGCCGATGCGCGAGTGAATTCCGGGCATCTTCGGCTCGCGCGCCAGCAGGACGCGGTACTCGGCGATGGCCTTCTTCCAATCGCCCTGCCGCTCGAAATTCTCGGCGTTGATTTCCACCACCAGAGGAGAATCGGGAGCGGAATCCATGAGCTCCTTCGAACTGCGCGCGGACAAATCGGAATACACGTGAGTGGCCATGAACAGAATCTCGGCGTCGTGCGGGAACTGATCCTGCAGCCAGGCGAGGATGGTGGTCGCCGCACCCCGATGGTCCAGGATCATGGCGCAGCGCACGCCGGCCGCGCCCATACGTCGCTTCAAATCACGATCCTGAATGTCGCTGTCATGTTCCAGCGCCTGGTGGATGAGCGGCATGGCGGCGGCGCACTCGCCATGTTCGGCCAGTTCGGCGGCGCGTTCGGCGACCGATTGGTTGGGAGCGGAAAGGGCGATTCCGATCGTGAACGAGGCGGAGAGTAGCGCGCGGGTATACGGCCGAAACATATGCGACTCTTACTATATGAAAAAGCCCGGCCCTGCGCTAGTGGACGCTGAGCCGGGACAGGTCGAAACGATACTTTGAAAATCTAGAAGACGTACTTCAAACCAAGCTGTAAGTTGCGAGCGCCTTGGGAGGTATTGACGACACCCGCTCCCGAGCCCCCGAAGATATCGGCGGAATATCCGATGACATCGAGAACCGGGGTGTTGAATAAGTTGATCGCTTCCGCCCGGAATTCGATCCGCTGCCCTTCGTGAATGACGAAATTCTTCGCCAGGCTGAAGTCGATCTGTTTGATTCCAGGTCCGCGCTCCGTGCCCACGCCGCAATTGCCGAAATGGCCGGCCGTTGGGTTGGACATATTGGCGGTGCTGAACCAGACATAGCCGCCACCGTTGGCTGCCGAATTCTGGGCGTACGGCGTCGCGATGGACGGACCGTTGCAACTGGGGCGGGGGTCGAAGGAACCGGTGCCTGGGTCGCCCGCCCAATCCTGCATGGTAATCGGGAAGCCCCCATGCACCGTGAAGACCGCGTTCACGTCCCAGCCGCCGAGGACGGCGTCCAGTACCGGATTGACATCTTTGCCCATGGCCCGGCCTTTGCCGAACGGCAACTGGTAAGTGGCGTAGCCATTGAATACGCTGGTCACGTCGTGGTCGCAAACGCCGTAGTCGGCGTTCATATTGTAGGTATCCTGCGGGAAGCTGATGTCGTTGCTGGCCTGGCTGGCCGCGGCATCGCCGTACCGTCCGTAGTAGCCGTTATTATTGGTCAGACATTTCGACCAGGTATAATTGGCCTGGAAGGACAAGCCTTTGTTGAAGCGCTGCTGGAAGGCGAGTTGTAACGCGTTGTAATTCGCCTGGCCAGTAGTCAAGTTCAGTCTTACCTGACCCGTGCCATCGGCAACCAGCGCGGGATTGCCGGCGAGGAAGGGGCTCGGCAGAATCGCGCCCGATGCGGTAAGTTGCCCCTGGCCGGCGTTGACGATAGTCGCCAGGTGGTCGTTATGTTGTCCGACATAGGCGGCCTGGACCGTGGTCGCGTTACCGAACTGGTGCTGCACCGACAAGTTCCATTGGTTCGAGACAGCGGGGCGGTAATTGGGATCGGTCATGTGGACGCGGACCCCGCCGAAGCAAGCCTTCGGCGCGGAAGTCACGTTCTGGAGGGTGCAGCCCGCCGTGTTGCCGAGTCCGCCGAAGCCTTGGTCGAGAGTAACCAGGCCGGCCGGAATGCCATTGGTGCCATCCCAGTTACCCGAGAGGTCGGCGTTCCACGGAGCATTGGTGGCCAAGCGATTGTATTCGCCCGTGCCCTCTTGGAAGCTGGAACGGCTGAAAGCGGCGCGAATCACCGTGTTGTTGATGGGGCTCCAGGCCAGCCCGAGGCGCGGCAGGAAATTGGCGATGCCATTGTACTGGTTGTACATCGCCCGACTTACTCCGTTCTCGCCCGCCAGTTCGATCTTGCCGGTGCCTTCCTGAATGTTCGTCATGCGATTGCCCACTTCATAAATGGGCGTGAATAACTGCCAGCGCAGGCCATAATTCAGCGTCAGCTTGGGAGCGATTTTCCAATCGTCCTGCATATAGGCGCCCACCGCGTTGTTGCGCTGTCCCACGGTGGCGCCGAATCCAGTCCCGATACCCATGTAAGAGGGCAGGCCCAGGACGAAATCGGTTTCCGCATTGCCTGTGTAAGTGCCATTGAAACCGATTTGGCCCGCGCCGCCATCGGCCACAACCGACGGAATGTAGTCGTTGCGGTAGCGGATGAACTGGAATCCGAATTTCATGTTGTGCGCGCCGTGGGTCCAGAGCGCGGTATCTTCAAACAGAATGGAGGTCTGGTGAAAGATCTCCGGGGCGTCGGCCGTTCCGAATGCGAAAGGACCGTTGACGGTGCCGCCCAGCGGCGCTCCTGAGAAGGAGAAGCCCGGCAGGAAGCTGGTAGGCTCGCCCGGCACCAGTGCGCCGAAGTTCGTCGAAGTAGCCGGCTGGATATTGCCTTCCGCGGGATAGTAATTGACACCTGTGCGAAATTCATTGATGACGGTCGGCTTCACCGTCCTGGTGTAGTTGATCACTCCGTTCCAGAGTGGCAGGCTTTCGTTGCCGTTGGTGCTGTAGAGAATCGGCTGGCTGTTGACGAACTGCTGCACCACATTTTGCTGGGAGTAGCGGACCGACAAGCGGTCCTTATCGCTGGGAAGCCAATCGATCTTAGCGTCGCCCTGGTCATCATTGGTGACATCGTGTTCGGCATTGGGCACGTTATTCACCAAGGCGGAGCCAGTGGGCTGCGGCAGCGCCTTTATAATATTCAGCGCCACCTTGCTGAAGGTGACGCAGGGGTTGATGCCCATGGTCTGCCCGGCGCCGCATTGCGTGGCCTGATTGAGGTTGGCAGGCATGGGTACGTTGGTGCCGGGATAGTGCAGCGAAGCCCCGAGATCGGTAAAATTCAGCCCACTCTCAGCGCCGGTGAAGGTGTTGATGGTGCCGACGGTGGTGGGATGGTCGAAGCGCGACCCTTGATAGTCCACAAAGAAGAAGAGTCTGTTTTTCTGAATGGGTCCGCCGAAAGTTCCGCCGAATTCGTTCCAGCGGAGCTTCTGCGGGCTGCCGCTGACAGCGGGATCGGTGCTGAAATTCCGCGACCATTCATTGGCGTTCATCGCGTCGTTGCGAAGGAACTCGAACAGATCGCCGTGATAAGAGTTGGTGCCCGACTTGGTGATGACACTGATCACGCCACCCATGAACTGCCCGTACTCGGCCGACGGGTTGTTGGTGATGACGTTGAATTGCTCCATGGCATCCACATTCGGCGCGTAGGCGACGTTGTTGTCGACGAACTCCACGTTCTCCATGCCGTCCAACAGGTAATAGTTCGCCTGTTCGCGGTTGCCGTTGATGTACGGCCGGCCGGAATTGAATGTGGACTGTCCCGAATTGAAGGCGCCCGGACTGGTGGTGACCGCGCCCGGCAGCAGCAGCGTGAGTTGGTTGTAGTTTCGCGTTTCAAGCGGCAGGCTGGCGATGGCGGCCGACTCCATGACTGTGCCGACCTCCGTCGTCTCGGTTTGTAAAACCGGAGCGCCGCCGGTAACCTCGATGGTGGCGGAAGCCGCGCCAATCGTAAGCGCGACGTCGATTTTCGCCGTCTGGTTCAGGTCGAGGGCAAACGCCGGGTGGACGGCGGTCTTGAATCCGGGCGCCTCGACAGTCACCTGGTAGTGCCCGACCAGCAGTTGGGCCAAGGTGTAAAAGCCTTCGTTGTTCGTCTTGGTTACCGATGGCGTGCCGCGGTCCATATCTTTGGCGGTGACCGTGGCGCCTGTTACGGCGGCTCCCGACGGATCGGTTACCTTACCGGTGATGGATGCGGTGGCCTCTTGCGCGAAACCGAATTGCGCAATGCCTGTGAATAGCGCCGCAGCCAGAATGAACGTTAACCCGAGCCGGGTTCGTACCTGGAATTCGCTTCTCTTCATAAACGCCTCTACCACCCTTCGTGCAATTCTGATTTTGGGCGACTCCCAAACTTTCAGCGCAAGCGGCCCGTCTGCCGCCAGAGTCGGAGTTGCTTGCCCAAAGCAACAACTTCTCGGTCATACTGTGCCCTTGCCTGGGCAAAGTCCAGTTCACAACGGTTGCGGGACCGTTACAGCAGGTTCGTTACGCCAACGAACGTGAGTGAAATCATGAGCATGCGCAAGCGATTCCGAAATTGGAAGTGCCTCAGTGAGCGGCCGCGACGCGATGCGTGCGCCACTGCGATGCTGGTTGCCGGCAGGTCGAAACAGCGCCGCAACCGTTGCGAACTGGACATTTCCGAGGCTCGCGCTTTAGTCTTGCCCTTGGACTGCGGGGCAGGTTAAACACCCACCGCGTCACTTACGCCCTGCCCCACCACGATGATGACCGACCCTGAAAAGCCCCGTCAGACTCGACCGTTCGCCTGGGTGCCGACGCTCTATTTCGCGGAGGGCGTCCCGTTCTTCGCCATTTCCCTGATCGCCGGAATTCTCTACAAGCGTTTGGGAATGGCCAACGATGCGATCGCGCTCTACACCAAACTGCTGCTGCTGCCATGGTCGCTCAAGCCGCTGTGGAGCCCGCTGCTCGAAATGTTCAAGACCAAGAAATATTTCGTGGTCCTGCTGCAGATTGTAGGCGGCTTGTGTCTGGGCGCGATCGGTTTGTGCCTGCCATTGCCGGCGTACTTTGTGTACAGTATCGTACTGTTCGCGGTGGTAGCCTTCTGCTCGTCCACTCACGATATCGCGGCCGATGGGCTGTATATCGCCAGCCTTTCGCCGAAAGATCAGGCGGCCTACGCCGGTTGGCAAAGCGGATTTTACAGCGTGGCGCGGCTGTTCTCACAGGGCGGCCTGATCATCCTGGCCGGGTATCTGGAATCGCGCATGGATGTGCCGCACGCCTGGATGGCGATCTTCGCCACCATGGGCGCCATTCTCATCCTGCTCGGTCTGTATCATTCCCGCGCGTTGCCCACGGGCGGCGCGGCGCGGCACGCGGGCGACCTGCGCGAAATGGCTGCCACCTTCTGGGACGTGCTGATCAGCTTTCTCAGAAAGCCGAACATCTATCTGCTGCTGCTGTTTATCCTGCTCTATCGCGCCGGCGAAGGCCAGGTGGTAACGATCGGCCCGTTGTTCCTGGTGGACAAACGGGCGGTTGGAGGCCTCGGTCTTTCGATGGACTTATTCGGCACCATCTACGGCACTTTCGGCACGCTGGCATTTCTCGCCGGCACCATGCTCGGAGGATATTTCACGTCGTGGCTGGGACTGAAGAAGGCCATCCTGCCGCTGATCTGCGCCATGAATTTTCCCAACTTGTCATATGTCTACCTGAGCATGGCGCGGCCGACCAATCACGTGCTGATCGGCGCGGCGATGAGCGTGGAAATGTTCGGCTATGGGTTCGGTTTCGTCGGGGTGATGCTCCTGATGATGCAGGAGATCGCGCCTGGCAAGTATCAGACGGCGCACTATGCGTTCGCCAATTCGTTGATGAATCTGGGCCTCATGATTCCCGGCGCGGTGAGCGGGAAAATCCAGATGGCGCTGGGATATCAGAAGTTCTTCGTCTGGGTGCTGATCTCGTCAATTCCCGCGTTGATTTTGGCGCGTTTTATTCCCATCGGACGGGGCGCCGCCATACAGGACACGTCGAATCGGGAGGTCCAATCGTCCCGTGCCTGACACTCTGAAAGCCATCGTGCTGGCGGCGGGGAATCCCATCCTGCTGGAGAATATGGGCGACCGCAGCGTGGTGCAGTGCGTGGCCGAGAACGCGCTCGAAGTCGCGGCGCCTGAAGATACGTGGGTCGTGGTGGGGAAACATAGCGACCAGGTTCGCATGCAGCTCGGCGAACGGTATCGCTATGTGGAGCAGGACGAACCGTTGGGGATCGGAGATGCGGTGCGCCGCGCGCTCACCGCCCTAGGAAATTTCCAGGGCGATCTGCTGATTTTGTACGGGGACAAGCCTCTCTTCCGCGCGACCTCGATTCGCGGCCTGCTGAATCGCCACCGTCTGCGAAATGCCGACGCTACGCTGTTCGCCGCCGATGGCGCTGCCGCCGACATGAGTCTGGGCGCGTATGCGGTGCGGGCCGGCGCCGTCGAGCAACTGCTGAATCGCACTTCGCTGCACGTGGAGAGCTACCAGGTTTACGATCCCGACGAGATGCAGGGCATCAACAGCGCCGATGACCTGGCGCAAGCCGAACTGATCCTGCGCAAACGGCTTTACCGGCCGCGTCGCGAAGAGGAACAGAATCTCATCAAGTTCGGCACGGGCGGCTGGCGCGCGGTGATTGGCGAAGGCTTCACCATGCACAACGTGCGTCGTCTGTGCCAGGCGCTGGCCAACGAAATTACGCGGCGCGGCCAGGAAAAGTGCGGGGTGGTAGTAGGATACGACCGGCGCTTCCTCTCCCGCCAGGCCGGCGAGGCTGCCGCCGAGGTCTTCGCGGGCAACAATATCTTTACCATTCTGCTGCCGGAGCCCGCGCCGACTCCGCTCGTCACATACGCCACTGCTCGCCGCAAGTCGGCCTACGGGCTGGTGTTCACGGCCAGCCACAATCCGCCCGAGTGGAATGGACTGAAAGTCTTTCGCGGCGACGGATCCCTGCTCCTCGACCGCGAAACACGCCAGATCGAAGCCGAGACCAACGCACTGCCCCCCGAGCGCGTAATCAAGCTCGACCTCGACCTGGCGCTGGCCGCCGGCGTCGTGACCCGGCACGATTTCACCAACGAGTATGTCGACGCCGTGGAAGCGCTCATCGATCTGGACGCGATTCGCAACGCCGGACTCAAATTGATCGTCGACCCCATGTATGGCGTCGGCCAGCTCACGCTGGGGACGGTGCTTACGGAGGCGCGCTGCCGCGTGACGTTCATTCATGAGCGCCACAATCCGCTGTTCGGCGGCCGGTCGCCCGCGCCCGACGCGGAAGCGCTGCGGCTGCTGAGTTCGACCATGCGCGATGACGGTTACGATCTCGGACTCGCCATGGATGGCGACGCCGACCGCATCGCCATCGTCGACGAGTGCGGCGGATATGTTTCGGTGAACGATCTGCTGCTGCTCCTTTATTGGTACTTGCACGAGGTGCGCGGAGATCATGGCGGGATTGTGCGGAATCTGGCGACGACTCATCTGCTCGATCGTCTGGCCGCGCGCCTGGGCGAGGAGTGCTATGAGGTGCCGGTCGGATTCAAGCACGTGGTCAGCGCGATGATCGAACATAATGCCGTGCTGGGTGGCGAATCGTCCGGCGGACTGACGATTCGCGGCCACATTCTCGGCAAGGACGGCATCTTCGCCTGCGCCCTGGTGGTGGAGATGCTGGCGCGCACCGGGCAGAGGATTTCGCAGCTCCTGGAGCGCGTCTACGCGCTGACCGGCCGCCTGTATCAGGCAGAAGAGAGCCTGCCCGCCACGCCGGAAATGCGCATCGCCATTCCGCGCCGTCTGTGCGAAGCCCGGCGCGATCGCATCGCCTCGTACGCCGTGGTGAGGACTTCGCAGGAGGACGGCATCAAGCTGTACCTCGAAAACGACAACTGGGCGCTGCTGCGGTTCTCCGGTACCGAGCCCGTCTTGCGGCTCGCAGTGGAGGCCGACTCCCCCCATAAGGCGAACGAACTGCTCGCCTGGCTGCGCCAATTCGTGACGGTCTGAGGAATCCCATGCGCTACGGCCACTTCGACAACGCCAATCGCGAGTACGTCATCGAGCGCCCCGACGTCCCCGTGTCCTGGACGAACTACATCGGGGTCGAGAACCTGTGCACGGTGCTTTCGCACAACGCGGGCGGATATTCGTTCTACAAGCATGCCGAGCACCAGCGCGTCACGCGCTTCCGGCCGAATGGTGTGCCGCTCGATCGGCCCGGCCACTATGTGTACCTGCGCGATGACGAGACGGGCGAATACTGGTCGATCTCCTGGCAGCCGACAGGCAAGGACCTCTCGCACGCCAAGTATGAATGCCGCCACGGGCTGTCGTACTCCAGCTTCTCGTGCGAGTATCGCGATCTTCACGCCGAGCAGACCATATTTATTCCGCAGGGCGACGACGTGGAGCTATGGGACGTGCGCATTCGCAACAATGGCGCCGCGCCACGATCGCTCAGCGTCTTCTCGTACCTGGAGTTTTCCTTCCATCACGTAGAGATCGATAACCAGAACTTGCAGATGAGCCTCTACGCCAGCGGGTCGAGCTGTGAAGACGGCATCATCGAATACGATTTCTTCTATGAGCCCTGGACCTTCCACTACTTCGCCGCTAACTTCGAGCCCGATAGCTTCGACTCAATGCGCGACAGTTTCCTCGGCCCGTATCGCACCGAAACCAACCCGATCGCGGTAGAGCGCGGCGCATGTTCCAACAGTGTGGAACTCGGCGGCAACCATTGCGGGTCTCTGCACAAGCGCCTGACCCTTGCGCCCGGCGAAGAAACGCGGCTGGTCTTCATGCTCGGGGTGGGACCGCGGGCCAAGGGCCGCGAAATCCGCGCGAAGTATTCGGACTTCGCGATGGTCGACAGTGCTTTCGAAGCTTTGCGCGGTTACTGGCAAGATAAGCTCGCGGTGTTCCAGTGCGAGACGCCGCACCAAGGGCTCGACACCATGATCAACACCTGGACGCTTTACCAGGCGGAGACGTGCGTGGTGTGGTCGCGCTTCGCTTCGTTCATCGAGGTGGGCGGGCGGACCGGGCTGGGATATCGCGATACCTCGCAAGACGTGATGAGCGTCGTCCATACCAATCCCGCGAAGTGCCGCGAGCGCATCGTGGAGTTGCTGCAGGGTCAGGTGAGCCAGGGGTACGGCTTGCACCTCTTCGACCCCGACTGGTTCAACCCGGAAAAGCAAAACCAACCCAAATTCAAGTCGCCGACCGTCACCCCTACGCCCGATCGCAGGAGCCTGATTCATGGTCTGGTCGATGTCTGTTCGGATGATGCGCTGTGGCTGGTGCCGTCGGTGTGTGAATACGTCAAGGAGACCGGCGATGCCGCGCTGTTCGATCTGGATGTGCCGTTCGCGGATGCCGGCACAGCGACGGTGTACGAGCATCTCAAGCGCGCGCTCGATTTCTCCGCCGAGCAGGTGGGGCCTACGGGGATTTGTAAAGGTCTGCGCGCCGATTGGAACGATTGCCTGAATCTCGGCGGCGGCGAAAGCGCACTGGTTTCGTTTCTACATCATTGGGCACTGCGGGCGTTCGTGGAAGCGGCGGAATTCCGGGGGCGGCAAGACGACGCGCAACAGTATGGCCTGCTGGCCGATAAGGTGCGCACTGCGTGCGAACAGGAATTGTGGGACGGCGAGTGGTACATCCGCGGCATCACCGCCAAGGGTGTCAAGATCGGCACGCAGGCCAACGATGAGGGCAAAATTTTCATCGAGAGCAATACGTGGGCGGTGGTCTCAGACGCCGCCGCGCCGGAACGCGCCCGTTCTGCGATGGATGCGCTCGACCGACATCTCTACTCACCCTACGGAATCCATTTACTCTGGCCGGCCTTCTCCCAGCCCAACGACGACATCGGCTTCGTGGCGCGCGTCTACAAAGGCATCAAGGAAAATGGCGCCATCTTCAGCCATCCGAATCCCTGGGCGGTGATCGCCGAATGCAAGCTGGGACGCGGCTCACGCGCCATGAAGTTTTACGATTCTCTACTGCCCTACCATCAGAACGACCGCATCGAGGTCCGCGAGGCGGAGCCGTACTCCTATTGCCAGTTCGTGATGGGCCGCGACCACAGCGCGCACGGACGCGCCCGCCATCCCTGGCTCACCGGCAGTGGAGGGTGGAATTACACCGCCGTAACGCGCTGGATTCTCGGCGTTCGATTGAGTTTCGAAGGGCTGATCGTGGACCCCTGCGTTCCCGCCGAGTGGAAGCAGTTTCACGTCACCCGGCAGTGGCGCGGCGCGACGTTCCGCATCTCCGTGAGGAATCCGCAGGGAGTGGAGAAGGGCGTGAAGTCGGTGACGTTGGATGGAGCGCCGGTGATGGGCGCGATTCCGCCGCAAGCGGGCGGGAGCTCTCATGAAGTCGAAGTACTGATGGGAACGTAAACACGTTCACATTGTGCGCGTGATCTTATGCAGCATGCGCGGGCGATCGGGATTCAGCCCCTTGATCTCCGCCAACTGCGCCGCGAATAGTTGCGCCGGAATAATGTACGGAATGGGTGTGTACAGATCCTGCGGACCGTCCCAATTTCCGGGCGGACTCGGCAGCCGGATCAGTCGCGCAGGCTTCGCGCAGGCCTCGCTATTGCTCTCGTCGGTGATGACCAGCGTTTCGGCCTTCACTTCCTCAAGCATGTCGACTACCCCGGAGATGGATTGCCACGTGACGCCCGCGGGCGCGAACGCGAACACCGGAAAGGCGTGCTCCACCAGCGCGATGGGACCGTGCATCAGGTCGGCGGAAGAGAAGCGCTCGGTCACCACGTAGCAGGTTTCCATCAGCTTGAGGCCGAATTCCAGCGCGTTTGCATAGTTCAGCCCGCGCCCCACCGTCACGGCGCGCGTCATAAACATGTAACGCTCGGCGATCTCGCCCACTCGTTCCTCTACTGCGAGAACTTTCTCGGTCCACTCGGGCAGCCGCCGGAGCGCATCGAAGGAAACCTCACCACCGAGCGCGTGGGCGAGCAGGTAAACCGCCAGGAGTTGGCAGGTGTAGGTCTTGGTTGCCGCGACGCTCACCTCTTTGCCGGCTTGCGCCAGCAAGGTAAAGGCCGAGATCTCCGCCATGGTGCTGTGGGCTTCGTTGGTGATTCCGACGGTGATGGCGCCGCGACTGCGTGCGTCGGCCAGCACCGCATTGGTGTCGGTGGATTCGCCCGACTGCGAAATACCGACCACCAGCACTCCGCGCAGATCGAGGGGGCTCGCATAGAGCGTCAGCACCGATGGCGCGGCCAGAGAGACCGGGATGTGAGTGGTTATTTCGATGAGGTAGCGGGCGAATTGGGCGGCGTTATCGGACGTCCCGCGCGCTACCAGGATGACCAGCCGCGGGGGTGCGGTTTCCAGGTGACGCCGCAATTCACGAAGCGCCAGTGCACTCTCATCCAGGGTTCTCGCCAGGGCCTGCGGCTGCTGGCGTGTCTCTTCCAGCATTCTCGACATGCTAGAGCTGAGACTGCGCCCTGGGCCTCCGGAAGTCCAGTACCGAACGGTTGCGGCCCTGTTGCGCGGGGTTCGTTACCGCCATCGAACGTTTTTCTTTTCAGCGGATAAGGCGGCCTGCTGCGAATCGATAGAACCGGCCGGAAAAACACGCTAATCTGAGGTATCCCATATGTCTCAGGGACAATCTCCAGGATCCGTCCCGACGCCGGCGCGGGAACAGGCGGTATCGGCGACCGAAGAACAGGTCCGAGAGGAACTGAGCCGTATCCTCGCCTGCCATGAATTCCGCACCAGCAAACGCAGTCAGGATTTTCTGCGGTACGTGGTGGAGAATACACTGCAGGGCCATGGCGACATGCTCAAAGAACGCACCATCGGCATTGAAGTCTTCGGCCGGCCGACCAGCTACGATCCGGGTGACGACGCCACGGTTCGCGTGAAAGCCGGAGAGGTACGCAAGAGGCTGGGGAGCTACTATTCCGATCAAGGCGCCCGCAATCCCCTGCGCATCGAACTGCCCTCCGGCACTTACGTTCCGGAGTTTCACCTGGCGAACGCGCCGGCGACAGCGCCCTCCGAGCAACCGCTCGCCGCGGCGCCCACTGTAACAGCGGCCGCCGCAGTCCCGAGCTGGATCACTCCCCGGCGCGCCGGCCTGGCTGCAGGAGTCTTAGCTGCCCTGGCCGTGGTGGTTTGGTTGGTCTCCCGCCCCGCGGTCACCCCCTTAGACGAGTTTTGGGCGCCCGTGCTGAACGGCTCGACGCCGGTGCAGTTGTGCGCCGCCTATGTGCCCGTCTACGGTGTGGATATCGACCCTTCGATCACGCCGCCTTCGGGGGTGGGCGATTTCACATTGCTGACCGATCAATTCGTGGGCGGCGGCGATCTCATCGCGATTTCCCGGCTGGTCGGCATGCTGTCACGCCGGCATCGCGCCTACCAGTTGAGGGTTGGGAACGATGTGTCCTTCACCGATCTGCGCTCCGGACCGGCGATCCTGGTGGGATTCTCTTACACCAAGTGGAAACAGATCAGCAATCAAATGCGATTCTTTGTGGATGGCTACCGGCGTCCCGCCGGCATTACGGACGATGGCAAACCGACGGACTGGGTTCTCCCTGCCCTGCCCCGCGATCGCCACACCACCGAAGACTACGCCATCGTGTCGCGCGTCTTTCATCCTTACACCCACGCGATGCTGGTGGAAGTCGCCGGCATCACGCAGTACGGAACGGATGCCGCGGCCGACCTGATCACCAATCCCGAATTGATGACGGAGGCGCTCCGGGGAGCGCCGGCGGGCTGGCAGAAGAAGAATCTCCAGCTCGTACTGCACGTGAAAGTGATTTCCGGCGCGCCCAGTTCGCCCACCGTGGTGAAGCAGTATTTTTGGTGAAACTCGAGCCGACGCGACGGTCAGACTTCGATCCCGGCCTTACGCAGGATGGCCCGCCCGGACTCCAAGCCCAGCCTGGCGCCTTCCTCGGCCGACATCTCTTTCGGTATCCGGCCGAGGGGTTCGGGACTCACACTCCCCTCCCATCCGATCTGCTTTAACGTTTTGAAGATTCCTATCAGGTCGATGACACCTTCGCCCGCCAGCAGCCGTTGATTGTCGCGCACGTCTTCGGGCGGCATCCTGGCGGCGTCCGACAGATGTACCAGGACGATGCGCGACTTCCCCGCGTCGCGAATGTCATCCAGGGTCGAGCCGGAATGATACCAGTGCCACACGTCCAGAACGACTCCGAAGGTCGGTCCGCACTCTTTGGCAAATTCCACCATCTCATGCATCTGCCAGATGAACGGGTACGGCAGCCCCTGGCGAAATTGTAACGGCCCCAGAAATTCGAATGCGCAGCGTACCCGGTGCTTCTCCAGCACGGGCCGCATCGTCTGAAAGCGCCGCATCAGAGTCTTACGCAGTTCCTCCTTGGGAGTCTGGCTGGCGGGGGGAATGACCACCATCATGCGCGTGCACCCGACTGCGGCGGCAAACTTCACGTGCGATTCGAAGGTTGCCATTTCCTTCTCAAAGACAGCATCATCGGCGTGGGTGGGGTTTGCCGGCAGGCCCGTAAACGAAATCCTCAGCTTCAATTCCGTCAACAGCGCACGGGTGGCGTCCCGCCCTTCCTTCTCCGCGGCGCCAAGGTTCAGGTCGGTACCCTGGTACCCAACCCTGGCCGCCAGGCGCGCGAATTCCGGCCACTGGACTTTGCCGCCCACCAGCGAGCTGTTCAGCGCGATGAACATGCCGGAAGCGGCAGGCTCCGCGGCAGTGGCTATACTCCACGCCGCACTCACAGCGCCCGTGGTCTTCAGGAAATCTCTTCGGTTCATGGCTTTTTCAAGGATAGTGCGGGATGCGGACAACATCAAATCAGGCGGCGCCGCTCCGCATCTGCGAACAGTACCACCGCCTGGTATTGCTGGGAGTCGTGCCGTACTCGTAGACCTGTTTCCGCGGCCCGCCAACGGGAATAATGCATCAAGGAGCCCACGCAATGCAGACATCCCGACGCTTTCGAAAAAATCAGAAGGGGCAGTGCTCGGTAGAGTACACTCTGCTGGTTGGGTTGGTTGTGCTCATGATCGTGGTCTTCGCCAGAGAATACCAGTTGAGTATCCGCGGAGTGGCTCGCACTGCCACGTCCACCCTGTCTGCCGCCGGGCAAGCGCTGCCGGCGGGCACGGACGGCTCTTCCACCGGCGGCGGCTCGCACGCCCGCGGATGGCGCGACGAACCGGCGCTTACTCCGCGTGCCTTAACTGACAAACTGAAACCTCTCTTAAAATAGCCCGATCGACACGGCGAGGATTTCGCCGGGCCGCAACCGCCGGGACCCAATGCGGGATCCATGTACGAAGATCGGCATGGAACCGGAGGCTGAGTGGCGCGGCGCGGCATCCCTGTAACACTCATTGGGAGTTACACGCTTCGACGCGGCGTCGACTTGGGGATGAGTGAAGAGACAAC
>DATAUB010000025.1:0-3251 GCA_036268475.1 Bryobacteraceae bacterium | reverse complement strand
GCGTAAACAGCAATCGAGACCGGTTAACCGCCAATTTTAAGAAAAGCTCCTCAATCTCGTTCGGTTGCATGTCTACTGCTGGTTATCTTAGCTCTCGGATGAAGCCGTACTTCACGGCCTTCGACCTACTTTCTGTATGGTTCGGCTGGCGCACGACATCGGCGAACCAGTCAATTTACAGGCTGGATTACTTCGCTTGCGTAAGGATCATCGAACTCCACGGCTTCAGGGCGATCGATGCCTTGCCGTCGTGGGAGATCACGGCGGGTTGAGCGTTCGACGTGGGTTGAATCTGCGGGCGCTGGTCAGGCGCCTTGGCATCGGCATCGTGCACGGCGGCCTCGGAAGAATCGAGCCAGTCTATCCAGGAGGCGGCGCCTTTGGCCGGACCGATCGGCAGGTCGACGGATTGCGCGGCGTCGCTGCGGTTGACGAGTACGTAGACGTGCTCGTCACCGAGGTCGCGGCTGTAAGCGAGTATGCCGCGCGCATCGTCGGCGTCCAGGGTGCGGGCAAACCCCGTCTGTAGGGCGGCGAAACGGCGGTGAATGGCAACCAGACGCACGTAGCGATCGAAGAGATCCTGGTTGAATTTGACCTCGGGGTCTTCGTAGGCGCCCAGATCTTTCCAGATCATGGGCTGGCGATCGTCGGGATCGGTGCCGCCAAACATGCCGACCTCATCACCGTAGTAGATCATCGGCGCGCCGACAGCGGTCATCTGTACGGCGAGCGATTGCTGCATGCGCTGCCATTCAATATCGGTGGGTCTGGCGTTGTTATAGTTGCGGCGTCCGCCCGCCGGATTTGGCGCCGCGGGGTGATCGGCATTGACGAAGCGCGAGGCCCAACGATCGGTATCGTGGCTATCGAGCAGGTTCATCTGATTGAGCGATACCTGGAACGGATAGATGATGCTGAACTGCTGGAGACGCTGCGCGAAGACGGTGGCGGGGATCGATTTTGGCGGCGTGTTGATGAAGAAGGACTGGAGCGCGATGGAGAACGGATACTGCATGGTGGCGTCCCAGGCGTCGCCTTCGAGATAGCTGGTAGCTGGCGTCCAGACCTCGCCGGTGATGTATGCATCCGGCTTGATGGATTTGACCATCTTGCGGTAGGCCACCCAGAAGACGCGCGGCACGTTCTGCGCATAGTCGAGACGGAAGCCATCGACGCCGCGCGCGGCATCACCATCGGGAGTAAGCCAGCGGCGAGTGATGTTGAAGACGAAGTCGCGCGGGCCTGGGGCCAGCCCAGTGACGGGATCTTTTTTGAACTCCGGCATGTTGCCGCCGGGGCGATCACCGAAGCTCATCCAGGTGAGCGGATCCCACTTGCTGACGGTAAACCAATCGGCGTACTTGGAGTTTTGCCCATTCTTGCGGAGATCGAGGAACGGTTCGAACTGAGAACCGGTGTGGTTGAAGACGCCGTCGATGACGACTTTGAAACCTTGGCGATGGGCCTCGGCGACGAAATCGAGAAAGAGTTTGTCCGACGGAGTCCACTTCCAGGTGGCGGGATCTTCCGTTTCACCGCTGGTTTCGGCGGGATCGCCAATGCGCGCGAAGTTGTCGTCGACATGGCGATAATCGGCGGTGTCGTATTTGTGAATGCTGGGAGATTTGAAGACCGGGTTGAGATAGATGCACGTAACGCCGAGGCTGCGGAGATAAGGAAGCTCTTCCTGGATGCCTTGAATATCTCCACCATAGTGGCGGCTTCCGGGGTTGTTGCCACGGCCTCCGCGGCCGCCGCGTCCACCAGCAGGCGGGGCCGGGGGTGCAGACGCAGCCGGCGCGGCAGAGGCCCACTTCATGGTCCAAGCGGAGGTATTGGCCGGGTCGTTGGCTTTGTCGCCATTGCGAAAGCGCTCGGGGAAGATCTGATACCAGACAGCGTGCTGCGCCCATTGCGGCGTCTCGAAAGATGGCTGCAGACGTCCGCGCCATGCGCCGCGACGGGCCGCGGCGAGGCTGGTCTGGAACTTGCCGCCGGCATAATAGGAGACGTTGCCGCCGTCAGTGAGTTCAAAGAAGTAACGCAGATCGGGCGCGGGCGCCGTGACTACGCCCGCGAAGTAATCCAGGCCTTCGCGCGTTTCCACGAGGGACAACTCATCGCGGCGCCAAGTGTCGCTTGAGCCCGTTGCAGAGTAGACCGCGGCGCCGGTGAGATTGCCTGCCTGTGCGCCGAAGGCTACGCGCGCTTCTGCGGCGGAAATCGGATCGAAGTAGCGAATGTTCGAAGGTACGTGGTGCAGCCCTTCGGCGGTCACGCGGCCGGGTTGCGCCTTTGGAAGCTTACTGGCGTCGGGCACGACAAAGATCGCGGAGTTGTGCCCGTGGATGCCGTTCGATTCTTCCAGATCGGCTTCGCTGTGCTGCTCGCTATCGTTGACCCAGGCGCCATCGGCGAAGAAGCGGTAGGAGTGCGGACCCTCCGGCAGCTTGACATCGGCGACGAAGTGACCAGCGGCGTCGGGCTTCATTGGGATGGCGCTTTGCGACCAATTGTTGAACTCGCCGCCGACAGCGACTTGCTTGGGACTCGTTCCCGCGGGCGGATCGTATTCGAAATGGTGAAGATAGACGCCGGGATCGTTTGTAGGCGTATCGGCGAGAAGGATGGCGGCGAAGGCGAAGAGAAGGGGCGATCTGAATATCGATTTCATTGGGATGGGCCTGGGGGAAAGTGCGGCTCGGACAGGCGGTTTGAACCGGACCTGTCCGAGCGGTTAAGCATGTTTAGAACTGGATACGCGCGACGAGCAGTCCGACACGCGGCGATCCGGCATTACTGGTGCTGCCAATCGAATAGTAACCAAAACCGCTGATGGCGCCGGTGGCGTTGTTGACGGTCGTGGTCTGCAAGGGGTTCGACACACTGGGATTGCCCAGCGACACGCGGTTGAAGACGTTGAACAATTCAGCGCGGATGTTGAGCGATACGCGTTCATGGAATCTGAAAGTGCGGCCAAGGTTCATGTTCTCGCTGACCTGATGAGGTCCGCGATAGTCATTGTAATAGCCGGAGCCGGGGCTGATCGTGCCGGGCGCAGCGTCCATCCATGCCGCGGGATTGAGAACGCGCTGGTTGATGTTATTGGGGTCGATGCAGCGGCAGTTGATATCCGTGAGGTAGAGCGGCTGTCCCGGGACACGGATCATCGGCGTTCCGGAAGCGAAGGTGTAGGTGCTCCACTTACTGGCAACGGACTGCGGCGCGGCGATCAGGCCGCCGCTCGA
>DATAUB010000024.1:0-396408 GCA_036268475.1 Bryobacteraceae bacterium | reverse complement strand
TTCAGGCCTTTTATTCTGGTATTGGCAGGCGTGGCTACGTTCGCCATTAGTGCCTCCGCTCAGGCCGCCAAACCAGTGAAGACTACAGCGTCCCATCTTACGACTGCCATCAGCGGGAAAGCACTCTATGGGCAGTACTGCGCCGTGTGCCACGGCACGGATGGACGAGGCGCCGGTCCCGCAGCAACCGCACTCAAGCAACAGCCCACCGATCTGACTCAGATCAGCCGGCAGAACGGTGGCGAATTCCCGGAAGCGCGCTTCACCAAAATCATGAATGGTGAAGTGACAACCGCGGCGCACGGAACAGCGAATATGCCCATTTGGGGCGCCGATTTCCGGAACACGACCAACAATACGAACGTGGTGCAGGATCGCCTGCACGCGCTCCTGAACTATGTGGAGGAACTGCAGGTAAAGTAGACGAGGGTGTCCGCTGGTGGGGTGTGCGCGACGCCGCCCCACCTGCGATACCATCGTCAAATGCTTCGTTGCCTATCGCTCCTCTCCCTGTGCGCCCTCTGTCTCGCGCAGGAGCCCATCGCCCCGCATTCCGCCATCGAACCCCCGGCCGCCAGTGCGGCCGCCGCTCTCACTGCCAGCACCAAAGCCTCGCCGCCCGATCTGCTGACCACCGGCGAAAAGAGCGACTGGAACCTGACTGGACCGTACTCCGAAGCGGTGGCGATTTCCCACAAACTGGAGAAGGCCTCGAACCAGGTGAAGGTGCTAAATATTGGGACCACGCCCGAGGGCCGCACTATGATTGCGCTGGTGGTCTCCAAGGACCACGCCTTCACGCCGGAAGCCGCGGCGCGCACCGGCAAGGCCATCATCATGATCCAGAGCGGCATTCACGCCGGCGAGATCGAGGGTAAGGACACCGTCCTCATGCTGGTGCGCGACATGACGGTGACGAAAAAGTTCGCCCCCTGGCTCGATAAGGCGATCTTCGTGATCATCCCGGTGTTCAATGTCGACGGGCACGAGCACATCAGCGCATACAATCGCCCGCAGCAGAACGGCCCGCGCGATACCGGCCTGCGCAACACCGCCCAGCGCCTCAATCTGAATCGCGATTACATCAAGGCCGACACGCCCGAAATGCGCGCCTGGCTGCACATTTTCAATACCTGGAACCCCGACTTTCACATCGACAACCACGTCACCGACGGTTCCGACATGCAGTACGACGTCACCTGGGACATGGCGCGCAATCAGGACATCGCCGAGCCGGCGGGTAGCTGGGTGCGCGACAAGTTCATCCCCGAACTCGACAAGCGCATGGCCGCCGACGGCCACCTGGTGGCGCCCTACGGCGCGCTGCGCGGTTCGGGCGACAAGCGCGAGTTCTTCATGGAGGTATTCTCGCCGCGGTATTCGCATCTCTATGTGGCGCTGCAGGACCGGCCCTCGCTGCTGGTGGAAACCCATAGCCTGAAGGCCGCCCGCACGCGCGCCTGGGCGAATTACGACATCATGCGGAACTCCATCGACACCATCCTGCTTGACCCGGAGGCGCTCCGCAAAGCGGTGCGCGAGACCGATAAAGAGATGGCTGCGCACGCGGGCGACCGTTCTGCGCCGCCGGTTTATCTGGCGGGCACGGTGAGCTCTGCGAAGAGCCGGCCGCTGGTATATCTGGCGCTCAAGCGCGGGCAGGTGCCGAGCGTAGTGACGGGCGACACGGCGCTGCAATACCTGGCCGAAAAGGACGACATCCAGACCGTAATCCACGACCAGATCGACACCACGGTGGAAGCGCAGATGCCGCTCGGGTACTTGATTCCGTCGGCGTGGAAGCAGATTGCCGACCTGTTGGCGCTCCATGGCGTGGAAATGGAGCGGACCACCAAGCCGTTGACGCAGGAGTTCGAGACGTATCGTTTCTCGAACGTGCAGTGGGCCACCAGTCCGGTGGAGGGGCACATCATGCTGGCCAACTTCCAATCGCGGCTGGTGAAGGAAAACATTACGATTCCCGAGGGTTCGTATTGGGTGCCGATGAAGCAGCGGCGCGCGCGCCTGATTCTGGCGACGCTGGAGCCGCAGGCGCCCGATTCGTTCGCACGCTGGGGATTGATGTATCAGGTGTTCGAAGGCGGCGGGCGCGGCGGCCGGGGTGGCGCCGGACGCGGCGGGCCGGTTCCCGAGAGCGTGATGCCGGGCGAGTACCTGTCGGAGCCGATCGCGCGCAAGACCATGGCCGACAATCCCGAGCTGGCCAAAGAATTTCTCGCCAAAGTAGCGGCCGACCCGGCCTTCGCCGCCGACCGCACCGCACGCCTGCAATGGTGGTACCAGCATTCCAAGTACGAGCCTTCCGATAACGGCCGGTATCCCATCGTGCGGGTCTGGGAAAAGAACTGGTAGATCGCTGAAAGGATCGCCGCCTCCGCGGCATTTCCCACGCGGAGGTGCTCATGTTTCGGCGATCCCTTACGTTGTTCGCAGTTTCTCTGGTTCCCGCATTCGCACAGATTATCGTGATCGGGCGGCCGCCCATCGATGTGGTGCGGCCCATGCCCATCCGCGCCGATTGCCGCGTGGAATCGGTCGACGTTCATGCCGTCATTCAGGATCAGGCGGCCAAGGTCCGGGTGTCGCAGGTCTTTCGCAATCCTTCGTCGATCCCCATGGAGGCGCAGGTGCTGTTCCCGCTGCCGGAAGGCGCAGCGGTGAGCGATCTTACCCTGCTGGTGGACGGCAAAGAACTCACCGGCAAGCTGATGGGACGCGACGAAGCGCGCCGCATTTATGAAGACATCGTGCGGCGGCGGCGCGATCCCGCGCTGCTCGAGTACATGGGCCGCGATCTGTTCCAGACGAGCGTGTTTCCAATCTCGCCGGGCGGAAAGAGCACGGTGCAACTGCAGTACTCGCAGCTTCTCAAGAAAGATAGCGGCCTGGTCGACTTCGCGCTGCCGCTGGGCGCCGCCCGGCACTCCGCCAGTCCGGTGGAACGCCTCACGGTGAGCGTGAACATCGCCGCGCCGGCGCCCATCCGAACGGTGTACAGCCCGACCCACGACGTCGAGATCAAGCGGCCGGACGGTACGCACGCGGAGGTCAAACTAACGCTCCACCACGTGGCCTCTTCGGACGATTTCCGCCTGCTCTATGCCACCGATGCGAGTCCCGTAGGTCTCAACGTGATCAGCTACAAGCCGGAGGGAAATGAAGACGGCTATTTCGCGCTGCTGGCCACGCCCGATACGCGCGCCGAGGGCGCCGCGAGCCTGGCGAAAAGCGTGCTGTTCCTGTGCGACCGCTCGGGCAGCATGGCGGGTCCGAAAATCGCGCAGGTGAAGACCGCGCTGGTCTATCTGTTGCACCAGTTGGCCGCCGGCGACACGTTCAATATCGTGGCGTACGATTCCGAAGTGGAGGCGTTCCGGCCCGAACTGCAGCGTGCCAACGGAGCGTCGATCGACGCCGCCATCGCCTGGGTGAACGGGCTCAGCGCGGGCGGCGGCACCAATATCGATGGTGCGCTGCACACCGGCCTGCGCATGCTGACCGATTCGTCGCGCCCGAATTACGTGCTCTTCCTGACGGATGGCGAGCCCACCGTGGGCGAACGGAACGAGATGAAGATTGCGGACAACGCGGCGCGCGAAAACGCCGTGCACGCGCGTCTGTTCGCTTTCGGAGTCGGGTACGACGTCAATGCGCGCCTGCTCGACCGGCTGGCGCGCGACCTGCGCGGCACGTCGACCTACGTCAAGCCCAACGAGAATATCGAAGCGCCGGTCTCGACGCTCTACGGCAAGATTGCCGCGCCCATGATGACGCAGGTGGCGGTGGATGTGCAGCTCGATGGCGGCGCCGTGGCGCGCGTCTATCCGCGCCAGATGCCCGATCTCTTCCGCGGCGACCAGTTGGTGCTGGTGGGCCGGTATCGCAAAGGCGGGGCGGCGAAAATCGCGCTCACCGGTCAGGCGGCCGGCAAGGCGGTGCAGTTCCATTACCAGGCGGACTTCGCCGAGCGGTCGGCCGACGAGAGTAACGCGTTTGTGGCGCGCCTGTGGGCAACGCGGCGGATCGGCGAGATCATTGACGATCTGGATCTGCACGGGCGGAATCAGGAGCTGGTGGATGAACTCGTATCGTTATCGCAGAAGTACGGGATTATGACGCCTTACACGTCTTTCCTCACCGACGAGGGCGTCAATCTTACGGCGACGGCCACGAATAATACGTTCGCCGCGCAGTCGGTGGCCACGCAGATGGTGACCGTCACGGGAGAGTCCGCCGTGGTGCAACGCGATCTGAAGGCCAAGCTGCAATCGGCCACCAACCTGGCGGCGGCGCCCGCTCCGCCTCCGCCTCCCATGGGCAGTGTGGGCGGCGTCGCAGCGCAGCCGAGAATGCAGCAGATCGGCCAGAAGGTTTTCTTCAAACAGGGGCGCGTCTGGCAGGATTCCAGCGTCACTGCCGCGCAGGCCGCTCATGCCATCCACGTGACGCAGTTCAGCCAGCAGTATTTCGACCTGGCGGCGGCGCACGGCGGGGTCATGGCGCAATACCTGGCGATCGACGAGCCCGTGCTGGTGAATCTTGGGGGGCAGACCTACCGGATCGACCCCGAAAAGTAGCCGGTACTTGAGCTCATACTTCCGTTCTGCCGCGGGGGCCGCCTGTTCGTCAAACAGACCGCACGATTCCTGCCCCCGCGGCAATTTCCAGGCTTACGGCCCTCTCTGCAATCTCCCTGCCTCAACTGATTTCCCCCGGCCGATCACTCCTCGGCGCCGTCCGGCGCAGCGCAGTACTCCATCGGCTACTACGATTTACGCCATCCCGCTGGTTTTCGCATTGCTACGATTGGGTAGAACAGTCGGTGTAAACCCTTGCCTGCGGAGAATCGTCTACACAGTTCGAAGATGGAGCCAAGTTCGGCGGTAGAGTGGATGGCGCCCGCGCTCACCAGTTCGCAGGAGCTGGACGATTTCGACTCCGTGGTGCGCCTGTATTGGCAGCGGGTGTTCCGATTTGCGCTGGCATCGCTGCGCGATCGCCACTCCGCCGAGAGTCTGGCGCAGGATTGTTTTTTCCGGGCATACCGCGCGCGCGCCAGTTTTCGCGGTGAGGCCAGCGTTTCCACGTGGTTGATGCAGATTGCGGTGAACCTGGTGCGCGACCACGTGCGCGATCGCCGTCTGCAATTCTGGAAACGCGCGCGGCAGACGGCCGTAGATGTGAGCGCCGCGGCGAGTTGGATCGCCGACGCGGGCGCGTCGCCCGAAGCAGCGGCGTCGACGAAGGAACGGGTGCAGGCCGTGTGGGACGCTACCGAAAACCTTTCTGAGCGGCAGCGGACGGTGTTCCTGCTACGCTTCGTAGAAGATATGGACCTGCTGGAAATCGCCGCGGCCACCGGGATGAAGGAAGGTACGGTGAAAATTCATCTCTTCCGCGCGGTGCAGGCGATTCGCGAACGTATGGGGAGAGCGAAATGATAGAGCATCTGTCGGCGGAGCAGATCTCGCAGTGGATGGTGGGCGAGCGGACCCCGCAACTGGAACAACACGTGACCGGATGTGCAGCCTGTCGCGGAGAACTGGCGCAACTGGAAAGCACGCTCTCACAGTTCCGCAGCGCCATGCGCGACACATCGTCGACCGTAGGGGCGCCCGCGTGGCGTGAGCCCGCGCCGTCTTCGTGGTTCACATGGCCGCGAATGGCATTGACGGCGGCCGCGCTGGTAATCCTGGTGGTGGCGCCGCTATCGTGGAGAGCGCACGTCGAGCAGCAGAACGTGCGCGAACAGGCGGTGCAGGTGGCCCTGTCCGATTCGCAGCTTCTGGAGAGCGTGGATTCGGAGATCTCGCAGGCTGTGCCGGAACCGATGGAGCCGTTGGTGACACTCGCCACGTGGAACTCCACGGCGGCGCAGAAACAGAAGTTGCAGAGGCAATAATTCATGACATTACAGATGAGCAGGTTGGCATTCGTACTATGCGTGTGTGGCGGGGCGGCCTGGGCGCAGCCGCCGCAAGGTCCGGGACCGGGCGGACCGCCGCCGATGGGCGGATTCGGCGGACCGGGCGGACGCGAAATTCCTCCTCCGCCGCGCCCCAATCGTCCTCCCATGGAGCGTTCTCTGCCGCCCGGGACGTGGTGGCGGAATCCCGAGATGGTGCAGAAGCTGGGCATCAATAGCGACCAGCAGAAGAAGATCGAAGACGTTTTCCAGCAGCATCGTTTGCAACTGGTCGATCTTGACGCGGCGGTCAAGCGTGAAGAGATCACGCTCGAGCCGTTGATGTCGGCCGATTTGCCCGACGAGGCCAGGACGTTGGGTGAGATCGACAAGGTGGCGCAGGCGCGCGCCGAGCTCGAAAAGGCCAACGCGCGCTTCCTGTTCGCAATCCGCCGCGTGCTGACGCCGGAACAGTGGAAGAAATTGCAGGACGCATCCCGTCCGCAGGGCGGTCCGCCGCCCGGACGTGGCGGGCGCGGACATTAATATAATGTTGGACGCCGAGAATCCCGTCACCAGGGCACTCTCCGCCGCGGTCTCGCCTTCCAGATACAACAGCATGATCTGGCGATCTACCGGCCGCAACCGTGAATCAGGACTAGGAGTTTCTGCGCGACATACCGATGGTCTGTCTGCGAGGCCGCATCCAGCGCCTCCAGGTCCACCTGCCGGCCGGCGATCCTGCGCCGCGGCCATCGAGCCCTCGCAGCTGCGCCACGGCTCCAGATGAATGTCCTGCAACATGCCCGGCGATGGCCTGTTCATAGAGCGCGTGCCGTTTTCGCTTAATAGTCTTCGGATGGGGCCGCCCTCTTACACAGGTCTGACCGGGGCAGCGTAAGATCGGAAGATGCAAAGGCGCCTCGCCCTTCTCCTGCCCGTCGCGGCACTGTCGCTGTTCCCGTCGCTTTCCGCCGGTTCGGACGAACTTACGCAGCGGCTCGCCCGCGTTTTTAATTCCAATGCGCTGGTGTCCAAACGCTTCGGGCCCGCGCGCTGGATCCGCGACGGCGCGGCGTTCACCACGCTCGAACCTTCGGCGCAGGAAGCGGCGGCGCGCGACATCGTGGAGTACGACACCGCCGGCGGGAAGCGCTCTGTGCTGGTCTCGGCGGCGCAACTCACTCCCAAGGACACGAAGAAGCCGTTGGAGATCGAGGACTACCGTTGGGATCAGGGGCTGAATCAATTGCTGGTGTTCACCGAGTCCAAGCGGACTTGGCGCACCAACACGCGCGGCGATTACTGGCTGTTCGACCGGCGCTCCGGCGGGCTCAAGAAGTTGGGCGGAAATGCGCCGCCGTCGTCGTTGATGTTTGCCAAGTTCTCACCGGACGGTGCGGCGGTGGCGTACGTGCGCGCCAACAATTTGTATGTGAAAGATATCGCCACCGGCGCCATCCGCGCGTTGACGGCGGACGGTTCAGACACGCTGGTGAACGGCGCGTCGGACTGGGTGTATGAAGAGGAACTGAATCTGCGCGATGCGTTCCGCTGGTCGCCGGACGGCAAGAATATCGCATTCTGGCAACTGGATGAGAGCGGCGTGGAGTTGTACACCATCATCAACGACACCAAGTCGCTCTATCCGGAATTGGTAAAGTTCCCCTACCCCAAGGCGGGCACGAAGAATCCGTCGGTGCGTGTGGGGGTGGTGGGCGTCGCGGGCGGCAGCCCCCGCTGGATGCAGATTCCCGGCGACCCGCGCGAGAATTACCTGTTCCGCATGGAATGGGCGGACGAACGCAATGTGTTGGCGGCGCAATTGAATCGCCGCCAGAATCTGGTGACGATCTACCTGGCCAGTGCGGCAGACGGCACCGCCAAGGAGATCTTTCGCGACCGCGATGACGCCTGGGTCTACGTGCCGGAAGGGGAAGGCGCAGCGCGCGAAACGCAGACTTTCGACTGGCTGAAAGGGCGCCAGGGCTTCCTCTGGCAGAGCGAGCGCGATGGCTGGCGGCGGGTATACTCCGTAAGCCTGAGCGGCGGCGACCCTGTGCCCGTGACTCCGGCTGCGGCCGACGCGATGGACCTCGTCGCCGTCGATGCCGATGGCCGCTGGGTCTACTATACGGCCTCGCCGGAGAATGCCACTGAGCGCTATCTGTACCGTTCTCGCATCGACCGGCCGGGGACTACCGAGCGGGTGACGGCCGCGGGCGAACACGGCACGCATCAGTACGATCTCTCGCCCGACTGCCGTTGGGCGTTCCATACCTATTCGGCCTTCGACCGGCCGCCGGTCACCGATCTGGTCAGCCTGCCAGAGGAGAAATCGGTGCGCGTACTGGAGTCGAACGATCTGCTGCGTTCGACCGCGGCGGGGGTGGACGATCCGCCGGTGGAATTCTTCCAGGTGCCGCTGGCTTCCGGAATTCAAGCCGACGGCTGGATGCTCAAGCCGCGGAACTTCGATCCGGCGAAGAAGTATCCCGTGCTGGTCTATGTCTATGGCGAGCCTGCGGACGCCACGGTGGTCAACCGGTGGGGCGGACGTACGGCGCTTTTCCACCGCGCGCTGGCAGCCGATGGGTACCTGGTGGTGAGCTTTGAGAATCGCGGCACGCCGGCGCCTAAAGGACGGGCGTGGCGCAAAGCGGTCTACGGCGCGGTGGGCGTGCTTTCCACGCAGGACCAAACGGAAGCCGTGCTGGCGTTCGCCCAACAACGGCCGTATGCCGATGCCGGCCGCATCGGCGTGTGGGGCTGGAGCGGCGGCGGGTCGAACACCTTGAACCTGATGTTCCGCTCGCCCGATGTCTACCGGTTGGGGGTCGCAGTGGCCCCGGTGCCGGATCAGAAGCTGTATGACACCATCTACCAGGAGCGATATATGGATGAACCGGCGAATAACGTTGCTGGGTACCGCGCCGGGTCGGCCATTAATTTTGCCGACGGACTACGTGGAAAGCTGCTCATCGTCCACGGGTCGGGCGACGATAACGTGCACTTCCAGGGGACGGAGCGCCTCGTGAATCGACTCATCGAATTAGGCAAGCCCTTCGACTTTATGGATTATCCGAACCGTTCGCACGGCATCTTCGAAGGCCAGGGCACGTCGCTGCACGTGTATAGTCTGATCGCGCGGTATATCGAAGAGCACTTGCCGGCGGGCGGGAGATAAGGCGTTGCCGCCCTTGATACACTAAGGTTTCCCGTGTTCCATTCCATTGAAAAACAGGTAGCCGGCGCATTCCACGCGCACATCCAGATCCGCTATGGCATCGATCTCGCCGTCGCCATCGAGCAACCGCGCCAGAGCGAATTCGGCGAAATGGCCGTCCCGGCGGCGTTTCAACTGGCCAAGCAACTGCGCCAGCCGCCGCGCAAAATCGCCGCCGAACTGGTGGACGAAATCGGCCCCATTGTAGGTGTCGCCGGCATGGAAGTGGCGGGCGGCGGGTACATCAACATCCGGCTCGATCGCGGCGCGTATGCCGCGTCGCTGCTGCGCGGCGATACCGAAGAGACCGCCGGCGGCGGCGAGAAGATTATCGTCGAGCACACTAACATCAATCCCAACAAGGCGGCGCACATCGGCCACCTGCGCAACGCCACCCTCGGCGACACCTTCGTGCGCATGCTGCGCTCGCGCGGCCATCGCGTGGAAGTGCAGAACTACATCGATAACACCGGCGTGCAGGTGGCCGACGTGGTGGTGGGCTTCCACTACCTGCAACACAAAACGCCGGCCGACGTGCGAGCCATGCTGGCCGATCCGGCGGTGCGCTTCGACTATTACTGCTGGGACCTCTACGCGCACACGTCGGGATATTACAAGGACCATCCGGAAGCGCTGGCCTGGCGCTCGGCAACCCTCCACGCCATCGAAGCCGGCGAGGGCGAAGTAGCCGAACTGGCGCACCTGGTGGCCGACGCCATCGTGCAGGCGCACCTGAAGACCATGTTGCGCCTCGGCGTGGAGTACGACGTACTGCCGCGTGAGAGCGAAATTCTGCATCTGCAATTCTGGGCGGCGGCGTTCGAGCTGCTCAAAGAGCGCCAGGCGATCTACTTCGAAAACGAAGGCAAGCACGCCGGCTGCTGGGTGATGCCCGGGCTTTCGGAAGAGGGCAAGGTGATCGTGCGGTCCGACGGCACGGTGGTGTACACCGGCAAGGACATCGCCTATCAGCTCTGGAAATTCGGCTTGCTCGGCAAGGATTTTTATTACAAGCCTTCGCAGACGTATGCCGATGGCCGCGTACTGTGGGTGACCACGGACCAGCCGACGGAGTCGGGCCAGCAATTCGGGCACGGGTCGCGCGTGTACAACGTGATCGACACGCGGCAATCGTATTTGCAGGATGTGGTGGTGGCGGGTCTGCGCGGGTTGGGATACAACGAGCAAGCCGACCGCAGCGTGCACTTCAATTACGAGATGGTGGCGCTCTCGCCGCGCTGCTGCGCCGACCTCGGAATTCCGCTGTCGGAAGAGGATCGCAAGCGGCCATATGTCGAGGTATCGGGCCGTAAAGGCCTGGGCGTGAAGGCCGATGACCTGATGGATAGCCTGATCGAAAAGGCTCTCAAGGAAGTGGCGGACCGGCACGCGGACGATGGCGAGGAGCAGAATCGCGCGGTGGCCACGCAGATTGCGATCGCGGCGCTGCGGTATTTTCTGCTGAAGTTCACGCGCAATACCGTGATCGCCTTCGACCTGCAGGAGGCCCTGAGCTTCGAGGGTGAGACCGGGCCCTACGTGCAATACTCGGCGGTGCGGGCGCGCAATATCCTGCGCAAGTTCGAGGAGCGCGGCGAGAAGATCCCCGATTTCGCCAAGGAATTGACGGGCGAAGCGCTGGCGCGGCAGTTACAGTTCGAGGATTTCTGGCAGGTGCTGCTGGCGGCGTCGAAGGCCGACTCGGCGGTGGAGAACGCGGTCAGTTCGGGCGAGCCGGCGCACGTGGCGCGCTACGCGTTCCAAGTGGCGCAGGCATTCAGTAACTTTTACCAGAAGTACTCCATCATTCACGAAGAGGATCGCGAGAAGAAGGTGTTCCTCTTGTGGATGACCGACTTCTTCCGCAGGCAACTGGAACGCACCGCCGGCATTTTAGGAATTCCGATTCCGCCGTATATGTAAGCGCGGCGTGTAGTCGCGATTACGCCCCGTACTGCTCGTCGCTCACCTTCTCCATCCAGTCGGCGACCTTACCGTTGAGCGCTTCCTGAATGGCAATGTGCGTCATGGCAACTGTCGGGCTCGCGCCATGCCAATGTTTTTCGCCCGGCTCGAACCATACGACATCTCCCGGACGAATCTCTTCGACGGGTCCGCCCCACTTCCCTATCCTGCCTGCGCCCGAAGTGACGATCAGTGTCTGGCCCAGCGGATGGGTATGCCACGCAGTCCGCGCGCCTGGTTCGAAAGTAACGCTGGCGCCGCGGGCACGCGCGGGGTCGGCCGTTTCAAACAGAGGATCCACGCGGACCGTCCCCGTGAAATACTCCTCCGGCCCCTTGCCGGAGGGCTGCGAACCGCATCTCCTGATTTTCATGATTCCCCTCCCGGGTCGCGCGGCAGGATCCTGACCGTCGCGCCGCGGGCACGCGCGCCGATCATCGGCTTCAGATAAGAACTGTCCCGGTACTTCGCGCGATACGCATCGTCGATGCTCTCGTTGATGGAGCCGCTCACCGGCTCGAAGATCACTTCCTTCGTCATTCCGGCGGCGGCGATCCGGCCGGCTTTCTGCCGTATCGCGGCTCGATACCAGCGGGATTCCGTTCCGTTGTAGCCGCGCACATAAAGTGCGTCATCCACTGCGACAGACCATATCCATGTGGGTGTGCCATAGGTCACGCCGTCTTCGCGCAACGGCGCGATATGCAGGTCGTCCGCTTCGGCGATCTTCCGCAATTCCTCTTTCGCCCACGTGCCCATTTTTCGCCACTCCTTGAACCGCCGCCGGCCGTTCACATCCGGTATCCCGGCTTCTTGTAAAGCTGCTCCCACCTCTCCCGGATATCCGGTTTGTAGACCTTCTCTTTCCAGTCGTCCGGCGCGATTTCTTCGAACCCGACCGACACCGATTCGTGTCCGTAATCGAAAACGTCCATGACGTCGGTCGTTATTTTATCGGCCAGGAGCGCCTTCTGCCGATCTGTCTTTCCAGGCCAGAGCTTGACGATGATGTGGGGCATCGGTCGATTCCTCCCGGCTCAATCCGCTCGCTTCTCCAACACGCCTTTAACGATTGGCAGCGCCGAAAAGACGCTCGGCCATCCCGCATAGAAGGCCAGGTGCGTCAACACCTCGGATGCCTCAGCCCGGGTGAGCCCGGCGTCCATCGCCCGGTTGAGATGATAGGGAACCTGCGCGACCTGGCCCGCAGCGATCAGCGCGCTGACAGTCACCAGGCTGCGATCCCGCGGCGCCAGCGCAGGGCGAAGCCACAGGTCGCGGAAAAGCAGATCGGTGGTGTATTGCGCGACCCCTGGAGCTAACTCGCCGATGTCCTGCTGCACACGCGCTGCGCGATCCGCTTCGGCAGCTTCGTTCAACGGTAACCGTTCAGGCGACACCGCCGGTAGTTGGTCCACGCCAATCCCGCGCTGCTCGAAAATGTCCTTCGCGATCGCCACGGCGCCAAGGGCGTTCGGCCATCCGCAGTAGAACGCCAGGTGCGTGATGATCTCCGAAAGCTCGCCCGGCTTTACATCGTTGTCGAGCGCGATGTTGAAATAGTGCAGCATCCCAATCGTCTGATTGCGCGCGATCAGCGCGGCGGCGGTCACAATGCTGCGATCCCGGGCAGACAGGGCGGGCCGCTTCCAGACGCCCTCCTGTATGGCCGTGCGGGTGTAGTGAGCAAGCGCCGGCGATACCCTGCTGACGTCTTCCGGCGTCAGTGCGGAGCGCGGGGGATTTGCGTTCATACTGTCTCCTTTCCTCGACCTCAGTAATGCTCCCAGACCACCGACCAGTGTTCGTCGGCGCGAGTGGAGCGGATAATCAGGCGGCCGCTGTTGTCGAACCGGTAGGCGCGCGGCAGGTCTTTACCCACCAGCAGGCCGCGCGTGTTGGAACCCTGCACGTGATGCGTCACAATGTGGCTCGCCTCGTTCAGGTCATAGCTCCCGAAGGAAGCTTCGTACCCGTTATGAACGTACTCGTTCGACAGGCTGCCCGCTGTTTCGGGATACATGAGCTGCACCGAGACGTGCCCATCGCGAGTGTATGTGAGCATGCCGGTAGGAACGCCGGTTGTCACTGGTTTTCCATCCGGCCCGGCGATCGAGACCAGGCGCCAGGCGCCGATCAGCTTCTCCCTGCCGGAAATCGAAATCCCCTTCCTGGCCGCCGGGGTCTGCGAGATTCCGGAGGCTGCAAGAAGCAGCGCGAGCATTCCCAGATGAATCGCTTTCATGTTGGTCCTCAGATGCTTTAGCGGCCCACCAGCTTCTGGTGAAATTCCGGATACCGCGCGCCCTGGATCTTGATCTCCGCAGAGGCGCTTTCGATGGCGCTGAGATCGTCAGCGGTCAGTTCGATATCCGCAGCCGCCAGATTTTCTTCCAGACGATTGAGCTTCGTGGTTCCCGGAATGGGAACGATCCAGGGCTTTTTCGCCAGCAGCCAGGCGAGCGCGATCTGTCCCGGCGTGGCGTTCCTCTGTTCGGCGAATCCGGTGAGCAAATCTACCAGGGCCTGGTTTGCCTGGCGATTCTCATCGCTAAAGCGGGGGATGATGCTGCGAAAATCGGTGCCGTCGAATTTTGTCGCGGCCGTAATCTTTCCGGTCAGGAAGCCCTTGCCCAGCGGACTAAACGGAACGAATCCGATGCCAAGTTCCTCCAGCAACGGTACAATCTCCTCTTCCGGCTGCCTCCAGAACAGCGAGTACTCGCTCTGCAGGGCGGTGACGGGCTGAACGGCGTGGGCGCGGCGGATGGTCTGCGCTCCCGCTTCGGACAGGCCGAAATGTTTCACCTTGCCGGCCGCGATCAGATCCTTCACCGCGCCGGCCACCTCTTCGATGGGCACGTTCAGATCGACGCGATGCTGGTAGAAGAGGTCGATGGCATCCACGCGCAATCTGCGGAGCGAAGCTTCGGCAACCTCCCGGATGTGCTCCGGACTGCTGTTCAACGCGGTCCACCGGCTCCCATCCCCGGGGCTCGGCTCCCAACCGAATTTCGTCGCGATGGCGACTTTCCCGCGAAAGGGCGCCAGCGCCTCGCCCACGAGTTCCTCATTGGCCAGCGGACCGTACACCTCAGCGGTATCGAAGAATGTAACGCCCCGCTCCACGGCGGCATGCAGCAGGGCAATCATCTCCGCTTTGTCTTTCGGCGGCCCGTACGACCAACTCATTCCCATGCAACCGAGACCGATGGCCGAAACCTCCAGGCTGCTCTGTCCTAACTTGCGCACTTGCATCGTTGTTCCTCGCTCCCTCTATTCCAAGGTATCCCCGAATGCCATTTTTGCGTAGTATGTATAAAGAACATGGGCTTGTGAGCCGCATTCATCAATGGCGCAAACCGACCTCAACATTCTCGCTGCCTTCTTCGCCATCGCCGAGGAGCGCAGTTTCACCAAAGCGGCCAAACGGTTGGGCGTTTCTCCCTCCGCCATGAGCCACGCGATCCGGGGGCTGGAGGAGAGTGTGGGCGTGCGCCTGCTCTCGCGCACCACACGCAGCGTCGCGCCGACGGAGGCCGGAGAGCAACTCCTGGCGCGGTTGCGCCCGGCGCTCACCGACGTTCAGGAGGCCCTGCGCCAGATCTCCCGATTACGCGACAAACCCACCGGCCGTGTGAGACTCCTGGTGCCGCGCCTTGCTGGGACCATGGTGCTCGGACCCAAAATGGCGAAGTTCACGCGCGACTATCCGGACGTGGTTCTCGACGTCACTGCCGACGACAGCCGCCTGGACATCGTTGCCGGAGGCTTCGACGCGGGGATTCACTTCGGCGAGTACATCCAGAAGGACATGATCGCGGTGCGGGTGTCGAAGGACCATCGGGCCGCCATCGTCGGAGCGCCGGAATACTTTGACTCGCATCCCCGGCCGAAGACTCCGCACGACCTGCTCCAGCACCGGTGCATAAATTTTCGACACGGCTCCGCCGGCCTCTACCGCTGGGAGTTCGATAAGGGAAAGAAGTCCCTGTCTGTGGCGGTAAACGGACCGCTGATTGTCGATGACGTGGAGATCTTGATTCGCGCCGCGATGGATGGCATCGGTCTGGCGTTCGTGTCCGATGAGCGCGTCGCCTCGCAACTGGCGAGCGGCGAACTCATCCGCGTCCTGGAGGACTGGTGCCAGCCGTTCCCGGGATTCTTCCTTTATTACCCGAGTCGCCGGCAACAGCCTGCTGCTCTGGCAGCTTTGATCAAAGCCCTCCGTCTTTAAGGCAGCGCGCCACTACTCGCTCTTCAGAGTTGCCCAAATCCAACCGGCGAACGTCAGGACCAGGAACGGATATCCCAACAGCGGCAGGGGCGCCGACGTGGGCAGCACCGCTTCACCCCAGAATATACGGCCTGCGGCAATCGCGAACAGAACGGACGCGATGATACCGGTTGCCCGCGCCCAGAGAGCGAACCGTTTCGGGACGCTGGTGAGTAGCAACCCGGCCGACCACAGCGCTGTGCCCGCAGCGAACGAGGGGACGCTGGCTTCCAGAGTGGTCGCCGTCCCCATCAGCATGACGCTCTCCCCCATTGCGAATACCAGAAAGCCGGCCGCAACGCTCTCGCTTCCCGAGCGCGAGAACTTCAGGGCGAGGAGCGCCGTGGCGACAATGATTCCCACGGCATCGATCGTCCAAAAAGAGGCCTGCAGATTTCGCTCCGCAACCATGGTCCCGGCCATGCCGAACACTCCGCCAAGCGCGAGGCCAATGGCCACCAGAACGTTCATTGGATTCTTCATGCCCGCCGGTTACTCCTGTTCCGGCAGCGGCCCGAGAATATCGATTTTGTGGCGGGCCGCCAGTTCCATCATCTTCGCCATATCCGGAGGGGCGGGCGGAGCGGCAAGGTCGGTCGCTTGCTCCAGCACAAAATGCTCAAACCCCGCGGGAGAGCACAGCAGCAACATTCTCACGGGAACAGTGCCAACCACCTTGAAGCCGTGCGGAATCTCGCGCGGCCCGAAGACGTATGTTCCTGGCCCGGCGTGCAGCCAGTTGCCGTCGACCACCACCGCCAATTCTCCTTCCAGCACGTAAAAGGCTTCATCCTCCACATGGTGCGTGTGGTACGGTGACGCAAATCCCGGCGGCATGGACCAACTCTCAATCAGGCCGAAGGCTCCATTGGTGGTTTCTCCGGTGGACCTCACGAGAGTCGGTACGCCGAGAAACCGGAAAGCGGCATCTTCCCTCGTATTCAAGTACGGCTGCAGTGTGTGTGCGGTCATTTTGGTTGTGCTCTCCTTGTTGCGGGCTCTGTCCCATCCGCGCCCGACAACCGGATGTGTAACGATCCGCCTCTCCGTTACACATAAAATGAGGTGATGGACGTTGAGCAAAATCAGGCCGAACTAGAAGATGCGGAACTGGTGCGGCGCATCGGCACGGGGTCCGGCCGCGAAGCGGAAGCCGAACTGTTTCGCCGGATGGCTCCGCGCGTTCGGCTTTATGGCTTACGTCACTTGCGGGATGAAGCTGCCGCGGAGGATCTGGCGCAGCAGGTTCTGATCGCGACCCTGGAGTCCCTGCGGGCCGGCCGGTTGCGCGAAGCGGAGAAGCTGGCGTCTTTCATGCTTGGCACTTGCCGGATGATGGTGCTCGACTGGCGGCGCGGCGCACAGCGAAAGCAACGGCTGCTGGAACAATTCGGGGCGGATATGCTGGCTCCGGCGCCGATCGCGATGCCGTCTCTCGATCAGGCACAACTGGCGCGCTGCGTACAGACCCTGAAGGAACGCGAACGCGCCGTCGTCGTGATGACGTTCTATGACGAGCAAACGGCCGCCGATGTGGCGCAGTTTCTGGGCGTGTCGGAACCCAATGTCCGGGTGATCCGTCATCGCGCAATTCATCAACTGCGGGCGTGCATGGGGGTGGAAGCGTGAATTGCAGAAATCCAATCGACGCTGCCGTGCTCGCGGATTATTGGCTTGCGGCGCTGGCACAGTCCGAAGAAGAGGCCATTGAAGCACATCTCTTTTCGTGCGACGAATGCGGCAGGCGGCTCCGCGAAGTCATCGCGCTTGCCGGCGGCGTCCGCCAACTGGCGCGCCAGGGCGACCTGCTCATGGTTGTCAGTGACGCTTTTGTGAAGCGCGTTGCGGCGGAAGGGCTGCGCGTTCGCGAATACGCCCCTCCACGTGGAGGCGACGTGCAATGCACGGTATCGGCCGAAGACGACTTTCTGATCGGGCGCCTGGGCGCCGACCTCACGGCGGCAACACGTGTCGATCTCTGCATCTGCGATCGGCGGGGCGTCGAGCAGTTCAGGCTGCCGGACATCCCATTCGGGCCGGCATCGGGTAGCGTGGTATTCCAACAGCCCATCAACTATGCCAAGGCCGCCTCGTCTGACACCATGGTCGCTCGCCTCGTCTCAATCGATGAAGCGGGCAGAGAACGACCGCTCGGCGAATACACCTTCATCCATACGCGCACCATGCCAGGGCCCGGCGCGTCATAGACCAGCGCTCGGTTAGCCGAAGCGCCCTGGCAGCCAACGATTGGCGATTCCCCCGATCGCCCTCACTTATCGTCGTCGTCGCCGCGGTACTTTCGGGCAGCTTTGAGGAGTGCCCCGGGCATTTCCACCTTGTCCTCCCCGGGATAGGGCCGTTTCCAATCCGTCGCCGAGTACCACGTTATGTGATTCAGGAAGTTCGGGTCGACGGCGTCAGCCTTGTCGTACTTACCCTTCATTACTTCCATTGTGGCCCTTAGCCAGGCTTTCTGTAGAGGGGTAAATCCAACGGCCTTGTTCGCCGGAAGGTTAGGCCCTTGCTCGAGAGGGATGACCGCGGCCACATGGTCGTACGGCGTCAGGTCGGGCGTGTTTTGAAACGCGTCGAACATGGGGGAGGCCACCAGATCGAACTGCGTCAGAGGCTGCATGCCGAGGATGTTCTCGATGGTGCGATTGATATTCTCGGCGGTGTAAGTGGTATGGATTGCCTTACCTTGTCCGGGCGCCTGCGGAGCGACGGTGTACGGGCTGATGATGAAAATCGGCTGCCGGTGGCCGTCCACGTGATCGACTCCGCTCTGCGAGTCGTCTTCCTCTACGAAGATCGCCGATTGCCCCCATATCTTACTGTGCGCGATGGCTTCCACCATGCGCCCCAGCGCAAGATCGTTGTCGGCCTGGTAATTCTTCGGATAAGGCTGGCCTTTTGTGGTTCCGGCGGTGTGGTCGTCCGGAAGCCACAGAATCGTCAGATTGGGCACCTGGTTGGCAGCATCCAGCCGCTGGAACTGGGGTATCCAGTAATCCATCCGGTACTGGTCGGGAATAGTGAGATTGAACGGCGGGTAATGCGGGTCCATGATTTTGGCCGCCGAGGGAATATCGGAGCTTACATGGACCGCATCGTCAGGAACAATGCAATCGGCACTGGGCGCTTTGCCTTCCTTGCATTGCGACGTATGGTAGAAATCGCTCCAGGTGTAACTGGAGCCGTCCGGCTTTTTGGCGATCCTGGCTCCATCGCTCCATTCGCCGTACAGTTTGACGGAGAGTCCCCGTGCCTCCGCGGCAGTCCAAAGAAAGCCTCGCGGGGTGTAAGTCAAAGGGTCGTCGGAATTGCCCCCCGGATAGGAACGAATCCAGTCCGGCGACAGGATGTCATTGGAGTAGAAAGAGCCTGACATCCCAATCCATGGGTGGCCGTCGGCGGACTGGCGGCTAGGAGCGTAGACGTTATCGAGGATGGGAAAGCGCTGGACGATGGCGTGCTGATTCGGAACGGAGGACGCGAAGAGTGCCAGTGACGCGTCCCCGTTGGCCCAGGATACGTCTCCCAGCATCTGGTCGTAGGTGCGGTTCTCTTTGATGACCAGAAAGACATGCTTGATGAATGACGGCTCGCCAATGTGCTTGGGAACCGCAACCGGCGCGGCTTGCGCGTCGATGTATTCCGGACCCACCTCGATGTTCGTGGTCAGGTTCCAGTGATTATTGTCGAAGACCTGTTGGCTGTAACGGGCGAGTTGATTGGCGTTGGGCAGCGGGATCAGATTGACGGTTCCGGTGTCCTGGTGCGTGCTGAATCCGGCGAGGCCGCCGGAATGCGCCGGTACGTGCGCGCCCAATCCTTTATCGTCGGCGACGACCAGTTGCTTCTGTGCCGGATCGTAGGCGATGGAGGTGGGGAAATAGCCGGTCGGAATGTACCCGATCACGGGGTGCGCATCGCGGCCCTGGAGGTCAATGGCAGCCACGGCGTTCGCCTGGCCGAGCGTGACATAAGCCCGGCCGTCATCGGTCACGGCGACGCCGTTTGGCCCCGAGCCGAAGACGCCGCCGGCGATCGGCACACTAAGATCGATGGTGCGCACCACCGTATCGGTGCTCAGGTCGATGACCGAGAGGCTGTCGCTATAAGCGTTGGCGACGTATAGCATGGAGCCGGCAACGGTCATTCCGGCCGGGTGCAAGCCTACCTTGAGAGCTTTCACTTCCCGACCGGCCGCGAGATCCACCACGGACACTGTGCCAGTGATTGCGAACGCATCTTTCCGGTCTACGACAATCGGCGTGCCATCCGAAGTGTTAGTGAAGTCCTCGGCGGTGGCTGGACGTCCGCCTTCATTGCTGACATAGGCGAAGTTGCCGTGGAGGACCACGCTATTGGGCGCATTGCCGACCGGAATCTGGGCGACGAGTTTTGCCGGAGATGCGCTCAGGTCGATCACGCCGAGGGTGTTGGCCGCGTTCAGGGCAACATATGCGCGGGTACCGTCGATCGAGACTGCGATACCGCCCGGGTTGATGGCTTTCTCATTGTGATAGGGCCTGCCATCGGCCGGGGGGGACGGTAGTTCCACGCTCTGCCCGTTGGTGAGAAGACCCGTCCGCGGGTTCACATTGGCGATGACGACGTGGTTGTCGTCCTGGCTGAAGAAGAGGCTCTTGCCGTCGGCGGAATACGTGATGCCGGTGAACGATCCCGCTTTGTTCGTCTTTTCCGCGCCTTTCATGGCGGCTGGAATGAACCGCTGGAGGACCTCCCCGGTGGCGGTGTTGAACACGATGATCGGCTGGGGCGAGCCCATGAGCAGAACAGCGCCGCTCGTGGCCCCGGCATTCGGATTCAGAGCAATGGCTTTGGCGCGCACCGGCGAACCGAGATCGAGGATCTTGCCGGCAGGTGTCAGGGTCTGGTTGTCCGATGCGACCACCGACCCGTCCTTCTGGGGACCGACGGTGCGATTGGGGTCTTGGGGATTTTGAGCCAGGCCCAAAACGACGGTCGAACCGGCGATCAGGAAAACTCGAAGTAGCCTGCCTACGCCATTCGTCTGCTGCATGGTTGATTGTCCTCGTGTACGGAAACGCAATTGTACCCACTCACTGTCACAATTTCGTGATTGGCGGTCACCGCTGCGTTCCTGGCCTGCATTTCTCCTATGCTACAGGGCGGGAGACCCCGGCGGTCATCGCCCCAGCATGTTGCTGCAATGGGGCAGGGCTCGCCCGCGGATCTCACTTTCGGCAGTCTCCCGATGATGACTATCGACAATTACAGAGCGGTGCCCCGATCGCAGTATTCTTTAGACGATGACTGCGCGCCTTTGTCTCGTGCTGCTGGCGGCTGGGGTGTGCGCCGCGCAGGCGCAGACGACCACGGCCTGCGATGTGACAGGGGACGGCAACACCACCGTCGCCGACGTGCAGATGGTGTTGACCGGCGCGCTCGGTGGGCGCCAATCCACAGGAGACCTCAATAATGACGGTGCGACCAACGTCGCGGATGTGCAGATCGTATTGGGCGCCGCGATCGGAATGGGATGCGCGGCCGACGGCGCCACAGCGTTCACGCTCTCGGTGGTGAATGGCACGGGCAGCGGAAGCTATCTGCCGGGCGCGGTGGTGGCGATTGTTGCCAATGCCCCGGCGGCCGGCCAGGCGTTCGTCAATTGGACCGGAGCGGCCGCTGCCGATGCCGCGTCGGCCGCGACTACCCTCACCATGCCGGCCTCCAACACGGTGATCACGGCGAACTATTCGGCCACCTCGCCGGGGCTGGCGGCGTGCGGAAATATGAGCCTGGGGGAGAATGCCAGCCTCAATGGATTCGTGCCGTTTCCGTCTACCGCGGCGTGGAATACCGACATTTCGGGCGCGCCTCTCGATCCCAACAACACGGCGATCACCACGGCCTCGGGATTCGCAGGACTGCACCTCCATCACGATTTTTCCTCGGTGGCCGGCGGCAATTACGGGATTCCCTATGTGGTGGTGGACTCGGCATCCACTCCATTGACGCCCATCGATGTGATCGATTACGCCGATGAGAGCGATGTGGCGCTGGCGCCCTTTCCGTGGAACGCACCGATCGAAGGAGCGCCGGCGGATTGCAGCGGGTGGCCCGATAAATATGTCGGCGACTCGCATGTGCTGGTGCTGGATCGCCACGCCTGCGTGCTGTATGAGACGTTCAACACGCACCGCTGCAGCGGGCAGTGGAACGCATCGTCGGAGACCATCTGGGACATGCAGACTTACGAGCAGCGTCCCTGGGGCTGGACCTCGGCGGATGCCGCCGGACTGCCGATTTTTCCAGGTCTGCTGCGGTATGACGAAGTGGCGTCGGGCGCGATTCGCCACGCCATCCGATTCACCATGCAGGTCACCAAGAACGATGCCAATGGCGGATTTTTCGTGGCGCCCGCGAGCCACGCGGCGGGAGTTTATTGGGGAGTGAGCAACGTGATGGGGATGCGGGTCCGCCTGAAGGCCGGCTTCAACATCTCGGGTTACTCAACAGCGAATCAGGTGATTCTGCGGGCGATGCAGAAGTACGGCATGATTCTGGCGGACAACGGCGGCTACTTTTTCTTTCAGGGCGTGCCCGACCCGCGATGGGACGACGACGACCTGCTGAAGCTGGACGCCATTCAATCGTCGAACTTCGAGGTGGTACAAATGACGCCCGCGTATCCGGGCTACGACTCCGCTACCGCTCCCACCGGCCAGCCGCCGGCGATTCAGTACTTCCATTCTTCGGCGTCGACGGTGGCGCTGGGAACGGCGGTGACGCTTACGTGGAGCACCAGCAACGACTCCTACGATTTCATCGATCAACTGGGCGGCGTGCACGGAGGGAGCGTGACGGCCACTCCGCTGAAGACCACCACTTACACGCTCAACGCCACCAACCAGTACGGACGGTCGACGAAGCAGGTGACGGTGACGGTGCGGTGAGGCGATGCCGGGAATGTAGGGTTCTGTACCAGCCGCGCCTTCACCGCTTTTCCCACGGGATATAATCGGGAAACAATGGGGGACAGCCCCAGGCTTACCGAAAAAATGGGTGTCGGCGAAGTAGAGCTGTACGAGTTCATTTTCGAAAATATCGATACAGTTCCCCATCTGGAGGCGCTGCTGCTGCTTTGGAACCTCCGGCCTCAAACCTTGACGGAGTCGGAAGTGGCCGACCGCCTGTTCGTGAAGCCCAGCGGCAGCCTGTCCATCATCGGCGATCTGGCTCGCCGGGGCCTGCTGAGCGTCACGCAGGGGAACCCCCTGCAATGCGGGTATCTGTCTTCGCCGGAAAAGGATCGCATGGTGGAAGCTTTGGCCTCCGCCTACCGGACCGATCTGATTCGCATATCGACTGCGATTCACAGCAAGGCGTCTCCCGGAGTGCGTGAGTTCGCGCGCGCCTTCGAGTTCAAGCGCAAAGGAAAAAAACCTTGAGGGCAGCCATTTATCTGCTGAGCTTCGCTACCAATCTGGTTTGCGCCATCCTCTTGCTTCGCGCCTATCAGAGTGTGATGAGGCGACTGCTGCTATGGAGCGGGCTGTGTTTCGCGGGGCTGGCGCTCTCCAGTGCGATGGTGTTCGTCGACCTGATTCTTGTTCCGCGGGTGGATCTTTTTCTGGTGCGGCTGGCCATCGGCATCGGCGCCATGGCGCTGCTGATTTACGGCTTGATTTTCGAGGAACCATGAACAGCGCTATCGAAATCTTTCTCGTAGGAGTACTGTCCGCGTTGTCGCTGGTTGCGGGACTGTTCTTCCTCAAATTCTGGCGCAAGACGGCGGACACACTGTTTCTGGCGTTTGCAGCGAGCTTCTTTATCCGCGGACTTAACGAATCGATGCGCGCCTCCATGGCGAGGCCGAATGAAGCCACGCTGTGGAGCTACATTGTCGGAATGGCTTCTTCGCTGCTGATCGTGATCGCCATCGTGAGCAAGAATATGGGGCGGAAAGATCGATAAGCAGCCTTATGATTTCTTGGTCGCCTTCATCACCTGGTCGATCGTGAGGTCGAGGCCGAAGGCCCAGAAGAAGGCCGCGGAGAAATCGGCGAAGGTTCCTACCCAGGCGTCCTGGTAGAGACCGTAGCCCACAACCGTGAGCACCACTCCGACGCCGAGCGTCAGCCACAGTTTGTCTTTCATCAACTGCCGTGTGGTGCTGAGCAGAGTGGGGCGCGCAGGCGGCGGCAGTCGATCGCCCGGCGGGGCCGTGCGGATGCTTAGGAAGGTCGCCCCCGGACCGGGAGCGAGGCTCCACATGGGCAGCATCTGCCCGGCACTGTCGGGGATAGCGGGCCGATCGACCAACGCGCGGAGCGCGCCGGCTGACGTCGACATTTGAGCGGCGGCGAGTTTCAGCGCGTCCAGGAAGCGGCGATCGTCGATTGCCTTGGCGATGACGTCGGACGTCGCAATGCCTTGGATGAGGGCTTTCCACGCCAGTTGCAGGCCATGGAGCGCGACCAGAATGTGGGCGGGCCGGGGTTCGTCCACACCGGCGCTAACGATGGTGCACCACGACTCCATCTGGCGGTCGAGCGGGTCGAACAGGGCGGGCGGGATGTTGGTGGGCGCCTGCGTTTGGGCGGCGGCCACTTCGAGCGAGATTGCGGAACAAAGCCAATCGGCAAACTGGGATTGCGCCGCGCGGGCAGTCTGCAGGTCCCGCAGGAGTTGCTGGATCTGGTCCGGAGAGTCGAGTTGGACGCCGGGCGCGATCTTAGCGAGAAGCGTGCGCACCTGTTGGGCTGCCAGCGCGAGGCGCGGCGCCACGGTGGTGGAAATGCCTTCGGTGGCGCCGGTGAGCACGTCGAGCGTCTGGCCGGTCTCGTCGGACCAATCGAGTGCCGTCGCCAGCAGGCGGGTCGCCAGGGCGCCTTGACAATCCAGCCGGCGCGCTTTGGCTTGCCGCAGATCGTCGACGCGCAGAAATTCCTGGATGCCGGCGGCGCATGCCCTGCCTTTGGCCACCACCGCTGCAACGGCGGGCGGCAGCACCCAGCGATTCTGGGTGATGTCGAGCAGACCGTCAAGCGCCGTCTGTTCGAGTTGGCGGCGCGTGGCGAGCTTCTGCAGGGCATCGCGATAAACGTCGTCGAGACTTTTCTTGGCGGCGTTGATGGCGGCGGCGTCGGTGCCGTCGATGGCGACGTGCAGGTCATGGAGTGCCTCGGCGTAGGCGGCACGGAATTCAGGGTCCTGGTGGCGAGGCTCGTCGCCCTCAATCTGGCCGGCGAGTTTCAGGGCATCCACGCGCGCCTGTTCCAGCTCGATCTTCTGCTGCAGGAGAATCTTAGTGATGTAGCTGAAGATCAGCCCCAGGATAATGGTCAGCACGAGGTAGAGGCGCGTGTAGTGGTTGCGCACCTCGAAATCGACGGTCAGTGCGGGGGCTTCCAGTTCACGGGCGTTGACGGTGACTGACCCGGTATTCAGACCGAGGCCGAAATTGCCTCCCAGGGAATAAGGAACGGTCCTGCTGCTGCCCGCGGGCACCGTGATGGAGTGGCCGAACGTCAGTTCGCCGCTAACAGCCGCCGCGCCAGCCACGGTATTGCTGACCTTCACAAACTGTAAGTCGCTAAGTGGCGACCGGTGCGATGCTTCCTGAATTGTCAGCTGCGGCAAAACGTCCTGACAGGCGGTAAATGGCAGGTAACAGGTGCGTTCGATCAGCAGTTTTACCACCGGCGTAGCTTTCGGGGCGGGCTTGGTAAACTGCACGTGCAGGCGCGGGGCGTCGGGCTTCGACGCCGGCTGGAGATTGAGGTAGACATCGTAGAGGCCGGCGATATCCAGCAGCCTGGGGTCTACCGCGACATCGATGGCGCGCGGCATCTTACTGGCATCGATGACCCAGGTGGCTTGCAGGCCCCTGCGATAAGCTTCGCGCACCAACGGGCCGAGACTAACCAGTTCCACCACAGGAGCTTCAGACGCGTTGATGACGGCGCCGTTTTTAGGCACCACCAGATAGCGTAACTGCGGCGCCGGGCAGGAGTCGCAGAGTTCCAGCGGGGCAGGGCTTTCCAGACTGACGGGCGCATCGGCGGCGGGTAAGGCAAGAGGCAGGCAAACGCCGAGAAGCAGGCGGTAAATCTTACGCCGGCACGACATACTCAGACATCATTACACAAATCAAGGCGCGGCCGTGCCACTTACAATCCTGATTGTCGCGTTTTACGAAGGGCCTTCCAGGCCTGTACGAATTCCTGAATGGCCCGCGGGCAAGGCACGCGGCCGTTGACGCTATAGCGGCAGGCGTTGTGGGTAGCTTTGTAGAAGATCTCGATCTCGAACGGCTTCATGGCGGCGAGGCGGGTCCGCAGCGTAGCGAGTTCGGTGGCGGTCAGAGTCTCGCGGGATGCGGTATGCGGCCGGCGCGCCATGTTCGCCTTTTCTTCGCTTCGATTGTACGCCTATCGCGGGCCGCTGGCAAGCGGATTACTCGTTGCGCAGGGCGCGCAGCGGGTCGAGCGAGGCGGCGCGCCGGGCGGGCAGGTAGCTGGCGAGGGCGCTGACCAGAAGCAGCGCCAGCGGTACAAAAAAGTACACGGCGGCGGAGGTGGAACCCAGCCCGAAGAAGCCGGCGGAGAGCATCGGCAGGGCGAAGCGGGTGAGCACTCCGCCCACGGCCAGCCCCAGGGCGGCGAGCACCAGGCCGCGGCGCTCCACCAGCCAGACCACGTCGCCCTTGCGCGCGCCCAGGGCCACGCGGATCCCGAACTCCTGCACCCGCCGGTTCACGGTGTAGGCGATCAGCCCATAGAGGCCGATGGTAGCCAGGGTAAGGCCGATCAATGCCATGGTGCCCACCATCTGGAAGAATTGCAGCCAGGTATCGGTAGCGCGGCTCTGGTAGAGCGTGGCGACGGGCCGCAGATTGTAGAGCGGCATATTGGGGTCGATGGAGCGGACCAGGTCGCGCAGGGGAGCGGCGAGCGCAGCCGGGTCGCCCGTGGATTGCACGATCAACGTCATGCGCCGGCGCGGGTTCTGGGTGTAGGGCAGGTAGACGAACGGCGACGGCTGTTCGTTCACCAGCAGGTAATGGCCGGTCTTGGCGACACCCACGACTTCGGCTTCGGGACCGTCGGGTTTGTCGATGCGTATGCGCTTGCCGATGGGGTCCTGATTGGGCCAGTAAGCTTTGGCGAATTGCTGGTTGACGATCGCGACGCGGGCCGAGTCGGCGCGGTCGGCGTCGTTGAAGGCGCGGCCGCGGGTGATCTCGACGCGCAGCAGACGGAAGTATCCGGAGTCGACGGCGGCGCCGAATACGATGATTTTCTCGCGGCCTTTGGGGAGACGATACCCCTCGGGCACGACGCCGACCACGGTTTGCGAAGTGGACAGCGGCAGCGATTCGGTCATCGCGACATCGGCCGCACCGGGCATAAGGCGGGCGCGGTCCACAAGTTGCCTGTAATAATCCACGGTCTGCGCGGGCGAGTAGTGCAGCAGAGCGGGCGCGGTGTCCATGCCGATGACGTGGTCGGTGCGGAAATCGGGCGCCACCACGAGAGCTTTGCGGAAACCGGCGAAAAACATGCCGGCGGCGATGAGCACGACCATCGCGAGGGCGATCTGGGCGACCACGAGGGTGTCGCGGCCGAGTGTGCGGCGAGATCCCGAAGCGCCGCGGCCACCCGATTTGAGGGCGGCGAGCACATCCATGCGGACGGTCTGCCAGGCGGGCGCGAGGCCAAAGAGCAGGCAGCTCACCAAGGCGGCGAGGAGACTGAATTCCACCACCCGCCAGTCCATCTCCACCGGCAGGATGTTGGGCGGTTCGCTGGGCACACTGAGAGTTTCCAGCAGGCGGACGCCGCCGTATGCAAAGACAACGCCCGCCAGTCCGCCGAGGATGGCCAACAGAAAACTTTCGGTCATCAACTGGCGGACCAGGCGCATGCGGCCGGCGCCGATGGATAAGCGGATGGCGATTTCGCGACTGCGGGCGCGCGCCCTCGCCAGCAGCAGGTTGGCGAGATTGGAGCAGGCGATGATCAGAATCAGCGCGACCAGCCCCATCAGCATCTTGATGAGCGAGAGCAATTGCGGAGCGAGCAGAATGCTTCGCTGCAGTTCGGTACGAACGAAGACGCGGCGATTGCCGTCGGTCTTGGGAAACTCGCGCGCAAGCCCGGCGGCGACGGCGGAAAGTTCGGCTTGCGCCGATTGCATGGTCGCACCCGCTGCGAGGCGGCCTTTCACCACGAGATCGTGCAGCCCACGGTCTTCGAGCGGATCTTTGGCTGCCGCGTCCAGGCGCTGCGACATGGCCAGAGGCAGATAGAGGCTGGGGCGAAGAATACGCTCCGTACCGGTGAACCATTTGGGCGCCACGCCGACCACGGTGAACGCGATTCCGTTGACGTGCACGATGCTGCCGACGGCCGGCTTGCCGCCGAACTGGTCGAGGAAATCGTCGCTCACAACGGCGACCGGCACGCCGGCTTCCGACGGCAGAAACGTGCGGCCGGCGGCGGCAGGGACCTCTAGAGTCGGGAAGAAGTTATCGGTGACCAGTGCGGCGAAGCGCACGCGCGCCGGCGCGGCAGCGTCGGTGGCGGCGGCTACGGTAGCGATGCGATAGGCCGCCAGGGCGGCGAAGGACCGGCTCTGCTGGCGGAGGTCGCGATAATCGGGGAACGACATACCTTCGCCGAAATCGTCGGGCGTGGTGAGGGCGATATCGAGGATGGCGCTGGGGTGCGGTACCGGAAGAGGACGAAAGATCAGGGCATCGGCGAAGCTGAAAACGGCGCTATTGGCGCCAATGGCGAGTCCCAGGGAAAGGGCGGCCACTGCCACGAATGCGGGTTGGCTGCGCAGCGTGCGGAGAGCGTAGCGCAGGTCGGCGCCGATGCTGGCGAGCCACGTCCAGCCCCATACGGCGCGCGCGTCTTCCATTACGTGCGCCATGCTGCCGATCTCGCGGCGGCCGGCGATGGCGGCGAGCGCGTCCAATTCCTCGCGCATCTCGTTCTCTTCGCGGCGGCGCATTTCAGGCCGGAGATATCGCAGGAGCTTCCGTCCCCTCATAGTGAGAGAGTCTATATGAAGAATATCTATATGTCAATGCCGGCCGAATCGCCCGAACGGCACGGCATCTTCGATATGCACGCGCAGGCCGACTACGGAAACCGGTCCACGGTCGCGATTGTATCCGGGATCGGTCACATGCTGATAATCGAACGCCACGGAAATGCCGCGCCAGATGTGGGCGGTGTAGTAAGTTTCGAAGATCTTTTCCAGGCCGTAGCGCAGTCCGCCGTCCCCGAGCAGGAATCCGCTGCCGCCGAGTTGCAGGTAGCGGCGATGATCGCCGGAGATGCCATTGGCCACCACGGCCACTCCGACCTTGTCCTGGGACCGATGCCAGGGCGTGCCGCGGAAATCGCTGCCGGCTGCCGCGGTGCGATCCACCTCGGTATAGGCGAAGGATTCGGTGCGGCCGTCGTTCCAGCCGAGGCGAAAGAAGGCGCGCCAGAGCGGCGTCAATTCCTGTTCGCCATTCAGGCCGAAGCCATACTTGATGCGCCCCTGCCGGCGGGAAAGGGTGATATCGGGAACCGGGTCTTTGCCCGCCAGATAGCTGTCGATCGCATCGCGATAGAGGCCCATCCGGGCATGATTCTCGAAGGCCAGCGCGCGCCATACAGTGGATCGCTTCCGGAGCAGCTCGGGGTGGTATTCCACTTCGTAGTTTTCGCCGCGCGCGCGCGCCACATCCCAATCGAGCACCAGACCGTTGGCTACGGTGGGCATCAGCATTTCTCCGAAACGCGCCGCCCACTGCCCATCGTAGAGTTCAGCCACCACGCCGTAGGTGTAGCCGCGCGTATCGGCGGCATAATCGAAGGCGCCGTTGTTGACCGCAGTCCAGTTCATAAACTGCAGGTGGCTGTCGCTGCCTACGGAGTTGAGGTCGAAGAAATCGACGGTGCTCAGCTTGCCGGCACGCAGTTCCAGGCGGCGAACCGGCACGGTGGAGGCGAGCGAGAGGGGATTGCGGGTGGCATCGGTGAATTGCTTGCCGAGAGGGATGGTGTAATGGAGCATCGCGCGGGCCACGTAAGGGTCCTGACTGAGCGAGGGGTTGCGCACCACGTCGACATTGGTGAAACCGGCGATGCCGAGCGCATCGCTTAGCCCGGCGCCGCCGACGCTCTCGACGTCGGTCAGGATTTCGAGGCGGTTGAAGATGCGGAAGCCGGTATAGAGGGTCTCGACGCGCGATGTGGCGTCCTGGGAGCGCGGCGAGAAACTGTTGGGCCCGGAGTATGTCGCGGGAAAGGCTGGATGGTATTGGCTGATGAAATTGGCTTGCAGGGAGATCCAGAAGCGGTCCCAAAACGTTTCCTTGCTATTTTGCGCAGCCCCATCCTCTGGCCCGGGGCCGGGCGATTGCGCGTGCGAAGGCCAGCAGGCCAGGATGAGAAGGGCAAGTAGAAATCGCAAGAACTACCATGGTTCAGTAGCTGCCGGGACGATGTCAATACCGGGGCACTTATATACCGAAAAAATCACCGTTTCGTAACGCTGATTCGATTTCGCGCCGACCAGGCAGTGCCGGGATTGCACTTAGTAAATTGCCATTGTGGCGGTGAAAACGAGGGCAGGCGATCGCGTCTCGCCTGCCCAACATTCGTCAGGGAACTACTCGGCGACAGCGGTTTCCGGAATCGGGCCGCCATGGGTTTCGGTGTGGTGTTTGGTAGCTTCACCCGCGTGGTGCGACGCGTGCAGACCGTGCCCGTGCGCTACATGGGCGTGATGCGCGGCCTTTTCGTGGTTACCTTCTTCGTGATGTTCGGCAGCTTTGTGGTGGTGGGCGGCCGCATGCTCGTGATGTTCAGCAGCCTTCTTATGGTGTTCTGCAGCTTCGTGGCTCATGGCTATCCTCTTTCCTGGAGATTGTTAGCGCGGCCCGGCTTGCGCTGCGAGTCCGCGCGAGATTCCAAAGGGATTTTAGACGGCCACCGGTCACAGTTTGATGAATCCACAGAACCGTCCGAAAAACCGGGCTACTTCGTCGTCAGCCGGCCGCCGCCGATGAATGAGTCGTAAAGCAATCCGAACAGGAAGCCGGCAACCCCGCCGTCCACAAAACCGTAAACGGTGCCCAACAGTACACGTCCGATTGTAGGCGCGGTATCGGCGCCGGGATAGACGGAGCTCACGATTCGCAGGAACTCCGCGCCATAAGTATGTGTAGCCATGTGAATCAAGCCCACTAACAGCATGGCCAGGGACCAGAGAATTGCGGAACTCAGCGTGATGGCCTTGAGCGATACTCTCATTTACCTCTTCCTCCATCTTCTATCGACGTGTAAGAAATAGCGGAAAGGTACATCTCGAACGGCCGCTACGATATCTTCATGACAACGGGACACGGCGAACCTGCATCCACAACATTAGAAGAAAGGAGTTCATATGAAAAAGCAGTTCTCCATGCTGGCGACAGCGGCCGGCGCTATCTTGCTGGCCATTCCCCTGTGCGCGGCGAACCATACGGCCGGCCGGAACGTCTGGCCGGCGGAAACTCTTTCGGGAAAGATTACGATTGTCGAGCCCGCAACCCATACGGTGGTAATTCAAACCGCCGGCGGTGTGCCATTCGACATGGTGATCACCGGGAATACGCGTATCGAAAAAGGCAATCAGACACTCACGATGCAAGACCTGAAACAGGATATGAATCAGAACGTATCGGTTCGTTTTGTACCGGAAAGCCGCGGCGACGTCGCGCGATCCATCCAACTCAACGGATAGTGAGCTCAGTCAGACACGCTCGCGCAGGTAGCGTGGCGGATGGACGCCGTTTCCCCCATCGCCCATCGAACCGCAGGTAGAGGACTGGCGTGCATTCCTCTTGTGGCCAGGTAAATGCGGTTCCCTACACCCGATTGCCGTGGCTGTCGGCAGTCGCCTCACGCGGCAATGACCGTCCCCACGCCGCCCCGTCTCCATGGGCTACCATCGTAAGTACACCCAGCCATGCACGATCTCACGCACTTCCGAGCCAATTTCGAGCAGATTGCGGCCCGTCTCGCCACCCGCAATAATCCGCCGAACCTCGACCGCTTCCGTGAACTCGACGCACGCCGCCGCGCCGCCATCACCGCCGCCGAACAGCTTCAGGCGAAGTATAAAGCGCAGAGCGCCGAGATCGGCAAACTCCGCCAGTCAGGCGCCGATACCGCCACCCTGCAGGAACAACAGGGCGCCATGAAAGCTGAGATTGCCGCCCTCAATGAACAGAAGGACGGCATCGACGCCGAGTTCAAGGAGTTGCTGGCCGGCGTTCCCAACGTGCCGCACGAATCCGTGCCCGTGGGAAAAGAAGCCGACGATAATCTCGAAGTCCGCCGCGTGGGCGATCCGCCGAAGTTCGATTTCGAAGCGAAGGCGCACTGGGATCTCGGCGTCGAACTCGGCATCCTCGATCTGGAACGCGCCACCAAGATCACCGGCGCGCGCTTCGCCCTCTATTGGGACATGGGCGCGAAACTGGAACGGGCGCTCATCAATTTCATGCTCGATACCCACACCCGCGAGCATGGATATACCGAAGTGCTGCCCCCCTTCCTGGTGAATTCCGCCAGCCTCTACGGCACCGGCCAGCTTCCCAAGTTCAAGGACGACCTCTTCAAATGCGAGAATACCGATTTCTGGCTGATCCCCACTGCTGAGGTGCCGGTGACCAATATTTTTCGCGATGAAACGCTCGAGGCTGACCAGCTCCCCGTGAAACTCTGCGCCTACACGCCCTGTTTCCGCAGCGAAGCCGGATCCTACGGGCGCGACGTCCGTGGCATCATCCGGCAGCACCAGTTCCAGAAGGTGGAGTTGGTGAAGTTTACGCGCCCGGAAGATAGCTACCTGGAACTCGACAAGCTTACCGCCGACGCCGAGGACATTCTCAGCCGCCTTGGCCTGCCGTTCCGCACGGTGACGCTGTGCACCGGCGATATGGGACCATCGTCCGCCAAAACGTACGATATCGAGGTCTGGCTGCCCGGCCAAAACGCTTATAAGGAGATATCCTCTTGCTCGAACTATGAGGCGTTTCAGGCGCGCAGGGCGTCCATTCGCATGCGCTCCGGCAAGAAATCGGAATTCCTCCACACTCTCAACGGCAGCGGCCTGGCGATCGGCCGGACGTGGGTCGCCATCGTCGAAAACTACCAGCAGAAGGACGGTACCGTAGTAGTGCCTGCGGCTCTGCGGCCCTATCTCAATCAGGAAGTGATTCGCCCCCGCAAGTAGCTCTTGACACCATTTGCAATTTGCAATATAGTAATTGCATATTGCGATAGGCCTGGCGGCCCGATTCCGGCGCGCGCCTGGAGTGAAGGCATGAATTTCGAGCTCATCGGCACTTTGATTCGCTTGCGGTACAAGCTGTTGTGGGCCAATACCCGCACGCGCAACGGCAAGATCGCGCTCTTCTTCGCCGGCTACCTTTTGCTGGTACTCGTGATCGCGCTGCTGGGAACGGGCGGTATAGGCGCCGGCGCGGTGGCGATCCGCAGCGGCCGCGGCACTGTAGTGGCAGGCGCGCTGCTTACCGCAATCTTCGCGCAGGGCTTGCTGGCCAGCGTGATTCTGGGGTTCGGGATGGCCAATATCTTCTCCGACCTCGCACTCCGCCGCTATCCCCTGCGCGCCGCCGAACGCCGCGTCACGTGCCACTTCATCGGCATCGCCGACCCGTTCTGGCTCCTCTTTTTCGTGCTCGACCTCGGCGTCGCCTTCGGCCTCTACCTGTTCGGAGCCGGCGCTTTCTGGTTCGGACTGGCCGCGGTTCTGCTGTTGTTCGTCTGCAACTACATCGCCGCACAGTTGCTTGGCACCCTGGTGCAGCGCCTCGCCGGCCGCAAGTTCGGCTCCGTGATCATGCTCGGCGCGGTCATCGGGCTCGGCATCACGCCGGCTCTGCTCCAGCCGGTGATCAAAAAGCATCCAGCCATCCTCGTTACCCTCAAACATGTCTGGGAACTTACTCCGCCCGCCGCCGCGGGCCTCGCCATGACGCACTTCGATCTCCCCGCGCTCCAGTCGATCGGCCTGCTGGCGCTGTGGGCGGCGGCGCTGCTGGCATTGCTGGTGCTGCTGGAACGGCGGCCGGTGAAAGTTGCCGTGGCCCGCGATACGAAGATCGTCTGGGAAGGTCGTATGGACCGCCTGGGCAGTGTATTCGGTCCACAACTCGGTCCGCTGGTGGCGCACTGGATGCGCTTTTATTTTCGCAATAATCGCTTTCGCACCATCTATCCGCTGGCCCTGCCGCTGACTGCGTTTCTGCTGTTCTTCTTCTCGCGTCCCGACGCCCGGCACGGATTCATGGGAGCGCCGCTGCCCGTGGCGCTGGCGGTTTTCGGGATCCTCGGCTTCATCGGCACCGGCCAGTTCGCCGTCAATCAATTCGGCTATGTGGGCGGTGGATTCCGCCGCTTCCTGCTTCTCCCCACCGACCCGGCGGCCGCCTTCCGTGCCGGCAGCTACATGTTCGTCAGCCTCAGCGGCGCGTTGATTCTTCCGGCGGCGATACTGTGGGCCTTGTTCGCGCCCATCCCGTCCAGCGGGTTCATGCTGGCAATGCTGGTGGGCTGCAGCGTCGCCAGCCTCTTCCTCTTCCATAGCGCCGCGTTGTGGACGTCTATCCTGGGAGCGCGGCGCGGCAATTACAAGCAGCCGCTTGGCAACGACCTCTCACTCGCCGGCAACATCGCCGTTCTGGGCGGAACGCTCGGCTGGCTTTTTTTGCCGCAGTTTCTGCTCGGCCGGACGGCGCCTGAGCGGGTGCTGGCCTATTGGTGGATTACGCCGTTGGCGGCGGTAGCTGCCCTGGTCTTCTACACCGTCTCGCTGCGCCTCACGACCAAGTTGTTTCTTGCCCGGCGGGAAGAACTCATGGCCTTAATGGAAGGGAAAGGGTAACGCAAATGGACGCGCAAACCGCGGCGATCCGTATCGCCGGCCTCTCGAAACGCTACGGCAGCGTGACGGCGGTGGAGGATCTGTCGCTTGAAGTGCGGCCCGGCCGCATCTTCGGCTTCCTGGGACCGAACGGCTCCGGCAAGAGCACCACCATCGGCTGTCTCACCGGCCTGCTCGATCCCACCGGCGGAAGCATCGAGATACTGGGCCAGCGGTTCGATGCCGAGAATGTCGCCATCAAACGGCGCATTGGCGTCATGCCGGAGTCGCTCGGCCTCTTCGATCCGCTCTACGCGCACGAGTTCCTGGCCTTCGTAGCGCGCATCTTCGGACTGGATGAGGCCACCACGCGCAAGCGCGTCACGGAACTCCTCGATGCCCTCGAACTGACCGACCCCGGCAAGACGCTGGCCGAGTACAGCACCGGCATGCGCAAGCGCGTGGCGTTCGCCGCGGCCATGATTCACTCCCCCGAGGTGCTGTTTCTGGACGAGCCCTTCGAGAGTATCGACCCGGCCGGCGTGGCGCTCATGAAGCAGTGGCTGCGCCGCTTTACCGAACAGGGCCGGACCGTCTTCATGACCACCCACGTGCTGGAAACCGTGGAGCGTATCTGTCATGACGTGGCCATCATCACCAAGCCCGGCAAACTGGTCTGGCAGGGAGATGTCACTGTGCTCGCCAACGACGGCAAGCTGCACTTTAACGGGCTGGAATTCGACGCGCTGGAGCCGCTTTTCCTGCATCTCACCGGCGATCGCTACAAAGATCTCGACTGGCTGTAAACCTTTCGGACATTCCGGTCGATAACATACTTGGAATGTCCATGACGATCGGAAAGCAAATTGGTTGGTCCATTGGCGGCATGATTGCCGTTTGCGCCCTGGTAGGCGGCGTGGGGGGCTGGTATGTATCGGAACTGGGGGAGCGGCTTGACCAGGCGTACAACGTCTCCGCCCGGCAGTCGTCGCAGGCCGGTGACCTGAAGGCTCAGGTCTTAACGTTCCGGTTGCAGGAACGTGGAATCCTGCTGTTCACTCATATACACGATGACCAGCAGGTGACCAAGTGCAGCGAAGCTTATGACAAGGCAGTCGCGGCCGCCCTCGATGGAATCCAGGCAATCAAGCCTTTGCTGCGGACGGATAGCGGGAGGGCACTCATGGACCGTATCCAATCCGGCATTGAGCAATACCGGTCCGACCAACTCCAGATCCGCAGTCTGCTGGCCGCCGGGAAAGTAGATGAGGCCACCGCGACCGATCGCCGCCTGCTGGTGACCGACGGTGGCGCCATTATTGCCAACTTCGACGAATTCATGGGGCAGAAGAATGCCACGGATATTCGTCTGGTGGCCGAAGCCGCAAGCATGCGGCGGAACGCCGGTGCCATGTTGCTGATCGGATTGTTGTGCTGTGCGGGCATTGGGGGCGCGGTGAGCTACGGCATGTGGCGGGCCATCGCGACATTGCAGCGCACTTCCGGCGAACTGGGGCAGGCCGCCATTCAAGTGGCGGGCGCAGCCTCGCAGGTCTCTTCCGCCAGTACTTCGCTGGCGCAGGGCGCTTCGGAACAGGCGGCGTCGCTTGAGGAAACCTCTGCATCGAGCTCGGAGATTAGCGCCATGGCTGTGCGGCACACCGAACTCGGCCGCGAAGCCGCCGGTGTGGTGGCGCAGTCGGGTGTGAAGTTCGAACAGACCAGCGGTCTGCTCGACGAGACGGTGGTGGCGATGGGCGAGATTCAGGCGCAAAGCGGCAAGATCTCAAAGATCATCAAGGCGATCGACGAAATCGCGTTTCAGACGAACATTCTGGCGCTCAACGCCGCCGTGGAGGCAGCGCGCGCCGGAGAAGCCGGAATGGGCTTCGCCGTGGTCGCCGACGAGGTCCGCAACCTGGCGCAGCGTTCCGCCCAGGCAGCCAAAGATACCGCCGGGCTCATCGAGGAATCGATCGCCAAATCGCAGGATGGCAAGTCAAAGGTGGACCAGGTTGCCGCAGCTATCCGCGTGATCATCGGCGACGCATCGCGGGTGAAAACGATGGTGGACGAAATGAGTGCGGGCAGTGCCCAGCAGGCCAACGACACCGGCCAGATCGCACGGGCGATCACTCAAATGGAGCACGTGACGCAGCAGACGGCGGCCAATGCCGAGCAGGGAGCGGCCGCGGCCGAAGAGCTTACCGCGCAATCGGCCGCCCTCAAAGAGATCATGATGCGCCTGAGCGACATGGTCGGAGTGGCGTAGCAGAACGGCCGCGCTGGGCAGACTATCCGAGCAGCGTGTCCGGCCGCTCAACCGGTAACGGACGGCAAGTTGGTAGAAACGCGAAAACCGGAAGTCAGGAACTGATTGATGTTGCTGGTGAGCGCGGTAGGAATCGAACCTACAACCTACTGATTAAGAGTCAGTTGCTCTGCCAATTGAGCTACGCGCCCGATCCTGAAGTATCGACGGGAGGCGTGATGCCGCATGCGCGGCGCCACGAGAAGATTATAGCATTGCTTGCGCCCTTGTCACTCGCCTTCCGCCGGTAATTGCGCCGCCACCAGTTGCACAATGTCGAGCAGCTTGGGCGCGGCCGTCTGCGACTTCGCCGAGACTGCGCCCAGCGCGTCGCGGAACATTGTCTGGCAGAACGGGCACGCCGTCCCGATGGTCTGCGCTCCCGTGGCCACCAATTCTTCCACCCGCGTCACATTCACACGCGTGCCCTTCTCCTCGCCCAGGAACATCTGCCCGCCGCCCGCCCCGCAGCAGAACGACCGTTCGCGTGTACGGCCGGGCTCGACCACCGTCGCCACCGCGCCCACCACGGCGCGCGGCGCATCGTACACGTCGCGATAGCGGCCCAGATAGCAGGGGTCATGGTACACCACGCTTTCGCGCGTTCCGGCCGCCACCGGCAGCTTCTCCCGCACGCGCGCCAACAGCTCGCTGTGATGCTCGATGGCGAAGGTGGCGCCGTACTCCCGCCAGTCCGTGCCGATGGTGCGCACGCAATGCGGACAGATGGAGACCATCTTGCCGACTTCGGCCGCCTGCAGCGTTTCGATATTCGCCTCCGCCACCTGCTGCGCCGCCAGGTCGTTGCCCAAGCGGCGCGCCGGATCGCCGGTGCATTTCTCTTTGCGCAATACGCCGAACGTCACGCCAGCGTGACGCAGCACCCGTGCCAGCGCCAGCACGATCTCGCGGCCCTGCGGATCGTACGCGCCCATACAGCCGAGCCACAGGCAGTACTCCTGCGTGCCGTCGTAAGTCGGCAGGCTGTTCTTCTCGATGAATTTCTGGCGCTCGCTGGGAGCGAATCCCAGTGAGTTGCCGTGGCGCTCGAGATTGAGGAACAGCTTGGTGCCGTGTTCGTCTTCCCACTTGCCAGTATTGACGGCCCCGCGGCGCAGCCCGACGATCATCGGCAGGTGCTGAATCCCCACCGGACACTGAAACTCGCAGCTTCCGCAAGTGGTGCATTGGAAGGCAGCTTCCTCGGAGATATGTTGGCCCAGCAGCGCCGCTTCGCCCGCCGGCCCGAATTCCTTGAGATAGCCGCGCAGGCCGAGGACGATTTCCTTGGGGTTGAGCACCTTGCCCGTGTTGTAGGCCGGACAATGTTCGGTGCAGCGCCCGCACTCCACGCAGGAGAAGGCCTGCAACGCATCGATGCGCGTGATGTCCTTACCGGTGTCGAGCCCGAAATCTTCATCGCCGCTGAGCGGCGGAATGCGGCTAAAGCCGGCGCGCCGCAGAAACACCGTCACGGGGCTGAGCGCCAGGTGCAGATGCTTGGTGTGTGGAATGAGCGGTAGGAAAACCAGCAGCGAGAGGGTGTGCAGCCACCAGCTCACGTGGCCGCCGACCGTTTCTTCGCCGAACCAGAGTCCGCTGAGATAAGTCACCATCAAGGCGAAAATCAGGAACGCGATCACGCCCGATTCGGCGGAAATGTCTCCCAACCACTTAGGCCGCGCCACGAAGCGGCGCACGAACAGTCCCGCGATGGCGACCGCTACGGCAATGGCCCACACCGCCACGAACGCCAGATAGAATCGCCCGAAGCCGGTGTGGGGCGAGAGAAATCGCAGTCCGAAAGCCGACGCGATGTGGTTGACCGTCACCAGCGCGAATGCACAGAAGCCCCAGAAGACGAAGGCGTGCGCCAGCCCCGGCAGCGGCCGCTGGCGGATGACCTTCCCCTGCAGCATCACTTCCCAGAGAAACTGGCGGATGCGCGGGCCGAGCGGCGCCAGGTCGAAATCGGGTGTGGCGCGCGAGCCGCGGACGATGACCAGCACTCTGCTCAGCCGCACCCAGAAAATGGCCAGCGACGCGGCTAAAAACACCAGTATTAAGCCGCGTTCCATCCACGATGCGTCCGTCATCATCAGCCTCGAATCTGAGAGTAACATGCGGTCGCAGAGCCGTTCTGTCCGGCGACCCGGCGGCGTTCGATAGAATAGCCGACAGGAGGGAAATTGCGAATCGTCGTCTCTGGGGCAGCGGGATTTATAGCGTCGCATATGTGCGACCGCCTATTGGCGGAAAACCATAGCGTGGTCGGGTTGGATAATTTCCTCAGCGGAAGCGCGCGCAACGTGGCGCATCTCGCCGGCGAGCCGCGATTCGACTTTCGCGAGCAGGACGTCACCCACGCCTTCACAGTGGACGGACCGGTGGACGGCGTGCTGCACATGGCGTCGCCGGCCAGCCCCAAGGATTACCTGGAGCACCCCATCGAGACTCTCGATGTGGGCTCGCTGGGCACGCGGCGCATGCTGGAACTGGCGCGCGAGAAGGGCGCGCGTTACCTGCTGACCTCAACCTCGGAATGTTACGGCGACCCCGCGGTTCATCCGCAGGTGGAGACCTACTGGGGTAACGTGAACCCGGTGGGGCCGCGCTCCTGTTACGACGAGAGCAAGCGCTTCGCCGAGGCGCTGACCATGGCGTATCACCGCACTCACGGATTGCGGACCAACATCGCGCGCATCTTCAATACCTACGGTCCGCGTATGAAGCTGGACGATGGGCGGGTGGTGCCGGCGTTCCTCGATCAGGCGCTGCGCAGCCGGCCGATGACGATCTTCGGCGACGGATCGCAGACGCGCAGTTTCTGCTACGTGAGCGATCTGGTGGACGGGCTGTTCCGCCTGATGACGAGCGACGAGCACTATCCCGTGAATTTGGGCAATCCCTGCGAGATGACGATTCTGGAATTCGCAGAGCGGATTCGCGCGCTCACCGGCTCGCGCGGGGAGCTGAGTTTCCGGCCGCTGCCGGAAGACGATCCGCGTCAGCGCCAGCCCGATATTACGAAAGCGCGCACGCTGCTCGGCTGGGAACCGCGGGTGGCGCTGGACGACGGGTTGGCGAAGACGGTGGAATACTTTCAGAGTCTCGGCCGCCCGGGCGACGCGGCCGCTCCGTCCGCGAGCTGACCTTATACTTGGACGCCGATGCTGCGCAGGAAGTCGGCATCCTGCTCTTCGTACGAGTCGGTGGCCAAGGTGGAGAGGACGCTATCGAGGGAGTGATTCGGACTGGGGCATTCGCGCCAGCAGTCGGTGAGTGGTTTGGAAACGTACACCACCTTCTGACAGTTGGCGCACCACCAGTGGATCACCAGGTTGTGATCGTCGGTGAAGCCGACTTCGGCAATACGGTCGGGTACTTCGCCACATTGGCAGTGCAGGGAAAGGTGCCGGTAGTTCATTTTCGTTGTCACGTCCTTACACAACTGTTATCGAATGGGAAGGCCCTTCGGGGCCAGTGCCAGACGTGCCAGCGGAGTACTGTGGGTGTTGTAGTATCGGCGCATAGTACGTGTCGCCTGTTGTCTCACAGATCCAGGGCGACAGCCGTGTTGGGCTGGGAACAGCATACCAGCACGTTGCCGGGACCGGGACTCTCCAGCGGTTCAGGGTTGTAAACAATCGATCCGCCAATCAGACCGGTCATGCAGGTATGACACACGCCGGTCCGGCATGCCCATCGCACCGGGATGTCGCACGCTTCCGCCAGTTCCAGCAAACTCCCAAGTTTCGGATCCCAAGCGGCGGTAATCCCGCTGCGCGTGAACGATACCATAGGGCCGGATCCGGGCGGCCCTTCCGGCAGGTGCGGAGTGTGATCGACCCGCGCCATGCCAGGTGTGAAGCCCTCCAGGGCGCCGAAGATTTCCGTGTGCACATTCCCGGCGGGTACGCCCCAGTCCCGCAGGCCGTCGCTCATCGTCTGCAGGAATGCGGAGGGGCCGCACAGATAGAAGTCACTACCTTGCGGCACGCCGATTTTCTTCAGCAGAGCGACGTCCATGTGTCCGGGCGCATCGAAGTCCGTCCCCAACTGGTCGATGGCAGCGGGACGGCTATACAAAACGTATCCTCGTCCGCGAGAGAGCTGTTTCAGTAACGAACGCGACTCTTCCGCGAAGGGATGTTCCACGCGATTGTGCGCTCCATAGATCCACCAGATCTCGCGCGGCGATTTCCCGGCAGCGAGTGCGTGCAGCATCGACATCACGGGCGTTGCGCCCACTCCAGCGCTCAGTAGAACCACAGGACCCTGGCCGTTCCGCAGAGTAAAACTACCCCGCGGCGCACTCACGTCCAACAGATCCCCTTCTCGCGCCCGGTTACACAGAAAGGAACTTCCCATCCCATTCGATTCCTGTTTGACGCTGATGCGGAAATGGTCGGCGGCGGGCAGATCGGAAAGCGAATAGCTCCGGAGAACGGGCGGTTTGTCCACGTCGGGATGCAAACGCAGAACCACAAATTGACCCGGCTGGAAGAGAGGGAGAGGCGGCCCATCGACCGCCTTCAGAATGAAGGAAGTTACGCTATCGGTTTCCTTACGGATCTGCGCCACTCGCATTTGCCTGAATCCCGCCCACGCCGGAGCCTGCTCCTCATTCGCGAGTCCCGGATTGCCCGCCACGGGGTTGGGAGTGGAATCTTGTTGGAGCATCGCCTGGAAGGAACTCCGCCAGCCCTCGCTCAGCGCAGGCACGCGGAGCGCGCGTTGTAGCTGGTCGCGAGAATGTCCCGGCAAATACAACAGGGCATCCGTTTCGGCCACACTGATGCGCTCCGGACCGTCAGTGATTTTTACAATCTCGTCGTCAGCCCCAACTTCTCCTTCCTGCAACACGCGAAAGTAGAATCCCGGTCTGTGGTGGGCTACCAGCAGGGCTGGCATGCGAGGCTCCTTCATGCGAATTCCGACGCGATAGCACGTGACGCGCGGCTGTGTCACCTCGAATATGGCGTCGCCGATGCGGTAGCGATCGCCAATGCAGACCTCGTTATCGGCGAGTCCTTCCACCGTGAAGTTTTCCCCGAATTGGCCGAAGACGAAGTCAGTACGCGCGAGAATGTGTTCCCAGTAGCGATACGAGTCCATCTGGTAAACAAAAACAGCGCGGTGCTCGCCGCCGTGACCGGCGAGATCGCCTTGCGCATCGCCATCGAGGTCGAGTTTGCGCGCCATTCGCCGTCCCGTAACTGGAGATTTCCAGACGGCGGTGCGGACCGTTTGGCCGTTCCATCTCACGTCGCGCGGCAGCCCGACGTTCACTGAAAGCAGTTTAGGCATGCATACCTCGTCGAGTCGAGCGGGTGGCCGGTCAAACCGGTATAGCTCTATCGATTTTGCCCGCGATTATGCGTCCATCCGTTCGACCCACTGCGCGCGTCCTGCGGGGGCCACGAACGGATCGGCAAAGTACTGTGTTTCCCGCGCCACCTTGTCGCCACTGAACTCCATGATACTCACGGTGTAGGACGGCTTGCCGTCATACGTCAGGATGAATTCGGTGACCCAGAGATCACCGCCGCCAATGATTCGCCGGACTGTAAACCGCTTCTGGTTCGGCTGACTGGCGCGTTGGTTCTGTATGTTGCGCCGCCCCCGGGTTCGCTCGCCCGACTGCGGGTATTCCAGGACGGCATCCTCGTGATAGATGCGGTGCTCGGTTTCAAAATCGTTGGCGTCGGACGCCGCCCAATGCTGCTCCAGAGCCGCACGGATCTCCCGATCTCGAGATGGCTGCTCATTTTTTGGTGGATCGATCATCTTGAGTCTTCAGTTCGGCAAGGGCCCAGTTGGGAGCGCAACGTCCCGATTGAATCGGAAAATGCCAAAATCAATGGTGCGGGCGGAGGGACTTGAACCCTCACGGGCCTTGCGGCCCAACGGATTTTCTTACCATCCGCGGCTTTCGCCGCCGCCCTTTGGCGTTTGTGGTCTGGACTATCCCTTCACCGTGGCGTTAGCTGTAGGTGCTGCCCGTCTAGTCTCTACACCTTCCCATCGGAAACATTTCTTCCATCCGGGCTTGGCTCGGGATTGCCATTTTACAGGGTTCCCCGAATTTGAGCAGTTCTGCATCGCCGGTTTCCCGGCGAGCACTCACGTTTCACTTAAGTCCGATGCGTCTGCCGATTCCGCCACGCCCGCGTGGCTTTCTTCAGTATAGCCGCTAACCTTCGCGATCCGCCTCTGTTGCCCGGTTGCAGAACCGGGACCCCTTGGCTACGACGTGGTGTCTCCTGGATTAGCCCCGATGCGCCCGCTAAACTCGGCTCCTTTTGCGGCCATTTTCCTGGCGCTTCTTTCAACGGAGGCGGTCTGAAACAGCCCGTCTGGAGGATTGCCTCGGCGACGGGAGAGTTTTGGGTTGGTCAGATTTTTCCAGAATGGCTCCATCGAACTGAATGCCGAAAGGTCGCCGAGATTATCGAAATTGAAAACAGACAGGCAGACTACGTCGCCCTACTGACGCCGTCTCTTGAGAAGGAGTTGCAGGGACGTCCCTTCTGCTGTTGTTTGAGCATAAATCGCCCGCCAGGTAGATTTCGCCATCACTGCCGCCTTTTCTCCTCGAAGAACTCGCGCAGCAGTTCCACGCACTCAGTGGCCAGCACGCCTTCCACGATCTCCAGGCGATGATTGAGCAGTTCGGAATCGGCCAGTTGGAACTTGCTGCGCACCGCACCGAAGCGCAGATCGCGCGTGCCGAACACCAGGCGCGCGATGCGCGCCGACACCATCGCGCCGGCGCACATGGCGCACGGTTCCAGCGTGCAATAGAGGGTGACACCTTCCAGACGGTAGTTGCCGATGCGCGCGGCAGCGGCGCGCATCGCGAGGATCTCGGCGTGCGCCGTGGGATCGTGGCGCCCGATGGGGGCGTTGTAAGCGGCGGCCAGGATGTCGCCGTCTTGCACGGCCACCGCGCCCACCGGCACTTCGCCGGCGGCCGCACCCAAACGGCCCTGCCGCAGCGCTTCGCGCATGAACTCTTCGTCGCGATCCACTAGCTTATAATACGGAAACCATGGCCGAACTGGAGATTCATCATGAGGGTGGCGAGGAAGAGCACGATCCGCTGGGCAAGACGGTCGGGGTACTGGCCGCTTTATTGGCGGTAATGCTGGCCATCGTGACCATCGCGTCGCACCGCACGCATACCGCCGCGATCATGCATAAGTCCACGGCCAACGACGACTGGTCGTATTACCAGGCGAACAGCATCAAGCTGCACAACGTGGAACTGGGCGAGGATCTGCTTTCCGTTCTGCAGGTGAACGGCGACGCTGCCGACAAGCTGCGCGCCCGCTACGAAGATCAAAAGAAAAAATATGCCGAGCAGCGCGACGCGCAGCAAGACAAGGCGCAGAAGTCCGACGAAGCGGCGGAGTCCGACGAGAACCGCGCGCTGCGTTACGATTTCGGCGAGGGCCTGCTCGAAATCGGGCTGGTCCTCACCTCGCTCTACTTCATTTCGAAGAAGAAGATGTTCCCTGTAATGGGTGTGCTGGCGGGCCTAGCCGGGGTAGCGATCGCGCTCACTGGACTGTTGGTTAGTGCCTGAAGTGCCGCACGCCCGTAAATACCAGAGCCAGGCCTAAACGGTCGGCCGCGGCGATCACATCGGCGTCGCGCACCGACCCGCCCGGTTCGATGAACGCTGTCGCTCCATGCTTCGCCGCCTCCTCCAGTCCGTCGGCAAACGGGAAGAAGGCGTCCGACGCCACCGCCGTCCCTAACAGCGGCAGCACGGCCTTCATGGCGCCGAAGCGGGCCGAATCCACGCGGCTCATCTGTCCCGCGCCCACGCCCACCACCTGTCCCGGAAGGGTGTACACGATGGCGTTCGACTTCACGTGCTTGCATACCTTCCAGCCGAACTCCAGCGCCTTCCACTCGTCTTCCGACGGCGGACGCTGCGATTTCACCACGGCCTGCGCACGATCTAGAGTGGCGCGGTCGGCGGTCTGCGCCAGATAGCCGCCGGAGATCGATTTCACCACCAGGGGCTCGTCGACCTGGTGCACGCGCAGCAGGCGCAGATTCTTGCGGGCGGTAAGCACGGCGAGGGCTTCGGGCGAATACCCGGGCGCCGCTACGGCTTCCACAAAGAGTTTGGCGATTTCGCGCGCGGTCTCTTCGTCCACCGTGCGATTGATGCCGAGCACGCTGCCGTAAGCCGATACCGGGTCGCACTCCAGCGCCTTGCGGTACGCCTGGGCGAGCGATTCCTGCTCGGCGCATCCGCACGGATTGGTGTGCTTGATGATGGCGACGGCGGGGGCGCCGAATTCCACCGCCAGTTGGTAAGCCGCGTCGAGATCCACCAGGTTGTTGTACGAAAGTTCCTTGCCGTGCAATTGTTCGGCGCCGGCGATGCCCGCGCCTCGACGGCCGTAGAGCGCGGCTTGCTGGTGCGGATTCTCGCCGTAGCGCAGGTCCATGAGTCTGGGAGCGCGCAGCGCCAAATCGAGCGGCAGAGGCCCGGGCGCGTCGACCTGCTCCAGCCGCGCGCTGATGGCGGCGTCGTAATCGGCCGTGGTGCGGAAGGCCTTCTTCGCCAGGCGCCAGCGCGTTTCGGCGGAGAGTCCACCGGCGCCTTCGCGCAGTTCGGAGAGGATGCCTTCATAGTCGGTGGGCGAGACCATCACCGCCACATCGTGATAATTCTTGGCAGCGGAGCGGATCATCGCCGGCCCGCCGATATCGATATTCTCGATGAGATCTTCCATGCTGGCGCCGGCCTTTGCAGCGGCTGCTTCGAAACGATAGAGGTTGATCACCACCATATCGATGGGCGTGATTTCATGCTCGCGGAGGGCGCTCATGTGCTCGGAGTTCCCGCGAATGGCGAGGATGCCGCCGTGGATTTTGGGATGCAGAGTCTTCACGCGGCCGTCGAGCATTTCCGGGAAGCCGGTAACGTCGGAAACGTCCTGCACGGCGATGCCGGCCTCGCGAATCATGCGCGCGGTGCCGCCGGTGGAGATGAGTTCGGCGCCCAACCCGGCGAGCGAGCGGGCGAAATCGAGAATTCCTGTTTTGTCAGTGACGCTAATCAGAACGCGGCGAATTTTGACCATCTAAAACGACGATAGCAAAACCGTCCGGGGGGCTGTTACGCGGCGCATTCGCCGCGGCCCAGTTTGAGGGAAAAGGCCTCGTCGTCGCCCCAGTCCTGATAGATTTCGGGGAACATGTCGGCGGGCTTGGCGAGGTCGGCGGTCATCGCGCGAAACGTCTCCACCTTGTAGCGCAGCACGTACTGGCGGAACGTCTCGCCGGCGCCGCGATGCGCCAGGAAGTGATCGAGCACGCGCGTGACGGCCTCCGGCGCAAGGCGCGCGGGGATCGACTGTATCGCCAGCCCGAAGCGCATGATGCCCGCTTCGTCGTACCCGCCGCCGAGCAGCATCTGGTAATAAGGCAACTCGCGGCCGTCGATCTTGCGGGCGTTGCCGTAGAATCCGAAATCGCCGATCCAGTGGTGGCCGCACGAATTGGGGCAGCCGCTGGCCTTGATGGTGAGGCTGCGAACCTGCGGATCGTCATAGCGGCGTACCGTGTCGGCGAGCGCCGCGCCCAGGTTCATGGTCTTGGTGAGCCCCAGGTTGCAGGTGTGCGCACCGGGACAGGTGATGACGTCCTGAATCTCGTGTGCGCCGGCACCGCCCAGTCCCACGACGGTCAGCGCGGCATGCACACCATCGAGCAGCGCGAGCGGAATGTAAGCCAGCACCAGGTTCTGCTCGATGGCGACACGCACCAGCCCGTCTCCGGCAGTGGCGGCGATACGCGCCAGTGCGCGCAACTGGTCGCCGGTGAGATTTCCCTGCTCGACCTTCACGGTGACGGCGGCGTACCCGGGCTGCTTCTGGAGCCTCACGTTGGTGCGGCGCCAGGCGCTATCCTGCGGGCCATCGACCACCGGCAGCAGCGCGCCATCGCCCAGCGGCTGGGGCTGCGATTCATAGCCGCCGAAACCCTCGGGCAGAATCTCCGGCCAGGCGATTCCACCATGCGCCAGAATGTTGGCGAACTCATTTTCGATCTGCTCGCGCAGCCAGTCGAAACCGCGATCGCGGATGAGGAACTTGAGGCGCGCCATGTTCTTGTTGCGCCGGTTGCCGTGCTGGTTGAAGACGCGGATGACGGCTTCGCACTTATTGAGCAGGCGCTCCTCGGGAACGAATTCGTCGAGCAGCTTGGCTTCCATGGGAAGCGGACCCATGCCGCCGCCCACGATCATGCGAAAGCCGCGTCGGCCGTCGCGGATCGCAGCGCGCAGACCGATATCGTTGATGGCGCCCTGAATGCAATCGTCGCCGGCGCAACCATCGAAGGCGATTTTGAATTTGCGCGGCAGGTTGCTGGTGAGGTCCTTGCGCAGGAAGGCGAAGGCCACGCGCTGGGCATACGGGCGGACGTCGAAAACCTCATCTTGGGCGATGCCGGTCCAGGGGCAGACGGTGACGTTGCGGACGGTGTTGTAGCAGGCCTCGCGATTGGTCAGGCCCACGTCGGCCAGGGTATGCATGAGATCGGGGACGCGGGCCAGCGGGACGAAGTGATACTGGATGTTCTGGCGGGTGGTGAGGTGGCCGCGGCCGCCGCCGAATTCGTCGGCGATGCGCCCGAGTTGTTCGGTCTGGCGCGCGGTCAGGAGTCCGCCGGGAATCTTGCAGCGCACCATCTGGACGCCGGCCTGGCGCTGTCCGTAAATGCCGTGTTTGAGTCGGAAGGGGCGGAACTGATCGTCGGTAATCTCGCCATCGAGGTAGGCCCGGGATCTGGAACGAAAGGTATCGATCTCCTCGCGGACCACGCGATCATGTTCAATTTCAAGCTCTTGCCGGCTGGGAGGGGTTTCGGTCATAGCTGAGGACATAATCACCCCAATCAAACTAGGGTTTAATGGACTATTACTCTATAGAGATTATCGAAATAGGCCGAAGGATGCAAGCCGCGCGGGAATCGGGTGTATCCTGAAACCGCCGATGCCCGCACCGAAACGGAAGGTTTTCAATCGGACTTTTTGGCAATCGCTGGTGGCCGTGCTGGTGGGGAACGCCATTTACTACGGCCTTTACCGATACCTTCCGCCGCGCGCGCAGCACCAGCTTTATCAGATCGATTGGGGCCTGGCGGTCGATTTCTGGATCTGCGTGATCTGCTACTTCTTGATTCGCGTGATTCCGTAATTAACGGGCGGGCCTCAGCTCGAACGTTGTTTCCGTCACCGATTCCACCTTGGCGCGCGAATAGAAGATCGGAAAGTACTTTCCCTGCGCCCACAGTTGGTAGAGATCGCCATAGTGCGGGCTGTTGACGTCGCCGGATTGGCCGGGATTGTTCAAGCCCACGGAATTGTCCCAGTCTTCGGTATCGACAACGATCTTGAACGACCCGCCGGAGGTCTGATTGTCGCCGCCTCCGGTTGCGGTCACGGTATAGCTGTCGCCGCCGCGCGGAGCGTTGCCGACGTCGTACTTCTCGCGCAGGTCGGGCTTCAGCGCGGCACTCAGCGGGTGGTGGATGGTGGCGTGGTGATAGGCGCCGAGCGTCCACTTTTCCATGTCCGGACCGAAACGCTCGCTCAAAGATGCGACCGCCTCGTCGAGGCTTTTCGACAGCAGGGCGTTGCGGCCGGCGATGGGGTCCGCGCCGAATCTGCCGTCGGGCGCTTGCAGCCAGCCGATGATCTTGGTCATTTCGGGCATGCCGATGAAGTCGCGCGCTTCGCGCGGCACGGACACGTCGCGCATGTTGGCCAGCAGGCGGCGCTGCCACATCTCGTAGATGCCGGCCGGTGCGGAATCCCGATCGAGCACGTAATCCCAGTGGAGCAGGCGCGCCGCCGCCTGCTGCGACGCCGCCTTGGAGAACTCCAGGCCGCGTAGTAGCGGCGCCAGCGATCGCGCGGGGATCGAGCGGTCATTGTTCTGGAGTTGGATCATGTCGGACACGCTGAACATGCGGCCCGACTTCAGGAATTCCGCCACGCTATCGGCGCGAAAAGGATCGGTCCAGACATAGTGCAAAGCTTCTTTGTAGGGCCAATCCGGCGGAATGAGGTAGTTGTTCGAGGTATTGAAGAAGCCCTGCTCGGGATTGAGGACGTGCGGCAGCGCCTGAATGGGCAAGTAGCCATCCCACTCATAGCGTCCGTCGCCCGGCACCGGCACGAGGCCGCTCCAGTTGGGCCGCTGGGGCGCGATGCCGACCGCCTGATACCCGATGTTGCCGTCCTTATCGGCCCACACCATGTTCTCGGCCGGAATCCGGCTGTAGCTGCAGGCATCTTCGAACTGCTGCCAGCTCTCCGCCTGATCGATGCGCAAACTGGCGAGATAGGGCGCGCCGCCCGTCTCCCGCCACGCCGCGCGCACGGCGTACGCTTTATGGTGGACCTTGTCCTCATACACCACCGGACCGTGGCGAGTGTACTTCAACTCCACTGCGGCCGGCTGCTGCCCCTTCACCGGGATGGTGTCGTGGAGAATCGTCATCGGCTCCCATCGGCCGTTGTATTTGTACTCCGAAGGATTGGCGGGATTCGTATCGTAAACGTAGAGGTCTTCGCTGTCGGTGCCGAAAATCGTCAGCCCCCAGGCGCCGAAGCCGTTGTGCCCGATGGACACGCCGGGAAGCGAAGGCTCACCGCCGCCGATGACGTCCCAGCCCGGCGCCACCAGGTGCACCCAGTAGCGCAGAGAGGGCGCTTCCTGCGTGCGGTGCGGATCGTTCATCATCATGGGAAATCCGCTGGCGGTGAGCTTTCCGCTGACCACCCAGTTGTTGCTGCCGATGTCTTCCTGCCGCGTACTCAGATCGATCGCGGAAGGCCGGGGGATCGTGAGGTCGAGGCCGGCAAGGATTCGGGAATCGCGGCGATTGGCGGCGCTCAGTTCGTCGGCGGTGAAGCGGATGGGCTCGCGGAAAGCCGTGTAGAGGTTGAGAATATCTTTGGACAGAAGCGAGGCGTCGATGGCCGGATCCATCTCGAGGTTTGGATTGGCGGGCTGGAAATGGTAAAGGTCTTTCACCTTCGCGATGCCCACCGTGCGGATGGCCAGCGCCATATTCATTTCCTGATTGAGGTTGCCCAGCAGTCCGTTGAATCGCGTAATCACGACGGAGGGCGTCCACTTGCCGGGCTTCACGCCGAGCATGCGGAACTCCGGTGTGAGGAGCGCCGGGTTCTTCACCGTTTCGTCAATGTATGCGTTGATGCCGGCGACGAACGCGTCGACTATTGCCGCGCCGTGCGGGTGATACCAGTTCAATTCCTGCGTCAGGTCTCCGCGATAGTGGAAGAGGCGATTGCCGATATCGCGCTTGAGCTCTTTGGGCCCCAGAATCTCTGCGACGGTTCCGGTGGCCTGGCGGCGCCAGAGTTCGAGTTGAAAGAGGCGGTCGCGGGCGACGTTATAACCCTGGGCGAAGAAGAGGTCCGCTTCGTTCTTCGCGTAGATGTGCGACACCCCCCAACGGTCCTTCAGAATTTCGACGGGTTGCCTGAGGCCGGGGATGTCGATGGTTTCCGGGTTCGCGGCGAAGACCACGGGCACAATCAGCAGTGCAAGGGCCGCCAGCCGGAGATGGTTCGGTCTGACTTTCATGGAGGTTCGGTGCTCCCAAACAGCTCCGAACGATCCTATCACTCGCGATGTGCGGGCGCCAGCCGAGGCGCAGATGGCTACTTCTTGCCGCCGCCCTTGCTCAGTTGCTCGAAGTATTTCGCGGTGGCGTCGCTGTATCCGGGCGGGATCTTTTCGCCGCCGCTGGCACGAACGTTGCCGCCGGAATCGGTGTCGTCCACCTTGCGGCGGAGCTCCATTTCCACCGTCTCCATATTGGCGACGACGGCCGACTGAATGCGCGCCGACAACACCGGATCGTTGGAATAGGCGTAGGGATCGAGCTGGCGAAGCTGCTGGAGCAAGCCGGCGATATCTTTCTGCGTCGACGGGTCGCCCTTGAGTTGCTGCTGGAGCTGCTGCAGGCTTTGCAGAGTCTGACGATACTGTGCCTGATAGTCCTGGCTTTGCGGATTCACGCGGCCGTTGGGACCGAGCAAGTTCCCGCCGCCGTTGCCGCCGCTAAGCGGACTGCCCCCGCCGCCGCCTTGGCCCTGGCCTTGGCCTTGTTGCTGCGCCTGCCCCTGTTGGCCGTTCTGACCCGATTGTCCCTGTTGGCCTTGCTGTCCTTGTTGTCCCTGTTGCCCCTGCTGGCCTTGGCCTTGCTGCCCTTGCTGACCCTGCTGTCCCGGTTGCCCCTGGCGGCCGTTCTGCTGGCCGCGGCCCAGCGGCTGTTGGCCGGTCTCGCCGTTATGGTCGGGCTGCAGCATCTGGCGTAGATTCTCCAGACTGGCAAGGCTCTGCTGCACGGCCTTGTCCTGACCGGCATCCTGAGTATTGCCGGCGCCGGGCTTGCCGAGCGCCTGCTGCACTTCCTTCAGCTTGTCGCGGACTTCGTTCAAACCCTGCGTGAAGTTGGACTCCGACATCACCACGTATTCGCCCAGACCGCGGCGAATATAGTCGGCATTGCGCTGCATGTCGCGCTCCATTTCCATCTGCTGGATTTCGCTGAGCGCCTCGCGCATTTTGGTGGACGCCGCACGCTGCGTCGCCGATTCGTCGCGCGCCGCGGCGGTCATTCCCTGCTGGAGCTTCTTCAGGTCGGCGACCTCTTTTTCCTTCTGGCCGGCGATCTGTTCGTCGCGCTGGCGGCCCTGCTCGCGGCCCGTGGGCTGCGACTGCGGCCCATAGGCCTTGCGCATCTGGCCCTCGACGTCTTCCTGCCGCTTGGCCAGATCGTCCGCCTGGTTCAGAAGATCGTCCACCTGATTCTTGGATTGGGCGCTGCGAATGCCGGAGAGCTGCTGCTGCGCGTCCTGCAGCGCGGCTTCCGCGCGGCGCGCCTCCGCCTGGCCCTGCGGTGTGCCGGCCTGCTGGCTGGACGCCGCCTTGCTCATGCTGTCGATGGCCTTCTGCAGGTTATCGAGTGTGTTCTGCAACTGGTGCTGGTCGCCGAAGCGCGATCCCTGCTGGCCGGCCTGCTGGCCGCGGTTCTGCTGTCCCTGACCCTGCTGGCCCTGACTCTGCTGACCCTGTTGACCACCCTGCTGCCCGGCTTGCTGTCCGGACTGCCCGGATTGTCCACTCTGTCCGGACTGTCCGGATTGTCCACTCTGGCCCGATTGGCCGGATTGCCCCTGTTGCCCTTGCTGTCCTTGTTGTCCCTGCTGTCCTTGTTGTCCCTGCTGTCCTTGTTGGCCTTGCTGATTGTCGCGGCTCAACTGTTCGGGCTGGGCAATGGCCTGCTGCAACTGCTGCTTCAGTTTCTCGGCATCGCGGCGCAACTGTTCCTGCTGCCAGCGCTGTTCGGAGGTGAGCTGCTGTCCCTGCTTCTGCTGCTGGTCGAGTTCCTGCTGCCGCTTGGCCAGCGCCTGGAGCTTTTGCAGCGCATCATCCACCTGCTTCTGCCGCTCGTCGGCAGTCTGGGTGCGATGCGCACCCTCGTATTGGTTCTTCTCGGTGTCCAGTTCGAGATCGAAGAGGCCCTGCAGGTCGCGCGTAGCGCCGCCGCCTCCGCCCCCGCCGCCTCCGCCATGCTGGCCGAAGGTCACCTGGATATCGCGCATAGTCGCTTCGGCGCGTAGCAGATACTGCAGCGCCTTCTGTTCCGGCACCAGCGCATCGTCCCACTTCGCGCCCTTAAGATCGCCTGCGGCCGGCGCCATGGAGGCGACGGCCTGATCCATATCGTCCACGAAACTCTTAAACGCATCGCCGGCCGATTCGAGCTGGCGGGCCTTCATGCGGTCGGAAAGCGATTTCGCCTGGTCGCGCAGCTTACTCTGCACGCCCGAAAGGAACGCGGCGTTTTCAGCATCGGTACCGCGCGCGCCGCGGCCCTTGGCCTGGTTCCACGTCGCCGTGATGATCTCTTTCTGGCGTTCGGAAATCTGGTTCTGCTGGTCGGCAGCGTCGCCGCCTCCGGCACCGCCGCCGCCATCCTGGCCCTGCGTATAGTTGCGCTCGAAGGGCTGCATTTCGATGAAGAACATGTCGGTGGAAGCCGTCTTGCGGGCATCCTTGGCGGTAGCGTAAACGCTCACCACGTCGCCGGGCTGCACCTTGTAGTCCTCCATGGCGAGCGTGGCATTGCCGGTGGCCGTCTTGGCATCCATGTTCTGCAGCAGCGGAATCACCTTTTCAGGCGACCCGTTAACGGAGTAGTGGAGATCCACGCCTTTCAGCGCGAATCCATCCTTCGCTTCCACGGTGACGGCGACTTCTTCGATGGGAGTGGCCTTGAAATCGCGTCCCGGCCGGGTGATCTTCACTTCCGGCGGTTCGTACTTCTGCGCTTCGATGAAGTAGTCTTCACTCAGGCGAACGTCGTCGCCGCCTTCCACCGCGGCGATGTGGTACAGGCCGTCCTTATTGATCGGCACCATGGCTATCAGGCCGGCGGGGCTTTGGCGCAGCGGGATCTTGGTGCCATCGTCCAGCAGGATGGCGCCGGTGCTCAGCGGCCGGTCGGTGGTCACGGCCACTTCAGCATTGGTGCCTTCCACGGCGCGCAAATCGCCGCCGGGATTTTCCACCTGGTCCTTCATTCCCGCCCAAGTGGGGAAGTGGTAAGTGACCTTGAGGTTCTTCACCGACGGCAGGTCGACCACATTGAGCTTGTAAGTGGACGAGTGGACGCCGCCCGCCGACACGTAATATTCCAGCGACTCGGGCACGCCGGCGATCAGAAACTGATAAGACGAGCTGGCGGGAGCGGGACGCATCTCGGTCTCTTCCCACTTCGATCCGCTCACGAATTTGGCGAAGATGCGCACGCTGGGCGCGTTGAAGCCGTTCAGCGTGGCGGTAATCAACTGGTCGGCGCGTTTGCGCACGGTGCGATTGCCGGGGTCCACCTGGATGTTATAGAAGGGCTTGAGCACGCCCTTGGGAATGCCGCCCCAGAGGAGCGAGGTGCCATAGCCCAGGAATCCGCTGCCGGAAACACCCAGCCAGATCAGGAAGCCGGCGCATACCAAGGCTGCCGAAGAGAAGCTGAAGATCCACGAACTGCGCGCCACGTGTTTGGGTGTGGCGTGGGCGGCAACCGCCAGGGTGTCATCGGCCAGCAGGGGCAGGAAAGGGTCGGCGGGATTCTGCTCCATCCGCTCGGTGAAGGTGAGCAGGCGCTCCTGGAATTGCGGATAGCGTTGCTCGGCGGCGCGCGCGGCGTTCCGCCGGTTGAGGCGGATCACCGGGACGATGAGTGCCACGCCCAGTGCCAGCGCGAGCCCGATAAACAGCAGCAGGCGCGCACCGATCACGCTGCGGTTGGAGAACTCGAAGTAATTGGCCACCAGCACGGCCAGCACCGTCAGGCTGAGGGCGGCGGCGGCCGTTACAGCGGCTCCGCGCGTTACCGTGAGCAGGCGCAAGCGCCGCTCGACAGAGCCCAGATACTCGGACAAGCGATCCAAAGGTTTCATGCCGCCTCGCTATCCACAGAAAGATGCCGATTCCCCAGCAGCGACTCGGCCACCGTCAATGCCAATACGGCCAGCATCACGTACCACCACAAAGAAAGGGGCCGTTGATCGCCGGTAGCCGCCGCTTCCGTTTCCGCGGTCCCGTTGGCTGTATTCTGCCATAAACTGAGGGTGTCCTGCGTGGCCGGGGTAAGATCCGACTCCCGCCGGTCCGCATTCACCGCCACCAGTTCGTTGCGGCCGTTGGGCCGGCGAATATCGTAAAAGCCCGTCATGGTGAACTGAATGTTCTGCGCCTTGGTGGCCTCGTCCAGGGTCAGGGCGCGCTGCCCCTTGGGGTCCACCACGTCCACGGCGGCACCTTTTTCCTTGGAATCGCGCAGTTCCGCGAAGGAGTCCACCATCACGCTGGGGGGGCCGCTATCCATGCGGGCAAGGTACCTTGCTGTCTGGTCGACGAACGCCACGAAGGAACTGTGCAGCGGAAAATCGTTGTCGATATTGTCGAATGTGGAAGCGAATACCTCCACGTGGCCCTCGCCGATCTGGTCGTCGACCAGCAAAGGTGTCTGATCGCTCAGTTTGGCCACCACGCGCGCGCTGCCGGGATCGATTTTGATGGCGCGCAGAAACTTGACGTCGTCCCAGCGATCGTCTTTCAGAATCGACGGGTGCGAGGTATCGAGCCAGGAAGCCACCTGGAAGCGGTCGCCTTCGCGGCCCGAGTAGCGCGTCTCGATGATTTTCTGCCCGGTGACCGGTACTTTGCCTCCGAAACTCATGGAGTGCCGACCCAGCGTAATCAGCACCGATCCGCCGCCGCGCACATAGTCGCGCAACTGGTTTTCGAAAGTGGGAGGCAGCGCGCCCACGTCCGCCAGCACTACGAAGGCGTACTTGGAGGGCGCAAGATTGGCGGTCTGGTCGGCGAGGGCGGGCGTCACATCGAAAGCCGACTGGCCGGCGGCGTCGAGCGCCGTTTTGAAGTACAGCATGCCGCCGTCGCTATCGGATTCGTGCACGTACAGGGCGGGACGCGGGTCGGCGCGCTCCACCGAGAAGTAGAAGACGTCGTCGGCGGGCAAAGAGTCGGCCGAGTCGATGCTCACCTGGCCTTTGTTGCGGCCGTAGGGCACATCGAGCGAAGTGAATTCCACGGTGGCGCGGCCGATCTCGGGGACTTCGACCGATTTGCTTTCCACGGCGCGCCCATTGAGCGAAAGCGTTACCGTGTGGGCCGACTTGGGAGCACCATACCCGGCGACGGTGGCGAGCACGCGGGTCTTCTTGTTATCGAACACGCGCCGCGGCGCGACTACGTTCTCCACTGTGAAATTGGGCTCCTGTTTGGAGATGAGGCGGTGGGTTTCCAGCTTCACATCGGCATTCAGGCGCAGGTCGTTAAAGTTCGACGGCATGCCGGTCTGCTGCATGTCGGAATAAAGCTGTACGGTGACCGGCAGTTTGAGCGATTGCGCGATGGAGCGCACGGAGCGCGACAGTTCAGCGAAGGAAGTGCGGGAATCGGAGGGCGTAACGGAGTCGATGGCGGCGTTGAGCGACGTATGGTCGTCGGTGACCTCGCTCAAGACCTGCACACGCGATCCGAAGGTCAGGACTTCGGCGCGTTCGCCGGGCTTGAGTTCCGCCACCAGCGATTTGGCGGCCGCCTTGGCGTCGGCCAGCAGCGTCCCGGCGCGCATGCTGAGCGAGTTATCGATGGCCAGCACGGTGACTTCGTTGGAGCGCGTGCGCGGCGGAATATGCTGCTGCACGAAGGGCCGGGCGAAGGCCAGCACGATCAGCAAAATCAGCAGCGTGCGCAAGGTGAACAGCACCAGGTAGCGCAGGCGGCGATGCTTGATGGAGCTCTGCGTGCGCTTCTCGAAAAACATCAGCGAACTGAAGGGCAGGGGCGTCGTTTTGTGCTTGCGGAGCAGGTGCAGCCACACGGGCAGCCCGAGGGCCGCGGCGCCGGCCAGAAACCAGGGGGCCAGGAAACCCATTTACAGCCTCCCCCTCCGCACCGAGAGATATTCTCGCAAGCCCTCATCGAGCGGCCGGCCGGTATCCATCAGGAAGTAATCCAGCCCCGCGCTGCGCGCCGCGGAACTGAGGCTCTCGATGTGGGCATCGATCTTTCGGCGGTACTCCTCGCGCGCGTATTCCGGCGACACTTCGAGAGCGGAATGCGAGTCTTCCATGTCTACCAATAAGACGGGCTCGCGAAACTTCGGTTTGATCTCCTGGGGATCGAGCACGTGGAACAGAATCACCTCATTGCCGCGGAAGCGCAGGGGTTCGACGGTCTTAACAATAGTTTCGGGCTGCTCGTAAAAATCGGAAAGCACTACCACGATGCCGCGGCGGTGCAGGAAATTCTGGAAATGGACGAAGGGCTTGGCGAAATCGGTGCGCGTGCCGGGGGCGGCGTTCTCGATGGCGTGCAGCAGGCGAAATAGCTGGCCCTGGCGGGTGGAAGGCGCCACGTAATTGGCGACCTCTTCATCGAACACGATCAGGCCGGCGGCGTCGCGCTGCACATTCGCCATGTAGCAGAGCGAGGCGGCGACGAAGCGCGCGTAATCGAGCTTGGTGACCGACGCGGAAGTATACCCCATGGAGGCGGAGGTATCGAGGAGGATCAGCAATTGCGAATTGGTCTCGCCGCGATACTTCTTGAGGAAACATTTATCGGTGCGGGCGAAGACGTTCCAATCGACGTGGCGGAGGTCGTCGCCCTCGCTGTAGGCGCGATATTCGGCAAATTCCTGGGAGAATCCGAAATCCGGGGAGCGATGGAGTCCGGCGACGAAGCCATCGACCACGGTCTTGGCGATCAGGTCGAGGCCGGAGATGGAAGCGAGAGTGGCGGGGTCTAGGAAGCGCTGGAGCATTAGATATTCACCGCGGAGAGGCTGAGACGCTGAGATATCAGAAAAATACGGAGGAGGCCGAGACTACCGGCGTCACTACGGGATTGAATCGTCCCGGCAACGGGTAAAATCTTCACCGCAGAGACGCAGAGACGCAGAGATTTCAGAAAGTCAAATACGGAGAACGCAGAGGGGGCAGAGGGAACCGGCGCCACTACGGGATTCAATTGGTGCCGCGCGGGGTGAATTTTCACCGCAGAGACGCAGAGACGCAGAGATTTCAGAAAGTCAAATACCGAGAACGCAGAGGGGGCGGAGGGAACCGGCGCCACTATGGGATTCAATTGGGGCGGCGCGGGATGTCCAGGAAACATTAGATTCTCACCGGGGAGGGAACTGGCGCTTCTTCGGGCTCCGGGAAATGGTTGACCATCCGCTTTAAACCCTTTGCCAGAGTGCGCTCGTTAAAATTGATCAGGAGGCCAACTTTCTTGCCGGTGAGCTTTAGGTATGTGAGCAGTTGGGCTTCGTGAACCGGTAAGATGTGGTCAACGGTCTTCAATTCAAGAACGACTATATCTTCTACCAATAAATCCATCCGCAGCCCACAGTTCAGCCTGATTCCTTTGTAGGCGACCGGCAATTCTACCTGACGTTGAAACCTGAGGGCGCGCTGGCTCAATTCGTAGCAGAGACACTCTTCGTATACGGATTCCATTAGCCCAGGGCCCGTGACGCGATGCACTTCAATAGCGGCGCCAATAATTGACTCCGTCAGTTGTTTTACCCGAGCCCCCTGGGAGACGCCGGTTACCTCTGCCCCCTCAGCGCTCTCCGTTTTTGATGTTGTTACTCTCATTTCCTCAAAATCTCTGCGTCTCTGCGCCTCTGCGGTGAATGATCTTCTACTCCCGAGGAGCCGGCTTCCACTCCAGCACTCTCTTCAGAATGTCGTCCTGCTTCAACCTCTCCGATTCCGCGTGGAAATTCAGCAGCACGCGATGCCTCAATACGGGGATATACAGCGTCCGGACATCCTCGTAGTTCACGTGATAGCGGCCCTTCATCAGCGCCCTCGCCTTTGCCGCGAGTACCAGGAATTGGGCCGCGCGGACGCTGGCGCCGTAGTTGACATACTTCTTCACGAAGTCCGGGGCGGCGTCGTCGGACGAGCGGCTGGCGCGCACCAGGTCGATGGCGTGGCGGGCGACGCTTTCGCCGATCGGCACCATGCGTACTAATTGCTGGAAGTCGACAATTTCCTGCGAATTCGTGACGGCGTCGGCGTGTGGGATGGTGGTCACCGTGGTCAGGTCGACCACCTTGAGTTCTTCGTCGGCCGAAAGGTAATCCAGCACCGTATTGAACAGGAAGCGATCGAGCTGCGCTTCCGGCAGCGGATACGTGCCTTCCAGTTCGATCGGGTTCTGCGTGGCCAGCACGAAGAATGGCGCGGGCAGCGTATAGTTATTGCCGCGCACGGTGCAGGCCTTCTCCTGCATGGCTTCGAGAAGCGCGCTCTGCGTCTTGGGAGGCGTGCGGTTGATTTCGTCCGCAAGGAGAATATTGGCGAAAATCGGCCCTTGTACAAACGTCCAGGTGCGGCGTCCGGTGGCGCCGTCCTCTTCGATGATATCGGTGCCGGTGATGTCGCTCGGCATCAGGTCGGGCGTGAACTGAATGCGTTTGAACACCAGCCCGAGAGTCTGCGCCATGGTGCGCACCAACAGCGTCTTGGCGGTGCCCGGCAGACCGGTGATGAGGCAGTGGCCGCCCACAAACAGGCCGATCATCACCTGGTCCAGCACTTCCTCCTGGCCCACGATCACGCGGCGAACCTGCTCCACGATCTTGGCTTGCACCTCACGAAAGCGCCCGATGCGCGCCTTTAGAACCTCTGGATCCAACTGCTGCGTCGCGGTAGTTGACATGTGTGTTTCCGTCTCGTTTCTTTCGAGGTACGTCCGGCTACTTCTCCGGGCCGCTCAGTTCCAACAATAATTTTTGCGCCGGCCGGAAGCCGGGGGCCGCTTCCAGGGAGGATATCAGTTCATCCTTGGCCTGATCGGGCTGGTGGTTTTGATTATAGGCACGCGCGAGGTCGAAGTGGGCCTGCGCCAGGTCGATGGGGCTGCCCGCCAGCACGGCCCGGAATTCGCGGATCGCGCCGGCATTCTGGTTCAGGTCGAGCAGAAGCGCCCCTAACTGCTGGTGCAGCGGCCCTTCCATGGGATATATATAATTGACTCGTTCCAGTACGGCCGCCGCTTCCTGCTTCTTGCCGTCGGCAGTCAGGTCGTCGGCCAGAGTTTTCAAGGTGGCGGGATCACGCCCGCCGATCTTCATATAGCGTTCTAATTCGTCCTCGGCGTCGGCCTTATCCTTCTTAGCTAAGTAAGCCTGCGCCAGGAACTCGTAGACGCTGCCGGCTTCCACATAGTCAGGATAGAGATCGCGCGCCTGCAATCCGAGCTTGATGACCGTATCGTAGTCCTTCGCTTTGGAGGCGGCGGCGATGGTCTTCACGTCCTCGGTCCATTCCGGAAAGCCATCGATGGCCTTCTTGTTTTCCGTTTCCACCACGGCGAAAAACTGCTTGTCGAACGCCTCCGGCTCCATCTTCAGCTCTTTGCGAATGACGGTTGGGGTGTCGATGTCATTGGTGTAGTCTTTGAGCATCGCCAGGATGGTGTCCCAGCCCCACTTATTGGTGATGTAATCGCAGATACGGCCGGCCTGATAGTAACTTACCAGCACCTGCACGGGCGTGCGCGGATGGATGAAACCGCGATCGAGGTCGCTGATAGGCAGAAGTTGCTTATTCTTGATCGCCATCAAGACGTCGGGGATCATCCGGTCGCCCCACTCGGGCGATTCGGCAGTCTCTTCATGGACCGCGATCCCTTCCGTGAACCAGCGAGGCACGTGGGAATCGGTCATTGTGAGGGTGAAGACGTGGCTCATTTCGTGCCACAACGTGGATGCCCAGTGGAAATCGCCGGGCTTGCGCCCCGAGGGGCTGTCCATGGCGATCGCGCCGCCCACGCTCTTGGCGGTAAAGGTGACGCCGAGCGCTCCCATGCCGGGCATGCCGAGCGCCCGCACCGCGAAGTCTTCGTGGTCGGGATACACTTCCACCGTGACCGGTTTGGTAAGCTTCAGCTTGTACTTGTCCTCATAGGTGGCGATACACTTATCGATTTCCGCCTCGAAGTAAGGACGCAGTAAGTTGGCTTCCTTCTTGCCTAACTTGAGAATGGCGCCGTACTTCGGAGTCTTGAATTCCACGAACTTCTTGTAGCTATCCATCAGGCGCAGGGTATTGCGCGTGGCGTCATTCTGATAGCCGTTGGTGAAGGCGATCTGTAGCTCTTTGTAAGCCTCGTCATTCTGGCTCAGGCGCATCAGGTTGAGGCCCAGTTCGGCGTGCGCGCTGTACAAAGTGGGGTCTATCGCGATGGCTTTATGGAAATATTCAATGCCCTCTTCGTACCGCCGGTTCATCACGAAGAAATGGGCGATGGTCTCATAACCGAGCGCACTGTGCGGCTCCCAGGGGCTTTCCTTCTTGCCCGACAAATAGTCGATGGACGCCAATACGCCCTTGCCGACCGGTGAATTGGGATCGATGGCGAGCGCTTTCTTAGCTTCATCGGTGGCTTTCTCGTTATTGTTGTCTTCCAGCGCGACGCGCGCCAGCAGTTCCTGCGCCTCCAGCAGCTTGGGATTCCATTCCAGCGCCTGGCGCGCGAATTTCTCGGCGTTGCCGGAATACTCTTCGGCGGCGATTAGTGCCAGGCCCAGTTCAGCGTCGGCGTCGTCCTTCTTGATGGTGAGGGCCTCATGAAACAAGTCGGACGCGTTCTGGATATCGTCGCCCGTGCCATGATCGAGAAACATGCGGCCCCAGCGAACGCGGTAGTCCGCATTTTCGGGGTACTTGGCGACGAGGGCGCGAAAGACTTCGTTAGCGCCCGGATTGCCGTCGTTGCTTTCCGCGCCGAATTTGCGCTGCTTCCAGAGCGCTTCCGCTTCCTGCAGCGTCTGGGCCGGCAGAACCACTGCGGCCAGAAGCAGCACGGCGCCGAGCCGCGGGAACTTCATTTGTCGATCTCCGCCTGGAGGCGCGAAAGCTCCAGCAGGAGCCGCGTCAATTGCTTTTTGTACTCGTCGGCCGGCATGCCGGCTTTCTGATACTTAAGTTCGTCGATCGAGGTCTCGATCTGGTCGCGCTGCACCAGCAGCGCCTGCTTGGCTGGATCCTTAGCGGCGGCCGCATTGGCCCCCAACCGCACCACGGTGAAACTAGCGGCCAGCCGGCCCTCACCGGTGTCGGGATCGGGTCCGTTCCCGGTCGCGGCGACGCCGCTTCCTTTCCCGGTGTCTTCCACCACGGCATGCTCGGTCGCCAGGCGCTTCTCGGTATCGAAGAATTCCTTGGTCTTCCGCTGGGCGTAATGGAAGGCTTCGAGTGCGGAGATGGATTCGTTCTTGTCGACATCGGCGGCGGGCTCGCGCAGCGCTTCCGCCCAGTAGCGCGCGAAGATGGTGGCGTTCTTCTCGGTGCCGGTCTTGGTGGCGGCAATCACGATCCGGTTGGGCTTGCGCAGGAACTCGATGGATGCGCCGCTGCAACTGGTGCCGTTCATCACGAGTTGGCGAGTGGCGGGAACGTGGTCCATCAGGCTGGCTAGCTCCACACCGGTGATATCCGTGCCGGGAATATTGAACTTGTAGTCGACTCCGTCGAAGGTGCCGTGGCCGATGAGCATGACCACCAGTGAGTCGCTGGGCTTCGCCTCTTTGGCAAGTGCCTCGAAGCGCGCGCGGATCTGGTCGCGGGTGGGCGCGATCATGGTGACCACGTTGCTATCGCCGCCGGCCTTCTTCAGGCTGGAATCGATATCGTTAGCCCAGCCTTTGAAACGCTGGTCGTAATCGGGCTCGCCGCCGAGTCCGGAAATCGTGACGTAATAGGTGGTGGCATGCGCGCCCAGCGCGGCAAGCAGAAGCAGGCTGGCCAATCGCGTCATACTACACCCCATCGCCGCCGCAGCAGCCATTCGGAAGCTCGCAACGACAACACTAAAAGGAACAATACCGGCATATCCCAAAGATCCCTGGTCTCGCGCGTGGTGATGCCCGCTTCGGAGTACGATATCTCGCTCGCAAGCTTGGACGCGTCACCCGGCGTGTAGTACCGCCCGCCCGTCTGCTCCGACAGCTTCTGGAGCAGTTCGCGATTCTGCGAGGTATGGAAATGTTCCGCCACGCCGTCTTCGCGGCGGAAGGTCAGAATGTCGCGGCCCAGCTCTTCCTGCTCGCGGCCGGCGATGATTTCGGCGACATACGATCCCGTTTTTTCCGCCGTCCATTCACCCGTGTAGACACCTTCTTCGAGTGGCTGCGGCGTCAATTCGAGAGTCGCCATGGCGCCGTCGGGACCGGTGAAGCGCGCCTGCACCTTGGCGTTGTCGACCGGGTTGAACTGCTTATCCCGCACTTCCACGCGGATGGGCACGCGCGTTTCGTCGGCCAGCATCTGTTTCGGCGTGCTGGCGGTCACCTGGCCGGGTGTATCGGTGACCAGGTAGCGCATCAGTTGCTGCCAGAAGGTAGCGTGCGTTCGGTCGGCATGATCGAGCCACATCTTCCAGCGCCACGTTCCGGACGTCGCCATCACGGCGGTGCGCCCACGCCCGTAATTCTCGGTGACCAGCAGCGGCTGCGGCGCCTTGCCCTGCGGATGCGATACCAGCAGTGTGGTGGCGCCCGGCTTGGGCTCGCCCACTTCCTGCCAATCGGCTAGCAGCGGGATGGTCTTCCAGCGCGCCAGATTTTTTGCGGGGTCGTCGTCCAGCCGGCAGATGACGCTCTGTGCGCCCTGCGCCGTCAGCTCCACCGGGGTTTGCACGCGATGGAACGTGCCCGAGGAGACGGGTAGTTTAGTGGGCATCAGGTCGACCAGCGGCGACGATTGGTAGCCGCCGTCAGAGAGCGCGTGCCGCCCGCCGGTGAACAGCAGACCGCCGCCGCGCTTATCCACGAAATCGCGAATCAACTGCTGCTGGGTGGCGGTGAAATAATTGGCCTCGGTGGACCCGATGATCACCGCCTGGAACGCGAACAGGTCCTCGGCTTTCGACGGGAAACCGTCGGCCAGATCGTCCTTCTTCAGGCTGGGGGCGAGGTCCAACTGGGTGAGCAGCTTGTTCTCGGTGACGCGGTCGATCGACGCCAGTTCGATACCGAGATCGGGATAATCTTGCACGGCACGGCGGATGAATTTGTACTCCCACTGCTCCTCGCCGTCGAAGTAGAGGATTTTGGGCTTGCGATTCTCTACATTGACCACGCGCGAAATGGTGTTGTTTTGGGTGTTCTCCTCGCCCGAAACGGGCTCGACGGAGATATCGAGCGTCTTCGGCCCGGCCTCGCCCACATTGAACGCGATCGACTCGGTTTGCGGCACGCCATCGGCTTTTAACGCGATGTCCTGCGACGCCAGAATTTTTCCGTTGTCGCGGATGTAGAGCCGGCTCTTGGTTCCGGACAGCCCGTAGCTTTGCAAGGTGACCACGGCGGTGAGGCGCGATCGGGGCAACGCGCGCGGCGCGATGGTCGCGTCGGCGATTTCCACATCGCGGTCCGGCCGGTCCTTGCCGAACCCGATGGTGTGGACCGGAATCCGCTGGCGGCGAATGGCCTCAATGGTAGCGAGGTCGATACCGCCGGCGTTGTCGGCGCCGTCGCTGAGGAGCACGATGGCGCCCAACGGCAGAGAGGACGATTCCGAAAGGACGCGCTCCAGCGTGTTGCCGATACTGGTGGCCTGTTCGGCGCCGGAGATCGCATCCAGGTTGGGGACGCGCGCCGGCTCCTTACCGAATTTATAGAGGCGCACCTGAAATTTCTGTCCGAGGGCTTTCAGCAGGCCGCTGTTGAGCACCGCTTTGGCGGCCGCTTCGCGCGTACCGGACGCGTCGTTAATCGACATGCTGCGCGAATCGTCCAGCAGCACGGCGACCACATTCTGCTGCGGTCGCAGGGTGGCGATACTCAGCGCGGGGTGCCACAGCAGGAACAGAATCAGCGCCACCATACAGGTTTCGAGCACCCAGATAGCGATGGGCCGCAGGCCGCTGAGCATGCCGTGGCTGCGGCGGACCTGCCAGAAGAGCAGCCCTGCGGCTGCCAGAATGCCGGCCGCCATCAGCCAAAGGGGCCACGGCGTCAGGAAGACGAACTGGCCCTTATGGAAGATGCTGAGCGGGTATTTGAAGAGGATTTCAAACATGAAGTCGACGACCCGAGAGTATGCCGTTGATACGGTAGACGTGCTTGTGGTGTACGGGAGTTACAAACAATCCAAAACTGCGGGGAAGTTCGACATGCGGGCGCATATCCGCGAAGCCCTCGTATCACGTCAGGATAGCACGGGCTCCGGCGTGGCGAGATTTCGCGGCGCCGTGGGCGGGCTGTTCAGCGGGCGGACGTTTGGTTGTGACACCATATGAATTCTATGTGGCTGGGAATCGACATCGGTACAGGTGGTTCGCGCGCGCTCCTTATCGATCAAAAGGGCGCCGTCCGCGCGGGTTTTACCGCGCCTCATGAGGAAATGCGCATGGAGCGGCCGCTGTGGGCCGAACAGCGTCCCGAGAATTGGTGGGACGCCGCCGTGCTGGCGGTCCGCGGCGTGCTGGCCGACGCCGGCATCTCCGGCGCGGAGGTGAAGGGCATTGGACTCTCCGGCCAGATGCACGGCCTGGTGATGCTCGACGGTTCGGGCGAAGTCATTCGTCCCTCGCTCATCTGGTGCGATCAGCGCAGCCAGACGCAGGTGGATGCCGTCAATGCGCAACTGGGCCGCGAGAACATCCTCCGCTACATCGCCAACCCGGTGCTCACGGGATTCACGCTGCCCAAGCTGCTCTGGGTCCGCGAAAACGAACCGCATTACTTCGCGCGCATGCGCCGCATGCTGCTGCCGAAAGATTACATCCGCTTCCGCCTGACCGGCGAATTCGCCACCGAAGTTTCCGACGCATCCGGCACCGCGGTCTTCGACGTGGTCAACCGGCGCTGGTCGTACGAGATGATCGACGGCCTGGGGTTGGATCGCACCACTCTGCCGAAATGCTACGAGTCGAGCGACGTGACCGGCAAGATCACACCGCGTGTGGCGCAACTCACGGGCCTGGCAGCGGGAACCCCGGTGGTGGGCGGCGGCGGCGACCAGGCGGCCAGCGCGGTGGGCAACGGCATCGTGGAACCGGGGATCGTTTCGTGCACGCTCGGCACTTCGGGGGTCGTCTTCGCGCACATGGATGAAGTGGCGTACGATCCCGCCGGCCGCGTCCATACGTTCTGCCACGCAGTGCGAAATAAGTGGCACGTGATGGGCGTCACGCAGGGCGCCGGGCTGAGCCTGCAATGGTTCCGCAATCAACTGGCGCCGGGCACCGACTACGACGCACTCATGGCGGAAGCCGCGCAAGCGCCCGCCGGAGCGCAGGGGCTGTTCTGGCTGCCCTACCTGATGGGCGAGCGCACGCCGCACCTCGACGCCACCGCGCGCGGTGGATGGATCGGGCTCACCAACAGCCACCGGCGCGCCGACCTGATCCGTGCCGTCATCGAAGGCGTTTCGTACAGCCAGCGCGATTGCCTCGATATCGTGGCCTCGCTCGGCGTGCCGTTGAATTCGGTGCGTGCATCGGGCGGGGGCGCTAAGAGTCCGTTCTGGCGACAATTACTGGCCGATATTCTGGGGCATCGTGTGGTGACGCTCGAAACGCAGGAAGGTTCGGCATACGGGGCGGCGCTGCTGGCGCTGGCGGGCACGGGCGAATACGGGTCGGTGCCGGAAGTGTGCCGCAATACCGTGCGCGAGACGCAGTCGGTAGGCCCGCGCGCGGCAGAGTCGACCTTCTATACGCAAGGACATGCGGTGTATAAGTCGCTCTATCCCGCGCTCAAGCCGGTCTTCGGAAAAATCGCCGAACTATAGGGGACGTGTCACGGGCTGTCACCCTGAAGATTTACCGTGCTGGCAACTCACGAACGGCGCTGCAAGAGAGGCGTCTGTAGTCGGCACACTTCCGGCACCGCCGGTGCCCGCCGGGGCCAGCAGCGCCGCCGCCGGGGGCCCGCACCGAATTGAGCGGCACGCCGAGCGAGGCCACGACGTCGAGGCAAATCGCGCTGGCTGTCGGTAGACAGCTTTGATGAAGACGTGGATCGCCGGACCGTGGGGCGTGCTCGCCCATCGCGCGCAGGTCCCGCCGTGCGGGCAATGCCAGGCGAAATCGCGGCCACCGCCGAAGCGGCGCAATCGCTCGCGGGATCGCAGAATCGTTTCGGCTTGCCTACCTGATAAACGAGCGCACGCCGCAGTTTGGCCTTACCACAGGCAGCGTGTGTCGAGCTATCTGCCCAAATGCGATCACTTCTCGATTAGAGCTTCGGGGACGATCGCGATTGCAGCCAGCGTCTGAAGGAAACTTGGCTCTCGCCAGACCTTCGTCCGGCGAGGAGACTTTCAATACTGATATCCTCATCCAGATCCGGCCAGTGGATTCCCTCTCCGCGTGCGATAAGCCGCCAGGCCTGCCGCTCAGCAGGCGTGCCGTGGACGAGGCGCGGAAACCACGCGAGCGGAGCCGTAATTGTTCTACCATCCATGAGATCTACAGTAAGCGCATCATCGCCTACCGTGACGTTATGCGCCAAAGCTGCTTTGAGTTCAGTTTCCGAAGTACTCATTCCAAGACCTCGATGGATCGCCCGCGTTGCCCGCAACCAGCCTCTCGATGCGTGAAATCTCGGCTCGTCCGAAGCCGCAACTCCTCTCGAAACGGACCGGATCCAGCCAGAACTTCGCGCTCGCTTCGTCGCGCTCGACGTGTACGTGTGGCGGCTCGCCTTGATCCGTCGAGTAAAAGAAAAAGCGGTATGGCCCATCTCGAAGAACCGTCGGCAATGATCTCAGTTTACATGGTTAGGAACAGAGCAGAGCCTCGGCCACCGGCACCCGCCAGGGGGAATTCGGCCGCTCGCAAATGTTGTTAATGGGCAGCATGAGGTTCTGGGCCACCGCATGGTGACGCTCGCCACCCAGGAAAGATCGGCTTACGGGACAGAGCTTCTCGCGCTGGCCGGCACGGGCGAATACGGGTCGATGCCGGAGGTGTGCCGCAATACCGTGCGCGAAACGGAGTCGGTGAGCCCGCGCCCGGCGGAGTCGACTTTCTATACGCAGCGACATGCGGTGTATAAGTCGCTCTATCCCGCGCTCAAGCCGGTCTTCGGAAAAATCGGCGAACTGTAGGGGACGTTCAGCGGAGTTCCAGCAGTTGCTGAACGCTCATCCCGGCTTCATTCAGAGTCTGGCGGAGGGTTCCGGCACGCAAGTACTTATGGTCCGGAACGACGACGCGCGCATACGGATTGTCACGCCTGAGGACGATGGCTTCCTTATTTGGCGGTTAACGGCAAACCCGGCCGGAAGTAGCACTCTGATCATTTCCTGGCAGGAAACATCGGTCGGCAGCTTCACTGGCGGACACTGGTTGTGAGCTCGATGTATTCCTTGCCCGCTTCGGTCGGCACCGGGTCACCCGAGGCGATGCAGTCCTCAACGTAAAGGTCTGCGGCCTCGTGAATGTTCCGAATCGCATCCGCGCGGGTATCGCCTTGGGAGACGCAGCCGGGCAAAGCCGGCACGCTCGCGATATATCCGCCGTACTCTTCCCGCTCCAGGATTACCGTGTAACGCACGGAATTCTATCTTAGCAGCGAAGGTGTGCGGTCACCATCGATGAGGATGTTCATCCGGCACGACGGTGTTCCAGGGGAGCCTGACCGCTCTTGGCGGCAAAATCGAGAACGCTTTGAACCTGCTCCCTCGTCACAGGAAAGTTTTCCAGGATTTCTTCGAGAGGCGACGTTTTCAGATTTTCGAAGATGACAGACAGAGGCACACGGGTGCCGCGAAATACCCACGCTCCGCTAACCTTGCCGGGAACGCTCTCTACGGCAGGGCATTGCGACCAATCGATTGATGAAGCCATGACGTTGCCCTCCTTGTCCATCGTAACGGTCTTATCACGCCAGCCGATGACCCGCGAGTGGAAACTAGTCGGCACGCCAGTGGTTCGGTGCGCTTCCATTCGGTCGCCTTGCCGCCGCAATGCGCAAGCAACGCTGACGGCCCAGAACAGAAAGCCCCGATTTCTGATGCTGTAGCATCTGCGTGACTGGCGCCCCACTCTCATTGGTTCGAAAGGATTACACTGATTCCATGCCGACAGTGGGCGCGTTTGACCGCATTACCGTTGAGCCTGGGATGTGTGGCGGCAAACCCTGCCTCCGGGGAATGCGGATCACCGTTCGCCGTGTGCTGGAGTTGCTGGCCTTCTATCCGGATAGGGCACCAATCATCGCGGATTACCCATTTCTCGAACCAGAGGACCTGAATCAGGCACTGCGCTACGCCGCCGCCATGGTGGATGACGAGAGTCTCGGGATCGACCGGGTCGCATGATCAACGACCGGTTCGATGATTAAGGTTCTGCTCGATCAGGGACTGGCGCCACGCGCGGCCGTTGTGCTCGCGGAACGAGGCATGGATGCGGTCCACGTGAGTCAGATCGGCTTGGCTGAGGCTGAGGACGCCGAAATCCTGCAAGCTGCGAGGGAGTCCGGCTGGGTTTGCGTCACACTCGATCACGATCACGATTTTCATACTCATCTTGCAGTCGCCGGACAAGGTAGTCCTTCGGTGATCCCTGCGAGTGGAAGGACTGAGGGCGCAAGAGCAAGCGGACATGATCGCGTCCATATGCCTCCAGTGTGAGGCCGCGCTGACGCAGGGAGCGGCGGTCTCGGCGGACGGCTCAAATGTCCGAGTCCGGCGATTGCCCTTGAGATAGGGTTGGCCCCCTTCCAACCACCCCACGTACATACCGCCCGCCGCAGTAGAATGACAAGTTCATGCTCCGGGTGGTCTGTGCGCTCGCCTTTGTGTCCCTCCCCCTCGCCGCGCAGGTCTCGGCGTGCGCCCCCTGCCATGCGAAAATCGCCGCCACCTATCTGAAGACCGGAATGGGCCGGTCGTTCGCCCGCATGCCGGTGCGGACCTTCCCCGCGAAGCCTTACTACCATCAGCCTTCCGACAGCTATTTCGCCATGGAAGTCCGCAACGGCCGCGTCTATCAGCGGCGCTGGCAGATCGCGCCCGGCGGCGCTCAGGTCAATGTCGACGAGAAACAGGTGGATTACGTAATGGGCTCCGGCAACCATGCCGAGACGTTCCTGCACCTCACGGCGCGCGGCACCCTGCAGCAGTTGCCGCTCGGCTGGTACGCCGAAAACGGCGGGATGTGGGCCATGAATCCCGGGTACGACAAGCCCGATTATCCGGGCTCGACGCGCGAAATCCACTACGAGTGCATGGGGTGCCACAACGCCTATCCGCGCATCCCGCAGGCCAACGAAGAGGAAGGCGCGGAGCCCGTCTATTCGGGGCCGCTGCCCGAAGGCATCGATTGCCAGCGCTGCCACGGCGATGGCAGGCAGCACATCGCCACCAGCGGCGCGTCGCCCATGGTCAACCCCGCGAAACTGCCGCCCGATCGCGAGTTCGAGGTCTGCCTGCAATGCCATCTCGAAACCAGTTCGCGCCTGCTCCCCCACTCCATTCAGAAGCACGGGCGCAAGCCGTTCTCGTACCGCCCCGGCGAGCCTCTCGCCGATTTCGAACTCACCTTCGACCGCGCGCCCGGCCAGAACCAGGCCGTCGAAGTGGCCGGCGGAGCGTACCGCCTGCGCCAGTCGCGCTGCTATCTGGCGTCCGCCGGCAAACTGCGTTGCACCACCTGCCACGATCCGCACGACATCGCGCACGGCGAACCGGCGATGGCCGCCTACAACAAGGTGTGCGCCACCTGCCACCGCAGCGCCCATCGCGCCGCCGAAAACTGCGTGGGCTGCCACATGCCCAAGACGCGCACCGACGATGCCGTCCACATCGTCATCACCGACCACCGCATTCAGCGCCCGCCGGCGTCCGCGAATCTGCTGGCGGCCAAGGCCGAGTCGCACGATACGCCGGCCACCGCGTACCGGGGGCCGGTGGTCGCTTATTACCCCGCTGCCGTCGATCCGCTCTACCAGGCGGTGGCGCAGGTGCGCGACGCCAGCAACCTGAAGCCCGGTCTGGCCACCTTGAAGGCGCTGGTGGCACAGACGCATCCTGCACAGGCCGGCTTCTATGCCGATCTGGGCGACGCCTATCGCACGGCGGGCGATCTGCCGAACGCCGTCGCGGCGTTTCAGGACGCCCTCGCGCGTTCTCCCGATTCGGCCGCTATCGTCTTGCAGTTGGCAAATGCGCTGGTGGAATCGCACCAGTGGGCGAAGGCGGAGACCATCCTGCGGCAGGCGACCGCGCGCCATCCGTCGGACGCGGTGGAGTGGGGGCAGTTCGGGTGGGTGCTATGGCAGGAGGACAAAGCTGCGGAGGCGCGCGCCGACCTCGCCAAATCGATGGCCCTCGATCCGGAGTTGCCGGAAATGCGCAATTACCTCGGGAAGATACTGCTGGGGACAGGCGACCGCGCCGGCGCCGAACGGCAGTACCGCGAAGGTGTGCGGCTGGCGCCTGGAATCGCCGAGTGGCGCACCAATCTGGGCGGACTGCTGGCGTCCACCGGCAGCCTTCCCGAGGCGCGCTATCAATATGACCAGGCCATCCGCTTCAAACCCGGCGACGCCACCGTGCAACTGAACTACGCGCGCTTCCTAGCATCCACTGGCGATGAGCAGGCCGCCGCGGAACATGCCCGCACGTCGATATCGCTCGACCCGAGCCTGGCCGGCGGGCACGAGATCTGGGGAGCGCTCCTGCTCAATGGCGGGGACGTCGAGGGCGCGCTGCGGGAATTGCAGGAGGCCGTCAGGCTCGACCCTTCGTTCGCGCGCGCGCAGTTCGAACTGGGTGTCGTCCTATACGCGCGAGGCGATGTGGCGGGCGCGGTGGAGCATCTCAAACAGGCATCCCGCGAGGGCTCCCGCGATGCCGATCAATACCTCCAACGAATTGGAAAATGAGTCCCCTGGCATATTTGTTGTATGATAAAACGAATTATTGAGAACTGCTAATGTTGCCACACCAATGGGACACATTTAAGCGGGCCGCACGCCGCGAGAAGCTCGACAAAATACCGATGGCTTTGATCATCGATAGCCCCTGGATTCCGGGCTATCTGGGGATCAAGCACATGGATTATTTCCTCGACCCCGAGCTCTGGTTCCAATCCAATCTGAAGATCATGCGGGAGTTTCCCGACATCATCTTCGTGCCCTCGTGGTGGATGGAATACGGCATGGCGGCCGAGCCGTCGGTGCTCGGCGCGAAAATCAAATTCTGGCAGGACAACACTCCGAGCGAGTATCACACGCTCTACCGGCTGGAAGATATCGACCAGTTCCCCGAGTATGAAGTGGAGGCCGACGCCTTCGCGGCGATGACGCTGCATCGCATCGGCATGCAGAAGCAGCGCATCTTCGACCACGGGTACATCCTGCCCATGGCAACTTCGCGCGGCCCCATGTGCACCGCCGGATTCGTGCGTGGCACCACGCCGTTCATGATCGACCTGGTGGAAAATCCCGAGGGCGCGCACAAACTCATCGACCTGTGCACGCGCGTGATCATCGACTGGTTGAAGGCGCAGGTCAAGATGATGGGCCCCACGTGCGAGAGCATTTTCATCCTCGACGACATCGTGGGCTTCGTCAATGAAGACCATTATCTGGAGTTCGCGCACCCGTATCTGAAGCGCATCTGCGACGCCTTCCCGCAGGACTGGGTCAAGCTCTATCACAACGACGCCGAAGTGGACGCCTGTCTCGATCATCTGCCCGATTGCGGCTTCAACGTGCTGAACTGGGGCAAGCAGAAAGACATTCGCGAGGTGAAGCAGCGGGTGGGCGATCGCATGTGCCTGATGGGCAATGTGAACCCGCTCGAAATCGCCGTACGCGGCACTCCCGCGGAGGTCCGCGAAGCGACGCTCGACGTGCTGGAAGGCGCCGAAGGCGAAGGCATCATTCTTTCGGTGGGCGGCGGCACCAGCCCCGGCATGCCGCGGCAGAATATCGTGGCCATGCTGGAAGCACTGCAGGAATTCAACGCGTCGCGGCTCGCCGGCGCACGGTAGAGGCGCGTGAGGGCCGATGGCGACGTATAAGATTCTCTACTGGCAGGAAATTCCGTCGCAGGTAAAAGCCGAAGACGACCAGGACGACGTGAATATTCCCCTGTCCCAGCGCTTTATGGAACGCGTGGACCGGATGGCGATGCAGCGCGGTCTGCAGGGTACCGACGATTTCCTGGAGCAATGGCACTGGGGCGAGGAAGAAGAGCGCGAGGGCACGGCGCAGGATGTGGCCGCGGCGGTGGTGGCTGAGCTTGAGGCCCAAGCAGACTGGTGAAGCCGATTGGTAGCACTGACGATCAACGGACAGACCACGAGCGCACCTGTGGGCGCGTCGCTTTTCGATTGCGCCGAGGGCATCGGCGTTCGCGTGCCCACCTCCTGCGTCAAGAACGGTAAGTGCAAAGAGTGCGTGGTGGAAGTGGCGGAAGGCATGGGCCGCCTGTCGTCCGCTACGCCCTGCGAGAGTCACCTGACCGGTAACTTCCGGCTTTCGTGCCAGGCTACCGTCGCGGCCGAGGAAGGGCAGATTCGCTGCCACACCATGCGCCGCGGCCATATGCGCATCGAACGCCACGCGCTCGGGCTGCCATCGAGCGGGCGCGCGATGGAGCTCGACCCCGCCGTTACGCGCGATGGCGATCGCATCCTCATCGATGGTGTGGAAGTGGCGCGCTCCACCGGTCCGCTGTACGGCCTCGCCATGGACCTGGGGACCACGACCGTGGTGCTGCGCCTGCTCGATCTCGAGACCGGCGAAATGGTGGCCGATTCCTCCTTCGAGAATCCCCAGCGCTTCGGCGGGTCGGACATCATGGCCCGCATTCAGTACGACACGCTGCATCCCAACAAGCTGCTGCGACGCACGCTCGCGGGCTACCTGACGCACGCCATCGAAGAGCTGCCGGTCGATCCGCGGTCCATCTATGAAATGGTCGTGGTCGGCAATTCGACCATGCGCGATCTGTTCTTCCGGCAGAGCGTCTATTCGATTGGACAGAGCCCCTACCGCTCGCTTACTGAAATCGAGATGGATGAGGGCAAGCGCATCTCCACGGTCCTGACAGAAACGGGACGCCGTTGCCTGCTGCCGATTCATCCCCGGGCGCGGGTTTACGGCGGCCCGATCGTCAGTGGCCACGTAGGCGCCGATGCCGCTGCCTGCATGCTGGCGGTGGATCTGGCGCATGAGGACCGCGTGGTGGCGATCATGGATATCGGCACCAACACCGAACTCATCGTGGGCAATCGGCAGCGCATTCTGGCGGCATCCTGCCCGGCCGGTCCGGCGTTTGAAGGCGGCGCGATTGCCTGCGGGATGCCGGCGCTCGATGGCGCGATCGAAGACGTGCGCATCGGCGAGGACGGCAGGTTGCATCTGCGGACGGTAGGCGGCGAGACGCCGCAGGGGATTTGCGGGTCGGGGCTGGTGGCGCTCATGAGCGAACTGCTCCGCACCGGCCGCATGAATGAACGCGGACGCTTCGAAGAGGACGGCGCACGCATCGAGCTGGACGCTGCCCACGGCATTTATTTTCTGGAAAGCGACGTCAATGAACTGGCGCAGGCCAAAGGCGCGAACGTCGCCGGTTTGCAGGTGGTCTTCCATCAATTCGGCATCGATTTCGACCAGGCCGGCGTGTTTTATCTGGCCGGAGGATTCGGCCGGCATCTGAATGTCGAGGCGGCCACGCGCATCGGCCTCGTGCCGCCCATTCCGGCAGGCCGCATGGCGCAGATCGGCAACGCCGCTATCGAAGGCGCTACCATCGCGCTGCTGTCGCGTGGGAAGCGCGCGGAGTTGGAGGCGCTGGTGCGGCGCGTGGAGCACTGCCGTCTCGAGACGCACCCACAGTTCTTCGATTTTTTCGTGGATGGCTGCCAGTTTCACCCCATCGACGCCCACCAAAAGGTGGCCGGATGACGAAGCATCTGCCGGGAGTGGCGATAGCGGACGGTGCGGATTCCGAATCGGCCGCGACTGCGACGCGCGGGCAAGGAGAGGAGTCCCTGTAATGGAACTGCTCGATGCCGCGCCCGAGATTCGCGTCGACCCTGCGGAGTACCGCCGTCTCCTCGGCTATCCGCGCGATTACGAAGTGAGCGAGCGCGCCCAGGAGCTCGCCGCAGCTACCGAAGCGTGGTACCGGGAGCACGGACGGCCGTGGCTGTACGTGCGTGCGGTGGATCGCATCGATGTCGCCGGCAGCCGCATCTGCCTCGATGGCGCGCCCTTCACCAGCCAGCGGCTGGCCGCGATTCTGCGGGACGCCGAGGCGCACGGCGCGTTTCTAGCGGCGGTAAGCGCCGGGCCGGAAGCGGAGGAGGAAGCGCACCGCCGCTGGCGCGACGAAAAGCCCGACGAATATTTCTTCCTGGAGACGTACGCCTCCGCGGTGGTCGAGTATTTGATCACGGTGGCTGGCGCGCGCCTCTGTGCCTGGGCCGACGGTGAACGCATGGCCGTCCTGCCGCACTACAGCCCCGGCTATTCGCTCTGGGACGTTGCGGAACAAAGCCAATTGCTGCGCTTGATGCAGGGTGGGAACGCGCTCCCCGGCCGCCTGGAAACGCTCGAATCGGGGGCGCTGCGGCCCAAAAAATCGCAGCTCGCGGTCTTCGGGCTGACGCGCCACGTGGATCGCGTCCAAAGGCTCACCGAGCTGGTCCCGTGCCAGAGTTGCTCCTTCGCCAACTGCCCGTTCCGGCGCGCGCCATATCGCCGCGCCTCCACCCCCGCGAACTATTCGGTCAACCCCCGGGCGCTGGCGCGATGGGCCGCCGAGCGGCTGGCGCTGACCACGCGCGCCGATGGCGCCATTGAGGCGCGCTTCCGCTACGACGGGACCACGTGCACCAACATGGGGCGTTCGCTCTCCTTTCAATACGACGTGCTTCTGGGACCGCCGCAGGACGGCTATCAGATTCGCGAGCAGCATTGCGCGCCGGTCTCCGGCGACAGCGGGTATACGGCGATGTGCCAATATCAGACAAGCGCCGGTCCGCTGCTGGCGGCCATCGAGCGCGAAAAGCCTCTCATCGGACAGCCGCTCGACAGCGTTCTGGCGTGGCGGCGCGATTCCAGCCCGGCGGGCTGCTATTGCGACGCCGCCAGCCGCCAGCATAAATGGGGGCTGGTGCTCGAAACCATTCACTACGCTTTGCATAAAAATGACCAACCACGGTAAATCGCGACTACTCGACGCGCTGGCAGACCGTCCTCTGCTGGGCGATGGCGCCATGGGCACGCAATTGATGTTTGCCGGCCTGGAACAGGGCAATTGCGGCGAGGCATGGAATCTCACCCATCCCGAAAAAGTGCTGGCCATCCAGCGCCGCTACGCCGAAGCCGGCTCCGATTGCATCCTCACCAACACCTTCGGCGGTTCGCGCATCATGCTCAATCGCCACTCGCACGCCGGGCATGTGGTGGAGATCAATCAGGCCGCCGTGCGTATTGCGCGCGAGGCATTCGATGGCCGCCCCGGGTTCGTGATCGGAGACATCGGACCCTTCGGCGGATTGATGGAACCGTATGGCGACTTCACCGAGGAGCAGGTGCGGACCGCTTTCAACGAGCAGGCGGGCGCACTGGTGGATGCCGGCGCCGACGCCATCATCATTGAGACGCAGACCTCGCTCGAAGAACTGCTGCTCGGAATCGAGGCGGCGAAGCGCGCCGGCGCGCCCTGCATCATCGGATCGATGGCGTACGATGTGACGCTCGACGGCTCCACCTTCCGCACCATGATGGGGGTCGACCCGGAGCGCGCCGCGGTCTTCATGCAGGAGAACGGCGCGAACATCGTGGCGCTGAATTGCGGTACGGGCATGGATATGACGCGCGCGCTGGCCGCGGTGAAGCGCTATCGCGAGGTCACGGGCCTGCCAGTGATGGTGCAGCCCAATGCCGGCCAGCCGAAACTGATAAACATGAAGGTGTGCTACGACGAAACGCCGGAGCAGATGGTGACCGGCGTGGCGCCGCTGCTGGACGCCGGCGCGCGCATCATCGGAGGCTGCTGCGGAAGCACGCCGGCGCACATTCGCGCGTTCCGCCAGGCGATGGACGAATATCTGCACGCGAAGGAAAAACTTCATGAAGACCAAACTGTGTGACCTCAACCCGGCCGCGTCGTCGAAGCTCCCGGAACACACCGCCGACAAGTCGGGCATCGGCGTCCACTATGTGGATGCGTACCTCAAGCCCATGAACGCCAAGCTGCCGGACGGCACGGCGGTGAAGTGCAAGCGGCGCGGCTTGAAGATCACGCTCTCGGTGGGCGCCAGGAAGGGCGAAGGCCTGATGCGCCGTCTGGATGTGAGTCCCAACCCGGTGGTCATGCTCGACGCCGCTCTGCAGGAAGCTGCCAAGTCTGCTGGAGTGGAGTTAAATATAGAAGACGGCGCGGTATTCCTGAGCGCATAGAAAGGATCCCGAACATGGCACGCAAGCTCGTGCAGGCACTGGCCACTTTGTCGCTGGCTGTATCGCTCACCGGCCAGCAGGCCGATGCCCCGGCATACCGCAATCCCGATCTTGCCCCTGAAAAACGCGCCGCCGACCTGGTGGGGCGCATGACCCTGGAAGAAAAAGTTCTGCAGATGCAGGACCAGGCGCCGGCCATCGAGCGTCTGGGTGTGCCTGCCTACGGCTGGTGGAACGAAGCGCTCCACGGCGTGGCCCGCAACGGCGAAGCCACGGTGTTTCCGCAAGCCATCGCGCTGGCCGCTACCTGGGATACGGTCCTTGAGCAGCGTATCGGCGACATCATTTCCACCGAAGCCCGCGCCAAATATAACGACGCGCTCAGCCATGACGTCCACTCGCGCTATGCCGGGCTAACCTTCTGGTCTCCCAACATCAACATCTTTCGCGATCCTCGCTGGGGGCGCGGACAGGAGACTTTCGGCGAAGATCCCTACCTCACCGGGCGGATCGCAGTCGCTTTCATTCACGGCGTGCAGGGCAACGATCCGCATTACTTCAAAGCCATCGCTACCGCCAAACATTACGCGGTGCACAGCGGGCCGGAGCCCGAGCGCCATAAGTTTGACGTGCGTCCCAGCGAGCGCGACATGAACGGCACCTATCTGGCGGCGTTCCGCATGGCCGTCAGCGACGGCAAAGTGGATTCCATCATGTGCGCCTACAACGCTGTCGATGGCGTGCCCGCATGCGCCAATACGGACCTGCTGCAGAAGGACTTGAAGTCGTGGGGGTTCGGCGGCTACATCGTCAGCGATTGCGGCGCGATCGGCAATTTCTACCAGCCGAACGGCCACAAGTACAGCCCGTCGGCCACCGAGGCATCGGCCAGCGCCGTGAAAGCGGGCACCGATCTTACCTGCGGCAACGAATATGGCCGCGGCCTGCCCGATGCCGTCAAGAAGGGCCTGATCAAGGAGTCGGAGATCGACGGGGCTTTGGCCCGGCTCTTCACCGCGCGCATGAAGCTCGGCATGTTCGATCCGCCGGAGCGCGTGCCCTTCAGCAAGATTACGCTGGCGCAGAACGACAATGAAGAGCATCGCCAAGCGGCGCTGCAGGCGGCGCGCGAATCGATCGTCCTACTCAAGAATGACGACCGCGTGCTGCCGTTGAAAGCGTCGGTGAAGAAGATCGCGGTCATCGGCCCATCGGCGGACGATCCCGTCGCGCTGCTCGGAAACTATAACGGCTTCTCGAAATCGCAGGTGTCGCCGCTCGAGGGCATCGAGAAGGTCTTCGCCGGCAAAGCGGAAATCCGATACTCCATGGGCAGTCCCTACGTGCCCGGCAGTTTGGGACTGATGCCGGTTTCGGCGCTGACGCCTCCCAACGGCAAGGGCCACGGCGTGCTAGCCGAATACTTCGACAACGCGGACTACTCCGGCCAGCCGAAGCTCTCGCGGGTGGAGGATCGCATCTTTCAGCAGGAGAAGCTGGTCGATCCGGCCGTGGCGGCGGCGATTCCTTCCGGCCCGGCGTCGGTGCGCTGGACCGGCACGCTCACCGCGCCGCTGACGGGCGATTACCAGATTGCCGCCACCAGCCTGTTCCCTTCGCAGCGCCCGCGCATCTTCTTCGACGGGAGTGAACTGGCGACGCCCGCGATTCCGGCCGCTTCCGGCCGCGGACGGGGACGCGGCGGCCCCGCGCCGTTTCACGTCAGCATGGAGGCGGGCCACACTTACAAGCTTCGCGTGGAGTACAAAATGACCGCGCAGTGGGGCACGGCGGAGTTGCAGTGGCTTCCGCCGGCGCAGGCCATGCTCGCCGACGCGGTAGACGCGGTGAAAAACTCCGATGTCGCGGTGGCATTTGTGGGTCTCAATTCCCATCTGGAAGGCGAAGAGATGCCGGTGAGCGAACCTGGCTTTCTGGGCGGCGACCGCACCGCGCTGGGGCTGCCGCAAACGCAGGAGAATCTGGTGAAGGCGGCCATCGAAACCGGCAAGCCGGTGATCGTGGTGCTCACCAGCGGCAGCGCCATCGCTGCCAATTACGCCGCGGACCATGCCGCCGCGCTGCTCGAACTTTGGTACGGCGGCGAAGAAGCGGGTACGGCCATCGCGCAAACGCTCGCCGGCGCCAATAACCCGTCGGGCCGGCTGCCGGTCACATTTTATAAGAGCGTCGACCAGTTGCCGAATTTCGACGACTATTCCATGGATGGCCGCACTTATCGCTACTTCAAAGGCGAGCCGCTCTACGGTTTCGGATATGGCTTGAGCTACTCCACGTTCCAGTATTCCGCACCCAAGGGCCAAGCCACCGGGAGCGGCTGGGATGTCTCAGTGCGCGTGAAGAACACCGCGGGTCCGGAGGGCGACGAAGTGGTGCAGCTTTACGTCACCGGCGCGCCCTACCAGGCCATCCGCAGCCTGCGCGGATTCCAGCGCGTGCACCTGCGCGCGGGGGAATCGAAGGACGTGAAGTTCACGCTCGAGGGCGAAGACCTGCCCAAGGATCGCCTGCAGCTGACGGTCGGTGGCGGCCAGCCGTCCGGCAAGGTCCCCCATGTCGACTTGAGTCTACATCGTTGACCCTACGCCGCGGTTTTGTAACCCGGCCCGGTGAGGTACACTACGCTTTCACATAACTCTGTGCAGGTAATCGACCCAAACCGAATCCATGGCGCATCGAGCGAGGTGGTCCGCGATATCAACCGGCGCATCGTCCTCAATCTCATCCGCACGCGCCATCCCATCTCACGCGCCGACCTTGCGCGCCTTTGCGGCCTGCAGCGCAGCACCATCTCGCTGATCGTAGAGCAGCTCATCGCCGAATCCTGGGTGATCGAAGGGCCCACCGGCCGTTTGCCGCGCGGGCGCCGTCCCACCTTCCTGCGCCTCAACGAAGAGCGCGTCATCGTGGGTGTGGATATCCGGCCGTCGCAGATCGCGGTGGCGCTTTCGGACGCCAACGGAAGGTTTACGTCGCGCGAAATGATTGCTACGCCGACCGATCCCAAGTCGGCGGTAGACGATCTGATCGAATCCATCCGCCGCGTGCTGGCGTCGTCGCGCGGCAAGAAAGTGGAAGGCATCGGCATCAGCCTTCCCGGGCGATTCAGCCACATATCCGACCGTCTGGTCTTCGCACCGAATCTCCAATGGCGCGACTTCGACCTGCGCTCGCCCATCATGAAGGCCACCGGGCTGGAAGTCGAAATGGAGAACGCCGCTAACGCGTGCGTGCTGGCCACGGTTTGGTTCGAGCATACGGAGGTGAGCCGGAACCTGGTGGTGGTCACGGTTTCGGAAGGGATCGGGACGGGGATTTTGGTCAACGGCCAACTGTTGCGTGGATATAACGGTATGGCCGGCGAATTCGGCCACGTGCCGCTCGACAGCAAGGGACCGGTCTGCGGATGCGGCGGACGCGGCTGCTGGGAAGTGTTCGCCTCCAATCGCGCCGCGCTGCGCTATTACGGCGAATCGGGCGCAGCGAATTCCGGGCTTACGTTCGTCGATCTGTTAAGCCGCGCCGACAATGGCGACGTGCGCGCCGCCAAGGCGCTTGAGACCATGGCGCAATACCTGGGCCGCGGCATGCGCATGATTGTGGCGGGTCTCGCGCCGGAGCGCATTGTGGTGGTGGGCGACCTGACACGGGCATGGAATCGCTTTGGCCCCATCATCGAAGCGGAAGTGAAGGCACAGGTGCTCCCCGGCGGCGGCACGCCACGCATCGACCCGGCGCACGAAGATGGCATGGCCCGCCTGCGCGGCACGGTGGCTCTGATTCTGCAAAAAGACTTCGGCGTTTATTTCTAGACACCCCCGAGCGAATCGGAAGGCCATCACGGGCGCCGCTGGGTGGGCGGCTTACACTCACACAGACCCAGTAGGGGTGCCACAGCTCTGTACCAAATACTCGGCCAATTGTATGCTGATCGGATCGGTAGGCAGTTGAATCGTCATCTGCTACGGTCCGGCATTTCCCGCGGCCATCGTTCCGGCCTGTGGTATATTTATTCATATAAAGGAATATTCAATCACTTGCGCCAAAAGGTCGGAATTGTCGGATATCGCGGGTACAGCGGAGCGGAACTCCTTCGAATTCTGCAATATCACCCCCTCGTTGAACCCGTCCTCATGGAACATCGGGACGATGCCGGCGACCGCTCGCCGATTCGAAACCATAAAGGTCCGGTGTCCATCGCCTGTACCGGCGACGCCGCCTGCGAAGCCGGCCTCGCCGTGGTTTTCCTGGCGACGCCGCCGGAAGTTTCCATGGAACTCGCCGGCCAAATGCTCGACGCCGGCACCCGCGTAGTCGACCTGAGCGGCGCCTTCCGCTTGCGGACCCCGGAAAACTACACCGCCTGGTACCACGAAGCGCACACCCGGCCCGACCTGCTGGCCGAAGCCGTCTATGGGCTGCCGGAATTCTGCCGCAATCGGGTTCGTTCCGCACGCCTGGTCGCCAACCCGGGATGCTACCCCACCGCCGCGAATCTCGCGATTCGCCCGCTCATCGAAGCCGGGGTGGTCGACCGCGCGGCAGGCATCGTGTGCGACGCCAAGTCGGGCGTCAGCGGAGCGGGCCGCAAGCCGCGGCTGTCGTCGAGCTTCTGTGAGGTGACGGAGAACTTTTCGGCCTATTCCGTGCTGCGCCATCGGCACGTGCCCGAGGTGTTGCAGATTTCGGGCATTGAAGAGCGGGAGTTCAGCTTCACGGCGCAGCTTTTGCCGCTTGACCGGGGGATTCTGGAGACCGTTTACTTCCGCGCCACTGGCGTCCAAAGTGCGGCCGACCTGGTGCGCGTCTACGAAGAGCGGTACGCCGGCGAGCCGTTCGTACGCATCTACCAGCCGGCCCATTTCCCCGATCTGCACGCCGTGGCGCGCACTAATTTTTGCGATATCGGGGTGACTTTCGATCCGGCCGGCGGGCGCGCGGTGGTGGTGAGCGCGATCGACAATCTGGTCAAAGGCGCGGCCGGACAGGCCATCCAGAATATGAATCTCCTGATGGGATTCCCCGAGACCGAGGGATTGCTGTGAAGGTGCTGGTCAAGCTCGGCGGAACGCTGCTGGACGCGGCCCAGCCGCGGGATTCGCTGGCCGCGCAGTTGGCGGCGGAGCGCGCGCGCGGTGTCGAGTTAGTGGTGGTGCACGGCGGCGGCAAGCAGATGACGCGCTACCTGGCGGAGCGCGGCATTGAGAGCCGATTTGTGGGCGGACTGCGGGTCACCACGCCGGAAACGGTCGACGCGGTGCTGAAGATCTTCGCGGGCAGCGTCAATCATGAGTTAGTCGCCAGCCTGAATCGCGCCGGTGCGCTGGGGGTGGGGCTTTCCGGTATCGACGCCCTGCTGGCGGAGGCTGAAGAGATGGACCCGGCGCTGGGCGCGGTCGGCCGGGTAACGCGGTCGAACCCGGAAGTGTTGCATGTGCTGGTGCGAAACGGGTTCGTTCCGGTGGTAGCATGCGTGGCGGGCGACCGGCAGGGGCGGGTATACAACGTCAATGCCGACCAGATGGCCGTGGCATGCGCGGCGGCGTTCGGCGCCGAACAGTTGGTGTTTCTTACCGATGTAGAAGGCGTGCTGGATGGCGAGCGACGCCTTCGCCGGATGTTGACGGCCGCCGAGAGCCGCGAGTTGATCGCGAGCGGAGTGGCCACCGGGGGGATGCAGGCGAAACTGAATGCCGCGCTGGCGGCGCTCGCCGCGGGCGTGGCTAGGGTGCGGATCGCGCCCGGCGCGGCGCCGCGTGTGGTGGCGCGCGTACTGGGTGGTGAGGAAATCGGCACCGAGATGACTTTGGGGGAGATAATAACAGCATGATCAGCAGCTTGCATGCGGATGATTTTGTCGAGTCGAAGGAAGGCGCGCGGCTGCGGCTCACCGTCCGGAAGGCCGTCATGCACGACATTCCTCCCATTCTCGATCTGATCAACGGGTATGCTGCCAAGGGGGTCATGCTGCCTCGCACCGAGTTCGAAATGTCGGAGGCGATCCGCGATTTCACGGTGATTCTGTCGGGCGAAAAGCTGCTGGGGTGCGGTGCGCTGCATTTCTACAGTCCGGCGCTGGCGGAAATCCGCTCGCTGGCTGTCTCGGAGCAGGCGAAAACGCTCGGAGTGGGTCGCCGGCTGGTGGGCGCGCTGGTGCAGGAAGCGCAGGAATATGAGTTAGATGCGGCGTTCGCATTCACTTATGTAACGGAATTCTTCGGTAAGGTAGGTTTTCACGTGGTAGAGCGCGGCGCGCTGCCGCTAAAGGCGTGGAAAGATTGCCTGCGATGCCCTAAGTTCCAAGCGTGCGACGAAATCGCCGTGCTGCGCGTTCTCCGGCCCGATCGGTGGGACGCGAGTATCTGGCAAATGACGGCCCCAGACGATCACCTGATTCAAATCCCCACACCGCAGTCCGTATAGGCCGGCGGACTGCGGTATCCACCTATAGATTCGGCGAATTACTGTAGGTTTTTCCTACAAGAACACTTAGCGCAATACCCGCAAAGGCGCACTTTCGGAGTCCCCGCAAAAGACCGCCCAAAAAGTAGACCCGTTACCAGAGCTTTCAGCATAGAATCGTCTTTCAGGACTAGAAAACCTGAAATAAGTTTTCGATCCTACTTCTTGTGAGGCTTGCATGAGAGCGCAAACGGTTGAAGTGAAATCCTCAACTGGACGGGTCCTCTGTTGCACCGTTTTCCGTCCAGGTGGCAAGAAACTGCTGGCGAAGGGCCACGTCATCAGCGATGAAGACGTTCGGGTTTTGGAATCCGAAGGAATGGAATCCATTTGGGTTACCGAGTTGGAAGATGGCGAAGTCGGGGAAGACGACGCCGTCTGCCAGGTAGCCAGCGAAATGGGTTGCGGCAGTTTTGAAATCCGTCTGGCAGCCGGCGGCCGCGCCAATCTGGTGGCGACCGAGAACTGCTGCGTCTTAGTGGACGACGAACTGCTTAAGCAGATCAACTGCACCGCCAGTGTGGTCATCGCGACTGCGCTCAATTTCAGTTATGCCGTGGCAGGTCAGCGGATCGCCACGGTGAAAAGCGCCCCCTTTGCAGTGGGCAAAGATCAATTGGAAGCGATCATCAATATCATTAAGGAACGTGGTCCCATCCTGCAGGCGCGCCCCGTCCGTGCGCCGAGTGTGGGAGTTCTCTACACCGACCCAATCAGCGGGGAGCGCGCGCGGCAGCTTTTCGAAAACATCATGCGCCAGCGGCTGGAGCGTTTCGGGGTTAGCGCCAATTTCGTGCTCTCCTGCACCGAAGATGAGAACTCCGTGGCGCGCTGCATGCAGCACCTCCTGCGCTCGAAACCCTGTGTGATTCTGGTGGCATCCACTACGGCGCCGGCGGGGCCCGAAGATGTGATCGGGCAGGCGATGCTAAAGGTGGGCGGACAGGTGGAACGTTTCCTGGCCCCGGTGGAACCGGGCAACCTGCTCCTCATGTCCTATAAGGATGAAGTGCCGATCATTTCTGCGCCGGGCTGCTTCCGGTCTGCCAAACCCAACGTAGTCGACCTCGTGATGCCACCCCTCCTGGCGCGTTATCATGTAACGGGCTGGGAAGTGGCTGGTCTCGGTCATGGCGGCCTCCTGGCTTAAAAGCTCCTCCGACCCTGTATTCTGATTCCTCCGAGCAGATTCCAGGGCTTCCTGGCCGGGCGTTCTCTGACGAGAGCGCCCGGCATTTTTTATTTTAGGCGCCGATTCCGAACAGCGCCCTACTCCCAGCAAATCCCGCGCGCCCTTAACTCTGCCTGCAATTGCGAGAGCGATTGGAACTGCACGGCGTCGATCCCCAGACGCCGTGCCGCTGCTATATAGTCGGCGATGTCGTCCGTATAGAAGCACTCCTCCGGCGGGCATCCAGCCTGCGCCAGCGCAGCCTGGAAGATTTCCGCTTGCGGCTTCATCGCCTTCACCTCATACGACAACACCAGGTGATGAAAGTGACGCAGCATGGTGTGCGACTGACGCAGGCTCTCGAAGTGAATGGCGTTGGTATTCGAGAGCAGCAGCAGACGATAGCGCGCGGCGAGCCCGGCAAGCATCTCCTCCGGTACCAGCGTTTCAGTAAAGATCGAAGTCCAGATGCCGCAAAAGCGATCGTAGTCGATCTCGAGATCCAGCAGGGAAGAGAGTTGCGCCACGAAATCGTGCGGCTCGATGAAACCCGTTTCGAAGCGTTCCACCAGATCGCCGGTGCCGAGGCGCCGGCGGATCTCGGCCGTGCGATACGGGCAAATTCCTTCCAGCGCCTGATATCCCCGCTGGAAATCGAAATTGACCAACACCCGGCCGAGATCGAAGATGACGGCTCGATACACGCCGCTACTGCACGTCCTTCGGCAGCGCCGAGGAGAGGAACTCGCTGAAATCGTGCTTCAGCTTGGTGTGCGAATCGCTGTCGATATACAACATGTGGCCGGATTGATAGAACTGCCAGGTGATGTTCTTGTGCATCTCCGGGCTCAGTCCCATATGGTTGAACGTGTACTCGGCGGTGAAATAGGGCGTGGCCAGATCGAAATACGCCGCAGCCACCATCACGTGGAGATAAGGATTCTTCACGAAGGCGTTGTGCAGCAGGGCAGTGGTGTCGCCGAATCCGTTCTGTACCTGATAATCCCACGGCTGCGTGCCGCCCGAAGGATAGTAGTACATATCAGTTTTGTAGTCCAGTTCATCGCGGAGGTACTTGGTGAACATGGCGGTGAACGGCGGAGTAATCACCGTGCTCGAGGGGTCGAACTCGGCGGTCTCGCCGGTGTTCAAACTCGACGGTCCGGTAAGGCGTCCGTCGTAGCGGCCGATCGTCAACCCGTCATTGCGCAATAACTGACGCGCAAAGTGCGAAACATCCCAGCGCAAATTGGTGGAGTCCAGATAATGCGCGTCCAGCCCGGTAAAGCGCACCAGTTTATCGATGACCGCCTTGCGTTCGGCGGGCGGCAGTTCGTCGCCCTTGCCCAACGCCACGGTGTATTCGCCCATCGCGAAAGCTTCGGCTTCCTTGAGGAACGACTTCAGATCTTTCTTCTGCAGATCGGCGGCGACTTTCTTGTGGTAATAAGCGTCGGCGCAGTAAGTGGGGAGTTCCAATTCATACACCAGGTCGTCGCTGCGGCTCCAGATGGTCTCCAGGTTCAGTGTGGTTCCGATCAATACGATTCCGTTGAAAGCAATTCCCCGGTCGATGAGGTAACCAGCTAGTCCGGCGGCGCGGAAGGTGCCGTAACTCTCACCCGCGATAAACAGCGGCGAGATTTCGCGGCTGTTGCGCGTCACGTACATCCGCATGAACTCGCCCACCGACTGAATGTCTCCCTGCACGGAATTCATGCGGCGCGCAACTTCTACATTCTTGGCGCGGCTGTAACCCGTGCCCACGGGGTCGATGAACACCAGGTCGGTCTTGTCCAGCCAGGTATCGGAATTGTCCTTCAATTGATAAGGTGGCGGCGGCATCGCGCCGGTGGGCAACAGTTTCGGACTCCGCGGACCCATGCCGCCCATGTGCACCCACATGGACGCCGATCCCGGGCCGCCGTTGAAGCAGAACGTGAGCGGCCGCTTGTTGGCCTCGGCGCCATCGAGCGTATAGGCCATGTAAAAGATGTGCGCTTCGGTTTCGCCCGATGCATCTTTGAGCGGCATCTGGGCGACGGTTGCCGTGTAGTTCAGTGTTTTTCCATCCACCGTGATGGAGTGGTGGGTGACCACCGGCGTCTCGTCGATTTCTCCGCCGACGGCCGGTGCGGGTCCGGCGAATCCACCGCGACCGCGTCCTGCGGGGGCGGCGGGCGCTTGCGGCGCGGGTGTTGCGGCGGCGGGTGCAGCTTGCGTTTGGGTGCCCCGGCCTTGCGCAAAAAGGCAGGTACCGGTGAACAACAGCGTGCCTGCTAACAATGGAACGGCGTTTGCCAATCGATGGGTGGTCATAGGTGCTCCGTTAGGATGTGAGCTTCTGACCATCCTAACTGAACGACATCGAATGTGCCAAACGGAGTCCCTCCCCATGGTGTGTCCAAAGATCGCTCGTTATGTTTCGGTCGCGGCATTGGCGGCGACCCAGCTCTGTATTGCCGGCCCCGCACAATTGGCGAGTTTCACCCAACGACTGGTTCAGGTTGAACAACTGCGGGCCCATGAGCATTATGGCCAAGCCCTTGCGGCACTGCAAAGTCTGCTGCAGGATATTCGCAAAGAGGAGTCCGACCCCCGCCTGGAGGCGTTGGTGCTGGATAAAATCGCGCTCAATGAACAAGAGACCGGGCATTATACTTCCTCCGAAATCGCCTTCAACCATGTCCTCGACGCACTTTCGAACGAGCCCGCGGATAGCGCCCTTCTCATCACCGCCAGGATGCATCTGGCCGAGTTGTACATCGCCGAAGTTCGTCCCGCAGACGCAGAGCCCATCCTGCGGCAGGCATTGCAATCGGAACAGGCTTCCGCCAAGTCGATTCCCATGCTGCGGTCGGTGCTCAATGAGGACCTCGCGGTGACCTGCATCATGCAGCGGAAATTCTCCGAGCCGGAGGCGCTGCTACGCGAATCGCAGGCGATCATCGCGAAAGAATACGGTCCCGCCGATCCGCGGATGGCCTCCAGTCTGTTGACGTATGCGGGAATGATGACCCTGCAGCACCGCTATAGCGATGCCGTCGAGCCGGCGGAACGTGCGCTGGACATTCTGGATCACGGCCCCCAGCCGGTCCCGCGGCCTTATCGAGCTAGCGCGTTGAGCGTACTCGCGGTGGTCTACTATCGCGTGGGGCGTAATGCAGAGGCGGTGGATGCTGCCCTCAAATCAATCGAACTGGCCACAGCTTCACTCGGACCGAAACATCCGCGACTGGGTATCTATCTCTCCAATTACGCCACCATCCTCAAAGGCTCCGGCCGGAAGAACCAGGCCAAGGCTATTGAACGGCAGGCGCAAGAGATCCGCGATCAGTATCCGTCCTCCACCTCGGGCGGATACACAGTCAGCGTCCTATCCTTGCACTGAGGCCGTCCGATTCCGCAAACCGCTGTTCGCAAGCGGACAGTAGAGAGCCACCGCCGAATTTCGCATAGCAGGCACAAACTGAACCCTTGCAATAGGTTGGGAGGCGTTCATCGGCTGGCACAGCAGTTGCGGTGCTGTGCCCGGACTCCACCATGATTGCACCTCGTTTTCTTGCCTTGCTGCTCTTGGCTCCGCTGGCTGCGCTTTGGGCGCAGGAATCGGAAGTTGCTATTCAGACTCCGCCCCAGAGTAAGTATACCCACTGGTTTCTGAAGCCCTTCCATCTTGAAAAGCGAACCGTGCCTCCCATCCGGCTAGCCAACAGTCCCCGCCTGGAGCAACTGCTCCGCGGCGGCAATTTGTATCTCTCGGCGCAGGACGTGATCGCGCTCGCGCTGGAGAATAATCTCGACATCGCCATCCAGCGCTACGGCCCATTTCTCTCCCGCGAAGTGCTGATGCGCGCCGAGGCGGGCGGACTGCTGCGCTCGACCGACGCGCCCGTGCTGCCCGGACCCAGCAGCGTCAGCACTGCGGGTATCAGCACAGCGTCGAGCGGGCTCGCGGGAGGCGCCGGGATCGGATCGGTCGGTTCGGTGATCACCGGCATCGGGCCCAATCCTCCCAGCCTCGATCCGAGTGTGGTGATTCAGTTAGGCGCATCGCACAACTCCACGCCGCTCACCAACACCCAATTGAATGCGACCACTGTATTGGTGAGCAGCAACCGCTTTGCGTACGCGCAATACAGCCAGAGCTTCATTACCGGCACCAACATTCTCTTCGATTTCGTGGAGAATCGAAACCACCAGAACAGCAGCTCTCCGTTATTCAACCCGTGGGTGCAGGGCGATCTCGACTTCCAGGTTTCCCAGCCGCTGCTGCAAGGGTTCGGGCTGGCGGTGAACAACCGGTACATCAAAGTGGCCCGGAACAATCTCAAAGTGACCGATCTGAACCTGAAGCAGCAGGTGTCCACCACCATCGCGGCGGTGCTGAATCTCTACTGGGATCTGGTGAGCTTCGATGAAGCGGTGCGCATTAAACAGCAGTCACTGGACGCCGCTCAGAAGCTGTATGACGACAACAAGAAGCAGGTGGCCATCGGAGCCATGGCCGGCATTGAAGTCACGCGCGCGGGCGCCGCTCTCTCCACCGCCAAAGAAGCCTTGCTGATTGCGCAGACCAACGTGTCGCAGCAGGAGATCGTACTCAAGAATGCCCTCAACCGCAATGCCCTGACGAACCTTTGGCTGGACGATGTGCACGTGATTCCGCTCGACCACATCGAGGTTCCTAAGACAGATGAAGTCCGGCCGGTGCAGGATCTGGTGGCGGAGGCGATGAAGAATCGGACCGAGATCGAGACGGCGAACATCAATCTCGATAGCAGAAAGATCCTGCTGAAGGGCACGCGCAATAATCTCCTGCCCACGCTTCAGGCGTTCGCCGATTTTACCAACAACGGATTGGCCGGCCCGGTGAACGCGCTCTATCAAAACTGCTGCGGCGCGCCGAATGGTTACTTTCTGGGCGGCACGGGCACCTTTCTGGGCCAGGTGCTGGGCCGCGATTTCCCCAACTACTCCGCCGGGATCAGCCTAAATATCCCCTTTCGCAACCGGCAGGCGCAGGCGGATTACGTCACCGATGAGTTGCAACTCCGACAGACCGAGTTGGGATTGCAACGTGCTACCAACCAGGTGCGGGTGGACGTGAAGACCAACCTGATTAACCTCCAGCAGGCGCGGGCGCGATATGAGACTGCGGTCGCCACCCGCCAACTCTCCGAAGAGAGTCTGGATGCCGAAGAGAAGCGCTTCAATTACGGCGTGGGTAGCGTCGCGCTGGTGATTGCCGCACAGCAACAATTGGCGTCCGATCAAGACGCGGAACTGCAATCCATGGCCAATTACACGCATGCCAAGATCGCCTTCGATGATGCTCTCGGCCGCACGCTGGAGGTCAACCACGTCTCGATGGAAGAAGCCAAGACCGGACACGTGGCGCGCGAATCGGCCATCCCGGCGAACCTTCCGGGAGGTGCGAAATGACGAAATGGTTGCTCATCGCCGCGGCCGCGGCCGTGGTCTGCCAGGCGCAGATTCCGGAACAACCGCCCACCATCGAGATCTCGCATGTGCCGTCGATCGTCCGGCCCTATATGCCGCGCAAAACGCCGCCCATACGGCTACAGAATTCCAGCCGGCTGCACAGCCTGATCCGTGCCGGAAATTTATACCTCACGGTGGCTGACGCACTGGCCCTGGCTATTGAGAACAATCTCAATCTGGAGATCGATCGCTACGGACCGCTGCTGGCCGATTCCGCACTGGAGCGCTCCAAAGCGGGCGGCCCGCTGCGCGGCGTACTGCCCGGCATCTCGCAGATTGCTAGCGTGAACTCCGGCGTGGGCGTCAACGGCACCATCGCTGCCGCGGGATTGAGCGGAGGCGGAAGCGGCGGTAGTGGTGTAGGCGGAAACGGCGGCGCTACCGTGCAACAGGTGGGCGCCGTAGTTCCCAACTTCGACGCAGCTCTGCAAAACGTCACCAGCTTCGGGCACATCACCACGCCGGAAACTTATACCAACCTGGCACAGACCGATTCGCTGGTGCAATACAACCACACCTACAACACGCAGTTGACCCAGGGCTTCATCACCGGGGGAACCGCTTCCTATCGTGAGTATCAGCAGACCTTCGGCGAGAACGCCGCCGGCGATGTCATCAACCCATCGTCTTCGGTGCGCATGGATCTGATTGTGAACCAGCCGTTGCTGCAACGCTTCGGCGTGCGGCTCAACAACCGCACCATTCGGGTGAGCCAGATCAATACCACAGCGGCGCGCGAAGTGTTTCGCGGACAATTGCTCGACCTGTGCGCCAGCGTGCTTAATCTTTACTACACGCTAGGCGCCGCCGGCGACGAGTTGCGGGCCCGCCAGCATGCGCTTGAGATCGCCCAGAAATTCTACGACGACACCAAAAAGGAAGTCGCTGCCGAAGCTCTCCCGTCTGTCCAGTTGCCACCCGCCGCGGCAGAGGTTTCCACCCGCCAGCAGGAACTCGACATTGCACGGGCCAACGTCCGCCAGCAGGAGGTTCGGCTCAAAGAGGCCATCAGTCACACCGAAGACCCCGAACTCGAGCCCGCGGGCGTGGTGCTGGTGGATCGCATGCAGATTCCCGACGCCGACGATCTGCCGCCGCTGCGCCAAATGGTGACGACGGCGATGGCAAAGCGGCCGGATGTCGCGGTTTCCAAATACCGCGATCAGACCGATGAAATCAATCTGGCCGGTACCGCCAATCCGCTGCTGCCTATTCTGAACGTGCAGTACCAGACGTACAATCGCGGCACCGGCGGTGTGGGTCACGTGGTGAACGGCGAGGAGCCTAACCCGGTTTTCGTGGGCGGCTATGGCCGGGCGTTCCGGCAGACCTTCCAAAACGATTTCCCGAATAACTCGGGGACGCTGGGCTTTCAGGCCGCGATCGGCAACCGCATTGCGCAGGCCGATTATGGCGTCGACCAGCTTACGCATCGGCAGTCCGAAGTCTCCAGCCAGCGGGACCTGAACGCCATCGTGGTGGAAGTAGCCGCCAGGGTAGCGGCGCTGCGACAGGCGCATGCGCGCTACGACACGGCGCGCGACACCCGGAAACTCGAAGAGCAACTGCTGGCGGAAGACCAGCGGGCTTTCATGACGGGTAGCAAGAACGCAACCTTCCAGACCCTGATGAGCGATCAGCGGGCCCTGGTGACGGCGCAGATTTCGGAAGTCAACGCTGCCGCCACTTATGCCCAGGCGCGCGTATCGCTCGACCAGACGTTGGGAGAGACGCTGGAGAAGAACGACATCACGCTTGACGAGGGGCTGAACGGCCACGTCGACCGGCAATCGCAGATTCCCGACGTGCTGGATAACGGCAAGAAATAAGGCGCGCGACCCTCAGCAGCCGACGCCCCGAGCGAATAGAAAAACCGGCGCGACGGCCGATAGATCGGGGAGCGTGAGCGTCTCGTATTCAGAACAGGAGCGCGCTCATCGCGCCGGTGGTACTTGATGGGGAGAGGCGCAGCGGTTTGTGAATCGCTATTCCTGGCGGAGCACGCGCATCGGCTCGGTCGACGGCTCGCCGTTCAGGTATCAGCGCTGCCGCGAGCAGGACGCCCACCCGCGACGTTTTCGTCATTTAGAAAAACCGGCGCGACTCGCCACGCATCGGGGAGCGTGAGCGTCTCGTATTCGGAACAGGAGCGCGCTCATCGCGCCGGTGACGCTTGAAGCGGAGAGGCGCAGCACTTCCGGGGGAGCGGGCACACATGGGCTGTGAATCTCTATTCCTGGCGGAGTACGCGCATCGGCTCGGTCGACGCGGCTCGCCGTGCAGGTATCAGCGCTGCCGCCAGCCCGACCGCGAGCAGGACGCTCACCGTGCTGGCGAACGCCAGCGAATCGCCGGCGCGAATGCCGAACAGCACGGGCGCCACTTTGCGCGCCGCTACCAGCGACACCGGCACGCCGATTGCCAGCCCGCCGATAACCAGTGCGAGCGATCCGCGTAACACCATCCAGAGCACAGTGGAACGCTTGGCGCCCATAGCGATGCGGATACCGATTTCGCGCGCGCGCCGCGCCGCCGAGTAAGCCATCACACCGTACAGACCGATGGCCGCGAGCAACAGCGCCAGGCCACCGAAGAAGCCGCCCACCGTCGCTACCAGCCGGTCCTGGAAGATGGATTCGTCGATGCGCTGCCGAATGGTTCGTGGAATGGAAGCCGAGACTTCCGGCCCAAGCCGTTCCGCTTCCCGCCGGATAGCCGGCGCCAGTTCGCCGGCAGGGCGCTCCGACCGCAACAGCACCGCGCCAAACGATGCCGGCGACTGCGTCAGCGGCAAGTACATTGTCGGTTCGATTTTCTCGCGCAAGCCTTGATGAGGGATGTCGCGCACTACGCCTACGATTGCCACCGGATCCGGCTTTTGTTCATCGAAGTTGAGCACGCGGTCAAGCGGATGAAGCTCGCCGGGAACGAACATGCGCAAAAAGCTCTCATTGACGATCGCGACCTTCGGCGATTGGGAAGTGTCGGACACCGTGAACTCGCGGCCCAATACCGGCCGGCTGCCGATGATGTCGAAATATTGCGGGGCCACCCGCTGGGTGTTGACCCAGGACGGTTCGTGCGCCGTGAGTTGAGATCCGGGAACACGTACGCTGATGCTGGAGTATCCGCCCTGGTACGGCCCGGGCTCGCCGAAGCTCACCATGGTGACGCCGGGCAGAGACTCCATGCGAACCAGGAAATCGCCGCGCACCGACGAGGTCCGGTCCGCTTTCCAGTTGTCCGGCATGTCCAGCGAGAACGCGATGGTGTTCTGGTTGCGGAAGCCCAGATCGACCGAACGGAGCGCCGCCAGGCTGTGGCCGAACAGTGCAGCGAGCACCACCAGCATGGAGGAAAACGCCACCTGCGCCACCACCAGGATGTGTCGCAAAGTGGAAGCGCGGCGGCCTCCCTGCGCGCCGCCCGACTTGATGCACTCCGCCGGATCGATGGCAGTGGAGCGCCATGCGGGCGCAAGCCCGAACAACGCCACCGCCAGCACGGCGATCGCGATGGTGAATGCCAGGACGGTGCCATCGGGAGCGGCATCGAAGGGATTGCCGGAAGCGGCCGGGAGGAATCGCAGAATGCCGCGCTCGCCCCACCACGCCAGCAGGGTACCGGCAGCGGTACCCGCGGCGGCCAACAAGAGGCTCTCGGTCAACGACTGCCGCACCAGCCGCGCACGTGTGGCGCCCAATGAGAGCCGCACCGCAATCTCCTTCTGCCGGGCAGCGCCGCGCGCCAACAAAAGATTGGCCACATTGGCGCAGGCGGCCAGCAGCACCAGCCACACCGCCACCATCAGGATGGTCAGCGGAGTAGCGAAACTCTCGCGCAGCGAAGACAAGCCCACGCCTCCCTCGCGCACTTCTATATGTTGCGCCATCGCCGTTTTGCGAAAGCCGGAGTTGGGATTGCTGCCATACAGCGCGGCCAGGCGCTGCTGGAAGAGCACCTCGATGGCGGCGCGAGCTTGAGAGATCGTCACACCGGGCTGGCGGCGGCCGATGATCCAGAGCCAGAATGAGCTGGGGTTGGCGGGATCCTCACCGGCCATCATCGCCGGCTCCCAGAAGTCGGGGTGACGGTCCACTTCCACACCGCGGAATCCGCGCGCGGCCACCCCGATGACGGTGACGCGCTCGGTGCCGCTGGTGACGGTCTCTCCCAGCACCGCGGAGGCGCCGCCGAAACGGCGCTGCCAGAAGTCGTAGCTCAGCACGGCGAGCGGGTGCGCTTTGGGCGTGCGATTGTCGTCGTCGGTGAACACGCGGCCGATGGCCGGAGGCACGCCGAGCATGGCGAAATAATTGCCGGTGACATACTCTACCTGCGCGGTCTCAGATGGTGTGCTGTCGCCGTTGCGGAAACTTGTTTTCTCGATGCCGGTGCGTCCGATCGTGCCGCTGAAGAGGTCGGTCCGTCCGCGTACCTCGCGATACAGCGGATAGGAAGAGAAGCCGCGCCCCCAGCCGCCGGTGCGATAAAGAGTGACCAACTGTTCGGGATGCGACACCGGCAGCGTGCGCATGAGCAGCGCGTGATACATCGAGAAGATGGCGGTATTGGCGCCGATTCCGAGAGCCAGGGAGAGCACTGCCGCCACCGTGAATCCAGGATTGCGCGCCAGCCCGCGCCAGGCGTAGCGGGCGTCTTTGACCGCGGTCTCCAGCCAGGGAAGGCCGCGCCCTTGGCGGTATGCTTCCGCGGCTTGGGCAACGCCGCCGAATTCGCGCCGCGCCTCGGCCCGGGCCTGCGGCGCGCTCATGCCGCGCTGCCGGAACTCGTCCTCCTGCATCGCCAGGTGCGCGGCAATCTCGTCTTCGAGATCGCGGTCGAGACGCGCGCCCTGAAAAAACGCCGCGATACGCTTCCACCACGCCATCATGGCAATGCTCCTATTCCGCGGGACGGAGGAAGCGCGCCATCACCGCCACGGTGCGCTCCCAATCTTTCGACTCGCGCTCTACCTGACGGCGTCCCGCGCGCGTCAGTTCGTAGAATTTCGCTTTCCGGTTGCTCTCCGAAGTCCCCCACTCGGAACGCACCCAACCGCGCTGTTCCAGCCGGAGCAGAGCAGGGTAGAGCGTCCCCTGGTTCAGATCGAGCGCGCCTTCGGAAATCTGTTGGATACGTTTGGCGAGGCCGAACCCGTGCTGCGGTCCCATGGATTCCAGCGTACGCAGCACCATGAGGTCCAGCGTGCCCTGGAGAATATCGGATTTCGCCGCTCCTGTAGACATCCAAAAGAAGGATGCCACCTTTCCTTTAGAATGTCAACAGGAGAGCGGCATGGTTCAATCGATGCGGAAATCGGCGGCGCTCTCTACCGCCGCCTCCTGCTCATTCACCCCGCGGACATCCGCCCATCGCGGCCCGCGATGGAGCAGCGGTGCCAGTTCCTCCAGCTTGCCGACGGGGCCGGCGGCGTATACTTCCACGCGGCCGTCGTCAAGATTGCGGGCATACCCGGTGAGCCCGAGCGCGCGCGCGGAACGCTGCGCGAAGGCGCGATAGCCCACGCCCTGCACGCGCCCACGAATGTACCAGCGCCTGGCGGCCATGCGGCTTATAGCTCCGGCGGCCGCCGTTTGTGCCAGTCGGTGCGAGTCTGAAAGTCGTGGCCGATCGCCAGCAGTTGATTCTCGGTGAATGGAGCGCCCACCAGTTGCAGCGCGACGGGAAGATTCTCGGCGAATCCACAAGGCAGCACCAGCGCCGGGAGTCCTGCCAGATTCCCGGCTTGAACGATGCCCTGTAGCCCCGCGGGCGTACCGGATGGCGGCTGATATCCGCCACGGTCGAGCGGTTGATCGATCTTGGTGGCCGGGCCGGGACGGCCGGGCGCGAGCAGCACGTCCACCTTGGTGAACAGGTCGCGGAATTGCTCCTGTACCAGACGGCGGAGCCGCATCGCTTTCAGATAATCCTTGGCGGGCAACTCGAGACTCGCCTTGAGGCCGGCGATCTGCGCCCGGTCGGCGAGTTCCTCCACTTTTCCGCTGGAGATGAGCGCCTCGAAGCTCGACGCCTGTTCCCCGGCCAGCACGGTGGAAAGGATAGGCCCGTAAGGAAACTTCGGCAGCGTGGTCTCCACCAGTGTGGCGCCGGCGTCGCGGATGGCGGCCAGCGCCGCTTGAAACGCCGGGCGCGCCGATTCCTCCGCGCGGTCCGCGAAATCCACCGCAGCGTACCCGATTTTCAGATCTTTGACCGGGCGCATGTATTGCGGGGAGTAGTAGAAGCCGGTGCCGGCCGAACCGGGATCCTTGCTGTCGCCGCCGGCAATGGCCTGCAGCACCAGCCCGCAATCTTCCGCGCTATGCGCCAGCGGCCCAATCTTGTCGAGCGTCCATGAAAGCGCCATGGCGCCGTGACGGCTCACCAGGCCATAGGTGGGCCGCAGTCCCGTCACGCCGCAATACGATGCCGGCGTCACGATCGAACCCGAAGTCTCCGACCCCAACGCGAAAGTGACCAGTCCCGCCGCCACCGCCGTCGCCGAGCCGCTGGACGATCCGCCCGACCAGCGCGTGATGTCCCACGGATTCAATCCCGGGCCGGTGAGCGACGCCGAAGCGTAGCGATACCCTCCGCCGCCCGCCAGCTCCACCATGGCGAGTTTGCTGGTGATCACCGCCCCGGCGGCGTCCAGCTTGTCGACGACGGTGGCGTTGTAATCGAATACCTGCCCCGCATAAGGCTTGGCGCCCCACGTCGTCGGCTTGCCTTTGTACGCCAGCAGATCTTTCGCGCCGTAAGGTATGCCCTGCAGCGGACCCCGCAGGCGGTCGATTTTCAACTCCTGGTCCACCAGCTTGGCTTTGCGATGGGCATCCTGGGCGAGCGGGAGCGCCAGCGCGTTATAGCGCGGGCCGAGTTGCACCAGCCGTTCGGCAAAGGCGCGGATCAGGTCCTCGTCTTTGAATTCCTTGGCTTTCAGGCGGGCATTCAGCTCCGTGACGGTGGCGAAAAAAACGTCGTTGGGAATGGCCGCCATGGTGCTTCTCAGGGTTGGAACTGGAAGGCCGGCTCGGTGCCGGCCGGCAGATCGTGCTGGGCGAGCGCTTCGGCGTTGGCCTTGAGGCGTTCGCGCGCCGTCTGTAAATCGTCCGCCGGGGGCGCCGCCTGGTTGGTCTGCGCGGGCGCCACCGCCGTGGCGCAAACCGCGGCCGCTAATTGCCGTCGCGTGAGTTTCATTTATGCTCCAGCGCTTCCTCGGCAGCCTTTTGCATTACCGCCCGCGGCGCCGTGCTGCCGGTCCATATTTCGAACTGGCGCACCGCCTGTTCGATGAACATGTCGAGCCCGGGCACCACTGTTTTGCCCTGTTCGCGGGCGCGCCTTGCCAGCACCGTCTCGGCAGGATTGTACACCATATCGAAGACCACGTCGCCGGGGATGTGGCCGTTGAAGAAGCACTCGTCGACGTGCGGGTACATGCCCAGCGGTGTGGCGTGCACCACGGCGTCGAAGTGCGTGGAATCGAGCTGCTCGCGGAGGAGCGCTTCCGCGCCGCACACTTTGGCCAGCGCGCGCACGCGATCGGGATTGCGTCCCACTAATGAAATTTTCGCTCCCGCGTCGGAGAGAGCGCAAGCCGCCCCGCGCGCCGCGCCGCCATTGCCGACAATCAGAACCGACGATTTCTGCAGGCGCAGCAAGCGGGAGAGCGGCACGGTGACGCCGGCGGCATCGGTATTGGTGCCGCGCCATTTTCCAGCTTTGCGCCACACGGTGTTCACCGCGCCGATGCGGCGCGCCAGCGGGTCCACCACGTCCAGATAGCGGATGATTTTCTGCTTATGCGGGAGGGTGACGCTGAACCCGGTGAGAGGCAGCTTGGCCGCCAGCGAGAAGAAATCGCGCAGGTATGCCGGGGTCACCAGAAAAGGCAGATAAATGGCATCCACACGGCGCGCCTGGAACGCGCGATTGTGCACCGCCGGCGAAATGGAGTGACGCACCGGGTCGGCAATTACGCCGTAAATCTTGGCGCTCTTTCCCAGTTTTTCCACGCGATACAAGTGGCGCAGATACTTCGCACTTACCTGTCCGGCGGCGGTCCCTTCCGCCAACATAGGCGTGGCGTAGGTATAGACACCGCCGAAAATCGGAGAGAGCACGCGCGTGGGAAAGCCGAGTTCCCCCATAGCCAGCACGATCACGTGCTGCTTGGGGAGCGCCTTGGCGGCCGCCAGCACGCGCAGATTATCGGACGGCTTGCGCGCCGTAGTCACCATCTTATAAGCGTCGGCCGGCACCTTCGTGACACGATTGACTACCGTGTCCATGGGCGGAGTAGCTTCGAAATTATGATAGGAAACGATGAGTTGAGTGCGCCCGCGAAAGTGGCTGAGCCGCTCGCGCGAAACCTCGGCCGTTTCGATTTCAACGTCGATGGCGTGCGCTCCATTCTGGACCGCGAGATCTAAAATCGCCAGCTGCTCTTCGATACTGCCATTAAAACGGCCGTGATTCTGGTGCCGCCGGCAGGTTGCCAGCAGGATACAATCGGGAAACTGTTCCAGAAAAACGGAAATCGCGGCGGCGCCTTCGGCCGGATTATCCAGGAAATCGAGTCGAAACTCCAGAAATGCCTCGCCCGCCGCTGCCTCGCGACGCGCGTGGCTCAAGAGAGATGGCACATCCGGCAGGCCCAGTGCGATACAAATCCGCGGGAGCAACTTGGTCTGCGCCATTGTGGAAGACCATCAGAATACCACAGGACTACCGGCATTCCGGCGCTTACATTAATATGTGCCTCTAATTAACTTGAACGGAAAAGGAAATCTTCTGCCACCAAGTGGCCGGTGGCGAACTGAAGTCCGCCTCACAAGAACCTATAACAGCACGGTATCGATGCGGTCCGCTGTGGGAGCGGACAGCGGCACGGCCACCACTGCCCTTTGCTGGAGAAAACCGATCAGCGCGTCCTGCGATCCGTCGAAGTAGCCTTCCAAAAGTTCCCGCACTGCCGCCCGGCGCGCGGTATCGCGGGTGGCTTGCGGTACGTAGGCAAAACTGCGGCCTATTTTCCGCCGCGCCAGCATGCCTTTGCGCACAAGCCGGTCGAGCACCGTCATGATGGTGGTGTACGCCAGGGGGCGCGATTCCGCCACGATCTGCTGCACCGCCTTCACATTGCCTTCGCCCAGCGACCACAAGGCCCGCAGACATAACAATTCGAGCGGCGGAGGCACTTCCCGCGCGGTCCGCGGCATCAGCTTCCCTCCGTGGGGCCGGCCGGCAGCAATGCATTCCGCAACTTATCGGCGAAGGGCGACTCCGATTTCGGGCCCCCGTTCGGGACGGCCGCTGCGGCAGTGGCGGGCGCGACAGCGGTTGGCGGCGCAGCCGGCGGTTTGGGCGAGGGCTCCTTGGAAATCGCGGGTGGATGGAGAAACAGCTCCTTCTTCAAGATGGACCGTTCGAGCGCGATATTGTAGGCGGTGAAGCAGCCCTCCACCTGGCGATCGCTCTCCAGCAGCGCGCGCATGCACTCCACCTTGGAATCCATATCGTCCAGGTAGTGCAGGATGACCGCCTCTGGAAATTGCGGCACTTTCGGCGATCCGAATTCCAGTTTGCCGTGATGGCTGAGGATCATGTGCTCCACCAGCGACCGCAGGGGCGCCGGAAAATCCGGAAGTCCGCGCAGTTTCTCCGCGATAATCCGCAGCCCGATGTGGATGTGGCCGAGCAGTTGGCCTTCGTTGGAATAAGAAAAGCCGCGCTCGTAGTTCAACTCGTAGATTTTGCCGAGATCGTGCAGGATGGCGCCGGTCAGCAGCAGATCGGTATCCACGAACCGGTAGTGTTGCGCGGTCAGGCGCGCCATCGAGCACAGGGAAAGTACGTGCTCGATCAGCCCGCCCAGAAACGCGTGGTGGATATGCTTGGCGGCGGGCGCGCGGCGATAGCGGCGGGCGATGTCGCCGTCGTCCAGCACCGCGTTCAGCAGTCCTTGGAGGTGAGTGTTACCGATGCCGGCCACGATGCCGCGCAGTTCCAGCCACATCTCATCCTGATCGCGGCGCGACGAAGGGAAATAGTCGCCGAAATCGATTTCGCTGTCGTCCATCCGGCGCACTTTGTGGATGGTCATCTGCGGCCGGTTATGGAAGATCTGCACCAGGCCTTTGACCCGCACGAAATCGTCGCGTTCGAAGTCGTCAATGACCTCGGCCACGTTGTCCCACATCTTGGCGTCGAGTTCGCCCGTGCGGTCGGCCAGCAGCAGCGAAAGGTACAATTCGCCGCTCTTTTTTTGACGAATCTCCTTCGAGTGGACCAGGAAACTGGTGGTGATCGGCTTATTCGGCTCGAGCTCGTTTACGAACGGAGATTTCATTGTTTAATGGGAGGCATCGGCGGGGTGCTGTCCTCCTTTGCCTGTTCCGCCGCGGCGCGCGCTTCCGGATTGACGTCCGCCCGGGCCTTATGTTTCGAGGGTTTCGGCGGCTTCTCGGTCTGCGCCAGCGTTTTGACCTCACCGGTGGTGCCGGGAATCGCCACTCCGAGGATTTTCTTGTGCGCCTTGGAGCTCGAAAGGACTTCTTCCTTGGTAGTGGTGGCGGGCTTCAATTGCGCCACTTCCTGCCAGCGGGTGTCCTTTCCGGGAGCGGCGCCGGTGTCGACATACCCGTCCTTGATTTGCAGGAACGCTTCCTGGCGCAGCTTGGTCAGATAGTCGCGCACCTTGGGCTCCATCAGAGGGCTCACGATGGCCTGCTGCACATCTTCGCGGACTTCCTCAAAAGAGGCGAGACCGGCGGCGTAATGTTCCTCTACTTTGACAATGAGGAAGCCGGCCGGAGAAGGGAGCTTGATGGGATCGGTCACGTAACCCTTGACGGCCTGATCGCTGAAGACTTTGGCTGCCAGTTCGGGCCGCAGGTCGCCGCGCTTCATGGGAGTGCCCAGGTAGCCGCCGTTCTGCGCGGTTTCCGGGTCGTCGGAATTGTCGCGCGCCAGGTCGCTGAACTTCTCACCTTTGCGGGCGCGCGCCACCAGGTCTTTGGCGCGCTGTTCCGCGGCAGCCGCCTGCTCGGGCGATTTGCCTTCGGTAGAAATCAGAATCTGGCTGAGGAACACTTCCTCGTCGCGCATATACTGCTGCTTGTGCGCTTCGTAGTATTTCTGCAGATCGCCCTCGGGCACGGAGATCTTGGAGACCACTTCGTACCCGATCACACGCTGCGCCAGGAGCTCGCGCTTCTTCTGATCTCTGAGCTCCTCATAGGAACGGCCGAACTGCTGCTGCAGGAGTTCGTGGAATTTAGTCTCGTCGTTGATCTTGAGCTGCGCCTGCCAGGCATTGAAAAACTTGGTGACGTCGGCATCCACGTTGACACCGGGCATGTCCTTGCCCTTCTGCACCAGCAGCAGGTTATCGATCTCGCCGCGCAAGATGTCGGCTTCCGCCTCTTTAACCTTTTCGTCGCGCGTGGCGCCCTTCAAGCCCGATCGCGTGGCGTCTGCCTCAATCTCTTTGTTTTTCTCTTCGAGTTCGCCGCGGGTGATAATCTCGCCGTTCACCTTGGCGACGATCTCCTCCACAATGTGGATGCTCGGCGCCGGGGCGACTTGCGCATAAGCAGCCATCGCGGCGACTGCCAGGCCGGGTACTACAAACTTAAAAAGCATAATCCTAAGGCTCCTATTTTAGCAGGACCGTCACGGGGAAACTGCCGGAAATCGAATTCTAGAGGCAAGCGGGCGTCCGAATCGGCTGTCTCTCTGGCTTCAGCGGCTTAGCTGCACCCGCCGTGGCTTGGGGAGTGCCGCGCAGGGCCGCCGGTTCCGATTCGGCACGGTGCGAAATCTCCCAGCCGGGGCTGTGACGCGAAACAAAAGAAAATCCCCTTTTTCTCTTGCGGCCTCGCAACGCGATGCGCCATATTGGGAATGGCGACGGAAAGCTGTGTAGAGCACTAGTGAGTTGACAAGTCGGAACCCTTCGGATTCGTGCTCGGACTGTCTGGCGCCGGGGCGTTTTCGATGGCGGACAACCTCTTGTACTTCACGGAACTGCTGTCCATGCCGGTCCTGGACCTTAAGGGCCGCCGCATCGGCAGGGTCAAAGACGCCGCCCTGGTCCCGCGCGAGCACGCTGCCCGTATCGAACGCTTCCTGGTAGGCGGCGGCGACACCTGGCTCACCCTCCGCTTCGACCAGATCCGCTCCCTCACTCCCGGAGCTGGAATCCAGCTTAGCGACGAGAAGTTGCTCCCCTACCACGACGACGAGTACATGCTCCGCATCGGCCGCGACCTGCTCGACCAGCAGATCATCGACGTTACCGGCCGCAAAGTGGTGCGCGTCACCGACGTTACGATGGGAATCCAGAACGACGGGCAGCGCGACATCGTCACCGTGCTCGAGGTGGATATCGGGGTCCGCAGCATGTTCCGGCGGCTGGTGCAGGGCGTGCTGCCGTGGCAGTGGGTACGGCGGATTCAGACTCACATTCCGCCCAATTCCATCCGCTGGGCCTTCGCCAATGTGGTGGAGCCCGACCCGCTGCGCCGCCTGCGCCTGAACATTTCTTACGAAAAGCTGGAAGATATGCACCCGGCCGATCTGGCCGACATCGTCGAGGATCTCGCCCCCGCCGAGCGCGAGGCGATCTTCGACTCGATCGACAGCGAGGCCGCCGCCGACGCCCTTTCCGAAGTGGAAGATCCCAAGATGCAGGCCAGCATCCTGGAGGCGCTCGAGCCCGAAAAGGCCGCCGATATCGTGGAGGAAATGGCGCCCGACGAGGCCGCCGACGTGCTTTCGGAACTGGAAGACGCGACCTCTGAGGGGATCCTCGACGAGATGGATTCCGAACCTAAAGTGGAGGTTCAGGAGCTTCTGGAATTCGACGAAGACACGGCCGGCGGCTTGATGAATACCGAGTACGTGGTGCTCCACCATAACGCCACGGTGGCGGACGCCATGGGCGCACTCCGGGGCAGTGAAGAGCTGCTGGAATCGCTCAACACGCTCTTTCTCATCGATGAAGAGGAGCATCTTACGGCGGCTATTCCGCTGGCGCGGCTGTTTCTGGCGGGCGGCGACACTTACCTGAGAGATCTGGCCTCCGATACCTTAATTCAGGTGACAGTGGACGAAAAGCAGGACCGCGTCAGCGAGTATTTCGATAAGTACAACTTACTCACCTTGCCGGTAGTCGACGACGAGGGCAAGCTGGCGGGAGTAATTACCGCCGACGACATCATCTCTCTCCTGAGGCAGAAATAGCGGATGCCGAAAATCCTGGGACGCTTCCGCTCCAACATCCTGCTGTTCCTCGCCGTTTTGGGGCCGGGCTTCATCACCGCCATGGTCGATAACGATGCGGGCGGCATTTACACTTATTCGGCGGCGGGCGCCAAATACGGCTATCTGCCGCTGTGGACGCTGCTGCCGATCACGGTGGTGCTGGTGATTACCCAGGAAATGTGCTCCCGCATGGGCGCCGTGACCGGCAAGGGCCTCTCTGACCTGATCCGCGAGGAGTTCGGACTGCGCATCACCTTCCTCCTGATGGCACTGCTGGTGTTCGTCAATCTGACCAACGTCATGACGGAGTTCGCGGGCGTGGCCAGCTCGCTCGAAATCTTTCATATTAGTAAGTACATTACGGTGCCCGCCGCGGCGATCGGTGTTTGGTTCCTGGTGGTGGAAGGCGATTACACCGGAGTGGAGAAAGTCTTCTTATTCGCCAGCGTCATCTATGTGACTTACATCGTTTCGGGATTCCTGGTGAAGCCCGACTGGAAGAGCGCCGCTATTAACAGCGTCCGGCCGGTATTGATGTTAGACTCCGGCTATATCTATATGCTGATCGGCATGGTGGGTACTACCATCGCGCCCTGGATGCAGTTCTATTTACAATCGGCGGTGGTGGAAAAAGGCGTCACGGCCAAGGAGTACGCCGCTTCGCGCGTGGAGGTGACGGTGGGGTGCATCATGACCAACGTCATCGCTTTTTTTATTATTGTGGCCTGCGCCGGCGCTATCTGGAGCGTCGCCCCCAAAGACATCAAGGACGCCGCCGACGCCGCCGTGGGGCTCAAGCCGTTCGGTCAATATGCGGTCCTGCTGTTCAGCGCCGGCCTGCTGAACGCGTCGGTGTTCGCGGCGTCGATCCTGCCTCTCTCCACGGCGTACTCGGTGTGCGAAGGGCTGGGGTTCGAGTCGGGCGTGAACCGCCGCATCCGCGAAGCTCCGGTCTTCTACTTCCTCTACACCTCGCTGATCGTAGTGGGCGCGGGCGTGGTGCTGATTCCCAAGTTCCCGATCATCCAGATGATCCTGCTCTCGCAGGTGCTGAACGGCGTGCTGCTGCCGCTGATCCTGATCTTCATGGTGATCCTGATCAACAAGCGCGAGCTCATGGGCGACTGGGTCAATCCGCGATGGTTTAACTGGGCCTCCTGGGCGACGGTGGTCATCATGATCGGGCTGACCCTGGCGCTGACGGGAATGAGTTTCCGGCAGGGGTAGTCTGTATCAGGAGGGAGTTCGCCGTGTGGCATCGAACCGTACCGCTCGCCGCGCTGATGGCCGCGATGGCCGCTGCGCAACCGGCGCCGCCCGTGAAGTTCGAAGTGGCATCCATTAAAGCCGCCGAACCCGGCCGGGAGATGGCGCTTCCGCATTTCGACCCCGGCGGAAATTTCAGCGTAAGCGGCATGCCGCTGCGATTTGTGATCGCGGCTGCCTGGAACGTGGGCTTTCAATCCACTCGTCTGGTCGGCGGGCCGGATTGGGTCGGTTCGCGTGCCTCTGCTTACGATATCGAAGCCAAGGCCCCGGAAGGCGCTTTTCCGCCGGGAATGGCCTCTAACGTTCGCACCGCCAGGATGCGGCAGATGCTACAGGCGCTGCTCGAAGATCGCTTCCACCTCAAGATCCGCACCGAACGGCGGGATCTTCCGTTGTACATGGTGGTGGTGGCCAAGGGCGGTCCTAAACTCGAAAAATCGGACATCGAGGAGCAGAACTGCCCGCAACTCGCCGATTCGGGTAAACGATGCCATCAAATCTCCGGCGGCAGGGGCAGAGGACTGCACGGTACTGCGGTCAGCTTGGCCGATGTGCTGGGGTACGTGGAGAACTGGACTGACCGGCCGCTGGTGGACGGCACGGGCCTGACCGGCCTCTTTAAGATCGACACCAGGGGTTGGAGAGATATGCAACCCGCGCAGGAACCTGCGCCGGGCACGAAGGCGGAAGATGGCCAGGACGCCGCGGATGTTCCCACGCTATTCCAGCTCTTCGACCGGCTCGGGCTCAAATTGATCCCGCAAAAAGGCGAGGTGTCGATTTACACGATCGAGCAGGTGGAGCGTCCTACAGGCAACTGACGCGGCGAAGCACGCCCGCGCAGGCTTGACGTATACTGCATCCATCACGCCTATGCGCAAAATCCTGATCGCCGCCCTTGCGGCCGCCTCGCTGGCCTCGGCGCAATCGGTGCGCCTCGCCGATATGCACCAACTCACGCACGGTGGGCAGAACGCCGAAGCCTACTGGTCTCCCGACGGCAAGCGCCTCATCTTCCAGACCACGCGGCCGCCTTTCGGATGCGACCAGATCTTCATCATGAATGCCGATGGCAGCGACCAGCATCTGGTTTCCACCGGCAAGGGCGTTACTACCTGCGCCTATTTCCTGCACGACAACAAACACATCATCTACGCCTCCACCCACCTGGCCGGCGATGCCTGTCCGGCGCCCGCCGACCGCAGCCGCGGCTATGTCTGGGCAGTCTATGCCGGGTTCGACATCTTCCTCGCCACCGACACCGGCAAGATCGAAAAGCGCCTCACCGAGACGCCGGGCTATGACGCCGAGGGCACCATCAACTGGAAGACCGGGAACATGGTCTACACCTCGCTGGCGTCGCACGATCTCGATTTGTGGACCATGCGCACCGACGGGTCGCAGAAGAAGCAGGTCACGCACAAAGAAGGATATGACGGAGGCGCCGTCTTCTCGCGCGACGGCAGCCATCTGGTGTGGCGCTCCAATTATCCGCCGAACGCCGAGGCGATGGCGAAATACAAATCGCTGCTGGCCGACAACCTGACCACCCCGATGAAGATGGAGATCGTGGTCGCGAACGGCGACGGCAGCAACGCCCGCACGGTGACGAATTTCGGCTGCGCCAGCTTCGCCCCCACCTTCACGCCGGACGGTAAGCAGATACTCTTCGCGTCCAATAAACACGAATGCGACAGCCGCCATTTCGAACTCTATAGGATGAATCTCGACGGCAGCGGCCTGGAACAGGTGACCCACTTCGGGGGCTTCACCTCATTCCCGGAGTTCTCGCCCGACGGCAAAACGCTGGTATTCTGCTCCGACCGCGATGCCAAGGAGCGTTATGAATTCAACATCTTCACGGCTAAGTGGAAGGGAAACTGAGGCGGGAGGGGCCGGTTCGGCCGCAGCACTCTGGGGCTTCCGGATCTCATCGATAAGCTTCTCTACGGTCGCTGACGCGATGCACCGTGATGGTATCTTCGGTTTCGTCGAATAGCACGCGGTAATTGCCAACGCGCAATCGTAATAAGCCTTCGAACTCACCCGAGAGTGGTTTCACCCGGCCCTTACCGGTCTCAGCATAGCGATGCAGCGCCCGCAGAATCCCAATTGCGGCGCCCTGCTCGATTGCACGAACCTCGGCGGGAACGCTGGGCTCAAAACGGATCTTCTTCACGGCGCCTCAATCGCCTTCGTGTCCGCGCACCTGGTCGATCGTGAGCCCAAGATCGGCGACAACCCGGTCGAATGGAATGCCCTCGCCACCCTGCCGGAAGTATGCGCGTGAGGCCGCGACGGCGCGACGGTCGTCCGCGGTTAGTTCCTCGTCGGCCTCCTCGCGGATCATCACTTCGAGCAGCCTGGTGACAGCGTCGAGCTGATCGGGCCCAAGTCGATCCAGTAACTGGTGAGCTTGTTGTCTGTCCATAATCTTCCTCAGGCGCGCCGCGCCGTTCTCCAGAAACATGTTTCGCAGGAGGCGTCGAAGCGCCCGGTGGTCCGGCCTCCTGGCGCTCCACGTCGAGGCTCCGGGCTGGAGTCGCTCATCGAGGCATCCAGCGCCATCGAAAATCGATAGGGGAAGGGAGAGCTTGGGAAACACGAGGCATGGCAAAGCCCGCGTAAGGCCAGAAAACGGCCTCCTTTTCTTACCGTATCATACGCTATTCCCGCACACACACGGCTACGTGCGTCACGCGGCAGGCGAAAATCAGGCGAAAACGTCGCCCAGGTGTAACCATACGGCATTCCTCCTACGCCTTGAGGTTTACTATGACCAAAAAGCTGCTTTTTGTAACGACGATTCTATTTCTGGTTGCGTTTGTCGCCCTGGCGGCCGACGTTTCCGGCAAATGGACCTATCAACGACCCGGTCGTGGGGGTGGCGAACCGACCCCCGTCACGATCACACTGAAGCAAGATGGCACGACTCTCACGGGTAGCGTTCCCGGATTCGGACGCGGCGGCGGCGAGGCTCCTCCTCCCACGGAAATCACCAACGGTAAAGTGGACGGCGATAAGGTCTCTTTCGAAGTGAAGCGTACCACCCAGCGTGGCGAGTCGATCACCAAGTACGAAGGCGAAGTGAGCGGCGACACCATGAAGCTGAAGGTCACCAGCCCGGGACGTGGCGGTGGCGATCCGATGACCAACGAATTCACGGCCACCAAGGAGAAGTAGGGCCCAGTTCGAATCGAGTAGAGCGGCCGTTCCCCTGCGCCATTTTAGGGGGAACGGCCCTTTGCATTTTGTCGAGGCGCATCAGAAAGCCCGCAGGTACTGATTGGGGGCCGGCACGGCGTCTCCCAGTTCCTTCGCTGCGTGCAGAGGGAAATACGGATCGCGCAGGAATTCGCGCGCCAGCAACACTAGGTCCGCCTGTCCGCTGCGTACGATCTCGTCCGCCTGCTGCGGGCTGGTAATCAGCCCGACGGCGCCGGTCGGAATCTCCGCTTCCCGCCGGATCCGTTCCGCGAATGGTACCTGATAGCCTGGCCCGAGCTGAATCTTCTGCCGTGGATCGAGCCCGCCCGACGAGCAATCGATCAGATCCACTCCCAGCCCGCGCAGGCGGCGAGCAAACTCCACCGATTGGTCGATATCCCAGCCGCCTTCCACCCAGTCACTGGCCGAAATCCGTACAAACAGCGGTAGACGTTCGGGCCAAACGGCGCGCACCGCCTGCGCCGTCTCCAGTGCGAAGCGAATGCGATTCTCGAACGATCCGCCGTACTGGTCGGTTCGCCGATTGCTCAGCGGCGAGAGGAATTCGTGCACCAGGTAGCCGTGGGCGAAGTGCAGTTCCACCACCTGGAAACCGGCAGCCAGCGCGCGCTGCGCGGCCGATACGAAAGCCGCGCCGACGCCCGCGATATCGCCGTGGGTCATCTCAGCCGGCATGGGATATTTGGGTTCGAAGCGGATCGCGCTCGGGGCCATCGGCTGCCATCCGCCGGCTTCCTTGGGTACCTCGCCTGAGCCAGCCCCCGGGCGATAGGTGCTGGCCTTGCGGCCGGCGTGGGCCAACTGGATTCCCGCCGCCGCGCCGTACTGACGGATGAAGGCCGCGATGCGCGACAGGAACGGAATGTGATCGTCCTTCCAGATGCCGTGATCCTGCGGCGAAATGCGGCCCTCCGCCGTCACGGCAGTTGCTTCCATGATGACCAGCGCGGCGCCGCCCACCGCGCGGCTGCCGAGATGCACCAGATGCCAGTCGTTCGCGAAACCGTCCTCGCTCGAGTACTGGCACATGGGCGAGACCGCAATGCGATTGCGGAACGTGACTTCGCGAATGGTAAGAGGAGTAAAGAGAGCGGACATCCCTCCAGTATCGCAGTGCTACTATTTGCCGGCCAATGCCAGAGAGCGGCAAGTGGTCGTGACGAGCGGGAGCGGTCCTTGTCGTCCGACCGGTCGGCCGTCGAGGTGGACCTCGCCGCCGGAGGCGCAATAACTCGACCGCGAGCGATAGCGAGCGTGCGCTCTACTGCCGCCACACCACCAGGTCGGGGATTATCTGAAAGTGCCGCACATTGAGTGTCGCTACGCCGTAGCCTTGCTCCAATGCCGAAGCGCCGATGGCCAGATCGTCGAAGGGAATCTTGATCCCCTTTGCCGCCTGCTCGCCGCTGATCCGGCCAATGATTTCGCCGGTCTCATCAGTCACAGGGTGCACGGGAACATGTCGTTTCAGCTCGTCGATAAACGCTCGCCGCCGCTGGCGGATCTCCACGGTATTGGCCCGATAGACTCCGTGAACCAGTTCCGCCACGGTTACCGAACAGATCGCGATCTCCACTTCGCCGACGCTCTTTTTGACTCGCTCCAGAAGCTGTTCGACGGTTTCCCCTTTGCGCTCCGCCTCGATGATGATGCTGGAATCGAGGATTAATCCCAAGAGGGTGGATTCCATGGCTCCTGGCGGCCTCTGATCCCTTCTTCCACCTCGGCGGCGAATCCGCTGTCCAGCGTTACTTTCGAGCCGCTGGCTTTCGCTGAGGCGATGCACTCCGAAATAGGTCGCCCGGAGCGATGGGGCGGCCGAATCACGGCTACCGGCCGATGGTCCTGCTCCACCACAACCTCGGCCCCGTGCTTGAGCTTCTCCAACACGGCGGCGAAGTTAGTCGTCACCTCAGCTTCGGTCATGCGGACCTGTTCCATATCTTCGATCATACGACTTCCTTCCGGCACGCGCGCACCAGCGCTTCGAACTGCTTGCCGTAGCCCATGCTGTCGGGTAGCGCTGGCAGTCGGCGACCATCGCGAACACCGTCACCATGTCCACCGCGATCGCACGGTCCACGCCCCACAGGTCGGTGAGGTCGAAGCCGCCGCATTCGGCGGCGTTCCCCACGCATGCAGGAAGTTTCGGCCCATCGCGATCACGTAAAATATGAGCGCGGTCGAATCGGGCTGACGGCCGCCTTGCTCCCACTCCTGCAAGGCTCGCTTGCCGATGCCATAGGCCCGAGCGAATTCGGCCTGGGACATCTTGCCCTTCTTGCGAATCGCTTTGACGTCCCTCCATCAGATCTGCGCCAACGGTCGTCTTCTTCGGCATGCGACCGCGCTCTTTTTCGGCTGCGAGCGTGCGTGCCGTTTGCTCTTCAGCGCCGCCACACCGCTAATTAAGCCGGGGATCATCTGAAAGTGTCGCAGGTTGCCGGTAGCTACCGAATAGCCGAGTTCGAGCGCGGTGAGTCCGATCAGCAGATCCGCCAAGGCGATGCGCGAGCCTGCGGTCGTCATCTGTCCATCGAGTTGTCCGGCGCGCAGAGCAATTGGCACGGTCACCGGATGTACGGGCATTCCGGCGAGCAGGTCGTCGAGGAACTGCTGCCGGCGGCCCCGCCGTTGTGGGGTGTCCGCGCGGCTGATGCCATGCGCAAGTTCCAGCACGGATAGATGGCGATCTCCGCGTCGTTGCTCTCCAGACCGATGGCCTCCAGCATCTGGTAGGCCGTCTGTCCCAAACGCTCCGCGGCGATCGCCACGGAGGAGTCCAGAATCAGTCCCACGACGGCGGATCCAGGGGCGCGCGATGGCTATCGATGGCGTCCTGTACGTCGCCGGCGAAGTCGGCATCCATGTTGGCGGTCGAGTCCTTCGACATGAGCGGCAGTACTTCCGAGATTTTGCGGCGGGGCCGAAGCGTGGGGCGAATCACTGCACCGGCTGCAGGTCGTGTTCCACTACCACCGCGCAGCCATGCAGCACCACCTTCTTCAGTACTGCGGCGAAGTTCTTCGCGACGTCGGCCTCGCTCATGTGCAGTATATCTTCGATCATACGATTTCTTGCCGCCACGCGCGCAGAAGTGAATCATCTGTCATTCTTGAATTGGCCGAGGTCCTTGCCTGGGCGCGATATTGGTTCCCCTGCGCGGATCGGATGGTGATCTTGATCTTCGTGACAGGAGCCCCCATATCCGGTATTGTGGAAGGGAAGGTTCGCGGTCAAAAGCGAAAGAAATACCATATGGCTATGCAGTTGACGCCAGAGCAAGAACAGCGTATTCAAGCGATCGTCAACGCCGGCGCTTATCCTTCGGCGCAGGAAGCTCTTGATGCCGCCGTTGCGGCCGTTGAGATCGCCGCCGCACTTGGCTTTGAAGGATCGCAGGACGAGCTTGAGGGCCTTTTGCTGAAGGGCTTAGCCTCCCACGAACTTTCAGAAGAAGAATTCTGGGATTCCGTTGAACGTGAAACCGATCAAAAGCTCGCCGCCCATAAACCGGTCCCTCGAGCGTGAAGATCACTTATCGTCAAGCTGCCCGCGATGACGTGACGGGCCAGTTTCGATGCTACCTGGTTAAGCCTCGATCTTCCAGAAGTCGCAGTCCGTTTCAGGGAAGCTGTTCAAGAGGCCGCCAAGGCGATCCGGGAACAACCACGTTCCGCGCCGCCCTACCGTCTACGCAATCCAAAACTCCAAGATCTTCGCTCGTGGCCAATCCCAGGGTTTGAGGCCATCCGTTTGTATTTTGTGGTGGAGGGCGAGGCAATAAGAGTCATCCGGGTTCTCCACGGCAAGCGTGACGTCGGGAGAATCTTGGAGCAGGAACAAGAAGCCAAGGAGTAGCGTTCCATGTGGCGCGTTTAAAACAGGCTCGCCCTCATGGATTTCTCCGGCGTAGGGAATGGGCTCAGGCATCTCGAATAGCTCTGCCGGTTGATTACCAGCGGTGTTGCCGTGGGGCTTCTTTGAAGTGGACGATGCTGGCGTATCCTCCAATGAACTCGAGTAAGCCGCAGCCGCCAAATGGCCGCCGGCAAGGACCGCCACGGAGGTTCCATGAAATGAACTGCAGCAGCGGCACCCGCCGCCGGGACGACGGCACCAACGACGGTTACGGCTGCGGGCGAGGTTATTACGGCTTCGCCTCCTCCGAACAGGGCCGCAGCCGTTCCGGCCACCGTCGCAACTGCGTCCCCAATCGCCTGGCCCGCTCGGAAATCGGAGTTCCCGCCAGTTGCGCGGCCAGCGCCGAGCGCGTAATCGCTTCCAAAGGCGTTGAGCGCGCCTACGACGACGTCCTTCCAGTCGTCGCCGTCGGGATCTACGTAGCGCAAAGGGTTGTTCAGGGTAGAGGCGTACTTATTCCAACTCTGCGGATCTTCCATCAAGCTGGGGAACATCTTCGGGTCCGGACTGGTAAACCGCCCCTGCGCCCCGGAGAAGTACCTCGCCCCAGAGTAATCGAGGCCCGTCTCCCTATCTCGTTCTTTGCCGGTGAACTCAAGGCTTTTTCTTTGGGGGATACAAGAAAGAATCCAACTCGCCGAAGACCTTCAGTACCGCAGCCGTCTCAGTTCCCGACAGAAGGAACACCTGATTGTGAAAGTATGTGGCCCCTCCGTTCGCGCTGAAACAAGTCGAATCACTCTCGGAAGCAACACACAGTCTGAAGTCATATTGTGAGGCCGGCTCCCCCGCTCGGTTATGTTGTGTAGAGCGGATTCGTGCTGACAGAGCCTCAATCTCCTGACGAGGTAGGTCGGCGTTCTCCCTGCGATAACTGTCGCGCTTTAGATGATCGGGTGCCATCCTCGTTCTCGTCAGAACTTGAGGCGAGAGGTAGTAGATCGTGGGTTCACCTGCGCTTTCGGCGGGTAGCATTTCAATACTATAAGACGGCACGGCGATCACGCCTATCACCGAGGCTGCATAGCAAAAATGCAACAAACTGGTTATTAAGCCATCAAACCGGCTTCGAATCGAGCTAGTTGCCGCTCGTCTTGTACTCTTGCTTATCCTGTCCACGATCATGCTCTACCTTTCTGAGGTCTTGAATGCCCTATTTGTTCGGCTTCCGGCTGGTCGGACTCTTGCTTTCGTACGGTGCGCCGCCATGATTTGTTCTCGTCGCTTCGTGAAGGGTGCCCGTCGCCGCTGTTTCAGAGCGAGTAATTACTCGCCGCTCCTCTCCTGTGTCGTATTGTGGATCCGCCCCGTGCGCTATTGTGCCCTGGTCTTTCCCGGCTGCGTGATCAAGTTCGTGGCCCAATCCAAGGGGAGGTGTCTGTGTACCTCCGTTAAGCATCCCCGCATTGTGTTGAATTGCCAACGCAGAACACGGATCCCAGTTTACAGTATCAGTATTCGGATCGAAGCTATCATCACCGTTGTTGATGAACGTGACTGTGTACACTGTTGCGCATTGCTGAAGCGTATTCAGAATCGCCTTCTCCCCGGCATCCTTCGATAAGTATTTCTGAGCCGCCGCGAAATCCCTCCTCTCTTGTTTGGTAGCATTGGCGGCCAATTGGAGGACAGCTCCAGTCAGATCAACGAACTTCAGTGGATTGTTTCGAGCATAGGCATATAAATTCCAAGATTGTGGATCTCCTGGATGTTGATCGGCGAACGGCTCGTCCGGGCTGGTAAACCTCCCTTGGGCCGAGCTGAAGTACCGGGCCCCGAAGAAATCGAGGCCCGTCTGGGAATCCCGTTCTTTGCCCGAAGCAAAGAGAGTGGACACCCCTCCAGTATCGCAGCCCTACCAGACAGCTTTGATATCGGTAATGGTCACCCCTTGTGGAAAGGTGACGCCCGTACAGGTGGCGGTGGAACTGGCCAGTGTGCCGGCCAGCGCGGAACAACTGATGGTGGCGTCGTTCCCCTGCTCGGAGCTGAGACGTAGTGTCACCACCGTGGCGACGGGAATGTACGCCGCGGCGATATTCACCGATACCGTACTCATGGTGCTAATGGTGAAATCGGGCGCCAGCGCGCTCCCGGTGAGATCGTTCGGCGCGGCCACTCCGTTCACGCTCACCACCTTCACCAGTGGCACGCCGCTTGGCAGAGGGGGATTGTAAAACGGTCCGGTCACAAACCCGGTGGAGACGCTGCCGCCAATCGAGAGGTTGGTCCCGCTAAAGCGCACTACCCCGATGGGGGACCCGTTGTTTACATTCAGCACGCCCGAATTGGTGATGGTGGGCGCCACCAGATGGATTACTCCGCCGGAACCGTTTCCACCGTTGTAGGATCCTTGCAATCCGCCGCCAGCGGGGCCGCCAAAGGCGTAGATGTTGCCGGTCACCGTAATGGAGACCGCACTGACAATGCGGATGGCGCCGCCGCCCGCGCCGCCGTTGCCGCCCGCGGGACCGGTGCCGATCTGTCCGCCGGCGCCCCCCGATCCGCCCAGCAGAGGCACAAGCTGATTGCTGTTATATCCGAAGCCGCCCTGGCCGCCGTTTCCAGTGGTAGTCACTCCGCCGCTATACCCGTCCCCGTTGGTGGCGGCCGACGTGAGATAGGCACCGATACCACCGGGAAAGCCACCCGCTCCGGGCATGGCAGGATAGCGAGCCTGGCCGGGATTCACGCTGCTCATGGTCGCACCGGCGGCGCCCGCGATATTGATGGTGCCGGCGATGTTCACCGCGCCCGTCGCCAGCCAGATCACCGGTTTGTTGCGCAGTACGTCGGCCGGCATCAGGATCGTCACGTTGGAGGGAATGGTGATTGTCGTGAACTTGAAGACGTTGTCGCCCGCCGGATTCAGCCCCAGCACCGCGGGGTCGAACGTGATGGTGGTGGCGCCCGTTCCGGTCGGACTGAAGGCGCCGTCGCTGCCGTCGCCGAACTGCGCATAAAGCGCCGGGCTGACCGCCATTGCCACAAGCAAGAATCGTGTCAAAAAAGATTTCATCATCGCTGCCCTTTCATCGATCGACCTGGACGGACGCATTGCCCGTCGCCAATTTCACCACCACTCCATCCAGCGCGGCCGGCACGTGCAATACGAACCGCCCGTCGCTGCCTGTCACTGCTCGCCATACTGCCGGCGCTCCGGCCGTGATGGCGGAAGCGGGAACCACCGTTTCGACGCCATCTGGGGGCGTCCACAAAAGCTGTAACGCCGCCGCGCCGCCCGATTCGAAGTGCGTCACTTCGATATCGTGGGTGCCGGCCGTCAGGGTCGCGCTGCCGATGGCGTTGACCGCATCGTCGCCGCTGGTGGAGCCTTCGGCCACCACATGGCCATCGATGAGCAGTCGCGCGCCGCGATGCGCCACCAGGGAGAATTGATAGAGTCCCTCTGCCGGCACGGTGAGCGCTCCGTCCAGGCGGACGGCGTAATTGGCGCCCAGTCTTACGCCCATTGGGTCCGTTCCGAAGACCTGCTGCGGATTGGGATAGTTCAGCGCGCCGACGAACGAAGCGCGCGCCGGAATCCCGGAGAGATCGGGGAGCGCGCTCAATGGCTGGCTGAAAGCGAAGTATTCGGCGGCCAAACCCTCCGCCTGCCAGGTGACCACCGCGCCGGCCACGGAAGCGCCATCGGCGGCGATTACTCGCCCGGAAATCGCCCGGCCGGGGTCGGCGGCGATCTCGACGTTCTCGGCGAGCGACTCCGCCATGGTGCCGGAGCTGGTGTAACCGAAAGCGTGCAGATTGAAAGAACTCACTCCGAAGGGTGCGGTCAGCGGCAGCCTCAGCGCACCGCTGGCGGAGGTCGCCAGAGGCGCGCGATTGGCGTCGAGTTCCAGATTGCGTAGGAATGCCGCCGGCCGGACCGATATTTCTGCCGATTGTCCGGCGAGCAGGCGCAGCGGCGGCCGCGCCCAGGGCGCCACTTCCGTAGTGGTCCGGGTGATACCGAAAGGCGCCCCGTTCCTGGTCACGGAAATCGGGATAGACGACGGCGTGGGACCGTTGGTGTTCTGGGTGGAGAACAGTTGCCAGGCCAGGTTCGACCCTGCCGGATAACGAGGCGTGGTTCCGGTGGCGTTGAAGACCGAGAAAGTCAGGTTCGCCAGGTTCGTGCCGGGCGCGTAATAGGGCGTGGTGCCGGTGGCGTTGAAGACCGAGAAAGTCAGGTTCGCCAGGTTCGTTCCCGGGGGGTAATAAGGCATAGACCCGGTGGCATTGAAGACTGAGAAAGTCAGGTTCGCCAGATTCGTGCCGGGCGCGTAATACGGCATGGTGCCGGTGGCGTTGAACACTGAGAACAGCAGGTCCGAAACGTTATTGCCGGCCGTGTTATAGACAATGATGTAGTCCCCGGACGCCGCTACCGATGACGAACTGCCCGAATTATTAGTGCCGATCAGCACCGACGGTCCCAGGTTTTGCCCCAGAATAATATCCAGCGTCGCCTGGGTGTCGCCACCCTGCACCGTTGTGACCGTCCCGCCGCCGGAAAGTGTGAAAGTGGCGCCGCCGAGATTTCCGCCCTGCACCACCACGCCGCTGAGCGTCTGCCCGATGTATCCATAAGCCGGCGTAATCGAAGCGATAGAAGGCGGCGGCGTAAAGCTCAAAGTGCCGGAATTCGCGGTGACGCCGTTGACGGTGACGGTGATCTGACCGTTGGAGATGCCCGCGGGCACCTGCACCACCAGTGCACCGCCGGCAGCCGACACCACCGTGGCCGCTACCCCGCCGAATTGGACCGTGTCGCCCGCGGGAGACGAGCTGAAATTCTGTCCGTAAATCGTGATGGTCGATCCGGTGGCGCCGCTCAGCGGGGTGACATTCAGGATGGCCAGCGACGACGGCGCCACTGTCGACCGGTTCACCTGGACGATGTTGCCGGCGGAATCGTAATCGTACTCCACCAGTGTGCCGGTGGAGTCGAGGACGCGAAATAGCTCGTTGGCATCGTCGTAGAAATAGCGGAAAGTCACGCCCGCCGCCCAGAGACTGTGCGTCAGGCAAAGCAGGCCGAACATCCAGGGCAACGGAGACCGCGTCATCGGCAGCCGCCCCGTTCGCCCGCGCGGTTGTAAGCATCGCCCAGGGCGAAGCCCTCATGTAGTGCGAACTCGCCGAGCTCTTTGGCGTCGTGGGCCTTGATGCCGCCGGTCACCAGATCACCCACGCTGTTCAACTGTTTGGCCCACTCCGGCGCCTTGAATGCATTGAGGAAATATTCCCGGAAGCTTCCCGGGGCCTCCTTGTTGCGCAATCCCGCCGTGGTTTGCCAAGCGCCGAACAAGAACGAAGAACTGCCGCCAATGACCGCAGCCCCCACCTCGAGGGCGGCGCCCAGAGTCAGGATTTCAGGCGTGAAAAAGAGGAGGGCGCCGACGACAGCCGCGCCTTCGGCCATGGCGACCACGCCTTCCGCCACTTGGAGTTTCTTGATGAGACCCGTGGGATCGCGGAAATTCGCCGGGTTGGACGAGACATACCGGTATAAGTTCGAATCGCCGCCGCCGAACCCGATAGGATCCTCGCTGAGAAACGTTCCCGTGCCCGCGTCATAGAAGCGATTGCGGTAGTAGTAAATATTTCCGGCGATGGGAATGCGCCCGGTAAAGCCGAAGGGGAAGGCTGCCGGAGCGCTTCCAGTGGTCTGCCCGTAGGGTTCGTATTCCAGGGTGGCCTGCAGCGCTCCATTTGCGCCCGCGACTGCGACGGTGGTGCCCAGCGGGTCGTCCAGCGCGAACGACACGTTGCCGGCGGAATCGACCGCGGCCACGTGCGAGTCCATCGCCGTCCCCGTCAGAATCGAGACCGGCAATCCCGCGGCGCCGGTGAGCGATACCACGTTCGACTCGGCGTCGACCACGAACTTCTGGGTGGCCAGGCCGGCCGTCTTGTCGATCTCGATCAGGTTGCGGGCCGAATCGTATTTGAAAGATGTGGTTACGCCGTTGCCATCGGTGATGGACGCCAGGCGATTGCGCGTGTCCCACACGTAGGTATAGCTGCCGCCCGGCCCGCTCTCCGTGAGCCGGTTGCCATTAGCGTCGTAGGTGTAAGTAGTCTGGGCATTGGTCAGTAACTCATTGGCGGCATCCACGGACGCGGCTGCGGGCTGAGTGGTCAAGGGCTGGCTGATATCGTTGCCGGTGGCGATGCGGTTGCCCACGCCATCGTAGGAATAGCTCTGCGTGTTGAGCGCGGTGGCGCCCTGAGAGTGGATGATGGAAAGCACTCTCCCCACCGGATCGAAACTGTAAGCGGTGTTGATGCCGTTGGTGCGACCTTCCTGCGTGGGCAGGTTGCGGGCGTCGTAAGCGGCGGTAATGCCGGCCGACGGCGTCGCGGCGCTCAGCACGTTGCCGGCGGCGTCATAGCTGTAAGTCACCGTGGCCTGTCCCGCCACCTGCCGGGTGGCCATGCGGCCGACCGCGTCACGAGTATATTTCACGGTCCCGCCCGGCTCGCTCTGCGTCACCAGCCGCCCGGCGGCGTCGTAAGCGAAGCTGAAGGCTCCGCTGGCCGAATCCTGAATGGTCAGGACGCGGCCGAAGGGGTCGTACGTGCGGATTACGGTGGCGCCGTCCTGATACGTATCGCCGGTGCGCCGATTGAGCGCGTCGTACTGGAAATTGCTTACCTGTCCGCGACGGTCGGTGTATTCGGTGAGATTTCCGTTGACGTCGTACTGGTAACTCTCCGATCGCCCGAGGGCATCGGTCCGCGAGGTCAGACGGGTCAGACCGTCATAACTGAACGTGACCGCGTTGCTCCTCGGATCCGTCACTTTTGTCAGTTCGCCGATCGCGTCATAGGTGAACTGGCGCAGGCTGTTTCGACCGTCCCTGGTGGAGACGATGCGGTCCAGATTGTCAAAGCCGAAGTTGGTCTTCCGGCCCAGGGCGTCGCTGGCGCCGACCGGGCGCGACACCGCATCGAACGTATAGCCGCTGATGTTGCCGAGCGGGTCGGTAAAGGTGACGGGGTTGCCGGCGGCATCGTAGGCGATGGTGGTCTGTTTCCCCAGCGGATCGGTGACAGTGAGCGGCTCGCCGAACTGATCGTACGTGAAGGTGGTGGCGTGGCCGTTTTCGTCGGTCACGGTGGTCAGGTTCCCTACACTGTCATAAGTGAAAGTGCGGGTATGATGCTGCGGATCGCTGATGGAAGTCACCTGGTTGAAGCTGGCGTTGTAAGTGTAAGTGAAGGTATTGCCGAGAACGTCGGTGGCGGTGAGGCGATTTCCCAGACTGTCATAGGTGTAGCTCATCGGCCCCCGGCCAGCGGGCCCGCAAACGTCGCATTGCGCCGACCCGACCACCTGCAGAACCAGGTTGGACGCCGGGTCGCGAATGAAGCTTTTGATCTGCCCCACCGCGTCGATCACATCCGACAGATAGCCTTGAATATTGAAGCGGTAAGAGGTCTGATTGCCGCGCGGATCTGTGACGAAGGTGGCGATGATCGGGCTGGTGGCGATGAGGGGGTTCGCCATCACATAGGAGAAGTGAAACACGCCGCCGTCCGCTTCGGTCTGCTGCGCCACATGCCCGTTGGCGTCGTAGACGTTCTGAAAGACCACCACTCCGCGCGCGTCGGTCACGCTGGTCATACGATTCTGCGAATCGTACTGGTAAGACGTGACGCCGCCGTTGGGGTCGGTCTCGCTGGCCAGCGTCCCACTGGAGTTGTAGGTGTATGTCACCACGCGCCCGAGGGGGTCTGTGACGGAAGTGCAATAGGCGTTTGCATTGTACGCCAGGGTCAGCGTGCGCCCTACGGGATCGGTGATCTTCGTAATCCGGATGCTGGAACTGTTGATCGGGGTTTCGGTGAATGTGGTGGCGTTGCCGTTGCGATCCGTAATGGAGTACAGCGGCGAAATCCCCGCGAAGTTCTGGAACTGATAGACCGTGCCGTTGGGATATCGAAGAGTAGTGACCCCGCTGGCATTGGTTGTCATCACCGTACCTTGCAGAAACGGGACGGTGGTGTTGACCAACGTGCCATTGGTCAGGCGGCTGAACAGGTATTGATTGCCATCGGGCGCAATGAGTTCGATGGAGGCGGCTGAGTTCGGCGCTCCGGTGTTCAACTCCCAGCCATAGCTGTACTGCCAGCCCATGCCGAATGCCCCGGCGGTGGTGGTCAGAGTGCGATAGGTGCGATTGATCTGGATCGATCCGCGCTCGCCGCGAATCGTGAGGTCGGTGGTGTTGATGAATTGCAGCCCGGACGCGATATCGACGGGATCGCCAAATTGCCGCGCCGGATCTCCTTCGCCGCCGGCAGATCCACAACAACCCGCCGATGGATTGCTCTGATTGGCTCCCGGCGGCATCTGGCCGTGCCAATCGAAATGCAGGAGGCCATAGCGGTGGCCGGGGTGCGCACTATCGAGGTCGGGCACCACCACCGTACCGTCTGCCGACACCGTGCCCGTGCCGTAGGGGACCATAGTGCCGTAAAGCGGATTCAGCGTCATGAGCGGCATGCTGGTTCCCGGCGGCGTATTCGATATGTTGGGAAACGTGATGGCCACCGGCTGGCTGGCGTTCGATTCGGCCGGCTGGAATGCCACGATGAAGACGCGCATCATGGTGGGAACGTTTGGCTTCAGATCGGGCAGGCGGTCCACCGGCACCGCGACGGCCGCCAGCGGGAAGGGATTCGGCTGGGTGCCGTCCGGCAGCGATAGCGTGGTGCCGGCGTAAACCGTCACCGACAGGCCGGGAATGGTGGTGAAGGAGTACGACTGGTCGGTGGATGCGTTCTGGGTAACGTGAAACGTCTCCACGGTATCGATGCGCGGCAGGTGCACCAGCACCGGCGAGGGTGTCACCTGGCCCAGCACCAGCGTGAAGACCAGGTTGACACCGGCGTACTGGCCGGCGGGCGAACTGGCCGTGGTGCCGCTGAAATTGAACAACTGCGGACCGGTGCAGGCTTGCGGCAGGTTGGTGAGCGCGAAGTTGCCGGCGGCGTCGGAGACGGTGCTGAAATTCTGGCAGAGGGTGTTGTTGCCGCTGCCATCCTGACCGATGGAGGACACCGTCACGCCCGCGAGCGGCGTCTCCTTCGGGTCGGAAACTACGGTACGCCCGATCAGCGAGGTGGTGGGCGCCACCACCGCGAGAGCCACCGTGGAGGAGTGTAGTTCGGACAGATTCTGCACGCTGGCGGAGGCTGCGATCGACAAGTTTACGGTACCGATCGCCTGGTTGGAGGGCGCGGTCAGTGTGAGAACCGCCGTCTGGCCCGCCTGTACGGAAGCCGGCGCGAAGGTCGCACTGACGCCCGACGGCACACCCGTGACGCTCAACTGCGCGAGCTGATCGAACCCATCACTGCTCGATGCCTGAATGGCGTAAGCGACGCTCTGCCCCTGGATCAGATTGGCGGATGACGGTGACACCGTAATGCCGAACGAGCTTGCGGGTGTCACTGTGAAGGCCGAGGCGGTGGACGAAGTGCCGGTCCCGTTACTGAGTGAGATGGCGCCCGATGCCGCTCCCGTGGGGATGACGAACGACACCGAATCGGCCGTCATCGCCGATAAGGAAAGGGCCACTGTGCCGCCGCTCTGCGCAGGCAGAGTCGCGCGCGGTGAGGAACCGAAGCCCGAGCCCATGACGGTCACCAGCGTGCCTGCCGGACCGGACTCCGGACTGAAACCAGCGATGGTGGGTCCGCCCGGGGCATTCGGGCAGGGATATCCCAAGGTCACGCCGATCACGATCTCGACATCGGCCACGTTGACCGCGCCGTCAAAATTCAGATCGTTGGGCGCGGCGATGTTGCCCAGGGCCTCGTTGACCACCAACTGGACGTCCGAGATCGTGGGGCTCCCACCGCCGATTACGCTACAGGGAGAAGTGGGAAATGCCCACACGGTGCTCGCTATCGCCAGAAACGCGATCGCACCCCGAAGGGCCGGAAACGGTTTTACCGGTTGCATGGAGACAGTAGCCCTTCCCATTTGTAGGATTCATTCTACCCTCGCCATGCGCAGAAGAAGATGCAAACCGGTCATTTCCCGGAATATTCTTGTTATAGGCGCACATCCGGCTCCCTTCCGGCCGAGCACGTGGGGCAGGATCAATTGCCCTGGTAGGGTGTGAGCCGCATGGGGCGGCCATCCGGCTCGAACAGCAGCGCGGTGCGCGCGGGGTAGTAAGCCAGCAATTTACCGTTCTCCCCGGGGCCTAGATCGCGCGCCCAAACCACGCGCGCGGCGTCGATATCGGCGGCGTTCCACACCCACTCTTCCTGAAAAACGTGATTGGGAGCATAGTGCACGAACACCAGCAGATCTCCCGGGATGCGATCCAGTTGGTGCCGGACGGCGAGGCGCCGCTCGGGATTGCCATGATTGATGCTGTCCCACGTCTCATAGGGCTGCACGGCGAGCGAGATCGCGCGGGTATCGAACACGTGGACGCCATACCAGAAGACGAAATGGGCGAGGCATACAAAGAAGACCAGCCGCGCCGCCTCGGCCCCCGCATGCCGGCCGCGGACGGTCAGCCCGTTCAGCCATTCGAGCCCGGCCACGCTCATCAGCACGAACAGGCAGGTACAGGCAGCTACGTAGTGCACCTGAAACGCCGGGAAGAAATTCGTGCCCAGGGCGAACAGCGCGAGGGTCCCCGCCACCCAGCAGAAACGGAACTCTCGCAGCCTGGGTAGGAACGCCAGCAGCCCCAGATAGAGCGGCGGCAAGAAAAAGAAGCGGTAGTAGCGGACGCGGTATTCCAGCCGCTCGCAGTACGTCCGCAGGCTCTCGCCGCCGGAGGGCCGAAACGACGTTTGCATGCGGTAATCCATCTGCTGCTGGGGTGTGAGATCGTCGTGCGGCGCCGGATTGGGCTGAAGCGTCAGCGACGTCGGGACGCCGTATTGATACTGGCTGAGCGAGTACGGAAAGGTGGTCCAGGATCCGGTGACGGCGCGATTCTGCAGCAGCGTCAACCCGAGCGCCGGCGCTACCGCGAGCGCCGCTATCGCCGCGATGCGCACCACGCGAAACGCTTCGCCGGGGCGCCGCAAGCGCGGCGCGAAATAGAGCGCCACGGCGATTCCCAGGAACAGCGTCTCGTAAGGGCGGGTGAGCAGGTGTATAGCGAGCCCCAACCCCAGGAGCACTGCATCGCGCCGGCGGGTCGCTGTCCGTAGGCGCGGCAACGCGCCGAACACCAGGCAACCCGCGACGGCCGCTACCGATCCGCCCCAATATCCGTTCATCCACTGGCTCAAGGGGCCGAACTCGATGACCGTCAATACCCCGCCGGCCAGTGCCCATTCAGGCGTAGTCCACCCGCGCAGCATCCAATAGCAGAGCGCGGATAATGCCGCCGTCGCCAGCACCACGCCGGCCCAAGGCGTGCCGAAAATCGCCCAGCCGATGGCCATCGCCAGCCCCTGCCCGAGCGGATAAATGGAGCTGTAGGTGGGCTGCTGCAGGACGAAAAATGTTTCGAAGAAGCGATGCATGGGATGCATCGGATTGGCCAGCCGGAAATGGCGCAGGGTATCGGCGGCCAGCAGGTGGCTGAACTCGTCATAGACATCCGGCGACGGCACCGGATGGTGCCCCAGCAGCGCCAGCCGCAACACCACCGCGAGCGCCGCCAGTGCGGCCATGGACCATAGCGTCCTCCCGGCCAGCCAGGCGGCCCGTGGCGCGATGCGCTTCCACCACACCAACGCCGCCAGCAGCAGGATCGCCAGCAGCAATTCGAGGTAATCGCCCGGGCCGAATCCCAGCGGATTTTCGAGCGGCAGGAAGGAGCGGAACAAGTCAAACATGCCGCTCAGCTCGCGAACACCGAGACACGCGCGATGGTGCGGTACCCCATTCGCTGGTAGAGATGCAGCCCGGCGGGCGTGGATTGCAGAATGCTGCGCTCTACGCCATGCTCCTTCTGCGCCTCCGCCACCGCGTGGCGCATTACCGCTTCGCCGTATCCGCGCCGCTGCTGATCGGGCAGAGTGGCCACGTTGTACACGCCCACCGCGCCTCCGCCCATCACGATTGCCGCCGTGGACACCGGCGTTTCATTGCGATATCCCACGTACGCCGCGAAGTGTGCCCACACGCCGTCGTTGTCGAAGACTTCGCGAAACCAGGCGATGGGCACGTGAAAGCAGACCGACCCGATGTTGCAGAAGGCGGCGCGCGTCGACTGGTCGGCGACGCGGCGAACGGTGAGAGCGGGCAGCGGCTTCACCGGCGGGGCGATGCGTTCGGCGACCATGCCGGGCAGATCCACCGCGTGCCGCAAGCCGCGGCGTTCGAACATTTGGCGCGATTTGCGCCGCGTGCGGCCTTCCAGCCACTCTTCGCACACCCAGTAGGCCCACTCCAGCCCGCGCATATCGAAATGCGTCGACGCCAGAAGGATGCGCTGCTCCAGTTCCGCTTCAGTGGGCACCGGCGAGGAGAGAAACGCCGCATTGAACATTTGGAACGTAACACCCGCCGCGGCGATGCTCACGCCCGGCAGTTCACGGATCTCACCCGCGCTACGGCCGGCCGCTACCACACGAAACGACTCGCGCAGGTTGTCCGCAACGGTCTCAAAGGTCACTGGAAATTAGTATAGATGGGCGCGCCTATTTGCTGGGCTGCTCTTTCGTTGTGGGCTCGCTGTTCGGCTTGGCAGGTTCGCCCTTGGGAGGCGCGGGCGCAGGGTCGGCCGGCAGCGGGGGCAGGTACTGCACGATTACCGAAATCCGCCGGTTCGATGCGCGCGTTGAGTCTTCCGGATGGCGCAGTTCGCGGTCGGCGTATCCGCGCACCTGGTTCACCTGTTTGGGCCGCAGGCCGCTCGACTCCATCAGCTTGCGGGCGCCATTAGCGCGATCGGTCGAAAGCTCCCAATTGGTATAGCCGTTGTCGCTGGCGAACGGTTTGGAATCGGTATGGCCTTCGATCATCACAGTATTGGGCATCTTGCCGAGTTCCAAAGCCAGACGCGCCAGCAGGTCCGCGCCCGATTGCGTGGGCGTGGCGCTACCCGATTCGAAGAACATGCCGGCGTCGGTTTCCAGCAGCTCGATGCGCAGCCCGTCGGCCGTAATGGTGATCTCCACGTGGTCTTTTAGATTGCTGAAATTAGGGGTCTGGGCCAGCGCCTCCTGGATTTTTTCACGCAGTTTCTGCATGTCCTCCTTGGGCACTTCGATGGAATGGCCCAGGCCGGCTGCCGCCAACGCAGTCAACTTGCCCGGCCCGGTGGGATTGTTGAAATAGGCGGCCACCGCTTCCTTTACTTTTTCATCCGCGCTGGTCAGCCACAGCACGATGAACAGCGCCATCATGGCAGTCACGAAGTCGGCGTAGGCCACTTTCCAGGCTCCGCCGTGGTGCCCGCCGTGTCCGGAAACCTTCTTCCGGATCACGATCACCGGCTTTTCTTTGGTAATCGGTGGCGGAGCTTCTACCTCAGTGGGCATCGGCTAACTCGGTTTCGCGCCGCCGCGGCAGGCGCCTTCCACTTCCTGAAAACTGGGCCGCACCGCGCTCGGAATAGACCGGCGCGCCAGTTCCACCGCCATCAGCGGACTCAATCCCTTGATGAATCCGATCGCCGCCATACGCAGAAAACCCAAGTAATTCGCTTCGGCGTCGTTCTGCTTGGACATGGCTGCTGCCAGCGGCCCGAAAACGCCGTAGCACAGCAGAATCCCCAGAAAGGTCCCCACCAGGGCCGCCGCCACATGTTCGCCGATCTGCTCCTTGGGACCACCCAACGACCCCATGGTGATCACGATGCCCAGGACTGCCGCCACAATTCCCAGCCCGGGCAGCGAATCCGCCATAGTGCTCAGCGCCGCAATAGGCTCCGCCGATTCGCGATGATGCACTTCCAGATCGACCTCCATCATCTGATCGAGTTCGAGCGGCTCCACACCGCCCGAGACCGCCATGCGCAATGTGTCGCACAGAAAATTCAGCGCGTGGTGCGATTTCAGAAATTTGGGGTACTTTGCGAAGACCTGGCTCTTGGTGGGATTGTCGACCTCTTCTTCCAGTTTCGCGGTCCCGCTTTTGCGTGCCACGTTGTAAAGGTCGTAGATCATTTTCAGGTTTTCGAGGTAAAAAGCCTTGCCGAACGGGTTTCCGCCGAGGATTCCCAGCATGCCTTTCACCAGCTTCATCAGGGTAGGAATTGGATTCGCCACGATGACTGTCCCGATCGCTGAGCCCAGAATGATCAGCAATTCCGCGGGCTGCACCAATACCAGGAACTTCCCATGCTCCATCAGGTAGCCGCCCGCAATGGCTCCCAACACGACGACAATTCCAATGAGCGAGATCATGCCGATTTATGCGCCGTAAACGCCGACAATGCTCATATCGGCGGGCCGTCCCCCCACCTTTAACCCGCGGACCGCCTTCCTGGCTTTTCCCGCCCATACTGACCGTTCGATTTCACCTTTTCCCTTGCCATTCCCCGCACTTGCCTGAAACAATAGGCCTTGGTAAAAAACGATGCGCATACGCGTACTGGGAATCGTGCTCGCGGGAGGGAAGGGTACTCGTCTCTTCCCGCTGACAAAGGAACGGGCGAAGCCTGCCGTACCCTTCGGAGGGAAGTATCGGATCATCGATTTCGTTTTGAGTAATTTCCTCAACTCCGGAATCTACTCGGTGTACGTACTGACGCAGTTCCGCAGCCAGTCGCTGCTGCAGCACCTGGCGGAAGGATGGCAGTCGGCCAGCCTGCTCAAAACGCAGTTCATCATTCCCGTCCCCGCGCAGATGCGGTCTTCCGATGAAACCTGGTATCAGGGCACTGCCGACGCCATTTATCAGAACATCAACCTGGTGGAACAGTCCGACCCCGACGTGGTGGCGATTTTCGGCGGCGATCACATCTATCGCATGAACATCACCAGCATGCTCGAGTTCCACGCCAGCCGCAAAGCCGAAGTCACAGTGGCGGCGATTCCCGCGCCGCGCGAAATGGCCAGCGAGTTCGGTGTGATCGAGGCCGCTCCTGACGGCCGCATTCTGGCCTTCCACGAAAAAAATCCCAATGCTCCCTCTATGCCCGGGGATCCCACGCGTGTCTTCGCCTCTATGGGCAATTACGTTTTCTCCACCCGCACACTCCTCAAACTCCTGCATGACGACGCCGCCGAGGAGTCCAGCCAGCACGATTTCGGCCACAACATCCTGCCGAAATTAGCCGGAAAAGCGGAGATCTACGCTTACGATTTTCAGAGCAATCGCATCCCCGGCGAGAAGCCCGACGCCGAGCCGTACTGGCGCGACGTGGGGACGGTGGACGCCTACTACGAAGCCAATATGGATCTGCGCTCGGTCAGCCCCGCGCTCAACCTTTATAACCGCGCCTGGCCCCTGCGTAGCGCCAGCTATCCCGACCCGCCGGCGAAATTCACCTTCGACGAGGAGGGCCGCCGCGGCCAGGCCATCGACAGCATCGTCGCCGGCGGATGCATTCTCTCCGGCGGCCTGGTGCGCAATTCCATCCTGGGCCGCAATGTCCGGGTGCACACGGGAGCGCTGGTGGAGGGCTGCATCATCATGGATAACTGCGACATCGGCCGCCGCTGCAAGGTGCGGCGGGCGATTCTCGACAAGAACGTCCATATTCCGCCGGATACCGAAATCGGCTTCGATCCTGCGGCCGACGCGGCGCGTTACCACGTTACCGAGAGCGGCATCGTGGTGATTACCGGCGAACGCTCTCCGGTCGAAATCGGCGGACTCGTGGTTTAGAGCTATGCTCCCACCCACGGCCTCGCCTGCGACGGAGCGGTGCACATCCTGAATGGAACAACACGTCCTCGGCTGGATCGCACAATACGGTTATATTGCCATCTTCCTGTTGCTGGTGTTCGGCATCGTCGGGCTTCCGGTCCCTGACGAGACGCTGCTGACCTTCAGCGGATTTCTGGTGTACAAAGGCACGTTTTCCTGGCCGCTCGCGGTGGGCGCCGCGCTGGCCGGAAGCCTGTGCGGCATCACTATCAGCTACGCCCTGGGCCGCACCTTCGGCATCAAGCTCATTCAACGCTACGGGCGTTACGTCCACGTCACCGAGGAGCACGTCAAAAAGGCGCACGAATGGTTCGGCCGCGTGGGCTGCTGGGGGCTGACGTTCGGCTATTTTGTCCCCGGCGTCCGCCACCTGAGCGCGTACGCCGCCGGCATGAGCGCGGTGGAGCCGCCGCAATTCGCCCTCTTCGCGTATTCCGGCGGCCTGCTCTGGGTCTCCGCCTTTATCGCCCTGGGATATTTCCTGGGCAACCGCTGGGAAGTGGTGGAGAAGCACATCGAAGGCTATTTCAAGCTGGCAGGGTTTGCGGTGCTCATTCTGGCAGCGGCGTATGGGGTCTGGTGGTTGCTGCGGAGGCGGGCGAAAAGTAAGTGATCGCCAATGCCGTTCCCACCACCACTGCGCAACCGATCACGTTGTACCAGAGCCATGAAATATTGGTGAACTTGAACGCCCAGAAGATGGCCGCTTCCCCCGCCAGCATCCCCACAAACGTCGCCGTCCCGCCCACCTTCCGGAACCCGAACGCCAGCACGAAGCACCCCAGCAGCGAGCCGTAAAACAGCGAGCCCACCACGTTCACCGCCACGATTAGCGGCCCCAGTCGCTTGCCCCAGCCTGCGAACAGTACGGCGTACGCGCCCCAGAACAACGTCGCCACGCGCGACGCCAGCACGTAATGGTGATCGCTCTCCCCCGGCCGTATGCGGCGGTACATATCGACCACCGTGACGGTGGCCAGCGAGTTGATTTCGCCCGAACTGGCCGACATGGTGGCGGCGAAGATCACCGCGATCACCAGCCCCACAATGCCCACCGGCAAGTATTTCGTCACGAATGACAGGAAGATGTAATTCGTGTCGCTGAAGTCCTTCCCGCCGCCGCTGCGGGTCACCAGTTGGCTCGCCTGCGTGCGCGCGTCGTCAATCTGCCGCTGCGCCTGGCGATACTCCCCGATTTCCCGTTCCACCGCCGCCCCATTGCCCTGATGATGAGCATCCACCAGTGCCATGGTGGCCTGCTTGCGGCGGTCGAAGGCGCGCTGATAATTGTCCGCCACGGCGGGATACTCGATGCGCCCCTGGATGCGCGCCAGTTCAGTGTGCTCAAACAGCAGCGGCGGCTGGATGAACAGGTAAAAGACGAATACCATCGCCCCGATGAACAGAATGAAGAACTGCATCGGGATCTTCGCCACCGCATTAAAGAGGAGGCTCAAGCGGCTCTGCGCTACTGATTTGCCGGTGAGGTACCGCTGCACCTGCGACTGGTCGCAGCCGAAATAGGAGAGAAACAGGAACGTGCCGCCCAGCAGCCCGCTCCAGATATTGAACCTGTCGTTCCAGTCGAAATTGGTGGTGACGGCGTTGAGCCTGCCGGCCGCACCGGCCAGGAACACCGCGTCGCCGAACGATACCGTTTTCGGCAGCAGCACGATCACCGTAATCAGCGATACCAGCAGTCCCAGGAAAATGATGCACATCTGCTGCACGTCCGACCAAGTCACCGCCTTGATTCCGCCCAATACGGTGTAACTGACCACCGTCACGCCCATCAGCAGCGTGGTATTGCGCTCCGGCCAGCCGAGAATCACCGAGAGCACCAGCGCCGGTGCATAGATGGTGAGCCCCGCCGAGAGTCCGCGCTGGCACAGGAAGATCAAGCTCGCCAGGGTGCGCGTCTTGCCGTCGAAACGCTTCTCCAGGTATTCGTAGGCGGTGTAAACTTTGGCGTGATGGAAGAGCGGCACCACCGTAGCCGAGAGGATCACCATGGCGATCGGCAGGCCGAAATAAAACTGCACGAAGCGCATGCCGTCCACGTAGGATTGCCCGGTGGTGGAGATGAAGGTGATGGCGCTCGCCTGGGTCGCCATGATGGAGAGCGCCATGGCGTACCAGGGCATGGACCGTCCGGCCAGCAGGTAGCGGTCGACGGTATCGCTGCCGCGGCTGCGGTAGAGGCCATACGCCACGATCGAGACTAGGGAAGTGACGAGGACGATCCAATCGAGCGTTCTCATCGATACGCCCGCGTGAACAGGTACGACGCCGCGATGATGGCGCCCAGGTAGATCAGGATAGCGGTGTACACGCGTCGCCACGTACCGAGGAATGGGGGAGGGTCATCGTGATCCGGAGGAACGGGCGGCATGAGTACATAGTACAGGATCGGGTGGCGGAGCCCCGTAGTTTCCACACGTGTAAATCTTCGCAGGGCGCGCACCGCAGGGAAGCTCTTTGGGGGCAGGGTTGCATTGAGAATGCTGCCCCCCATCCGGAGGCAGAATACGATACTCGCCAAGGAGGAAACACTCATGCGCTCTGCGCTTGCAATTTCAACCATGCTGCTCCTGCCGCTCGCTTCAGGCTTGGCCGATCAGAAGCAGCACAACGATGTCTTCACCGCCGGTCCGGCGAACGAAAACCAAATGGCACGGCAGATCCGCCACAAATTGCTGTCTCTGCCTTATTACTCGATTTTCGATGACCTCAGCTTTCAGTTGAATGGAAGCGTCGTCACCTTGCAGGGTGCGTGCCCCCCGGATGTTCCGTGGGACATTCGTAAAGACGCAGAACATGCGGCCAAGGAGGTCGCGGGTGTGACGGAAGTAGTGAATGACATCAAGCTGCTGCCGTTATCTCCCATGGACTGGGACATCCGGCGAGCCATGGCGAAAGCCATTTACGGCGATGCGGAGATCGGCACACGCTATGGATATCAGGCTCTGCCGTCCATCCACATTATTGTGGACAATGGGCATGTGACGTTGGAAGGCGTGGTGGACAACCAGTTCGACGATACCCTGATCCGCACGCGCGCCAATCAGGTGCCGAATGTCTTCTCGGTGACCGACAATCTAACGGTGGAGCATCCTGGAAAAGCAAAAAGCAAATAAGTGATCGAACCTCGCGACGCTTAGCCCCCCATGCCGTGGAGGTCGCGCACCACGGAAGTTAGGGCATCGGCATGGGCCCTCATTTCCTGGCCCACAGATTGCCGTTTCCTACGCACTGGCGGCGGCGGTTTGGGTGACGCTGCCGATCTGCGACATGGCCTGCGCGATCTGCGCGAGTCGTCGAAATGGTGGACACGGATCTTTAGTGGCCTGGCGCCGGAGCTAGCGATATTTTAGAATGACGCTATGCTACGGGCCGCCATCTTATTTGCTTGTGCCGCGCCCTTCACCGCCCATGCCGCGGACTGGATCGCTATCGAATCGCCGCATTTCGAACTGCTCGCCAACGCCCCGGAGGGCGCCGCGCGCAAGACGCTCGTCACTTTCGAACGGGCTCGCGATTTCTTTCTTCGTGAGCAGCCCTTACTCGCCGGCTCGCCGCCGCGCGTCGTCATTATAGGATTCGCTGCCTACGACGACTACAAACGTTACAGTTCCAAGAGCGGCGACTTAGCGTACTATCTGCGCAACCCGCGCAGCGAATATATCGTCATCAGCGATCTCGGCCTGGACCGCATGCGCATCGCGCTCCACGAATATCTACACCTGCTGGTGAGCCACTCGCACCTCAACGTTCCTCTTTGGCTCAACGAAGGCATGGCCGAAGTCTATTCCACCCTCACCGAGCGCGATGGCAAGCTGGTGCTCGGGGAGATGAAGCGTGACCGGGTGGAACAACTTGGCGAGGGCAACTGGATGCACCTGCCGCAACTCTTGCGCGTGGACGAGAACTCGCCGGGGTACAACGAAGAGGATCTCGAAGGCATGTTCTATGCGGAGAGCTGCCTGCTCACCCACATGCTGATGTTGGGCGATGGCTACTCGGCGAAGTTCTCCACGCTGCTGGAGCGAATTTCCGCCGCCGGCTCCTCGCAGAGCGCGCTCAACGAAGTCTACGGCAAGCCCACCGCGGACATCGAGCGGGACTTGCGCCTCTATTTCGCGCAGAAGGTTCGGGGCGGGGCAGTCTATCGTGGCGCGCCCGCCCAGGTCGAGATCGGCGATGCGCATCCGGCCAGCCCTTTAAAGGTAGGGGTCACGCTAGCCGGCCTTACGCTGGCGCTCGGGCGCGAGGGTGAGGCGAAGGCCAAACTGCACGACCTGGCGTCGCAGTATCCCCAAAGTGCCGAGGTGGAGGCTGCGCTCGGCGCCGTGGACGAAGCGCGCGACCAGCGGGATTCCGCGCTGGCGCATTATCGTGCCGCCGTGGCGTTGAACTCGGGCGGCTGGGAGGTCTATTGGAACTACGCCCGCCTGCTCGACGAGATGGGCGGCGATCTCGATCCGCGCATCCGCGCGCTGTCTGACGCTGTCGAGCGCAAGCCCGACTTCGCCGACGCGCGCCTGCGCCTCACGTCCGCCCTTTGCACCGCCGCCCGCTTCTCCGAAGCGCTCGCGCGTCTGCAGCAGGCGCCCGCCATCGATCCCGAACATGCCGTCGGCATGTACGCCGAGATGTCCCTGGCATCGTACGGGCTGAAGCAATCCGCCGACGCGCTGCGCTATGGCGAACAGGCGCGCGCCGCCGCTCACACGCCGGAAGAGAAGAGTGCGGTGGCCGCCTTGTATGCCGTCATTCAGCCGAAGGCGCGCGGTGGAACCTCTACCGATACGCGCGCACCCGTCGACGATCCCGACCGCCCCACCTTGCGCCGCAAATCGCCTCCTCCGCCGCCCAAGAAAGGCGGCAACGGAGGGGACGCCGGCCTGCTGCTGTAGAGTACACTGCAAGATGTGGAAATGACGCGAACTTTCTGGCGCGACCGGCCCGTGCTGGTCACCGGAGCCACCGGTCTCGTCGGCGCCTGGCTGACGCGCCGCCTGCATGAGGCAGGCGCCGACGTGGTCTGCCTGGTGCGCGATTGGGTGCCGCAATGCGAGCTGGTCCGCTCCGGCATCTTCGGACAGGTAAACGTGGTCCGCGGCGACATCCGCGACCGCGAGTGCCTGGAACGCACCATCGGCGAATATGAATGCGGCACCGTCATTCATCTCGCCGCCCAGACGATCGTCGGCATCGCCAATCGCAATCCGATTTCCACCTTCGAGAGCAACATTCAGGGCACCTGGAATCTGCTGGAGGCATGCCGCCGTTCCACCGGCGTCAAATCCATCGTGATCGCCTCTTCCGATAAGGCGTATGGCGATCAGGAGCAGCTCCCGTACGGCGAAGACACGCCGCTCGCCGGCCGCCACCCCTACGACGTGAGCAAGAGCTGCGCCGACCTCATCTCCCAGACGTATGCCGCCACCTTCTCACTGCCCGTGGCGGTCACCCGCTGCGGCAATTTCTACGGCGGCGGCGACCTCAATTGGAACCGCATCGTCCCCGGCACCATTCGCTCCATCGTGCGCGGCGAACGCCCGGTGATCCGCTCTGACGGCCAGTACATTCGCGACTATTTCTACGTGGAAGACGGCGCCGCCGCGTACATGCTGCTCGCCGAGCAGTTGCATCTGCGCCCCGAACTCGCCGGTATGGCTTTCAACTTCTCGAATGAAACGGAAGTCACGGTGGTCGACCTGGTGAATCGCATTCTCCACGCCATGGATTCGAAACTCGAGCCGCAGGTGCTCAATCAGGCGTCCAACGAAATCCGCCGCCAATACTTGAGCGCCGAACGCGCGCGCCAGATGCTCGCGTGGGCGCCGCTCTTCACTCTCGATACCGGCATCGAACGCACTATCCCCTGGTATCGCGACTTCCTGAGTGGCGCCCAATGAGCCTGCGCGACGAAATCCTGAAAATGGTGGAGCAGTATTGCGCCGAAACTTACGGCGCGCACCCTTTTATAGAGGGTGAGAGCAGCGTCCCGGTGGCCGGGCGGGTGTTCGATGGCGCCGAAATGCGCCTGCTGGTCGATTCCGCGCTCGATTTCTGGCTGACCACCGGCCGCTTTGCCGATCGTTTCGAGCGCGAATTCGCCCGCTGGCTCGGAATCCGCGAGTGCGTGCTGGTCAATTCCGGATCGTCGGCCAACCTGCTGGCGGTGTCGGCGCTCACGTCGCCTAAGTTGGGCGAGCGGCAGCTCAAACCAGGCGATGAAGTCATTACCGTCGCCGCCGGGTTTCCTACTACCGTCAATCCTATCTTTCAGAACCGACTTACCGCGGTATTTATCGACGTTACCGTTCCCACTTACAACGCCGACGTGACGCAGTTGGAAGCCGCCCTGTCGCCGCGCACCCGTGCCATTATCCTGGCCCACACGTTGGGCAATCCGTTCGATCTCGACGCGGTGGCAGCCTTCGCGAAGCAGCACGGACTGTGGCTCATTGAGGATTGCTGCGACGCCGTGGGCTCCACATATCGTGGGCGCAAGGTGGGAAGTTTCGGCGATCTGGCCACTACCAGTTTCTATCCGGCCCACCACATTACGATGGGCGAAGGCGGATCGGTGCTCACCGGGCAGCCGCTGCTGCGGACACTCGTCGAATCGTTCCGCGACTGGGGCCGCGATTGTTGGTGCGCTCCCGGCAAAGACAACACATGCGGCAAGCGGTTCGACTGGCAGTTAGGCGAATTACCGCATGGTTACGACCATAAGTACACTTACTCGCACGTGGGGTATAACTTGAAGCTCACGGACATGCAGGCCGCCGTGGGAGTAGCGCAGTTACAAAAGCTGGACGGATTTATCGAGACGCGCCGCCGCAACGCCCGCGCCCTGCGTGAAGGACTGCGCGAGATGGAAGAGTTTCTGGTCCTGCCGGAGCCTACCCCGCAATCCGACCCGAGCTGGTTCGGCTTCCCCATCGGGGTGCGCAAAGAGGCGCCGTTCACACGCAATCAACTGGTGGCGCACCTGGAAGCGCACAAGATCGCCACGCGCCTCCTTTTCGGCGGCAATCTCACCCGCCAACCCGCCTATCGAGGACTGCCCTACCGCATTGCCGGCGATTTGGTAAACACCGATTTCGTGATGGATCGCGTCTTCTGGATCGGCGTCTTTCCCGGTATCAGCGAGCCGATGGTGGACTACACCCTCGATACCTTCCGCACGATGCCCCGCTAGATTCCCGTAGCGCGCGCCTCCTGTTATCATCACGCTTGGGAGTCTGAAATTGTCGCTCAGTATGGAACCTCTCGTATCGCCGGCCCAAAGCCCAATCGCGTCCGCGGACCTCAAGAATATCGAAGACATCGGGTACATGACCTGCATGACGCTGGTCATGCTGGGCAACTATGCCCAGACCGGCCACTTCGGCGGACCGCTGGCCTACACGCCGTATAATGTTGCCGTCCACCTCGCCGGCCCCGATCTGGGCGGCCTCCGCTACGATTACCGCCGTCCCAAGCATCCTTACAGCGACAAGTTCATGATGGCCGCCGGCCACAGCGTCCCCACCTGCTACGCGCTGTGGATGATCCTCGGCCAGGCGCTGGCCCGCAAATTCGAAATGACCGGCGACCGCCGCTATTTCGTCGATCCCCACACCGCGATGTTGCCCATCGACGCGCTCGGATTCCGCCGTGGCGCCGGCGCGTTGACGACGCTCCTCCAGGACGCCGGACTCGCCGACCATCCGCTTTTCGCGCAGGCCAAAGAGCGCGGCATTCGCGCCCTCTCCGGCCATTCCGAAGCCACCGATCTCACCAACGACGTGAACGGCGGCCCATCCGGCGTGGGCATCGCCTCCGCTGCCGGCAAAGCAGCCTTCTGGGATTATGCCGGCGCTTCCAGCCTCAACTCCCCCAAGATCTTCGCGCTCGAAGGCGAGTTCGCTCTCACCGAAGGCCACGCGCAGGAATTCAAAACGCAGGCCCTCGCGCTGGCGGTCGGCAAGCGCCTCCGCGTGCTGCTTTCCGATAACAACGCCGGCATCGACGATTCGCTCCAGGGCGGCGTGATTCAGGCCTGTTATGACGCTTACTGTCTGGCCGACCAGTGGACTTCCTACGGCTGGAACGTGCTCCTGACCGCGCACGGCAACGACTATCCTTCCGTGATCGCCGCGCTCAAGAACATGGACGATTGGGACCCGGCCGATCGCCGCCCCATGGTGTTGATCGGCAAAACGACCAAGGGCTATTGGCCGGGCGCGGTGGACGGCAAGATCCCCGGCTTCGGCGACCAGTTAGTGGGGTACAAGAGCCACCCCTACGCCATGAAGATGAACTCCGAGTACTTTGTGGCACTGGCCCAGTCGTTCGAGAAGCATTATGGAGTGGAGTTCGCCGGGATTCGCGACGGCGCCGTCAAAGATCCGCGCGAGCGCCTCATCCAGTTCAAGACCAATATCGATATCGTGATGTCGCTGCTCGACCGCAACGGCCTGGGCGACTGGCTGGCCGACCGCCTGGTCTCCATCGGTGACACCGTCAAGAACGACGTTCCGCTGCGCATCGACACCCGCCACGATCCGTTCCTCGACGATCGCCTGCGCGTAGCCGCCCTCCCCGTCGAGCCGCAAAAAGTCACCGCGCATAATCCGGTATCGGGCGCCGATAAGCAGATCGACATCGCGCTCTTCCGCAAGCCGGGCGAGGCCGCCGGACCGCGGCGCGGCGTCTCTGAAATCATCAAGTGGATGAACTACGTCACCGGCAATCGCTTCTTCACCGTGGCGGCCGATTTATCGGAGTCCATCAACGTGGAGCACGGCAGTCTCTGGGGCCACTACAATCCCGAGACGAATCCTGCGGCCACGCGCCTCAAAGCGCCCATTCAGGAAGCCGGCAACGTCTCCACCGCCATCGGACTGATCAGCCAGAGCGCCTCCGTGGATCCCGAGAAGTTCGCCGGCGTCTGGGCGCTCAGCGGCACGTACGGCGCTTTCACGCCGCTGATGTATACGCCGGCGCGCGTCTGGAGCCAGCAGAATCAGGACAGCAAATTCCGCGTCGGTGTGTTGCACATTCTGTCTGCCCATTCCGGTCCGGAGACGGCCGCCGATGCGCGCACGCACTTCGGCATTTTCGCCCCGCAGGTGTGGAAGCTGTTCCCGCGCGGCGAGGCCATCAATCTGAATTTCTGGGATTATAACGACGTGGCGCCCGGCTACTTCGCCGCCGCCGAGATTGCCGCGCGCGATCCCAAAGTGGGGCTCATCACCATCGAAGTAGCGCGGCCCGATTTCCCGGTGGCCGACCGCTCGCAGTTCGCCGATAGCGATTTGAAGGCTGCCGCCAAGGGTTTCTATATCATCCGCGATTTCGGCCCCGGTGCGCGCCACGGCTATGTCATCGTGCAGGGGTCGAGTTCCACCGTCAATCTGGTGAATCAACTGAAGCACCTGGAAGAGGCTGGTGTGAACGTGAAGGTCATCGCGGCGGTCAGCGAAGACCTGTTTGATCGCCAGCCGGAAGCATATCGCCGCTCGGTGCTGCCGCCCGGGGCCTACTACGACCTGATGATCGTCTCCACCGGCACGCGCCGCATGTGGCCGGTGCGCGATGTCGGCCCGCTTACCGACGAGTACTCGCTCACGTCCGACTGGGACAACCACTGGCGCAGCGGCGGGCTCGAACCCGAAGTGATCGTGGAAGCGCACCTCGATCCGAAGTCGATCTTCGCGGGGGTGGAGCGCTTCGCCCGCGAGCGCGAGGAGCGGATCGCCCGGCAACGCGAAGCGATCGGGTAGGCAAGGCGCCTATCTATTGCGCCTTCATCCGCAGCACCAGCGGCACATTGGCGCCCGCGGCGATCTGCACCACCGGGAAATCGTCTCCATGGGCCTTCAGAAAATCGGGATTTCGCACATCGTCGAGTTCCTCGTCCGCCGTCACAATGAAAATGTGCTGTCTGCCGGGCGCCAGCAGATTGGCGGTGAACGTGCCATCCGCCCCGGAGAAGCCATGCGAGCGAATGTGATTCTCGGAGAGAAATAAAATAATCGCGCTATTCACGGGCTGCCCCGCGGCGTCGAGCAGTCTCCCGATGACTTTTGCCACCGGCGCTCCCACCGTGATCTTCAGTGCTCCCGCCGCATCGTTGCCGATATCGAACATTTGCGCTTCGATGTCCCGATCTCCCAATTGCTCGGTAATCGTCCTGCCATCCGTCTGGGCAACGCCTGCGCTGGAAGCATTTCTCACGCCCAGATGATATTGCCCCGGCAAAATGCCTTTGAGAACAAACGACCCGTCGTCATTCGACACCGCCGACTTGCTGTCTCCCAGTGAACGACTTAGTGTGACCGCCATCGGGGCCGGCTTGGTACGCCCTTGAAAGACGATCGTGCCGGCAATGTCCTGCGCGGCAATCGGACGGATCTCCAGGCTCACGTCGCGGATGTCCGTGTCCGCGACGTCGAGGGCCAGATCGCCGATCGGATCGCCGATGCGCGGCCGCAAGGTATCGCGCCAGGTTCGTAGCGTGTAGGTCCCCGGCGGCACGTGCGCGGCGGTAAAGGATTCGCCCGCCTGCTTTACTGGAAGAGAGTAATCGGAGTATTCCGTCGATCGCAATACCAGATGGACGGGGAGGCCGGGACTCAACTCCTTCCCCCGCTGGGCATCCGGTCTTGCGATGTGGCCGGTGACGGTCACGCCTTCGTGCCGGCTCAGATGGAAATCGTGCGCGATTTCTTCACCCGCTTTCACATCCACCGGCTGTGCGTCTTCCGCCTTCGCGGCGTCGGGGTAGAATCGGGCGTTGTATCGCGGATCCCAGTCGGCGAACTTCTGGGGGGTGAAGCCCAGATAGTAGCGGCCGGCCGGCATGCCGAAAATGCGATACGCGCCGAGTTCGTTGGTCTCGCTGCCGAATCGCCAGTGCTCCAGTTGCAGCTTTCCATTGACCAGACGATAGTGCAGAGCGGCCACTCGCGCGCCGTGCACCGGCAGCCCGTTCTCGTCGAACACATGGCCGGTGATCACCGCCTGCGGCACCAGCAGGACGCGCAGTTCGGGCGCCGTTTGCCCTGGCGCCACTGGGAAATCCCGCTGGCAATCCAGGTAGCCATTATGTTTCACCACGATGTAGACCTGCTTGTTTTGCGCTTGCGCACGGAAATGGCCGGCCGAATCCGTGGTGGGCATCGGATCGCCGGGCACACCAGCGCCCCAAGCGATATAAGCGTTGGCGACGGGAGCGCCGGTGACCGAGTCGAGAACCCGGCCGTCGATGAAAGTCTGCGCCGGCAGGTCGGCGGCCGCCAGCAAGAAAAGAAGCAGCAGCCTCATTGGCCGCCTCCAGCCGCGCAGTGGATCACGATGCGCAGTGGCTCGGGTGTGGCCGACGGATAATCGAAGCCCGTCTTGGTAATGTCGATGTCCCCTAAGAAGACGGTTGCCATTCCGGGAGCGCCAGCGCTGATAAAGAGAGAACTCGGAGTGAATGCGGCGAAGGCGAACGATCCGTCGGCCGCACTCACCACCGAATCCTCCTGCACCCCCATCATCCCGCCGCCTCGCAGATGGACCGGCACCGGACCGGCGGCGCAACCCGCGTCGAAAGTCACCTTCCCCGTGACTTCGGCCAACGGCTGCAGTTCTAGATCCAGGCCAGAGAGGTCGCGCTCGCCGATCTCCACTTCGCGCTGAATCCCAAACACGGGCTTCTGATCTCTTCCCGCTCCGTCCGCGCTCATCTGCGTGGTCTCCGCCATTAAGGTGTACTTGCCGGGCAGCAGATCGTCGGCCTCGAAGCGGCCATCGACAATACCCGAGTTGCCACTCGATCGCGAGAGGAATGCGCCGCGAGGCGCCAGGTGTACGTTGGTAAAGGTCATCGTGCCCGGGGGCGGATCGTAAGCTGGGATGGTAACCCGGCCGCTGACATGGACTCCCGTCTGGCTGATCAATTGGACGTCGGCCCGCACCTGCGCCCCCGCCTGCACTTGAATCGCTTTGGCGGATGCCACGTCGAGCGCATGAGGATAGTAAGTCGAACGCCACGTGCGGTCCCAGAAGTCAGGGGCACGCTGGCTGATGACCCCGACATAGTAAATACCGGGCGCCAACAGGCTGCTGCGATACTGGCCGCGGTCGTCGGGGGACTCTATGTTTCCGACCTTTACCAGCTCGTTCTTCCCGTCCGGCAGCGGCTGTCCACCAAGCGAACGCGAATCGATGGGCCGCTGCTCGAAAAGCAGCACCAGAAATCCTACGCCAGCCAATGCCGGAAGCCCGTTCGGGTCGGTGACCACTCCGTAAATAATTCCGCCAGCCGTCAGCGGCACCCGCACCGTCGATTGCTTCGCCCCGATCCGAATGGGGTTGGCCGCCAAATAGCCGGGGTGGTCCACGGACAACGTATAGGTGGTGGGGGACAAGTTATCGAAGTGGAAATGCCCGCGCGCATCCGCCGCGCCGTACAAACTGCCCAACTTCACTCTCGCCGACGCTACCGGCGCTCCGGTAATAGAGTCGATTATGTCGCCATCGAGTGTGTGGGAAGCCTTCTGCGCATACAGCAGCGCCATGGGAACGAGCAGGAGCAGCGGGAAAATCCGCATTTCGGGTCCCCTCCGGTTCATCATACCCTCTCGACGCCAGGAACACCCGATCCGTGGAGGCACTTTCGTGCCACTAAATAAAAAAGGCGGGCCGGCATGTAAGCCGGCCCGCTTCGCTTAGTTTCGAACTACAACTACCGTCGACCGCCATGGCCGCCGCCACCGCTGTGGCCGCCACCGCCGCCTGAGCTATGACCACCGCCGCCACCGTAGCTGCGGGCTCCGCCGCCGCCGCCGTAGCTGCGACCGCCACCGCCGCTGGGAGCGGAGTAGTGCTGCGCCGGTGCGCTGTAATGCTGCGCCGGTGCACTATAGTGCTGGGCCGAAGGCGCACTGTAACGCTGTCCGCCGTTCGAGTAGGAGCGCTGTGCCGGGGCCTGATAGGTCTGCCGGCCGCCCTGGAAGTGCTGATAGCCTCCGGCGCCCTGCGTGCCGTAGCTGCGACCAGCCGTCGAACCGTAGCTACGACCAGCCGTGGAACCGTAACTCCGACCGGCCGTCGAGCCGTAATTACGACCGGCTGTAGAACCGTAGTTGCTGCCGCGGTAACTGTTTCCGGCGCTGCCGAAGCTGTGGTAGTTGCCCGTCCGCCCGGATTCCATCCGCGCCGCCTGCGATGCCGCACCGTAACGCGCATTCAAGCGCGCGTTGGAATAGCCGGCGCCCATGCGGTGGGAGGGATCATGCATCCAGGCCGTATTCCCGCGGAAGCCGCCGCCGAACCTTCCACCGTAGATGCCGCCGTAACGGTATCCGTAGTGGTTAAAGAACCCGACGTTCATGTAAAGGCCGCCGCCGAACCAGTTCGGGCCCCAACCCCAACCGCCCCAGCCGCCCCAACCGCCGCCGAAGTACAGTCCGATGTTGATTCCCGGATACCAGCCCAACCCATAGTAAGGATATGCGAGCGGGGGATATTCGCCCCACACCGGCGCGCCCCAAACATAGGCAGGGTCGTAATAAGGGACGTAAACTACTTGCGGATCGGCGGGCTGAATCTGAATCGCCTGCTGTCCGTCCTGCGACTCCGTGCTTACCGTCTCCTGCTGGTTGGTCTGGAGCTTACCGTTCGCCTGGGCGCGTGCGCGCATGCGCTGCACCGCGGCCATCACGTCAGCCGGCTGCGCCAAAAAGGCGTTGCCCAAGTCCGTAGTCCAGTGGACATCCTGCGTCAACTTGGCGAGCACATCCGGCATCGCTACCATCGCCTGAACGCTGGCGTCCCAGTTCTGCTCTTTGGCCGCGTCCACCCGTTGCTGCCCTTGCAGGCTGCCGTTGGCCTGCTCCCATTGCTGCGCCTCCACCAATTCCACCGGGTAAGTGCTGGCAGCCAGTACCTGACCCAGAAGCGGGTCGGGATATAGCGCGATGGGCGCCACCAGATCATCCAGTTGCTGAGGCGCAAAGGCCGCCTGGCCCTGAGCCGCCGGCGGTGGAGGTGCAGGCGCCTGCGCAAAGACAGCCGAACCCATGCCGGCCATCAATAATACACAGCCGACCGATAAAACTTTCCGAACTTCGAATTTCGTCCAGTGGCGTTCCATTTGTGGCCACCTCCTCCTTGTTCCACCAATATAGATGCTATGAATTGCGGGAAGGTTATCCACTCATTTCAGCCACCCTCTGGTGCTTTTCAACCAGAAACGCAAAAAACGGGAACCTTTTCAGGCCCCCGCTGGTGAATTTCGTACGTTTCCGCACCGTCGTCTAAAATGCGCACCTTCGCGCGCGCCCGGCGGCGGAGTGCCCGCAAAGCGTCCCCTGCAGGGGAGCGGTTTGCCGCCTCCCCGCCGGCCTGCCTGCATACTGAATGGAAATGCGCTCCGCGAGACCTTATGCGAGCGCGTTAACGTGAGGATCGATCATCTTCTTGACGTCGGACTTGCCGATCGCGCCCACGCGCTGTTCCACCACCTGGCCGTCCTTGAAGAGGAGCAGCGTGGGGATTCCGCGCACGTTGTAGCGCATGGCCGTACTGCCATTGGCGTCCACGTCCACCTTGCCGACTTTCACCTTTCCGGCATATTCAGTGGCTACGACGTCGATCGTAGGCCCCATCTGCCGGCAAGGGCCGCACCATTCGGCCCAAAAATCCACCAAAACCGGTACGTCCGACCGGAGCACTTCCTGATCGAAAGCGGCATCGGTAAAGGTCAATGTATTCTGTCCTGCCATGTTGTCTCCTGTGTAATTAGAATCGTTTACCGCGAAAAAGATTCAATCGGCGCCCAGCAGACGCCGGTAGAGCGCTGAATATAAGGTGGCGGATGCCTTCCAGGAGAAATCCTTGCGCATTCCGCGGCGCATCGTTTCCTGCCAGCCGTCGCGGTCCCCGAAAGCCCCCACCGCTGCCCGGACCGCGCCTAACAGCGCCTGCCCGGAATACTCCCAAAACTTGAACCCCGTGCCCTCCTCGATGGTATCATCCAGGCCGCCGGTGGCGCGCACCACCGGCACCGTCCCGTAGCGCAAGCTGTAGATCTGATTGAGCCCGCAAGGCTCGTACCGGCTGGGCATGACGAACATGTCCGCACCCGCCTCAATGCGATGCGCCAGTCCATTGTCGAATCCGATCCGCACTGCGATCCGCCCCGGGTGCTCCGCCGCCATTCGCCGGAAAAATGCCTCGTACTCCGGTTCGCCCGAACCGAGCGCCACCAGGTACAAATCGTCGGCCGCCAACTGGCCCGCGATCTCCGCCAGGATGTCGGTGCCCTTCTGCCGCGTAAAGCGCGAGACGATGCCGATGAGCGGGCGATCCATGGCCGCCGGCGGCAGACCGAACTCCTCCAGCAGGTGCTGCTTGCAGATGCGCTTGCCCGCCAGATCGTCGGCCGAATAGCGCGCCGGAATAAAAGAGTCGATCTCCGGATCCCACTGGCGGTAATCCACCCCGTTGAGAATGCCCGACAGCACGGCCGACCGCGACCGCAGCGCGCCATCCATACCGAAGCCGTACTCCGGCGTCTGGATCTCGCGCGCGTAAGTGGGGCTCACGGTACTGAGCGCGTCGGCGTAGGCGATGCCACCTTTGATGTAGCTGATCTGGCCGAAGAATTCCAGGCCGTCGGGACGGTAAAGTGCGGGGTCGAGCGCTGCGTCGGCGATGGCGCTCCTGGGAAACAGGCCCTGGTATCCCAGATTGTGGATGGTGAATAACGTCTTGACGCCTAGATAGGTGGGATCGCTGGAAAAGCTGCTGCGAAGGAGCGCCGGCACCAGTCCGGCCTGCCAGTCATGGCAATGGAAGATATCGGTGCGGAAGAGGACCCGCGCCACTGCTAGCGCCGCGCGCGCGAACACCGCGAAGCGGATGTGGTTGTCGGGGTAGTCCATGCCCGATTCGCCGTAGAGGCCTTTGCGATCGAACAGGGGCGGGCAATCCACCAGGTAGAAGGGGAAATCGGCGGTGGCCTGGTAGATGGCGACATCGTAACGGACCTTTCCCAGATAGATGGCGATACCGTCGTAGACGCGGCGGGCGCGTTTCAGGTCGATGGAGCCATAGCGCGGCACCACTACCGCCACTTCGTCGCCGCACTCCCGCAGTGCCGCCGGCAGCGCGCCGACCACATCGGCCAGCCCGCCGGTTTTGGCCAACGGCTGCGCCTCCGAAGATACCATCAGGACTCGGGCCACACCGGAATTGTAGCAAGGGCGTCAAGCCGGGAACGGGAATGCCTCTGTGCCGCTGTGCCGCTGCTGTCAATCCGTTTCACCGGTCTCCAAACTGACTGAATGCTATCATTCCGGTAGCGAGCCAACAGTGCCGCGTGAAGAGGTCCTCACCCAGCTTCGTGAAAGGATTGTCAGGTTCGCGGCATCCCATTTTGCAGGGGATGCTGCGGAAGATCTGGCCCAGGAGGTGCTCATGCTTCTGCATGAAAAGTATCCGCACCTGGAGCGGGTGGAAGACCTGTTACCGTTATCGCTGCAAATCACGCGCTTCAAGATGATGAGCCTGCGGCGCAAAGCAGTACGCCACGGCGAATACAGCCAGGTATCGATCACCGATATCCCGCTGCCCGATCTCGATGCCAGCCCGGCCGATCAGTTCGAGCGCAAGCAGATGCGCGACCGGCTCGCCCGCGCGCTTCTGCAGTTGGGCGAGCGCTGCCGCCAGTTGATGCGCCTGAAATTGCAGGGCCGGACGTTTCCGGAAATCCAGAAGATCATGGGAGTAGCGGCCATCAACACCGTCTACACCTGGGACCACCGGTGCCGCAAGAACTTGATGGAGCTGATGGGCGGGGATTGGGAGCCCAAATCGCGATGACTCGGGACGACATTCAGAAGCTGCTCGGCGGATACGCCACCGGCACCCTGACTGCTGAGGAGCAGCGCGCGCTGTTCGAAGCCGCGCTCACCGATCAGGAACTCTTCGACGCCCTGGCGCGCGAGGAAGCCCTGCGCGATGCCTTGAGCGACCCGGCGGCGCGCGCGCATCTGTTGGCCGCGCTGGACGATGTGCCGGCGCCGTGGTATCGCGCCTGGTGGCGTCCGATGGTCGTGATGGCGGCGGCCTTACTGGCGGTGGCCGGCGTGGCGGTCTGGGAACATGCACGCGGACCGAAGCGGCTGCCCGACGTGGCGACGGTCGAACGGCCGCGATTTCAGCCGCCCACTACTACCCAGAACGCCGCGCCCGTGCTGCCGCCCCCGCCGGAAGTGAAGACCGCCCGGCCGGCGATGAAAGCGCTCCCGCTACCTCCAGAGGCCACGCCCGCTGCGCCGCCGCCGGCGGCCTCGATAGGGGCGTTAGCTGCACCGGCGCCGCCTCCTCCTCCGCCAGCGCCGCGAGCCGCAGCGCAGTCCGGCGTGCCGATGCAGCAGAACCGGCAGGCGCAAGTCGCGCCATCGCAGGCTGAGGCTGGAGACAGGTTCGCACCCGTAAGGCCGCCTTCTCCCGCGCCCGCGGCGCAAGGCGGGCTGCAATCCGGCGTGCCGATGCGGCAGAAGGTGCAAACGCCCACGATATCGCAAGCAGAAGCTCGCGACCGCAACGCCCCTGTGGGGCCACCTGCGCCCGCACCGCAATCCGGCGTGCCGGCGCAACTGCAGGTGCCAACGCCCGCAGCCTCGCCGGTTAACGGCCGCGACCGCACCACACTTGCCATACTGGCTCCCGTCGCGGTACACGGAACGGTGACTGATACCAGCGGCGCGGGAATCGCATCGGCAAACGTGGTTCTCCGCTCGCTGACCACCGGCGACACGTTTACTGCCTCCACCGACGAACGGGGCCAATTTGAAGCTTCTGCACCGCCGGGAAGCACGTACCAGATCACAGCGGCCAAGCCGGGATTCCAAACCGCCACAGTACACGAGGTGGCGCCCGCCAACGGCCCATCGGCTCCCGTGAATCTCCGGATGCAGTTGGCAGCCGCCACCACGACCGCCGAAGTATCGGCCTCCGCCGTGCAGCTCGATGCGCGCGCCGGGATGGGCGCGATGATGAAGAAGTCGCAGGTCGAGAGCGTGCCCGCGAGTGCATACCAGCTTCTGCGAATGGTGCGCGGAGGCAGTCCCATAGAAGTACCGGACGAAGGGTCCGTGCCGGCACGTAGCACGCTCACTCTGCGCGTCACTCCCGCTGCCGACGGCGAGTTGCGCATCGACGACGGGACGCGCACCCTCGCCACCCGTAAAGTGCGCAGCGGGGTTGCGGCCGAGATCAAACTGCCGCGCTTCGACCGGGCGGGCCGCGTCGAATTACACGTGCGCCTCTCTGCGACGCAAGTCACCATCCCGTTTAACGTGCAATAGCGGCGTCGAGAAAAAGCTGCGCTACGCGCGGCGCATCGAACTGCTCCACCCACCCCGATCCCAACTGCGCCAACTGCGCGCGCGTCTCGGGCGAGCGATATAGTTCTTCGATGGCCGCGGCCAGCGCTTCCGCGCTTTCCGGCTCGCACAGCACGCCGTGCGGCATCACTTCAGGGATGGCGCCGGCGCGCGCGGCAGCAATCGGTTTGCCCGCCGCCATGGCTTCCAGCAACACGATCCCGAAGCCTTCCTGCACGCTCGGCAGGCAGAAGACATCGGCGCGGCGATACTCGTCGACAAGCTGCGAGCGCGAGACGTCGCCCAGCCAGGTGACGGCCGTGTCGAGCTTCAGTTCTGACGACAGCCGCCGCAGCCATGGCCCGCATGGCCCGGCGCCCACCATCCTCACTTCCAGGCTGGGAATGCGCCCGCGCAGCGCCGCCGCCGCGCGCAGCAGTACTTCCACGCGCTTGCGCCGATAGAATCGGCCCACGAACAGCACCGTGAAGCGCGCGCTCGCGGTGGGGGTCTGCTGTGCCAGCAGGCGCCGCCATTCGGCCAGATCGATCAACTCGGGCACGATCGCCGGCAGTTGCTTCAGGCCATAGAACTCGCCCGCCCGCTCGGCCGAATAGCGGCTGGTGGCCAGCACGCGTGAGGCCCGCGCCACATGCACGCGCTCGCAGCGAGCCTGGAGCCCCATGGTGAATCGCGTTGCGCCGGTTTCGAAGCGCACCTCATCGGCAATCACACCCTTGAGCGACGCCACATGGCCGGGCGCGTGTGCGATGCGATAGCCGTCCATGTCGAACCCCACCGTGAGGTCGCACTCCGGCATGGTGCGCAGGGAGCGATTGAACAGCAGACGCTGTGCCGTGAAGACCGGCAGACGCACGCGTGGAGTCTCGAACTCTACCTGATGTCCCAGGCCTTGCAGCGCGCGCGCCAGAACGTGGATGCCCACATAGGTGCCGCTGCCGCCGCGGATATCGAGGGGAGTGGATGTCAGAAAGCGAATTCGCACCGGACGACTATAATTGTATAGGACTCCCTCGTGCCAATCCCCAAAAACGCAGTCTGCCTGTTGAGCGGCGGGCTCGATTCCTCTACCTGCCTGGCGCTGGCGCGGCAGGAAGGCTACGCCTGCTACGCGCTCTCTTTCGATTACGGCCAGCGCCACCGGCACGAACTGGAGGCGGCGGCGCGCATCGCGGCGCATTTCGGCGCCGAGCGGCACCTGGTGACGAAAATCGGGCTGGATGCCTTCGGAGGGTCGGCGTTGACGGCCGATATCGCGGTGCCCAAGGCGCGCTCCGCGGAGGAAATCGGCCACGGCATTCCCATCACCTACGTGCCGGCGCGCAATACCATTTTCCTTTCCTTCGCGCTGGCGTGGGCGGAAGTGTTGGGCAGTTCCGATATTTTCATTGGCGTCAATGCGCTCGATTACTCGGGCTATCCCGATTGCCGCCCGGAGTACATCGCCGCGTATGAAAATATGGCGAACCTGGCGACCAAGGCCGGGGTGGAAGGCGCCACGCGGCTCCGCATCCACACTCCCTTGCTGCAGTTGAGCAAGGCGCAGATCGTGGAACTGGCGCGCGACCTCGCCGTACCGTTCGGGGTCACGTTCAGTTGTTACGATCCCGCGCCCGACGGCCGCGCCTGCGGGGAGTGCGACGCCTGCCTGCTGCGGCGCAAAGGCTTCGAAGAGGCGGGCGTTGAAGATCGCTGAGCTGTTTTACTCGCTGCAAGGCGAGGGCGCCCTGGTGGGCGTGCCTTCGGTCTTCATCCGCACCAGCGGCTGCAATTTGCGCTGCTCCTGGTGCGATACGCCGTACACTTCCTGGCAGCCCGAAGGCGCCGATCTCTCGCTCGAGCAGATTCTCGACGAAGTGAAAGCCCACCCGGCGCGCCACGTGGTGGTGACCGGCGGCGAGCCGATGATTCTGCCGGAGGCGATCCCGCTCACCGAACGCCTGCGCGCGCTCGGCCTGCATATCACCATCGAGACCGCCGGCACGGTGTTCCGTCCTGTGGCCTGCGACCTGATGAGCATCAGCCCGAAGCTTGCCAACTCCACACCGTCCGGGCCATGGGCCATACAGCACGACCGTCTGCGCATCCAGACCGGCGTTCTGCGTGAACTGGTGGATCGCTACCCCTATCAGCTCAAATTCGTGATCGCCCAACCGGACGACATGGCGGAAGTGCGGGCGCTGCTCGAAACCCTGCGCGCCGACCGCGATCGCGTCGTCCTCATGCCCGAAGGTACCGACCGCGACGTGGTGCGCGAGCGCTCTCTCTGGCTGGCGGAGATCTGCAAGAGCGAAGGATTCCGTTTCAGTCCGCGCCTGCACGTGGAGTTGTACGGCGACCGGCGCGGAGTGTGAGCCCGCCGTTTCTCACTGATTCTCCAATGGCTGTTCCACATGGTCGACCACCAGAATCTGCATCGCGCCCTTTGCCGGCCGCATGTGCAGACCGATCTTTTCGAGCGCGGCGGCGATGGCCCTGCCGTCTCCCGGAGTGAAGTTCGACGTGGGGTCGGGCGAAGCACGTTCATATCCGAGGTCGCCCGGGGTCAACTCCAGGCGGATGTCGAATACGCCTGCAATGCCGGTCTTGTCGACGATATCGCGGTCCACAAAGGCGGTTAACCCGCGGCAAAGATCCGCCATGGTGGCGCCGGGAACGTCGGTCCCGCTGTTTGCAAACCAGCGGATCGCGCCGCAGTACGCCGGCCCCGGTTGCCCCGGAGCGGCCGGTGGTGAAAGATGGTCGCGGTCCATCGGCACGCATCCTCCCGCCTTTGCCGAAGGCAGCCTGGCGCCACCCTTCGCCACGGTCAATTCGAAGACGTTGGTTTCCCTGGTCTCGTGATGAAGCTTCAACCGGAATCGCTCCTCCAGCAGCGATTGCAGCATCGGACCCTGCATCGTCTCCGGGATCTCTGGGGCGTCCGCTTTGGTGTCGATCCGGAAGCGCTCGGAATCGATCCAGGGCGGCCCTCCCGAGATGGGCGTCTGGAATACCGTGGGAGAGACGGGCACATTCGCCCGGCCGGTTGGGTATATGAGGTAGGCCATGCGGATGAGATTGGCGGCGGTCAGGCAGTTGAGGTGGATGCTGCCGGGAGAGCGGGCGCCGCCACTCACGCGGTCGGTGTCCCGGCAGCGCTTTACGGAGGCCACCTCGAACTTTCGCACCGGCGATTGGGCGGACGCGGCGGCCAGGGTCAACACAATCGCGATCGGCAGACGCAGTCTCATGATGGCACCTCTGCCTCTTGACGATTCTGCGGCCGGAAGCGTGCAATACGTTCTGGGCGCGACTGGCGATGGGGTGCGGCCCGTTACTGGTACCGTTCCCGTGGGAGTTGGCGGGGGCATTCTTGCAATCCACTTTGCAGATGCCGTACACTCCTTTCAATGCTTGCGGAGCGCCAATCTCGGCGGGTTTTCGGTATTCGGGGAATCGAGCGGCCGCACTCGGTGCAATCTGACAAATCCGGCGGAGGAGAAGTCATTTTATGGCGAAGGTAGAGCTCAATCCGGGCTGGTGGAAGAAGAACGCGCCGAAGTCCATAGCGGGTGGCGAGGTATTGAAAGCGTTGACCGAAGCTGCTCCCAAAATGGAAGTCGAGAAATCCGGGGACCACGCCAGCTATTTCAAGGCCTTGGACAAAATAAAAGCCGCGGTTGCCAAAGATCAGCAGATAGCGACGAAGGCCAAAGATGCGGCAGCTTCGGCGATGCTGACGGAATTGTTGAAGGTTGCGGCCCAAGGACGCGGCAGCACTGAAAGCCACTTGAAGCACGGCGGCGACCTGGTGGCCAAAGGGATCAGCACGAAGCCGGGAGTGGCGGTCCCGCCACTGAAAGGGCAAGCTTAATGGGAGATAGCGCGGCAGATACCATCATCAACGGCCTGGATAAAGCCTGGGCCATCGTAAAGGATAATAAGCCGGATAGTTCGGCCAAGACCAGCTTCTGCCAGGCCATCCCCGGTAAGATTCCTTTCAATGAGCTATATGGTTGGAAGAATGAAAGCATGCCGTTCAGCTATGAGCTGAAAAACAAGCTCGGCATCACCGTGATCGACGTTCAGCTCCAGTTGGATTGTCTGTGGTACGGCCAGAGCACTAAGGCGCGCGGGCTGTTCCTGAATAACTTCAACGTATGGTGCAAGAGTTGCGATGTGGAATGGGGCTGGACATTGAACATCGATGCCACGGTCAGCGGAAACGCCTTCAACTCGGGGTCTAAGGACGCTCCGGTAGGCGCCATTCCTCTGATTGTCTCGGTGCAAGCCAAGACTATGTTGATCAACACCACCAAGAGCTGGAAGTTTACCTGTCACGGAAACGGCGCCCGCGACGTGGCGTGAGTAACTTATGAACAATCGCAGGCATGTGGCGCAACTTCGAATGGCAGCCGTGGTCGGTGTAATTGTATTAGCGGGTTGCGGGTCGCAGGCGCCCAGCCCGTCGACCGCCAACACAGGGACGGCCGGCAAAAACGGGGAGGTTCATTTGACGCTCATAACATTTCAGTTGGAAGACGCTCAAGGCAGGCCTCTCACCATGTCGGCGGTCGGCGTGATCACCAGCCCGCAAGGGCCTTGGGGCCGCGTTCACGAAGACGGCACGGTCACGTCGCCTGACGGCGCACTGCGCGGGAAACTGCTGCCCACCGGCAGTGTGGTGGACGCCCAGGGGTCGGAACTTGCGACCATCGCCGACGATGGCAGCGCCAAGGTCGGTGCCAAAGAGCTCCATTTCGACGCCGACGGCAAACTCGTAGGGGGAGATCCCAGCCAGGCGATGCAGCTTCGCGCCACCGATCCTGGAGCGCGCCGTATCGCCATGCTGGTGCTCATCATGGCGGAACTGAGTCCCACGAAGCAGTAAATCTTCGGCGGCCGGTCGCGTGTCAGATCGCGAAGGCGTTCGGCGTATGCCGGATGAAAATCTGTACACTGCCGGCGAACAGGCGTTCGCAAGCTCAGCGCGCGGCGGGGCAGGCGCCGCCGGTGTGGACCGTTCCTGCGCGATGGCTTCGTTCCGCGCGCCGTCGCTGCCGGAAGGGAAGAAGAGCGTTTCCGTCGTTACGCGGCCCCTCTTCCCGCACGGGCGGGGTGGCGTATCGCATTTATCAGGCACTACGGCTGTCCACGGCAGATGAATCCCCCGCGATAATCGGGAGCACAGCCGTGATGCCAAAGATAAAACCAGTCCAGTCTCACACCGGAGATCGCGTGTAAGAGCAGGACCGCCCCGCTCAGCCAAAACGCCCATTGAATCGACCGCTTTGCGCCGGCCGGAACGGGGGCCTGCCGAAGCCAGAATGCCACTGAACCGATGAACAAGGTGAAGGCCGTAACGTCTCCCGACCAGGTAAAATTCCCGGCCAACCAATTCGTAGTCTCGGCCAGCATGTAACTGTAGAAGGCGCCGAACAGGAAGCATAGCCACGATAGTTGCAGTACCGTATCGCGGCGCGCCTCCTCCCAATACCAGATCGTGACGGCGAGTGGAAAGGCTATGCTCAGCAGCAGTTTGGATGTAAGGCCCGATGTCCAGGCGCCCATGACTTTGAAGGGGGCCCAGCGGATGGCGTCGTGGTATTCGCCCGTGCCGTGGCCCGAATAAGTGAACCATGCCTGCCAGCCGAGCACCACGGCCGCGGGAAGATAGAGGCCGGCCAGCAGGCCAACCACTGAGACGGGGAGTTTTCGCGCGAGCCGGTATACCGCCAGCACCGTAACAGCCGGAACCAGGCAGATCAGAAAACTTGGCTTGCTCAGCGCTCCCGCGACGGTCGCCAAGGTGAAAAGCGCCGTCAGGAATACATGTGCGCCGCTGCGATGAGACAGATACCAGGCCGCACCGGCAAAACCGGCGATAGCGAACGGCTTGAGGACGACCATGGTAGGGCTGTGGTACGGCTCAGGCCAGAAAAAGCCGAGCATATACGCGTGGTTTCGCGTGATGGGCTGCGCCAGAAGCGTGGCCAGGGACGCCGCCAACAGAATGGGCGGGCGGCCCAAGCGGGTATTCCGAAAGAGCGCCCACAGAAATCCGTAAAGGAGCAAGGGGACCGCAAGGTAGCAGCCGACGATCATGGCACGTGCGGCGGATGCGAAGGAACCGGCAAGACCGGTGGCATAGAGAGCCGCCGTCAAACCATGGAAGAGAAAGTGGGGAACCGGCGGCCGGCCGAACCAGTAAAAATCGCGGGCAAAGCTCAGATGATCGGTAAAGTCGTTGCTGCCGTCAATGGCTCCCCACACCACGATGCTGTAGAACATTCCCGCGAACGGTAAAAGAACCGCCGCGACCAAGTGGCCGGCGGCGGGGCGGAACAGCGAGGGCATTGAGCGCTCTTGCTTGGACGAATTCAGCAGAAGCCCATCACGCGATGGAGGCATTGGCTCAAAAAAGCGAGTGTACCACCGGTAGCGGAGTCTTATCCTTCGATCCTCGCGATGGCCAGAAGACTAGAGCCGAAGGGCAAAGATCTGCGGGCCGCCAGCCAACCCGGCTCCCACCGCAAGCTCCCCTTCAAAAGCGCATTGAGTCCCGGGACGATGCGAAGTTCGTCGTGCACTGCCTGCTGACCGTGCGAACGCGAGCCGAACCGGCGCTGCGCCCATAGAAGCGGATAAGTCGCGCTCATAAACGGGCTGACGAAGTCGACTTCAAAACCGGCTTTCGTGAGCATGGCGCGAAGGCTTGCCTCGGTGTAACGGCGGCGATGCATGGCGGCTTCATCGAAGGCGCTCCACAAGCCGGGTCCAGCCGGCACAGTGACCAGGAGCCATCCCCCGGCGCGGATCGCGCACCGGATGCCGGCCGCTACGGCGACATCGTCGTCCATGTGCTCCAGCACATCGAAACATCCAGCCAGGTGGAACGAAGCGCGGAACGGCAGCGCGGTGGCATCCGCCTGCACCAGTTCGAACCGGCCGCGGCAGTGTGCCAGTGCCTCTTGGAACAGGTCCATGCCGACCACCGTCGCTGCCGTTGCGATCCCGGCGAGCGTGGGAAGCACATTGCCGCAGCCGCACCCGACTTCGAGAATGCGCGAACCCGTTTCCCGCAACAGCGTCGACGCAACCGCACCGATTACCCGATTGCGCGCGACGAACCAGAAGTGGCGATCTTGTACCTGTCGCAAGTGGTCGAAGAACGCCGGGTCATACGTCTTCACGGCGAAAACTCCCGCACCGCGCGGATGACTTCGGTCTGATCTTCCTCCGAGAGGCCGGTGAAAAAGGGCAGCCGCACCAGCCGGGCGCTGATATCTGCGGTGACCGGACAGCCGAGCGGCGCCACACCTGCCTCGCGGCCGGCCGGAGAAGAATCGAGGGGCACGTAATGGAAGACCGCCAGGATTCCGCGTGCCGCCAGGTGTGCGATCAGGCGATTGCGCGCCTCATTGCTGGGCAGCAGCAGGTAAAACATGTGGAAGGCCTGGTCGCAATCGGCGGGTATGTAGGGCAGGCGCACTGCCGAGGCGCAGGCCCAGCCTTCCAACTCCCTGGCATACCGCTCCCACAGGATCCGCCGGCGTGTTTGCACTTCGTCGCATCGTTCGAGCTGCGCCAGCAGAAACGCCGCGCTCAACTCCGAGGGCAGATAGCTCGATCCGCGATCGACCCACGTGTATTTGTCCACTTGCCCCAGGAAGAACTGGTTACGATTGGTGCCTTTCTCGCGCAGGATTTCGGCTCGCTCGATCCATGCCGGCTGGTTCAGAATCAGCGCTCCGCCTTCCCCGCAAGTGAAGCTCTTGGTCTCATGGAAACTGGTGGCGGCGGCAGAGCCGAAACTGCCCAGCGGCTTGTTCCCGCTGCGGCCGAACAGGCCATGGGCGTTGTCCTCAATCACGGGGACGTTGAAGTCGAGCAAGGCCTTCATATCCGCGCCTACTCCGGCGTAGTGGACCGCCACGATGGCGCGCGTTCGCGGAGTGATGAGCTGCCGTACCTGCCGTTCGTCGATGTTGAGAGTGTCCGGCCGGATGTCCGCGAAGACAATGCGGGCGCCGAATTGATAGAACGCGTTCGCCGTCGAGACGAAAGTGAAGGAAGGGACGATGACCTCGCCGCCTGGCTGGAGTCTCAATAACAGCGCGGCCATTTCCAGCGCGGCGGTACCGGAAGGCGTCAGCAGCACGCGCGCCGCTCCCACCTGGCGCTCCAAAGTCTTTTCGGCCCGTGCAGAAAATGCGCCGCCACCGGACAGCCTGCCGCTTTCAAGCGCCATGCGCATGTAATCGAATTCCGACCCGAGCAGGGTGGGCCGATTGAAGGGAATCCGCCACGCGCTCATTCCTGCCACCAGTGAAACCACGTCCCGCGCGCTACCTCGCGAAATCCATGACGGCGGTACAAGCCAAGCGCCGCCCCATTCGATCCTTGTGTGGTCACCGTCAGCTCCCCGATTCGCCGCTCGCTTGCGAAATGGCCGGCGGCATGGAGCAGCGTTCCACCGACGCCGCGGCCGCGACAGTTCTCGGCCACCGCGATCAGGCCGATGCGCATGCGGCTCTCTTCCGCTTCGCAGGCCACATAGCCGGCGATGGCGCTCCCTTCCATGGCCACCAAAGTAGTCGTGATCAGCTTCTCGATCCAGCCGCGGTAGAGCGCCGCTACGCGTTCTCGCGCAAAGTGAGGATCGAGCGAAAAGCGCGTGCCGGGAAACTCGATGGCCGCCAGGCGATCGACATCCTCACGCCGCGCCGCGCGCACTCCGGCACACGGACCCACCTGCAAGCTGTTGGAGATCAGTTCCACACGGTCGCCCATCTCGATAAATCCCAGTTCGAGCGCCCGCTCGCGCCCCCGCACGTCACCGGCGGCGGCCAGGAAATAGAGGCAATCGAAATCCGCGCTCACTTCCGGCGCATCGCCCTCCACACGCCCGATACGGCGTTGGAAATGCGTGCTATCCCACTCCAGCCGGCGGATCATGCGAGGTTCGCTCCGGCCGATTTCGCCTCGCCGGTTTCGCGCCGAATGGAGTAGGTATTGCGTCGCATGGCATGGGAGTGGATGCGTGCCAGATATTCGCCGATGATCCCCAGCGCAAACAGTTGCGCGCCTCCAAACAGGACGATCACCGACGCCAGAAAATAGAACCCCGGAACCTGGCGGCCGCTTACCAGGTAAACCAGAATAATATACACCAGCAGCAGCGCCCCCACGGCTGTCAGAATGAAACCCAATACGCTCGCGAATTGCAGCGGCAACACCGTGAAACCGGTGATCATATTACTGGCGTGGCGGATTAGTTTGCGCACGGTATAAGTTGACTCGCTGCCCTCGCGCGCATGATGCTCCACACGCACCACGGCGAACCGCGATGCTCCCCAGGTGAGCAGCACGTCGAGATTCACATTGGGACCGTCGAACGCCGCGAAAGCATCGCGGACCCGCGTGCGGAACACGCGAAAGGCGCTCACGTTTGAAGCCGCCTCGACGCCCATCGCGTGGCTTAGGATGCGCCGCGTAAGCCAGGATCCGGCGCGCCGCCAAGGCGCCTGGCGCGTGCGGCGCGGCGCACCGTAAACCACGTCGAACCCCTCTGCCAGGCGGGCCAGCAGGGCGGGAATCTCCTCGGGTGCATGTTGCAGGTCGTCATCGAGCGTCACTACGATATCGCCGCGAGCCGCACGCAGTCCGCACAGCAGCGCATTGTGCTGGCCGTAGTTGCGCATCAGGTCCAGCCCACGAACCTGCGGCAAATGGCGCGCCAGTTCCTCGATTTTCGCCCAGCTATTGTCGGGGCTGGCGTCGTTGATCAGCAGGATTTCCCAATGGTCTCCAGTCGCCTGAAGCGCCTGGCTTAAACGGTGGACCAGATCTTCAATGGTTCGCTCGCCGCGGTACACCGGAATGAGTGCGGAGATCACGGCATCTCCCGCCGCGCCGCCGCGCTCGCCGGTGCGGGATCCACGGCGTAGACGGAAAACGTGGCGCCCTCGTCGAGCAGGTGAACGCGTCCGGCGAACTCCGCCTCGTCGGTGAAGTACCGTTTCAGAAACGATTGGCCGACTTCGAATACCAGGAGTTCGTGGCGCGACCGGTGTACCAATTCTTCCAGCGGCTCGACGTGCAGCGGAAAGCTTCCGCGCAGGTGGAGAAGGCCCTTGTGGGCCGTATCGTTGCCCAGGTATCGCAGCGAGCGTTCGGGGTCCGCTGGGAATACCATGCGGTCGCGGATCGCCGGGCAATAGAAGGCCGCCTGCATGGCGATCGTCCAATCCCCTATCAGCAGGGTGGACTGGCGGTACGCGGACCGGTCCAACAGATCTGCGAAACTCGCACAGTTGGACAGCACTTCGGCCCGCTGGCGCCCGGCGGTCTGCAACTCGCTTCCTGCCAGGATCAGGAAGGCGATGGACGCGGCGCCCGCGGCGGCATAACCCAGGGAGCGGGCGCCGTTCGCGCACCGCGCCAGCAAGAAAACGAAGAGCAGCCCGTACCCCAGCGAGTACATCGACACGTACCGCGGCGCGATCATGCCGGAGACTACTTTGGCGACCCCCAGCGCAACAACCGGCACGGCGCAAAAGGCCGCCCAACATACCAGGTCTTCGCCGCTCGGATTGCCTTGCGGTTGCGTTTTTTCCGGCGGTGCAAACCAGCGGCTGGCCACGAAGACGGCGCCTAATGCGGCCACGGCCCATCCGTAGGACGAGAACAGCAGCTTCGATCCGCTCGGCGCATTCCATGCTCCCTGTTTATAAAACGCGATCCCGCTACGGATCAGCGAATAGTTCCACAGGTCGGGAAGGAAGGCGCCGACGCAGCCGGCGATGGTCCATACATCCCAACGGCGGCGGCGCATCAGGGTCCATGCCGCTGCTGCGCCGAACGGGACGGCCACCAGAAATCCGTAGTAATGGATCAGCGCGGCGCCCAGCACACCCAGAAGATAGATGGTCTTAGCGAACGGTTGCCGGTCGCGGTAAGTCCAACCCAACAAGGCCAGTCCCGCACAGCCTAATTCCAACCCGTACGGCCGCGCTTCGACAGCCAAGGGATTGAACCACAGGATACAGGGCGCCAACAGGGCTGCGACGGCATAGCCTTGCGAGAACCAACGCCTCGCGATGAGATAGAGAGAGAATCCGGCGGCCGCGAAACCCAGCATCGCCGGTATTCGAAGGCCGATCTCATCGCCACCGAGGGGCCGGGTCCACCCGGTCACCAGGAAAAACAGCGGCGGCTGCAGGTCGAGGCCGCGGCGTAGCGCCGCCATAATCCGGCTCCAGGAGCCCTGTTCCAGCACTTGCCGCGTGAAGATTTCGTCGTACCAGAGTAAGCGGCTTTGTGCAATCGCGCAGGCTATTGCGATGAATATGCCGAGCCCTAAAAGCAACGCGCCAGGCTCCAGCCACCTCCGCATCGGCCTGTTCGCTTCGCTCACCCCACACATCCTAACATTTGGACCTGTTAGTGCGGCCGGCGGCGCGAATTGTCGCCGAACGCCTCGTCCTGGTATCATTCTTCAGTCACGGAGGTCTCCGATCATGTCGCAACGGACGTCGGAAATGCTCGTCGAGAAAGTGCAGAAGGGCCTGCCACTGGAGGTCGCCCGCGACTCTACCATCCTCGAAATCGGCCTCAAGATCGGCGCTCTTCTGGCCCAGCGGTCCCTGCCCGACATCCTCACTTCTTTCGGCCTCGAAGAGAGCCTCGCCCCCAAGATCTTCAATCTTGCCGCCACCAAAAGCATGCAGCACCTGGCCGAGGCTTTCATGGTGGTGGTCGGCGGAGGCGGAGCCGCCGGTATTCCCACGCCCTCCTGCCTTCGCCGCCATTTGCCGGAAGGCCGCGATCCCACCGACGAGGAGATGGAGGAGGCGATCGCCGCCTGCCGTCGTGAAGCGCAGGCGAAAGTCTGAGATATGGGCGAAGTCTTTCAATTGGGGGCGTTCTGCCTGGAAGACGACACCGTCGCCTGGGCTTACTTTCATCCGCCCAGTCTGAAAAGCCTTGAAACGATTACCGGCTCACGAATCAACCTCTTTATCCCGGATCTCGGAGATTTATTCAAACAGGCAGGATTACAACGTTTTCGCGGCCTGCAGCGCGGCGAATTGCCGTGTTTGTGGGCGGAAGCTTCTTTGCCTGTGGAGGGAGGGAAGCCGGAAGCCGACGCTCACTTTATTTTCCCGCTAAGCGGTTTGACGGCCGTTCAGATTCGGCATGTCCTGGAAGATCTCGCCGACGCTGCCCAGCAGGCCACCGGCTTCGACGACTGGAAAACCGGCTTCGAGGCTCTTCAAAACAAACGCAGCATGAGGCCCGAGCTCGTTCCGAATCCCGCGCCTGCCCCACCACCCATTCTCAAACGCCCAGCCGCAGATCCCACTCCAGCCAAGGCCCCCGACCCTCCGCGCCCGCCCGATCCCGACGACAAGGGACTGCTGGTCCAGCTGGGACAGAAGTTCGGTCTGCCGGGAGTTATTATCGGCGCTTTCTTTCTTCTGCTCGACAAGGTGTTCGGCGTCGATGTCCTCTCCAAACTCGATCCGGGGCTCATCGTTATTCTGGTGCGTATCGTTTTCGCATTTTCCGCGCTGGCCCTCCTGCTAGACTTCGCCAATCGCAGCAATCGCCGCTATATACCCGTGCTGGCATTTGTGTTTGCAGGCGTCATGGCCTGGTGGAGCACGACGCCAACCGGGCCGGCCGCCGACGCTCCCTTTCGCGACGTCCGCGTGATCGTCATCGGCGCCAATGGCATTCCCGTGAGCGACGCGCATATCTGGAGTTCCCTGGGCGGAGAAATCAAGAAAACCGACAGCGGGTGGGAAATCGCCATTCCGCGAGATCCCTCCACCAAGAAAGAGGAGGGCAAGATCTGGGCGGAGGTGTCCGCCCAAGGTCTGCGTGGGGAATCCGCCCTGACTTTAGGCCAAGGTCCGGTCGAGCCAGTCACAATTCAATTGAAAAAAGCGGGCGAACTGGCAGTCCGCGGCACCGTCTATGATCCCGCCGGATACTCCGTCGGCAACGCCATCGTCAGCGTATCGGGATATGGCGATGAGGCCAGACCGACCGAAGTGAATGGCTCTTTCGTATTGCCCGCGCACGCTGAACAGGGGCAGCCGATCACACTGCATGCGGAAAAGCCGCCCTACCCGCCTGCCGACCTGAAGGATTATATCGTCGGCTCCGGACCGGCCACCCTGCAGTTCAAGGCCACGGGCGCCCGCGCCGAACGCGCCGCACCGCAGCGCCCACCGGCAGCGCCGCAACCGCCAAAGACGGGCGACGAGGTGATCGACGGTGTTGTCGCCAACCTGGCCGCGCTGAAGCGCTTGCCGCGCCCGGCGACCGACAGCCAGACTGTCGAAGCGTTGACACCGCTTTTCGCCCGGCCGGCATTCTACGACATTCGCCAGGAAGACTGGCGCTACTTCCTCTATCCTCTGGCGATTTCGCGAAAGCTCCTGGAAGAGCACGTAAACGACTTCAAGGCGCACCCCGACTCACGCCAGAAGATCTCCGACGCGATCCTGCAGATGGTGACACTGGAAAACGAAGTGGTGGCTTTGTTCGGGCCGACGTTCAGCCTCTCCGAGTACTTGGATAAATACGGCAAGAGCAAGCAGGACTTCATCGATCATCTGCCCTCTCTGGCCCAGAATCCTCCCACGCAGTTTTTTGACAAGGCAATGCAGCAAGTCGGCGTCGTTCGGGAGGACCTGAAGGCCGCGGGGCTTCCTTTGAGTCCGCGCTAGTGAGCGAAAGAGCGCGCGCGCAGGATCTCTACGGCGTGGTGCCAGTCCTCCTCCGGCGATCCGTGCGGGCTTCCGCGCTGGATCCACAATGCGTGTGCCAGAGCAGCGATGTCCTCGTGTCCGAATTTGGCGATCCCGTGCTCATGCTGCGAGCCGGCCTCGTGGTTGTGTTCGGCAGCCCGGCGGGACAGCTCCGTGCCTGACAGGTTCTCTTGTTTTCCGTGCTGCTCGGCCACCGTATGGGCGTGCTCGGCGGTGTCGTTCAGTTCCGTAGGGTTGCGATTCTGATATTGCGGCCCAGTAAAGAATTGGCGTGCCATGCATGCCTGCTAGCACGCAGAGGCCCAACAGGTGAAACGTCACGCTCGCGGATTATTTCGAGACTCTTCTCGATGGCGTGCCGGATTCAGCGACTGCGCCGCCCAGCCGGTGGTTATGACTTGGCGATTGTGCCTGGAACGTGGATGAATGGAAGCCGTAAGATAGCCGAATATTACTGATGTGAACGTTCGTTGACATAAGACGGCATCTTCCAACGCTTTTGTATTTACTGTTCGAAAATGGGAAATTGAGATTAGTGTTGCCTTCCGTCCAGATACTGGGGCGTTACTCGGGTTACTCTTTTGGGCCACCACCTCGATCCGTGTGCTGGAATTTGGCTGAGAAACCCGCAAGGATACCTGACTCGCCGCCGTCGTTGTGCGTAGTCTAACAACTGTAAGCTGCCCGTCATCACTTGTCTTTTTTGGCTGTGCTATTGTCGGTAAAGCGTTGCTAATTCTTAAACCGCAACGCTCCAGACTCTGAACCTGTTACGCTCCAGTTCACCTCTTCTACCTGGAATTCGTGTGTAAGTTTTTCGGTACTCTTGTTTTTCCACTTGCCGCTGTGGCTTTAATGGCGGCAGTGTGCCTTGACATATCATGATTTCGAACTTATACCATTGGTACGCCCTACGGGTTCAAACCCGCCGCGCAAACGCCGCCGCCGCGGCCCTGCGAGGCAAGGGCTTCGAGGAATTCCTGCCCGTATATTCGTGCCGGCGGCGGTGGTCGGATCGCGAAAAGATCGTCGAACTCCCCCTGTTTCCAGGCTATATCTTCTGCCGGATCGATCTAAGTGACCGTCTCGTTCCAGTGCTCACCACCCCGGGTGTAACTGGGTTTGTTAGTGCAGGCCGAGTGCCGCTCCCCGTGGCAGAGCAGGAAATCGAAACCCTCCAACGCGTGGCTCGCTCGGGGTTATCCGCGGTGCCATGCCCGTATGTGCGCGTGGGATCCCGTATCACCCTGGAGGCAGGTCCCCTGGCCGGGTTAGAGGGACTAGTTATGAAAATCGATTCCCTCGATCGTCTGGTCGTCTCCATTAGTCTATTGCAGCGCTCCGTCGCTATCGAAATCGACCCTCAGTGGGCACGCGCCCTGGAACCCCTCGGCGCGAACCGCCTCGCACATGCAGCAGCCGCGTGCGCTGCGCATAACTAACTTCCGTTTTTGTACCGTATGTCTCAAAAGTGAGTTCTTAAATGCTTTCCTCAATGGACGATAACTCGATCTCTATGTCTGACATCACGGCGTTCCTTCGCCGCCGGCGCCTTCAGATAGCCGCCACCTTCCTGGTGGTCTTTGCCGCCGTTGTCGTGGTTACTCTCCTGATGCCGAAGATATACGAGAGCCATATGAAGGTTCTCGTCAAGAACGAACGCGCCGATATGATAGTTAGCCCCGATCATAGTGACAACGCCGAATATCGGGGGCAGGTCAGCGAAAATGAAATCAATTCCGAGATCGAGATCCTCACCAGCAACGATCTTCTCCGCGACGTGGTCGTAAAGAACGGCCTCGATCGCCGCCAGCACTTCTCCGACCCGGCCGTCAATATCGAACGCGCCGTCAACGCGCTCCACAAGAACCTGGTGGTTTCTCCCGTTCGCAAGTCCAACGTCATCCTGGTGGAGTATTCCGATATTGACCCCCACAAAGCGGCGAGTGTCCTCACCAGCCTGGCCGACCTGTATCTGGAAGAGCATCTGAAAGTCCACGGCACTCCCGGCAGCTACGAATTCTTCAAGGCTCAAACCGAGAAATATGAGGGAGATCTGCGGACGGCCGAGGCCCAGGTTGCCGACCTGCGCCAGCGCGATAACATCATCGCGCCCGCCGAGCAGAGGGAACTCGCTCTGCAAAAGGCTGCCGACGCGCAATCCGCCCTCAATCAGACCGAGACGCAGATCAGCGAGTACAGCCAGAAGATCGCTGACCTGCGCGCTCAGCTTCGATCGATTCAGCCTCGCGTAGTCACGCAGACGCGAACGTCCAGCAATGAATACTCCGTCGAGCGCCTGCATACCATGCTGGCGGAATTGCAGAATCATCGTACGCAGTTGCTCGCCAAGTTCCAGCCTGGCGATCGCATGGTGCAGGAGGCTGACCAGGAGATTGCCGACACGCAGGCCGCCCTGGCCGGTGCAAAGAAGCTTACCGGGCAGGATCAGGCCACTGACGTGAATCCGCTCTATCAGTCTCTCCAGATCGAAGTCGCCAAGCAGGAGGCGGAACTCGCCGGCGCGCAATCCGGGCGCGAAGCTCTCTCTCACCAGTTGTGGGACTACCGAAAGCAGTCGATGAAACTGGCCGACGATAGTACGGCGTTCGACGATCTGCTCCGCACCCAGAAAGCAGCCGAAGACAACTACGCGCTTTACGTCAAAAAGACGGAAGAGGCGCGGATCGCCGAGTCGCTCGATAAAGAAAAGATCGCCAATGTCGCCATCGCCGAATCGCCGCTGGAGCCCCATCTTCCCTCAAAACCCAATAAGGCGATGAACTTCCTCCTTGGCGGGATGTTCGCAGCCTTCTTCAGCGTGGCCCTTGCCTTCGTATCGGAATACTTCCGCGATACCGTCTCGGAGCCGCGGGAACTCGAAGAACTTACCCGGCTTTCCGTATTGGCCCGTTCGTACGGCGACTGAGAAAACCCAATGAGCACGAAACCGGTAATTGTCGAAAACTCACATCCGCCGGCCGCAAGTCCGGCGATCCCTCGTTCTACCGAGTACGGCGATCTCGTCCGTCGAATCTGCCGCACCCGCTCGGTGTTGGCGGTCGTCGGCGCCGGCGCCGGGTCGCGTTCTAAGGATGCCGTCCGCGGCATCGCCGGCGCTTTGGCTGGGGCAGGTCACCGCGTGGTCATCGTGGACGTCAACGCCCTGCTGGAAAACGGTCCGCTTGCTGCCAGAGACTTCGCGGCCGGTCCGTTTCCCAACATAAAACTGTGGCCGCCGAGCGATCCTGGCGAGAATTTGTTCCAACCCGTCCGGCTGCCTGGAGCGCACTCCGAGTGGCTCCCCTCGCTGCGTCGCGAATTCGACGTCGTCATACTCGATTGCCCGCCGCTTCAGAGCGATCCGGCGGCGGTCGACATCGCCGCCATGGCTGACGCCGCTGTGTTGGTGGTGGAATCCGGAGTCACCAGCAAGCGGCAAATCAAGCTCGACCAGCGGCACATGGAATTACAAGGTGTCAAATTGGCCGGCTGCATCCTGATGGACCGAAGGTAATATTCCCATGCGATTTCTCTACATCATCCCAGCATTCTTACTCACGGCGGCGGCTTATTGCCAGACCGCCGGATTGGCTCACCGCGATGCGCGCTATCTCCTCGAGCCTACCGACGTGCTCGAGATTCACTATCGCTATACACCCGAGTTCGATCAGACCGTGAGCATCGAACCCGACGGGTTTGCGGCCCTGCAGATTGTCGGGGACGTCAAGTTGCAAGGTATGACGCTCGATCAGGCCAAGACCGCCATCCTCGCCAAAGCTGCCGTTCGCCTTCGCGATCCGGAAATCACCATCGTGCTGAAGGAGTTCGAAAAGCCGTATTTCGTAGTCGGCGGCGAGGTGAATAGCCCCGGCAGGTTCGAAATGCGCGGCCAGATGACCGCCCTCCAGGCCATCGCCATGGCCGGTGGATTCAAAAGCGCCAGCGCCAAGCATTCCGAAGTCATACTCTATCGCCGCGTCGGTCCCGATCTGGCTAAAACCGAGATCCTCGATTTGAAAGCCGCCATGGATCCCAAACGGCCCTCCGAACCGCTCGCGGACCTGCGCCCCGGCGATCTGCTCATCGTCCCGCAGAACCGGATCAGCAAAGTCGAGCGCTTCGTCAAATGGACGAGCGTGGGGGCGTACTGGAATCCCACGATTCATTAATTCGCCGAACGCAATCGAAAATCGCAATACTCAACAATTTTGTTTAGCTTTACCAGGCCCATGTTTCCCACAAATCCGAAATCGCATCGCGTGTACTTATTCTTAAACGTCGCCGTGGTCCTTTCGGTACTGGTCTGCGTCTTCGCAGGCGTGAACTGGAACCGCATGCCGGACGGCATCGGCGCTTTCCTGGCCATCCGAATCACCGTGAAAAATCTCCTCGTAGCCGCGCTCTTCTGCCTCACGTGCGCCATCGCTTTTCGCGCGTTCGGGCTGTCGAGACCGGTCCCCAACGCTCCCCTGTGGAAGGAACTCGTTCGGGTCACCCAGGCGTGCGCAATCACCACCTTCTTCGGCCTGATTTTTCCTATCACCAGCCATACCGGCGCATTTAACCGGATGGTGCTGATCTATTTTCTCCCCGCGGCGATTGTGGCCTGCCTGTCCGGCAGGCTCATCGCCCGCGCCCTGGCCGACCGTTTGAGCAACGCCTTCAGTGCGCCGCGCGATCTGGTCATTGTCGGCAGCGGCCCGCGTGCCGCCGGGCTTTACGAACATGTCCGCACTGCCAGCCACGCGGAGGCTCGCGTCCTGGGGTTTATCGATTCTCCCAACGGCCATGTAGTGCCGCCGTCGATCAGCAGCCAGATGCTCGGCACGCTCGATGACCTCGAGCGCATTCTCATGAAGCAGCCCATCGATGAAGTCCTCATCGCGCTCCCCGCGAAATCCTGCTACGACCAGATCCAGAGCGCCATCCAAACCTGCGAACGCGTAGGCGTCCACGCGAAATATCTCTCCGACGTTTTCGAGCTTTCTCTCGCCCGTCCGGAATTCCTGCCCGATGAACAAGCGCCGCTCATGAGCCTCAAGGTAGTCCGCGATGACTATCGTCTTGCCATCAAACGGGGGATCGATATCGTAGGAGCTCTCACCGGACTGCTGGTATTCGGTCCTCTCATGCTCGTGGTCGCGGCGGCCATCAAGCTGTCGATGCCAGGGCCGGTGTTTTTCACGCAGGAGCGTTACGGACTGCACAAACGCCGCTTTCGCATGTTCAAGTTCCGCACCATGGTCACCAACGCGGAAGCGCTCCAGGCATCGCTGGAATCGCAAAACGAAGCGGGCGGACCGGTGTTCAAGATCCGGCACGATCCCCGCATCACGCCCATCGGCCGCATACTCCGCAGGACATCGCTCGACGAATTGCCTCAGTTCCTGAACGTTCTGCGCGGCGAGATGTCGCTGGTGGGCCCGCGCCCGCTTCCGGCCCGGGATGTGTCGCGATTTGCCGATGCTTCTCTGATGCGTCGCTTCAGTGTGAAGCCTGGCCTCACCTGCCTGTGGCAGATCTCAGGGCGAAGCAATATGGCGTTCAACGAGTGGATCCGCCTCGACCTCCGCTACATCGACGACTGGTCCCTGTCACTCGATCTCGCCATCCTGGTCAAGACCATTCCCGCCGTGTTGAGGGCTGAGGGAGCGGCATAAAACATGGGCCTCTTCATTTCTATTGGCAGCCTGGCGCGCCTGGTCGCTTATTACGGAATTGTCCGCCACCTGCCGGATTCCACCCTCCCTGGCGGCGCGCTTTTCAGGCGAATTCGATACCTGGTTTGCCGCCCGCTCTTCCGCGCCTGCGGCAGGAACGTCAACATGGAACGAGGCGCCTATATCGGAGAGGCCGGCACCATCTCGATCGGCAACAATTCCGGTATCGGAATTAGGGCCTCGGTTGGCCGCTGCACCACCATCGGCTCCAACGTCATGATGGGACCCGAAGTCCTAATCCTGACCACCAACCACCGCACCGACTCCATCGAGCGACCAATGAATCAGCAGGGTCATCAGTCGGCTGCGGCGGTGACCATCGAAAACGATGTCTGGATCGGCGCCCGGGCCATCATCTTGGCGGGCGTTCGTATCGGCGCCGGCAGCATCGTAGGCGCCGGCGCGGTTGTCCCTAAGAGCATTCCGCCGGGCGTGATTGCGGTGGGCAATCCGGCTCGTGTCGTGCGCCAGCGCCATCAATTGACTCCGCAGTAACGGGAAAACGCGTGGAAATACAGACGTCAACCATTCCAGAGAAATCGTTCGCCGACAGCCGTTCGCAACACGGCGAAGCGACCGGTTTTCCCTGGCTCGTGTTCGTGATCACCTCGGCGATTACTTTCGGAATCCAGCACCGCATGGACGCCTCTCTGATCTGGCTCGACGGCGGTGGGCCGGCCTCGCAGATGGCTCAGAACGCGGCGGACGGCAACACCAGCAGAGAAATCCTCATCAGTCTTCTGGGCCTCATGGGCGTGGTGCTCCTCTACCGTCATCGAGCCGAGAAACTAAAGCTGCGAGGCTGGACCAGCCTCGTGTTCCTCTGCTATTTCGGGTGGGCCGCAGTGAGCTGCGTTTGGGCGCAGGATCCGATGTTAGTGGTACGCCGTGAGATTGCCTTCGCCATGATTCTGACGTTTCTCTTCGGACTCGCCAGAAGCATGTCGATCGATCTCCTATCCCTGTTCTGTGTCGCCATCCCGGTGTGCAATCTCCCGATCGGCATCTTCGCCGAAATCAGAAATGGAACCTTTCACCCGTGGAGCGGCCAACGTTTTGGCGGAACTGTACATCCTAATCTCCAGGGTGCGGGGCTGGCGCTTGCGCTGCTGATCGTTTTATGGTGGGCCTGGCGCACAAGAGGAAAAACTCGCCTGCCGTTCGCCCTGGCGATTCCGGTACTGGCACTATTTCTTTTCTGGACGCAGTCGCGCTCTTCCATGATTGCGCTGGTTGCGGCCGTGGTGTTCTCGCTGGTCTTGCTTCTCGTCCGACACCTGGCGGCGTCCCCTGCCCGCTTAGTCGCGCTCGCCGTCTTCGCTCTCGCCGTTGTCTCGCTGGGCGGATTACTCAGCGTGAATTCAGCATTGCCGTTGGCGCCCGAACACGAGATCCAGACGGCTCGCGACGATGGCGATCCTACGCAATTGACCGGACGCGTCGATCTATGGCAACTCCTGATGACTTATGTGGAAGCGCGTCCCGTCCTCGGATATGGCTACGACGGCTTCTGGACCGATCAAAACATCGAGAACATCTCGACCGACTTGCAGTGGTCGATCAATCAGGCCCATTCGGTTTACATCGACCAATGGCTCAGCCTCGGTGTCGTGGGGCTCACCTTGTATGTAGCACTGTTGCTGCTGGCCCTCGGCATCTGCACGGTGCGCTTCCTGCGCGGAGACGATGGGTATGGCTATTGCGCGGCAGTCATATTCTTTGTGTGTATTCACAATTTTACAGAGTCGATCAATACGCTGCCGACCTTTCCGAACTTCGCCTTCAATCTGGTCCTGATCCACATCGCCTTTTTGGCCGCCTCGCGCCCAGTCCGAACGAACCGCACCAATCCGGTGTGGAATGCGGCTGAGAGGGATACCGTTCTCGCATGAATACTGGAATGCAACCTAACGAGCTCGATATACCCAAGGTCAGCGTCGTGGTCTGCACTTACAACCGCGCCGCGATGCTGCGGAGGGCGCTGCAATCGCTCACCGTGTTGACCACCGGCTCCACATTCACCTATGAAATTGTCGTGGTTGACGACGGTTCGACCGACGATACCGCGGCCGTTGTCCAGGCGCTGCCCGCAAACTCCGCCGCCACCATTCGGTATCTTCGTCAGGCGAATGCGGGAGTGGCATCGGCCCGCAATACCGGCGTGCGCTCCGCCCGCGGCGAGTGGATTGCATTCTTCGATGACGACCAATTGGCCGAGCCCAACTGGCTGCGCGAGCTCTTCGCTGCCGTCTGCGCCGAGGACGCCGATTTCGCTGGAGGCCCCTGCCGCCCGCTGTTGCCGGCAGGCGTCGATGCCGCCACGCTCTCGCAAACCATTCGAAGACTTCTGGGCGAAAATCCACTAATGATGGCGTCGGCGCCGAGGGCAACCTGGGATCCTCGGTCGCGTTTGAACGCTCTACCCGGTACGGGAAACGTGCTCATCCGCCGGAAGCTGTTCGACACTGTGGGGTTCTTTACCGAGACGCGCCACTATGGTGAGGATCTGGAATTTTTCCGCCGTGCGGTACGCCATGGCGCCCGGCTTGCCATCGCGCCCCAAGCAATCGTCTGGCACGTGATTCCGCCAAACCGCCTGTCTCCGGAATATCTCTTCCGCCTCGCCCGTCTGGGTGGCGAGTCTCAGGCGGAAATCGACAGGAACGTGCGCGGTGTACTCGCCGCCCATTGGATGGTCGTATTGCGGACCGCCCACGTGATGCTGAGCGTTCTGCCCGGTCTTGTCCGCGCCAGGATTACGGGCGACGGCCCCCTGGCATTGAGTAAACGCTGCTCACTGCATTTCGCGCGCGCCTACGTCAGTAGCGCGCTTCATCCGCGACGCAACGAAATGCCGCGGCCGCTCTCTCCCGCACCGGCAACTCCGCAACCCGAATAGCAGACGCATGAAGAGATCACTCATAGCCCTGTCTCAACGCTGGCCCAGCCTTCTGGCACTCTGCGACCAGGGCGTCGTCAGCGCTACCAATTTCACCACCGGCGTCATCATCGGCCGTGTCTGCGGAAAAACCGAGCTGGGTATTTACGCGCTTGCCTGGACCCTGATCACTTTTACGACGGAAATCTCCGCGGCGCTCATCACAACGCCTTACACCGTCTCGATTCCTCATCTCACCGCGGAACGGCGCGGGCATTACCTGCAGAGCATGCTTGCTCATCAGACAATCCTTTCCGTGCTGACCGGGATACTCGTGGGAGCCGTCGCCTTGTTTGCACGGGCCACGCATGCGGCTACATTTGGGCCGCTGGTCCGGCTCCTGCCCACGGTCGCCGTCGCCATAGTCTGCATCACCCTGCGCGAGTTCGTCAGGCGGGTCAGCTTTGCCGAATTGCGGCTTCCCACGGTGCTCATCCTGGATGCTGCCATCTGTGTGGCGCAGATTGGCGGACTTCTCGCCCTCACCTTCACCCATTTGCTCACCGCCGGTCACGCGTATTTCGTGTTAGCCGCCGCTTCCGGCACGGCTGTGCTGGTCTGGTTGGCTGTGCGCGGTGTCCGCCTGCGGTTCTCCCCCGCGGTTTGGAAGCAGGATTTTGTCGAAAGCTGGGGGCTCGCCAAGTGGCTGCTGAGTAGCGGCCTGCTCTGGGCGGTCGCCATGTACCTCTACCCATGGTTCATTACCGCATTTCAGGGAGCGGCGGCCACCGGCGCCTGGGCTGCCTGCTATGCCGTGGTCGCCGTCGGAAACCCTGCGCTCCTGGGACTCGGAAACTACATTGGCCCCAAGATCGCCACCGTTTATGCCGAGCGCGGATCGCGTGAAATGCGCGCTTATGTCCGGCGATGCAGCCTTGCTTTCGCGGGCGCATTGCTCCCCCTGGGAATCGGCCTGCTTGTGGCTGGCGACAAGGTTTTGGTCCGCATGTACGGCAAACTCTACGCCGGGAACGGGACGGTGGTGACGCTCTTGGGCTTCAACCTGGTGCTCACCGCGCTGTTCTATCCCTACTCCCGCGGCCTGTTCGCCCTTCGTCGCCCGAAGGCCGATACCGTTGCCAACCTCGCCGCCATTACGATCCTGTTCACCGTTGGAATCGAAGCCGTCAAGACATACGGCGACGTGGGCGCTGCCGCCGCCCTTCTCCTGACCACCGCGGCCACCGGATTGTTGCGCGTCCGCGCCCTGCGCCAGGAGAGCGCCCGGCTGGCGCCGCCGGCGCCCAATGTGGAAGCCGCCGAAATGGCGCAGGCCTGACAGCCAATCGGATCCCATGAAGATCGTCCAACTCTATAACCAGCAACGCAGCCTCTTCGGTGGGGAAGAAACCGTCGTCGCCACCATCCGCCGTGTCCTCGAACGCAAGGGCCATCAGGCGATGACCCTGATGCGATCGAGCCGCGGCGCTGAGCGCAGCTTCGTCAGCAAAGCCAGTATCGCCCTTTCCGGCATCTACAATCCATTTGCCTATCGCGAAATGGAGCGCTTCCTCGAAACCGAGCGGCCCGATATCGTCCACGTGCACAGTGTGTATCCCAACTATTCCCCCTCCGTGCTGGCCGCCTGCCGCGCGCACCGCGTGCCGGTGCTCTTTCATGTTCACTGCCACATTCTGACGTGCCCCAACTGGTATCACCTGCGCGACGGCAAGACCTGCGAGAGATGTTTCGGCGGCCATGAACAGTGGTGTCTTCTGACCAACTGCCGCGGCTCTCTGGCTGAGAGCGCCGCCTACTCGCTCCGCAGCGTAGTGGCGCGCAAACTGGGTTTGTTCCGCCACAACGTCACCCTCTTTCTCGCCGTCTCTCAATTCCTCCGCGACCGCCTGATCCTGGCCGGTTATCCCCCCGCGCAGGTCGAAGTACTTCGCAATGCCGTCACCGCCGATGCGGGAAATGCGCATGCTCCCGCCGGTGCCGGATATATCGGATTCGCCGGCCGCCTCAGTCACGAAAAAGGCGTCGATACGCTGCTCGCCGCCGCGCGCGTCTGTGCGCTTCCCGTGAAAATCGCCGGCGATGGCCCGGAGATGGAAAGACTGCGATCGCTCGCGCCTCCCAACGTGGAATTTCTCGGCCGCCTGGATCGCGAACAAATGTCCAGCTTCTATCGCGGCAGCCGGCTGATCGTGTCGCCCAGCCGCTCGTTTGAAGGCTTCCCGCTGGCAACCGCCGAAGCCATGATGATGGGCAAACCCGTAATTGCCAACTGCATTGGCGCCCTCCCGGAACTGATCGAAGACGGCGTCCGCGGCCTCCTGGTTCCTACAGACGACCACACTGCGCTCGCCGGCCGCATGAATCTGTTATGGAATAACGAACGCCTGCGACAGCAACTCGGCTCGGCCGCCAAAGCCTGGGCTGAAAAACATTGCAATGAAGAAGTCTTCTACGCGACTCTGCTCGCGGCCTACGAACGCGCCAGGAGTCTGGCAACCGGCGGCGAGGGCAAAGTGCCGGTTCCGGAACCGGCGGCAGACCCTATGCCGCAGAGTCTTTAATCCACCTGGAGGTGTCCCCTGACCCGTGTCAATATTCTGAACACCGAAATCGACAACGTCTCGATGTCCGAAACGCTCGATGAGATCGGCCGCCTGATCGAACGCAAAGAGTTTGCCTTCGCGGTAACCCCCAATGTCGACCATGTGATGCGTCATCGCCGTCATCAGGAATTCCGCAACATCTACGCTGCCGCGCAACTGGTAGTGCCCGATGGCGTCCCGCTCCTCTGGGCATCGAAGCTCCTTGGCGATTCCCTGAAGGAGCGCGTCAACGGAACGGACCTGTTCGAGCGCACCTGTTCCCTCGCCGCCGAACGCGGCTATTCCGTCTATTTATTAGGTGGGAATCCCGGCGCCGCCGGTCGCGCCGGCAAGCGTTTGCTGGAGAGCAACCCCGGCTTGCGCATCGCGGGGTGGGATTGTCCGCCTCCTGGGTTTCAAAAGGATGCCGACAGCAACGCCCGCATCGTAAAGAAAGTTCGCGACAGCGGCGCCGATATCCTCTTCGTTGCCCTTGGCTCTCCCAAGCAGGAGGAGTGGATTTATCGTTTCGGGCGCTCCACCGGCGCGAAATTCGCGGTCGGTATTGGCATATCGTTCAGCCTGGTTGGCGGCGATATCAAACGCGCTCCCGTTTTCCTGCAACGCGCCGGCCTGGAATGGCTGTGGCGGCTCTCCCGCGAACCGGCGCGCCTCTGGAAGCGATATTTATTGGACGATATGCCCTTCCTGGGGTTGGTGCTGCGCGAAGCCTGGACGCGACGCCGTATCGCCGGCGCCGCCCCCAAGATTCCCGGCCGCGTGGAGCGACTCTTCCGGTAGCCGCCTACCGGCCCACTATTATCGTCACCGCATTCGAACTGCCGGTGCCGTCGGTGAACTTCACCGACGTCTGCTGCCGCCCCGCGATTGCGTATGGCACCGCCACTCCCACCTCGCTTTCCGTGGAATAGAGAATGGGCGCTGCAATACCGTCGAAGAGAACCTGTCCCTGGAATCTGCCGGGTTGCGAACGCGGCAGGCGGATGGCAATCAGCTCTCCGGGAACGATCGTCCCGGCCGAATTACTCACGGCATCCACCACCGCATTCGCCGACAGGATGGGTGGGGCCGCTTCCAGAGCGCTCAGCAAGCCATCGAAGGCCGGCTTCGCCTGATCGTTGGCGTCAAACGGCAGCGCGGCGCCATACCCCGTGTAGTAATTCTGAATCCACGAATACTTATCGCTGAACTCCCAAGTCTGGAATGCCGTGCAGTTCGGACTCGCCAGGCAGACCTGCAAAACCTCGCTGTATATCGACTTTTGAGCTTGCAGATTAGCTGTTGTTGCGACCCCGCTCGAAGTGACCGGCAGCCGCACATCCATCTCCGTAATATGCACCTGCAAACCCAGCGCTGCCAGCTTCTGAATATTTGCCGCCAGGTCGGTCATGGTGGGATAGCCGCTGGTATCCAGGTGCATCTGCATCCCCACTCCGTTGATCGGCACGCCGTCCGCCACCAGGGCCGCCACCAGGTTGTAAACCGACTGGAATTTCGGCCCCGCGCCCTCAATTCCATAGTCGTTATAGAAGAGCAGGGCATTGGGGTCCGCCGCGTGCGCCCAACGGAAGGCCTGCTCGATGTAGCCGGTTCCGGTCAGGCCGATGCCGGGCTGGTTGTACCAAATGGAGTCCTGCAAGCCGGGCCCGACCCCGGTGGCGTTATCGCTCACCGCTTCATTCACCACATCCCAGGCAAAGATCTTGCCCTTATAGCGACCCACCACCGCCGCAATATGAGCGGCCAGGAGCTGAGACATGGTGGCCGGCGTCGCAGTCGTTGCGAGTTGGGTAAGCCATGCCGGGTTGGCGGCGTACCAGCACAGGTTGTGGCCCCGCACCGCCATACCGTTCGCCTGCGCGAACGCCACCAATTCGTCGCTCGATCCAAAGTTGTAGCTGTTCTGGGTGGGATGAATCGCAGTCCACTTGAGTGCGTTCTCCGGACCGAGCATGTTGTATTGTGTGGTCAAAGTGGCGGCGTAACGGGGGTCGGTCAGCGGGTCTGGAGTTACCTCGCTGCCCGACGCCGCCGACCCGATCAGGATTCGCGAACGCGCCGCTCCGCGAAGCGTGGCCGCTCCGCCCGCACCGGGCAGCAAAACCATGTTCACGCTGGCCGACTTCGCTTTATTCTGCGAACTCGTCGCCGTGACCGTCACGGCAACCTGATCGGTGACGTTCGCCGGCGCCGTATAGGTCCCATTCGATGCGATCTGTCCCACTGCCGGAGAGAGCGACCAGGTCACGGTGTCGTCTGTGGCATTGCCAACCGCGGCCGTGAAGTTCTGCGCCTGGGAGGGCGCCACCGCGGCCGTCAACGGAGCCACCGCCACGCTGATCGGGCCCATCACTGTCAGAACCAACCGCACTTTGGCGACCCCAAACTCGTTGGTTGCAGCCAACCACACAGCCGAACTGCCGGACACTCCCGGCGTCCCGCTGATCAATCCGCTGGAAGCGGTCAACGTAAGCCCGCTCGGTAATGCTCCGTTATAGATGCTCCATGCGATAGGGCCGGAACCGGTCGCAGCCAGCTTCTGCGAATACCGGATTCCAACAGGTGCAGGCGCAAAAGCGGTCGTGGTAATCGCCGGGACAATTCCCACCGTAATCGTGAACGGCGCCGAATCTCGTCCGTATGCGTTGGTCGCCGTGACGGTAAGCGATTTGGCGCCGGCCGTCGATGGCGTCCCCGTGATCGCCCCGGACGTCCCATTCCAGCTCAGGCCCGCCGGCAGCGCGCCGCCGGTAATCGACCATGTAAGTGGCGTGGTGCCAGTGGCTGTCACCCGCTGCGAGTAGGCCGCGCTGGTGATTCCGTTTGCCAGAGACAAGGTCGTAATCGACGGTGCCGCGCCCACCTGAATGCTGAACTGCCGGGATTGCGTTCCATACCCGTTGGTGGCGCGCAGCGTGAACGTACTTTTCCCCGTCGCCGTCGGCGTTCCGCTGAGGATTCCGCTTGCGGCTAGCGCGATCCCGGCGGGCAGCGAACCGCTTGCCGTCTGCCAGCCGATGGGCGCCGTACCGGTTGCGCTCAGGCTGGCGGAATAGGCAACTCCCATGACCGCCGCCGGCAGCGCGGCACTGGTTTGGATGGCAGGCGCGGTATTCGACTGGCCTAGCACGAGTAGTGGCGAAATTCCCAGGACGATGAATCCGATTGTGTTCGCCCATTTACCCACGGGTCTGCTCCGCGGGACGATTATTTTCCGGCTGGACCGCCGGACAAAAAATAAATGATTGATGGAATGAATGAATGATAACTGAAGCACCAAGCTGGTTCCCTTCTATCCTGACGGTTCTCTGAGGTGTACTGCAAAATGCTGCGAATATAGTTATCGGCTGGTTTGGAGGAATATTCTAGCAAATGTTGGCGCGTGTTAATCTGAATTTTCAGGAACGCCTGAGATATCCGCGGAAATAATCCTGCCAATGCCCTGGAAAATCCGGCATCCGCGCCCTGAATTGCCCCTCCGCAACCCCATGCAAAAGCGGCGCGCTTCCCGGTTCCTCCTCCCCGCTGTTTGGTTCGCCTTGTTGGGCGTGGGTTCCTTCATTCCCTTCGCCTGGAAGCTCCATTTGCACATCCATGGGCCTCTCCATCTGCCGGCCCACTTTCTGGTTTTTCTGATCTCCGGGTTGGTCGCCTGCGGCGCTGCCTCGTCGCAGAAACAGCGCATTGCCGCGTGCGCCGCCGTCATCGTCTACGCCTGCGCGATCGAAATCCTGGAGGCGCGGGTCTTCGGCAACTCCCTGGAATGGATCGATATGCTGGTGGATGCGTCGGCCGTGATCCTCGCCTACGTGTGGCAGGCGTTCCGGCACCCGCAGGAGGGTTTTTGAACATTGTGCCTGGCGTGTTTCGGTATGATTGACTCGTGTCCAATCGTCAACACGCAGGCCCCGCCTCGCCGTCCCCGGAAGTTCCCGAACCTTCGCTCGCCGAGCGCGCCCGAACCCTGGCCGCGATTGGCCTGATAGGCAGTCTCTCGACGCACTCTCTCAAATTCCCCGGCTTTCCCTTCGGCTCCATGATGCCCTTTGTGGCGGACGACCGCGGCCGGCCCGTCTTCTTCATCAGCACTATGGCGATGCACACCCAGAACCTGCATGGGGATGAGCGCGCCAGCCTCCTGATCACTCAACCGGGACCCGTTGGCGATCCGTTGGGGGCGGCCCGTCTGACTCTCATCGGCGCAGCCAGGATCGCGCCCGCCGCCGAGGTGCGCGACCTTTATCTGGCCCGGCACCAGAGCGCGCGTTACTGGCAGGACTTTACGGACTTCGCATATTACCGGCTGGAGGTCGACGGCGTCTACTTCATCGGCGGATTCGGCGTGATGGGCTGGGTCTCCGCAGACGACTACGCGAAAGCGGAGGCAGATCCTCTAGTGGAAGTTGCATCTGAAATCGTTCAGCACATGAATGCCGATCACGGTGACGCGCTGCGCCGAATTGCGGCCCGGGATGCCGGCGAGATGCCGGACGGCGCGTCGATAACTGCCGTCGATCGCCTGGGCTTCTACCTCCGGCTGACCACGGGCGAACGTGTGCACGGCCGCCGCATCGCCTTCCCCAAAGAAGTGCGTGACACGAACCAAGCGCGTGCGGCCTTCATCGAGATGGTTCGGGCGTGCGACAAGGGCTGAAGGCGGTCTCGCCCCGATCAGTCTCCGAACTTGGCGAGCGGCCCGCGCTCCGCCCATTCGGCCCAGGCACGTAACACCGCCTTTTCGCCACGGCGTGCCACAATGCAGTTGCGCGCGTTCCCCGCGGCGGCCGCCCCTAGCAGCGCGTCGTCCTCTTCGATAGTCGAAGGGTATCGTCGCAGCGCATTGCGACATGCGTGCGCCAGCGCCTCTCTTGCCGCGCCTTCGTTGCGCTCGCTCAGCATCGGGATCTCTTCCGGTCCTGGCGCCATGGCGCGATGCTGCTCCATCCCCTGCGCGAAGGCGAGCCGCAGAAACGAAATCACGTCCGCCCCTTCCGGTCCGCGTCGCGAGAGTCGAAAGCGCCGCCGCCCGTCATCCAAAACGCCGAATCCCCGCGAGCGCCGGTCGAATTCCACTCCCCAATTCGGCGCCGCGATCCGGATCGTGGCCTCGTCGTCGGGGTTGTCCGCCAGCGTAAAGCCATAGTTCATCAAAAGGTGTGTATTCGATTTTCGCCCGTAGGTGCAATACACCTCCGCGCCCTTTTCGATCGGCCGCGCGCTGCGCAGCAGGAATCTTCCACACTGGTCGAACTCCCAGACGGTATCGCAGCGCGCGGCGTGGTTCAGCATGTCTGCCATCGGAGTCATCGCCGCATTGACGCCGCCCTCGCGCCGGGTGGAGAACACCCGCGTAGCCACGGTCACGCGCGCCCGCACGTAATCCTCTGGTGAGATCCCGGCCAGATCCGGCGCCAGCCAGACGATGCGCGCCAGTTCTTCGCGGCACCTCAGTTTCCTTCGCGCACTGTCGATTGGAATTGACGAGCCTGCGAGCAGACGCAGTTCCTCCTCGCCGAAGAAGATCGGCACATGGTCCCACCGCTGCGGAAGGGATTCGAGAAAGGCCGCCCACCAGCGATCCGGTACGCGCCGCTGTTCCAATAGAAATACGGCGAGCCCCGTCTGCCCCCAGTTGTCATTGGGCCATCCTGCTGCCACGCGCCCTACGCATGGATAGCGAACAGCCGACTCCAACGTCACGGTGCACTGGGGGGGAATTTCGGCGAGCAGTGTGCCCGGTGGAACTGCTTCCGCCGCGAATATCCCGCGCTCGCCGTCTTCCGCCTCGCCCACCTGCAACGGTCCGGTGCTGCCCCCATTGGCCGTGATCCAACGCGCTAACTCACCGTACAACTCCGCCATGAACAATTCATATGGTACGGGATACGATCCGCGATTTCAGCGGACAATCCGCTAACAGGATCCGCGAAGTCCGATAGAGATAGCGGCGCCCGTTGGCCCACTCGTGGCCGCGGTGCTCAGCACCGGAAATTGCGTAGCGCGCACCGATTGAATAGTGCGAGATCCGTCTCTGGCCGTTCTTCCGGGCGTTGCGGGTCCCGTCGTTGGTCGCGGCATCTTTCGGCATCTCGCCGAAACCCTCGTCGAACCTCTTCAGCGTTGTGTCGCCCTCTTCCTCGGAGAAGAATAGGTGCCTTCTACCGCTTTCCCGTCGATGAACTGCCGTGCAAGAGGCGAAAGGAATCACCGCGAAAGACTTGGCACTTGATTGCCGGCAATTACGCCACGCCCTTCACTCACCTGTCTGTGGGACTATTCGACGGGAGATACATAGCCACTACCGCCGGCGGGCAGTCCCATTGCGGCAATCCGCTCCTGTATCCTCTCTTACACTCGCACCGCGGCGCCCAAGCGGAAACCGACCACCGATTCGGCCGGAATCGTCACTTGCTTCTTTCCAGTAATGGCGGCGCCCACGGTACCCGCGGCCGCGCCTGCTCCTGCCCCTACCGCCGCGCCCACTCCACCTCCGGCGATCGCGCCGATTGCCGCGCCGCCGGCCACTCCGCCGCCGATCGCGAGGAGATTCCGCTTCTTATGTGCCTTGCTGACGCGGGCCGCCGTCGTCGTGGTGATGGAATATCGATGACCGTCGCGCACGAACGAATCGAGCACCAGCACCAGTTCCGCGCGGCCTTTCAAACGTCCGGATGCCTTCGCTGCCACCACGTGGCCCGAGAGGCGTGTTCCCGAAGGCAGGGCCGCTGCGCCATCGATCATGACCGGGCGGATCAGCGTGGCCGTAAACCGGTCCCCGCGAAAATTGCGGCGGGTGCTGAGGGTCTCATCCACACGCACGCGCAGGAACGTGCCCCTGGGAATTACCAGTGCGGGCGCGGGCTCCGCGGTCACCGGCTCAGGCGCCGGGTCTGCAACCGGTGTTGTAGCGGGCGCCGCGGCCGGGGCCGCTGTCACGGACGCTGCCTGGGCTGTGCCGGCGGACCTTTCCGACTGCGGGTTCGAGGTCGTGTCCCTCGAACATCCAGCCGCCAGTAGAATCGGTGCGATCCATAACCATTTGCGCATCGTATACGCCTCCTCCCTGCTTCTTGCAAGCAGGTGGCCAGCCCTTTCGGATCATGCGGAGACCGCGTGTCCCGTGTAAGAATTCCGCGGTTCCAGCAATCGCCGGTCGCCCGTTTATCGCCCTCGCAAAGGGAAACCGTACATTCGCGTCTTTTCGTCTCCCACCCTTGTGGCCGCTGAGATACACTCTAAAGGGAGCAGCGGCAAATGCAATTCACTCGACGAGACCTCTTCAAAGGCGCGGCGGCTGCCGGCGCGCTCGCCAGCGTGGCAGCCGGGCAGCCCGACCCGGCGCACGGCTTTAAACTCGGCATTATCACGGACGAAATCTCCAGCAATCTCGATGAGGCAGTGGCATTCATCGACAGCTACCACCTCCACTACTGCGAACTGCGCGAAATCTGGGGCAAGAATCTCATGATCGCGCCGCAGGAAGACCTGGACCGCGCCAAGAATCTGCTGGATGCGCACCATCTCACGGTGAGCGATATCGGCAGCCCGATCTTCAAGTGGAACGTTCCGGGCGAGGTCACCAAGCACAGGGAGCAGCACGATTTCGCTCTTGGCAGATATACCGAGGAAGACGCCGATAAGACGCTCCTCAAGTCGTTCGAACTGGCGCGCTTCTTCGGCACGAAAAAGGTGCGCATCTTCAGCTACTGGCGTGTGGCCGACCCCGAGACCGTCTACTCCCGGGTTCGCGACCGGCTGGCTGAGGCCGCCAAACTCGCCCAGAAGAACGATATCCTGCTGGTGCTCGAAAACGAGTATGAATGCAATGTGGGCACGGGCAAGGAGTTGGGCCGCCTCCTGCGTGACGTCAATTCTCCGGCACTGCGCGGCGTCTGGGATCCGGGCAATGCCGTCATGCTGGGCGAGACCGCTTTCCCCGATGGCTATGAGGCCGTCAAAGGCTGGTTCCCGCACATGCATATTAAGGATGCGAAGAAGAACCCCGAGACCGGAAAGATCAATTGGGCGCCGGTGGGCGGAGGCTTCATCGATTTCAAGGGTCAGTTCGCGGCGCTCCATCGGGACAAGTACTCCGGCACCATGTCGCTGGAGACGCATTACCGCCGTCCCGACGGGAACAAACTCGAGAGCACGCGCGAATCTCTGGAAGGTTTACTCAAAGTGATTTAGGAGTTGTTATGTCCATCGATATCGATCGTAGAGATTTCCTGAGAACGGGCGCCGCCGCCGTCGCTGCGTTCCAGGCGAAGAACGTACTGGGCGCGAACGATCGCGTCCGCATTGCGGTCATCGGCCTGCGCGGCCGCGGACTCAATCACATTCAGTCCATCCATGCCACTCCCAACGTAGAACTGGCCGCCATCTGCGACATTGATGAGAATGTGCTCAACCAACGCCTGGGCAGTATCGAAAAACTCGGCATGCCCAAGCCGCAGACGTATGGCGACGTGCGCAAACTGCTGGAAGACAAATCGATCGACGCCGTCACCATCGCCACGCCCAACCATTGGCACTCGCTCATCGCCATCTGGGCCTGCCAGGCGGGAAAGGACGTCTACGTCGAAAAGCCCTGCTCGCACAACTGGTACGAAGGTAAGCAGCTTGTCGCCGCCGCCAATAAGTACAATCGCATCGTGCAGCACGGCACGCAGAGCAGGTCGAGCATTGGCGCGAAGGAAGCCATCCAGCACCTGCGTGACGGGCTCATCGGCGACGTCTATCTTTCTCGTGGACTGTGCTACAAGTGGCGCGACACCATTGGCCGCACGCCCGTGTCGGCGGTGCCGGCCGGCGTTAATTACGACATGTGGCTCGGGCCCGCTCCCGACACCCACGGCTTCAGCAAGAACCGTTTCCACTACACTTGGCACTGGTTCTGGGACACCGGTAACGGCGATCTCGGCAACCAGGGCATTCACGAAGTGGATACCGCCCGCTGGGGTCTCGGCGTGGGCTTCCCGACGAAGGTTTCTGCCATCGGCGGGCACGTGATGTTCGACGACGACCAGGAGACCCCGAACGTCCTCAACGTGGCCTATGAATTCGATACGCCGGGTAAGCCGAAGAAGTTGATGGAATTCGAAGTCCGCCACTGGATGACCAATCACGAGGCGGAAATCGGCGCGGGTGGTAAGAGTAGTCTGCCGCCGGCCGGTCTCACCGCTCCTCAGCAGGTGGCCGCCAAGCCGGCGAAGGAGAATTCGCTCGGCCCGGTGGGCGGAAAGCCCGGCACCATCGGCAACATCTACTATGGGCCGAAGGGCTACCTCGCTATTCAGGAGTACGAGAGCTACAAGTCCTGGCTGGGCGACCACAACCAACCCGGGCCTGAAGGCAAGGGCAAGGAAGACCACTTCGCCAACTTTATCGGTTGCGTGCGCAGCCGCAAGAAGGAAGACCTCGGGGCGCCCATCGAGGAAGGCCATATCTCCTGCACCCTGGTCCACCTGGCGAATGCCTCGTACCGCCTGGGCCGCTCGCTGAATTTCGACCCCGTTAAGGAAGAAGTCATCAACGACGCTGAGGCCAATCGTTTGTTGCGCGAAGCCGGCCGCGGCTACCGCAAAGGCTTCGAGATCCCCAAGATCGCGTAATTTTCTGGGGCAGGCCTTGGCCCGGCTGGGGCCTGCCCCGCATTGCCTTCCAGACTGCGCGGCGCCCAATCCCTCAGGGCGTATACGTATTCTTACTGCCGCCTTCCGGCTCGTCTTCTTGCAATCATTTCCCACCCATCTATCTTTGAATTTCCGTAAATCATACGCGAATCTCTCATTTGGCGCCCCCGGGTATCTAGCGCTGAAGACTCGCGGATCTTCAGCGAATCGGGCGTAAATCGGCGTGGGGCGGAAGATATCACAAGCTCACAACGGATGAAATCGCACATTTCCTTCCAAGAAAACGCTTGGTTCAGTAGAAAGAGCCTTCATAGTATTTCTTTGAATTTTGGCTCAGTTGAACTATTCCCGTGCTAAAATCGAGCGACGATCCGAGTTGACGGGAACCGGAACGACGATTTGAGCGGAACTGCTCAAGTCAGTTAGGTTGATTACGCATATGGATCTTTCCGATGCTATTCAAAAATTGTACGCCGAGAAAGAGAGCCTGATGCGCGCGATCTCGGCGCTGGAAGCACTCCAGCAGGACTCTCGCGTGGGGTCCGATGCAGTGCGCCGGTCCAGGCGGGGACGCAAATCGATGGACCCTGAAGAGCGCCAGGAAGTTTCTCTTCGGATGAAGAAGTACTGGGCCAGCCGGCGCGTCGTGGGCGATACGAATTCCCGCTAAGAGCTGGGGAAATTCAAACCGCCGCGAACTGCGTTTTCGAATCGCGTACGATACGCGCGAAGGGCAGGCCGGTTTCGTGCGAAAAGGAACATTCCCACTCGCCGTCTGCCGCGGCGCCCAACCATCGCATCTTGCTGTCCACCGTCTGCATGGGATCCAGATCGAAGGCTGCCACCCAGGCGGGTTAGACGTGGGCCGCGGTAGGCACCAGGTCTGAGAAGAAGCAGAAAGTCTGCCCGCCGCTTTCCGCCGTCACCACCATCATGTCCCGATTGTGCCCCGGAGCGCGCCTCATCCAGACGCCTGGCGCCGCCTCATAATCGCCGTCCACCAGCAGCATCTGCCCGGACTCCACCAGCGGATCGTAATTGGCATCCAGATAGCTGCCGGCGTCGCGGACATGCCGCGCGTGGGCATGCTCCCATTCGCCGCGCGACGCAACGTAGCGGGCGCGCGGGAAGGCGGCGCGAACGCGTCCGCCCTCCACAATGGTGTTGCCGCCCACGTGGTCCCAATGCAGGTGGCTGTTGATGACGATATCGATCGAATCGGGGTCTATGCCGCGCCCCGCCATCGCCGCCGGCAGGTTCTCGGTGACATCCGCGACGTTCATAAACTCGCGTGCGCGGGCGTCGCGCTTATCGCCCAGGCCGGTCTCGATCAGGATATTATGACCGCCGGTGCGAATGAGATAACAATTGAACGCCAGCGGCACGCGATTTTTCCCGTCCGCCTGAATCTTACGGCTCCACAGTGTTTTGGGGACCACGCCGAAGACCACTCCGCCGTCCCACCAATGGAGCGCGGCGTTCACGCGCGAGATTTCAAAATCGCCGGCCGGTATGCTTTCGGGCCGGACCGGTGTCGCCGTCAGCGGATTAGCCCTTCACCAGCTTGCGGCCGCGCTCGAACAGGTCGGCGGCGTCGTCCACCAGTTGGCGCCCCCGTTCGAACATATCTTTGCTGGCTTCCACAATGTTGTTGCTCGAATCGCTGACGGCTTCCTTGCTCTGCTGCACCTTGTCGGCCAGAAACTGGCGGGTATCCTTGCCGCTCTTGGGAGCGTAGAGCATCGCCACGGCTGCCCCGATAAACGCGCCGGTCAGAAACCAGGCCACATTGCTGCCCATTCCGATCTCTTCGTCCTGTGACATTTTGATGCCTCCGCGGGGCCGCGCCGATGCGAGGCTCCCTCCACATTCTGCGATATCCTGAAGCTATGGCGCAAGATCCCGAAGAGGACCGGAACCCTCGAGAGGGGTTCGTCGATACTTCGAGCGAGCTCGATATGGTGACCCTGTACAGCTCAGAGACCGGCGGATCGGAAATCGAGGCGGATATTATTCGCGGCATTCTCGATTCTTACGGCATTCCATGCCTGGTTTCGCGCGCCATGGGCTATCCCTCGCTGGGATTTCTGGTGCAGGTCCACCGGCAAAACGTGAGCGAAGCGACGCGCTTGCTGGAAGAGGCCAGAGCGGCTGGCCCGGCCGCTGCAATAGAAGCGGAACGCGAGTCGGAAGGTTGGTAGCCCGCGGGCCCGGAAATGAATCCCGGGTGGAAGGTGCGGAAGCTGCGATCTGCGACAATCCCTTAGTTCAACCGCACCACCCGGGGGCCTTTGCTACAATACTTACCATCCACGGATGGTGCGGGGGAAATACATTATTTCTATCCCGCCGATACAGTTTTTGACTGGCTTGCCATCCGGGTGCGCCATCGCGGGTTTTATGGATTTCGACCAGCTCCATACCTTTCTCGAAATTGTAAGGCTGAAGAGCTTTTCCAAAGCTGCGCAAACCTGCTATCGTACGCAGCCGGCCATCAGCGCGCAAGTCCGGCAATTGGAACAGGAGCTCCGTGCGGAACTTTTCGAGCGCTTCGGCAGCCGTATTTCTCTCACCACCGCGGGCCGCATTTTTACCACTTACGCCGAGCAGATTCTCGAACTGCGTAAACGCGCGCAGGATTCCATCGCTGAACTGGAGAGCAACCCACGCGGCGAGCTGGTAATCGCGGCCAATGAGGCCACCTGCATCTACCTGCTGCCGAAAGTCTTCTCGGTATACAAGAAGCTCTTCCCGGCGGTGCAGTTGCAGTTGGACCGCTCCTATGGATCGCGCGTAGTCGACGCCGTCATGGACAATACCGCCGATTTCGGTGTGACGCAGCTTCCGGCGGGAGAGAAACGCCTGCAAGTGGTGCCCTTCGATCGCGACGAGATCCGCTTGATTGTGCCCGCCGGACACGGGCTTGCGCACTACAAGAGCGTCAAGCCGGACGATGTGGTGCACTGTGTTTTGTTGCTGCCGCGCCAGGGGAAGACGCGCGCCCGCCTGAACGCCTGGCTGGAAGCGGTGGAGGAAGATCTCAGCGTCTCCATGGAACTCGATTCCACCGAGATGATGAAGCGTTTCGTGCTGGCCGGCATGGGGGTCACGTTTCTCCCGGTGTCCAACTGCCGCGAGGAAATCGCGGCCGGAAAGCTGCACGCGCTGCCACTCGCTCCCGAACCTCTCTTCCGCAAACTCGGCCTGATTTACCGCAAAGACAAGGCCCTTTCGAAAGCGGCATTGGCCTTCATCCAGATTGTGATGGAGCATGTGGGCAATGAGGAAGCCGACGGCGAGAAGGAGACGCCTCACGCGCCTAAGGTGGTGGCGCTGTGAAGTGCCCGCAGTGCCATAAGGAATTCGCCGCCACTGCCTCCACGTGCCCCAACTGCGGCCTGCGCACCAGTGCGGCCTCCGGGGTATTTCAAACCTCCACCGTACTGATTTCGACCGGCCGCGCGGATCGCGTTTACCGCTCGGTCGACGACGTGCCGGTGCGCCTCCGCAATCGTCTGCTGAAGACGACCAATGGCGCCAACTCCGCCACTATCCTCATCGCCGACCGCCAGGGGCGCAAGGAAATCGATAAGGCGATGCGCAAAGCTCCGCCGAGTGCGCAGCGCCGTTTGATGCACTCGATACTGGGCAGCGAGCCCTCGGTGGATCCGCTGCGCTGGCTCACGCCGGCCCTCCGCAAGTGGATCGCAGCGGCGGCGGGCCTGCTCGCCGTGCTGGTCGCTCTAGCGGTGTTCCTGTATAAGGGCGGCTACCGGCCCTGATGGCGTTGACGGGCAGCGCGTTTGCCGCATTCTATACTCGGCAGCGAACTCTCGGTGAGTCCGGGGCAAGTGGATCGCTGCGGCGACGCGACTACTGTCATCTTGCCGCGCGCAGTGCCGTTTTGCTGCGTTCGATATTCCGTAGCGGTGGCTGCGGCACCGGCTCTCCGCTTAGTGGATCGCCGCGGCAATAGCGCCGCCTGATCGTGCGCAAATCCCCGTCTATATTCTGCTTCCTGTTATTCTTGAATTTCTATGGTTCGAACTGCGGTGGTGTTTGGGGCTTCCGGGCAATTAGGGATGGAGTTAGTCCACGAACTCAGGATCCGGCGATATGAAGTTACCGGGTACGAGCGCGGTCAGGTGGATATTACCAATCCTGCCGCGGTCGAGCGCGCGCTGGCCAATTCGGCGGCCGATGTGGTGTTCAACGCGGCTGCTTATAACCAGGTGGACGTCGCCGAAAAGGAGCCGCAAGCCGCCTTTCTGGTGAACGGTCTGGCGGTGCGCAACCTGGCGGTGACATGCCGCCAGATCGACGCCCGCCTGGTCCACTTCTCCACCGATTACGTCTTCGACGGCCGCGCCCGCCACCCCTATGCGGAAGACGATCCCACGCACCCGCTGAGCGCTTACGGCGTCTCCAAACTGGCCGGCGAACTGTACGCGCAGGCATACCTCGATCGTGTTCTGGTGGTGCGCACTTGCGGGGTATTCGGGCCCGGCGGCCTGACTACCGCGCGCGGCAATTTCGTGGAGTTGATGCTGCGCCTGGCGGCCGGCGGGCAGGCCATCCGGGTGGTGGAGGATCACGTCGCGTCGCCCACCTATGCTCCCTTGTTGGCGTCGCGCACCATCGATCTGGTCGACCGCGATCTCTCGGGTCTGTTCCACATCGGCGGCGGCATCCCGATTTCCTGGTTTCAATTCGCGCGCCTGATTTTCGAGCTGGCCGAGTTGGATCCGCTGCTGCTGGCGACGAATGAACGCGAATACCGCACAGCTGCCCGGAGGCCGCAGTTTTCCGCGCTGTCCAACGCTAAAATCGAGCGGCTGGGACTCGCGCCGTTACCGCCTTTGAGAGAAACGCTGGGGGCCTATCTGATGGAGCGCGAACGCCGCACCGCCGGTAAAATCTCCGTCTGATCGCGCCGCTTGCGTGGCTTAGTTGCTGGCGTGTGCCGGCACGAAAACCGTACGGGGCGCGGCATTGGCGCCATCGAGAACCCAGAGCGGACCGGTGGTCAGTTCCGACAGCCGAAACAGGTTGCCCATGGGCGCCAGCGTTTCGGGCGTGCAATTGCAGCCAATGGCCGTCCGGCTGGCGCCGGATAGGTTGAATGCCGCGACCGCTTTGGCAGTCGAACTGGCCACGTAAACGGTTTGCGTATCCTGCGAAAATGCCACGCCGACGGCTCCCGCGAGCCCATCGTCGAAGGGTGCCAGAAGCTGCCTCCCGGCGGCGCCGATCGTGTCGCGGATCAAGGTCAGGCCGGAAGCCGGATCCATTACTGCGGCATCGTGTCCGCCGGCGGCAAATGCTACTAATGCGTCGGCCTGCGCCGGCATCAGGATGCGATTCTGCCCCTGCACGCTCAGCAGCCGCACCGAACCCTGGGCGACGGTCAAGGCGTAATTGCCGTCGTCGCTGACTGCCAGGGCGGGCGCCGAGGTGTGGAAGCTGTGCGCTCCGGTTGACATCGACAGAAACAGACCTTCGACCTTCACCGACCCGGAGAGCACGGGAGCATTCGGCAATCCGGTCAGGATGCGCGCCGACCCCGGGGCCACCAAAGCCAGCGCCGTACCCGCCGGGCTAAAGACAACTTTGACAGGCGTGCCGGAGATGCCGCCGAGGCTCACTTCGGTGGGAGCCCCGCCATTGAGCGCGAATAGGTGCATCGACTGGTCGTTGGCGATCACGAACGCCGAATCCTGGCGCGGCGAGACGTACACCTGCGCGGCATCGACACCCATCGCCAGGGCATCGCCCAGCAGCGAAGCGCCGGGAACGCCGTGAATGGGACGGAGCACATGGGCGGAGTTATCGAATACAAAGCCCGCTACCGGCCCCGATAAAGTACCTTGTTGCGCCGGCAGCACGACCGCAGCCGCTAGAAAGAGGCCGCAAACCGGCCAAGAGATCGTTTTCATAGCTGTCCCCTACCTGTGACCTATTATGATCGTCGGCGGACCGACGGTTCCGGTGCCCGGCGTGATGGTCGTGCCGGTGGTGGTGGCCGCGGAATTGCCGCTTCCGCCGCGCGTAGCGGCATAGGCCGCGCCGCCAGCGACTGCTGCTGCCGCGATGGCGATAATCGCGATTGCCTTGGCCGAAAGACCGATCGCGACAGCCCCGCCCGCGCCGGCCCCCGCCGCAGCGCCGGCAACGATGGATTGCGAAATCGTGCCCGTCGCCGTCAGGCCGTTAAAAGTCGCGTTTACCTGAATCTGGAATTGACCCTGGGTGTTGTTCAAGCGGATGCCACGGGCGGCCGCGCGTCCTTGCGCATTGGTCGTCACCGTCAGGCTATGGGCGCCGTTGGCAAAAGTACCGCCCGCGCCATGTTCGGGCAGAAGGAAGACCACCGCCGCGCCGGCCACCGGCTTATGATTCTCGTCCTCCACCTGCACGATGGGTTCGCGCGCCGTGCGCTGCCGGATATTATTGATCGCCCCGTCGCCTTCCACGATTACCAGGTTCAGCGCATGGGGGGCCTGGGCAAAAGCGGCCGGCAGGGCCAGACATCCAGCAAACAGAAAACAAAGAGCGCGCATCCGAATCCTCCGCGGCTTTTATTATGGCTGTTAACGGCCAGAAACTCAAACTCCCATTTTGAGGGTGGTACCGGAAAGAGGGAGGGAGCCGGCTAGTGCATAGGCGCGCCGCCGCCCTTCGATTGCGGGCGCTTCATCACGAACAGCAGCGGCAGAACCAGCAGAAACACGATCGCCATCGCGATAAAAGTGTCTACAAAGGACAGCATCGACGCCTGTCGCACGATCAGGCCCCACGTCGAGACATAGGCCTGCCGGGTGGCCAGAAAAGGATCGGAGCCGTGCGCGATCATGGCGCCCTGAAGGCCCTGGTTCAGGGCTCTGGCGGCAGGGTTAAATGGGGTGACGTGTGCGCCTAATTGGCTGGTATGAAGTTGCTGACGGCGAAAGAGATAGGTGGTCGCGGCGGCAATCCCGAAGCTGCCGCCCAGGTTGCGCATCAGGTTGAACATGCTGGTGGCGTTGCCCATCTCCTCTTTCGGGATGGGGTCCATGGTGGCCGTCGTCAAAGGCACGAACAGCATGGCGAGCGCCGCCCCCTGGATGAATTGCGGCCAGAAAATGTCCCAATAACCGGCCTCCAGGGTAAGACGCGAAAGGGCGTAGAGCGACCAGGAGGCCACCACCAGTCCCACCGCCAGCACCTTGCGGGAATCGAACCGGCCCATCACGGTACCCACGACGGGCATCATGAGGAACGAACCCAATCCGCGCGGCGCCATCGCGATGCCGGCGTTCAGAGCGGGATAGCCGAGGAGTGTCTGTAGAAAGATGGGGACCAGCAGGAGGCTGCCGTAAAGAACGAAGCCAAGCATCGTCATGAGGAAGACGCCGGCGGCATAAGTCCTTTGCTTGAAGACGCGTAGGTGCACTACGGGATTCGAAACCCGCAACTCCCAGACGACGAAACCGATCAGCGAGACTACCGAGACAACGGCGGCGATGGCGATCAGGTGAGAGGCGAACCAGTCGTCCTCCTGGCCTTTATCGAGCACGATCTGCAGCGCCGCTACGCCGAGCGCCAGCATGCCGATGCCCCAATAGTCGATCCCGCGTTTGGAACGGCGGATGTAGGGCGGGTCGAAAATGAACCAGCGGGTCATCAGCACCGACATCAGCCCCACCGGCAGGTTGATGTAGAAAACCCAGCGCCAGCTGTAGTTATCCGTCAACCAGCCCCCGATTACCGGGCCGAGCATGGGGGCGACCACGATTCCGAGGCCCCAGAAGGCCATCGCTTTGCCGCGATCCTGTGGGGGAAAGGCTTCCAGCATGACGGCTTGGGAGAGGGGTTGCAGACAGCCGCCGGTGGCGCCCTGGATCACACGGAAGAAAATGAGCGTGGAGAGGTTCGGCGCCAGCCCGCAGAGGAAACTGGCAGCGGTGAAGCCGAAGACCGCGCCCATCAGCATGCGCTTGCGGCCGAAGAAGTTGGCCAGCCACCCGGTCATCGGCAAGATGATGGCGTTGGCTACCAAGTAGGAGGTGAGCGCCCAGGAAGCTTCGTCCACGCTGGCCGACAAACTGCCGGCGATATGGGGCAGCGACACGTTGACCACCGTCGTGTCGAGCACTTCCATGAAAGTGGCGAACATGACCGCAACCGCCACAATCCAGGGATTGATGACTGGATTCTGCTGATCCTGTGGAGACAGCCTGAGTACCCTCTGGATCTATGATGCAACATCTGGCGCGCGCGACGCTGGCAGATGCGCCGGGCAGCCCTAAAGGGTCCCGACGCCGGTCAGCATTGAATTGTTAACTGACCAAAAGATAAGCCCCATACTGGAGCTGATGGTACCTGGTTAGCATTGAAAATCGGGCGTCGCGATTGCGATTATCGATCGGGAACTGGAAAACCACCTTATGAACACTTTTATTCAAGAATTCCTCCATAACGAACAGGGACAGGATCTGATCGAGTACACGCTTCTGATGGCATTTGTGGCCATCGCTTCCGCGGGTCTTTTTCTCGGCGCCGGCGCGAGCGTCAAGGGCATCTGGAGCGCCACCAACAATCAACTGACGAAAGCCAACGTCATGGCATCGTAGGCGGCGGTCTCCAACCGGCTGAGCCGCTACGATAAACGCCCGATTGACAATCCATCACCCCTTGCACTTGTTCGGTTGACTCTCCTTTTGACGGGGTGCTACCCTGAACGTCTAAAAAGTCAGGGCCGCTCACGATTCCTAGCTAATACATATGGATGCCACTCTGCGTGCGTTAGGCGAAATACTGCTGAATGCGGTGCCGACGTTCCTGCTGGTCGTCATTCTCCATTTCTATCTGAAAAAGGTCTTTTTTCAGCCTCTGGAAAGAGTGCTCCGGCAGCGGTTCGAAGCTACCGAGGGAGCTCGTAAATTAGCCGATGAGTCGCTGGCGCGCGCGGCCGCCCGCACTGCCGAATATGAAGCCGCCCTGCGCGCCGCACGGAGCGAAATCTACCAGGCGCAGGAAAAGTTCTATAAGCAGCTTCAAGAGGGCCAGGCGGCGCAGGTTGTAGCCGCGCGCCAGAGCGCCGAGGAGTATGTCCGCCAGGCCAAGGAGCAACTGGCGCGCGACGTGGAAGTGGCGCGGGCCGGCCTGGTGGAGTCGAGCGAGGCGCTGGCGACGGAGATCGCCGATCGCATGGTGAGGGGGAGCGCGGCATGAAGCGCGTGTTGCGGTTTGCCCTCCTTTTCTGTCTGGCCGCCGGTCTGGTTTTTGCGGAAGGAAAAGAAGGCGTCGACGAGAATCTGTTCCTGTGGAAATGGGCCAACTTCCTGGTGTTGGCGGGCGCCCTTGGTTACCTGATGGCGAAGACGCTGCCGCCGCTGTTCGTCGCCCGCACAGGATCTATCCTGAAAGACATGGTGGATTCCGGCAAGATACGCCAGGACGCCGACCAACGGGCCGCCGATGTAGAACGAAGGCTGGCCGCCATCGAGACTGAGATCGCCGCCCTACGCGCCGAGTCGCGTGAGGAGACCGACGCCGAAGCGAGTCGCCTGGCTCAGCATACGGCCGCAGAAATTGCCCGCATTCGGGCACAGGCGGAGCGCGAGATTTCGGACGCAGGAAAGACAGCCCAGAAGGAACTGCGCCGTTACGCTGCCGGGCTGGACATCGACCTGGCGGCGCAGAAAGTCCGCGCCCGGATGACGCCCGCCACAGAGGACCGCCTGGTTCGGGGTTTCATGCGCGAGTTGAGATGACACTTTCAGCCGTATCCACGCGTTACGCCCACGCCCTCGCCGACGTGGTGACCGCGAGCGATTCTCCGCTGCGCGCCGAAGATGCCTTGAAACAATTGAGGGCGTTCCAGGAAATTCTGCGCTCCTCTGCCGCTTTGCAAAGCGTGCTCGAAACGCCTGCCGTTCCCGTTGCGCGCAAGCGCGCGGTAGTGGGCCGCGTCGGCTACATGGCGGAGCTCTCGCAAATTACCCGCAATTTCCTGTATGTGCTGCTGGACCACCGGCGCATCGGCCTGCTGAACGACATCATTCACAGCTTCGAACTGGCGGTCGACGAGCGGTTGGGGTTCGCCCGCGCCGAAATCAGCACCGCCAGCAAACTCAGCGAAGACCTGCAGACGGAACTGCGCGTCCGCCTGGAACAGATTTCAAAAAAGCGCCTGCGCGCGCGGTACACTGTGGACCACTCGCTGATTGGCGGCGTGGTAGCGCGCATCGGATCGACGGTTTACAACGGCTCGGTGCGCGGACGTTTGGACGTCCTGAAGCGCCAGATGCGCGCGGAAAGCTAATCGGAAGAAAATATGGCTCAAATTCGAGCGGATGAAATTACCAAGATCCTCCGCCAGGAGATCGAGAACTACGAGCGGGCAATCGACGTCAGCGAAGTCGGCTCGGTGATCTCCTTAGGCGACGGAATCGCCAGAATCCATGGCCTCGAAAAGGTGATGGCCGGCGAACTGATCGAGTTTCCGCACAACGTGGCGGGCATCGCCATGAACCTGGAAGAAGACCAGGTGGGCGCGGTGCTGCTGGGTGACTTCACCGAAATCAAGGAAGGCGACGAAGTCAAGCGCACTGGCCGCATCATGTCGGTACCGGTGGGCGAGGCGCTCATCGGCCGGGTGGTGAACGCGCTGGGAGAGCCGATCGACGGCAAAGGCCCCATCCACACTACGGAGTTCAATCCGGTGGAGCGGCTGGCGCCCGGCGTAGTGGCCCGGCAGCCCGTGAAAGAGCCCATGCAGACCGGCATCAAGGCGATCGACGCCATGATTCCGATCGGCCGCGGGCAGCGCGAACTGATCATCGGCGACCGCCAGACGGGTAAGACAGCGCTGGCGCTCGACGCCATCATCAATCAAAAGGGCGGCGACATGATCTGCATCTATGTCGCTATCGGGCAGAAGCGGTCGACGGTGGCGCAGGTGGTGAAAACGCTCACCGACCATGGCGCCATGAGCTACACCATCGTGGTTTCGGCGTCGGCGTCCGATCCCGCGCCCATGCAGTATCTGGCGCCGTTTTCGGGCTGCGCCATTGGCGAATACTTCCGCGACCGCGGCAAGCACGCCCTGTGCATCTACGACGATCTTTCGAAGCACGCCGCGGCCTATCGCGAAATTTCGCTGCTGCTGCGCCGTCCCCCGGGCCGCGAAGCATTTCCCGGCGATGTTTTCTATCTCCACAGCCGCCTGCTGGAGCGCGCCGCCAAGTTGAATAAGGAACATGGCGCCGGCTCGCTGACCGCCCTACCGTTTATTGAAACGCAGGCCGGCGACGTGTCGGCATACATCCCGACCAACGTCATTTCGATTACCGACGGCCAGATCTTCCTGGAGTCGGACCTGTTCAATTCCAACGTGCGGCCGGCCATCAACGTAGGTATTTCGGTGAGCCGCGTGGGCGGCAATGCGCAGACCAAGGCGATGAAATCGATCGCCGGCGGTTTGCGGCTCGACCTGGCGCAATACCGTGCACTGGCGGCGTTCGCCCAGTTCGGTTCCGATCTCGACAAAGCGTCGCTCGACCAGCTCAATCGCGGTAAACATCTGGTGGAAATCCTCAAGCAGGGACAATACCAGCCGCTGCCTTTGGAGAAGCAGATCGTCATCATTTTCGCCGGCACCAAGGGCCATCTGGACGACCTGGCGGTGGAGGATTGCCGCAAATTCGAGGCGGGACTCTACGAATTCATCGACAACGCGCACCCCGGCATTTGGGAAGAGATCCGCACCAAGAAGGCGCTCGATGACGGACTGACGGCCAAGGTCACCTCAGCCATTAAGGAATTCAAAGCCGAATTCACCAAGGGAAAGCCGGCGGAGAAGAAGTAGACGCTCAATGCCCAGCCTGATCGACATCCGGCGGCGAATCCGCTCGGTTAAAAACACGCAGCAGATCACCAAGGCCATGAAGATGGTCTCGGCGGCCAAACTGCGGCGCGCGCAGGATCGTGTGATCGCCGCGCGGCCGTACGGTTCGATGCTGCGCAAGATGCTGGGCAATGTCGCCTCCGCGATGGCTGGGGACGAAAGCGCGGGTACGAATCCCTTGCTCGCGCAACGCGAGGAACAGCGCATCCTGCTAGTGCTGGTGACCAGCGACAAGGGGCTGGCCGGGGCGTTCAATACCAACCTGATTAAGGCCGCGCAGCGGTTCATGGCGGAGCATAAGGGCGCAGCGGTGCGGATGGTGCTGATCGGACGCAAGGGACGGGATTTCTTCCGCAAGCGCGGCGCCAGCGTGCTGAGCGACCACATCAACATGGCCAGCAAGATTGTCTATGCCGACGTGGCGTCTATCGCCGGCAAGGCCATGGAGTTGTACCGCAACGAAGAAATCGACGCGGTGTATTTGATCTACAACGAATTCAAGAGCGTGGTGGCGCAGACGCTGGTGACCAACCGTGTGCTGCCGATCCAGCTTCCCGAGCAGACCAATCCGCCGGATTACATCTTCGAGCAATCGCCGATGGAAATGCTGAACGCCCTCTTGCCGCGCTACGTAGAGACGGAATTTTATCGCGCGCTGGCGGAATCGACGGCTGCCGAACATGCCGCCCGCATGACTGCCATGGAAGCGGCCACGTCCAACGCCGGCGACATGATCGAAAAGCTCACCCTATATATGAACCGCGTGCGCCAGGCCAGCATCACCAAGGAAATTATCGAAGTGGTCAGCGGCGCCGCTGCCGCCGAGTAGATAGAGGATGGAAATGCCAGTAACCAACCAAGTCGTGATCGGGAATGTAGTCCAGGTGGCGGGACCGGCCGTAGACTGCCAATTCCCCGAGGGCCAGATTCCGCTGGTGTATACCGCGATCCGCGTGACCAGCGAAGGATTTCAGGTGCCCGCGCCCATCGATATCATTTGCGAAGTGCAGCAGCACATCGGCGAAGGGCGCGTGCGCACGATCGCGCTGCAGCCTACCGAGGGGCTGGTGCGCGGCATGAAGGCGATCAGCCTGGGCCATCCGGTGGAAGTGCCGGTGGGCCCGGAAACGCTGGGCCGCGTGCTCAACGTGATCGGCGAGCCGGTAGACGAAATGGGACCGGTGAATGCCAAGCTGCATTACCCGATCCATCGCCCGTCGCCCTCGTTCGAAGATCAGGCCACCACCCTCGAAATGTTCGAGACGGGCATCAAGGTGATCGACCTGCTCGAACCGTATTTGCGCGGCGGCAAGATCGGACTGTTCGGCGGCGCGGGTGTGGGCAAGACGGTCATCATTCAGGAACTCATCAATAACCTCGCGCAGAAGCACGGCGGCGTTTCGGTCTTCGCCGGCGTGGGGGAGCGCACGCGCGAAGGCAACGACCTTTGGCTGGAGTTCCAGGAATCGGGCGTCATCGATCCGCACGATTATAAGAAATCGAAGTGCGCCCTGATTTACGGGCAGATGACCGAGCCTCCCGGGGCGCGCCTGCGGGTGGGCCTCACCGGGCTGACGGTGGCGGAATATTTCCGCGACGAGGAAGGGCAGGACGTGCTGCTCTTCATCGATAACATTTTCCGCTTCACGCAGGCCGGTTCGGAAGTCTCGGCGCTGCTGGGACGCATGCCTTCGGCGGTGGGCTACCAGCCCAACCTGGCCACCGAGATGGGCGAATTGCAGGAGCGCATCACGTCTACCAAGAAGGGGTCGATCACGTCCGTGCAGGCCATCTACGTGCCCGCCGACGACTACACCGATCCCGCGCCGGCGACGGCGTTCGCGCACCTCGATGCGACCACCAATCTATCGCGCGACATCGCCGCGCTGGGGATTTATCCCGCGGTGGACCCGCTGGCTTCCACCAGCCGCATTCTCGATCCGCTGATTCTGGGCGAGGACCATTACGGCACGGCGCAATCGGTAAAAGGCATCCTGCAGCGCTACAAAGATCTGCAAGACATCATCGCCATCCTGGGCATCGACGAGCTTTCCGACGAGGACAAACTGGCGGTGGCGCGCGCGCGCAAGATTCAACGCTTCCTTTCGCAGCCGTTCCATGTGGCCGAGCAGTTCACGGGATATAAAGGCAAGTACGTGAAGCTGGCCGATACCATCAAGGGCTTCCGCGAAATCGCCGATGGGAAGCACGACGACATTCCGGAGCAGGCGTTCTACATGCAGGGCACGATTGAAGACGTGCTGGAGCGGGCGGAAGCGTTGAAGAAGGCGTAAGTATGGCGGAGGAACTGGATCTGGAGGTCGCTACCCCCGAGCGCGAACTGGTTCGCCAGAACGTGTCGGAGGTGCAGGTTCCCGGCAAGGACGGCGCGCTGGGAATTCTGCCCGGGCACGCGGCGCTGCTGGGACAACTGGGCGCGGGCGCGCTGCTCTATACGGCGGCGGGCGAGACGCACGCCCTGGCGATCGACGGCGGATTCCTGGAAGTGCTCGACGACCACGTACGTGTGCTGGCCGATTCGGCAGAGAAGGCGGAAAATATCGACCTCACTCGTGCGAAAGCGAATCTGCAGAAAGCCATGGAGCAGTTGGAGAGCGCGGAGAAAGCCGACGTGGCGCTGGCGGCAGTGAATCACGCTCAGGCGTGGGTGAACGCGGCGGAAAAGAAGAGGTAGAGGTAAGGCTTTTCCTGCCGCCCGAACCAGGCGTGTGCCAGGTCGAAGCGACCGCCATTCATCGTCTTGGTCCACACCGCCGCGAAGTCCTTCCCAAGCCTCTTACGGGCCGTCACCTGCATAGACTTCCGCGATAGCGCGGAACTGACACGGGTGCCGATCCATTTGACGGCTCCGGTCGCGCGGTCTCGGCCTTCAGTCCTTCGAGGGACTGTTCGAGCGCTTCGGAGTCCCTGTCTTGGCCCACACCGCCGCGAAGTCCTTCACGAACGCCTCTTTCGAGTCGTCGCCTGCATAGACTTCCGCGAAACGCGGAACGGGAGTGGGAGCTGAAAACCAGATCGGGAGCTTCGGACTGTTTAAGATTTAGACTATATCTAATATAAGAATTTATCAAGAATATCCGGTATCGCGAGTGGGGCGAGCGGGACTGATGAAGTCCCGCTCAGACTGAAGGTAGGACGAGAGAGTTGGGAGGTAGCGGAGTGTTCCACGCCGGGCGCCGGAGCTCAGCTTCGGTGGAGAAATCTGTTCCGGAATTTCGGCGAACCCACCGCCAGCAATGCGGCTCCGAGCATCAGGAAAAGAGTGCCCGGTTCGGGTGCGTTGCTGGCCTCGAAGACGATGCCATCGGCATTGTTCCCGAAATCGGCCTCGCCCACCAGGACTCCGGCTGAGTTGATGCCGTAGAGGGTGGTGTTCGAAGCGCCGGGGTAATCGACGATACTGGCGACTCCGTTCTGCCAGATGAAGCCGTGGGCATTGGTGCCGTCCCAAACGTTGCCCACCACGGTATCCAGATTGTTGAGGTTGAAGGACTGAACGTCGTCGTCGGAGTAACCGGGGACGGAGATGGTGGTGAAAACGCCACTCTGATCGAGGAAACTCAGCCCCAAATTGCAGCAGTCGCTCAGCCCCACCACGTCGCCGGAATCGTTGACACCGAAGACATATGTCTGTCCGTGGGGCCCGGAATAAGTGATATCGGTAAAGCTGGTGCCTCCCTGCCAGACGAAGCCAGTGGCGCCGGCGTAGTCCCCCGCCACAAGAAGACCGTTCGGGCTGGAGCCCCCGTCATAGGTGTATGTCTGGCCGGGATATTGAAACGAAGTGAGTGTGCTGCTGGAAAGCGAGTAGTTTCCGGCCAGGTACATCGCACCGCTTTGATAAGCGAAAGAAACACTATTGGCGTCGCTCAGGCCGATGTTCGATCCGGCGGATATGATCGTCACCCCCGGGTTGTAGACCGAAACGGTGGCTCCGTTCCAGGTGTCGATCGATGAGCCATCCACCCAAGCCACCAGTCCGCTGGAATTGATGGCCGCGCCGCCCAAGGTAAAGATTGGCTCGCCGATGGGTGAAACCTGAGTAAAAGTATAGATGGATCCGCCCCAGCCGATTGAAGTACAGCAGATGGCGAGAAACGCGTAGTGAGTAAGCAGCCTGGTCATTTGGCAACTATACGAGAGTTCATTTTGAAAAGGACCCTCTAAACAGGTAGGAATCTGCGGTGCCCGCGTGAGACCGCGCGACCATAATCGAGCTACTGCCGGGGCGGCGCGGCCCAGGGCATCATGGTCTTCAGACTGCCATAGTAGCGATCGTAGGTTCCCGCGTCGCGATAAGGGTCGGTGGTCAGTTGCTTCTTCACATCGTCCGCGAGGGGCTTTCCGTAGAGGACGAAGTTCGCGAAGTTGACGATGTTGGCGGCTTGCGCCGGCTTGAGGGAGTGACCGCCGCCGCCCATGGAGAGGTCGAGCGCGAGATTACGGGGTACGCTGAGAAACTGGAAGACTGGCAAGGCGCCCTCATACCCGATGGAGTCGCCTTCGGCATTGTCGGCGTAATCGTCATCGGTATTGTCGACGATGACGGCCCGCGGCGCGATGGCGGCGACGATTTCATGATGGTCGAACGGCAGGCGGTCGCCGTATCCCCAAGTGTCGGAAGAGTACATGCGGCGGTTGAGGAAACGGCGGATCATCTCGTTGGAGTTGTAGGTCTGGTGGCGGACATGGTCGCCCATGGTTTCCGATCCCGTAGACCGGCCCCAGGGATATACATTGCCGAAGGAATTGTAACGGTAGGGCGCGGCGCCGCCGCTGCCGGAACCGCCGGGCGCGGTGACCTGAAAGCGTCCGTCGAGCAGGCCGGTAAGGAGCGCCGCTTTGCCCCAGCGAGAAAACCCGGTGACCACCAGCTTCTTCAGGTCGAGCAGGCGGCCATATTCGGGATCGTGCGCGGCGAGATATGCAAGCGCGTCCACGCCGCGGCTCGCGCCCCAGGCCCACGCGAGCAGAACTCCGCGGTCGTCGCCCTCGCGGTCCAGGCGATAGGGATAGAGGGTGAAGAAAGCGCCGGTGTGATTGCCGTCGTCGCTGGCGACTCCTTCCAGGTGGAACGCGGGGCTATCGGTGGTGGGGATGTTGAGCACGGCATATCCCCCTTCGAGGAAAGCGCGATTAGGTGGAGCGGCGGCGCGAAAGGATTGCTGCACGATCACCGGATAGGGCGGCGCGCCGGTGGCGGGAAGGTAAAGAATCGGCGTGAAGGTGGCGGATTTGCCGTGGTCCAGCACGGTGATGGCGATGGATCGCGAGTTGGACGCTCCGCCGAAGCCGGGCGCGGAAACGGCGGTGAGCGATGGCGGCGGCGGAGGCATGTAGCCGAATTCGTAGTATTGCGCGAGGTCTTTGATTTCGGCCCGGCGCCTATCCCAATCGGCGGCGGTGCGGACTTTGTCACCGTTGAAAAACGTGAAGGGATCGGGCAGGCAGTTGACGGTGGGGAGATCGTAAGGGTCCGGATATTTGCCGCTGCGGCGCAGTCCCCGCAGAGCGGCGTCGAGCGCGTTGTTGGCGGCGTCGATCTGCGATTGCGCGGTGGCGCTGTGCAAGGCGGCGCGGGCAGCGGCGAGCGTGCGGTCCACGGCAGATTCGTCGGTCCAAATGCCGCGCACCAGGCCAGTGGCAGAAGAATCGGAGGGCGTTGCCTTGCGGATATTCTGCGCGAGCATGAAGGTATTCAGAGGCATGGGCGCGGCGCCGTCGTAGCCGGTGAGAACCACGTCGCCCCACATGGTGTTGTCGTTCAGACCCTGATTGTTGCCGCTGCTCCAATAGAGCTGGTATCGATTGGTATTAGCGCTGGAAGCGGCGTCGATGACGAATTCCATGCCGAGTTTGGTGCCGTTGCGGAGGGGCAGATCGCCAATGGACCAGGCGATCTGGACGGTATAACCGAGGCGCGCGCCTCCGGCATCGGAGCGAAAGGCCGCGGCGTAGGCTTGCAGATGGGAGGACCAGACGGCGGGGTAGTACGCAAGGCCGGCGTTGGTGCGATTGCCGGTCTGCTGACCGGCGGCGCTGACCACGATGTAGCGGTCGTCCTCTTCGAATTTGGGAAACTTGTCGTCCAACTGATCGACGTAAACCTGCACGCCGGAGCGCGCGGTTTCGACAGTGGACGCGGTGGCGATATCGGGGTCGGTGACTGTGAAGAGGAGGTAGAGCAGCGAGCCGTTCCACAGGGCGCGCACCTCGCCGGAGACCTGGCAACGGTCGAGCTGCGCGGTGTGTTTGGGATTCATGCAGATGGCGATGGCGGCGGGCGCCGCGCGATCCCACGCAGCGTCGCGGCGGCCATCGACCTGAATGGGCGCGGGCGTATAGACTGCGTTCAGTGTCTTAGTTTGCGCGAACGCCAGGGTAGCGGAGAAACAGGCGAGCGCAAGGGCGGAACAGGCAAGACTCATACCAACTCTATCTTCTCAGTGGGGCAGCGACGAATGGGAAGGGCGATGATACGATGGACGTCGGTATGGATGACCCAAGCGCGGTGACGAAGCCCGATGGAGGCCGTGGGCGTGTGCTTTCGCAGCCTGGCCTTCTCGCGACCCTGGTTCTGTTTCTATTGTTCGCCATGGTGCTGGCGTCAGGCGTGTTTCAGGTGTACGAACGTTCTCCTTTGCAAGCGGTGAAAGGAGCGCTCCCCGGCATGCAGATTGTGGTGGGCGCGACGGGCCTGTTCGCCTGCCTGGTTCTCTTCATCATCGGCTTTACGGTCAATCGGTTGAAATAGCCTGCGGCGAGTTGAGTTGTCGGGAGAAACTGGTACACTTCGTCGAATGAGGGGCATCCAGGTTTTAGTGGTGGCAGCGTGGTTGGCCTGCGCCGGGAACGCATTCACGCAGACCGCGGAGCCGGAACCCGTGGCGGTTGTCGAAGTGGGCGGTGCTGCCAGCCATGGCCTGAAGGACGGCGGCAACAGTTTCGGCCCCGACTTTGCCGCGGAAGTCACGCCGATTGAGCACTGGCTGGAAATCGAGGCCGGCACCTCGCCTTTGTTCCGCCGGCACACCACGGAATGGGACACCGACCTTCTGTTCAAGAAGCCCTGGACGCTGTCCCGGAAAGTGGAATTCATGATGGGCGCCGGCCCGGAGTGGATTCATACCAGTGCCTATGGGGTGGTGACGAACGCCGCCGGCGTGGAGGCGGTGCTGGATTTCATGTTCTGGCCCTCAGAGAAACGGCGCTTCGGCTGGTATCTGGAGCCCGGCTTCGATTACAGTTTCGGGCCAGGGCATGACCGCGCGGTCGGCATCAGCGCCGGTTTGCTGATCGCGATCCCTCACCGGCGGCACGCCCACAGTTTTCCTTACTGAAGCGACAGCGTACGCCACTTCTCCCACCACGGCAGGCGCGTCTGGAAGCCCGCGAGCAGCCAGAGATCGGCTGTGGGGTGGTTGACTGAGGTGAGGAAGCTCTTCTCGTCCTGCGCCATGCTGAAGCACGAAAGCGACGAGTAGGGTGGCAGTTCCACCTGTCCGAGAATTTTCTCCACGCCCTTGTCGATGTCGATGGACGCGATCACGGTGTGCCGGTCGGCCGTGCGCTTCAGGCCGAAGATCCGGTTGCCCGCGAAATTCCACCCGAAGACCAGCCAGGACCGGTCTCCCACCACTTTGGAATCGCCGTTATCGGGGGAAACCAGCGTGAGGCCCTCCTCGGTCATGCAGGCGATCCAGTCTCCGCGCTTGGACCACTGCGGCTGCGAGCGCAGGCATCCCTGGCGCAACACCACGGGCTGCGCAATCCCGCCGGGCTGGGTTTTCTTCAGCGTCCACCGCGCACTGGAGCCTTCCAGAAAACTGACCCAGCTTCCATCCGGGCTCCAACTAGGCGAACGCTGGTCCGCGACTCCCGACGCCAGGCGCTGTGGCGATCCGCCCTGCACGCTCGAGATCCAGATGGTGTGGCCGTTGTCGCCGCCTACGGCGTAAGCGATCCGCTGGCCATCCCAGGAGAACTGCGTCTCATTGAAGGAAACGATCCACGACTGGCCGAAATCCTGTTCGGTGACCACCGGGCGCTCCCAATCGCCTTGGCCGCTGCGCAGCCAGATTTGCGCTGTGCCGGTACGGTCGGTGGAGTAGGCATATTGGTCCGCAATGGGCGACCAGGCGGGATCCAGTTCATTGCGTGTTGTGGCGAGCATCTTCTTGGCGGCGGAACCGTCAAGTGGCACCTGCATCAGGTCGAAATCGTCACTGGCAGCGCTGAAAGCCAGCTTCTGACCGTCGGGCGAAACGGCCGGTTCGCTGAGATCCTTGGGCGCCACGGTAAGTCGGCGCACGCGGCCGGTGACGGTATCGGCCAGTTGCAGGTCGGGGCCGGGACTGCCGGGCGCCAAGGCGCCAAATACGATGTTGCGATTGTCGGGCAGCCATTCGAATTCGTGCGAGAAGTTGGGCAGGTCGATCACCTTCTTCGCCTCGCCGCCGGCCACCGGCAAGACCCAGATCTCGGAGTGTCCGCCCCAACGGCCGAGCCACACTCCCAGCTTCGAGCCGTCGCGCGAGTAGGCGACATGGCCGTCGCCGTAATTGCCTGTGGCAAGCGGTGCGAAGGCGCGTTTCACAGGCGCGGCGCGCGGCGGCGATGCAGTCCACAATGAGAGCGCCTCCTTGCCGGCGCTATCGGCGCGCAGGAACGCCAGCGCGTTGCCCGGACTGACGGCCGCGGCGGCAACGTTACCCTGCACCACTTCCGAGATTCCCCCGGCCGCGCCCACGGCCATCAAGTCGCCTTTCATCATGTAGTAGATGGTGGAGCTGTCGGGCGACCAATACGGAGTGGTGCAATCGGAACTCGCGCGGGTGATTTGCGCGCGCGTGGCGGAGTTGATGCCGCGGACAAAGATCTGCAGCACGCCGTCGACATCGGCGCTATACGCAATGTCGCGGCCATTCGGCGCCCAGGCGGGCTGGGTCTTGTAGCCTTCCTCCGTGGCCAGCGGAGTCATGGCGTAGGACGACAGGTCGGGCGATGCCGGCGGCGGGAGGAGCATGCCGCTCAGAAGTCCGGAGGCCAGCGCTGCGAGCGACAGTCCGACGGCCCGGAAGGAGCGCTTCCTGGAAGGTGGGGCGGCGAGGTTGGTGGCGGTGCGCTCGGCGGTGATTTCGCCGAGGCGCTCCAGAATGTGTTTCAGCTCGAAGTAAAGGTCGGCGGTGGAGGCGTAGCGGTTTTCACGATCTTTGGCGAGGCAGCGTTCCACCGCCCAACGCACCGGGGTGGGGATGGTGGGGCTGATGGGCGGCAGTTCGTCGTCAATGATGGCGGCCATGGTGCCGGCGCTGGAACTCCGTTCGAAAGCAGCCTGGCCGGTGAGCATGCGATAGAACACCAGGCCGAGAGAGAACTGGTCGGAGCGCAAATCGAGCTGTTCGCCGCGCGCCTGCTCAGGGCTCATGTAATTTGCGGTGCCCACTACCATGCCGGGACTGGTTTCATTGCGGGCGGCGATGGTTTGGCCCTGCGACATTTTGGCGATGCCGAAATCGAGAATCTTCACGCAGCCGTCGCGCCGGATCATGATGTTGTTGGGCTTGATGTCGCGATGGACAATGCCCGCGGCGTGCGCGGCGGAGAGCCCGGCGGCACACTGCACGGCGAGTTCGAGAAACTTGCGGACGGGCATGGCGCCGCGCGCGATGGCGTCGGAAAGCGATTCGCCGTCGATCAGTTCGGTGACGATGTACGGCCAGCCGGCGGCCTCGCCGATGTCGTGCACGGTGAGGATATTGGGATGGTTGAGAGCGCTGACGGCGCGCGCTTCCTGCGCGAAGCGGCGCTGACATTCAGGGTCGCTGACCGATGTGGGGTGCAGGACTTTGACGGCGACGTCGCGGTTGAGGCGTTCGTCGCGGGCGCGAAATACCGCCCCCATTCCGCCCTCGCCCAGGCGCTCTATCACTTTATACGGCCCGAGATAGCCGCCGGTCGCGAAGCTCATAATCTCGATACTAAGGGAGGGATGAGACTTCGCACAGCTCCTTTTCGATAGCGGAAGTTGACTGCCAAGAGTATGAACGGCAGTTATATAACTCCTGCCATCGCCGGTTGCAGTGGGCGTTCCTGCGGTACGCCCTCAGGACTGCCGCGACTTCGTGGAAAAAAAAGGAAGAAGTCCCGAACAACGTGGGAAAAATCACCCGATTCGACCCTCACCAGGGGCCGCGATGCGCAGTTTTGCTCCGCACGCGGCCTCCTTCTGCATGACGGGCGCGGTGCCAGTATCGTAGGACTACCGTTTTACCTTATGGCCGTGGCCATCGCGCATTTCATTCCCGTGAAAGTGAGCCGAATCTACCCGATGGCCTTCTTCCGCCTTGTCGCCGGCGTGGGGGAAGTTACCATGGTAATGTTGCCGATCGAAATGGTTGTCGACGTTTCCGTGGAAGTGTTCCGGCCCGTGGAACCAGGGTCCGGCGCCGATAAAGATACCGCCGTTGAACCATTCCGGACCGTAATAGCCGGCAGGTGCGCAGGCGTAGGGGGCCACATCGTAGTAGCCATAGGGGCATTCGGGGGCGACTCCGACCTCCACCCCGACCTGTGCCGTGGCTGTGGGCGCGCAGGCCGTAACGCCGGCTCCGAGCGCCGCTCCCATCAGTAAGACCGCAAAGATACGCATTTTCAAAATCACCTCATCTGAGACCATGCAACTGATTTGCTAATGTTCCGAGCCGCACGAAAGGAGGAGTTCGACGCTGCGAACCGGCGTAATCGCGGTACGTTAAGATAAGGTTACGCCAACAATGAGAACAAGAATACGGTCGACGACGGTGATTTGTGTCCGCCGCGACAGCAAAGTCGTGATGGCCGGTGACGGGCAGGTCACCCTCGGCTCGGAAGTACTCAAGGGCACCGCCAAGAAGCTGCGCCGCCTCTACAACGACAAGATCCTGGCGGGCTTTGCCGGCTCCACGGCCGACGCGTTCGCGTTATTTTCGCGCTTCGAGACCAAGCTGGAGCAGTTCAACGGCAACCTGCCGCGTTCCGTGGTGGAGCTGGCGAAAGACTGGCGTACCGATCGGGCGCTGCGCCATCTGGAGGCGCTGCTTCTGGTGGCGGATGCCACCAATACCTATCTGGTGAGCGGCAACGGCGACGTGATCGAGCCCGACGAAGGCATTTCGGCCATCGGGTCGGGCGGCCCCTTCGCCATGTCAGCCGCGCTTGCGCTCATGCGCAACACCAAGCTCTCAGCCCGCCGCATTGTGGAAGAAGCCATGACCATCGCCGGCAAAATCTGTATCTACACCAACGATAACGTGACGTACGAGGAGCTGGGATAGCCATGGTGATCTACCTTCCGGGCCAGTCTGTGGACGAAGAACCGATTCTCGACGAGTTGACGCCGCGCGAAATTGTCCGCGAGCTGGATAAACACGTGATCGGGCAGGCGGAGGCGAAGCGTGCAGTGGCAATCGCGCTGCGCAATCGCATTCGCCGCCAGAAATTACCGCCGGAGATGGCCGAAGAGGTGATGCCCAAGAACATCCTCATGATCGGCCCCACGGGTGTCGGCAAAACGGAACTGGCACGCCGCCTGGCGAAGCTCTCGAATTCGCCCTTCATGAAGGTGGAAGCAAGTAAGTTCACTGAAGTGGGGTACGTGGGGCGCGATGTGGAGTCCATGATTCGCGACCTCGTCGATATCGCCATCGACATGGTGCGCGAGGAGCGCCTTGACGAAGTATCGGACCGCGCCGAGCTGAACGCCGAAGAGCGACTGCTCGATCTCCTGATGCCGCCGCAGCCCGAGCCCAGCGAAAGTATCGAGCGGACGCGCGAAAAGCTGCGTGAGCGGCTGCGCGAAGGCAAACTCGACGAGCGCCTGGTGGAACTCGAGGTCAAGGACCGGCCGCCGTCGTTCGAAGTCACCACCAATATGGGCGTGGAAGAGATGGGCATCAATCTCAAGGATATGCTGCCCAATCTCTTCGGCCAGAAGACCCGCCAGCGTAAAATGCGGGTGGCTGAGGCGCTGGATTACCTGGTGCAGGAAGAAGAGCAGAAGCTCATCGACATGGACCAGGTGACGCGCGTTGCATTGGAGCGCGTGGAATCGAGCGGCATCATTTTTCTCGACGAGATCGATAAGATTGCCGGGCGGGAGTCGGGCCACGGACCGGATGTCAGCCGCGAGGGCGTGCAGCGCGACATCCTGCCGATTGTGGAAGGGACGACGGTCAACACGCGCTACGGATTCGTGCGCACCGATCACATCCTGTTCATCGCCGCGGGCGCTTTTCACGTTGCCAAACCCTCTGATCTGATCCCTGAATTGCAGGGCCGCTTTCCCATCCGGGTGGAGTTGAAATCGCTCAGCGTGGAGGATTTCATCCGTATTCTGAAGGAACCGAAGAACGCGCTCGCCAAGCAGTACTGCGCGCTGCTGGAGACGGAAGGCATCAAGCTGGTGCTCACCGACGATGCGCTGGAAGAAGTGGCGCGCTTCGCTGCGCAGGTGAATGAGAGCTCCGAAAATATCGGTGCGCGCCGCCTGCACACCATCATGGAGAAGATGCTGGAGGACGTTTCCTTCGCCGGCCCCGACTTGAAGAAGAAGACGGTGAAGGTGGATGCGGCGTACGTGCGCAAGCAACTCTCCGATATCGTGAAGGATCAGGATTTGAGTCGCTACATTCTCTAACTGGACCATAAGTGTCCTGATTGTCCGCTAACAGTACTTATGCACTGAGTTACACTTTTCGTGGCGGGAGATTACAAACTCTTCCACCGGAAAAGGGAGACCAGTAATGAAATTCCGGGCACTCTGCTTCGTGTTTGCAGCGTTCTCAGGGCTTGTTTTGCTCGCCCAGGAAAAGGAGCCGCCCACGGCGCAAATTCAGCGCGGGCGCGACCTCTTCCTCAAATCGCCCAAAGGCGTCGCCTGTTCCACTTGTCATTCCATGGCGGGGATCGGTACGGCTGTTGGCCCGAATCTTTCCAAGCTGACCGCCTTGGCTACCCCTCGCGGTGTGTTGTCGGCCATCCAGATGACGATGACCGAAAATGTCCAGCAAGTGAAGACGGCGGGTGGGACCTTCCCGGGCATTCAGAAAAGTAAGCAGGGCGACGACGTCGAAGTCTGGGACCTCAGCTCGACACCGCCGGTGCTACGCAAGCTCACGTCAAAAGCAATTGTCTCGATGACGCGAGACCAGAGCTGGAAACATCCGCCGGCCGCCGCCGACTATACCTCCCAGGAATTGGCCGATATCATCGGGTTCCTGCGGTGGGCCACCAACGGCACGCAGGAAAAGATTACCGCCGCACAGATCGACGGCCATTAAGGGTTCGGCTGGCCATCGCACGGCGGAGTCGTCAATTCTTTCACGCGGCCCTCGACGAATTTTCGGCAGCGCGCGTCTTACCGTCATGCGATGGCTGATCGGACTGGTTGCCGCAGCGGCCTGGGCGCAAGCGGCAGCGGCATTCGACGCCGCTTCGATCCAGGTCTCCGGAAAGGAAAGTGTGCGCGGTTCGAGCGGCGGCCCCGGCACCAGCGATCCGGGGCAGTTCTGCTTCGCGCGCGCCACCCTGCTCGATCTCATCGCGCAGGCGTACGGCGTCCAGCCTTTTCAGATCTTAAGCAGCACACCGCTCGATCGCGATCGCTTCGACCTGGTGGCGAAGCTTCCGGGCGGCGCGACCAAGGATCAGTTTCACGCCATGCTGCGCGCACTACTGGCCGAGCGTTTTCACCTGCAGACACACACTACGCCGAAGCAGTTTACCGAACTCGCGATGGCGTTGGCGAAGGGCGGTCCGAAGTTGCAGGAGGCGGCGCCCACCGGCCAGACGGCGCCGCGGCTGTCGCTCCGGCAGCATCTGGAAGGCGGATTCCTGGTGGTGCACGTCACCGGTGCAGGCGCCACTGCCAGCGATCTCGCCGCCTTCCTGCCGCAACCCGACGCGCCGCCGCTCCGCGACCGGACAGGCCTCACCGGCACGTACGATTTCGCGCTCGACTACACTCTTGAGCGGGACCATTCCGCGCTGGACGGGCCTCCGGGCGTTCCGCCGGCGCCGGATTTAGCGGTCGCGCTGCGCGAGCAGCTTGGACTGCAGTTGGTGCGGCGCAAAGCGATGCTCAGTGTCGTGACCGTGGATTCCGTCGACAAGCTGCCGACCGCGAATTAAGCGCCCTCGAGCAGCGCGCGGCCGCCCAGCGATCGCCAGAAAGCGAAGATCGAAATTCCCGCCAGCAAAAGCAGCGTGGCGATGCTGGCCGGAGTGAACCACGCGTTCCAGTCCGCGCCCAGAGCCATGCCGTCGGCACAGTGCACGAAAAAAATGGCGGCGATGGCGGATAGCAGGCCGAATCGCAGCAGGCCGTAGATCAGGGCTCCCACCACCGCTACGTAGAGCAGGCCGAGCAGCCACCACTTGGGACCCTGAACGTCGCTTTGGGCCAACGTAAACACGACGGCGGCAGCCAGCGCGGCGAACAAATCCTTGCGCAGGAATTGTCGCATGGCGAAGATCAACATGAAGACGAACAGGCCGGTGGCGAGTGCTTCGTTCATGCCGGCCGCGTGGGCGCCGATCCAGGCGCGCGCGCCCAGAAAGGCGCTCATCGATATGTCATCGGACCATGGTTGCGGATCGCGGAATACAAACACGATGACCGCCTTGAAGAACACCCAGAGCCCTATGCCGGTGGCGGCCCCAATGAGGATGTGTGCGCCGACCTGCGCGTCCAGCCATCTGCCTGCCAGCACGCGATTCCACGTCACGATGGAGTGCGGCCAGTGGGCGCGGACCTCGGGTTCGAGCGCCAGGTAGCAAAACCACAGCACGGCAGCGCCGAAGAGCCATTGCGCGACGGCGTTCACGAACAGATCGAAGACAGCCATGTTGGCCGCCGGATGGAACGACCCGGCCCAGGCGACGGCTTGCAGAAGAAGGCTTGCCAGAGCCACGTGGAACGCGCCCAGGCGGTCGGCGCGTCCGCGGACCCAGTTGCGCCGCGCCATCGGGATCACGAACAATGCGGCGAGGGCGATCATGCCGCGCAGCCAGACATCGCGCAGATCGATGGTGGCGGCGGCCGGCGCCACCGCCGGTTTCTGCTCCCACGGATAGAGTATCGACGCGCGCACGATGCGGCCCTTCCACCAGGCGGCTTCCACTTGCAGTTGCCGATCGGGGAAATGGGGGAGGGGTCCTCTCCAGGCGACCTGACGGTCGAAGGGCGTGGCCGGCAGTCCTAGTGGGGCGGTGTCGTGGAACTGCGCCAGGTCCAGCCGTGCGGCTCTAAAAAGAGTGGCCGCGTCGACCGGTGGGGCCAGGTCCGCCTGCGCGGGCCGCGGGATGGCGGTGAAGTCTAGCAGGCGCCCGTTGCCATCCAAGACGGTGCGCGTCATTCCCGGCAAGGTGTTGGGTGGATGCTGATTGTCGACCAGGGCCAGAGGAGACGCCACCAGGGGTTGCGGGCTCTCGCGATAGACCGCGCCAATCGCGGGCTCCCAGGATAGCCACTGGTCCCAATGGTGCGGCTCCGGCAGGTGGCGCAGGAAGTACAGCACGTCCTCGCGATGGTACAGCCGAACGGCCGTGTCGGTGGGCCTTTCAGGGTAGCCTAGCGAGGCTGCAATTTCACGTCCCTGGTGCGCCAGCACATCGGGCGATTGGTCGAGCCCGCCGTGTACCAGGGCGGTGCGGGCCTGCCGCATCGGAATGGTGGCCAGCAGAAGAAGCATCACCAGCGCCAGACAGGGCACCGAGTAGCGCCGCGGCATACCTTCCATCTTGCCGGCGGCCGCCACGATTTCGGGCGAGGGCGTTTCTCCGGCCGCCAGCGCGGCGGCCAGTGGATCGCCGCCGGGAAGCGCCGCCACCACGCCGAGCGCCGATGCGGGGCGCTTAGCCGGATCGGGATCCAGGCAGCGGCGGATAATCTTTTCGACCACCGGGTCGATATCGGCGGCCACGGAGGTCATGCTATTGAGTTGCGCGGCCTCCTGCAGGTCGATCAGTTGCTGCAGGCTGTGCGCTTCGAACGGGCGCTTGCCGGTGAAGAGTTCGTAGAGCACCAGCCCGAGCGCATAGATGTCGCTTTTGGCGGTGACCACTCCGCCTTTGATCTGCTCCGGCGACATGTAGGCGGGCGTGCCGTTGCGCGCTTCCGCACCGGTGAGTTCGTTGGCAATGGCGGCCAGCCCGAAATCCATGATCACGACCTCGCCGCGTTTGTTGATCATGATGTTTTGCGGTTTGAGATCGCGATGGATGACGCCGCGGTCGTGCGCGGCGGCGAGGCCGGCACATAGCTTGCGGCCCGTTTCCACAGCCTTATCGGCGGGCAGGCGCCCAATGCGCGTGAGCAGCGACGCCAGATCCTCACCGTCGACATATTCCATCGAGATGAAGGGCATGCCCTCCACCTGGCCGATGTCGTAAACGCGGCACACGTTGGGGTGCGATACCACGCGCGCCACTCGCACTTCGCCGTGGAAGCGCTCGAGCAGCGATTGATTGCGCGCCGCTTCCTCGGGCAGAAATTTGAGAGCCACCGATTGTCCGAGCGTGAGGTCCATGGCACGATAGACTTCGCCCATGCCGCCGCGCCCCAGCAACGTAAGAATGCGGTAGCGGCCGCCGAGAAGCGTGCCCGGAAGAAAGCGGCCTTCGTCCTCCTGAACGCCGCTCACCGAAGTGACGTGCGAGATGCCGGAAGGCGACTCGCTCGCGGCGCTGTTGGATGCCACCGTTTCAGCCCGCGTGAGGTCGGCGTTCGAATCCATATAGCTTACGATTCTAGCGCCGGTCACCCCGCCGATTTGCGCGGGCGCTCCGGGAACGATACATTCGACTTATGGCCGCCTTGCCCGCCCTTGAACTTGCACCGCCGGCCGCTACGCTGGAAGACGAAGTGGTGGCGCACTTCGATCTGCTGCGCGCACCGTTATTACGCTATCTGGCCAGTCTCGGGCTGCCAATAGCGGATGGCGAGGAAATTGTGCAGGAAGTTTTTCTAGCGCTGTTCCAGCATCTGCGGCGGGGCGGCGGGCGCGCCAATCTGCGCGGGTGGATTTTCCGCGTGGCGCACAATCTCGGGCTCAAGCGGCGCAATCGCGGCGGCGGAGCGGTGAGCGTGGAATGGGAATGGCTCAGCGATCCGGCGCCCGACCCGGAGCAGCAATTTTTCCGCAATGAATCCGGCCGGCGTCTGCGCGCGGTGGTGCGAGCCTTGCCGGAGCAGGACCGGCGGTGCTTGCTGTTGCGGGCGGAAGGACTCCGCTACCGCGAGATCGGGCATGCGCTGGCGATGTCGTTAGGGGCGGTCTCGCTTTCGTTGGCGAGATCTCTGGCGCGCATCGCGCGCGCAACGGAGCGATGAACATGAGCGCAGGAAACGTTCATCTTACGGACCAGGAACTGGTGCTCGCCAACGACGGCGAAATCGCGGTGGATCGCGCGCGCCACCTGGCGGGCTGCAACTGGTGCCAGATACGGGGGCGCGAATTGCAGAACGCCGCGGCACTGTTCGCGAGTGCGAACGGCCCGGAATTGCCGTCGGCAGGGCCGGCACGTACTCGACTGCGGGCTCACCTGGCGGCGGTGGCGGCGAATCCGGCGTCGGAGTCCGCGCAGGTGACGCGCTGGTATGCGGTGCTGGCAGGAACGCTGTTGGCGGTGGGAATGATCGCGGTGGCGAACCTGAACCTGCCTGTGCGGGCGCACCGGCTGGAGATGCCGAGCCCGCGGCTGACTCCGGGAGCGGCGCGCGCCGTGAACCGCGATGCGGTATGCAGCGTCGAGCTGCCGAAGAATCAGGTGGCGCCTGCCGATCTGCGCCGCCGCGTGTTGCAGGAGTACGGCATCGCCGGTTCCGATTCCACGCGCTACGAAGTGGACTATCTGATCACACCCGCGCTCGGCGGGGCGGACGATGTGCGCAATCTGTGGCCGCAGCCCTATCTGTCCACCGTTTGGAACGCGCACGTGAAGGATGAACTGGAAGACCGTCTGCGCGAGTTGGTATGTGGCGGACATGTCGATCTGGCGGAGGCGCAGCGCGACATCTCTACCAACTGGATCGCAGCGTATAAGAAATACTTCGGCACCGACCGGCCGGTGCGGTAGCCGCTACCGCACCGAATCGGGCGCCGACATCAGTTCGATGCGTTCCACCATGCGCACCCAGCGGGCTTCACGCTTCTCCGCCGGCAGCACCAGGCGTAGCGGGCCGTCGCGGTCGGAGAGCGCTTGGCCGTCCATCTTGTCGGCCAGCACGGAGATGTTGGTAGTGAACGCGGGGTCGAATTCCGGCAGCGAAAAGACGGCGCGATAGCCGTCGTGCGCCGACACCACGAGGTAGCGCGCGAGGATGGGGCCGCGCAGATTCTCGCCTTGCGGCATACCGGCGCGATGCAGCAGTTCCGCCATGGAGACGCCTTCGAAGGTATGCTCCTTGCCGTCGTGGGCTTTGCCTTGCACGGTGGTGCGCGGCATGGCGGCGATGTCAGCCAGCGAGAGCGTGAGAGCAGGCTTGGCGACGCCGTCGCGGCCGGCGATTCCTTCGATGCGCAGTGCCGGTTCGGCGGCGAAGGCCGCCGCGGCAATCAACAAGACAGCGGGTAGACGCATAGGACTTCTATTCTACTGTGCATGGTCGACGTGAGCTCGCGTGACCGCGCTTTCGGCGCTCGCGAGAAATGCCCCAGCACCGCCAGCGAGCAGGCTTCACCATTCAGAGGCCAGACGCCGTAGACCTCTTGCGCAGATGAGGGAAACTTAAACCGCAGGCGGCCGTTCTTCGTGTGGGTCAATCTAAACGAAGCGGCGCCGGAGCAACATCTTGCGCATGAACGCCCGGTGCCGCTCGCAGAACGGACTCGGAGGTGCTCCATCGTGCCGTGAGTGCCCGGTTGAGGACGCCGCACGGCGGTGAGAGCTTCCATGGCCGACCTTCTTCTGAAGAAATCCCGCGCAGACGAGTCACTCCTGCGAATCGGCGCGGCCGGCGATTGCCGGGCTGGCATAGCGATCGCGCGCCGGCTCGCGCGCCGCCGCGATGCGCTCACAGGCCCGCACCACCAGAAGGGCGGCATCGCGATTGCTCCATGACGCGGCGCCGTCCCGCAGAATCTGCAAGTGCGGCGGGTCCGACAGAATGGCTTCGATTCGCGTGGCGATGGTATCGCCGTTCCACGCCGCTTCGCGCACCACTGTCGCCCCCGTACGCGACGCGTAGGCCGCGGCGTTCGCCGTCTGGTGATCGTTGGCGGCGCCCGGCAGCGGCACCAGGAAAGACGGGACGGCCGCCGCGGAGAGCTCCGCCATGGAGCGCGCGCCCGCCGACGCGATGGCAAGCGTGGCGCCCTCGTACACCGGAACCATGTCGTCCACGAAAGAGTCCACCTGCGCGTCCACGCCGGCGTCGGCATAGGCGCGGGCAATCGGCGCCGGGTCGCTGAAGCCCGAGATATGGCGAACCGAGAAGCTCATTCCGCGCCGCCGCAGTTCGCCGAACAGCGCGGGCGTCTGGCGATTCAATACCGGTGAGCCTTCCGAACCGCCCAGCACCAGGAAACGCCAAGGCGGCGTATCGCGCGGGCGAGCCCGCATGACGGCTCCCGCCGGCGTGCCGGTGACTTCCGCGGTGCCATGCATGCGGCCGGCAGTTTCAGCAAAGCCTACGCACACCAGCGACGCCATCCGCGCCAGCAGACGGTTGGCCAGTCCGGGTCCGGCATTGGCTTCGTAGATGACCATGGGGATGCCGAGCGTGTAGGCGGCGATGCACGTGCTGAAGGCTGCGTACCCGCCCGCGCCGATGACCAGTTGCACACTTTCGCGGCGCAGAATGCGGCGTGCCGCCAGTACCCCCCGGGGCAGGCAGGTGACGGCGCGCAGTTTGCCGGAGATCCCCTGGCGCGCCCAAGGCAGCCCCGGGATCACTTCCAGACGCTCGCCCTGCGCGGGCACCAGGCGGGCCTCCAGACCGGCCGAACAGCCGATGAAAAAACCTTTGGCGCCGAATTCCTGCCGGTACGCCCGCAGGAACTCCACGGCCGGCAAAATGTGGCCCGCGGTTCCTCCGCCCGTTACCGCAATTCTACGTTCCGCCGGTGGCTCCATCAAAGTTGTATTCTAGTTTAAACGTTGACACGGTGCCCAGGAAACAGTCCACGCCTTGGCGGGAATACGCCGGCTACTTCCGCGCCCATCGCGCGCTACTCGCGGGAGTAACGCTTGCAGGAGTAGTCCAGTCATTCGCTTATCTGCCGCTGGCCATCATCCTGCGACGGACGTTCGACGTCATCCTTCCGGCGCGCGACTTCCGGGGCTTGTGGATCGCGGTAGGCGAGTTACTTGCGCTGCAAATCGGCAGTCTGGTGCTGGGCTGGTGGATCCGCATCACCGGTCTGCGCGCCAATCAGGACGTGCTAGCGCGCCTGCGCAGCGAAAGTCTGCGTCACCTTTATGAACTGCCGCGCAGCTTCCACACCGCTGCCGATGCGGAAATGCTGCACTTCACCCTGGTGAACGAAATCAACTGGATCGAGCGCATGAACAACGCGCTCACGGCATTTCTGCTGCCGGGGGCGCTATCGGCAATCGTGCTGTTCCTGATTCTTTTCTGGACGCAGCCGGTGTACGCCCTCCTGATCGCAGTTTGCGCGCCCGCGCTGCTGGTGGTGAACCGGTTGATGGTGCGCCGCCTCTGGTTCGCGCAGGAGCGGCTGCGGGAAGCGTCGGAAGATTTCAGCCGCGGCGTGCGCTTCGCCATTTCAGCGCTGGAACTGACGCGTTCGCAGGCAGCCGAAGAAATGGAACTGGGGCGGCAGGGAGCGAAGGTGGAGAAACTGCGCGGGATGTCGCTCGATTTGACGCGCTATGAGGCCGGTCAGCAGCTTCTGCAGAACTCCATGATCCTTACGGCCACACTGGCGGTGCTGCTGGCCGGAGGGTGGGCGGCGGCCGGCGGACGCATCACGCGCGGCGAGATCATGGCGTTCTATGTGGTGGCCGCGCTCTTCGCCGGGCAGGCGCGCATCATCGTGGACTCCATTCCGGCGGTCCGCATGGGCATGCGCGCTTTCCGCCAGGTGGCGGACCTGCTCGCCATCCCCGAACGGGAACCGTACAGCGGAACGGAAGAAGTCGCGTCCATCGAAGAGCTGCGGCTGGACGACGTTTCATTCGGGTATGGCAGTGCGGAGCCGCTGATCGAGCGCGTCCATTTTGCGGTGCGTCGTGGCGAACGCGTGGCGGTGGTGGGTGCCAACGGCAGCGGCAAAAGCACGCTGCTCTATCTGATCGCCGGCTTCTACCGTCCACGGCAGGGCGCGATTTCGGTGAACGGAGTGTCGTACGACCGGGTCAGCATGCAATCCCTGCGCGTCCGCATGGCGATCGTGGCGCAGAATCCGTTTCTGTTTGGCGGCACGGTGCGCGAAAACGTGGCGTATGGCAGTCCGGAGACCTCGCCGGAGGCCGTGTGGGAGGCGCTCCGCTGGGCCGGCGCGGAAGATTTCGTGGCGCAACTCCCGGAGGGGCTGAATGCGCTCATCGGCGACAACGGCGTGCGCCTCTCCGGCGGCCAACGGCAGCGCCTGGTAATCGCGCGCGCCCTACTGCGCCGTCCCGACCTGCTGATTCTGGACGAGCCCACCAATCATCTGGACGACGCCGGTATCGCCAGCCTGATCGGCAGCCTGGATGGTGTGCCCTTCCGGCCGGCGGTGATCGTGATTTCGCACGAGTGGCGCGTCTTGCGGCACGCCACGCGCGCCTGGCGAATCCGCGGCCGCGACCTGGTGGAGACGGCGCTGGAGTACCGCCCTTGAGGGGGCGTCCCATCGCGATGGTGGTAGTGGGCGACTTGGCGCGCAGCCCGCGAATGGTCAACCATGCGCGTGAGTTGGCGCGCACCGGCCGCTCCATGTGGCTGGTGGGATTGCGGGAGCGCGAACTGGACGTGCCGGCGGGCGTGCGCGCGGCGCCGCCCCGCGGCCGCGATCTGGTGGAGACGGCGCTGGAGTATCGCCCTTGAGGGGGCGTCCCATCGCGGTGGTGGTAATCGGCGACCTGGCGCGCAGCCCGCGAATGGTCAACCATGCGCGTGAGTTGGCGCGCACCGGCCGCTCCGTCTGGCTGGTGGGATTGCGGGAGCGCGAACTGGACGTGCCGGCGGGCGTGCGCGTGGCGCCGCTACGCGCCTGGAGAACGGTGGGAGGGTGGGGCGTTGCGGGCGCCGCGCTGCGCATGGCGCTGACGTTCGTGCAACTGATGGCGGCGCTGGCGCGGCGGCGTCCGGCGGCTATTCTGGTGCAGAATCCGCCCACCTTTCCCACACTGACGGCGGCATGGATGGCGGGGCGCCTGGTGGGCGCGCGCCTGCTGGTGGATTGGCACAATTACGGATGGTCCATGCTGGCCATGCGGCTGGGGAAGGACCACGCTATCGTGCGGCTGGCGGCGCGGCATGAAGGCTGGCTGGCGCGCCGCCCGGCACATCATTTCTGTGTCTCGCACGCGCTTGAGTCCGACCTCCAGGTTCGCTTCGCGGTGAGCGCGCGGGTGCTGTACGATCGCCCGATCGAACTGCTGCCGGCCTCGCCCGAGGGCGTACGCCTGATCGCGGTCTGCCCCGCGGGCTGGACCGCCGATGAGGACATGGCACTGCTGCTGGACGCGCTCGCGCTGCTCACCGTGCGCGACTTGGAGATTCACCTCACCGGAGACGGTCCGCTGCGCGCGCCGCTGGAGCCGCGGATCGCCGCCCTGCGCGCCGCCGGCCACTCCATCCACACGGGCTACCTGAGCGCGACTGGATATCGCGAGCTGCTGGCCCGCTGCCATTTGGGGCTGAGCCTGCACCGTTCCAGTTCGGGTCTCGATCTTGCCATGAAGGTGGTCGACCTGTTCGCCGCCGGCGTGCCGGTGTGCGCGCTGGATTACGGCGCTACTCTGCGCGAGCAGGTGCGCGATGGCGAGACGGGATTCCTGTTCCGCGACGCTGGCGAACTCGCCGCCCTGCTCGACCGCCTGCAGCGTCAACCGGCGGCGCTAGTTCCCATGCGCGAACGGGTTCGCGAGAGTTGGCGCGGCACGTGGAGCGAGGAGTGGCTGAGGGTGGCCGCTCCGGCGTTCGAGGGTACCTGTTGATGCGCCCGAAGGTGCTGATGGCACACCCTTACATCGGGACCATGGGCGGAGGGAACGTGGTGGGCGCGTGGGCTCTGCAGGCGCTGCGCGAAGAATTCGACGTGATCCTGGCCACCCTGGGGCCCGTGGATTGCGACGGGTTGAACCGGAACTTCGGAACGTCGCTGCGGCCGGGCGATTTCGACATCCGCATTGCGCCCACGCGGCACCAGGCTTTGTTGCACCTGGTGCCCACGCCGGGCGCGCTTCTGGAAATCGCCGTCACCACCCGCTGGATACGCACACTGGCCGCGCGAGAACGGCCGGACGCACTGCTCAGCACGCACAACGAAATGGATTTCGGACGGCCGGGACTGCAATACATTCATTACCCCTGGGCCTATTTGCCGCGGCCCGACGTGGAGACACGGTGGTTTCATCGCCTGCCGGGTTTCCTGCCGGCCTATCGCGGTTTATGCCAGGCCGTGGCGGGCGGCACGAAGAAAGGGCGCGCCATCAACTTGTCGCTCGCCAATTCGGGGTTCGTCGCCGCGAAGATCAAGGAGGTCTACGGTACGGATTCCGCCGTTCTCTATCCACCCGTTCCCGGCAATTTCCCCGATGTTCCGTGGGAAGAGAGGCGCTCCGCGGTGGTAGCCATCGGCCGCATGCATCCCATTAAGCGATGGGATATGGCGGTGAAAATTGTGGAAGAGGTGCGCCGCCGCGGCGTTGACCTAGGCCTGACGCTCATCACCCAGCCGGACGTGCTTGACTACGGACGCCGCCTGGAACGAATGGCCGCGAGCCGCCCCTGGCTGCGATTGCTCTCCGGGCTCAGCCGCGATGACCTGGCGCGCGAAGTGGCCCAGCATCGTTACGGCATTCACACCATGGAGGCGGAGCATTTCGGCATCGCGGTGGCGGAAATCCTTCGCGCCGGGTGTCTTCCGTTCGTGCACGATTCCGGCGGCCCGGTAGAGATCGTGGGCGGGCGGCGCGAACTGCGGTTCGGCGATGTGGGCGCGGGGGTCGACGCTCTCAGCGCGGTGATCGGCGATGCCGCTCTTCAGGAACAATTGCGGACGGCGCTGGGCGAGCAGCGCGACTTATTCACCGTGGAAAGCTTCTGTGAGTCGTTGCGGCGGCATGTGCGGAGTTACTGCCGTTGAGTACTACTTACTCCGTTACCGCGAAGATCTTCACGGCCCGCACGACGCGGCCCCGCGAGATCGGCACCGGGTCGGACGAGAAGACGCGCTTCAATCCCTTCACCGCCGGAAGCGCGAAGCAGCTTTTTCCCGGATTGAGGCAACCCACTGTCAGCCTGGCGGACGGCCGGCCCCGAAGATAAGCGTCCGCCGCGGACTCGGTGTCGAAGTGGCGGCTGGAGACGATCAGTTCCACCGTCTTTCCCCTGGGTCCCTGCGTGGGTGTCGTTTCAAAGACCCACGGACCGTCGCCATCCACCGCCTGTCCATCGCTGAGATAGAGATGCGCCGCCATAGTCTGGTAGTAAGTGGGCAGATAGACCGGCAGGGATTTCCATTCGCCGTCCTCATTGCGTTGAACCAGGGTCTGCAAATAGGTGTCGAGATTCCGCCCCAACATCCGGATCTGTATCGGGAAGCGGGAGTGATTCTCGCCCGCGAATAGCGGCGCCAGCGGATCCACCACCACATAGCGGGCGCCCGAGCGGCGCAACCAATCCACTGCCGCCTCGGGAATGGTCTCGGTGTAGAAGCGCGCCATGGCGTCGGCGCCCGATTGCGTGCCGTTCGACATGGGGATGCGATGGGACAGCAATTCCATTGCATAGGCCCGATCCCACCAGATGGCCACGCCCCAACTGCCCGCGGGGTGCGGCCCGCCGACGTTTTGGGGAGGATAATAGCGCGACCACGCGGCGGCGTCGCTCATTGGATCCGGTGTGCTGTCGTGAAGCCAGCGAAAAGCGGCGATCCAGTCCGTACTCAGGCCGGCTTCTTCTCGGGTGAGCGTGATCGCCCAGGGTAGATTGACCGCCAGAACGAGCACTGCCAGCACCGCAGCGGCCAACGGCCGGCGGCTTGGGCGCAAACTCTCCACCAGCCATCCGCAAGCTACTCCCGCGAGCAACGCGCCCACCGGCAGGAAATAAAGCGCCATGCGCACTTCGATAATGGTTCCGCACGCCATCACGGCGGTCCACAGCAGCAGCAGTCGCACCGCCGGCCGCCGCGGCGCCCACATCAGCCAGGCGAAAGCCGGCAGCGCCGGGATCCAGACCACGCCTAACGCGCCGAAGATGGATGGCCATCCTGTCTTGGACCCGGCGCGGTAGATGGGCTGCATTTCCTGCACGGTGGAGACGATGCGGCTAGAGGCCTCGCCTCCCAGCAGCCGGTGGATTTCGAACCACAGCGAACGAAACAAATGCGGCATCGCCACTAACGCGGCCGCGAACCCAATCGCCGCGATCGCGAAGGGCGCACATCGCCGCGCCAGGGCAGGCCAGGATCTTCGTTCCGCGAGCCTGTCCAAGCCCATCACCACCGCCGCCAATACCGCCGGCGCGGCAAGCGACAGCCACGAGTATTCCGACCAGAGGCTGACGGACATCGGCAGGAACAGGGCCGCGCCGGCAACAGACGCGCCCAGTACCGCGGACGCTGCCGCCGGTTCCATCACCGCCAGGCAGGCCAGCGTCGCCGGAACGAAAATACCCGCCGGCCGCGTCCCCATAAACAGGCCCAGGGCGATTCCGCTCCACCAGGCGTAACGCATCCCTGCGCCATCAATCGCCGCGCACATGCAGGCGAGCACGAGAAACGCGAACAGGCCCTCCACGGCATGATGGTCGGCGAGGCCGAGATGCGTGATCCACAGAAACGCGCCGAACGCGACCGCCATCCACAGCGCGGCGAAGATACCGGCGACGGGTCCGAAAAGCCGCCGCACCAGAATAAATGCCGGCACGGGGTAGAGCGCGCCGATGATTGCGGGCATCCAGGCGGCCACCTGGTCGATCAGTTGCGGCGACGGCGTTCCCAGACCGAGTAGCCACGCGGGGATCGCCAGCAGGTAATCCCATACCGGCCCGGTGGGGATATTCTGGCCGCCGGGGAAGAAGACATATGGGTCGAAGCCGGAGCGTCGCGGGAAATGCGCCAGCAGGTTGTGCACGGTGCGTAGGTGGAACCAGGCGTCGGGCTCCTGGAAATTGACGATTCCGTGGGCGAATACCAGGCTGTAGGCAGGCAGTACGCGGACTAGAAAGGCGATCGCCACGGAGGCGGCGAGCGCAAGGGCGGCGATGGTGTGCGATGAGTTTCGATGTTCCACGCCTGGGAAGTAAACCGGCTCTCAATTATAGCCTCTCGACGGCGCCGCCTCGCCGTCCAACGGTACCGCTCCGGAAATGGCAAAATAACGAAGGACCCATGCCCGACGCGAATCCCAATCCCCCTATCCCGCAGTCCGGACCGCCCATGCGCATGGGACGGTTTTTGATCTTATTCGGTATCTGCCTGGCTATCTTGTTCGGACTGTTGCTGGCGCCCCCCACCGTCCCCGCGGTGGACCGTTTCACGCGCGGCCTGGTGACCGCGTCGGCCGCCGTCATCCACGTTTTCGGCGGGCACGCGGTGGCGCAGGGCGATCTGTTGCATGACCCGGCCAACCGGTTCGCCATCCAAATGGCATACGGCTGCAATGGCGCGCATGTGACCATCCTGCTGTGGGCGGCGGTGCTGGCATTTCCGGCCACCTGGAAACAGAAGGCCAAGGGCTTGCTCGCGGGGACGGCGGCCATTCACATCGTGAACCTCATCCGCTTCATCACCCTGTTTTACGTGGGGGAATACAATCGCGCCTGGTTCGATTTTGCGCACCTCTACCTGTGGGAGAGTCTCATGATGATCGACACCCTGGTGATCTTCTGGACGTGGGCCCATTTTGTTCTTAAGGCCGGGCACACGACCCATGCCGGCGCGCATTAGTCCGCAACTGCGATTCCTGCTGCGCGGCTCCGGACTGTTCATCGTCCTGCTGGCCGCCTGGTGGTGGCTGCTGCTTTCGCCCATGATGGCCGGCCTGCGCGGTTCCACCCGCGCGGTGCTGTGGCTGTTGCCCGGCGGCCGGTCGGCGTCGGGAGTGACCGTGCAGCCGGATGGCGACTGGCTGCTGCGGGTTCCGCTGCCGCAATTCCTGGCGCGGCAGGACGCGGTGCAGCGCGCGTATGGACGCCGCCCCGGAGCGCCGCCGGTAAACGTGCGGTCGTTTCAATTGGTGATCGCGGACCGCATTCCGACATTTTTTACGCTCGGCTTCCCGCTGTTCTGGGCGCTGGTGCTGGCCGCGCCGCGGTCGCGGCACTTATGGAAGGTGCTGGCCCAAGGGACGGCACTGCTGGCGGTGCTGGCGCAGGCGTCGCTGCTGTTGTATATGGTGTACTCCATCGAGAATACGCTGCGCCTGGCGACGTCCGCGCTGGCAGTGGCGTTGTGGAATGGTGTGGAGTACTTGAATGTGAACGTGGTGCCGTACGCGGCGCCGCTGCTGCTGGCGGCGTGGCTGCATGTGGAATTGCGCGCGCAGATCTTCTTATCGGGGGGAGAGATGGAGGCGGCGCCGGCGCTCGAGGTCGAAGAAAAGACACGGCGGGGAAAATATCGCGCACGGAAGTAAGCGGCGTCTGGCGATTGCGGACAACGCTGATTCGGGTCCTTTCTCCAGGACCACGGTGCTTCCTGCCGCCTGACGGTCAGAAGCCCTGGCGGCCGTGTTAAGGTGTCTTTATGAGTGCTGCAACTGGCCTGGACGGACTTTTAGAACCCTTGAGCCGCTGCCTCGACTCTGAGTCGGCACAACGGGTCGCCGATTTTCAAATCGATCGGCCGGTTCGGGAGCGAATCGATGCGCTGGGCGAGCGCGCTAACGAGGGGACGCTCAGCGACAGCGAACGCTCCGAGTATGAGGCGCTGATCAACGCCGCGGATTTTATTTCCGTTCTTAAGCTGAAGGCCCGGCTGCACCTGGATTCAAAGATCCAATAGCAGATGGATGTTACGACGCGCGACCTCGTCCGGTCGCGAGCTGGCGCGAGCAACACGGTGGCCGGGCCGATGCCGATAATCCGGCGCTCGCTTGCCACCGTTGCAATCTCCATAAAGGCCCGAACTTGAGCGGAATCGCGCCGGGATCGATGGTCCGTACACATCGCCGGTACCAGTGCAATTGGGCGCGCTACCGTCACGACCTTGCTGCCCGCCGCGAGGAACTGCGGAGCGACCTACGACAAGCTCATCCATCGCTACCCGGCTTGAGTGGAGGAGCTCAGGTCGCCCCGGCTGTCAGCCCACCACACGGAGGCCCAGGTATTTCACGAACGGATCGAAATCGCGGTCATTGTGCAGCAGCGTATAGCCGCTCTCTATGCATCGGGTTGCGATGACGATATTTACAGTCTGACGGACGGCCGCACCGAAACGTCGCAGGGCGCGAGAATTCTTCGCCGCCTGGATCGCGATTTCCTGACCCCCCAGTTCCACCACGGACAGCGAGGTCAAAATCTTACGGACTTCGTTGCAGGATCGTTCGTTATCGATTTCCTGCAATACCTCAATCAGGATCAGGTCGCCGACGGCCAACGGTTCCTGGTCAAGCAGGGAGTCCAGTTTGTCGGTCTGCGCATTGACTGTGCCCCTGAAATAGTCAATCCATACGCTGGAATCGACAAGGATCACTTATCTCTCCTCATGGCGCTCAGATCTCCTTGCCCATCCAGTTTGCCGCGATAGCGCCGGATCTCGGCCTGTTTTCGGAGGCGCAACAGCGTTCGCAAGCCTTCTTCTACGGCCTCCCGTTTCGTTTTCAGGCCTGTAGCGCGCAGCGTGTCGCGCATCAGTTTATCGTCGATCACGATATTCGTTCTCATCGATGTGTATGCCTGCTTCAAATCATACACATCCAACCGCTTATACGCCAACCTGAGCGGACCGCACAGCCTTTGGGGTAGAATAGCGCCGTGACGATTCCGCGTAGATCCTTCCTGACGGCCGCGGCCGCGGTACCCGCCGCGTGGGCGCAGACCCAGCGCGACTGGAGCGGACGCCAGCCCATCCGCTACTCCGACCCGGATGTGACCGCCCTAGACAAGCGCTTCGAGAAGTACATGATCGGCAACGCCGCCCTTGAGCGCCACTGGACCGGCGCGCGCTGGGCGGAAGGGCCGGCGTGGAGCGGCGTGGGCCGCTTCCTGGTGTGGAGCGATATTCCCAACAATCGTCAGATGCGCTGGATCGAAGATGACAGTCACGTCAGCGTCTTCCGCGCGCCGTCCGACTACAGCAACGGCAATACCTTCGATTATCAGGGGCGCCAGCTATCCTGCCAGCACGGTCTGCGCCGCGTGGCACGCTTCGAACCGGACGGTACCACGACGGTGATCGCCGATAAGTGGCAGGGTAAGCCGCTGAATTCGCCCAATGACATCGTGGTCCACCCGGACGGCTCGGTCTGGTTCACCGACCCCACTTATGGCATCCAGGGCAACTATGAAGGCTTCCAGGCAACGCCCGAGAACCGGCGCGCGGTATATCGCGTGGAGCCATCGACCGCGAAGATAGAAATCATTACCGACGAGTTGGATCAGCCCAACGGGATCTGTTTCTCGCCCGACTACAAGAAAGTCTACATCTGCGATACCGGCGACCCGCGCGACATTCAGGTCTTCGATATCGCCGATGGCAAGGCGCGCAATAAGCGTCGCTTCACGCTGCCCGCGTCGAAGCCCGGCGGGTCGGGGATTGCCGACGGCATCCGCGCCGACGTCGACGGTAATATCTGGGCTGGCATGGGCCGCGAGGGGGCCGGATTCGACGGTGTGCACGTCTTCACCCCCGCCGGCGAGCGCATCGGCAAGATCGTGCTGCCGGAGATCTGCGCCAACATCGCTTTCGGCGGCCCCAAACGGAATCGCCTGTTTATGGCCGCCAGCCAGTCGATCTATTCGCTCTATGTGGGCACTAAGGGCGCCCACATCGCTTAGTCGAAAACAGCCGCTTCCGTGTGTGCGCGGCGCGGGACCGGCTTACTCGCCGCCGCCGGTCGGCGGACCGCCGGCCGCGTGGAATTCGTATTCTTTGGGCGGCTCGGTGTTCAGCAGCCAGCGCACGAAGTAATCCCAGCGCTTGCGCATCATGTAATTGGAATCGGGACCGTAACCATGCGGGCGGTTGGGGAAGAGCACCAGGTCGAAATCTTTATTCGCCTTGACCAGTTCCGCGACCACCAGCAGGGTATTGTACGGCGGCACATTGTTATCCATGGTGCCGTGCGCCAACATGAGGTGGCCCTTGAGATTCTTGGCAAAATTCTCGTTCGCCTGGCTGTCATAGTTCGACTTGCCGTCGGCCGACTTCGCCAGCAGTCCCTGCCACTTCTCCGCCCAATCGTCTTCATACTCGCGATTGTCGTGATTGCCCGATTCCGAAATCCCCACCTTGAAAAAATCGGGGTAGTGGAACATGGCGCCGGCGGTCGCATATCCGCCGCCCGAGTGGCCGTAAATTCCCACGCGATCGATGTCGATCCAGGGATAGCGCTTGGCCAATTCCTTCATCCCGGCCACCTGATCGGGCAGAGTGTTGTCGCCCATGTCGCCGTAATAGGCCTCGTGAAACTTCTTCGAACGCCAGGGCGTGCCCATGCCGTCGAGTTCCACCACGATGAAGCCAAGCTCGGCCAGCGACTGCGCATCGCCGCGCGCCGCGGTGAAATTGCGGCTACCGACGCTGCCGGTCTGCGGCCCCGGATAGATATGGTTGATGATGGGATACTTCTTCGTGGTGTCGAGATTCGTCGGCTTGAACATCAGGCCGTAGCAGTCGGTCACGCCGTCGCGGCACTTCACGGTGATGGGCTGCGGCGGCTTCCACCCGATGGCGAGCAGCTTGGAGATGTCGGCCTTTTCGAGCGGGGTAACCAGCTTCCCTTCGATGCTGCGAAGCGCGATGACCGGCGGCACATCGGGCTTGGAGTAAGTGTCGACGAAATACTTCCCGGAGGGGGCAAGCGCCACCGCGTGGTTGCCGCTATCGGGCGTCAAGAGCTTCTGATTCTTGCCGTCGAAATCCACGCGGTAGAAGTGTGTGAAGTAAGGATCTTCGCTCTTCTCCTTGCCCACGCCGTAGAAGTAAACCGTACGCGCCTGGTCGTCCACTTTGACAATCTGGGTGACGTTCCCCTCGCCGCTGGTGATCTGGTTCTTCAACTTATTCATGCCGTCGAGGCTGAATAAGTAGAGCTGGCCCCAGTTATCGCGCTCGGAAAACCAGATGACTTCATTGCTGGCGGGAAGATACTGCCAGTCGATACGGCCATTGCCCGATTCGAAGAAGGTGGCCACCTTTTCGTTGAGCACGTCATGGACGGCGCCGGTGGCGGCGTCGGCGATGCGCAGGGTTTCTTCGCGGTGATCGCGCGAGGTCGATACGAATGCCAGGCTGTTGCCGTCGGCGCTCCATTGAATATCGGGCGATCCGCCGCAGGCGATGTCGTCGCACAAGGTGGAGCGGTGCTGGTCGGGCGGCATCTGCAGGCGGATTACTTTCGCGCTGGGCACGTCGATAATCACGCGCTGGATGGTGGTCACCACGGGGTCTCCCGGCAGAGGGTACTTCCAGGCGCGCAGCGTCGGATGGCCCACCGTGGTACTCACCAGGTACATTTCGCCCACGCCGCGCTGGTCTTGCTGGAAAGTGGCGATCTTTTTCGAATCGGGCGACCAGACCAGGATGGGCCGGTCGCTGGTTGACCAGCCGGCATTGTCGGTGGCGTAGCCAAAGTCCTTCACGCCATCGGTAGTGAGCTGCGTTTCCTTGCCGCTGGAGTCGCGCACCCAGAGATTCTCCTCGCGAATGAAGGCCGTCAATTTGCCGTCCGGCGATTGCGCTCCGCCACTTGCCCCGCCGCGTCCACCACGACCGCCGCCTCGTCCGCCGCGACCGCGTCCGCCGGCCGCGGCCAGTTCGGCCGGAGGGTTGGGATCGTCCGCGCAGGCATTGCCCTGGCGGTCGCACTTCCAGTGGTGAGACCCCACGGCAAACTGAACGGATTGCGAGTCCGGCGTGAGCGCGATCGCCTGGAAAGGCAGGTGCGCTGCGTCATAAGTCGAGCCCTCCGCCTTGGAGAGCGCGACCGCCAGTTTCGTCTGGTCGAAGGCCGGCTCCCGCGTGCCACGGGCCGGATCCACCAGCACGAACTCGCTCCCTTCAGCGGTGGTGACGCGATACCACATGCGTCCATCGGGGAGCCAGTTGGGTTGCACGGCAGAGCGGAAGACCGTCCCGTTCAGATCCGCGCCGAGAAACTTTTCGGCGTGCGCGTAGTCGTCTGCGGTCACTGGGCGCGGCTGAGAGAAACAGGGTAGGGCAGCGATCAGGGTCGCCGCCAGGAGGGGGCAAAGATTTCGGTTCACAGGGTTACATGATACTAAACGGTACGCGCCGCAGGGCGCGGCGTGGGGACGTGCGGATTTCCACCTTCCGGCGCTGCCGGGCCGCCACGTCATCGTGCCAGCGGGTATGATCGAATACGAGAGCGAAACATGAAAACCAGGTTGATTTTGCTGTGCCTCGTTCTAATAAGCGCGGTGTCGGCGCAGACCACCAGCGGTTGGCAACTCGTCTGGAGCGACGAGTTCAACGGGACGGCCGGCAGCCCGCCCGATCCCGCCAAATGGAATTACGACCTTGGGGGAGGCGGATGGGGCAACGGCGAAGCCGAAGTTTACACCAACTCCACGCAGAATGCCTTTCAGGATGGCAACGGCAATCTGGTGATCCGCGCCATTCGTACCAACGGGCAATATACATCGGCACGCCTGCAATCCGGCAGTCCGGGCGCGTCCACGCAAACCGCCGACAATAAATGGCAATACGGCATGGTAGTGGCGCGCGTCAAGATCCCGTTCGGCCAGGGAGTCTGGCCGGCATTCTGGATGCTCGGTGAAAACATCAATACGGTGAGCTGGCCGACGTGCGGCGAAGTGGACATCATGGAGAACTTCGGCACGTTCAATAACAACATCAACATTAATAATGGCACCGCTCACGGACCGGGCTACTCCGGCGGCAACGGGATTTCGAAGGCGTACACCTTGCCTTTCGGAGAACAGGTGAACACCGACTACCACGTGTACGCCATCCAGTGGGCGCAGGACTCGGTGCAGTTCTACGTCGATGGGCAACTCTACCACACCGTCACCCCCGCGTCGACTCCGTCTGGAACGCAATGGGTTTTCAATAATCAGTTCTTTATCCTGCTGAACCTCGCCATCGGTGGACCCTCCACCTTCCTCGGCACGCCCAATGCGAGCCAGACTTTTGCCAACCAGGACATGCTGGTAGATTACGTGCGCGTGTACCAGTCGGCTTCCGCCACCCCCACCACGCCGGTGATCGCGCCCGGACGGGTGGTGAATGGCGCTTCCTACCTGGGCGATCTCGCGCCCGGTGGGCTGGCCACGTTGTATGGCACGCAACTCGCCGACGGCACTCCCACCATCGACAATACCAACGGCTTTCCCACTCAGGCAGGCGGCGTTACGGTGTCGGTAAATGGCGTCAACTCGCCGCTGATTTACGTTTCGCCCACGCAGATCAATTTTCAAGTCCCGTGGGAGACCGCGGCCGGGACTTCGGTCCCCATCGTAGTCACGCGCGATAGCACGCCCAGCGTACCGGAATACGCCACCGTGGCGGCCGCCGCGGCGCCGTCGATGTTCCTCAGCGAGTTCACCAACGGTGTCGCCTGGGTTACCGGCACCGGCTGCGAGCTTACCGAGTGCGCCGTGCAGACGAACGGCACTTACGAATTGTGGGCCAACGCGCTCGGGCCGAAGAACGGGACGCTGCAGGATGGCATGGGCGCGGTCTATAACGGCTCCATCATCCCGCTGGAAGTGCCCGGCGAACCGGCCAGTTGCCAGCTCACCATCGGCGGCCAGGCGGCGGTGGTGCAGTATTGCGGCGCCGCCCCCGGCGAGGTCATCGACCAGATCAATTTCATTTACCCGTCGGGCGTGACGACCACTGCACCGTACGTGGAAGCGAGCCTTACGATCAATGGCGCCACCGGATACTTCCGCGTGCCGGCGCCATCGGGACAGTAGCTTTTCATGCGACTCCGCAATTGGATATTGCCCGCATTGGTCGGGATTCCGGCGGTATTCCTGCTGCGCCTGGACGGGCAGCTCTCCGATTCCTACATCTGGCGGCCAGTCAGCATCGTGGCCGGTGGGTTCGTTCCGGGATTCGTGGCGCATCCCACTCAACCGGGACTCATCTATGCGCGCACCGATATCGGCAGCGCCTACCGCTGGAGTGCGCATCGCGGCGAGTGGATTCCGCTCACCGATTTCCAATCGCCCGCGAATTATAATCTCAACGGGCCGGAGAGCATCGCGCTTGACCCCACAGATCCGCAGCGCGTCTACATCGCGGCAGGTATGTATAACTGCGGCGGATGCCCCGCGGCCATGCTCATCTCCACTGACCAGGGGGCTACCTTCACCACCGTCAGCGTGCCATTCCTGATGGCGTCGAACAACGACGGCCGGTCTGCCGGCGAGCGTCTCGCGGTCAATCCCTTCAGCCCCGCCGAACTGATGATGGGGACGCGTTACAACGGCCTCTTCAAGAGCGAAGACCACGCCCAGACGTGGAGCAAGGTGAGCAGCTTCCCGGTCAGCGTTTCGAACGACGGCTTCGGGATCCAGTGGGTGCTCTTCGATTCCGCCAACAGCGGCACAATCTACGCCGGCGTCTACACCACATCCACCATCTACAAGAGCAGCAACGACGGAGCCACCTGGTCGGCGCTACCCGGACAGCCGCTGGCGTGGCCGTTTAGCGTCACGGGCACGACCCACGCTCCCGTCCCCATGCGCGCGGTGCTCAATCGCGATGGCGACCTCTACGTCACCTACGGCGATTATCCCGGTCCCAACAATATGATCTACGGGGTGGTGGAGAAGTTCGACCCCGCCGGCGGCACGTGGACGAACATCACGCCGCCGCTCGACCAGGCCGAAGGCGAGACCTCGCAGCGCGGCGGATACTGCGGCCTCTCGCAGGACCCCAACGGCTCCGGCACCATCGCCGTGACCACGCTCGACCGCTGGTATCCCGTCGACACCGTCTACTACACGCAGGATGGCGGCGCCACGTGGATGGATCTCGCACACCTCACTTCCGCAGCGAGCGGACTGAATGCCGGCAATTACTACTTCGGCGCTTCGGTGTTTCATCTGCTCTCTCCCTGGCTGACCTTCGGCAATACGTCAGCGCCCGCGGGCACGGCAAAGTTCGGCTGGTGGATGGCATCGGTCCTGATCGATCCCACCGATCCCAATCACCTTCTGTATGGCACCGGCGCGACCGTCTACGCCACCCACAACCTTTCGAAAGCGGCGTCCGGCAATGCACCCACATGGTCGGTGGAAGCGCACGGAATCGAAGAGACCGCCGTGTTGGCGCTCATCAGCCCGTCGTCGGGGGCGAACTTACTAAGTGGAGTGGGCGACATTGGGGGATTTCGTCACGGCGATTTTGCGCTGTCGCCGGCCGCCGGAATGTATACCAATCCGGTGGCGACTACAGTCGGCAGCCTCGATTGGGCGGGGCTCAATCCCTCGGCGATCGTGCGGACGCAATCGCCTTCCAGCGCCGCTACCAGTCCCTGTACATACGGCGCGATTTCGAGCGATGGCGGCACGAGTTGGAATCCCATTCCGGCCTGCCCCACCCGCGTGGCCAGCGGAAACGGCGGGGCTCTGGCCGTGGATGCCATGGGCGCCATGCTGATGTGGACCCCGGCGCAAAGCTCGTCCAATCTGCAGTATTCCACCGACGGCGGTAACTCCTGGACCGCGGTAACCGGGCTCTCCGGCAACATCCACGCGGTGTCCGATAAGTCTGCGCCCGCCGTCTTTTACGCCTTCACCGGCACCAACTTCTACAGCACCGGGAGCAGCGGCGGCACGGCCTTCGCCAAAGTCAATTCCGCGCCGCTGCCGGCCAACGGCAATTGCAATGGCGCCTCGGGATGCGGCGTCGCGGTGGTGAGCTTCGCGCAAAAGGGCGATATCTGGCTGCCGCTGGGCAGCAGTGGATTGCGCCATTCTGCGGATGGCGGCGTCACCTGGACGAATCCGGGGAGCGTCTCCTGGGCCGATGCGGTGGCGGTGGGCGCGCCCGCCCGCGGCACCCAAACACCCGCCATTTACCTCTACGGCATGCCGACTACGGCATCGCCCCTCGGCATCTATCGGTCCGATGACAGCGGCAACACCTGGATGCAAATCAACGACGCGCTTCATCAGTACGCCGGCCCGACGGTGATCCAGGCCGACCCTCGCGTCTATGGGCGCGTGTACCTCGGCATGAACGGTCGCGGGATCGTTTACGGAGAACCTGCGAGCAGTTACGTTCGTACTCCCCAGCGATAGGCACTAATGTCTAAGCAACGACGCGCTCCCTCAGTACGCCGGTCCCACGGTGATCCAGGCCGACCCTCGCGTCTATGGACGGGTGTACCTCGGCATGAACGGTCGCGGGATCGTTTACGGACAACCTGCGAGCAGTTACATTCGTACTCCCAGGCGATGGGCACCGATGTCTAAGCAACGACGCGCTCCCTCAGTACGCCGGTCCCACGGCCATACAGGCCGACCCCCGCGTCTATGGGCGGGTGTACCTTGGAATGAACGGTCGCGGGATCGTTTACGGGGAACCTGCGAGCAGTTACGTTCGTACTCCCAAGCGATAGGCACTCATGTCTAAGTCTGCTGCGTCATGGGTAGCCGCCGCGCTGCTCGCCGTGATGTTTTTGCTCGCCGGTGGCGCCGCCCTGCGCGAGTCGGTCACGGTGGATGAATTCGCCCATGTGGGCGCCGGCCTGAGTTACTGGCAGCGCTTCGACCTGCGTCTGAACGGCGAGCACCCGCCGCTCGGCAAGCTGCTCGCCGGTCTGCCCCTGGCCATTCGGGGGACGCATGCCGATTATGCCAGCCCCTCCTGGCGCGTCGCGCGCGATTTCTTCTACGCCTACGGCGCGCAGTTTCCCTTCGGCGACGCTGTGCTCGGCCGCTGGAACGATTGGCGGTCCATCATCATGTGGGCGCGGCTCCCCATGCTGCTGCTCACGCTCCTGCTCGGCTGGACGATCTATCGCTATGCCACGCGCATCGGCGGCCCCATGGGCGGATTGCTCTGCCTGGCGGCATTCGTCACCACGCCGGCGTTCCTGACATTCGGCCCGCTGGTGCTGACCGACATTCCGGTGACGCTGTTTTCGCTGATGGCACTCTGGCGTCTGGGCGAACTCTGGGAGACAACCTCGCGCCGCAATGTGCGTCTCTTCGGCCTGGCCTTTGGTGCCTCGCTACTCTCCAAGTTCACCGGCGTGCTCCTGATTCCGGTGGTGCTGGCGCTGTTCCTGCACACCCGCCGCTGGCCCAGCGCGGGCGAGCCCACCGATAAGCTCGCGCGTAAGAAATGGCGCGGCGATCGCTGGCGCGGGGTGTGGCGCGGCACACTGTGGGCCGCTGGAATCACCTACGCGGTGTATTTCGTTTTCTCCTGGAATCAGCCGCTCAATGCGCTCAGCTTGCTTGGGACTTCGCCGTGGATGGCCGTGATTGAGCGGCCGCTCATGCCTATCTGGCTTTTTCTGCGCGGTTTCTTCTTCATGTTGGTCACCGGTTCGCGGCCCACGTACCTGCTGGGGCACAACTACTCCCACGGCATCCCGTATTACTTCCCGGTGCTGTTTGCGCTCAAGTCGACGCTCGGATTCCTGGTGCTGCTTGCTCTCGCGGGGGCGGCCGCGCTGGTGGCGCGCAAGGTGAAGGTGCGCGCCGTTCCCGCCGAATTGCGTTCGCAGTGGCGCGTGCTGCTCACCGGCTTCTTCGTCTACCTCACCATCTGCCTGCTCTCGCTGCTCGATCTCGGCATGCGCCATTTCATGATGCCGGTCACGCTGCTCATCCTCATGCTGGCGCCCTTGCCGCACCTGATGAACGCATTGCCGGCGCGCCGCCTCTGGCAGGCCGCCACTGCCCTCGCGATGGCCGGGTCATTTGCGGCCGTCGCCATGGCGTACCCGTACTTTCTGCCCTTCGTCAACAGCCTGGGGTTCGGCCATCCCGCATACCAACTGGTAAACGATTGCAACGTGAGCTGGAACGACGGATTGCCGGCCGTCGAGGACTTCGCCCGCGAGCATCGACTGGCCGACATCGCGCTCGATTGGGCGTCGCTTACCGATCCGTCCCAAGTGGTGCCGCAGGAGCGCGATTGGGATTGCCAGACGCCCACGGATCGCGACGCGGGTCAATGGGTCGCAGTGGCCGCCGTCTCGATCCTCGAGAATCACAATTGCGGATACCTCCAGCAGTATCCGCACCAGGCGCTCGCCGGCGGTTCGTTCTACGCGTTCCGGATGCCCTCGCCGATTCCGCCCGCGGGACAGCCCGGCGGTCCGCCTCTGCCCGGCGAGCGTAAGATCCTCTGGGGAATGCCGCTCGATTTGCGCGCCTTCGCAGTGGATGTGGAGCGCCATCCCGATCGCCTGCAGACCGGGATGGAAGAGATGGGAAAGAAAATGACGCAGGCGATGCAGCAAAACAAGAAGTGAGATCGTTCGCCCCGCCACGTGACGCAGCCTCTCAGGCTGCCATGCCGGCACGCTGAGAGCGTGCGCCACACACTTCCGGCGGTCGCTCGCGGCGCACTCCGAGCCAAACCAGAAGTGACATTCGTCATCCCGCCTGCCTGACATTCTCCACTGGTGGCCTTCGCCGCTTTCTTCCATCATCGGACTGGAGGCAAAACTTTCATGCCAGTTGCTGAATTAGTCGGCGTCACCAAACGTTATGGCGAGGTACAGGCGCTACGCGGCATCGATCTCAGCATCGAACGCGGCCAACTGCTCGCTCTACTCGGTCCCAATGGCGCCGGCAAGACGACGGCAGTCCGCATTCTGCTCGGGTTGGCCGAACCGACGTCCGGCAAAGCCATGCTTTTCGGGCACCATCCGGCAAGCCAGGAAGCCAAGATACGGCGCGGCGCTCTGCTGCAGGTAGCCAAGGTGCCGGAAACTCTCAAAGTGCGCGAACACCTCGAGCTGTTTGCCAGCTATTATCCGAAGCCGATGTCCCTGGCGGAAGCGGTCGCCGCGGCGGGACTCGGCGGCATCGAGAACCGCCTGTTCGGCGAACTTTCCGGCGGCCAGAAGCAGCGCGTGCTGTTCGCGCTGGCCATCGTCGGGAATCCCGAACTGCTGTTTCTGGACGAGCCCACGGTGGGGCTCGACGTGGAATCGCGGCGCGCTCTCTGGGCACACATTCGCGGCTTCGTGCGGCGCGGCGGCAGCGTGCTGCTCACCACCCATTACCTGGAAGAGGCCGACGCGCTGGCGCATCGCGTGGCGGTGATCGGGCGCGGGCGGATTGCGGCCGAGGGAACACCCGCCGAAATCAAGGCGCAAACCGGAATGAACGGCCTGGAGGACGCCTTCCTGGCCATCATGCATGAAAATGGCGGAGCCGCCGCGGAGGTGCTGCAATGAGTCGCGCGTATTGGATGGAAGCCAAAATGGAAATGCGGAAATTGGCGCGATTGAAACAATATTCGGTTTCGATCGTCGCCTTTCCGCTGATGTTTTATGTCTTCTTCGGCGTCCTGATGGCGCCGTCGATGTCGCACGGCGACGTCTCGGTGAGCCGCTACCTGCTGGCCACTTACGGCGCATTCAGTGTGATGGGCGCCACGCTGTTCGCCTTCGGCGCCGGCATGGCGGTGGAGCGCGGAATGGGCTGGCTGGAAGTGAAACGCGCTAGTCCCATGCCCGCGGGCGCGTACCTGGCGGCCAAAATGGCATCGTCGCTGGCCTTCGGCGCGATGGTGGTCACGCTGCTGTTCGCGGTGGGGGCCATGTTTGGAGGGGTGCGCATGCCGGCCGGTTCGTGGCTGCTGCTGTGGACCGTGCTGGTGGCCGGCGCCCTGCCCTTCGGCGCGATCGGCATGGTCATCGGAAGTTTTGCGGGGCCGAATTCCGCGCCCGGCGCCGTCAATATGATCTATCTGCCCATGGCGTTCCTGGGCGGATTGTGGATGCCCATCGACATCATGCCGAAGGCTATCCAACAAATCGCGCCGTGCCTGCCGTCGTACCATTTCGGGCAGATCGCGCTCGCGGTCATGGGCGCGCAAACCCAGGGCGCGATCGCCACCCATGTCGAAGCGCTGCTCGGTTTCGGTCTGGTGGCCGCCGGCGTGGCGTGGATGGCGCAATCCCGCGAACAGTCGAAGATGTACGGGTAAACGGCTATGCTGACAGGTAGACGTATGCGGCTTCTGCCCAAAGAACAGGACTGGACGGCCTATGTCTGGCTCGTGTATCTGGGCTATTTCGTGGCCATGCCGTTCCTCTTCGGTGCGCCCGCATGGCAGCGGGCCGCCGGCATCGCGGGTCTGCTGGCCGCCTTGCCGCTATACTTCTGGGGCTACTGGCTGCGCGGTTATCGCGTTCTTTGGGTGGTCGGCGGCTTCACCCTGTTGGGCATGTTGTTCGCGCCCATCAATCTGGGCGCCGTCAGTATGTTCGTCTTCGCCGGCACCTACCTCGCCGGCCTGGGCGATCCTTCGAAGGCGTTCTCGTATCTGGGCGCGATTCTGGGAATCGTGGCGCTGGAAGCCTGGGTACTGCATCTCGCACCCACCTTCTGGATTCCTACCCTGTTCTTCACCTCGCTGACCGGCTCGGTGGTGATCCAGTGGGTGCATCGCCGCCGTCTAACCAATAAGCTGTTGGCCGCGCGCGCGGAGAGTGAGCATCTGGCGAAGGTGGCGGAACGCGAGCGCATTGCGCGCGATCTGCACGATCTGCTGGGCCACACGCTTTCCGTGATCGTGCTGAAATCGGAACTGGCGTCGCGCCTCACGGCGAGCGATCCGGGGCGCGCCGCCGAAGAGATCCGCGACGTGGAGCGGATCTCGCGCGAAGCGTTGACGCAGGTGCGGGCGGCGGTGCGCGGCTACCGCTCGGCCGGGTTCGACAGCGAATTGAAAATCGCCCTCGAGGCCCTGGAAGCGGCGGGCATCCAGGTAGAGACGCTGGTGGAACCCCCGCCGCTTTCGCCCGCCCAGGAGACGGTCTTTGCGATGGCCCTGCGGGAAGCCGTAACCAACGTGGTGCGGCATGCACACGCCACGGTTTGCCGCCTGACCCTGCGGCGTGTGGGCCGCTTTTGCGAGATGGTGGTGGCCGACAACGGGCGCGGCGGCGCACTCGATGAAGGCAGCGGACTGAGCGGCATGCGCGAACGTGTGGAAGCGTTGGGCGGGGCCTTGGAGCGCGACGGCTCGCATGGCACCCAACTGCGCATCCGGGTGCCGGTATGAGGATTCGCGTGATGATCGCCGAAGACCAGGCCATGGTGCGCGGCGCGCTGGCGGCGCTGCTCGCCACCGAAGGCGATTTCGATATCGTGGGGCAGGCGCAGAATGGGCGGGAAGCGCTCGATCTGGTGTTGGCCGGGAAGCCCGACGTGCTGCTCACCGATATCGAAATGCCGGAGTTGACCGGCCTCGAACTGGCGGCCGAAATCAAGCGCCGCAAGCTCGCTGTCCATGTGGTGATCCTGACGACCTTCGCGCGCGCAGGCTATCTGCGGCGCGCTCTGGACGCGGGCGTCTCGGGTTATCTGCTGAAAGATGCGCCGGCATCCACCCTGGCCGAGGCGATCCGCAAGATTCGCGGCGGCGCCCGCGTGGTGGATCCGGAACTGGCGGCGGAAGCCTGGACCGAGGCGGACCCGCTTACCGATCGCGAGCGCCAGGTGCTGCGCTACGCCGGCGAGGGCGCGGCCAGTGCCGACATCGCCCATCGGCTCGATCTATCCGAAGGCACGGTGCGCAATTACCTCTCGGAAGCGATCAGCAAGCTGGGCGCGGCCAATCGCGTGGAGGCGGCACGCATCGCGCGGCAAAGAGGCTGGCTGTAAACGATCCGCCACGGAGGGACACGGAATCCGGGGCCAATTCTGCTGCGGCGGTAATGGCGAGATGGCGGGCCGATCGTATCGTTCTATAATGACGCTCTATGAAGCGTGCGCCGATCCTCCTCCTGATAGCCCTGCCCGTCTGGGCACAGACCAAAATCGATTGGGACAGCCAGCAGACCGAGATCCTCAAGCATTATCGCGACCTGGTGCAGATCGACACGCGCGCCGGCAATGAAACCAAAGCGGTCGACTATATCCGCCGCGTGCTTGAGGCCGACGGCATTCCCACTAAGACCTACGCCAAGGAACCCGCGCGCGCCAATCTGGTGGCGCGCATCGCCGGCAATGGATCGAAGCGGCCGCTGCTGATTCTGGCGCACACCGACGTGGTGGGCGTGCAGCCCGAGAAGTGGCCTCTCGACCCGTTCGGCGCCATCATCAAAGACGGTTACGTGTGGGGACGCGGGTCGGTGGACGATAAGCCGGTGCTTGCCGCGAATCTCATGGTGATGCTGCTGCTGAAACGCCATCAGGTGGCGCTCGATCGCGATGTCATCTTTCTGGCGGAATCGGGCGAAGAGGCCGATACCACAGGGGTCGGCATCAATTATATGGTGGGCCAGCACTACCCCGATATCGACGCCGAGTATTCGCTCACCGAAGGCGGAGGCGCCGTGATCGAAGACGGCAAGGTGACCGTCATGAGTATCGGAACGGCGGAGAAGGTCCCGGCGCGCGTGCGTCTGGTGGCCACCGGAACCTCGGGCCACGGATCGGTGCCGCGCCTGGATAACGCGCTCATCCACCTGGGCGCCGCGGTGGAGAAGGTGGGTCGCTGGCAGACGCCGATGCGCCTCAATGACACCACCCGCACCTATTTCGAAAAGCTCGCCACCGTCAGCACGCCGGAGAAGGCGGCGCGCTATAACGCGCTATTGAATTCGGCGACCGCTGACGAGGCGCAGCGCTACCTGCGGCAGTACGAGCCGCAGGCCTATTCCATGCTGCGGACCTCGGTGGTGCCCACCATGCTGAAGGCCGGGGTGGGTCCCAATGTGATTCCCTCGGAAGCCGAAGCGACGCTCGATATCCGCGCGCTCCCCGACGAAAACATCCCCACCTTCTATGCCGAAATGGCCAAGGTGATTGACGACCCGGAGGTGAAGATCACGCCGCTGCCGGCGACGCGTCCGCCATCGCCGGCCACGCGCCTCGATACCGAAATGTACCGCGTGCTCGAACGCGTCAGCAAAGAGATGTATCCCGGTATCACCGTGATGCCCTCCATGTCGACGGGCGCGAGCGATAAGGCGCAGCTTCGCGCCAAAGGTCAGCAGTCGTACGGTATCGGGCCGGCCGGCACGCGCGAGAATAGCACCAACTTCGGCGCCCACAGCGACGTGGAGAGGCTGGCGGAGGCCTCTCTTTACCCCTTCGTCGAATTCGTATGGAACGCGGTAACCGGTGTGGCGGCGCGATGAACGCCGCCCGCGATCAATTCCCGGTCGAAATCTTCTCGCCGTGCTTGAGCGTGCGATCGAAGAAGTCGAGCGTCGCGCCGTAAGCCCGGATCCAGTCCTGCCACCGCAGGAATCCGTGGATTTCGTCGGGGAAGATCAACTGTTCGAACGGCACCTGGTGAGCGCGCAAACGCTGCACCAGGTCGATGGTCTGGGTGAACGGCACGTTGCGATCGTCGTCGCCCTGAATCAGCAGCACCGGCGATTTCCAGGTGGCGACGCTGGAGTCGGGCGACGATTCCCACGCCAGTTTGACGGCGGCGTCCTCATCGGGCGGACGCGATGCCAGGCTGCCGAAAAACGACTCCTGGGTGAGGAACATGCTCCAGTCGTGCACGCCGTGGAAGTCCACCCCCGCTTTGAAGAGGTCGGAGTTGCGCGCCAGCCCCATGGCGGTCAGGAAGCCGCCGTAAGAGCCGCCCCATAGCCCGATTTTCTGGCCGTCCACCTGGGGCAGCGCCTGCAGATACCTGCCCGCCGCCAGCACATCACGGTATTCCGCGGCGCCCCGCCAGATGGTATTGGGCGCTTCGCGAAAGGCGCGCCCGTACATCACGCCCAGGCGGTAGTTCACCGACAGTACGGCATATCCGTGGCTGGCCAGATGCTGATTCTCGGCGTAGGCGTTGTGATAGTAGTCCATGTAGTGAAAGCCGAGCATCATCTGGCGGATCGGCCCGCCGTGCATGAATACCAGCCCGGGAATTTTGCCGGTGGCATTGCGCGGCAGAAAAAGCTGGCCGTGCAGCGTAATGCCATCGGCGCTCTTGAAGATCACCTGCCGCGGCGTGACCAGCGACTCCGACGGAAAATCGCCCGGCAGCGCCTGTTTGGCGATCATGTCGCGGCTGCCTCCGGCAATCTCATAGGGCATCGCCGGTGTCGTCGCTGTCGACCCGAGGCATACGATCTTGCCATCGGTGGTTTCCACCGGCGACCATTCCATCGTCTCGCCCTTGGTCAACGCCTGCTGCGGCCTGCCGCCGATTACCGCCACGCGCCACAGATGCCGGCGATCGACATCGTCCTGATTGGACGAATAAATCACCGACGTCCGGTCCGGGCTGAGCATCACGTCTTCCACGTCGAAATCGCCGGGTGTGAGCAGGACGGCGCCGCCCCGCGGGCCGATCGAATAGAGGTGATTGCGCCCGTCCTGCTCGGAAGCAAACACCACACGATCACCCTCCGCGAACGCCAGCGAGACATCTTCGCTCAATTCCGGCAGCGAATCGTCGAGCTTGCTGCCGCTCTTCCATAACGCGTGTCCCGCGCCGGTCGAGGTGTCGGCGACCCACAGCGACCAGGGCTCCGGCCGCACCGGAATCAGCGGAAGCCGGTTCTCCTCGCCCGCCGTGCGTACCCACACCACGAACTTGCCATTGGGCGACCAGCGCACCATCGAATCCTTGTCCACGCTGGGCGACATGTAGCGGATCGCGTCGCCGCCGAAGTCGTAAATGCAGATCAGGCTGTGGCCCTCGCGCACGCTGGTGAACGCGATATGCTTTCCGTCGGGCGACCATTTGGGCCCAACCGGCGTGCCGCGCACTGACGTCAGCTCTTTCGCCTGCTGTTTTCCATCGACACTCGCCAGCCATAATTTTCGACGCGCCGCCCATACGGCCTGCTGTCCGTCGGGTGAAATCTCGATATCTTCGCAGCCTTCTTCGGGGCAACCCATATCGCCCAGCAAGCGCGGCGCCGCGCCGTTGTCCGCCAGGTCCAACGCGAACACCTGCTGCTTCGCGCCTTTGGTCGAACTGGCGGGGTTAGCGCTTTCCTGCTGGCCGTTCAGTTCGCTTCCCAGCACATACAGCGCCGTCTTGCCGTCAGGCGTCAGCCTGACACTGGCGATCGGTTGGCCGTCATCGGCGCTGTAGTGCGTCACCTGGCGTGCGGTGCGGGCGAAATCCGGACCGTCGGCCACCCACACGTTGCGCACGCCCCTGGCATCGAACACCCAGGCCACGCGGTTGGCGTGAGCGGCCGCCACCAAGCCGTAAGGGAACGGCGAACTCATGACCTGCTCCAGCGTGAAGGAAGATTGGGCAGAGGCGATCGCTGCGCCGCACAGAAGCGGCAGAAGAGCAAAGCAGGAACGTCGAGTCGTTAGCATAGGGCTATCATAAGCCCGGCTGCGGGTGGTGTATATTGACCAGATCATGCGTACCCTCCTCCTGCTGATTGCAGCGGCGCCGCTTCTGCCCGCGCAGAATGCCCGGCAGGTCTTCATCCGCGAGAACTACACCAAGTTCGAATACCGCATCGCCATGCGCGATGGCGTCAAGCTCTTCACCTCCGTCTACATTCCCAAGGACGTCTTCAGCGACGGCCGGACCTACCCCATCATGCTGCTGCGCACCGGCTATAACGTCGCGCCCTACGGCGCCGACGTGTACCGAGCCAATCTCGGGCCGTCGGAACTGTTCGAGCGCGAGAAGTTCATCTTCGCCTATCAGGACGTGCGCGGCCGCTACATGAGCGAGGGCGAGTATGTCACCATCCGCCCGCAGAAAGCCGTGAAGAACGGGCCCAAAGACATCGACGAGAGTACCGACACCTACGACACCATCGACTGGCTGGTGAAAAATCTCCCGGGCAACACCGGCAAGGTCGGTATGTGGGGCATCTCGCAGCCGGGATTTTACGTGACTGCCGGCATGGTGGACTCCCATCCTGCGCTGGTGGCCGTTTCCCCGCAGGCGCCCGTCACCGACTATTACATGGGCGACGACGTCTACCACAACGGCGCCTTCATGCTGGCGCACCGCTTCAGTTTCTACATGGGCTTTCGCAATCGCGAGGGCGATCCGGCGCCGCCCAAGGCCTCCGTACCGTTCGACTACGGCACCCCCGACGCTTACGATTTCTACCTCCGCATGGGCTCGCTGGCCAATGCCGACGAGAGGTATTTTCAGCACCGCCAGCCCATGTGGGAAATGAATATCGAACATACCAGCTACGACGAAGAGTGGCAGTCGCGCGCCATCTGGAAGTATTTGAAGGCGGTCAAACCGGCGGTGATGCTGGTGGGCGGCTGGTATGACACCGAAGATCCGCAGGGCCTGCTCCGCCAGTTCAATTTCATGGAGGATCATACCCCGCCCGCGGACATGCTGGTGATGGGTCCGTGGAATCATGGCGGATTCTCGCGCGGCGATGGCGATCGTTTAGGCAATGTCAATTTCGGGTCGAAGACCGCGGCGTACTATCGCGAGCACATCGAGCTGCCGTTCTTCCTCTATTACCTGAAAGGCCGCGGCGACGGTCAGTTTCCCAAGGCGTGGCTGTTCGAAACCGGCGTCAACCAGTGGCACAAATTCAGCGACTGGCCGCCCAAAGAAGCCCGGCCCACCGACCTGTATCTGGCCTCCGGCGGCCATCTCTCCTGGAATCGTCCGGCGGACGCGAAGTACGAAGAGTACACGGCCGACCCGTCGAAGCCCGTCCCGTACATCGGCCGTATTGCGCAAGGAGTGGTCAACACGTATATGACGGAAGACCAGCGTTTCGCCGCCCAACGGCCCGACGTGCTGGTATTCGAAACCGACCCGCTGGACCACGACGTTTCGGTCTTCGGACCGATCCAGGTCGACCTGAAGGTCGCGACCTCAGGCACCGATTCCGATTTCGACGTCAAGGTGATCGACGTCTTCCCCGGCGATTATCCCGACTACAACAATCCCACGCCGGTACCCAACGCCGTTCCCATGGGCGGCTACCAGGAATTGATCCGCGGCGAACCCTTCCGCGGCAAGTTCCGCCACAGCTTCGAGAAGCCCGAGCCGTTCGTGCCCAATCAGCCCGACCGTATCGCGTTCTACCTTCCCGATATCGCGCATACCTGGCGCGCCGGTCATCGCATCATGGTGCAGATTCAGAGCTCGTGGTTTCCGCTCACCGACCGCAATCCGCAGAAGTTCATGGAAATCCCCCAGGCGCTCTCCACCGATTTCCAGAAGGCAACTCAACGTGTGTATGTAGGCGGACCGGATGGTTCGCGCATTCAGTTACGCATTATGGAGTAAGTGCGCCTGTCCCGAATGGCGGGATTCCAGCAGAATCGTGCGACATAGCTTATGTCCCTTTCCGCCGATACCCGACTGGCCACTACGAAATCCTGGCGCGTCTTCGGCCCGACGTCAAGGCCCGCGTTGAACCTCGCGGCTGGAAATCAGGCCATCCAACGGGCTGCCGCCATAGCAGCCGCACATCGCGAGGGCATCACCCATCGCGATCTCAAGCCGGCCAACATTCTCAGTACCAAACCCGGCATTAAGGCTCTCGATTTTGGCATCGCCAAGAGCCAACCATCAAAATCGTCCGACGCCTCCGACATGACGCCCACCAAAGCGCTCAGCCAGGCAGGCTCCATCGTCGGCTGGAAGCTCATCATCGCGAAGTCACTTTGCCAGGTTCCTTTCTGTTGGATTCGCGGGTCGGGAGCGGGAATCGTTTTGGGCCTCTTCCGGCGTCTTCATGGCCGCACCACCGGTACCGTACCTGAACCGTACTGTGCTTTTGCGGCGGCGCGAATTGCAGGACAATGGCTTCGTGCTGCAACTTGCCCAACTGCCGTTAGCGCTGGCGAAGCCCGTACACCAGCTTCCACCTCTGATTCTGCACCCCATCTCGCGCACCGGCGAAGCGCTTACGCAAGGTTCCGCGTCCGACACCGAAACTCTACGCGCCGAAGGCCGCCGCCTGGAAATGCGGATGCTTTGCTGCCTCGGCAAAGACCTCACGCGCTGGCTCGAACAGTGCGTGGAGTTCGCCGCCGCTCAACCGGAACTCGCCGCCGTCACCCCAGGGGAACTGATGGACCTGCTGGTGGAGCGCCCGCCCGAAAGTGTCAGCCGCAAAATGCAGGCGTGGGGCGTCGCCGATTTCCGCAATATCTTCGCCCGAGCCCTGGGGCTTGCCGCCGTCTTCCCGAATCCACCCACACGCGACCAGATCAGCGACACCTTCGTCCGCGATTTCGCGCGCTATGCGGAGATGTTGTATCGCACGCGCCGCCTGACGTACCCGCCGTCCGCCGCCATCCATAGTCTCCATTTCGACGTATACGCCTCCGGCGAGTACGCGCAAATACTCGAACGATCCTGGGGACTGTAGCGAGCCCAGGGCTTGTGATTGTAATTTGCCGCGCCCGGCCCGGGTGCTATATTTAGGGTCCATGAAACGCCGGTGTTTCCTCCCTCTACTGGCGGCAGTTGCGCTGCCGTTGTGCCTCCCCTCGCAGCCTGCGCCGCAGCGTCCTTATGTCGTGCTGGTGTCGCTCGACGGCTTCCGCTACGACTACGCCGTGAAGTATCACGCCACCAATCTGCTCGCCCTCGGGAAAGCTGGCGCCGCCGCCGAGGCCATGATTCCGTCGTTTCCCACTGTCACCTTTCCGAACCATGTGAGCATTGTTACCGGCCAGTACCCCGGCCATCACGGGCTGGTGTGCAACGCCTTCTACGATCCCATCCTCAAGGCGATGTACAGCATGCGCAATGCCGCCGACGAGAGTGCGTTTTACCATTACAAACCGCTGTGGGTGGTGGCGGAGCAACAGCATGTGAAAGCGGCGTCGATGTTCTGGCCCACGTCCGACGCGCCCATCGACGGCGTCCGCCCCACTTACTGGCAGAAGTACGACGGCAGTTTCCCCAACGGCAAGCGCGTGGAGAAGGTGCTCGAGTGGCTCAAATTGCCGGAAGCCGAGCGGCCGCATTTCATCACGCTCTATTTTTCCGATGTGGATTCGGCGGGCCATGAGTACGGGCCTGACGCGCCCGAGACCGCGCAAGCCGTCGCGCGCGTCGATAAACTGGTGGGCGAGTTGTGGGCCGGCATCCAGCAGATTCCGCTGCCTGTCAACCTGATGGTAGTGTCAGACCACGGCATGCAGAAAGTCGAAGGCGCCGTCAATCTGAGCGAGTATGCCGATCTGAGCGCGGTTCGTGTGGTAAGCGAAGGTCCCATGTTGCTGCTCTATTCGCCCGACTCCGCGACCACCGAAGCGCTGTACGCCAAGCTGAAGGGGCACAGTGCCAGGTTCGAGGTCTACCGTCGCCAGGAAACTCCCGAGCGTTGGCACTATCGCAATAGCGACCGCGTCGGCGACCTGGTGGTATTCGTTCATGGCGCGAACGTCGCGGCCACGGGAACTGAGCGGCGCGGTCCGCCGAAAGGAACCCACGGGTTCGACGAACGCGAGTTCCACACCATGGACGCGATCTTCTATGCCGCCGGCCCCAATATCCGGCCGGGCGCCGAACTCAAGCCGTTCGAAAACGTCAATGTGTTTCCGTTCCTCACCAAAATTTTGGGGCTCGAGAATCCACCCAACCTGGACGGGTCGGAGAGCGTTCTCGCAGGTGCGTACCGCAACTGACACCGCCGGGAACGCAATCGGCTATTCTGAAAACGATGCGCATCGTGGCATTTCTGATCGCCGCCGGCGCTGTGTACGCGCAATCCTCCGATCCCAAGCAACTGTTCCACGACGCTTTGGCGGCGCAGCAGCGGGGGGACGACGCTGCGGCGGTCAGCAAGTATCGACAGCTTCTGAAGAGCTATCCCGATTCGCTCGAAGTGCGCCTCAATCTGGGGGCGGCGCTGGCCAACCTGAAGCGCTACGACGAGGCCATCGAGCAGTACCGCGCCCTGTTGGCGAATCAGGACAATCCCGGCGTGCGCCTCAATCTGGCGCTGGCTTATTACAAGAAGGGTGCGTGGCGCGATGCCGTCCCGCAATTCGAGACCTTGCGCGCCGCGCAGCCCAACGACCTGCGCGTCGACACCCTGCTGGCCGAGTGTTATACCCATCTCGGGCAAGACGATAAAGTGATCGCCACCCTCGGCCCGATGGAAGCGGCGCATACCGGCGATCTCTCGGTGGAGTGGCTGCTCGGCTCGGCGCTGATACGCGCGGGCCATCTGCGCGATGGGCTGGACCGCGTCGACCGCGTGGCGCGTCTTGGCAATCGTCCCGAAGCGTACCTTCAGGCCGGCCGGACGGCACTCACCATGGATGAGTTCGAGCGGGCCCGCGATTATGCCGCCGCGGCAGCCAAACTGAATCCCAAATTGCCCGGTCTGAACACCTTGCGCGGCCGTGTGCTGAGCTACCTGGGCGACACCGATGGCGCCGCCGCCGCGCTCAAATCGGCAGTCGCGGAGGACCCCAAGGATTTCGACGCGCAGGTGGCCCTGGGCGCCGTCCTGCATACCACCCGCGATCTGGATGGCGCCCGCGCGCACTTGCAGCGTGCCCTCCAACTCAAGCCCGATTCCAACCTGGCGCGCTACGAGTGGGCTCGCCTGGAACGCACCGAGGGGCAGGTGGAAGCGGCCGCACACGACTTCGAAAAGGTGGTGCAGGCCGATCCCAAATGGGCGCAGCCGCACGTGGAACTGGCCGCCCTCTATTTTCGCCTCAATCGCCAGCAGGATGGCGAACGGGAACGCGCCATCTACGATAGGCTGACCGCCGAACAGCAGAAAAAGTAATCGTCGGCGATACGCCCAAGCCCGGTAGGGGCCGGTTCACATGGCGCTGTCCCGGCGTAACCATGCCGCGCCGCACGTGCTAAGTCTGAACGTTTACGGCGTCACGAACACGTCGGCGCGTGTATAGCTGCGCTTTTGGCCGGTGGGATCGAGCAACGTCACCTGGCAAGTGTACTTGAACCCCGGCTTGAGCGTCTTTAGCGGCACAGCGAATCGCACCGGCACCGCCTTCGACTTGGGATTGAGCCCTTCTTTGACGATTAGCGGCTCGGTCTCGAAGACCTTCGCCTTGCCGCGGAAGAAGCTCACCGCGGCGACCACGGGTTGAGTGGTGGTGGCCGTCGGTTCGTACACCTCGGCATACACGTACATTTCCTGACCCTGCTTGAAGACACGCGTCACGCTGGGGATCAGCTTCTCTTTGTTCTGCACCAGGGGATTCTCTTCCAGCAGTTTCTTGTCGCGCTCGGCCGAGTAGAGCGCTTCCGTCATCGGCTGGATCTGGTTGCTGAGAATTACCGAACTGGTGGGCAGCGTGGGCTGATCGGTGGAGAGGTTGGGAATGGTGAACTTCGTTTCGAACGTGCCGATCTTGCCGGTCTCGTTCTCGCGGACCAGCATCTTGAGCGAATATTCTCCCGGTTTCAGGTCGAAACCGGTATCGTAAGCCACCGGGTGCTTGGTGATTTCGGCGGCCTGGTCACCCTTCAATTCCAAGTCGATATAGTCGCGAACATTGTTCACCACGGCGCCCTTGGAGTCCTTGACCACGCCGATGAAATCCAGGCGTGTCCGGGCGGCCGTCCCGTGCTTGGCCATTTCCAGGTCGCTGCCGGGGATCTTTACCTCAGTGGGGACGAAGTAACTGTCACGCGACAGCCGGAAGTAATCCACTTCGGCGCGTACGTCGATATCGGTCATGGGGTCGCCCATCATGAGCGCTTCGGTAAGCTGGCGCTCTTTATCTTCGGTGTCGAACTTACCCCAGTTCTTACTGGCGAAGTAACCGTGGCGATAGTCGAGCTTGGCGACGCTGGCGTTCTTGATCTTGAGGTCGATCTTGCGGAAATGGCCGTCGAGATTGCTGTTGCTGCTGTTGTAGCCGACGATGTAATAGCTAGCCATGTCCTTCTGCGCCTGCACGATCCCCACGGAAAGGTCGTTTTCATCGAGCAGGGCCTTGCCGCCGGTATCGCCGGCCAGCGTGGTGAGCGTTTCCTGCTGGCTCTGGAAGCTGGCCTGGGCGGACATCTGGGCGCCGCCGGTACGCACGCTGGAGGCGCTGGAGGAGCCTTTGGTCGCATCGCCCAGGGGCGCCGAGGCCACCAGGCCGCGCGCGTCGATGGGATAGAAGGAGACGTTGGCCTTATTGGCCGCGTTCACGGTAGCCGTCAACTGCGCCTGATTGTTGCCGTTGCTATCGCGCGTCATCCCGCTGGCGAAATAGACCAGGGCCTTCTTTTCGGGCAGCGTGCCGAGCATCTTGGCGGCAGTTTCGAGGGCCGACAACTGGCGGTCTGTATTGAAGATGTTGAATTCGGAATCGTCGGCCGAGAAAGCCGCGCCGGTGTCGGAGGCGGCGTCGCTGGTGTCGGTCTGGTCGAAGCCCGTACCTTCGCCCACCGTCAGGTTCTTGATGTCCTTGATCAACTGGTCGCGGTCGTCGGTGAAGTCTTCCACCACTTTCACGTCGGCCGAGAAGGTCATGATGGCGACCAGGTCAGAGGGCGTAATCTGCGACTTCACGAATTTTACGGCGGAATCCTGCGCGCGGATCTGGTCGTTGATCGGCATCGAAGTCATGTCGAAGAAGAGAACCATCAGGCGGCGATCCTTATACTTCACTTCGCCGGCTTTGGCCGGCGTGATCTGATTGGCGGTCACCGATTTGGCGGCCGCGCCGATGTCCGCTTTCTTCGCCTCGCCCAACACCGGTCCGCGGAGGGTCAGCGATTTCGACTGCGTATCCTCGGTGGCAGGCTCGGGATCGTTTTGCAACTGCTGGAACTGGAAGGTGGTGATCTTCTGCGGCTTGCCGTCTTCGGTGATCACGAAATCCGCGGGCTTCAGGCCGAGCACGGGGTTGCCGCTCTTGTCTCTGGCCTGGACGTCCACCACCACCAGCTGCACGGTGTCGGAGAACGTGAAAGTCTTCTTGGACGTGGCCGCGGCTTTTCCCGCGTCCTGTTTGGCGGTCCCCTTCTTCTGCGGGGCCGCTGCCGGCGTCTGAGTGGCCTGCTGGGCCGAAGCGATCAGCAGCGCGGCTAGAAAAATCGGTAGAGTGGCTCGCATTAGAAGTTAAACCTCACGTTGGCGGAAATCTGGCGCATGGCGGAGTAGGCGCCCGGCAGACCGAACTGCGTATTGGTGGGCGAGAAGTTCAGGTTCCACGAGGAAACCTGGGGATGGTTAATAGGATTGACGACGTTGATGCTGAACGTCAGGTTCTTACGATCCGCCAGGCGGAAGGTACGCAGCGCAGTCAGGTTGGTGGAGAAGAGCATGGGACCCGTCAAAGCGTCGCGTCCCAGGTTGCCGTAGGTGCCGACCGCCGGAATCGCGAATGCCCCTTTGTTGAGGAAGCCGTTGACGTAAGCGGGGCCGCCCACGTAGTCGACGCGGATGTTGCCGTTAGGCGCTCCCCCGAGCGCCAACTGCGAAGCGTCGATGGTGATGGGTGCGCCGCTAGCCACCACCAGGCCGGGCATGACGGTCCAGTCGCGGAACAGCACGCCCTTCCAGCCGTTCACCAGACCGCCGCCACGCACGCTCACGCCGGTGGAATACTGGAGCTGCAGGTTCAAAGTCTGTGCGCGGATACCGGCGCTGCGGGCACGCTCCGCGGCCAGATCCTGCCAGTTCTGGGTGGCGCTGCCGGTGGGTGCGTCGTCAATCGCATGGTTCAAGGTGTAAGAGATATTGCCGCCGAGTCCCGACCGCAGCCGGCGCTGCAACTGCAACTGGATTCCGTTATCGATACTGTTGCCGTTGGAAGTCTCGTAGAGGTAGCCGACCGGGCAGTAAAAGCCCGTGCTGCAAGGCGCCACGTACGTGCTCTTTTGGCTGGCGGGCGTGGGCGAGGTGTTCGGGTATAACTGCTGGGTGAGCGCCGTGCCCTTCACGCCGAAATACGTCACCGACGCCACTGTATTGGCCATCAGGCTTTGCTGCACATACACCTGCCAGTTGGTGGTGTAGCCCACACGAAAATCGGGGTTGATGGCGTTCGTGGTAGTGGTGCCGATACCGTTCAGGCATCCGGCCGATTGCAGATACGAAATATTGAACGCGTTCTGAACCGAGGCGTTGCAGGTATTGGTCAGATTGAAGGCGGTGGCGAACGGCGTTTGCGAATCTAACTGTGCCACCAGGGAGGAGTAAACCGAGGGCACGTAGTAGATCCCGAGGCCGGTGCGAATTACGGTGGAGTGCTTGGACGAAGGTTTCCATGCCATGCCGACGCGCGGCGAGACGTCGCGCTTCTGGCCATTCAGCATGGAGTCGCTGTAATGGATGCCGGTGACGGCGCCGGTCTGGCCGGCTACCACCGGCAGCATGGATGCAGGGACGGAATTGGGTACCTGGAAATTGCCCGGCAGATCGATGGTGGCAAGACGACCGTACAACTCGGTGGTGGGCGCCTGATAATCCCAGCGCACGCCGAGGCTGAGCGAAATTCGCGGGGTGACGCGCCACTGGTCGGTAGCATAGAGATCGTAAACGCTGGTCCGCAGATAGCGGTCGCCGCCGCTCGGTGTGTTCTGTAGCGCGAGCAGGCTGGCATCGGTCGGGTTGGCGAGAAGTTGCGCACCCTGTGCACCGTTCAGCGAGTTGGTGTAATTGATCGACATGCTGAAGGGACTGGCCAGCAGGAAATCGGCGTAATCGTAGCCGGTGGTGCTGCCGTTGAACTGCAGGCCTCCGCGCGGATTGCTCTGGCTGAGGAGGTTGGTCTGGCGGCGGCTGAAATCGCCGCCGAACTGGAATTCATGGGCGCCCTTTACCCAGAGTACCGTGTCGCCGACGGCGCTCGTTTGGGGATGCTGAAACTGCAGCGTGCTATCGCTGATTCCCGAGACTGCCGACTGGATAAACGAAATCGAAGGCGGCCCCCAGTTCGCCGGATACTGATCGGTTCCCGCAATTCCGAGATTGCCTTCCACGTTCGAGAGGTTGGAAAAATACGGAGTATTGAGGCGGCTGGCGCGGCTGTAGTTGTACCGCAAGGTGGAAATCACGTGCAGGTTGAAGTGATAGATATAGGCGGCGTTGGCATTGATGCCGTTGTTGGTGGCGGTGTCGAACCAGCCCGGAATGCTGGCCGAGAAGATGCTGGGAGTCAGGGTGTCCTGACGCTGCCATTGAAGCCCGCCGTTGACCTGGTTCTTGGTGTTGAAAGTGTAGCTCAGGCGCGCGTTGATGTTGTCGCCATTGGTGTGACCGGCTCCCGAAGCTGCGTAGTTGTATGCATTGGAGCCGGTGGTGAAGACGTTCGGTTCGGGATAATACTGCTGCAGCGCCTGTGCCACCTTGCTGATCTGGCTGGAGGGAATAATGTTGCCGGGGAAGGCGGAGCCCAGCGAGACGTTGGGAACGGCGCTGAAATCGCCGGCCTTCTCGGCGTCGGTGGGAACCAGCGCGGTGTAATTGACGGCGTTGCGATTGCGTGTGAAGGAATAGTTAACGGTGAACGTGCCTTTGCCGTGGGTATCGAAGATGTGCGGGATCTTCAGCGGTCCACCGGCGGTAAGAGTGGCACGAACGGTCTGGCTGTTCGGCTTGTTGACATCGTTGCCGGTAATCGAATACTGGCGGGCGTCCAGGACGGCATTGGTAAACCCGTTGAGGCTGGCCGAGAAGTTGTAGCGCGACCGCGGATCGCGGCGATTGTTGCCGAAAGCGGCGGGATTGCGTCCGCCAGGGCCGCGTCCCCGTCCGCCGCCGCGTCCGCCGAAGCCCATACCGCCGCCCCGTCCGCCGCCGCCGAAACCGCCACCGCCACGGCCTCCGCCACCAGGACCGCCGCCAGGACCGCCGCCACGGGCTCCGCCGCCGCCGGGAGCGCCGTCTTGTCCGCCAAACTGCGGGTTATCTCCACCCATGCCGGGCACGCCGCCCATCTCCGGTCCGCCGAAACCGCCGCGGCCGCCGCCCATCCAGTCGCCACCCTGCTGGTTGGCGCCCAGTCCGGAACTCACGCTGCCATTTATGGTGAAAGAATCGTTGCCCTGGTTGGCGAGGTCACCCATGTCCTGCGGCTGCTGCGCCGGGGCTCCCGTATCCTGGGTGCCGAAGGCATCGCCGGTCTGTCCCACGTTCAGGCGGGTAAACCCGCCACCCTGTGTCTGTCCTGCAAGGGCGGAATTCAGCGAGGGCCGTCCGCCGTTGGTGGCAGTGCCGCCATTGGCTCCTCGTCCGCGCGGGGAAGCACCGCGGCCCGCTGCTGCTGTGGCGGCCGGGGGAGTTGCGGGCGTCGCCGCAGCGGCAGTTTTGGTATCGCTCGTGCCCGCGGGCGGGGTTGCCGGCGCCGGAGCTATGGGGGCTGCCTCTGGTTTGGTGGGATTGGCAATCGCGTCCAACGACTGATACTTCATATCCCACTCAGGACCTGGGACGTTCGCCGAGACGCCGATGTCGCGCGTGGCCGTCACGAATCCTAACGCCTCCACGGTGACTTTCCAGACGCCGTCCGCCAGGTCAGGGAACGAGTAGAACCCCTGGTCGTCAGTGGTGGTCACGATCTTCTTGCCGTCTTGCGCGGCCGTGACGGTCGCGCCGGGCACGGGCAAGCCGCCGGCTTTGACGACACCGTGGCTTTCCGATGCCAGGAGCCCCGTCACGGTAAAGCAGGCGACTAGCAAAAGGCGCCAGAAAGGGGTAAATAAGCGGTTAGCAGCCATGGAGGTAATACAGTTCAAGGCGCACGTACCACCTGGAATGTTACTGGCGGGTGAGATTCGGAATTGCGCGGTATTCCATTAAAAAATGGGAACTTTGGCGCCAAAGGGCGTTGTCAACTTCAGCCGCTACGGCCCACTCTGCGAAGGCCGGCCGGCGCCCGCGGAATTCGCTTTCGGGGAGGGCGTTATCCATCGATGGTAATACCGATGATGGTTAACCTTCGAAAGCTCGTAAAGCATAACGAAATCTATGGTTAATTTGTGTTGCGTCCTATTCCATAATGGTGCCACTCACGACGTTATTTACGTCACGGCGGCGGTAAATCTAAGTTCTTGAGAGTGTAGTTTGGCTTGTTTGTATTGCGGTAAAGAAATCGGTCCGTTTCGCCTGCTCCGGGATCGGGAATTCTGCTCCCCTGCGCACCGGCAGGGCTACAGCGCCCGCCTCGGCAAGGCGCTCGGACAGATCTCCGCCCAGGAACCTCCCCCCGCACCGATCGCCTCCTTCATACCGTATAAGCCCTTTGAGGGCAACAACCGCACGCTCTGTCAAATCGCCACTCTCGAGCCCTTCCGTTCCGAACTTCACCTCCTGGCCACCTGGCCGCTGTCGATCGTTCCCATGCCGCGGGAGCGCACCGCGCCGCTCTCGTCCCCGAGACCTTCCTTCGTATTAGAGCCCGATTTTGCCGCCGAGCCGCAGCCCTGGCCGGCCGACAAGTCGTTGCGTTATGTTTCTGTCGAGCTGCTGGCCGAAGATCCGCTTTCGCTGTTTGAGGCAGACGAGCAGCCGGACCCCGTAGCTGCCGGACCGGCGCTGCTGGATCCTCCCCCAGCGGGATGGCAGTCGGAACCGGTCGAATGGCCGGATGCGGAATGGACCGCGCCCAACGTCCGTTTGCCCCGTGTGCCACCGCGCCTCGGCGCCTTCGTGTCGCGCGGCGTCGCCCGTGGCCTGCTGGCCGACGCAGTGGAAGCTTTCCTGCCGCCCGGTAAGGATCCGGAGATGTTGGCGTTCGTGTCGCCGCCCACCCTTCCTGCTTTAGGCTGGAAGCTTCGCGCCGCCGAGCTTCAGGTAACCGGAGAGCCGGCGGGTCCTGCGACTGGGCCGGCACCCCAACCCGTGGAATCCTGGCTGCCGCCGTCCGCCGAAGCGCAAGTGGCCGTCTGGCCTGCGGACGCCGTCCTGCCCAAACTGGGCTTGGTGGCGGCGGACTGGACGGTCGCCGCCGACATCGCCGATGCCGTGCCGACGCCCGCCGCACAACCGTTGGAGCGCTTCCTGCCGGCTCCTCCGGAACCCCAGATCGCCGCCTGGGCAGCGGCCGTCCAATTGCCGGAAATGACGCTGTCCGCGGCCGACTGGCTGGCCGCGACCGCCATGGCCGAACCGGTGGCGGGCCCCGCGGCCCAAGCTGCAGAGTCATGGCTGCCGATCGCGCCGGAAGCGCAAGCCCTTGCGTGGCCCGCACATGCGGTGGCATTGCCCCGTCTCACGGTGGCTCCCGCGGGGTGGGTGCTTTCGGTGGATCTGGCCGAGTTGGTATCGTCCCCCGGACCGCAGGCAGCCGAGTCGTGGCTACCTGAAAATTCCCAACCACAGGTGGCCGCCTGGCCGCCCGCCGCAGTTGCATTGCCGCAGTTTGCGCTGGAAGCTGTCGATTGGGTGCTGGTTGGGGAGCTGGCCGAGTTGGCGGCGTCTCCCGCGCCGCAGGCAGCCGAGCGGTGGCTGCCGGCAAATCCCGAGCCGCGGGTGGCCGCCTGGCCCGCCGCGGCTGCCGCGTTGCCGCAGTTTGCCCTGGAAGCTGTCGATTGGGTACTGCTTGCGGAGTCGGCCGGGAGGGCCGCCAGCCCCGCGGCGGAGGTGGTGGAATCGCTGCTGCCGGCGCTTGCAGAAGCGGGGGCACTGCCGCTGGCGCCGCGCGCGCTCCAGTTGCCAGTGTTGGCACTCGCTGTCCTCGAGCCGGAAGCGGTAGCGGAATTCGTTGCGCCGATGGTCATCGCCGACGCCTGCCAGCAATGGATGGCCAGTCCGCCGGCGTGCGAGGCGGTCCGTGAAGTTCTTCCGGCGTTGGGGGCGGCGTTTGCAATCCCGGCGTCCATGCCCGCGCCGATGCCGGTCCACTTCGCGCTGGAACATCCTTCCATCCGATATTCGGGCGGTTGGCGCCCCGCTCCCGTCGCCGAGGCGGTAATCGCGTTCGTGGCGCCGCATCTCGCGGCGCCGCTCGCCGCCAACCTTTCGTTGGCCGTCCCGCACACCGGCACGCTCCAGAAGACGACGGTCCAGCAGCCGCAAACGCTCACCTCCCCCGCGATTGCGCACTATCCGGACGCCGCGCTGCCCTCGTCTGCCGATTTGCCGGTGGCCTCTTTAGTGCAGTCCGCTGTACAAACTCCGGCGCTGCGCTTCCCGGGTCTCGCGCTCGAGCATGCTACCGGCGACCGCACGGCGCCATTCCGAACCGCCGCGCTCTCCGCCGCGGAACCGGGAGACTCGGAACCGAACCGCGACACCGGCGCTCCACAACTGGATCGCGCCGCAGTCCGGCCGCCGGGATCGCCGGCTCCGATCTTACGCTGCGGCTTCGAGCTCGCCCCGCAGGTTACCGGCGATTTCATTTGCCAGCGAGTGTCGATGCCGCCGTTCAAATCGCTGCAGGCGATTGCGCCCGCAATCGCCGTGCTGGCGCCCAGGTTCGCCGTGCGGCCGATCTTCGAACGGGTGGAAGAAGCGACGGCGCCGCCTAAGCCGACCGGCAAGACGCCGGCCTTCGCCGAGATTTTCCAAATCGCCAAGGTCGCCCGCAAGACCAGCACCAGCCGCACCGGTCTGTTCTCGGCGGGCAAACTGATTGCGGCCAGCCTGATTGTCGGGCTGGGGATGTGGTTCGGCGCCGGGTCGGTCAAGATCAGCCGGCAGATGCTGGCTATCAACATTCACGGCATCGGTTCCACCAATCCGTCGTCGGGCATCGAGTCGCCGGTGTCGTCGCCCGGTTTCCCCGCTCCGAAAACCGCCGCGGCGAACTCTACCGAGGGGCCGATCGCCAAGGTGCGGCACGCCATTCAGGGCCGGGCCGCGCTGGAACTTACCGATACTTTCCGCCGCATGCAGGCGTGGGGCTCGGGTTTAAGTATGCCGGCCGGCTGGACGCGCAATCCCGACGGCTACGTGCGCACCGGCCAACTGGCGCTCTACCGCCCGGCGCAGAGTTTCGCCAACTACCGCTTCGAATTCTTCGGCGAGATCGAAAAGAAGAGCATGAGCTGGGCGATCCGCGCCCGCGATACCCAGAATTATTACGGCATGAAGATGACCGTGATCGAGCCGGGGCTCAGGCCGGTGGTCGCCATGGTTCATTACGCCGTGGTGGATGGCAAGCGAGGCGCGAAAGTAGAGACGCCGCTCAGCATGATGATCCACAACAACGAGGCCTATCACGTGGCGGTGGAAGTGAAGGGCAATCGCGTGGTCACCTCCATCGAGGGCCAGGAAGTAGATTCATGGACAGCCGACTCCCTTAAAACGGGCGGCGTGGGTTTCTTCAGCGAAGTTGGCGAGAGCGCGCGGCTGTACTGGATGAGGGTGAGCAGGAATCAGGACTGGCTGGGACGCGTATGCGCCTACCTTTCGAGCGGTTCGGGCAATCAGACGGCGGATTTATGGCGCGACGAGATTCCACAATCGCCGGCGCCGCCCGCTACGCCTCCGCCGGCGCCCGCCAGTGAAGTTGCGATGGCAGCGGCTGAAGAGGCAGAAGAATTCGCACAAACCGGCTCCGCGCGAGCCAGGATTTTGAAATACAGGATTTCGAATTACGGGAGGACCGAACTATGCAGGTCGTGACCAAGACAACCGCGGGCTCCAAACAGTTGCCGGCGGCCGTGACTTCCATTGAGGAAGCCAAACAGCTCAAGCGGCCCAATCGCACGCTTTCCAAGGCCGTATCGCTGCATCTGGAAGGCAAGCTGGAAAGCGCCGCCAAGATGCTGGGCAAGGCCATTGAATCCGGGGAGCGCGATCCCGCGCTCTTTTCCGCGCTCGGGCACATTCATTATGAGATGCGCGACTACGCCGCGGCGGCGGGGGTTTACAGCCAACTGGTGGAACTGGAGCCGCTCCATCGCACCGCCTACTTCAATCTAGGCGTGTGCCAGGGCAATCTGCAGGATTGGGTGAATGCCGCGGAATCGTTCCGCGTGGCCGCTGAAGTGGACGGCACGCGCGCCGATGCCCTGCTGGGTCTGGGCACTTCGCTGATCCATACCGGCCATCCCGAAGAGGCGCTCGAGCCGCTCGAAAAGTACCTGAGCCTGTATCCCGACCACGAACAGGCGCTGTTCGGCAAGGCGGTGTCGCTGCAGCAGGCCGCCCGTCACGCCGAAGCGGTGGAAGAGTATCGCAAGGTGCTGAAGCGCAATCCCCGCTGCGAAGAGGCGCTCTCTAATCTGGTGGCGCTGTTCCTGGAAAAGAAAGACAACGATTCGGTCCGCCGGTACGCCGAGATGCTTTCGGAACTACACCCGGAGTCTACGGTGGCGGCGGAAGCGTTGGCGACACTGGCGTTCGGCGACGGCGACTACATGGCGGCAGTCCGCTACTGCCGGAGCCTTTCCGAGATGGCGCCCGACCGCTTCGAAAACTGGTTCAACCTGGGCGTGGCGTTTCATAAGTTGGGCCAGCACGAGAAAGCCATTCAGGCTTACAAACAGGCCACTACGCTGCGGCCGGAATGCGCCCAGGCGCACCTCAATCTAGGTGTCGCGCAGCAGGAAATGAGCGACCTGGTGGCGGCGCGCGCCTGCTACGAACGGGCACTGCAGGCCGACCCGCAGCAGGCGGGCGTACTGTGGAACCTGGCGCTGGTGTTGGAACAGCAGGGCGAGCGCAACTGGGCGGAGAAGCTCTACGAGCGCATTCCAGACGAAGCGCCGGAATCCTGCGACGCGACTTTCCGGCTGGGCTATTTGCGCCTGCTGCGCGGCGATTATCAATCGAGCGCCATGGCGTTCCAGATCTGCATCGAGCGGCGGCCCGACTGGCCGGAAGCCTGCTTGAACGCCGGCATCGCGTTCGCGCGCTGCGGCAATCCGGAGGCGGCGCGCCGCCATTTCCAGGAGGCCCTGAACATCCGGCCCGATTCCTCCGACGCGGTCCGCGGGTTGGCGGCGCTGGCGCTGGAGCAGCAGGATTACGTAGAGGCATACGATCTGCATCGCCGATTGATTGAGATGGGCGAACGAAGCGCCGAGTTGTTCTACAATGCGGGGCTGATCTGCCAGAAGCGCGGGATGACCGAGGAATCGGTGCAATTCTACCAGCAGGCGTTGAGCGAGGAGCCCGAGTTCGCCGAGGCGCTGCTCAATCTGGGACACGCCCTGATGTCGCTGGGACAGGAAGAGGAAGCGCGCTCCTTCTGGCGGCGGGCGATTCGCGAGAAGCCCGAACTGGCGCAGACTTACTTCGAGCCGGCATAGGCGACACCTGGAGTACCGTCCGACAGTCTCTTGTCTACATCCAGGCTTCTTTACGCCAAAGCCGGCCGCAAAGCCGGCTCGCGGCTGCAAGAAATAGGATCCCCAGGAGCAGCACTCCGGGCGCAATGGTCCAGCGTGCTTCGAGGCAGTCCACCGCGCAATCGAACAACTGAATGAGCCCGACGACAGCCAGCAGATTGCCGAGTGCCCGCCGGGCGCCGGCTATCAGCAACGCTAACAACATGAGGGCGAGCGCCAGATTCCGCGCTGTCAGGTACCCGGCGTAGGTTTTCACCGAATCGGTGATCTCCGCATGCGGCTGCAAGAGCATGGCCGGCTGAACCAGCGCAATCACCGCGCCCATGCCGGTTAGCACAGCGCAGAGGACGACCACCACCTTCACCCACAGCGGAATGGTTCCAACCTGGGCAAACCGAGCCCCCGTTTCCGACATGATCCGCCCCCAAATCCCCGGCCCCCTCGAAGCCGGTACCAGCGCCTACGAAGAAAAGGCGCACTTGGTTCCGTGCGGTGGTTGGGATCGGAGCCGCGGCCGTTCTACCGTTTCAGCTAGCGGTGTATCACGACAGGTGCGGGGCGAGCCATCGGTGGACGTGCCATAGGCGGACCGGCGATGGGGCGCGTAATGGGGATGCGCGGCCCAGTGAGGCCGACACCGGTACCGACACCGATAGGCCGGTAGAGCGTGTGGCCGAGCCCGAGCCCCGCGGGATGGACGCCGAGCAGCAGCGGCCGGTAGGTGTAGCCAGGCAGGTAAAGGGAATTGAAGCCCGGCTGGTAGGCTACGGTCCCATAGAGTCCCGAATTGTAGGGCGCCACTCCACCGTACGTTCCGACACTCGAAGCCATTGACGGGTACCCCAACAGCGGGAAGTAGGTGAAGGCGTCGGCCGGAGCGTAAGCGGCGGTCACAGTAGCGGGATCCTGAATGTCGGCGGCGATCGCGTTGTCGGCGGAGATGGACTGCGCCCGGCCTTGCGACCAATCGTTGAGCGAGTCGGGCACGTCGGCGATCGACGATGCCTCGGGCGCCAACACGCTCTGCAGCGGAAGATCGTCGCCGCGCTCGACGGTGACCGGCGCTTCGCCGGCGGCCGCTACAGTTACCGTGCCGCCGCGTACGATGACGCGCGCGGGATCGCAATCGAGGCGATAGTTGCCTTCGCCCGCCTGATGGACAGTCCAGTTCTTATAGAGCAGGGTGACCGACGTGCCCGGCGTGTTCTCGGCCGATTCTACGATTGCCGATCCGGTGAGCATCTCCACCTTGGTATCCGCCAGAGAAGAGGAGACCATGCGGATGGAGCTGTTTTCGCCGACGCGCAGGAAGACTCCCGGCGTGAGCAGGATTTCCGCGCGCCCCTGGGCGGTGCGCAACTCCCCACCCTCCGGGATGGCGGTAAACTCGCCGAAACGAGCTTGCAGAGGTTGTCCCGCCACGGTGACCGCGCCTTCAAAGAAATGCACCAGACCGGAGTGGGTGGAGATTACCGCCTGCCCATAGGCAGACACAGTGAAAGCGGCCGCGGCCGCCACGAGTGATAAGCCATACATCGAGACCCGAGACATCGACAGCAACTCCCGTCCCGAGTATCGGACGATCTTCGGCTTGCGTCAAGGGTATGATGGCGGAATGACATTCCAGTGCTGGATTCCTGCCCTGCTATGCGCCACCGTGGCGTGGGCGCAGCCATCGAGCCAGGTGGGGATCGCACACGTGGCATTCCGCGTCTCCGATCTGGAAGCCGCGCGCGCCTTCTACGCCAAGCTCGGGTTCGAACAGTTCTTCGAAATGAAGCAGGGCGAGAAAACTACCGAAGCGTTCCTCAAGATCGATGACAGCCAGTTCATCGAACTGTACCCGCAGTCGAATCCCTCGCAGCGGCTGGAACTGATGCACGTGTGTTACGAATCGAACGATCTGGCGGCGTTGCACGCGGACTTCGTAAAGCGCGGGTTGGCGGTTTCCGACGTTCGGAAGGCGGGCGCGGGAAACCTGCTGATGACCATGAAGGATCCCGAAGGCCAGACCATCGAGTACACGCAATACATGGCGGGCTCGCGTCACTATGAGGATCGCGGCAAGCATCTGGGGGCGAATCGCGTGTCGCAATCGCTGGTGGGCGCCACCATCACGGCGAAGGATGTGGCGGCGATGACGAAGTTTTATGTCGCGAAACTGGGATTCACACAGCTCGCCCCGGGGGATTCGGTGCGGCTGCGCATGCCCGGGGATTCACACCAGGAAATCGACATCGCGGGTCAGGACCTGAAATCGGGCATTCAATTCAGTGTGTCCGACCTGAATCGGACGGCGGCGATGCTGGCCAAGCTGGAACTGCCGGTAAGCAGCGGCGATTCGTCGGTCACGGTCCCGGGTCCGGACGGAGTGGCGATCGAATTTGTGAAGCGGTAGGGCCCGCTCTCCAGCGTACGGGCGACAAGAGGTAAGCAGCGGCGACTCGTCGGTCACGGTCGGGGTCCGGACGGAGTGGCGAATCGATTTGTGAAGCGGCACGGCGGCGGAGTCGAATACTGCTTGCTGGCGCACGCGGCTCAGAATCGGGCTCACGTGTTGGCCGTTGCGGCATCTGCGGGGTTACGCTCTCCAGCTTGCGGGCGACAAGAGGTAAGCAGCGGCGACTCGTCGGCCACGGTCGGGGTCCGCGCGCGGTGGCGATCGAACTTGTGAAGCGCTAGGGTGGCGGTGCCGTCACGGCATCTGTGGGGTCGCGCTCTCCAGCGCGCGGGCGATCCATTCGGCGTGTGGGCGGCCGGAGGTGCGTAGCGCGCGCAACTCGCGGTCGGCGTCGTATTCCACGCGGCGGATCGAGGGCGTGCCGTCGTCGAGAAGCAGGTACGAGGCGCGGCGGTCGCCATCGTGCGGAAGGCCCACGCTGCCGCTGTTGGCCACCACCACGCTGCCCACTCGGCGGATGTAGGGCCGATGAATATGCCCGTACACCACCGTCGGACGGCCGAGCGGTTCGTAAGTAGATCGCAGATCGTCATCGGCGGCGCTGTCCGTGGGCGCGCGCCAGGCGGTGTCGGGCCGCGCGTGCACCAACGCGAAATCGTCGTAAATCTGCACGCGCGGCAGGACTCGCAGCCAGGACAACCGCTGCTCGCCCAATCGCTCGCGCGCGTCGGCCGCCATCTCTTCGATGACATCCCACATCGACTTCAGCCGCGGCAGCCCGGCGGCGAATTGCGCCAGCGACGCGGGATCGAAGAGCATTTCGTCGGTGTTGCCGACGACGCCGGGCCAGGAAAGATCGCGTAGGCGGTCCACTACTTCTTCGGGCCGCGACCCGCTGTCGCCCAGATCGCCGCCGTGCAGAATCAGGTCGGGCGCCATGTCGCGCAAGTCGGCCAGGACGGCCTCGAAGGCGGTGAGATTGCCGTGGATGTCGGAGACGACGGCGGCGCGCACTACCCCTCGATGCCGCGGCGCTGGAGTTCTTCGTCATAGGCGCGATTGATGCGCTCCAGGCGGTCGAACAGTCCGCAGAAAGCATACTGCGGCTCCATCACGCGCAGATCGTTATCGTCAAGCATTTCGAGGTGCGCGCGCCATTGCGCTTCGAATTCGGCGTTGAAGATATCGCGGTCGATCAGGCTGGTGGCGCGGTGAATTAATTTCCCCGGCACCATCACGCGCCAACGGTGGCGCGGCTTTTCGTTCTCTACAGTCTCTTCCACGAGTTCCAGGTGGCAGGGGATGCCGTCGGCTTCGAGCGCGATGCGCACGTCCTCGGCGCCCTCGGAAGGATCGTTGGATTCGGGGCGCGCGTAGCTCGAATAGGCTTCGGCGGCGTCCTCCAACCAATCCTCCTCCACCTCCTGATGGTTGGTGACCTGATGGCCGGTGGTGGCCGCGGCCCTGCCGAGGCGCGCCGACGCCTCGCGTTTCCGCGCGGCCACCTCGTCGTCGTAAATCTTCCGGGCAGCTTCCACCAGGTCGCCGCGTTCGACTTCGCCGAGCTCGTCGTCCGACATTGCGGCGTAGTGCTGTCGGAGAAATTCCGTGTCCAAGTGCATTTTTATAAGGTAGCGCTCCAGCGGCCCGGGTGCCAGCGGAAGGGAGTGCTACGGGACATTGGAAACAGCTTTGAAGGGAACCTTCTCTGCAAATATTCGTCTTACCCGTTAATGAGCACGTTTTTGTCGGACCTGACCTATGCCTTCCGCAACCTGCGGGCGAATACCGGCTTCACGGTGGTAGCCGTAGCCGCTCTGGCACTGGGAATCGGGGCAAATACGGCGATTTTCACGGTGGTAGACAGCGTCATGCTGTCGCCGCTGCCGTATCGCGACGCAGACCGCATCGTCAGGCTCGGACGCGAGTTCCCGTCAGGCAACGGATACTCCAATTCCATTCCGAAGTACATGGCGTGGCGGAACAATGACGTGTTCCAAGCCATGACGCTATACCAGCAGGGCGGCATCGGCACCAATCTCGGCGAGGGCGACCATCCCGAGCAGGCCAAGGTCGGCGAGGTGTCCAAGGATTATTTCGAGGTGTTCGGCGCGTCGCCGGCGATCGGCCGGACATTTTCGACGGCTGAGGATCTGCCGCACGGCCCGGCGGTCGCCATCCTGAGCGATAAGGTGTGGAAGAATCGCCTGGGCGGAGACCGCGGGATTGTGGGCCGCACCATTCTGCTGAACGGCCAGCCAAGCACGGTGATCGGGATCATGCCGCCGGCCTTTCAATCGACTCCGCCGGTGGATATCTGGGTACCCTTGCAGGCCGATCCGGCGAGCACCAACGAAGGCCACTATCTGGCAGCGGCGGCGAAGCTCAAGCCGGGCGTTTCCATCGAACAGGCGCGCGGGGCGATGAAAGTTTTAGGCGAACGATTCCGCGCGCAATCGCCCCAATGGATGGATGCCAAAGAGAGCGTAGCCGTGGTTCCCATGAAGGATTCCATGGTGGAAGACGTGCGGCTGGCGCTGCTGATTCTGCTGGGCGCGGTGGGGTTCGTTCTGCTCATCGCGTGCGCCAATGTCGCCAACCTGCTGCTGGCGCGGGCGGCGGTGCGGCAGAAGGAACTGGCCATCCGGGCGGCCATTGGGGCCAGCCGCTGGCGGGTGGTGCGCCAACTGCTCACAGAGAGCCTTTTGCTGGCGAGCGCCGGAGCGTTGCTGGGATTCGTGGCCGGCGCCGCCGGCGTGCGCGCGCTTCTGGCGATGGCGCCCGGGAATATCCCGCGGCTCACCGAAACCCAAGGTCTGCAACAGGCACTCCCGCTGTTCGACTGGCGTATCGCCCTCTTCACGGTGGGGGTTGCCGGTCTGACAGCGATCCTGTTCGGTCTGTTCCCGGCGCTCTCCTTCTCCTCTCCCGACTTGGCGTCCACACTGAAGGAAGGTGGGCGCAGCGGCGGCGGAGCGATGGGGCGCCGGTCGCGTGCCTTCCTGGTGGTGACCGAAATCGCGCTTGCGCTGGTATTGGTGACCAGCGCCACTTTGCTGATCCGCACGTTTAGCGGCTTGCGCTCGGTGAACCCCGGCCTCAATCCGCATCACGTCCTGACACTTGAAACTTCGCTCACCGCCGGCACGTTCGATTCGACCGCGAAAGTCGACCAGTTGGTCCGCCAAGTGATCACGCGGGTGGAGGCGCTGCCCGGCGTGCAATCGGCGGCGTCGGCGGTGATGATGCCGCTCAACGGCAACGATGTCGACCTGCCGTTCAACATTGAAGGCCGGCCCGCGCCCAAGGGTGGCTATGACGGCGACGAACAATGGCGCACGGTATCGCCGCACTACTTCCAGACGCTGCAGATCCCGCTGGTGCGGGGGCGCGCGTTCACGGAATCCGACGCCGGTGGCACGCCGCCCGTGGTGCTGATCAACCAGGCGATGGCGACGAAATATTGGAAGAGCCAGGACCCCATCGGACAGGTGACTGTGATCGGCCGGGGGTTGGGAAAGGTGTTCGAAGACGAGCCGCGCCAAGTGGTGGGAATTGTCGGTACAGTGCGTGAAACCGGACTGTCAGCCGTCAACGAAGGCGTGATGTACATCCCGCAGGCGCAAGTGCCGGAGGGTATCACCAAGTTCGCCAATGGACTTGTGCCGCTCTCCTGGGCGGTGCGCACGACGGGCGACCCCTCTATGCTGCGGGCCGCCATTGAACGCGAGTTCCGCGCGGTGGATGGCGCCATCACGCCCTCCAACGTTCGCACCATGGACCAAATGCTGTCGGACTCGCTCTCGCGCCAGAACTTCAACGCGCTGCTGCTCACGGTGTTTGCGGGCATCGCGCTGCTGCTGGCGGCCATCGGGATTTACGGACTGATGTCGTATTCGGTGGAGCAGCGGATGCAGGAGATCGGCATCCGTGTGGCGCTAGGGGCATCGCGCGGCGACGTGCTGCGGCTGATGGTGCTGCAGGGAATGAAGCTGGCGGCCATCGGGATTGTGCTGGGGCTGGCGGCGGCTTATGGGGCGACCCGCCTGCTGGCCACACTGCTATTCGGCGTGAAAGCAGACGACCCCTACACTTTCGCGGCGGTGGCCGGGATGGTGGCGATTGTGGCGGCGGTCGCGTCGATGGTGCCGGCGCGGCGCGCGGCGGGCATTGCGCCTTCAGTGGCGCTGCGCCATCAGTAAAGCTCGCTAAAAGTCGAACTCTTCCACTTTGCGGGCCACGCGCTTCTCGAAGTCGGCGCCGAGGGCGATGCCTTTCTCCCGCATTGCTGCGGGGATGCCGGCGGCGATGCGTTCGGCGACGGTCATCACGGCGCGGTGGGAGATGCCCGCGAAAGTCATATCGTCGGCCATCGCGCAGGCTAGCTGGATGACGGCGGCGACGCCGGTATGAGCGCCCGCTTCATGGTGCCTCGATGCGGCTTCTTGAAAGGCTGCCGGGAGGCCCCAGGTGCGGCATAGATACGCGCCTGCGACGCAATGGTCCATGCCGCAAGCCTGCCGTTCGGCGGCCAGGATTTCGTCCACATTCTCGTGAAGCTGCAGGACGATTTGCGCGAACTCGTCGCCATCTTTGGCAAGCAATCCCACGCGTCCGATGTCATGCAGGATACCGGCGGTGCTCGCGAGATCGGGGTCCACCTGGTAGAGCGGCGCCAATTCGGCCGCGATCAGGCCGGTGGCGATACTGTGGCGCCACAGACGGCGCGTTACCGAGATCTTGGGCGCCGACCGCAGCATGCCGCGCATGGCCAGTGTCGCGGCCAGGCGTTTGACCTTATCCGCGCCCAGCACCAGCACGGCATTGTGGATCTCGGCGATCGGTTCGGGCACAGCGAAGAGCGGCGAATTCACATAGGCCAGGGTCTCGGCGGCAAGCGCGGGGTCGGATTGCAGCAAGCGGGCGATCTCCTGAGTGGAAACGCCATCGCGGTCGAACAGTTGGAGAACCGAAACAGCGATGGGGCTGAAAGGATTCAGGCGCGCCAGTTTGCCGAGTTCCGAAACCTCCACTGGCGTGGCGGCGTCCTCGTCGCCGTCGAGGAGGGGGACCGATGTGAGCGCGGTTCCGCTCACGGTTTTGGAAATATCGCGGACACGTTTCCTGCGGTCTCGTTCGAACCAACCCATGTCGCTACTCCTTGAGTTCTACTTCAGAGTTTAAAGCATGAAACTCCGTTATCACAATCTACCGAAGATAGCGAGCCTCTTACCGAATGGAGAGATTCACGACATTGGCCGCGATGCCGCCGGCGCTCAGCACCACCGCGACGTTCCCAGCGCCGGCCAGCGATTTGGGAATCGCCACGTTGACCTGATCGAGGCCCGGCCACGTTCCCTGCGGGCCTGCATAGAGTACCGACCCGGGGGTGTTGTCGAACATCACCGTCACGTCAGCGGTGCGTGCCCGGTCGAAGCCCGTCCCGAACAGGAGGAGTACGCTCTCATCGCAGGCCGTCAGATCGATTGATTGTGCGATGAGGGCGCTGCCCGATACCTGGAACGGATTCGTCAGGGTCTGGGTGCTGCCGGTGACGCAGTCGACGTACGCCGCCGCCAGGTTAGAGGCATTCAGCGTGTAGACGGCCGGCGCGAGCGGAACCAGGGCAGTCCGCGAAGAAGATATGGTGCCGGCGCCCGATGTCACGGTGACGGTCGCAGGGCCGGTCGCTACAGTAGCGGGAATGAGAAAGTTGATTTGCGTGGCGGAGGCGTAGTTCAAGGGCGCCTGGATGGAGGTGCCGGTGGAATCGACCAGCGTGACGGTGGTGCCGGAGACGGTCAAGGGCCAGGGTAGCGAGGGCGCGGTGGGCGGCCCGGTGGAAAGATCGCTGCCGTAGACCGAAGCGTTCGCTCCCGGCGAGAGCGCGAGCACGCCGCCCGCCGCCGAGGAGAACTGGCCGAGTGAATGGTCGAGCAGTCCGAGCGATTGCAGCACCGTCTGATTGGCCGCGCGGACCTTGTTGACAAGGTCGTATTTCGGCTGGTCGGTGGCATCCACCATGCCGAAGGCGTAATCCTCTCCGTAGACGAGCGCGGCCCCGGCGTTCGATCCGGAGGTAACGCCACGGCCGCTCACGGGTTCGTCTTCAAATTCGAACCACGACACGCCTACGCAATTGGGAGCGGCCGCCGCCGCTTTGAGCCAGGGGGCATACCAATCGCCTGCTTGCGATTCGGATTCCGCGGATACTGCGAGCGAACCGAAGCCGCGCTGGCCATCGTAGTTCGGCGGGAAGGAAAACTCGCCCACGAATACGGGCTTATCGGTGGACTGGATCAAGGCGTCCAGGTTGTAAGTGGAAGCGAAGCGGAGCGCGTAGTAATCGAAGCCGATCACGTCGGTGTTGGCGGCGATCAGGTTCCAATCGGTGGAACTTACCCAGTAACCCGGATCGACCCAGTTGCCCAGATACAGGTGATTAGGGTCGATACCTTTCACGGTTTGATAAATCGTCTGGTAATACTGGTTCTCGTAATACTCGCGCAGGTTTTCGATGTCGGCCGCCGGCGGGTTGGGCGTGGCGGCGTAGGCCTGCGAGAGAGTCGATGCCTGAATCCGCCAGGCAGCGGCTAGCGCGCCGACGCTTCCGCCATAGATCGCGCTGGCGGCGTGGTCGACGAAGGCCTGCTTGGCCGGCGTCGACGCGCCCAACGCCAGAATGGCCGTGACTTCACTGGCCTGGATGTCCTCCGCCAGTTCATTTCCGACCGACCAGCCCACAATCTGAGGATTGGTGACGTTGTTCCCGATTTGGCCCACCAGCGTGGCTTTGAGCTGTGACACGATGGCCGGGTTGAACGTATCGGGGTGGCCGCCCGGGATTACGTTGGGGACCGCGCCGTGATCCAACACCGGCATGGTCGGGAAGTGAGGGCTCACTAATGACCACTTACCCATGCCGGAGAACCCCCAACTCGCGAGTCTTTGAGTGGTGATGGTTTGCCACACCGCCGGCCACTGGCTGCCGTACTTACGAATGCTGTTAGCCGTGTCGAAACGGAAGTAAGTTGTTGTCTGATCGGCGCTGTTACCCCAATAATTCTGCGAGTAGGCCGATGAGTACGTGCCGCCTGAAGGCGGCAGGGAGGCGAATTCCGCCGTGCGGCCGGTAATCGGGGTCGCCGAAGCGCCCGGTTGTACGGTGGAAAGCGCGATATAGAAACAGGGCGTTCCCAGCGGCGTGATCAACCACCACCGGCCGCCGTGCTGGGCGGTGCGATAGTAGCCCGTCGCCACGTCGCGCCATCCGGCGGCCGTCGAACCGCCATAGGCATCGATGCCCGGCAGCGGCGGATTGGCTGCGAGCCAGGTCTGTTCGGCGGCAGCGGAGGCGGCGAGATCGGCATCGGAGTGGATCTTCGAGGGCCAGTCGCTGTACGTCGACTGTCCGTATTGATCGACGTAGGGGTTGTACGGCGCGGCGGCGGGAGGCGCGTCCTGAATCTGAAACGTCATGGTGACAGTGAGAGTCTGGCTCGGGTCTTCCGCCAGCGAGGAGGCCCAAAGAGGAGTGCCTCCCAGCAAGAGCAGCGGCGGAGATGGCTCGGTCCACGTTCCCGCGGCGGGAAGAGAAACGCCCTGATTCGCATTGGCAACCTGCAGTCCGGTCTGTTCGATGGAGTAAGCCGCCTGCCCGTTCGCCCAGCTTGGCACTTCCGAAGCGAGGAGCGCTCCGGGCATTGGCTGGAACGCGCCGGCGGCGGTGGCCACCAACTGGCCGTCGAGATATAACTGCTGCGGACCGGCCGCAGTCAGCACCGCTTTAGCGGTGTAAGTGTGGCCCACCGACCATGCCGGCGAAACGCTCGCGTAAACGAAATTCGTACCGTTGCCCACCGCCAGAATCAGGCTCACCGACCCGAGCGTGCAATCGCCCGGTCCGTAATTAGAGGACTCGAGGTCAATGGCCGTGCCTACGTTGTTGGCAAAGTCGTAATGGTCCATCAGGTAAAAGCGGCAATAATTCTGCGCATCGGCGGCGCAGCAGGCAAGGCTCGCCACGGTCAGCGCCCGGATCCACTTCATCGCACATTCCATTCAATCGGCGTCCAAATTCGCTTCATTGTCTGATATCCTCTATCAACAACCTTTATGTCGCGAAAGAAACTCTCCTTTGCCTTGCTGTTTCTGCCTTTATCCGCGTTGCTGGTCGCCCAGCAGACGGTGGAGCATGTCGACCTCAGCGTGGTTCACAAGCTGAAGACGGCGGAACTCGCCACCGGGGGCCGGGGCGGATTTGGCGGCCGCGGCGCACCAGCCCGTCCGGCGCCGATCATGGAGACCATGTTCAATCTGACCGACCATTACGGTCCGCGCCTCACCAATTCGCCGCAATTCCGCGCGGCGGGCGAATGGGCAGTCGGCCAGCTCAAAGAGTGGGGACTCAGCAACGTGCATCTGGAGAAGTGGTCCACCGAGCCGCCGCCTCCGGCACCGGAAGATACTCCGGGACGCGGCGCCCCGCGGGCGGCGATCCCAAGCTGGGAGATGACGGAGTATGAAGGCGCCATGATATCGCCCACTTACATGCCCATTATCGGCTATCCGCAGGCATGGTGCGGCAGCACTGATGGCAAAGTGACGGGCGACGCCGTGATGGTGGCCAATCCCACCAGCATGGCGGATATGGACAAGCTGCACGGAACGCTGACGGGCAAGATTGTGTTGATCGGGACCGGTCCGCTGGATCTGGCTTTCCCCGAAACGGCGCTCGGTTCGCGTTACACGGACGCCGAACTGTCGTCCATGGTTCCGGAATTGCTGCCTGGGGGCGGCGCCGGGCGCGCGGGCGCTGCTGGACGCGGCGGACGCGGCGGCGGTCCGCAACTTTCGCCCGAAGAGCAGCGTGCACTCACGGCCCGGCTGGCCACGTTCTGGAAGGAAGAAGGAGCGCTGGCGATTGTGACGGCCAACGGCACCACGCGCGGATCTGGTGGAGTTGTGCCGGCCAGTAACGGCTCGTCGCGCAGCGGCGATCCCACCAAGAACATCGCCTCGGTATCGGTGACGGCGGAGAACTACAACCGTATCGCGCGCCTGATTGAGCATAACGTCCCGGTGAAGGTTTCGTTCAATATTCAGACCAAGTTCGACATGTCGAAGACCGATTCGTTCAATGTGATCGCCGAGATTCCCGGCACCAGCAAGCCGAACGAACTGGTGATGGTGGGCGGCCACTTCGATTCCTGGCACATGGGCACGGGCGCCACCGATAACGGCGCGGGCAGCGCGGTCGCCATGGAAGTGATGCGCATCCTGAAGGCGAGCAATCTGAAGATGGATCGGACGGTCCGCATGGCGTTGTGGGGCGGGGAAGAGGAAGGGCTGCTCGGCTCCTCGGCTTATGTGAAAGAGCACTTCGCCGACCCGGCCACTATGAAGACCACTGCCGAGCACGACGGTTTCGCCGGCTATTTCAATATCGATAACGGTACCGGACGGCTGCGCGGCATTTATCTGCAGGGCAATGAGATGGTGCGGCCCATTTTCGAACAATGGTTCGCCGCAATCAAGGATCTCACTCCCGGGATCATCACCATTCGCAATACCGGCGGTACGGACCACCAGTCCTTCGACGCGGTCGGACTGCCGGGCTTCCAGTTCATTCAGGACCCGATGGATTACGAGACGCGCACGCATCATACGAACATGGACACCTATGAGCGCATCCAGCAGGACGATATGGAGCAGATGGCCGTGGTGGAAGCGTTCTTCGTGTACCAGGCGGCCACACGGCCGGAGAAGTTGCCGCGCAAGGAACTGCCGGAGCCTCGCAGCAACGGCCGGGGACGCGGCGGGAATTAACTCGTCGCCCTGTACCACACGTCGGAAGGTATTCGCGGCACGGTCGTGATTGCGACTACGGCTGCAACGCGTGGAGCTGCCCGGTGGCTTTACGATATTCGTTCTCCAGTTCGTCGGTGAGCTTCATCATGGCGGGCGTGGGAGCGTCGTTCGGACCGTCGACCAGGTTGAAGAGCGATTGTAGTTGCTCTGACAATCGCGGGCCGGTTTCCGAATTGCCAAGATTGCGCGGGCGGGCGAGCGTGGCGCGGAACGCTTTCCATTCGGCGGAGTCGGGATGCTCGTCGGCCTGCCGCACCATTTGTCCCACTTCGCGGATCATGCCGCCGAGTTTCGAGAGCGTGTCCCACTGCGCCTGCAGGTCGGCCGGCGCGGCCTTGATGTCGGGATCGAGCCGCACCTGTACTTTCTGCTCTGCGGTGGCGCCGTCGGCAGTCAGCCGCACGGTATAAGTGCCGGGCAGCACCTGCGGGCCGCGTCCGCCACCTCCCCGCCCGCCTTCGCCACCGCGTCCGCCGCGTGCCGGTGCGCCGCTCACAGCAGACGCGCGCAGGTCCCACGCGATGCGATGCAGGCCCACGCCGGACGGCGCCTGATTGCCGCCGATCGTGCGAACCGTCTTCCCTGTGTCATCCACAATCTGGATGCGCAGTTCGCCGGCGGGCTTGCCCAGATAGTAATCGAGCAGCGCGCCGTAGGGCGGATTGGGGGCGGCCCATTCCGTGTCGCCGCCGCCACTGCGGGTGGCCCGCACCGCATGGCGGAACGCCGGCCGGACGGGGAACAGCACGGCCGCTTTTCCGGCGGCGGAGGCGATCTGCTGCACGGGTGTGGCGTCGTCCAAAATATATAAGCCGCGGCCATGGGTCGCCAGGATCAGATCGTTGTTTTGCGCCTGCTGGAATATATCGCGCACCGCCACGTCGGGAAGGTTCTTGAGTCCGAAAGGAACCCAGTGGCCACCGTCGTCGAAAGAGGCGAACAGGCCGGTTTCGGTTCCAGCGTAGAGGATCGATGGATTCTTGAGGTCTTCGCGCACCACCCATACGAAGGCGTACGGCGGCAGCCCTTGTGTGATGCGGGTCCAGGTCTTGCCACTGTCGGCGGTCTTAAAAACGTAGGGCTGCATGTCGTCGAACATATGGCGATTGAACGCCACGTAGGTGACCTTGGGATTATGGTGGGACGGTTCGACGGCGGAGACTGGCGAGTGCGGAGGCACGCCGGCGATGTTGACGGCGACGTTGGTCCAATGGCCGCCGCCGTTTTCGGTGACCTGCACGTTGCCATCGTCCGAACCGGTCCAGATGAGGCCGCGCTGCGCCGGCGATTCCGCGATCTGTGTGAGCACGCCATAGATTTCGGACGAGCTGTTATCGGTGAAGACCGGGCCGCCGGAGGGCTGCCATTTCGACGGATCGCCGGCGGTCAAGTCACTGCTGATGGGCTCCCAGTCCTTGCCCAGGTCGCTCGATTGGAAGACCACATTGGCGCCGTAATAAAAGGTCGATTTTCCGAAGGGCGAGCGCACCAGGGGCGCGTCCCACCCGAAGCGGTACTTCATTTCGGAGGCGAGCGCGCCGCCGTAATTGCGCACCTGCGGGCCCACCGACTGTTGATCGCGAGTCAGCATATTGGTGCGCAGCAGGGCGCCGCCGGGCTGCTGCGTCAGCAGAACGTCGGGGTCCTCGGAGTCCGCGAGCACGTTGAAGCCGACGATCGTGCTCACCATCCGCCAGTCATCGTTGAGGATGCCGGAAGGTTCGCGGGTGCGCGAAGGTCCGGTCCAGGTGCCGTTGTCCTGGGTGCCGCCGGAGACCTGGTAGAACGGCTCGCGATTGTCGGCCGAAACGCGGTAAAACTGGCCCAGCGAAATGGACGCCACATGCTGCCATGTCTCGCCGCCGTCCCAGGAAGAGGCCAGGCCGCCATCGTTACCCTGCCACATGCGTTGCGGATCGAGCGGATCGATCCACAACGTTTGCAGGTCGCTGTGCACCGAACCCCCGATGCGCGAAAATGTTTTGCCGCCATCGTTCGAAACCATGAGCGCGCCTTCGAGCACGTAGACGCGGTTCTCATCTTTCGGGTCGACGCGCAGATCGCAAAAGTAGTAGCCGCGGGAGACCAACGATTTGTCGCTCGATATCGTCTGAAAAGTCTCACCGCCGTCGTTCGATCGGAACAGCGTGCCCTCGCGGGTTTCAGCGATTACATACACCACTTTCGGATTGCTGGGAGCGATCTTCACGCCCACGCGTCCCATCAGCGCCGGTAGTCCCTGGGTGATTTTCTTCCAGGTCTTGCCGCCATCGCCGGATCTGAACAGTCCGCCCTTGGTGTCGCCGCTGTCATAGCGCCATGGCTTGCGGTCGAACATCCACATGCCGGCGAACACTACGTTGGAATTGGTTGGGTCGATATCGATGTCGGACGCTCCGTGGCTGGTGTCGACGTAAAGCGTCTTCCGCCACGACTGCCCGTCGTCCGAGCTGACATATACGCCGCGCTCGGGATTCGGTCCGAACGGATGGCCCACGGCCGCCACGAAGATTTTGTGCGGATCGCGCGGATCGAGAAGCAGGCGCGAAATCGTCATGGTGGATTCCAGGCCGCGAGGCTGCCAATGCGCGCCTCCGTCAGCGGAATAAAAAACTCCGCCGCCGATGGAGACGCTGTTGCGCAGATTGGCCTCGCCGGTTCCCACCCAGAGGTGCGTGGGATTCTTGGGATCGATGGCGATGTCGCCGATGGAAATGCGGCCCGGCCGCTCGAAGATGGGCTGCCACGTGGTGCCGGCGTTGTCCGATTTGAACAGGCCGCCCGACCCGGTGGCGGCGTACACAATGCGCGGGTTGCCGGGTACTCCTTCCACTGCCGCGATGCGTCCGCCCATCGCCCCCGGTCCGATGCTGCGCCATTCGAGCGAATTCAAAGCACTCACGTTCGCGTCCTGTGCGAACAAGGTTCCGGCGCACAGGAGCACCAGCCCAAGGGGAAATTTCATTCCTCTATATTTGCAGTTCCGGCGCGAAACTTCCAAGGGCAGAGCTACTATCGCGATAGCAGGACGCGGCGTTTCAGATGTCGGCCCAGCGGCGGAGAAGATTGTGGTACACGCCGGTGAGTTGCACCGCCACCGGGTTCGGCGGGGTTGCGCCGCCCAGGCTCTGGATGGCGAGGTCGAGATCGAAGAGCAGGGTGCGCGCGCCATCGTCGCGGACCATACTCTGGATCCAGAAGAAGGACGCGATGCGCGCGCCGCGCGTCACCGGCTGCACGCGATGCAGGCTGGTAGCGGGGTACAGAATCATATGGCCGGCGGGCAGCTTGACGCTGTGTGTGCCGTAGGTGTCTTCCACAACGAGTTCGCCGCCGTCGTATTCGCCGGGTGCGGCGAAGAACAAAGTGGCGGAGAGATCGGTGCGGATGCGGTGTGGCGTACCGGTGACCTGGCGGATGGCGTTGTCGACATGCGTGCCGAACGATTGGCCGCCCTCATAGCGATTGAACAGCGGCGGGAAAACGCGCGCCGGCAGGGCGGCCGAAATGAACAGCGGATTCTGTTCCAGCGCGCTCACGATCATGCCTCCCAGTTCGCGCGCGGCAGGCGACCCTTCGGGCAACTGCAGGTTGTCCTTCATTTGCGTGGACTGGTGGCCCGCCGTCACGCGGCCGTCGACCCACTCGGCTTCCTGGAAAATCTGCCGCGCGCGCCGCACGTCGGCGGCAGTCAATACGTCTGGTATGGTCAATAGCATTTGCGGTCAGGTCCCGTTTCAGAATTTGAACTGTAAGCCCACCAGCGCCGAACGGCCCGGGCCGAGCACGATGTGGCCGGGATGCAGTTCGTCGTAGTAGTAGCGGTTGGCGATGTTGTTGACATTCAGTTGCAAGTCGATGTGCTCGCTCAGGGGATGTTTCACCATCGCGTTGAACACCCAATAACCCGGCACTTCCTTCACGAGGCCGGTGGTGGCGTCGAGGGGCGCGGTGGAACTGGCGGTCCGCGCGGAAACATAGTTGCTCCCCGCGCCGATCTCCCAGCCCGGCCTCAAGCGATATTCGCTCCAGAGATTGAAGGTGTATTTGGGGACATTGGCCAGCGGATACCCCACCGCCGCCGGATAATATTCCGAACTCACCACCTTGCCATCGAGGTATGCGAAGCTCGACACCAGTTCCCAGCGGCTGGTGAGCCGGCCGCGTGCCTGGAACTCAGCACCGTCCACGCGCTGATTGCCGCCCAATACATCGAGCAGCGGATTGTTGGGATCGGGCTCGCGGGCGTTGTACTTTTCGGTGCGGAAGAGCGCGCCGCGCAGCGAGAGCCGCTGGCGATCGAGGTCCCACTTGGTGCCCGCCTCGTAGGTGAGATTTTTCTCGGGAGGAAGGTTGGCGGTGGCGGCGCTCAGAGACAGCGACTCGGCTGAAGGATTGAACGACGTGCCGGCGTCCACATAAATGCTGCCCGCCGCGGCGGGCTTGTATACCAGCGCACCGCGCCAGCTGGGCATTTCGTCCACGCGCCGGAACGCCGTGGCCGGCGCCACCTGTTGGGTGTAAGCGCTGTCGAAGCGGTCGAAACGAAAGCCGCCGGTCAGCTCCCAATGCGGCGAGAGCGCCACGGTATCCAGAACGTACGCCGCGCCGCTCAGCGCCGTGGTGTGGACAATCGAGGTAATGGTTTCCGTACCGGAGAACGGCTGGTCGGGATCGGGATCGAGCAGGCTGGCGGTGGGGACATTGGTCCAGGTGGGCCGGGTGGGCGACGATGTCTCCTTGGTGGCTTCCACGCCGGTGATGAGGGTGTGATGGAGGGAGCCGGTGACGAATCGGGCAGTGAGGTCCAACTGCTCGTCAGCCAGGGTTTCCACGCTGTTCGCGCCGATCTGGTGCCGCGTCACACTCATCTGGCTGAGCGGCGTGGCGAGCGACACCGGAGTGGCGATCTGCGGCTCAGTGATGAGCACGTCGCGCACATAGTTGGCGTAGCGCACCTGGTCGCGCAAGGTGAGGTTGGGGCTGAAGTCGTGTTCGATTTTCGCGGTGGCGATATCGTCGTAGGTGCGCAGGTAATTGCCGTTGCGAAATCCGTAATAGTTGGTGCGGTCGACTGGGGCGGGGCCGTTGAACAGCCACGGGATGCCGTAATCGGGCTGGTCGTCCGCCGTCTGATGGAAGTACGCGATGCCGGTGCGGGTAGCCGTCCCGATGCCGAGCGCGAGCGAAGGCGCCACGCCGAAGCGGCGGTTCTCGGCGACATCGCGGCCGGCCACATGGTTCATGTCGCCCATCACGTTGAGGCGGAATGCGGCATGCGGCCCGAGTGCCGGCAGCGGCCGGTCGAGATCGAGCGTGAGCCGGCGGGTGAGATCGGTGCCCATTTCGAGATCGCCCGAGAGGAATCCAGGCAACTCCGGCGTCTTGCCGGCCTGATTGACCACACCGCCGGTGGACCCGCGGCCGAACGCCACTGAAGACGGCCCTTCTAGCACCTCCACTTCCTGGGTATCGAAGGGATCGCGGTAATAGCTGCCGAAGTCGCGCATGCCGTCGATGAAGAGATCGTTGCGGGCGGTGAACCCGCGGATGGTGAGATTATCGCCCTGCGAGCCGCCTTCGCCGGCGGCGAGACTGATGCCCGCCACATTGCGCAGCGCGTCGCGCAGCGTGGTCACGCCCTGCTCTTCCATAGTCTGCTGGGAGACCGCGGAAACGGTCTGTGGAGTATCGAGCACCGGCGCCTGATACTTCACCGAAGAGGAGGAGAGCGTCTCGACGTTGGCCGTGACATCCACCGAATTGGCCACACCGGCAAGATCCAGGACCACCCCGGTGAAGGCGGTGAAGCGATAAGTGACGCCTGTGCCGGCGAGTAGTTTTTGCAGCGCGCGGTCCGCGGTATACAGGCCTTCCACGCCCGGCGAGGCCAGGCTGCGAATGCCCTCCCGCGCGACGCTCACGTTCAGGCCGGTGACCTGCGAAAAGGCCGGCAGGACGGCGTCCAGCGCGCCGCCGGGGATTTCGAAACGCCACGATGGCTGTGCTCCCGGCGCACGCTCGCGGCCGGTGTTTTTCGCCGGCGGCGCGGTCTGCGCAAGAGCCACGTGGCGTACGCCGGTCGCCGAGTAGGCTAGCAGTGTTCCCATGGCCACCCAGCGGTAGGCCACCGGCCAATTCGCGGGATTGCGCTTCTGCATCGGGTTCTTGCGGGGTGCTGCGTTGCGTTTGTTGCGGCTCTTCATTCGGTCGCTCTCCTGTTGCGCCCGGCGGCGTGTGCACACACCGGCAGCGCGAGTCTGGTGGGGAAGTGCTGCCGCGCGGCCTACAATGAAGGGGTCGCCGGCCTCACAAAGGGTTGTCGATTTCCGGTGGTCCCCACGGCGCCTTCGCCAAAAGATCTCCGTGGGGGCCGGCCGTTTCTTACTCTCAAGCGTGCGATGTTTTCGGCTCGGACCTCCTGTGGGACGCGGTGGGAGAAGACGTCCTGCAGGCCCGGCAACACCCCCCCGCCTCCAGCCGGATCACGCGAATTTCGAATCCGCTCTGCGCGGTAATCTCCGCTTTCAGATGTTCGAACACAGGGCTGGTGAATTCCTCGATCCGCCCGCAGCTAAAGCATGCCAGATGAAGATGGTCGCGGGTGGTGCTGGCTTCGTAATAATGCTTTTCTCCCTCCAGATGCATAAGGTCGAGTTCGTCGATGAGGCGCAGTTTCTTGAGGAGATCGATGGTGCGGTAGACCGTGGCGCGATCCACGCCGGGAATGCGCTGGCGAGCCAGTTGCAATAACGACGCGGCGTCGAGATGCTGGTGGGCTTCCTGAATTACCTCCACCAAAGCGCGGCGTTGCGCGGTGAGGCGTATCCCGCGGGAGGACAATTCGTCCAGCAGGGCGCGCCGGTCGAATTGCGGCCGCGGGCTCATCGCGGAAGCTCCAGTTGCGAACCGGTCGCAACTGAAATCGAAGAAAAAGAGCCGTCACGTTTCGTGACATTTGCGACTGAGTTGCAATAAGAAAACCACACGGAATTCGCCTCTGGGCACTATATTAGGCAACCGCTTCGCGGAAGTCAAAGAATTTCGCAAATGAGTTGCAACTAGAATGAGTAGTTGCGCACGGCTCCGATTTTCTCGATCGGCGAAAAAGGCTGAACAGGATGACTCCGGCGGGAATGTTCCGGTATGGACTTGTTCGGGCGCGGGCCCATGCGGATAGGGTTACTTTTCCTGGGAACCTTGGGATTGCTGTGGGGACAACCGCCGGCAGGTGAAATCCGGCTCACCGTGAAGGACCCTTCGGGCGCGGCGGTGGTCGCATCGGGCATGCTTCGGAATCTCGGTACGGCAGTCAAACAGCCGTTTCAAACCGACTCGCAAGGGAAATATAGCGCCACCGCTCTCCCCTTCGGACATTACCGCATCGAGATCTCCACGCCAGGCTTCGCCCCCCTGGCGCTGACGGTCGACGTGGAATCTTCCCGGCCAGTGGAGAAGACCATTGTGCTGTTGCTGGCAGCACAGTCTTCTCAAGTCGACGTTGTGGCCACGACGCCTCTCGCCGGGACGGATCTCAACATCGACCAGATTGCCGGCCCGGTGCAAACCGCCGACGCAACTCAGATCCAACAAAGCGGCTCGCTGGCGCTGGGCGATTTCATGAACCGGCGCCTGAATGGCGTCAGTGTGAATGAGATGCAGGCCAATCCATTTCAGCCCGATGTGAATTTTCGCGGCTATACCGCTTCGCCACTGCTGGGCACTCCGGAAGGAGTCTCCGTCTACCTGGATGGCGTGCGCCAGAATCAGCCCTTCGGCGATGTGGTGAGCTGGGATCTGATCCCGCAGAACGCCATCTCCGAGATGGCTATGATGCCCGGGTCCGATCCGCTATTCGGCCTGAATACGCTAGGCGGCGCGCTCTCGGTGGAGACGAAGAACGGCACTTCCGACCCCGGAGGCGAAGCGGCGTTCACGTATGGCAGCAGCAATCGCAAAGAGGGTGAGGCGAGCTACGGCGGCGGCAAAGGACTAGGCTTTAACTGGTTCGCCGCCGGCACGCTCTTTCACGAATCGGGTTGGCGCGTCGATTCGCCTTCTACCGTGCGCCAAGGGTTCGCGCGCCTGGGTTGGCGGTCGGCCTTGAGCGACGTGGCGGTGACCTTCGCCTATGCGGACAACTCGCTCATTGGCAATGGACTGCAGGATTACCGGCTGCTGGCGGCCAATTATGCGAGCGTTTATTCCATCCCCGACAGTACGGTGGACCGTTCGCCGGCGGTCAATCTGATTGCGCGCCATACCTTCAACAACGCCTGGACGTTTTCGGGCAACGGCTGGTACCGGCACATTCGCAGTAACGGGATCAACGCCAATCTGAATACCGATTCGTTCGATGAATCGGTCTACCAGCCAAACGCCAGGGAGCAGTCTACACTTACCGCCGCGGGGTACAGCGGCTTTCCCACCAGCGGCGCGACGGCCGCCAATACGCCTTTTCCGAAATGGCGCTGCCTGGCCGAAGCGCTCATCGATGGCGATGCCGACGAACGCTGCAACGGGCTGGTGGTCTACTCGACGGAGATCCAGAACGACTACGGATTTTCCGGACAGATGACCTGGACTACGTCGCCCGCCTGGGGACACAATCAGTTTACGGCCGGCGCGTCCATGGACCGCGGCAGCGTACTTTACGTGCAGAACTCGCAGTATGGGTATCTCAATCCGGATTACACCATCGCCACGGTGCCCGAATGGCAGGACGGTTCGGCATCCGACAGCCCGGTGGATTCGCGCGTGAGCCTCCACGGACTCACGCCGAACTGGAGCCTCTACGCCACCGACACCTTGACGCTGGCGAAGCACGTCAACCTGACGCTATCGGGACGGTATAACCGTTATACCGTGCAAAATAGCGATCGCATTAATCCGGCGCCCGGTCCGGGATCGCTCGACGGCAACTATGTGTTCCAGCGGCTCAATCCCGCGGTGGGCATCACCTGGAGTCCGATTGCCGCAGTCAACGCCTACGCCAGCTTCACGCAGGGCAGCCGCGCGCCTACCGCCATCGAACTCGGATGCGCCGATCCAGCCAACCCGTGCTCGCTGCCCAACGCGCTGGCTAGCGATCCTCCCCTGCAGCAGGTGGTGGCCGACACCTGGGAGGTGGGAATGCGCGGCCGGCCGGAGGTCTCCTTGCTGCACGGCCTCCGCTGGAGCGCCAGTGCGTTCCGCGCAGAAAACCACAACGACATTTTGTTCGTATCGTCAGTGCAGTTAGGCACGGGATACTTTCAGAACTTTGCGCGAACGCGGCGCCAGGGCGTCGACGCCAGTGTCGAAGGGCATAACGGGCACGCCACCTGGGGCATCGACTGGACCTTTCTGGATGCCACGTATCAAAGCAGCGAAGTGCTGGACGGATCTGCCAACAACACCAGCGATGCGGCTCTGGCAGGCTATCCAGGGCTTGACGGAAGCATCTATGTGCAGCCTGGCGACCGCATTCCGCTCATTCCCAAACAGAGCGGCAAGGCATACTTGAATTACCAGCTCACCTCGAAGCTCGCCATCGATCTGGATGAAGTGGCGGTGTCGAGCTCATACGCGCGCGGCAATGAAAACAATGCCTACCGTGCGGACGGCTTGTACTATCTCGGGCCGGGAGTGTCGCCGGGTTACGCGGTCACCAACTTCCGCGCCACTTACGACCTTCCCAAGAAGTTTCAGGTGGCGCTGCAGATCGACAATCTGTGGGATCGCCGCTATTACACGGCCGCGCAACTGGCGGGCACCGGCCTGACGGCACAAGGTACATTTCTGGCCCGCCCGTTTCCCGCGTATACCAGCGGACCGGAGGCGGGGAATTACCCGCTGCAGAGCGCGACGTTCTTCACCCCCGGCGCTCCGCGCAGAGCGTGGGTGGAGTTGCGATATCGGTTCTGAAGCCCACCGGGAAAGTGGGACCGTCGAAATCTCGCCGCGGCCTGAAGGCTGCCCCGTTGAATCTAGTGCACCTGCGGAGTCCAGGCGGTGCGCACTACGCCCTGGCGCGCAGCGAGCGCGTGGATGGCGACGGGGATTCCACTTTCGTGGGATCGCGCCCGCCATCGCAAACTGCAGTCCCACTTGCGGCGTTCGGTGCGCTGCGTGATGGCGAGCGCGCACGAAGAGATGCGGAATCCGCCATTCAGCAGGATGGCGCGAATCTCCTCTTCGCCCGGTCCGGCGGGATCGGTCACGATCACCAATTTCCCCTGGCGGTCTTCCTGCATGCGGTCCTCGACATACTTGAACCCGGTGAGCACGATCCACGCCACCGCCGTTCCGGCCAGGCCGAGCGGAACCTGGCCGCCGCCGAAGCACAGCCCCGTCACCGTGAGAAACCACAGAGTGGCGGCGGTGGTCACGCCGACCACAAAGTTCTCGCGCCGCACGATCGAACCGGCGCCGATGAATCCCATGCCGGAGAGAATGCCGAGCGGCAGTCGCATCAGGTCGTTCATCACGAAGGAGTCAGGATGCCGGCCGGCGAGGGGCAGCAGGAGATTCACCTGGAGCATGGCGATGCAGGCCGCCATACTTACCAGGATTGAGGTTCGCAGGCCGGCGGCGCGTCCGCGTCCGCTGCGGTTCGATCCGATGAAAGCGCCGGCGGCCACGGCGCAAAACAGGCGTAATGCAATCTCGGGCCACGTCAAGGGGATCGGCATAAAGCTCCGCGGCGAGATCCGCGCCTTCACTATACAACGCGCGAGCGGGAGTTCGATGTGAGTTGTCCCGGCGGGCCCCTCCAAGCTTGCGTGTTTCATTACGAAAAGTAAGATTTTGCAGTCATTTTAGGCGGAAAATTGCGGACGCGTATCTGAACGTCCGCCGTCATTTTGCAACCATATTTTTGCTTGCTTGGGGCGCGCCACCTATGCGATCATCCAGAAATACCTCAGCCTGTAATCGGGCGCGGCCTCGCGCGGTGACCGAGTCGTTCCGAGCGCGATTTAGCAGTCACTCTAACGGGAGGTCTTCGTGCGTTCAAACAGTCTACTAAAGGTGTCTCTTACCGCCGGCGCAATGTTGCTGGCTCTCTTGACGGGCGTTCCCAACGCCGCCTTTGCACAGGAAGCCGGATCGGGAACCATTACCGGAGCCATTACGGACGCTTCCGGCGCCACAGTGCCATCGGTGGCGGTCACGGTGCGCAATACCGGCACCGGCGTGGAGCACAAGACGGAGACCAGCGATGCGGGTGTTTACACGGTCCCGTTCCTCCAGCCCGGCCACTACGAAGTGCAAATGAGCAAGACCGGGTTTGCCACTATGCTGCGAAAAGACCTCAGTCTTCAGGTAGGCCAGATTCTCACCATCAATCAGGCGATGGAAGTGAAGAGTACGCAGGAGGAAGTTACCGTCACCGCAGCGCCGCCCATCGTGGATACCGAGAAGACCGACGTCTCGCAGGTGATCAGCGAGTCGGCGGTAGACAACTTGCCGATCGCCGGCCGCCGCTGGGATAGCTTCGTGCTGTTGACGCCCAACGTTACTACCGACGGCACCAGCGGGCTGGTCTCTTATCGCGGTATTTCAGGGCTCTATAACAGCAACACCGTGGATGGCGCCAATAACAATCAGGCGTTCTTCTCAGAGGCCCGCGGGCGCGCCAATAGCGGATCTTACGTCTATAGCATGGATTCCATCATGGAATACCAGGTAAGTGCCAGCAATTACGGCGCAGAGTTGGGGCAGGCGGCGGGCGGAGTGGTCAATGCCGTGACGAAGTCCGGCACCAATACCTTCCACGGCGACCTGTTCTACTATCTACGCTACCCGTCATTTAACGCGCTCGACTCTTACCCCAAGTCACGCGGCACTTATAGCCAGCCCATCCACCAATGGCAGCAGTTCGGCGGCAGCGGCGGCGGCGCCCTCATCAAAGACAAGCTATTCTTCTTCGGTACTTATGACGGCTCGCGAAAGGTCAACCCGATTGCGTACACCAGCAATGTCTACAGCCCTTCGGTAACGGCGCTGCCGTGCCCGTCGGCGGTCACCGCCTCACAGTGCGCCGCCGCCAACTCGTTTTTGTTCGGCCAGCAAGGCACCTTCCAGCGCGATACCAATCAGGATGTAGGGTTCGGAAAATTCGACTACCAGGTGAGCGCGCGCAACCACCTGAGCACGTCGTTCGATTTCATGAATTACCGCGCGCCCAACGCATACAGCACATCGCCGTCCTATAACGACAGCTCGCTTGGCACCAACGGAAGTTATGTCTTCCACGAGCGCATCTTCGTCGCCAACTTAGACTCGACGCTCACTCCCACCCTGCTGAACAATCTGCGCTTCCAGTGGGGCCGCGACCTGGAAGTGGCGGGCGCGAATGCTCCCGCGCCATATGTCAACGTGGGCGGGTCCGGCGGTAGCTCCAACCTGATGATTTATGGCGAGAACTATGCGCTGCCCCGTACCGCTGAGCCGGACGAGCATCGCATTCAGCTTTCGGACACCGTGTCCAAGGTTTACGGGCGCCATACATTGAAAGCCGGTATCGATTTCAACTTCATTCATGAAGTGATGATCAACCTGTACAACGGGCCCGGTAATTATAGCTACAGCGGAACCGCGCAGACGGCCTTCAACAACTGGGTGGTGGATGCGTTGGGTATTAACCTCGGCGACGGCCTGACGGGCCGGCACTACAGTACCTTTACGCAGGTGAACGATCCCATCACCCACACCGGCAAGGACGATTTCTACGACAAGGATTATTCCGCCTTCTTTGAAGATAACTGGAAATTAACCCCCAAGCTGACCGTAAACATGGGGCTGCGCTACGACGCCTTCCTGATCGATCAGCCCTCGCAGCCCAATACATTCACGCCGCTGACCACGCTCTACACCAGCACCATTCACAACCCCAAAGACCAGTTCGGGCCGCGTATCGGCATCGCCTGGGCACTGAATCCTAAGACGGTAGTGCGCACGGGCTATGGCCTCTTCTATGGTAAGACGACTAACAGCACTTACTACGCCACCCGCGTGGAAAACGGCGTCTACCAGCAGACCTTTAGCTGTACTCCAACGGGTGCTTTGGCCTGCCCGCAACTGACCTTTCCGAACGTCATCTGGACGCCGCCCGGAGCGCCCATGACAGCCCCGTTCCAGGGGGCATTGACGCCGCAGGTGGTGACCTTCACTCCGCCGTCGGCCACCCAAGTGACGCGCGGCATGACGCCCGATTGGGTGAATCCGCGAACCCACGAGGGCGACGTGACCGTGGAGCGCCAATTGCCCGCCGATCTGAGCGTGTCCGCCGCATACGTGGTGAGCCGCGGATTGCACCTGCCGATTTTTGTGGACGCCAACCTGGCGCCGGCCACCACCACAAAAAGCTACGACATTCTCGGCCCGAATCCGCAAACGTACACCGTTCCTTTTTACACCTCCCGCATCGATGCCAACACCGGTGAGGTCTTTGTAGGCTATAGCGACGTCAATTCCTGGTATAACTCCATGGTTCTCACCCTGCGCAGGCCGATGCGGCACGGTATCGAGTTCACCGCGAACTACACCTTGAGCAAGGCATTGGACGGAGCGCAGGTCGCCGGCTCCTCCGGCACGTTTAACGGCACCGATTATCCCATCGACCCGAAGAATCGTAAGATCGAGTACGCCCTCTCCGATCTGGACCAGCGTCAGCGTTTTGTGGCCAATGGCGTGTGGATGCCGTACCTGCGCAATCTGGGCAGCCGCCCGGCGCGCGCTCTGATCAATGGCTGGGCGCTCTCCGCCATCGTAACTGTGGGCACCGGCCAGCCGGTGACGCCGTACATTACCGGCGCCCCCAGCCCGCTCGACGGCGGAGTGACCGGCGGCGTCAGTTACGCCGGTCCCACGCAGGGCCGCGCCGGCTGGCTCCCGCGCAATGCCTACACCGGGCCGAACTATCGCGATACGGACTTCCGCCTGGGCCGGCAATTCTCCATCACCGAGCGCGTGAAAGTATCGCTCATCGGAGAGGCATTCAACCTGTTCAACCGGACCAATATTTCGAGCGTGAACACCACCGCGTTCTCGTATGTCGCCGCCGGGTCGGGCGCTTGCGCCGGGCACACCAACGCCTGCTTCAGCCCCAGTTCGACGTTCCTTACGCCCACGTCCACCAGCAATCTGATCTGGGGCCCGCGCCAGTTGCAGATTTCTGGCCGGATTACGTTCTAAAGGACGCGCCACACACCGCTTGCCGACATCCCGAAGGGCGCACAAACTCAGGCGTTGGCCGTGGGGGGCGTTCCTTCCGGCGTCCATCCCGTGCACGCCAAAACGGGAAGTCGCGGATACTTGGGAAAATGCGGGTCGGTCTTCGAGAGGCCGCACAGCGTAAAGATCGCGCCGCGGTCAGACGTCACGGTCCTGGCATGGGTGCAGGTGGCGCACAGACCGGCAGCGGCGGGCGCGGGCATTATTGCGCTCCGCAGGCCAGAATCGCCGCGCCGCCTTCCAACTTCTGCGATCGTGCGATGCGAGCCCTCTCCATGGGAGTAATCGTATCATTCGTCACGGGGCGGGCGTTCCAATCCAGGCCTGTCTCCGCACCGGTCCCCAATTTCAGGTCCGATTTGCGAGAATCGTGCTTAGAGCAATCATGCGTATCGCACGGGCTTTATCTACACCCATGTTGATTTTCGCCGGCACGCTTGCGGCGCAAACCAACGCCCCCACGCCGGTCCTCACGCCCGGCGGGATCGTGAACGGCGCCTCCTACGCCGCCAACCTGGCACCCGGGGCGCTCGCGACCCTGTATGGGACCGCATTGGCCGATGGCACGCCAGCCATCGACACATCGAACGGCTTTCCCACCTCCGCCGGAGGCGTGATGTTGTCGGTGGCGGGCGTCGCCGCGCCGCTGATTTACGTCTCCCCCACCCAGATCAACTTTCAGATTCCGTGGACAACGCCGGTCGGGGCCTCCATACCCGTAGTGGTCACGCGCGATAATACACCGGGCGCCGCCGAGTCCATTGTCATCGCGGCGGCGAAGGCGCCATCCATGTTCCTCGAAGATTTCGCCAACCGGATCGCGTGGGTGACGGGCGCCCAATGCGTCGCCACCGAATGCGCGGCGGTGGCGGGCACCGTCTATCAATTGTGGGCCAATGGGCTCGGCCCTAAGAACGCGCCGCTCACCGATGGCGCGCCCGCGGTTTATAACGGATCGTTCACGCCGCTCGAAGTGCCCGGCAGTCCGGCAAGCTGCCAGCTTACCATCGGCGGGCAGACGGCGACCGTGGAATATTGTGGCGCCGCGCCCGGCGAGATTATCGACCAGATCAACTTTGTCTACCCGGGCGGAGTAACGGCCACCGCTGCGTATGTGGACGCCAGTCTCACCATCGGCGGCGTCACCGGTACCTTCCGCGTGCCCGCGCCGGCCACGCCCGATCAGCTCGCCACTCAGACGCTGGCGCTGATGACGCAAGATGAAAAGCTCCAGTTGGTGCACGGCGCGGGTGGGCCGGTCACCAACATCGTTGCTCTGCCGCGCGGCGCCGGCGGCTACATTCCCGGCATTCCGCGCCTCGGCATCCCCGATCTTTATTTCAACGACGGCAGCGTGGGCGTGGCAAATTCCCAGGCGCCCGCCACCGCACTGCCTTCCTCGATCGCCAGCGCCGCAGCCTGGGACACCAGCCTGGCGTACAGCTACGGGCAGGTGATCGGCGCCGAGATGAAGGCTTACGGACTGAACGTCAATCTCGGGGGCAACGTCAATCTCGGGCGCGAGCCGCGCGACGGCCGCACCTTCGAGACTAAGGGCGAAGATCCCATTCTGGCCGGCAAGATCACCGCCGCCCACATCCGCGCGATTCAGGATCGACAAGTGGTGGGCGGCATCAAGCACTACGCGCTCAACGACCAGGAGACCGGCCGCACCCAGGCAAACGCGATGGTCGACGAACGCGCGGCGCGCGAGACCGATCTGCTGGCTTTCGAGATCGGCGTTCGCGATGCCAACGTGCAATCCGTGATGTGCTCCTACAACCTGGTGAACGGGACCTACGCCTGCGAGAACGCGCATCTGCTCACCGACATCTTAAAGGGCGACTGGGGCTTTCCGGGCTTTGTAATGTCGGACTGGTGGGCCATGCATAGCACCGTGGCGTCCGCCAACGCCGGCCTCGACCAGGAGCAGCCCGACAATCAATATTTCACCGATCTGAAGGCCGCGATTCAATCGGGCCAGGTGCCGCAGTCGCGGCTGGATAACATGGTGCAGCGCATTCTGCGCGCGCTTTACGCGACGGGCGCGATCGGCTCCACTGGCGCAGTGACGCCTGTGAACACCGCGGCCGACCAGGCAGTCGCACAACAGGTGGAAGAGCAGGGGGCGGTGCTGCTGAAGAACGCCAATCGGCAATTGCCGCTCAACCCGGCGACCGTCGGCTCAATCGCCATCATCGGATCGCATGCCGATATCGGTGTGCTCTCGGGCGGTGGGTCGGCGCAAGTTTACCCCACCGGTGGTGCGGCGTTGAATGAGGGATACCCAACGGTGCCCGGATGGTCGCCGGTGATTTGGGATCCGTCGTCGCCCCTGCAAGCGATCCAAGCTATGGCGCCCAACGCCAAGGTGCAGTTCAATAACGGCAACAACGGCGGTGCCGCGGCCGCGCTGGCGGCCAGTTCCTCGGTGGCGATCGTGTTCGTCAGCCAGTGGACCAGTGAAGGCATGGACATGCCGAACCTTCACTTCACCGACGTGATCCACGCCTCGCCGGTCGATCAGGATGGCTTGGTGAACGCCGTAGCGGCAGCCAATCCGCACACCATCGTGGTGATGGAAAACGGCGGCGCGCAGATTATGCCGTGGCTGTCGAGTGTCAGCGCGGTGCTGGAAGCATGGTTCCCCGGACAACGCGGCGGGCAGGCGATCGCCAATATTCTGTTCGGGGCCGTCAACCCTTCGGGTAAACTTCCCGTCACGTTTCCTGCCAGCGAGGCCGATCTGCCGCACCCCACCGTCGCCGGGCCAACCTCCTCGGCCACTTTTCCGGTGAATTATTCCGAAGGCTTGCTGGTGGGATACAAGTGGTACGACGCCAACAATATCGCGCCCGTTTTCCCATTCGGATACGGCCTCTCCTACACCACGTTTTCGATTGCCAACGCCGGGTTCACCAGGACATCTTCGTCGCCCGACTTCAGTTTCCAGACGACGTGCGATCTCACGAACACCGGTGCGGTGGGCGGCGCCCAGGTGGTGCAGGTCTATCTCGGCATGCCTTCCGGACTGGGTGAGCCGCCGCGGCGCCTGGTGGGATGGCAGAAGGTGACGCTCGCCCCGGGCGGACAAGCGCATGTGATCCTCACAGTGGACCAGAACGATTCCTCGCATCCCTTGTCGTGGTGGAATCCCACGGCTGGCGCGTGGCAGGTCGCGCCCGGAACGTATACCGTGTATATCGGGACGTCGGAGGCGATCGGCGATTTGACGGTCGCGGGAACGCTGCAAGTGGGGTCGTAGGCGGCGAGTTCCGCGGGCGAGATACTTATTGGTCGAAAAAAGATCTCTCGCGCCGCGGCGGAACGTCCTTTTTCTGTCGGCACAACCAACAGGAACAGGGGCGGCAATGTGTGGAGGCGTTGATCCCCACCGCTCGCCCGTCCGCTCGAATCCCGGGGGACCAAAGCTTCATGACGCGGCGCGCTCGGAGTTTGAGGCGCTCGCCGTGCGCTCTACGAAGAGAACGTTTCGATTGCCCAAGCATGGCGATTCCAGTATGCCACCCGCCGTCTGCTTTTGAGCTTCAGACCTGTCGACTTGGTGTGATCGTCTTCAAGTCCACTGACGATTCGCGGGATGCCACCAACCAGCTTCGCTGCGCTTCTCGTAAGCGGAAGGCCATCGGACGCAGCTCACCATTATCGATTGTGCGATCGCGCCTGTGCGCAGAAACTACCGCGGTGCCGGCTCCCCATTCGAGGCGAAAGCGTATTTCCCCGCCACCGTCTTACCCGAGGCCAGCAGATCGCGAATGCGCAATCGATTGGGGCCGGCGAGTGTCGCCGCGGCGGCCAGACAATGGACCGCTTCTTCCACCTCCAGCTCGGGACCGACGCGGAAAATCCACGGCACGTTAGTCGACGTGAGCGCGCGGTCGGACGAAATCGCCAGCACCGGCACGAACGTCTTCACGGCGATCTGCTCCGCCAGGTGCGCCGGCTCGCGTCCTACCGCCACCAGTCCGATGACCGCTGGGTCGTAGAACAGCTTCACCAGTTCGGTGGACGCCTTTCCCCACGGGACGTCGGAGGCGATGCCGACCAGTTCATAGCCATCGGCGCGCAGCGTGAGTTTGTCCGCTCCGGGTCCGAAGACGCCGATCTTTCGGATGGGACCGCGCGCATCCGCGATCGCCGGGCCCGCATAGCCAACGCCATTCTCTCCCACCGTTGCGTAAGGCTTGTCCATGGGATAGCGGCGATAGCTGAACTTGCCGCCTTTCACCTTACCGAGGTACAAGGGAGCGATATTCTTGGCGTTGGGATCGAACGTCATCTCGCCCGTTACGCCGCGATACTTTTCCGTCGAGTAGAGCGCGTCGCGAATCAGCCCGCGATTCAAACCGGCGCGACAGATGGCGCCCAGCAGCACGTTCATGGTGTCGAAACCCAGCGCCGAGAACGCGTCCGTCTTGGCGTTGTACGCAGCCGCGAAGCGTTGCTGAAATCCGGTCCACAACGGATCGTCGCGAGTGGGGTCGAAGGGGTAGACCACTTCCAGTCCCTCGGCGCTCTCGCCGGCGTTGCGCAGCAAATCGTCTCCTGCCACACGAAAGCTGCCGAATACCGGCTGCTTCATGCCCATCAGGCGCATCTCTTTGAGAATGGTGCCGGCCGCTGCGGCATCGCCCCACAGCACCACGCCGTCCACGCGCGAATCGTTGATCACGCGCAGTTCGCGCGTGAAGCTGGTGTCGGCCGGATCGAACTTCTGCTCGATCACCACCGGATGGCCCAGCCGCCGCGACGCGTCGCGAAACTTCAGCACGCCGAAACGGCCATATCGCTCGTTCACGCGCAGGATTCCGATACGCTTCAATCCCAGGTCGGTATAGATGCGGCGCGCCAGCGTGTAGCACTGCACGCGATCGTCCTGAATGGAAGTGAGGATCCACGGAATGATGGTTTCGGGAATCGTGGGGTCGGTAGCCGCGCTGTTGACGATCGGCATTTCGGCCCGCAGGGAAACGCGCAGGGAGATGTGAGTGGAATCGCCGGAGATGGAGCCCAGCATCGCCCAGACCTTCTCGTCGTACACCATCTTCACAATCTCATTGCTGGACGCGCCCCAGGTAGCGGCGTCATTGTGGATCTTGAGACGGAAGGGCTTGCCGCCGTATCCGCCGCGTGCGTTGGCTTCATCCACGGCCAGTTGCGCGCCGCGCAACATCGCCGTACCCAGCGCGATGTCCTTATGGTGCTCGATCGGTCCCAGAAACCCGATGTCGACTTCGCTCACGTTCGCCGCCGGCACCGTGGCAGTGTCCGCCGCGGCGCCATTATATTCGGGCGTCTTGGTGTAGTTCTCCTGGTAAGGTGTGGTGAATCGCGAGAACGGCCGCAGATCCTCCGGCGTATTCGCGTAGGGCGCCAGTGTGCGGACCGGCGGCGGACCGGGCGGGTTGGCGCCGCACGAACAGGTCTGCGCGCACGCGCCGGCGGCGCTCAGCAGGACAGCCGCCGGCAATGCGAATCGGCCAAACATTATTCCTCCTTTGAAGGAATGAACATGGCGATAGCTTCCATCTCGATCAGCAGATCGGGCCGGCACAGAATCGCCTGAATTCCGGTAGACGCAGGCAGCGGATCGAGACCCTGTTCGCGGAAAAATTCCGTGCGTTCGTCGTTGAAAGCCGCATAGTCGCGCTCGATATCGCGCAGGTAGCAGCTCGTGCGCACGATATCCTTCCAAGTGGCCCCTTCCGCCGCCAGCAGCGCGGTGATGTTCTCATAAGTGCGGCGGCACTGTGCGCGAAGATCGCCCACGTGCACTGTGGTGCCGTTCTCATCGATACTGGCCGTGCCGGAGATGAGCAGAATGGTGACACCGTTGAGGTCGATGCGCAGTCCGCGCGAGAAGGAACTGCCGTAGTCGGCGGCCTCATTGAGCGCGCGCGGCGCGCAGATGGCCCGCTTGGCCACCTGCTGCACGCTGCCCATCTGTTGGAGTACATCCGTAATTGTCATTGCGATTGTCCTTTCGTTTTGAGCAAAATTCCGTGGCTGACGCCTTTGGCTGTCGCCACCCAAATGTCGTCGCCCTGAAAATCGACACCGAAAATGTAGTGGTGCGCCGGGGCGGTCTCCACCGCAACGTGCGTGACCGCGCCCTGCGCGTCGCGCACCAGCATTTCGGGCGCGTTGGTATCGAGCGCGGGGCGCCACACGGCCCACCGTTCGCCGTCGTAATATGCCAGCCCCTTGTCGGTGGAAAACCACGTCCGCGTTCCGTCGATGCTTTTCACCTGATTGAGGAAATTGCTGGGCAGCCCGCTATCTTTATCGAGAAAGTTGCGCCAACTGCGTCCGTCATAGCGGCTCACTCCGAAGTAGGTGGCCGCCCACAAAATCCCACCCGCATAGCTGACCGAGGTGGTGATCTCATGAATCAGCCCCTGGTCCTTATAGAGCACCATCTCGGTTTCACCATCGGGGTCGTTGTAGTCTTTCCAGCGGTCGTTCTGGACGTCGTATTCCAGCACGCCGCCTCCCCAAACGGCGTAGTAAACTTTGTCGGGCGTGACGGCAACGCCATACGTCCAAATCTCGTACATCGGGGTGTTGCGCTCGTTGTAGAGGTTCCACTCACCGGTGCGCAGATTGCGCCGCGCCCCTCCCGCGGCGGTGGCGATCCAAACGTAATCGCCCTGCACCGCCACTCCGTACACCACGTCGTTGGGCAGGCCGCTGTTGAGTTGCGTGAAGCTGTCGAACCGGCCGGCCGAATAGCGGCTCAGCCCGCCCATGGTGGCGATCCAGAGATCGTGGGTAGTTTTATCGAGTCCGAGTGAGAGCACGGCGCGATGCGCCAACCCATCGGCCGTGGTGAAAACTCTCCACTTGCCGCCTTCATACAGTGCGAGGCCGTTATCGGTGCCCGCCCACACGCGGTCGCCATCCACGCAGATGGTGTAAACGCGATTGTCGGGCAGTCCCTGGGAGGTGGTGAAATTCTCCCACCGATAGCCCGGCAGCGGTTCGCCCGAGCTCCCGGCAATCAAGCCGGATGCCGCGAGGATCAAAGTGCAAATCACGTTCCTGGTCATAACGTTTTCAGGTATTCGATGAGATCGTTCAGCTCATCTTTGGTGAGATCGTTGGTCACGCCGTGCCTGTCGTTGGGATTGAACACGGTCCAGATTTCTTCCAACGTGCGCGCCGATCCGTCATGCAGATACGGTGCGCTGTACGCAATATTGGTGAGGTGCGGGACATCGACACCGGGCGAGCGATCTGTGGCTTTGCCTGTGCCTACGTCGGCGATCGCCTGGTTGGTGTAGTACCGCCCGGAGTGGCACACGAAGCATTGGTCGTCGGTAGGAATCGGAGTGCCGTTCTTGCGGACGATGCGATTGAAAATCGCTTTGCCGCGTTCCTGCGCGGCCGTCAATTGGCCATCCGGAAGGCGGTACCGATTGGGCCGGAGCGGAATGGATTCGACGAAGCTCACCAGATCTTCGAGATCCTTTCCGCGGAAACCGGCAGAACGGAAGAAGAAGCGCTCGGTGCGCGGCCCACACTCCGTCTCCAGGTCAGGGTTGGTGCCGTTCCACTTGAACGGCGCGGTATCGGAGATATCTTCGAGCGAGCGATTGTCTACGATGTCGACTCCGAAACCATCCGGCTCCAGGTCCCACGACAGGCCATCGATGGTGGCGTCCAGGTGGCAATTGGCGCAGGCGAAGGCATTGCCGAAGGCGTAGTGGGAAGAGTAAAACAAGCGCTCCCCGCGCCGCTGGGCGGTCAGTTCCGCCGGCCCGGCGAGCTGGATTGTCGCCGTGACTGCGCCGCGCGCCGCGTCGAGCACTGAAATGGAATCGTCCAGCCGGTTCGACACGTAGACTGTCGCGCCGTCCGGCGAAAGCACCACGCTGCGCGGATTGCGGCCCACCGGCACGCGCGTCACCACATAGCGCGCCGCGGCCGAGAGATCGTTCGCCAGTTGAGCAGCCTCCGGCGATTTCGCCGCGGCCAGCAAATGCCGCAGATCGACAATCGCGAGCTCATTCGAACCTGCCGCCGAGACGTACACGTGCGATCCATCGGGCGCGATGGCCACTCCGAACGGCCGCGCGAAGTAGTCTTCGATGGCGTCCAGGGGAAGTTGCACCACGCCTCCCACCGCGTCGCCGAACAGCGCCAGCGAATCCACGAAAACCCAGCCGTGTTCCACATGCGCCAGCGGAATCAGGTTCCGGGGCCGCATCTGCGCGGCGATTCCAACGCGCCCGTCTTTGGACAAGGCTACGTGGAAGACACCGCCGACATTGTGCAGGGGCAGGCGCGAAACCACCCTGCGGGTCGCGGTATCGATCACCGTGACCTCCGATTCCGGCCGCGTGCGGAACGGTCCTGGGTTGGGATAGATGTGCGTGACGTAGATCAGCGCCCCATCGCTGGAAGCGGCGATCCAACTCGCGCCGCGCCCCGCCACCAGCCGCCGGTCCTCGCGCGCGGTGCGAAGATCGATGACCGAAACGTCGTTGCTGAGCCGGTTGGCGGCATACAGAAATTCGCCGCGGCCATCCATCGCCACACCGATGGGCGCAAAGCCCGCGGGCAGCGTGCGCACCACACGTAGCGATGCCGCATCGATCTCGCTGATGTCGTCCGACCACGAATTCGCCACGTAGATCCGCGATCCGTCGCGGCTCACGGCAATGCCGCGCGGCAGCCGGCCCACCGGTATGCGCGCCATGACTTCTTTACTCGCGCGATCGATTACCGCCAGTTCATCCGTGCCGCCGCAGACCACGTACAGGCGCGTGCCGTCAGCGGAGAGCGCCATGTCGTCGGGACTGGGATAGCGCAGCGACTTGCCGGTGGTGGCGGCGTAGGAGTTGGTAAACAGCAACAGGATTGCTGCAAGCGCCGTGCGCATCATGGTTTCTCCCGGATGACCACCACTTGATCGGCCGCCACATTCTCCAACACCTGCCGGATTCCGCTCGGCCAGGTGACGGTAATCCGGTCGGCGCCCGCGTTGGTGCCCAGGCCGAAGTGGAGGCGCCAATCGTCCTGGCTCAAATAGCCCGACGCGGCCACGCGCTCTGTCCGCTGTTTCGTTCCACCGGCACTGACCTCGACCACCGCGCCGATGCCGTCGCGATTGCTTTTGGTGCCTTCCAGCGCGATCTTGATCCAGTGGCCCACGGCCGCCGATGTGTTGTGCAGCAGTTCGCCGGGCGCTCCCAGATTCACCACGAACGCATCCATCCGGCCATCGGTATCGTAATCCGCGAAGCAGGCGCCGCGGCCCACAGTTTTGAACTGCAGCACGCTGCCCGCCGTGGCCGACACATCCTGAAACTTGCCCTTGCCCAGATTGCGGAACAGCGAATGCTCCTGTGGGATGAGATGAATCAGGCCGCCGTGAAAGATGAGGAGATCGCGCCAGCCGTCGTTGTCGAAATCGTACGCGCCGCTGCCCCAACTGGTGTACTGCGCGGTCAATTGCGCGATGCCGGACTGCTGGGTGATGTCGTCGAACTGTTGCGAACCGGAATTGTGCAGCAGGCGGTTGTATTTGGAATCGCTCACCCACAGGTCGGGCGTGCCGCGATTCTCGGCGTCAAAAAAAATTGGGCCCATGGCTGACGTGGATTCGCCGTTCTGTCCGAATGCCGTACCGGATTGAGTGGCCATTTCTTCGAACGTGCCGTTGCGCTTATTGTGGAACAGGAAGTTCTCGGTCTTATCGTTGGCCACATAAATATCGGGGTAGCCATCGCCATCGAAATCGGCGGCGGTGACGCCCATTGCCCGCCCTTTGAACGCCCCGATTCCCGACTTCTCACTCACATCCACGAACGTTCCTTTGCAGGTGTTGTGGTACAGGAGGTTCGAATCGCCCTCGTAGTCGAGTGGACCGGGATAATTATCGGCGGCGTAATAGGAGCGATACTTTGGGTCGAACTTCACGTATCGGCCGACGAACAGATCTACGCAGCCGTCATGGTCGTAATCCAGCCAGGTGGCGTCGACGGCCCACCCTTTCACGTCGAGTCCCGCCTGGGCGGTGACATCTTCGAAGGTGCCGTCGCCGCGATTGCGATAGAGGGTCACCTTGCCATAGCTGGTGACCAGAAGGTCGGTATGGCCGTCGTTGTCGAAATCCGCCGCCACTGCGCTGAAGTTGAAGCTGTCGCCGCCCACGCCCGCCGCCGCCGTGACGTCCGTGAATTTGCCGTCGCCATCGTTGCGGTAGAGATGATTGGTTGGCATGGCGTCGGGCATCTGGCGCAGCGGGTAGGGATGCATCTCTCTGCCCAACGGCCGGCCGCTCACAACGAACAGGTCGGGCTTTCCGTCGCCGTTGTAATCGAACCACACGCATCCCGCGCCGGTGCTCTCCAGCAGCGACCCGAGTTTCTCCGCGCCGAAGGAATGTGTGAAGTGAATGCCCGCGCGCGCCGTGGCGTCGTCAAACTGAATCGGCGCCATGCCGCCGCCGGCCAGTGCGGAGGCCGCTGCGCACACCGTCAGCACTCCCATCGTCGGTCCCATCTTCATTTGGTTTCTCCCAGCATTTTTTCCGGCAAAGTGCTCCGCAGCAGCACTGCCGGCACCTTGTTCTCCGGCGACCGCTCCGGCCCCGCATGGCATCCCACGCACACGCGCTGTTCGCCGGACCGCATCCAGAACCAGCCGCGCTCCGCGCGAAGCGTGGTGCCGGCGGCGTTCACCAGTTCGATACGCAGCGGCTTGTCCGCCGGCAGTTGCACGTAGAACGATCCGTCGCCGGCCACGCTCTGGCGTCCCAGCAGCACCGGGGCACCTGCAGCATCGCGAGTATAGACCTGCACCGCGGCTACTCCTTCCGGAATCGGCTTGTCTTTGGTTACGCGGGCATCGAGACACAGCAGGTTGCCGTTGACTCTGGTTTCCATGCGCGCCGATGGAAAATCTTTGGGCGCTGTGCGGCTGCGCAGCAGTACGGGCTGGATGGCATTGACGCCGGCGGGCGTCGCGGCCGGTTCGAGCCGCCCGCCTTGCGTCCATAGATAAAGCCCGAAAAGCCCTTTCGGCCGGCGCACCGCGATCAGCCATCTGCCCGGCGCGATCTCTGCCACCGGGCCCGCCAGGTCGCCCGCCGGCTGCGCCACCTCGGCCTGCGATGCCAGCGCCGCTGTGAACCTCGCCACCCTGCCGCCCACGTTGAAAATCACATCGCCCGAGGCGATCTGCCGCGCATCGCCCCGCCGCGGGCCATGGTCACATCGCAGTGCCTCCACGCCCGTCCCATCGGGATACACGGTATCGAGTTCGCCATCGTTCTCGAAGAGGATGCGGCCATCGCGCAACACGTCGTCGGTAGCGCGCCGTCCCGGTGCGTACGTCAGGCGTTCCGGCGCGCCGCCCATGGTGTCTGCAATCTCGATATCGGAGCCCGTGGATGACGCCTGCGTGAACACAATCCGTCCATCGGGGAGGTAGACCGGGTGGGTGCAATCGGTCCGGCAGTGGGATAGTTGCCGCGGAGTGCCGCCCGCCGCCGTTGTCTCCCAGATCTGCCACGGTACGCCCGCCGAAGTTGTTCCCGCGAAGAGAATACGTGTGCCGTCAAACGACACCGTAGCGTCGGCCGACGCGTACAATTTCGGCGCGATGCGCCGCTCTCCGGCGGTGGTGACCAGCACGACGGCCGCGCCCTGGGGGAAGCGGTTCGATTCCGAAGCGCGCTGGTACCGCGGCGCTGCGGTATAAAGGAACGGGCCGATGAAGGGTCCGGCGCCTGGCGCAGCGCAAGCGGCGGCCAGTATCGCCGCAATGCAGAAAGTCTTTCGCAAAAAGCAGTTTAAGTCTATCGGATCTGATTTGCACTAATCGAAAATGATTAGGCGCTCGTGTCCGGGCGTCGGCGAGCTGTCATTTCCGAATGAGTTGCGTCTTGAGCGAGGCGATCTGGGCGGTTTGTTCCGGCGTCAATCCGGCCGTCTCCGCCGCCGCCGTATCTTTGGCCTCCGCAAAACCCTGAGCGGCCGCGAGTTGCATCCAGGCCACGCCTTGAACATAGTCGCGCTCGCGACGATTGGGAACGTGCAACAACAGACGGCCCACGCGGTACTGGCAAGATGCAACGCCAGCCGCAGCACACAATTGAAAATGACGCCGTGCGCGGGCCGGGTCGGGCGGGACTCCGTTCCCCGTCTCGTAAACATCGCCAAGATAGAATTGCGCCTGCGGACTGCCGAGTACCGAAGCCTGGCGCATCTTATCCAGACCTGTTGCCGGGTCCTTGGGCAAATCGCGCCCCTCGATCTGCCGGATTGCGATCTGGAACAAGGCCGGCGCGTAATTCTTAGCGGCAGCATTTTGGATCTGCAGGAATCCATCCGGAAGATTGGTGGTCACATACTCTCCTGCCAATTCCCACACGCCAAGCAAATACATGGCGGGCGCAAAGTGTTGACGGGCGAGATCCCGCATAGACTTTACGGCCGATTCTGTCTCGGCTTGGCTGTTGTTCTGGCGCTTCAAACGCTGGAGATCTTCGTTATAAACTGTCCGCCGGCGTTCGGTCTTCTCGTCGAACTGGATCCCGGGGAACCTGAAATTCACTTCGATCGTCGCGAGGATACTAACCGGCTTCCCGTCCTTCATGCCTGGCGAAAACTCCCACTTCTCAACTGCCGCCTGCGCCAATTCATCCAGACCGAAGCCCAGAGGGCTGATTACCGCGATGTCGGTTGGCCGCCCTTTGCTATTGACGACCAGTTGCAGCAGGACGTTGCCCTGGATATGGTCGGCGCGTGCCTCGGGTGAGTACTCCGGGTCGGTCTTATGCCGCAGGATCGGCGGTTTGACGCCGGGTCCGATCTCGACCGGATCGTCGGGGCCGGCTGGCGCTTGAGCACCCGCGGGCGACACCGCGAGTAACACCAAAGCCACGCATCGAGTGAAGCGAAACATACTCCCTCCCACGATAAATCCATTTCGCGGCGATTGCGCGGGAACTTCCGGGGCGCTGCGGCGGTCTAATGGGGAATGCTGCTCCACGATATCCGCTATGCCTTGCGGCTCATGCGCCGTAGCCCGGGATTCACGGCCGTGGCGGTGCTTTCGCTGGCGCTGGGAATCGGTGCGAACACCGCCATCTTCAGCCTCTTCTATACCGTGGTACTGCGACCGCTCCCGGTGGTGCAGCCGGAGCAGCTCGTTCAGTTTCTGCTCACCACTCCGGAAGCCGCGCGCAACGATGGGTATTGGAGCTGGGACAAGTTCGAGTACCTCCGCGACCGCAACCACGTCTTCTCGGCCCTCACCGGCACGTCGTTCGACAACCTGGCAGCGGTGCGCACAGACGGGTCCGATGCGGAGAACCTGATCTTGGAAAGCGTCCCCGGCAATTATTTCGAATTCCTCGGCCTGAAGCCCGCCATCGGACGCCTCACCGGGCCGTCCGATGTCCCCGTGCGCGGCGATGGCGACGTGGTGGTGGTCAGCTGGTCCTATTGGAACACGCGCCTGCACCGCAATCCGTCGATTCTCGGCACGAGCCTCTGGTACGCCGATGCGCGCAAAACCATCGTGGGCGTGGCGCCGCGCGGCTATGCCGGACCGCGCGTCGGTTCGCGAACCGATATCTGGATGCCGTGCGAACACAACCAGCTCGCCATACTGGGGCGCCTGCGGCCCGGCATAAACATCCGGCAGGCGGAGGCGGAAACGACGGTACTGTACCGTTCCTGGAGTGCGCAAAGGGGCGCCGCGAATCCGCGGGCACTGGAAGCGCGGGTCGAACTCGAACCGGCCGGCGCCGGGCTGGTGCGCGTGCGCGCCAATTACGGCAAGGCGCTGGCGCTGCTGCTGGGGGTAGTGGGCCTGCTGCTTCTGCTGGCATGCATCAACATGGCGAGCATGCTGCTGGCGCGCTCCGCTGGGAGGCTGCGCGAACTGGCGGTGCGGGTGGGGCTGGGCGCCAGCCGCGGGCGGCTGGTGAGCCAGATGCTTACCGAATCGCTGCTGCTCTCGGGCGCCGGTATGCTCGCCGGCATCGCAGTGGCGTATCTCGGAGTGGGCGTGCTGGTACGCATCATGGGCAGCAGTCGCGTATTCGAGCGCGTCGAAATCGAGGTGCGTCCCGATCTCCCATTGCTCCTCTTCACGGCATCGCTGGCGCTGCTTACGGGTCTGCTCTTCGGACTCGCGCCGGCGTGGTACGCCTTCCGTGCAGCTCCGGCATCCGCCGTGCGGGGAAAAGGCGGCGACACCTGGGGCTGGCGCCTGTTCGGCAAGGGCCTGGTCACGGTCCAGGTGGCGCTATCCATCCTCTTAGTGACCGGCGCCGCCATCTTTCTGGGACACTTATCGCGCCTGCGCAATTTTGACCTGGGCTTTCGCAGCGACCATGTGCTGCTGGTTACGCCCGATGTCTCCCACAGCGGGTACACACGCGAACAACTGGCCGCGCCTTACCGCGAATTGCTGGCGCGCTTCGAACGGATTCCGGGAGTGCGCTCGGCGTCGGTCAGCGGCTGCACTCCGCTCGAAGGGTGCGGGTCCGGCGGCCGTTACCTGAACGCGGAAGGGCACGTGGAAGCCCCCGATGCCCGCCGCCGCACCAACGTCGTGTTCGCGGCGCCACGTTATTTCGAGACCCTCGGAATCCCGCTCACCGCCGGCCGCGATTTCAGCTTTCGCGATGTCGGCCGGCCCCGCGTGGCGATCGTCAATCAAGCCATGGCGCGCTACTACTTCCCCGGCGAGGATCCCATCGGCAGGCACGTTGCGGTCGACCGGAGCGCGCGCAGCGGCGGTTGGTTCGGCGACGACGAGCCTTACGAAATCGTAGGCGTGGTGGGCGACGCCAAGGCGGTAGAACTGCGCGAGGTCCCCAACCGCACGATCTACTTCAATATGTTTCAGGAGAGCCGCTTTCTGAATCGCTTCGAACTGCGCACCGCGGTCGACCCGGAGTCGGTGAGCGCAACCGTGCGCCACATCGTGCGCGACGTTTTGAAAGAGGCTCCCATCGCCACCGTCACCACGCTCGCCGACCAGGTGGACTCGAACATCGTTCCCGAGCGCCTCATCGCCACGTTATCCGAATTCTTCGGCTGCCTGGGGGCGGCGCTCGCCGGCATCGGCCTCTACGGTCTTCTGGCCTTTACGGTGGCGCGCCGCACCAATGAGATCGGGATCCGTATGGCGCTTGGCGCCACCGCCGGCAGCGTCAGCCGTCTGGTGCTGCGGGACGCGCTTGCCATGGTGTGCGCCGGCCTGGCAGCGGGAACCGGTCTGGTATTTTGGGGCCGGCCGCTGGCCGCCGCGGTGCTGCGCGATCTCAAATGGGCGCCGGCAATGCCCCTTGCCATCGGTGGCGCGACCATTTTTGCGGTGGCCCTGCTGGCATCGTACCTACCGGCCAGGCGCGCAGCGCGCATCGACCCGATGGCGGCGCTCCGCCACGAATAGAGTTAGCTCGCGCCGCCCTTGCGCAGCGTGGAGCCTCGGCGCGAACAGATCGCCGATTTTATTGAGCCGCTGGCCGCCGCTTGCATCGTAGCTGCCGGCCATGCGCGCAGCGCGCATCGACCCGATGGTGGCATCGGCTCGAACCGCTCCCACCCGCGCGCTTCGGCGGTGTCAGCTGTTGCCGCAAGGTGAGCCTCGGCACGAACAGATCGCCAACTTTATTGAGCCGGTGGCCGCCGCAGCATCGTACCTGCCGGCCGGGCGCGCAGCGATGGTGGCATCAGCTCGAACCACTCTTGCGCGCACGCTTCGGCATCGTCAGCCGTTGCCGTAGTGTGAGCATCGGCGCGAACAAATCCCCGACTTTATTGAGCCGCTCGATAGCCTGTTCCGGCTGCACGAATAGCATGCTGGAGTCGTGCTTTTTGTGCGCGTGATCCAGTTCTTCCCACGAAAACGGCAGCGATACGAACGGCTGATCGTGCTTGGCGCGCAGCGAATAGACTGCCACCGTCGTCTTGAAATCGGAATTCTGGCTCCAGTCGACGAAGACCTTGCCGCCGCGCGCCGCCTTCGCCATTTCGGAGACGATCAGCCCGGGCTGCTCACGTTCCATTTCCTCCGCCACCGTGCGCGCGAACATCTGCGACTCCGGGTACGTGACTTTGCTGTTCAGCGGAACGTACACTTGCATACCTTTTGAACCTGACACCTTGGCGCATAACTCCAGCCCGCGGTTCGCCAGTTTGTTCTTCAGCAGAAAAGCCACCTCGATGCACGTCAGCACGTCCGTGCCCGGACCGGGATCGAGATCGAACACCACCGAGACAGGACGCTCGATATCGGGTGCCGCCGCCAGAAACGGGTGGATTTCGAGGTTCGCCAGATTGGCCGCCCACACCAGGGATGCGAGGCCGTTGAGCAGGACATACTGAATATCTTTGCCGCCATTGCGGCGCGGCACCGCGAAACGTTCGACCCATGCCGGCGTGAATCGCGGCGCGTCTTTTTCATAGAAGTGCGGCGCGGAGATGCCGTCCGGGTAGCGCTTCAGCGTGATGGGGTGACTGCGGATGTGGGGCAGCAGATAGTCGGCCGCGCGAATGTAGTAGTCGATCGCCTGCCCCTTGGTGAATCCCGACGGGTACATGGGCTTGTCGGGATTCGATACCGAGACCTGCCGCCCGTCGATATCGAGGTAGTGCTGCTGGCGCGCCGCCACGCTTTCAAAATAGCGCAGGTGCAGGCGGCCGAGCTTTGGGAAACCGCCTGGAAGTGCGAGGCGTCACACACTACAGCCACAAAAGGAACAGCGAATCGCCGAGCCTATGACGACCGCGACTGAAACAGCCTCGACAACTCAAAGCTACATCGACCACGTCAATCCACAGTGGGTCCGCCTTCTCCGCTTGTTACAGATGGAGAAGAAATATGCGCGCTGCACTGGCGCCGAGCTTCACACTGCGCAAGGCGAGGTAATTCTCGATTTCCTCTCCGGCTACTGCGTCCACAACACCGGCCACAACCATCCAGCCATCGTGCGCGCGCTCCACCAGGAGCTGGATCGCTGCGGCCCGGTGATGCTGCAGAGTCACGTTCCCGATCTCGCCGGCGAACTCGCCCAGCGCCTCTGCAGCCTGGCCGGCGGCAAACTGGAGAAGGCTTTTTTCGCCAGTTCGGGCAGCGAGGGAGTGGAAGCGGCGATCAAGTTTTCGCGTGCCGCCACCGGGCGCGAAGGGCTGCTCTACTGCGACGGCGCGTTTCACGGCTTGACGTGCGGCGCGCTCTCTTTGATGGGGGAACCCTTCTGGCGCGGCAATTTCGGCCCGATGCTCGGCAACACTGCCGCCGTCCCATTCGGCGACCTTGCCGCGCTTCACGAAAAACTCCGCTCCAAGAATTACGCGGCGTTCTTCGTCGAGCCCATCCAGTCGGAAGGCGGCATCGTGCTTCCTCCGCCCGATTATCTGGGCGAGGCCAAAGAGTTGTGTGCCCGCTACGGCACTCTGCTGGTGCTCGATGAGGTGCAGACCGGCATGTTCCGCACCGGAAAGTTCCTCGCCGCCCATCACTACCGCGTGGAACCCGATATGGTCATCCTCGCCAAGGCGCTCAGCGGCGGCCTGGTGCCGGTAAGCGCCGTCCTGATGACCGGCCGCGTTTACGATGCGGTGTACGACTCGCTCAAGCGCTCCATCGTGCACACCTCCACCTTCGGTGAGAACTCGCTCGCCATGCGCGCCGGGCTGGCCACGCTGGAAGTTCTGCTCTCCGAAAACCTGGGAGCGCGCGCTCTCGTAACGGGCGATGCGTTGCGCAGCCGCCTGCGCCACGAATTGCGCGATTACGAAATGGTGGCGGAGGTGCGCGGCCTGGGCATGCTCTCCGGCATCGTCTTTCAGGCGCCGAAACACCTCACGCTGCGCATCGCGTTCGAGTCGTTCCGCCACATCCATCCAGCCATGTTCGGCCAGATCGTGGTGATGCGCATGTTCCGCGATTGCCACGTGCTCATGCAGATGTGCGGCAACAATTTCATGGTGCTAAAAGTCGCGCCGCCGCTGGTGGTCCAACCCGTTCACGTGGACCGTTTCGTTGAAGGTATTCGGGACGTGGTGCACTTGGCGCACCGCTCTCCCGAGTTCTGGGGCGAGGCCGTCGGCCTGGCGAAGCGCGCCGTGGACATCTGATGAAAATCATCGGTGCGGCCAGCGCGTTTCCCCCGCATTACTATTCGCAGAAGGTCCTCACCGCCGCCCTGCGCACCTTCTGGGAGGACGAATTGGATCGTCCCGACGTGCTCGAGAGACTTCATGCCCGCGCCTGCGTGGACGGCCGCCATCTGGCATACCCCATCGAAGACTACTTCAAGATGCAGACGTTCGGGGACTTCAACCGCGCCTGGATGAAGGCCGCCGAAGAGCTCGGACGGCTGTCCCTGTGCCGAGCCCTCTCGCACGCCGGCCTGGCGCCCCCGGATATCGACGCCATCTTCTTCGTCTCCGTCACCGGCGTGGGAAGCCCTTCCATTGACGCTAAACTGGCCAACCGTTTTGCATCTCTCCCCGCACATCAAGCGCATCCCCATTTTCGGGCTGGGCTGTGTAGCCGGCGCCGCCGGCATCGCACGCGCGGCCGATTATGTGCGCGCATTTCCCAATCATGTGGCCGCGCTGGTGTCGGTGGAACTCTGCTCGCTCACGCTGCAGAAGAAAGATCTCTCCATGGCTAACCTGATTTCCTCCGGCCTGTTCGGCGATGGCGCGGCGGCCGTGCTGGTGGCGGGAGACGATCGCGAGCAGCCCGGCCCCGCCATCGTCGGCACGCGCTCCACCTTCTACCCGGATAGCGAAAGCGTGATGGGCTGGGACATTTCGGAGCGCGGTTTTCAGATCGTTCTCCCCCCGGCCGTGCCGGAGGTCATCCGCCGGCATCTCGGGGAGGACGTCGATGCGTTCCTGGGCAACCACGGCTTGATGCGGAGCGATATCGGCTCGTGGATCATGCACACCGGCGGACCGCGCGTGTTGGAGGCCGCGCAGGAAGCGCTCGGACTGGAGCCGGAGGCATTGCGGATTTCATGGGATTGTCTAAGACGCACCGGCAAGCTCTCCTCGGCGTCGGTCCTGTGTGTTCTCGAAGAAGTCATGCAGAAGGAACGGCCGGCGTCCGGAACCTGGAGCGTCCTGGCGGCCGCCGGTCCCGGATTCTGCTCCGAGTTACTACTCTTACGGTGGCCCTAGGAACATGCTCGATACCGATGTTTTTGTGATCGGCGGCGGACCGGCGGGGCTTGCCGCCGCAATTGCCGCCCGGCGCAAAGGACTGCGCGCCACGGTTGCCGACGGAAGCCGCCCGCCCATCGATAAGGCGTGCGGCGAAGGATTGATGCCCGATGCCATCGCCGCCGCGGAGCGCATCGGCATCGGTCTCCCGGAAGGCGAAGGCTTCCGTTTCCGCGGCATCTGCTTTCATGGCGAAGGCCGTTCGGTGGCGGGCCAGTTCCCGGGCGGCTTCGGCATCGGCTTCCGGCGAACGGCGCTGCACGGTCATCTGGTGAAGTTGGCGGCGAAGGCCGGCGTGGAAATGCTGTGGTCGACGCCGGTCACGGGCATCGACAGCGCGGCCGTTCAAACTACGGCGCGCCGATTTTCGACGCGATGGATCGTGGGGGCCGATGGTTTCCGATCGCGCGTGCGCCGCTGGGCGGGGCTCGATAGTTTCGCGCGCAATTCGCAGCGCTTCGCCTATCGCCGGCACTTCGCCGTCAAGCCATGGACCGGCTTCATGGAAATTTACTGGGGCGACGCGTGCCAGATTTATGTCACGCCGGTCTCCGACGAAGAAGTGTGCGTGGCGCTGATTTCGCGCACGCCGGCGATGCGCCTGCCGCAAGGTCTGCAGCGGTTTCCCGACTTGCAGGCGCGCCTCCATACGGCGTTGCCGTCCAGCAAGGAACGCGGATCGGTAACCGCAACCTCGCGCCTGCGGGCCGTGTCGCGCGAGTCCGTCGCACTGATCGGCGATGCCTCGGGCAGCGTCGACGCTATTACCGGCGAAGGCCTCTGCCAGGCGTTTCAGCAAGCTGAGGCGCTCGCTGAAGGATTATCGGCGGGCAGCCTGGCGCATTATGAGGCACGGCACCGGCAGATCGCATTTCGGCCCGCGCTCATGGCCGACCTCATGCTGACCATGGATCGCTGGCCGTTGGCGCGCCGCCACGCCCTGAGCGCCATGGCCGCGCATCCGCAGTCCTTTGCGGGGCTGCTGGCCGGACATGTGGGCAGGCTCACTCCGTGGCAGATGGCCGGCGCCGGTCTGTCGCTGGGATGGCAGATGATGGTGAAGTGAAGCTCATGAAGAAACTGATCCTGATCTCTTTCTCGCTCGCTCTCACCGCCGGCGCCGCCGAATATCGTCTGCACCTGGCGCCTGAGAACACCGATGTGCGCTGGACGTTGGGAGATGTGCTCCATACAGTGCACGGCACCTTCAAACTGGAGCGCGGCGACATCGTTTTCGACACCGACAGCGGCAAGGCCGGCGGCGAAGTAGTGGTGGACGCCGCCAGCGGCCAAAGCGGCAGCAACGCGCGTGACGGGCGGATGCATAAGAACGTGCTGGAGTCCGCCAAATACCCGGCCGTCTCCTTCGCCCCGGATCGTGTGGATGGCAAGGTCGATCTCAACGGCGAGTCGGACGTAAAGCTGCACGGCATGTTCACCATTCACGGCGCGGCGCACGAACTCACCGTGCCGGTAAAGGTGACCGCCAAGGGTGGCGCCATCGACGCCGAGATCCACTTCGAGGTTCCCTACGTGGCGTGGGGAATGAAAGATCCCAGCACTTTTGTGCTCAGGGTGAGTAAGTTGGTCGAGATCGAGATGCGAGCGAGCGGCAAGATTTCCGCCAATTCCAGGTAAGGCATCGAGATTCTCGTGATCCCATTCCTCGGGACTCCCCATTTCAAAAGGGTGGATGGCACTCCGTGTCGACGGCGGCGTGGAAAATCTCCTCCATGCGCCGCTGGCATTCGGCGGCCAGTGGAGTCTCAGCAATAGCGCAACTCGATTGAGCACCACTTTGCGCGAATCGGTGCCGGTGCGAAATAAACGTGGGGTCAGCTCGAGCGCGCCTTCGTGCCTCTTATTCCAGCGACGCTGTAAAACTGTGATTTCACCCGGTCCTCGCGTCCACGGCAGAACCCGCGGAAGGCGAAATCGAAACGCGACCCCGTTGCCGCGTCTACCAGGGAGTCACGCCGCATCCCACGCTGGGAGGATTCGGCAAGCCATCCGGCGGAATCGGGAAATGGCTGGGGTTGTTGGCGCTGCGCACTCGGGAGGACGCCTCGTCGCCCGTGGGCGGTTCCAGCCGATTCGTTTTCTGTTGACCCGAGAGGCGTGCGAGGTATGCCGCGCGGCCCTTGCTCCACGTCTCGAACCCGTCGGGATTCTGCCGGTCGAAGCGGGCCGGCTCCGTTGAGGAATCCAGCGCGAACGTCCGGCCGGCCGGTATGGAAAGCGTCCGATTGGCGAATTGCAGCGCGATCCTTCCGGCCAGCGTTTTCAGCCGCGGCGGGCCGGCGTCGAAGCGGTACGCACCGCGCCCATCCAGCCCCGCGCTAGACGACTGCAGCAGCAGCGTCACCCTGGTGCCCCTGATCAGGTCGCCGACCGCCACCACTACCGAGCCTCTTAGAACCTCCAGCCGCACATCGTCGAGCGCGTTCGACACCAGGCGAAATGAACTGCCTTCGTCGATCCACATGGCCGAGCACGGACCGAGCAGCACTTCGGCGCGGTCGGCGCCGGTGCGCACCACGTCGTGAGCTTTCATCATGACCATGTGATTGGCAGATGCCGCGACGGGCCGATCGTCCAGATAGGCATCGCCGGCGTAGGAGATCAGGCCCGCTTTAACGGGTATGACCGATTGCGCGGGCAAGGTCACGGCGAGCGCTCCGAGGCACAATGCCCTTCTCAGCATCCAATACGAGTTTACTCATATCGCAAGGCGGCCGTAGGATCGATGCGCGTGACTCTCCGCGGCGGCGCCAGCCCAAAGAGCTGGCTGGCTATCTGGCGGCCAAAAGCCAGGGCCAGGGTACCGCGCAAGGCTATTTCACAGGACGCCGCAGCACGCCGAAGAAAACCGAAGCTTCGCTCCTAGGCGCTGCGTCCGGAAGGCTTCGGCTACCGTATCGGAGAGGGTGGAGAAGCGGCCCAACGGCAGATGATGCATCAGCTTTCGTCGCTGTTCGGCCGCCCGCCGGCGCCAGTGTGGGGTCTCTTCGACGAGCTGTTTACGCCTGGTCTCGCCCGGGCAATGCAACCCAAGACGCGCAACGGCCTATCCGCCGATGGAATACATGGGGCGAGGCGGTGGGACGAATTTCGCGGAGTTGATCTCGTGCCCGAGCCACTTGCCTGCCACGTTGCGCCGGACCAGCGCGGCGATCTCTTCGTCGCTGGCGCCTGAGCGCAGGAGCGCCTTCACGTCGTCCTCCTCAATGGCGAACAGGCAATAGCGCACCTTGCCGTCCGCCGTGAGGCGCAGGCGGTTGCAATTGAGGCAGAACGGCCGGCTGACCGACGCGATGAAGCCCACCGCACCGCCGCCATCGGCAAAAGTATATTCTGTCGCCGGGGCGCGCGGATCGGGATCGGACACGGGCACGAGCGGCGCAATCTCGCGCGACAGCATGGCGATCATTTCGTCCGCCAGCAGCACCTTACTGCGATCCCAAAGGCCCTGGGCGTCGAGCGGCATAAACTCGATGTAGCGGACCTCAAAGCCGTGCTCTCGCGCGAATCGCGCCATCGGCACGATGTCGTCCTCCACCAGATTCTTTACCGCTACGGCATTGATCTTTACGCGATAACCCAGCTCTTTCACACGCGCCAGGCCACTGAGAACTTTGGCGAGATCGTCGCGCCGTGTGATCTGCTGGAAGCGCGCGCGGTCGAGCGTGTCGAGGTGCACGTTGAGGCGGCGGAGACCGGCATTGTATAAAGGTTCGGCGAGTTCCGGCAGCAGCACGCCGTTGGTGGTGAGCGCCAGGTCGCGAATACCGGGAATGGACGCCAGGGCGCGGATGAGAACCGGAAGATCGCGGCGCACCAGCGGCTCGCCGCCGGTGACGCGCAGCTTGGTAATCCCCAGCCCGGCCGCTATGCGCGCGAAGCGTTCGATCTCTTCGAAGTCGAGAATCTCGCTCCGCTTCTCATACCGCACTTCGCTTTCCGGCATGCAGTAGAAGCAGCGGATGTTACAGCGGTCCGTCACGCTCACACGGAGGCTGTCGTGCACTCGCCCGAAGGAATCGACGAGGGGCTGAGAATCCATTTATCTCACGGCGAGCATGCGCTCGAGCGGCACCAGCGCGCGCTCCATCAACTCGCGGCCCAATTCCACGCGCGGTTCGAGATGCAGCAGGCAATCGCGCAGTTTTTCAAGCGTGTTCAGCTTCATGTACGGGCACTCGCTGCAATTGCAATTCTCGTTGGCCACAAAATAGAACTGCTTGCGCGGCGCGATTTTGGCGAGCGAGTGGTGAATGCCGCTCTCCGTCATGACGATGAACTCTTCGGCGCTGCTGCCCGCCACATGCTGGATGATGGCCGAGGTGGATCCCACGAAATGCGCCATGGCCAGCACCGCTTCGGGGCATTCGGGATGCGCCACCACTTCCGCCGCGGGATGCTCCAGCATGGCCGCCGCCAGCCGCCGCGCCGGGAAGGTGGCGTGAACGATGCAGGAGCCCTGCCAGATCTGCATGTTCTCCCGCCCCGTCTCTTTGCGTACGTAATTGCCCAGGTTCACATCGGGCAGGAAGAGCACGGGCTTCTCGCGCGGAATCGAATCGACGATCTGAACGGCGTTGCGCGACGTGCACAGAATGTCGCTCTCGGCCTTTACCTCGATGGACGTATTGATGTAGCTGACAATGACGTGGTCCGGATTGTGCCGGCGGAATTCGCGCACCGGTTCCACCGGGCACCCCTCCACCAGGCTGCAACTGGCCTCGCGGTCGGGCACTACCACGATGCGGTCGGGATTGAGCACCTTGGCCGTCTCCGCCATGAACCAGACCCCGCAGAACGCGATCGCGTCGCCCGAAAATTCGCGAGCCTTACGCGCCAGTTCGAGGCTGTCGCCGATCACGTCGGCCAGTTCCTGGATTTCCGGGGCCTGATAGTGGTGCGCCAGCAGGATCGCCTTGCGCTGCTTCTTGAGATCGACAATTTCGTCGGCAATAGTGGGGACTGAAATCATAGGGGGAGGCCGCTACGAACTGATTTCATTCTAACAACGCCGCGGGCGATGCGTGCGATCATGAGGTCAGTGCGGACGGTACTGATTTCCACCTACGAGCTTGGGCGCCAGCCGTTCGGGTTGGCCTCACCCGCGGCCTGGCTGCGCGCCGAAGGGCACGAGGTGACGCTCGCCGATCTGGCTTGCAGTCCGCTACCGGCGGCCGCGGTGGCGGAGGCCGGCCTCATCGCATTCTTCCTGCCCATGCACACCGCCACGCGCATCTTCCAACAGGTGGTGGATCGCGTGCGCGCTCTCAATCCGGGCGCACACCTCTGCGGCTACGGACTGTACGCGCCGCTGAACGATGCGCTCCTGCGGCGCGCCGGCGTCGGCACGGTGATCGGGGGCGAGTTTGAGCAGGGATTGTGCGACCTGGCGCGCCGGTTGGAAGTGACCCGCCCAGGGGAGCGGCCCTATCGCCAGCCGGAACCGCTGATCTCCATAGCGCGCCAGCGATTCCTGGTGCCCGACCGTTCGGGCCTGCCGCCGCTCGGTGCCTATGCGCAATTACGCACGGACGACGCCACGCGGCGCGTGGGCTACACGGAAGCGTCGCGCGGCTGCAAGCATCTCTGCCGGCATTGCCCGGTGGTGCCTGTGTACCGCGGCGTATTCCGCATCGTGCAGGCGGATGTGGTGCTGGAAGATGTGCGGCGGCAGGTGGCCGCGGGCGCGGAACACATTACGTTCGGCGACCCCGATTTCTTCAACGGTCCCGGCCACGCGATGTCGATTGTGGAGGGGCTCCATCGTGAGTCGCCGCGCCTGACTTACGACGTGACAATCAAGGTAGAGCACCTGCTGCAGCACGGCGACCTGCTGCCGGTACTGAAGCGGACAGGCTGCCTGTTCGTGACCAGCGCGGTGGAATCGCTCGACGACGCGGTGCTCGAAAAACTCGCCAAGGGGCACACGCGCGCAGGCTTCGCGGAGGCGCTGGCGGCCATGCGCGCAGTGGAACTGCCGCTCTCCCCTACGTTCATTCCGTTCACGCCGTGGACCACGCTCGCGGCGTACCGCGAATTCCTGCGCGCGATCCTGGATCTCGGTCTGGCCGATCAGGTCGCGCCCGTGCAGTTCGCGATCCGTCTGCTGCTGCCGGAGGGATCGCTGCTGCTCGAACTGCCGGAAGTGCGGGCGATGATCGAACCGTTCGACGCACGCGCCCTCTGTTACCGCTGGCAGAACGCCGACCCGCAAGTCGATCGGTTGTGGGCGTCTATTCAGGAGACGGTGAAGCGCGCCGAGCGGTGGAAGCTCTCGAGAGGGGAGATTTTCCGCAAGATCTGGGATCTGGCTGAGGCGGGTGAATTTCCGGTCGATGTGCCGATGGTGTCGCGGGCGACGATTCCGTACTTGACGGAGCCTTGGTATTGTTGAGCGGAGCCTACCGAAGAACAGTTAGCTCTTCTCTAATACAAGCACTTGTTTACTTCTCTTGATTTCATGCAGAGCATGGAATGATCGCGCCGCACCCGCGATCAAGCTGTTTGCCGGCCTTACAGCGAACAATGTCTCCACTGCGGATGGGCCAATTAAAGCCCGCCTCTAGCGGGCCCGCGGGCGCTCATGTGGGCCTTGAGCGCGCGGGTAACCGTCTCCGAAGTCCAACTCATTGCGAATCAAGGAAGGCTCGTCGCATGCCCCTAAAAAGAAAGGGGGCCGGACTCTTGGTCCGGCCCCCTCACTTACTCGAACGTATGCGGTGTTAGAAGGTCAGCTTCACCGCCAATTGGATACTGCGCGGCCCGCCGGTACCGGCGTTGACCGAACCGGAGCCGCTACCGATGGTGCCGGTCACGAATCCGAAGTTGGCGTTGTTGGAGGTGCAGCAGCCGCCATTCGGATTCGCAAACTGCGGGGTGTTAGTTGTATTAATGGTTTCGAAACGCAACTGCATGTCGACTCGTTCCCCGAATTTGGCGGTTTTGGACAGGGCGCCATTCAGGTTGAAGAATCCCGGGCCGATCATGGAATTGCGACCCACGTTGCCGACCTGCTGGGCCGCGCCGGCGATCTGATCGGGTGCTCCGGTCGGGCAGGCGGCGGTCGGTGTAGCAGACTGGCAGGGTGGCGGGGCAAAAGCGGTCGGGTCGAACCACGCGCTTCCGCCGTTTGATGTGGTATTGATCCCGTGAAGCTTCTGGACGTTGGTATTCACCAGTTCAGGAGTATTGGTGCCGCCCTGGGGCAGGTTCAAGTATGTCGAGCTGTAAGTCACTGTGAAAGGAGTTCCGGTCATGATCGTCATGATGCCTTCGATCCGCCATCCGCCAATCACTTTGTCCAGTCCCGAAGAAGCAGAGGTGAGAAAATGTTTCCCCTTTCCGAAGGGCAGTTCATAGACATAGCTCTGCACATAACTGATGGTACGGTTGAAGTCGTTCACCCCCCAATTACGGTGATGTTGACCGTTCAGATAGAACCCATAGAACCCATCGTCATCTCCGCCGTTATAGAAGGCCATACCTTTCTGATAGCTCAACGAGGAGGTGATGCTAAGCCCGTTTCCGAACCGCCGGTCAATCTTCACCTGCAGGCCGTTGTACATAGCGGACACCGGCACGAAGTACTGAGTGATGTTGCCCGTGTGCGGGAAGTACGGCAAGTAGTTCTGGTCCCCGGACGAAGCGGGTGCGATCACCGGACTGGCATTGATATTCTGCGATGAGCCCATATCCACGCCGTGATTGCCTACGTATGCCACATCCATGCTGAAATGATGCGGCAATGCCTGCTGGAGCGTGAAATTCCAGGCAATGATGTGGGGGTTTTTGTAGTTGGTCGGGAAATAGGCTTCCGTGGAACCGTTGAAGCCCAAGGCCGCCACGCTGAAAACGCCGTTGGATGGGATCGCCTGTGGCGCGGGCACCGGGAGACCGGTTTCGAAACTGAGAACGGACCCGTTGTAGGTTGGGGAGGTATAGGCGCTTGCGCCCTGAACCGCGCCGATGTTGCCCTTGGTCGGATAGTTATTGTTAATGTATGTGTTGTCTTCAAACGGCGTATAACTGACGCCGACGCCTGTCCGGATAACAGTCTTCTCGGTCAAGCGGTATGCCAACCCGAAGCGCGGAGCAATGTAGTTCAGGTGGTTGACCAGCCCTCCATTGTTGGGGTTGCCGCCCACGCCGCCGACCACCAGAGTGTTGTTCGACGGAATGTAGTTCGAAAACTGTCCGGGGAAGGCCGGCAGTGCCGGCGGATAAATCTCCCAGCGCAGCCCGAGCGATACGGTCAGCTTCTTGCTAACTTGCCATCTGTCGGCGGCGTAGGGGAAGAAGTACCAGGCCCGGAAGGTCGGGAACGTCCCACTGAAATCGCGGCCGGTGCTGGATGCCTGTGGGCTGTCCAGCAGGAAACTTGCCAGGTCGTTGGCCCACGAGGTGGTGGGGTTCGGAGTGGTCGCGTTGGTCGTTGTGCCGTTGGCGAGTTGGCAGTTGCCCGCGCAATTCGTTTGGGACACGCCAAATTGGTAAAAGCCGCGAGGACTGTAGGTCTGGGTCTGTAATAAATCGTCGCGGATGCGGCGCATATCGAAGCCCAACGTGAAGGTGTGATTGCCGTGAGTCTTGGTCACGTTATCCACTAAATCGATGTTGGCTTCTGCGCGGATCCAGGGCAGGCTGGCCGAATACCCAACCAGCGGACTGGTAAATCCACCGATACCGATACCCACCAGACCGCTGTCGAACTGGCTGATATTAATGCCGGGGATTCCAATGTTGGTGGAAGCGTTGGTTCCGTAGTCGCTCGCTTGCGCTACGTTGTTGTAGTGCGCCACGCCAAAGCGGAATTCGTTCAGCAGGCTGGGCGAGAAAATGTGGGTCCAGTTGATGCCGCTGCTGTATGTCTTCTGAACTCCGGTACCCTCGAAGCCGCCGTTGGCGTCGCCGCCGGCAATGCCGAAAATGGGGGCCTGATAAATCACCGGCCGCTGGAAGCTGAACCGGCCACTCAGGTGGTCTGAATCCTTGATCGTGTAGTCGATCTTCCCGTCGGTAAAATTGGTGTCCTTGTGGAAGGGCAGCAGGGCAAAGTAGTTGTTCGAAGGGGCCAGAGTGTTATAGGCTTCGTTCGGGTTGGGAACCAGAGCCAGGATTTTAAGGGCGATCGGGTTCAGGCGGTTCGTGGGAATCACGTTGCCGGGGAATGGAGTCCTGCCTACACCGGTGGTCGGATTCCCGGTTGCCGGATCGTAAACCAAGGCGGGGTTGGAGCCAGCCAGGGCCTCACTCAAGTTCCCTGTCCGCGATAGCGGCGACGGGATCGTCTCCGTGTTGGCGTTGGCCTCGTGGTCCATGGTACGCAGGAAGTCTCCGAAGAAGAACAGCTTGTTCTTCTTGATCGGCCCGCCGATCGTGCCGCCGACGTAGTTGTAGTGGACCGCGGCGACCGTGGGTTGGAAGAAATTGCGGGCGTCCAGGTCGCTATTCTGAAGGAACTCGTACACGGAACCATGGAACTGGTTGGTCCCCGACTTCAGGATCACGTTGGTAACCGCACCGGCGCCCCGTCCCAGGTCTACCGAGTGGTTGCTGGTGGAGACGTCCACCGTTTGGATCGCTTCCAGTGGGGGGATTACGACTTGCAGCAGGCCGGTCCGCTCGTTGTCGTCAATGCCTTCGATTTGATAATTGTTCGCCACGCGCGGAGCCCCGTTGACTTCAGTCTGTAGCGAGTCCGATGCGTTGAAAAACTGAGAGTGCTCCTCGGTCGGTGGCGCCGTGCCGGGGACCAGGGCCAGCAGTGCCTGATAATTGCGGTTGCTGATCAGCACCGGAAGTGCCGCCACATCCATCGAGTCGATGTTGCGGCCGGTATCGGCGCGGTCCGTCTGCAACTCCGGCGGTGCGCCCGTCACCTCGATCGTATCTGTGGCGCTGCCGGGCTGAAGTTGAACGTCAATACGCTGGGTGATGTTCACCAGCAAACCGATATCCCGGCGATCCTCTTTTTTGAACCCCGTCATTTCCACTGTGACGGCATAAGTGCCTGGGGGGATATTCGAAAACACATAATTGCCGCTTTCGTTCGTTTGGCCCGTGCGGCTCACATTGGTATTGGTCTCGGTGAGCGTCACCTTCGCGCCGACGACACTTCCGCCGCTTGAATCCGAAACAGTGCCCAGAATGGTAGAGTTTACGGCTTGGCCAAACAGAGAAATGGAGAAGGCAAGGGAGAGTAGCAATGCGGCACCGGCGGCTGAAACAAGACGCCTCCCGGTTTTGCCGCCGATCGTGCAAATGGCATTCGAGAACAGACGAAACATGGTCATAAACCTCTTTCCACGGCCAGATTCTAGACTTTCTTACGTTTTGACAACCACACCGACGAAGTGTTTCTCCCGTACAGCATACACCTCTCGCCTCCATGTGGACTAGGGATTTCACGATAAGATTTCCGTTAAAGATGGCGTTAGAGTCGGGAAATCGCAGCGGATTTGAGCAATGGTAGAATTTTGACTCCGGTATCCCGAAAACGGGAGCTTTTCGGGGCCTCAGCGCGTTTCCAACCGCAGCTTTTGCAGCATTTGGCGCACCTCGGGATCGGGTTGAATGCGATCGGCCGCTTCCAGGTGGGCGATCGCTTCCTGCGTTCGGCCGGGGATTTGGGACAAAGCCAATCCCAGATTGACGTGGGCATCGGCATAATTCGGGTTGAGGGCGAGAGCGGCTTCGAACTGGCCAATCGCCTCCTTCAGGCGCGCGGGGTCCTGGGACAAGACCACGCCCAGGTTGTTGTGCGCTTCGGGAAAATCGGGCCGCGCCTGCAAGGCGGCTTCCAGGTGGGCGGCGGCATCGACCTTCCGGCCGGCTTTGGCCAACTGCAGTCCGAGCCGATACTCCGCCTCGGCCAGATTGCGGGTGGCGTCGTTATAGCCGGGGTCGAGACGAAGCGCGGTCCGATACTCGGAAATGGCTTCGTTCCATTCGCCGAGCTGGGCGTAGGCGCTGCCCAGATTATTGTGCGGAATGGCGGCATCGGGGTCGAGCGCCAGGGCTGCGCGGAATTCGGAAACCGCGTCGGGCAGGCGGCCCATTTTTGCGTAGGCGCTGCCCAGGTCGGTATGGGCGCGGAGGTAATTGGGTTTGATCCGCAAGGCCTCCCGATACTCGGCCACGGCCGGCGTGAGTCCGTCCGGCAACTCAGCTAGCGCCACGCCCAGATTGTGGTGCGCCAGGTAATTATCACTCGTCACGTCGACGGCATGCTGGAAAACGGTGCGGCTGTTTTGCCAGGAACTCAACTGGACCCAGGTGACTGCCGCCGCGGCAGCGCATGAAGCGGCCGCCAGCGCCGTCAGAGGCGCCCTCGCCTGCGGAAGGCGCGTAAGAACGTCCGCCGCGCCCCACGCCAAAAGGATCGCTACGCCGATGGAGGGCATATAGGTATACCGATCGGCGCGCGCTTGCCCTCCTACCTGCACAATGCCGATCACGGGAGCCAGCATGATCAGGTACCAGAACCATCCGGCGGCCAGATAGGGACGGCTGCGCCAGGAGCGCAACGCGATTACCGAGATCGCGGCCAGAACGAGCGCAGCCGCCCCGGCCTGCCAGAGAGGAATTTCGGCGGGATACGGGTAGAACACCGCGAGGCGCGACGGCCAGAACCATTTCCACAAATAGATGCAATAAGACACTGCGGCGTTCTCAAACCGCAGCAGCACCGGAAAATGTTCCGCGGTCTGAACCGCGCCGCCGGCCCGCTGCACGAACCAGGTGATGAAGGCCGAGGTGGCGGACAGGGCGAACAGCGGGATCTTCTCGCGCCATCGCGGCCCGCGACCGAGCGGCCAGACGTCGACCAGCAGGAAGATCAGGGGCAGCGTGACGATCATGGGCTTGGCCAGCAGTCCCAGCCCAAACGCAACGGCGACAACCAGGTAGCCCCGCAACGACGGCCGCTCCGCCCAGCGCACGTAACTCCACATCGCCAGCATGGCGAAGACGGTGCTCAACACATCCTTCCGCTCGGCGATCCACGCCACAGATTCCACGTGCAGGGGGTGGAGCGCGAAAGTCAGAGCCACCCACGCGCTCAGCCACTGGCGTCCCGTGGCGCGATGGAGAAACGCAAAGAGCAGCAGCACGGAAACGGCGTGCAGCAGCGCGTTCATCAGATGATGGCCGCCGCTCGCCATGCCGAACAGCTGGTAATCGAGCATGTGGGAGAGCCGCGTGAGGGGGAACCAGTTGGCCGCATCGCCGGAAGTGAAGGCCCAGGCGATGTTGGCGGCGGTGAAGCCGCCGCGCACGTGCGGGTTGGCGGTGACCGATTCGGGATCGTCGAAGTTGACGAAATCGAAATGCGCGGTCCGCGCGTACACTGCCAATGTGGCGGCGGCCAGCAGGACGTAAATCCACGGCGCGCGCTTCGCTACCGGGGGCTGGGCCGGAGGTTGATTCGCGGATGGAGGGCGCGACCGCGGCCGCGCACGGGCGGACTTAGCCATCCTGCTAGACTTCCAGTTTCCAGGGGCTGCGGTAAACCGTGTGAATGTAGGGTTGGGCGGCCTCCTGCGGGGAGGTCCAGTTCTTTTCGTCCCATTCCACGCGCGTCCGGGCTCGCATGGAGACGTTGGCCAACTGGCAGGCCGCCGACGAGCGCACGCAGTTTTCGATATCGCTGGTGGGCTTCTGGCGCGAGCGCACGCACTCCACGAAATTCTTCCAGTGCGGTTCGTTCATGGGGGTCATATCGGGAATGTTTTCCCAGGTGGCGCTGGAAAGCCGGGAGTTTGTATTGGGAATCAGCCACACGCCCCGGCGGTTGACCATCAGGGTACCCTCCGTCCCGTGGATCGACGTCCCGACTCCCTGATTGAGGCCGAACAGGGGCAAGGAATTGCACGTGCGGCTCTCATACGTCACCAGGAACCTGGGGTATTCGAAAGTGGCGTGCATGGTGTCGGGCGTATCGCAGTTATCGGTCACGTAGAATTTCTCGCCCAGCGCCACCACGGATTTCGGCATTACCTCTGCGAAGCACTGGTGCAGCGGGTCGATGAGGTGGACGCCCCAATCGGTCATGGCGCCGCCGGCGTAGTCCCAGAAATAACGGAAGGTGGGGAAGGTGATGCGTTCGCCCCAGCGGTTGGGGTTGAACGGCACGGCGGGCGCGGGTCCCAGCCACATGTCCCAATCGAGACCGTCGGGCACCGGAGCGTCGGGCAGGTTGCCGTAGCGGGCGCGGCTGGTGAGTTCGGCCTGGAAGGTGTGGCAGAAGGTGATGTCGCCGAGAATGCCGGAGGCGACGATCTCCGCGGCCTTGCGAAAATTACCGCCGGAGCGCTGCATGGTGCCGGCCTGCACCACACGATTGTATTTGCGCGCCGCCTGCACCATTTTGAGACCTTCGTCGACGCCCTTGCTGGCGGGCTTCTCGACGTAGACATCCTTGCCCGCTTTGCAGGCCTCGACAGTCATATAGGCGTGCCAGTGGTCGGGCGTGGCAATGCAGACGGCGTCGATGGAGCGGTCGGCCAGGATTTCGCGAAAGTCGGCGACCGCCTTCACCTGGAAGCCGCCTTTGGAGGCGCGGTCGACGGCGCGCTCGCGATGCGGTTTGTAGACATCGCATACCGCAACAGGCTGCACGTCGGGCACCTGCATGGCGTATCCCAAGTTCGCCGTGCCCATTGTTCCCACGCCGATGAAGCCCATGGCGATGCGGTCGTTGGCGCCCTTCACCCGTCCGGTAAAGAGCGACGCGGTCAATGCCGTACCGGCCGCCGAAAGAATATCGCGGCGGGGCAGCGTATGCTTCGAGTCCATAGCTTTGATCATAGTTGAGTGCGGTGGAAACGGGAAAACGCGAACGGAGATGAAACCGAACGGTGGCGCGGATCGTCATTTCCTTGACCTTCGAGGGACGTCCATGGCACAGAATAACGGAATCGTTACGATTGCTTCTCATCGCTCCGTGGAGCAGACAGTCGCGCGGCTGGAGGATATTCTCGCCGCCAAAGGCGTGCAGCTGTTCGCGGTGATCGATCACAGCGGCGAAGCGGAAAAAGCGGGATTCCAAATGCGTCCGTGCAAGCTGCTGATCTTTGGCAATCCGCACGCCGGCACGCCGCTCATGCTGGCATCTCCGTCGGCAGCGCTCGATCTCCCGTTGAAGATTCTGATCTGGGAGAGGGCCGATGACACCGTGTGGGTGACTTACAACGACAGCGCCTATCTGCAGCATCGCCACACACTGCCGGATGAACTGATGGCCAATATCGCGGTGGTCGCTGCACTGGCGGCGAAAGCGGTTGAGTAGCCAGGCGGAAGCTTATCGCAAACGTCTTTTACCCATTTCGATTGCCGCGTTCCACGCCCTTCGCGGAAGAATCAGCCGCCCGCCCGCCACTGCCAGCATCATCCAGTTGCGCCGGTCCCGCAGGGCGTTCGCGGGAGCGCGCCGGAAGGCAGAGAGCGCCAGCCGCAAAGCACTCCACGGCACGCCCGCCTCGCAGGCGAGCCACGCGAAGTAACGCCGCATATTGCTATCGGCGACCGCCAACTGGCGGGACAGGGGACGGGGGGCGTACCGCGGCGCCATCGTCAGCAGAACGTTCCACTCCTTTTGCAGATTGCGGAAACCGTCCGAGAGTTGACCGGCGTGGCGCCGGTACAGAGTGAGATAGGCCGGCACGGCGTGGCAGTTACCCGGCCGCACGGCCGCTATCCGCAGGCAGAAGTCGGTGTCATAGACAAGCCGCAGCGATGGGTCCATGGGCCCGGCCCGCTCCATTGCGCTGCGACGGACCACAATGGAGGATGTAGTCCCGATGACGAAGTCCTCGAGCAGTCCCTCGAAGGAAATCGCTCCGCGCCAGGGCTGGGTGGTCAGGCCGAGATCGGCGCCATCGCCGTCGATCCAGCGCGACCAGTCGAAAGTCAGGTCGATGGCCGGACTCCCGGCCACACACTCCATATGCGCCAGCAGTTTTCCGGGCAGCCAGACGTCATCGTGATCGAGCAGCGCAATCCATTCGCCTAGCGCGGCGCGCATCCCGACATTCACCGCCGCCGCCGCACCCTGGCGTGTACCGCGCACGATGCGGATGCGCGGCTCCGCCGTCCAGGCCCGGGAATCGAAAGCGCCGAAATCCGGCCCGTCATCCACCAGAATGAGCTCGAAATCGCTCCAGGACTGCGCCAGCACCGACGCCACAGTTTCGTCCAGAAACTTTCCCGCCTTGTATACCGCCACCACCACTGAGACCCGGGGATTCGCCATCGGTATGCCCGCCGGCTCAATCGCCGAATTGCTGCCGCTCCGACATCTGGCGGAAGAGTCCGTCCTCAGCCAGGAGTTCGGCCAGTCCGCCCTGTTGCACGACCTTGCCTTCCTGGAGCACGACTACCTTGGCGGCGCGTTGCAGGGTGGCGAAACGGTGGGCGATCACCAGCGCGGTGGAGTGCCGTACGGCGTTGGCGATGGCTTCCCGCACCAGTTCCTCGGTGAGAGCGTCCAGCCCGCTGGTGGCCTCATCGAGGAGCAGCACGTTCGCGCGTCGCAGGATGGCGCGTGCGATGGCGACGCGTTGCCGCTGGCCTACCGAGAGGAGCGCGCCGCGTTCTCCCACCGAGCCGTCGAGTCCGCCGGGCAGCGCGGCCACCACCTCTGCCAGCCGTGCTTCGGAGACGGCCGATGCCAGCTCCTCCGCACTGACCTCGCGATCCATGCCGAACAGCAGATTGGCGCGCAGGGAGCCGCTCACCAGCAAAGTGTCCTGGCTCACCAGCGCGAACGCCTTGCGCAGGGACGCAATGGAGAATTCGCGGATGTCGACGCCATCGATGCGGATCGTGCCGGGTGGCAGATCGTAGAAGCGCATCAGAAGATTCACGGCGGTCGATTTCCCCGCGCCGCTCGGTCCCACCAGTGCCGTCATCTGTCCCTTAGGGACTTCGAAGGTCACATTCCGCAAAGTGTCGGGTCCCTCGGGATAGTGAAACGTCAGGTTCCGAAACTCGATGGCGGTTTGTAACTCCCGGAACTCGCGCTGGCCGGAGGGCACTTGGAATTTATCGTCGTCGTCGAAGACGGCGAGAAACTCTTTGCACCGCGGCAGACGCTCGGCGATATCGAGGATGGCTTCCGGGAAAATCGCCAGCACCGGCAAGGACAGGCGCGCGATGAAAAAGAAGAAGAGCAGCAGCACCGGCTGCACCGTCCGTGACGGCGCGGTCGGAATGGCCAGCCCGAGCATGCAAAGTAACGCTGCCAGACCGGTCAATTCCTGAATGCGGGCGCTGAAGCCTTGCAGTTGCCAGACGCGCAGAGACGACGCACGCAGAGTTCCCACGGCAGACGCGAACGCCGCCGACGCCTGCCGCTCCTGCCCGGCGGCCTGATGAAGCGGCAGGTCCGCCAGCACTTCATGTACATGCTTGCCGATTTGTCCGATGGCCGCGCGGGCTTTCCGCGCCTCAGCGGCGGTGCGGCTGAGGATCGATCGCGAAGCGAAATTGGCGATGGGAAACAGCACGACCGCAATGAGCGTCAGTTGCCAGGAGATGAGCAGCATCACCGCCAGATAGCCCATCAGCAGGAGACCGTTGGAGGTGATGCGAAGGAGCGACCAGAAGACGCCCACCACATCGTTGCGGTACTCCAGAACGGTGACAGTGCGGCCCTCGCTGGTGCGGTCGAACCAGGCTTTGCCGAAGCTCAGGCAACGTTCGAACATGCGTTGCGCCAGACGCTCCGCGGCTCCCGTCCGCAAGCGTCCCACCGCCATGTGCTGGGCGTGGGTGAAGACATTCCGCACCACCGCCAGCAAGAACATCAGTCCCGCCAGCCAGAGGAACGAAGTGATGGCATCGGGCGGCTGCGGGAAGAAGCGCGCCATCCACGGCGACCGCCAGAAGGCGGGCACACCGCCGCTGCCGACCGAGCGCCCCAACGGCACCAACAGCGCGAGCAAACCGGCGTCCGCCGCCGCCGCGCCGCAGGCCAGCGCTGTGCAAGTCAGCCACTCGCTTTTCTGAATTCCCGCCAGGCGCGCGCAGCGGCGGTAGTCGAAATCCCTGAGGGAGGCGGCCGCGTGCGCCAGTCCGACGGTGCTAGGCCTTGGCGGCAAAGCCTTCATCCACGAGTTCGGAGACATCCACCAGGCGCTGTGCGTAGCGGCGCCTCACCGCCCATTGCGCGAAGCGCTGCAGGTTGGCGCGGTCCACATGGGTTTCCACCGACACATCGTCGCGGCAGGAGGACAGATACTCTTTCGGATCGTGGCCGCTGCGGGCTGCGAAATCGCGCAAAAACTGCGGGTTCGAGCCGGCATGGTAATCGCGGCTGCCGTGCATGAAAGCGGAGAGGAAGCGCCCGCCGGCGTCTCGGTCGTCCTTCAGCAGCACGGACCCGAAATAGACGAAGGAATATTGGAATCCGGGGCAGATCGACGCCAGCGGGGGCGACATGACAATTTCATCGGGTTTCTCCATCAGGGCGCGCGCCGTTTCCGGCAGCACGGCCAGGGCGTCGACGCGGCCGTTGAGGAGTGCCGCCGCGCCCTGCCCCACCGGCAGGTGGACGTATTCCGCCGCATGGTCGGCCAGGCCGGCATTCTCCAGTTGCATATCCACCGCAAACTCCGTAAAGCCCACCACCGACCCTACTCCGATGGACTTGCCTTTGAGCACCGTCATGTCCTTCAGCCCGCCCGGGAACTTCTTCTTCAACGCGAAGAGAGTGCCCACGTTGCCGCACTTCGCCGAGACTAATTGACGGGGCGCCACGATGCGGACGCCGCTACCCTGGGCCACCGCGTTCAGAATCATGGGAGCCAAGCCGCCCATCATGACCTCCACCTGGCCGGAGATCATCGCGGTATTCACTTGGATCGTGCCCGGTACGGTGACCAGTTCCACATCCAGACCGGAGTCGCGGAAGTAGCCTCGTTCGAGTGCCACATACAGGCCGCAGGACTCCGGCAGCGGCGTAGTCGCCACCTTTATTTTGCGCAAGCCGGCCGCCTTGCCGCGGCGCAACACGGGAACTGAAGCCAAGCCTGCCATGGCTCCGCGCAACAGGTCTCTACGCGTCACTCTTCCTCCCTGAAGGCTTTACCAGATGGAGCGGCAGCACTTTGCCGGTGACCGTGGTCAGCGGCTCGGCGAACACTACCTCCACCGCCTCCGCATGTTTCCATAACCGTACCGCCACCGCGCCCCCGAAATGGCCGCGCACACCTTCCAGAAACAGCGCTTTTACGCGGTCCGCCGAATCCACTCCCACGCGCGGACTCACGCGCAGCGAAACCTGGGTATCGCCCGTTTCGTCGTGTTGCACCAACTGATAGTCGCACGGCGAGCCGCCCAGTCGCGCCGGCAGAAACTCTTCCAACACGCGCACCACATCGGTTCCCACTAAGGTGACGCCGTAGCCGGTCAATTTGGAATGGCTGGCGATGTCGCGAATCTGTTTGTGAAAGCCCATGCGGGAAAACGAACAATCGCATTTTACGGTGGCGATGGTTCCGGTATCTCCCATGTCGGCATTGATGAGCACCTGACCGGCGAAAGGCAGCAGGGTGGTGAACAGCAGAACGTTGGCCTCGTCTTCGGAGAAGGGCAGGCGCCTTCGATCGCTGAGCACTGCTACCGTGTCTTCGAACAGGTGGACGTCGTTGCCTTCCGTCATGTGGCGGCAGGCATGGCCGATGGTTCCGATTTCGCTCATGGGATAGCTGCCGAAGATCTGCGCGCCGGCCGCTCCGATGCGTGCGCGTTTGGCAGCCGAAATCCCCTCACCGCCACAGACGAAGATGGTGCCGGCAATGTCGACGCCGTGCTCCAGGGCGGTACTCGCGATGCGCACCGCGCCGCTGGGCGACATGCGTCCCACGGTGCCTACGCCCTCGGACTTGCGCCGCGCGATCCATTGCGCCACCGGCAGGAAATCGTTGGCCGGCAGATTCCTGGGCATGACGCCGGCGCCGATCGGGTTTTTCCATCCGATCCTGACGAAACGCGCGATGCCGGCGGTGGCCAGACGGTAGTGCCAGCCGCCGGCGTTCCCGCCCTCCGCAAACCAGCAGTCGGCGGGCTGCTCACCTTTCCTGGGAAGAGTCATGCGCAAGCCGTTAGGAGCCGGCAGGGTGGGGCGGAAGACCAGAAATGCTTTGCCCGTGGCGCCCAATTCCTGCATGCGCAAAGTGTTGCGCGCGTCGCGATAGAGGATGAACTCCAAGCTGTAAGGCGTGGGGGTCACGCGATTGCGGCTGCCGCTGCTGCGGCCGCGATAGAGCGGGTGAATGGCCGGATTCTGAAAGCAGGTCCGGTCGCTTGGGATCTCACGGCCGCCGCGAACGATGGGCGTTTTGCATTTGAACTCGTCGTGCGTCAGGGAGACGCCGGCGGAGCGGAGCGTCTCCAGGGTAGGTTCCAGTCCGTTCTGCTTCACGCCGCGTGCGAGGTCGCCATACTCGCAGCCGGCCAGGCGGAGCATCTCGCGGTAAGGCGTGCGGGGATTGTCGAAGACACCGACACGCATCAGCTCTAGAAAAGTAGTTTCACGATTGGCGAATTGCCGCAGGGTGGCGCCCTCCGGATCGGCCAGCGGAGCGGTCTTCGCCAGTTTTCGTAAGCCTAACGCCAGGCGGGTATAAAAAACGGCTTCGTTCCACATCACAGCACCAGCTTCATGCCCAGTGCCATCACCCGCCCCGGACCGGCTGCCGTCACCGCGCCAAACGTCGGCGTCCCCACCGTAGTTCCAAGGGAGGTGAACCAGGGATGGTTGAGCACATTGAAAGCTTCCATGCGCAGTTGCAGATAGCGATGCTCGCCGGCCGCAAAGTTTTTCAACACCGAGACATCCCACTGGCTGTAGGCCGGCCCTGTCACGATTCCGCGTCCCGATGTGCCGTTCCGCCCCGGCGTCATCTGGCTGGCGGTGAGGGCCAGACTGGTATTGAACCAGCGCGCCAGCGTCCGTTGGTCCGATGGCAGGTTGGGATTTCCCAGCAGGGTGGCGCGCGTGAACGTCTGGCCATCGCGCGCGATATCGCCATTCAGGGTCAGGTCATTGGGCGCTCCGCTCTGGTACGACGTGACGCCCGAAATGGTCCAGCCGCCCAACGCAGTACGCAGCACGCCCGGCCTATGATCCTTGAGGAACGGCAACTCATACTGATAGTTGACGGCGAGCACCTGGCGCCGGTCGATGGCCGACGGCCCATAGTCCGGCCGGACGTTGTAAGGATCGAGCGGAGTGCCGTTGGAGGTATCCAGCGTCTTCGACCAGGTATAACTGAGTCCGAAGGCCAGGCTCCTTACCAGCCGGCGCCGTGCCGACACCTGCAGGCTGTTGTAATTGCTGTTGTCCACATAGTTCGACGACAGAATCGAGGCGTATCCGGCATATCGCCGCAGGGCATTGATATTGATGGTGCTGTTGGGCGCCGTCAGACGCGTGCCTACCGGCAGGGCATTCAGATCGTCGCTTTGCAGAAGGTGCCGGCCCAGGGTTCCCACCGAGCCCACGTCGAGCAGGATTTCGCCGGGCAACAGCCTCTCGACATCGAGGTTGTACGACATGGTCCGCGGCACTCCGCCCACCCGCGTGGAGGGATTCGGCGGGAAAGCCCTGGCGCCGCTGCCGGGATTATCGATATTGCCGCCGCTCACATTGGCAATGTACTGGAACGGGACATTCGATGTGCCCGACGGCACGCCTTGAATATCCTGGTACGTGCGGTCGTAGAAGATCCCGAAACCTCCGCGCACCGCCATCTTCTCATCGCCCCGCGGGTCGTAGGCGAAGCCGAAGCGCGGCCCGAAATTGCGCCACTGCGTGGCCGTGCCACCTGCCGGCAGATGGCCGAACAGGGCGGTGATGGCGGGATTGTTCACCTGCGATACCCTTCCATATGCGGCCGCCGGCCAGCTGTTCCCCCAGAGCGAAAGTCCGTTGTAGGGGTTGCCCGTACCCGGCACGATCGAGCCGTCGGACGGATTCACCGTGGGTGCTTGCGAAGGCACATAGAGCGACGGCACGAAGCTCGAGATATTGCCGGCAGCGCTGGTGTTCGGAGGGATGATGCTGTAGCGCAACCCGAGGTTCAGGGTGAGGCGGCGGTTCAGGCGCCAGGTATCTTCGGCATACGTCTCGAACTGGTTGAAGCGCGAATACCAGAAGTCGCCGGTGTCGGCTTCGATGTAAGTCAGGAAGTTGCCGAGCAGCACGTCGGCCAGGGCGTTGCCGGTACTGTTGGGAGCACCCGTGCCGAAAGTCACCGAGCCGTACGTATTGAGGCCCGAGTCATAAGCGTTACGACGGCTGCGAACCACCTGGCCGCCGAACTTCAGAATATGGTTGCCGGCAACTTTGGTCAAATCGTCGCGTGCCTGCAGAATACCGTCGCCCTGGTGGGTGCGGGGGTTGCCTTGCCGGTAAGGCGTGAAGCCGGCGACGTTGAGCGCGGGTCCGGTGCCGAACGAGTTCGACGGATAGATTTCGGGGAAATCGACGCCGGTCACCGATTTCAACAGAGTCACCGGGTTGGCGTGGTCCAGCAGTAATTCGTGGGTGACGCCGAAGCTGGCGAAATTCACCAGGGTGGAAGAGAACGAATGCGTCATCTGGATGGACGAGACGTATCCCGGCTGCTGGTCGGCCACCGGTCCCAGCCCCAAGGTGGTACCGACAAAGGGACTGTAGCCGCTTTGTTGGATGTGCCTCACGTTGAAGCTTACCTGGGTATTAGAGCTCGGGTCGTAATCCAACCTGAGTAAGTCTTCTCGCGAATCGGTGGTGGCCACCTCTGTAATGGAGTAATTCCCACCGGCGCTGGAGTAATTGGGGGCGGGGATGGGACTCAGCAAACGAGGTCCGTTCTGCGACCAGCGGCTTACGGGTACGACTGCGCCCGGGAAGGGTTGGTGATTTGAGGGATCTACCGGCGCGGGCAGCCCGGTTCCGAGAAAGTCCCCCGCGCGCTCCGCCGCCGTGGGTACGACGTTCAGGTTGGTCTGCGCCTGGTGGTTGTATTTCCATTCCTCGGCTGCGAAAAAGAACAGCTTGTTGCGATCTGAATTGAAATGGCGGGGAACCGTCACCGGACCGCCCAGCGTCCAGCCGAAATCGTTGAAGTGCAGCGGTTCCCGGCCGGCCGAAAAGAACGATCGCGCGTCGAAATAATCGTTGCGCACGAATTCGAAGGCCGAACCGTGAACCTCGTGCGTGCCCGATTTGGTCACTTCATTGACCATGGCTCCCATGCGCGATCCGAACTCGGCGGCATAGCTGGCGGTCAGGACCTGCACTTCGGAAAGGGTGTCAATGTTGGGATTCACGGCCAGCAGGTCATTACCGCCATCGGAAATGTTAGCCACGCCATCGATGGTGGTGTAAATGGAGGCCGAACGAATGCCGTTGATGGCCTGCCCCAGGGTGCTGCTGCCGAGCGAAAACGGATCGAGCGTGACGGCCACAGTGCCGGCCAGCAGGCGCAGCAGTTGTAGCGAGTTGCGGCCGTTCAGCGCGGTCTGTTCGACTTGCCGGGAGTTCACCACGCGCGATACGTCGCCCGATTCGGTCTGCACCTGCTCGGCGACCGCCGTCACCGCCACAGTCGATTCAATCGCGCTCAGTTCCAGCACGAAATCGGCGGTGCGATTTGAGGCGGCGTCGAGCACAATACCGTCCTGCCGGCTGGCGGCGAATCCATCCTTTGCGACAGCCACGGAATAAGTAGCCGCGGGCAGCACGGCAAATAAATACCGTCCGTCGATACCGGTGAAGACGGTCTGCTTGAGTTGCGTGGACGAATCCTCCGCCGAGACCTTGGCTTCCGCCACTACTGCTCCGGTACCGTCACGCACCACCCCGCTGATGCGGCCGAAATTGGTCTGCGGCCACGCCGGCAGACCACAGGCGATGAGGACGGCGAAGCCCGACAGCCGGAGCCACGGCGCTATCCTGCTGCCGCCGATTTGGGTTACGCCTTCCAGGGCACCGCCCGCCTTTCCAGGAACAACAGGCTCTCGTGAACCGCGCTGCCGAGCATCGCCACGATCAATACGGCAACATACAGGCGGTCGATGGAAAACGTCTGCCATGCCAGCCAGATGGTGCTGCCCATACCGTTGGTGGAACTGAGTAACTCGGCGGAGATCTCCACTACCAGGGCTCGCCCGATGGCTGTCCGGAACCCGGTAAACAACCGCGGCATGCACGCCGGGAAATACACTTCGCGGAAGAGTCCCCAGCCTCGATAACCATAATTCACCGCCAGTTCGACATACCCCGGAGCCACGCTGCGCACCGCATCGAGCGAGTGCATTGCCAGGATTGTCAGGGAACCGACGGCCACCAGCAGGACGCGCGCGGTATCGTTGATGCCCAGCAGCACCATAAAGACGGGAAAGAGAACCAGGCGCGGAGTGGAGTTCAGGGACGCGAAAAAGGGTTCGAAAGCCAGGCGGATTTTCGGCGCCCGGCCCATCCATACCCCCAGCGCGACACCAGGCACGGCACCCACCGCAAAGCCAAGGAAGGCCCGGGTGAGTGTGGTCCAGAGGTTGAGGGCGAGTTCTCCGCTGCGCACCATCTGCATTCCCGCACGCCAGATTGCTGCCGGAGGGGGAAAGAACATTGGGTGCAGCCAACCGGCCATCGCGCAAATCTGCCAGATTACGAGCAATGTCGCGGGCACGCCCAATTTCCACGCCAGATTGCGGCCGTGTTTCATTTCGCGGCTCCTTCGGCGCGCAGAAGGCGGACCGCCAGGGTATCGTCGAAGGTAGACCAGATCTGCCGTTTGAGGGCCAGGAACTCGTCGGTCAGCGTGAGCGCCGCATCGCGAGGGCGCGCGAAGGGCACGTCGATCTCGGCGACAATCCGGCCCGGCCGCTTATCCAGAATCAGAATCCGGTCGCTGAGCAGGATCGCCTCTTCGATATCGTGCGTGACAAAAACGATGGTCCCCCGATTGCGCTCCCACAGCCAGAGCAATTCTTCCTGCAAAGTCAGCCGGGTGCGCGGATCGAGGGCGGCGAACGGCTCGTCCATCAGCATCACCGCGGGATTACTCAGAAAGCAGCGGATGACCGCCACGCGCTGCTTCATCCCTACCGACATCACGTTGGGGTATCGATGTTCGTAACCGGCCAGGCCGAAGCGCCGCATCAGTTCATGCGCGGCCGCCTCCCGTTCCGGACGGGGAACACCCTGCGCCTTGAGCCCGAATGCGGCGTTCTCCAATGCCGTCATCCAGGGGAACAGGCTGTTTTCCTGAAACACGAGAAGCACGGAGGAGCTGCGATCGCCGGCCGCAGGTTCCAGACACACGCGCCCCTCGGTAGCCGGAATCAAGCCGGCGATGGTGCGCAAGAGCGTGGTCTTCCCGCAGCCGCTGGGGCCGAGAACGGTAACCAGTTGGTTAGACCGCACTTCAAACGTGACGTCCCGCAGAACTGGAATTTCGGTATCCTGGCCCAGAGCTACGGTTAGATGCTGACAGTCAACCCTCATCTGAAATTTCGCTGCTCGCCGGAGTCCCCAACCACTCGCGGACCAAAACCCTACAACCCTCCGGCAATGCTCAAGTTACAGCTAATCGGAGAGATATTAAAGTGTACACGTATTCGGGGCGGATTGTCAGGCGGGCCGGACAGTTAACCAAAGTAGCGAGTACTATCTTCCGGGCTGTCACCGGAGGAGCGCCGAATCGATGCGAGAAGACGTTGTCGGGGGCAACCGCCGAACCCAGAGGAGAGCTCCGACCTGGAGGATATTTCAGCTTAGTCAGGCTGCGCAAAAAGGCCGCCGATTTCGGCCACTACGCGAGAGCCATTAGCGCGCGAAGAGCCGACCGCCGGTGTCACTCCGCGGCGGGGCCCTCCGGAAGCGTGAACCGGAACGTGGAGCCCTGCGACAACTGCGATTCCACCCAGATCTTTCCGCCGTGTTGCTCCACGATGCGGCGGCAGATGGAGAGCCCCACGCCGGTGCCATTGGGCTCCTCGTTCCGCCCCCGGCGGAACAATTGAAACACCGATTCCAGATCGCGTGAATCGATTCCCACGCCGTTATCCTGCACGTTGATGGTCCAGGTGTCGCCGCTTCTCTCAGCCCACACCCGGATGGAAAGCCGGGCGTCGGGGCGGCGGTACTTGATCGCGTTTCCCAGCAGATTTTGAAAAACCTGCTGCAGGCGCGCCGATTCCACCCAGAGCGCCGGCAGTTGCGCCACCGCGATCTCGCAGCCGCTCTCCTGCACCGCCATGGTCAGATTCTCCAGCGCGAATTCCACGATTTCATTGAGCGAGGTCTGTGCCCGCGGCGCGTCGTTCCGGCTCCCGGTGGCGCGCGTATATTCCAGCAGATCCTGGATGAAGCGGTCCATCCGCTGGGCGCCTTCGATAGACCACGCCATAAACTGCCCGGCCTTCTCATCCAGGCCGGCCCCATACTCTTTTTGCAACAACTGGATGTAGATGGTCACCATGCGCAAGGGTTCTTTAAGATCGTGCGCTACCGAGTAAGTGAATTCCTCCAGTTCGCGATTGGCCGAATCGAGCCGGAGATTGGTGAGTGCCAGCGCCCGATTGGCCGCCGCCAACTGGTCGGCCAGCGCGGCGCGCGCTTCCGCTTCCTTTTGCGCCACCTGCGCGCGCATGGCGCGCACTTCGCGCTCACGCAGTTCCTCCACAATCTTGCGATTCTGCCCCAGCAGAAACCGACGCCGCAGGAAGGCGTCGATGCGGGCGCGCAGAATGGCGCCGTCGGCGGACTTGAAGATGTAATCGTCGGCGCCGGCTTCGAATCCTAATTTGATATGGCCCTTGTCCTCGTGGCTGCTGACCATGATCAGCACTACGTGCGGGTTACCCTCGCCGCGCATTTCGCGGATCCGGCGGCATACCGCAAACCCATCGAGCTTGGGCATCTCGCAATCCACCAGAACGCAATCGAAGTGGCCGGAGCGAACTTTTTCGAGCCCTTCCTCGGGATCGTTCGCCGTCTCCAGAAGATAATTGGTGGGTCTTAGCTCGTGGGAGATGTAGTAGAGATAGGTCGGGCTGTCGTCGATGGCGAGAACGTGAACCTGTCCGCCGGGGTGCTCCAGTTCGACCATCGGCGGAGCGGTATTCGAGCCGCGCAGAAGGGCGTTCACGCGGGCGCGCAGGATGTCGGGGTCGGCCGATTTGGGCAGATAGTCGTCCGCTCCGCTCTCCAGGCCTCGCATCTGGGCGGTGTTGCCTTCATCCACGGTGAGCATCAGGACGGGGATGGCGCGAGTATTCAGGCTGGACTTGATTTCACGGCAGAAATCGGTGCCGTTCTTGCCGGGCAGATGATAATCCACGACGATCGCGTCGGGCGTGTGCTTCGCCAGATCCTCGAATGCCGCCTCCGCGCTGGCGACGTGTTCGATCTCGAGTTCGCTCGATGCCAGTTGGGCTCGCAGACGATGCGCCTGCGTCGGCGAGTCTTCAATCAGGAGGATGCGACGGCTCGCCATAATCACGACCTTTCGTTCTTCGCTGCGATGAGCGAGAGGATGCGGGGTGCGATGCCCGGCAAGGGGAGAAGTTCACGGACAAAGCCTTGGCGCGCCGCCGCGGCAGGCATGCCGTACACCACTGCCGTGGTTTCGTCCTCCGCCAGGGTGTACGCGCCGGAAGCATTCAGTTCGCCCATCCCGGCCGCGCCATCCTCTCCCATGCCGGTAAGCAGGACTGCGATACAAGCCGCCCCGACTGTTTTCGCCGCCGAGGAGAACAGAACATTGGCCGACGGGCGAAGCGTGCCCACCGGTGGGGCATCGCTGAGGCCGGCGCCGCTGGAGTGCAGGACCAGGTGGCGTTCGCTCGGCGCCACGTATACCATGCCCGGCAGCAGCGTAGTGGGTCCGTTGACCACGCAAGCGGAAAAGGGCGTCACTTCGGAGAGCCAGTCGGCAAACCCTTCTACGAACCCGGAGGTCATATGCTGCACCAGCACCACCGGCAAAGGGAAATGTTCGCCCAGACCGCAGAGTAAGTGAAGAAGCGCGTTCGGGCCGCCGGTGGAGGCGGCGACGGCCAGCACCCTCGGCGTCGCGGCAAATGAAAGGCGGGACACGGAAACCGGCGGGACGGCCGGCAACAGCGCCGGTTCCCCTTTGCGGGGGCCGACGTCGCGGCGTCGTATTACTTTTACCTCGCTCATGATCGCTAGTTGCGTGCATAGCCGCCGCGCGATCACATCGTAGTCCGGATGGCCGGAGGATACCGGCTTCTGCACCACACCGAGCGCGCCGGATTTGAGAGCCCGCATGGTTAAATTTACTTCTTCCATGTCGATACCCGAGACCACCACGATGGGTGTCGGCCGGTAGGCCATGATGCGGCGCGTGGTTTCAAAACCTTCGATTCCAGGAAGTTGGATGTCCATCGAAATCACGTCGGGCGCGACTTGGTCGACCATGGCCAGCGCCTCTTCGCCGCTGCCGGCCATTCCAGCCACCTGCAGACGCGGATCGGCCGATATGATATTGCGCAAGTGCTCCCGCACCACCGCGGAATCCTCGACGATCAGAACCCGTACCGGTCTCATAAAATCTGCCGGACGGTATTCAGCAGCTCCCGCTGGTCGAATTTGCGCTTCACGATATAAGCGTCCGCTCCCAAGTCCAATCCCCGTTCCTGATCCTCGCGGCTTTCAAGGGAACTCACCACAATTACAGGAATTGCCGACCAGTCCTTATTTTGCCGAATCCTTTGCAGGAGTTCGAAACCGTCCATTTCGGGCATCGCAATGTCCGTAATCACTAGCTGAACGGTCTGCCGGCTCAATCGGTCGAGTGCCTCTTTGCCATTTACCGCCAGAATCACCTCATAGCCATGTGACTCCAGCACGCTTCGTTCCAATGATCGGGTAGTGAGTGAATCATCCACCACCAGGATTCTGGCGGAGCGCTTGGGCGCCTCGGGCGGAGCGAAAGACGTCGCGCTCCGCCCGCTCCTGCGCCCCAGCTCCACCACGTCGACGGCCTTCAAAATGACGGCCACTTCGCCATTGGGGAGCGCCACGCCACCGGAGCTTAGCGGCACTGCATCCTCCGGCAGCCCCAACGGCTTAATGACTGTGTCGAGCACGTCGATCAGTTCATCCACTGCCAGGGCGCACATCTGCTGGCCGGCTTCCACGATGGCGCAGCCCATTTCCGCGGCCGGCGCCTCTTCCGCGCCAGGCACGTCCAATAAGCTGCCCAGGCGATAGAGGGGAACGGCTTTGGTATCGACGATCACGGAAGTCTGACCTTGCACGGTATGAATATCGACCGGCCTGAGACGCAGCAGACGATTCACGTTGGAGGTGACGAAGCCGAACTTATGTCCGGAAGCCGACACCAGCAGAACCTGCTGGCTGGAAAGCGAGAGCGGCACCGAAATGGTGATGGTGGTGCCGCGCCGGGGAATCGAACTGACGTGAATATCGCCCTGCAAGCGGCTCACTTCATGGCGTACCACCGCCAGCCCCATGCCGCGTCCCGAAAGCGTGGTGAGCTTCGAAGAAGTAGAAAAGCCGGGCCGGAAAATCAGCTCCGCCAGGTCTTCCGCGGGGCGCTCGGCGGCATGCTCCAGCAGCCCCTGGCGCACGGCCTCCCTTGCCAGCGCCTCCCGATCGAGCCCACGGCCATCGTCTTCCACGATGACCTGCAGCCGCTCGCCCTGCGATCGGAACAGCAAGCGGATGACGCCCGCCGGGGGCTTTCCCGCAGAGACGCGCGCGTCCTCCGGCTCAATGCCGTGGGACACCGCATTGCGCAGCAAGTGCAGCACGGAATCCTTCAGCGCCTGCAGCACCGCGCGGTCGGCCGGCAGTTCGAGCCCCTCGGCGCGATAATCGACCTGGCGCCCCTCCTCCTGCGCCAGCGCGCGCAGCATGGGTCCGAAGCTGCCGAAGACGGAATCGGCGGACACCATGCGGACGTGCAGAATGCTATCTTCCAAGCGCTCCGCCATGAGTGCGAATTCCCACTGCCGGCTGCGTTGCCGGACGGCTTCGCTGCGGATTTCATTTACCAGCAGGCGAAGCTGCAGGTCGGCCTCCTGTATGCACTCCAGAACAGGAGCGAAGGCGGGGTCGTGCTGCCGGCTCTTGAGCGCGGGAACGGCCTCCTGGCGCCGGCGCGACCAACCCCGGTAGCTGCTCTCGGCGCGGGCCACCCCGGCCGGGTCTTCGATATCGCCCGCCGCCGCGGCCGCCACCAGTTCGGAGGAGGTGCGCATCAACTCGTCGAGCGCGCTACCCGGCAGGCGCACGAACTCGCCCGGAAGCAGCGGTTCCGGCGGTTGTTCCGGGGCGGTGGGGGCGGCGGGCTGCGCTAAAGTTTCCCCCGTGCCGCGGTAACGCTGCAATTCCCGCAAGATGCCGGCGATCTCCGGCGGTTCGCGGCGGGCGACAATCGATGCCAGGCAATCTTCGATGTTATCCAGCGTGTGCGCGGCGAGGGTTTGCACTTCCGGCCCCCACTCCGTCGCGCCCGTCCGGAGCGTTGCGAACAATCCTTCCAGGGCGTGGGTCAAGGTTTCCGTGCATTCCACTCCAGCCGCCCGCGCCGCGCCTTTCAGCGTGTGGGCGCTGCGCATGATACCTTCTACCGCCGCGGGATCGAGCCCCGGCCCCTGTATGAGGAGCCGCATCCGGCTCAGCAGTTCGCCCTGCTCTGCGGCGAAGATCTGGAGCAGCGCTGGGTCCGGGCGGTTCAAAGCTGGTATCTCGCTACCGCCTCGCGCAGATCCTTGGCCAGATCGCTCAGGTTGGCGGCCGCCTTTTCAGATTGCCTGGTGCTCGACGCGGTCTGCTGGGTAGCCACCCCGATGTTGCGGAAGGCATGCGTGACTTGTTCGAAGCCGATCTGCTGCTGGCTGCTGCCGCCCACAATCTGCTGGAATGCGCGAATGCTCTCCTCGATATTTTCGGTGAGCTTGCGAATAATGTCGTCCGTCAGGCCGACCTGCTGACGGCCGGAGTCGGCGCGCTTCACCGCTTCTTCCGTCAACATCACCGAAGATGTGATGCCGCGCTGGATATCGCCCAGGATGCCGCGCACCTGTACGGTGGCCTGCTTGGATTGCACCGCCAGATTCTTCATCTCGCGCGCCACCACTGAAAAGCTGCGGCCGTGCTCGCCCGCGGCGGCGGCCTGGATAGAGGCGTTCAACGCCAGCAGGTGCGACTGCTCGGCGATATCGTTCACGGTGGTGATGATGTCGCCGATGGCCTGCGTTTTTTCACTCAGCGCGATGACATTCTCCGCCACCGCCTCGGCCTGCTGCCGGATAGCTTCCATGATGGCAGTGGTCGCCTTTACCGACTGCAATCCGGAGGTGCTGGCGGTGGACGTGGCTTCAGCGGCCGTGGCCACCTGTTTGGCGCGCTCCGATATCTGCGCGCCCGATTGCGAAATCTCCGCCATGGTGGCGTTCGCCTCATGAACCGCGGCCGCCTGCTCTGCCGTGGCCGCGGCCTGTTGTTGGGTCGACGCCAGAATCTCGGTGGTCGCCGAATTGATGCTCTCGGCGACCAGGCGTGTCTGCGAGGCCACGGCTTTGAGACCCTTCACCATGCGGTCCAGGCCCTTGCCAAGGTCGCCGATCTCATCCCTGCGGGCGAGCGGAACGGTGCGCGTCAAATCGCCCCGGCCCACGCGTTCCACTACCTGCATGAAGTCCTGCAGCGGCGCGGTTATGGAGCGATGAATGATCATGGCGAAGAAGAAGCCCACCAGCACGGTGACAATCAGGACCACCACCACCGACTCGCGCGTATTAGCGGCGCTTTGATCCACCTCGCTACGGCCCAGATCCAACTGGTCCTGCACCACCCGTTGGGCGGTATTGAGTTTGGCGGCGTATGCTGTGGAAAGACTCTCCGCGTTCACCAGTGCGGCCCCTCCATCCTGGAGGTTGCCGTTATTGATGGCCGTGAATTCGGTCTCCGCCGCCGGTGTGAGCGCATTGAGCGCGTCCTCGCAATCCTGAATGCTTACCCGCATGCGGCGCCATCCTGCCGAACGGTCGACCGTCACCGCGCTGGTTTCGAACTGCCCCGCCAGCACCGCCAGATCGCTCAGGGCTTTGAGATCGGTTTCGCGAAGCTGCCGCCACATGGTTTCGTCGGCTTGCGGCGACCCTGCCGCCAGGTGGTCGCGGTGAAGATACGCGTTCAGCAGCGCGAGTTCACGCTGTCCCCGCATGTTGTTTGCGCCGGAGGTGATCTCTTCCAGACTTTGCAGGGAAGCGAAGTCGCGGCGATCCACCTCGTCCGTCAGCTTCTGCAGTTCCGCCTGTTTACGCAGGGTATATCCGCCCAGCAGCAGTGTGAGGGCTACCGTCACGCCAAATCCGAACAACAGGCGCGGCCCGATTTTCATATTTCCAATCAATGTCTTTTTCTCCACAGTGCGCGTGGGTTCAGCACGTGCACGAAATCCTCGGTGACCCAGGAGACTGCGCCGGATTCCGGCGCCGCCGTCGGTATATCCTTCAAAAACGGGCGGATTTCCTCTACCTCGGTGACCGCGATACCCACTTGTATTCTGTCCGCGTTCACCAGAATGATGGGCCCGCCGGATGGCGGAGAGCCCTGAGCTTGCAGGTGAATCAGAAGATTGTAAACCGGGCGGATCTCACCCCGCACCTGAACGACCCCCATCAGGGCAGGGTCGGCGCCAGGCACAAAAGCGAGTTTCGCACCGGACAGGACGCCGGCCACGCTGGACCCGGGCAGTGCGTAGCGGAAGGCGTCGATGCGAAATACCGTGAGGAGCCCGGCGGCCTCGATTTCCGGCTCGTCCGCACCGCCCTGCGCCAGACGCTGCGCGCGTTCGCGGTAGATAGCCTCCAGCTCTTCGGCGGCAGGGGCAAGGCCTTGCTCCAAGGCACGGCGCGCCTTATCGAGACGCGCCAGGGCGCTCTGCCAGTCGAACCGCGGGGCATCGCTCATCGTCCGATGGTCTCCTGATGCATGCGTGCGAGTTCGCTGAGTTCGCTGACGCGAATGCCGTCGCCGTATGCTACGGGCTCATCGTGTGCCAGCGGGCGGAGCACTTCCAGGGCATTGCGGAACGCCTTGCGCGCCGCTTCGAGATCGCCCGCCGACTGGCGCAGCGTCCCCAGATGGTAATGTGCCAGGGCGATCTCGCGGTCCGCATAGATCGCCTTCTGCAGTTCCGCGGCCGCCTCCGTCACTGCTCCCATATGTTCCAAAACGAGCCCCAAAGTCAGCCGCGCGCCGGCGTTCAGCGGATCCTGCGCAATCAGTCGACGGCATAGAGCGGCGGCGTCCGCCAATTTGCCTCCATCCGCCAGATGGCGGGCCTCGCCGAGCAACACCGCGGGCGAGGGCGCTGGCTCTGCGATTGCTGCCACGCGGGCCGGTTCCACTAGCACGGGCGGAAGGTCAAACGCTATGTCCGGGGCCGCCACGGGGAGGACGGCTGCCGGCACGGACGAGGGCTCTTTGCGATAAGCGGTGGTGCTGGCGAACTGCACTGGCTCGAATTCCGAAAACAGTGCGGTGTTGTGCTCGGCATGTCCGATCAGCAGCCATCCGGCGGGCGCCAGCGCACGAAAAAAGGTCCCTGCCGCCTCCCGAATGCGCTCCTGCGAAAAATAGATCAGGACGTTCCGGCATACCACCAGGTCGAAAGACAGGCCGTCGGGGAACGGCGGATCGGGTTCCAACACCAGGTTGTGATAGCGGAACTCGACCAGGCGGCGGTACTCGTCGCGCAGCACCCAGCGCGACTCGTTCTGTACGAAGCACGCGGCCTGCATCTCCGGCGGCATATCGCGGAGCGCCCATTTTGAAAAATTTCCGGCGCGCGCCTGTTCCAGGAAATCGAGATTGATGTCGGTTCCCACGATGAAGACCTCCCAATCGCGCAGGAGGTTTGGGAAGTGCCGCTGGAGCAGGATCGCAATGGAATACGGTTCGGCGCCGGTCGCGCAGCCGGCACTCCAGATCCGCAGGCGGCGTGTCTCGCGATTGCGTCCGATGAGGTCCGGCAGAATGGTGGAACGCAATAAGTCGAAGTGTTCCTCTTCGCGGAAGAAGTAAGTCTCTCCGATGGTCAGTTCGCCCACCAGGGCGTCCATCTCATTGGGACGTCCCGCGGGCTTTTCGAGGGCGGCCAGATAATTCCGGCAATCGGCTATCGGCGCGGCGCTGAGGCGCCGTTTGAGGCGCGCGGCGAAATCCTCGTCGCGATTGGCATAGTATTCCAATCCGGTTTGTGACAGGACATACTGCTTGAGCGCCTGGTAGCTCGGATCGGAGACGATTTGTCGCAGGGTCATTGGACTTCAGCAGCTAGTGCGTTCAGACGCTCCTGCATCGCGCCCTGCAAAGCCCGCACGCGCTCCATTTCCTGCGCCAGCAGGAGCCGTTTAAAAGAGAGCAGAATCGCTTCCCGGCCGTTCCAGGCGATCATTCCCTCGGCGCAATCGTTGGCGGAGTGGCCGGCGGCCAGCGGTTGGGTAGCGGCCTCATCGTGCTCGACGACTTCCTCCAGGGCGTCCACTTCCAGCGCCAGCATGGCAGAACCGGAATCCACCAGGATCAGCGGCGTGTACCGCCGGGGATCGCGTTCGTCGAAGCCGAAAAGGCGGCGCAGACGAATCACCGGCACGGCCGAGCCGCGCACATTGAGAAAACCTCTGATGATCGGGGGCTGTCCGGGCGCGGCGGTCAGAGCCGCGATGGGCAGGACCTCGCGAACCGGTGACGTCGAGATTGCGTACAGGTTGGACCCCAGCCAGAACAGCAGCACGTGAATTTTCACCGGCTAACCGAGCGCGACTCACTCATCATACAGCCGGCACCAGTTAGCGGTCCGCGACCATTGTGCGATTGCGTACAGCGCTGTCGCGAGCCCGATCCTGAGCCCCGTGTCGCAAGCAATCGGCGCGCTTGCGCCTGACGTCGCGGCTGCACCGCTGTGTTGCGACCGCGGCCCTAGCGAGGTTGCGCGGTGCAGGACCTTAGCGGAAGTGGAACCAGTTGAGGTTTCCCAGGCCGGCGGTGCCCGTGCCATGGAAAATCACGAATAAACGGTGCACACCCTGCGCGCCGGAGACCGTCATGGGGAAGGTTTGCCATGTCTCCCAGCCGCCCGTCACCGGCAAACTGCCCTGTGCCACGATGGGGCCGGTGGCGCTATCCAGGTGGAATTCGAGCGTCCCGCCCGAGCCTGCGCTGGCCCACCGCACATCCACCGCGCTGAGCCCGCTTGCGAAATCGATATCGTCATATTCCAGCCAACTGCCGTCTTCGGCGTAGCCCATGTCGAAGCCATTATCGGTATCGGTGCATGGTTCCGACTGCAGATTGGACTGACGGGTGTAACTGGATGCCTCAATCTGCTGCGCGGCGGCGATGGTGTAACCCGGGTTCGCGCCCGGTTTCATACCGCGGCGCGGATTGACCGCCTCAGTTTCCCCCGGCCACGTGAAAGTTGCGCCGGCCAGGGCGGGTAAGGTATAAGTGAACGACCGCTGGCGCCACCAGACCTGAAATGTCCGGCTGGTGGAGGAGTCATTATATGCCACCAGAACATAATCGCGGTTAGGAGTAATAAAGGCGGCGTCGATGAGTCCCGGGGCATTAGACGACCATAACTCGGTCGATCCCGGCACCACGAACTTACTAAAATGTCCCAGGGTGTAGTAGTCGGCAGGGTAACTTACCGTGCCGTTTTGCGAATTCACCGTCACCAGCGGCGTGCAAGTGCCGCATCCGCCGTCGTGCGGACCGCGATTCTGGTCGAGCGCCAGGCCCCACTTCACGTAGGAACTGGCCCAATTTCGCATAGAGTGGACGATCATTTCGAAGTCCTGCTTCACTTCGTCGGCGATCCAGGTGCCGCCCGACGCTTCGGTCACATAGTTCTTTAATCCGGGAAACAGGTTGTGCAGCGTAGTCATGGCTCCGGGGGGACCGCCATACCAATGCCAGGCGATGCCTCCAAGGTTGGGTGACGCCACGATGGCCGCATTAGCGAGCACCGCTTCCGGGTACACCGGTTGATCCCAGTTATGGTCGTAGATAAGAACCTTAGTGGACAGCTTGGCCGACTGTAACGCCGGCAGGACATAGTTGCCCAGAAAGTCCAGTTCCTGCGCGCTGGTCATCGACATCCCTGGATAATCGGTGGGGACATTGAGCGGTTCGTTTTGCAGGCTGATGTAATCCACCGGCACGCCTGCGGCGGCATATGCCTGCAGGTATTTCACAAAGTAAGCGGCCATCGACTGATAGGCCGAAGCGTTGAGCGATCCGCCGATCATCGATCCCGTGGTCTTCATCCAGCCGGGAGGACTCCACGGCGTTGCCATCATCTTGATCTGCGGGTTGATGCCGCGGGCCATCTCCAGCAGCGGCAGAATATCCGCCTGGTCGGGTGCAATGGAAAACGAAGCCAGACTGGGATCGGTGGCGCCCGCCGCCAGATCGTCGTAGGAATACCGTGTGCGCGCCAGATCGGACGCGCCCATGGGATTGCGTAAGAAGCTGACGCCGATCCCTTGCGTGCGGTCGAATAACGACCGCATCACCGCCTGCAGGCTGGCCGGGGGCAGCACCTCATTAAGGACGTAAGCCGAAGAGTCGGTCATCGATGCGCCGAACCCTTCCACCACCTGGTGTCGGGCGCGCTCGTCGATCACCAGAGTAGGCGACGTATTCGTGCTTGTACTAAACCGTACACTCGACTGCGGTTGTAAAAGGTTTTGCTGGTCGTCTGTAGTCAGCCAGACGCGCACCTGCTGCGCGCACAGGCCTGGGGCCAGCAGGGCGACAAGAAAAGAAGCTGAGCTTATACGCCGATAGCGGCTCTTCATCACGGCCTCATTATCTCAAATGGCCATCCTTGTTACACGACTTCGGCCGTTTCTCCGCCGGGGCCGGAGCGATTGCGCCCTGTTGCGAGGCTCGTATTACCAGATTTGACAACTGTGAAATGGCAGGGTTGAGCGATTGCAAAAAGGCCGGGCAGCCATAAACTGAATCGACTGTGGTTCCGAAATCATGCCCATGCCGGCGATTGCGATGCTCACCAGAGTGACCATGCTGCCGCACCCGAGAACGGGTGCGCGGCCTCGCATGCAACGGTCTCTTCCTCATGTCCAACTCGATCAGTTGCCTTCCCCTGAAGCGGCGGACGAACTGCTCCAACGGTGTCTGCAACTGCCGTGGGTCCGCTCCCAGCAGAGCCGCATGGCCCTTCCCGGCAGCCACGCCCTGTACCTGGCCGATGCGCTTGCCGCCGGACCGCCGGAATCCTTTATAGACAGCCACGAATTCTGCCATCTCCATCCCACGGGCAGCCTACACCTGACTCTTCCCAAGGTGCTTCGCGACGCCGTGGTGCGTCTCGGCTGGGGCGAACCCCATCCGATTGCCTCCGCCGGAATCCTGACAGCACTTCTCACCGTGTACTCCCCTCGCGACAGCCAGGAAATGGACACCGTCGTCGGCCTGGTGCAACAATCCTGTCAATTTGCCCTAGGGAACCTGCAGGACCTGTACGGAGACGATTCGCCTCTGTGGGAATCGCGTTGATCCGGTTTTGCGGTTTTTTCGATTTCGACTCGCGGCCTCCTTCTGCGGAAGAAGAGGTTCGGGTACGAACTGCCCTCGACAGTCCCGGCTGTTTCACCCCCCAAACGTGCCGGCAGCCGGGACTGCTGATGGGCTGGTCTACCCATGCGTGCAGCGAACCGCGTCATGCCATGTTTCAGGCGGCGGATGGAAGCGTCTGCCTGTGGGATGGACGCCTCGACAATCGCCGGCGCCTGCTGGACAAAACCGGCTTGCCCTCGGACTGCGCGGACGCCGCAGTGGCCCTCGCCTGCTATCGGAAGAAAGAGATCGAAGGTTTACGCGAGATATTGGGCGACTGGAGCCTTTGCATCTGGGACGCCCTTCGGCGCGAAATCGTGCTGGCGAGCGACTACGCCGGAATACGGCCGCTCTATTACCATCTCGGCGCCCATGCTCTCTGTTGGTCCACTTCCTTGACGGACCTGGTCCGCTGGTTGGGAATCAACGAGTTGGACGAGACCTATGTCGGTGGTTTTCTGCTGCGCGGAGACGCCGCTTCCCGCACGCTCTATGCCGGCATTCTCTCCGTGCCGGCCGGCCACGCCATTTCCATCGGACCGGGCAAGTGCGTCGATCGCGCATTCTGGAGCTTGCCGGTGGAGCAGGAGACCCGCTATCCCGATGAAGGGCGCTACCAGGAGCGGCTCGCGGAATTGTTTCGCGAAAGCGTGCGGACGCGTCTTGCGACAGCTACGCCAACCTGCGCCGAACTGAGCGGAGGCTTGGATTCCTCGTCGGTAGTTTGCATGGCGGATCAGCTGCGGCGTGAGTCCGCGCAGCCCTCGCCGGCCCTCATCACCTTCAGCTACACCCAGGAGAATTCACCCGACGAGCGATTCTTTCGCGAAGTGGAGAAGTCTTGCGATGTCACGCCGCATCGCCTGGAGTTGCGCGAATATCCCGCCATCGCGCCCGGCGTAATGGGCACCGCTCCGGAGATATGGGAGCCGCGGTATCGGAGTCTGGCTCGCCAAATGGCGGAACTCGGCGCGAACGTGCTGCTCACCGGGCAGTTCGGCGATTTCGTCATGGGTAACACCCCCGACGACACCGGGCAGGTAGCGGAGCTGCTGGCGCACGGCCATTTTGTGAGGGCAGCGCGAACTGCGTACGGGTGGGCCCACGCCATGCAAGCGCCGATCTATCCCATCCTGTGGAGAGGTGCGCGGGAAGCGTTTTCTCAGTGGACGCCGCCCACCGACCCGAATGAGTCGGTGGGAGCCATCCCCATGCTCACGGACGATTCGTTTACGCCGGCTTTCCGCGCCCGCATCGCGCCTCCGGCACTGGACGGCTCGCTGACACGCATCCCGGCCGGCCGGCGGCGCCGCTTTCGCGCCGCGGCCCATTTGCTGCGCTCACGCAAACTGCAAACGCCGGAGGCGTTGCAGCATATATCCTACACGCATCCCTTCGCCCACCGCCCGCTGTTGGAATTCATGCTCACCGTTCCGGCACACATCGTGGTGGCGCCCGGTCAGCCGCGTCGTTTGATGCGGCGGGCGTTCACGGAGCTGCTGCCGGCGGCAGTCCTCAACCGGAAATCCAAGGGGTCGTACACCTCGACTTACCGCGATTCGTTTCTGCCGCTGGCGACGGCGCTCCTCCAGGGTGCGGGCAAGATTCAATTGGTGGAACGCGGATACCTGGAGCGCGAGAGTCTCCTGAATCGCCTGGAGAACTATACAAAAGGGTTCGACTGCAACGAGACTCAGTTGCGCCAGGTGCTGGCCTTGGAGTTCTGGCTGCGGGCGCGTATGGCGCCGGCGGCCCAGTGTTCGCCCTTTTCCTCGCAAGCGGCGAACTCCTGAATCAGGCGGCCGCTATCCACGTGGCGCGCGCCAATCGCACGCGCGCGTGGAGGCTTCGGATCCGGATCCCGTGGCCATCGCATTACGCGCAGCTCAGGGGCGGCATCACTTCTTCCAACCGGCCGCGACCTCGATGGTAGTGCCGTGCCCGGGCGCGCTATCCACGTGGAAGCGCGCGCCAATCGCACGAGCGCGTTCGTGCATGCCGCGGAATCCCCAGTGGCCCGATTTGGCCATGGCGGCTTCGGGATCGAATCCCGTGCCGTCGTCCTGCAGGGTGACGCGCAGGTCCGTGGGTGTGTAGCAGACTTCCAATCGGATATGGCGTGCCGAGGCGTGCGCCAGCGCATTTCTCACCGCTTCGCGCACCAGCAGGTAGAGATTCGCCTCCACGTGATAGGGCGCCTTTTGTACCCGGCCTTTGAGCTCAAATTGAAACTCCACGCCGCTGCCGGCGACCATTGGCTCGATAGTGGTGCGCAGCGCTTCCGGTAACGTGTTGTTCTCCAGGGCCTGAATTCGCAGGCTGGAAATGAGTTCGCGAACTTCGCGCAGGGAGTGGTCCGCCTGATCGACGGCGCGATTCAATTGTTGCTTCGCCACCACGGGAGCAGTTTCGAATTGCCGCGCCGCGGCTTCCAGCAGGAACACTACGCCCGAGAAGCCCTGTAGCAGCGAATCGTGTAACTCGCGGCTGAAGCGGACGCGTTCGCCGGCGATCAACTGGAGGCGCGACACCACGCGGCGCATCTTGAGGTGGTGCGCCCACCAGACGACGAAAGAAAGGGTCAGCAGGCAAAATAGCGCAAAACCTTTTGTCTGGTACAAATACGGATCCACGCGCAGCGCGAATTCCGCCCCGGCGGTATTCCACAAATCGTCGTTATTGCACGCGATCACGTGGAAACGGTAATGCCCGGGAGACAGGTTCATGTAGGCTACGTTCCTCCGTGTTCCGGCGTCGGTCCACTGGCTCTCCATGTTCTCCAGCCGGTAGCGGAAGCGCACGCGCTCCGGCGCCATCAGGCTGATTCCGGTATAGACGATTTGCAAATCGTGCCCGCGGAAAGCGATTTCGGCTCCCGATGCGGGGTCGTAATTCCGGCCGTCGGCGATTACCTGCTCCACCACCACCGGGGGCGCCACCTCATTGTTGCGGATGCGCGTGGGGTCAATGGCCGCGACACCATCCTGAGTGCAGACCCAGATGCGGCCATCGCGCGAGCGCGTGAGCCGCGGATTGGTCATGCTGTTGCCCAGGCGCAGGCCCTCCGCGCCGCCGTACAGCGTGAAGTGCAGAGGCTTGGGCGGCGAATCGAAGCTGGAGACGGGCAAACGCAGGACGCCGGCCTCTGTGAGGAGCCACAAACCGTTGTCGTCGTCTTCCACTATGCCTTGCACTCCGCCCTCCGGCAGGCCCTGGGCAGACGTCCAGGTAGTCCAGTTCGATTGCCGGAGACGGCTGATGCCGTCGCCCACACCGGCCCAGATATTCCCGTGCCGGTCCTCCAGTAGAGTTCGCACCGGACCCGATCCTAGTCCGTCTTTGACACCGTATTGCCGGGTGGAACCCTGGCACAACTCCGTGATCCCGCCGTGCTGATGGCCCATCCATATCTTTCCGTGGGCGTCGGCGAGCAGGCTTACGATATCGCCGGTGATAGAGTCCGCCACGCTCACCGGCCGCGCGATTCCGGCCTCTACCCTGAAAAGTCCCAATTTGTTGTCCAGCAGCCAAACCGTTCCGGCAGGGTCGGCGGCGATATTGAAGACTCTATGCAAACGTTCGCCGGCGGCCGTCAGGACCGGGGAGAAACGCTCGCCGCGCAGCACCGTGAGTCCATCGGGTGTCGCCGTCCAGAGGTTCCCGCTCCGATCCTGGAAAGAGGAAATCACGGCGGGATTCGGCAGCCCGGCGGAACGTCCGTAGACTGTCACCGTTTCCCCGGCGAGCCGGTTCAAACCGCCGCCGGCGGTACCGATCCAAATTGCTCCGTCGTGGCCGCCGTAGACGGTGTTGATGAGATCGCCGGACAAGCCGTTGTTGGCCGAATAGAGCTGCACTCGCGGATCGCGAATGCGGTCGATCCCGCGGGCTGTGGCCATCCAGATATTGCCTTCGTGGTCCTCAATAATGCTGTTCACGAGGTTGTTCGAAAGACCTTCGTTGCGGGTATAGCGGTCCACCCGGTCTCCGCGGACGCGAAGCAAGCCTTGTCCCAAGGTGCCGGCCCAGGCGTTTCCGTCGCGATCGACGAGCAGCGCGCGCGTGAACGCCACGTCTTGAATATGACTTCCGCCGGGTATTAATTGTCCGTCGGAAAAGCGGAGTATCCGGCCGGAGGTGTTATCTGCCACGACCAGTTGCCGATCTCCTGCGGTGGCGACCGCCGAGAGATCGAGCGAAGCGCCGGTGGTGCACTCCGCCTTGCGGCCGGGTGCCCATCTGCAGATGGCCTTTGCAGTGGAGACCGTCAAGGTCACGCCATCGTCCCGCTCCATGTCGCGAACGGGCAGTTCGGGCAGCCCGTCGGCGGGCCCGAAAGTCCGCAGGCTTCCGTCCGCGGAGAGCAACGCCAGGTTGTAGGTGCCGGGACAGGTATTAAGGAGCCACCGCCTTCCAGGGCGTTCTTCCAGCAGCGAACTGATCACCGGACAGGGCAGCTTGTCCAGGGCCGGATATCGAATCACTCGTCCGCGATAGATCCGGCACAACCCCGCACCCGTTGCCACCCACAGTCCGCCGCCAGACGCAGGCCGCAGCCATCCGATGTTGGAGCTCGGAAGCCCGGGCCCCTCCCCGGGCGTCCAGTCCGTGAATCGCATGCCGTCGAAGCGGATCAGGCCTTTGCCGGTGCCTAACCAGAGGTACCCGTCGTCGGTCTGCGCCAGGGCGTTGACCGGGGGGAGGGGCGTTCCCTCTTCCTGCGTCCAACTGGTATGCAGGAATTGGTCCAGTGACAGGTTCGGATTCACTGCAAATACGGATGGCGCAGTCAGCAGCGTCAGGATCCACGGGAGGGCGGCAGCGCTCCGATTTGGTCCTCCGTTCTGTCGCCGCACTGCGGTCCACATGGTGTGCTCAGTCTATCTCGCGATCACTATGAAAAGCTACGAACTCATGATTGAATTACGCGTCGGAGAAGAGACGGCTTCCGCGTAATCTTAAAACTCCAGCAAAGAGTGTGTTAGGGACAAACAGCGCTTCGGAGCGAGGATCGCGATGCTGAGTTTTCTTAGTAGAGGCGGCAAGAAGGTATCGAATGATTGCAAAAAGGGGACGGCGGGCTTCCGAATCGCTCCCGGGGTGAAGGTGTCGGTGCACTCCAAAGGCATGGTGCTGATCCACATGAGCCGCGGAATCGTATTCTCCGCAAATCGTGCCGGCGCCATCGTCTGGAACGCGGTATCGGAACGTTGGCCGCTCGACCGGATCGCGGAATCAATCAGTTGCGAGTTTCATATACCGGCAAGAGACGCGCAGCAGGACGCCGCGGAGTTCCTGGCGCAACTGGCGGCGGAAGGCCTGCTGGTGCCTGATGCGAAGTAATGGCCTGGCGCGAAAGGCCATGCTCTGCGTCGGCGTTGTGTGGGAACTGGCCCGTTACGACGTGGTGTTCGCATGGCGCGGAATGCAGGGCGTTCGCCCGAAAGCAGCGTCGCGCCCGGAGGGAAGCGAAGGGTCGCAGGTGGCTCTGATTTGCGAGGCGGTGCGCGCCGTGGCTCCATTTTATTGGAAGCCGATCCGCTGCCTGCAGCGATCTATTGTTACAGCGCGCTTAATGCGCGGCCGCGGGATTCCGGCTGAAGTGGTGATTGGGTATCGCCCCACGCCATTCTTCAGCCATGCCTGGGTGGAAGTTGGCGGACGGGTAGCCAATGACTCCCCTGTTTACCAAGCCCGGCTCCAGGTGCTGGAGCGACTGTAGGCGGCCTTTTCTTTCCATCAATTTCAAGAAGGCCGAAGGAGAAAAGCTATGTACGAAAAACCGAACCTCTATCGTGTGGGCAACGCTCAGGACGTAATCCTGGGATATGTCACACTGGGCTCTGACGTAGACACTACGTGGATGAGCGGACAAGACGAATTCGCCTTCGACGGCGAAGAACGTTCGTAACCAACCCCAGCCGGCACAACGCTTCCGACGGGATCATAGCCTGATGATTCCGCGCCGCAGAGCGGTGGTCACCGCTTGCGTGCGGTCAGACGTATGCAGTTTTTCCATGATGTGTTTGATGTGAGCGTTGACGGTGGATTCGGAGACGCCCAGTTGGAAAGCGATCTCCTTATTCCGCATGCCGGCGGCAATGCACTGCAGAACATCCACTTCCCGGGCACTCAGGGTGGTGCGGGGTAAACTCTCGGCCACCCTGCTGCCCACTTCCGGGGGGACATATCGTTTTCCTTCAGCGACGGCCCGAATGGCGTTCACCAACTCCTTTCGGGCCATGTCTTTAAAGAGATAACCGCGGGCGCCGGCTTCGAGGGCACGGTAAATCTCCTCGTCACCCGAAAGGGTGGTCAGGACGATGAAAGCCGTGTCCGAAGAGGCGGCGCAGACCCGCTGGATCACTTCCCACCCTTCGATATCCGGCAGCAGCAGGTCCATCAGGACCACCGATGGGCGCAGTCGCTGGATCGCCGCCAGCGCTTCTTCTCCCGTACCGGCCTCTCCCACCACTTGCAGGCCGGGGTCTGCCGAAAGCATGGCGTTGAGGCCGTCGCGAACCACCGGGTGATCGTCCACGATCAGCACGCTTACCGGCTTAGCCTCCGGTTTTTGCGCAGTCCCGAATCTGCGGTACTTTTCCATCCATCGACGATCCTACCGCAATGCATTCCTCCGGATTGGCTCTTCGTCTTCGCTTCGGGGCGCCCTTGACGGCCATGGCGCGGGTATCGAAAGTACGCGCGGTGTGCCCTGGAGCGCTTCCCGTGCCGGTTCGGGTTGCCGAAACCGCTAGAAATTCCTGTAGGTTTCTGCGATGGGGCGATTACCAATTTTGAGGATGCGCCGATTGGAGTTTCTGGGGCTGACAGAACCGGTGGTCGCCTCTATCGTGTTCTAAAGGGTTCTCTCAGGCTCCAGCCTCCGGTCCCACTCTCGGTGATCATCGGTGATTCAATGGATACGATCTATTTGCATAAAGAGCTCCTAGACGCTAATGAGCGCCTCTTCAAGGCGCTCAGCACGGAACTTCACGCCCGGCAAAGCGCGGCCGTCGAAGGCAAGGGATGGCCGCATCGTCTTCGGGTGGCGCGCAGGGAGCTGAAATCGGCCGCCCAGCACTATGCCATGGCACTGCGCACCTATCGCGTAGCGCTGATCTCGCAGTTCGCGCCGGTAAGACCCGCCTCGCCCATCGCGGTGCGGCCGGCCTCCAGCCACCGCAGGCACGCGTCGGCGTCGGCATTCAGCGCCAACCGCCGGCATGCCGGCGACACCGTCCGCAAAGAGATCCCCGCCGAGCCGTTCGCCGTATCGAGTAAGCGCTCCAAACTCCAATAAACGGCCGGATTACCGCGCTATGACTCGGTGACGGTGCGTCTGGCGATGTGCCTTTGGGAGCGCACTGCACCCTGGTGAGGCGAAGGAACGTTGGCGATAGCCCCGATCCAGGCTGCCCGATCGTCGGCCGGAGCCACATCCACCTGACGAAGCCCGCAAATAATTTCATTCTTCATGCGGGCGCCCTTCCCCCCGCGCGCGCCGCATTATAAACTTGTTAACGAACCTGAAATCGGAATTGAGGTTCCGGTTTTAATTGAAAGGAGAGCGGCATGCGATACATCGTTGGGGTGGTGATGTTGGCCGTAGTGCCGATTTGGGCCGATACCGCTGCCGGGTTGGCAGCATTTAAGAACAAAGATTATGACAAGGCGTATCAGGAGTTTAAGACCGGCGCCGATGCCGGACAGGCGGAAGCGGAATTCGATTTAGGCGTGATGTACGCGCAGGGGCTGGGTGTGCTTCGCGATTTGAATACGGCCGCCACCTGGTATCGCAAATCGGCCGATCAGGGCAACGCCGAGGCGCAGTTTGCGCTGGGACAGATGTATGCCCACGGCTGGGGCATCCCGCGCGATACCGCGGATGCCATCCGCTGGTTCGAGATGGCGAATTCCGTGGATTCCGACGGGCCACCCACCGATTGGATGAGCGTCGAGGGCTTCGGCATCGAAAAGGATCCCGCACAGGCCGCCTATTGGTATAAACTCGCGGCCAACAGCGGACATCCGGAAGCGCAATATTTTCTGGCGATGCTGTATGCCGGCGGCCATGGCGTCAAGAAGGATGAGGAACAGGCCGAGCGCTGGATCAGTTCGTCGGCCAGCCAGGGATACGCACCCGCGATGGTTGAACTCGGCAAACGGTTTGCGATGGGAAACGGCGTTACCAAGAACGATCGGCGCTCCTACTTCTGGCTCACTGTGGCGTTCCTGCACGGCGACAAGAGCGAAGAGAAGCTGCGGACCGCCGAAGCCGCCAAATTACAGCCCAGCGACGTTTCTCAGGAAGAGCATTCCGCCCAGAACTGGAAGCCGAGGATGGCCTTCGCCAAACAGAAGAAGTGAGGCCTGCTCGCTCGATCCCCTTCTTTTTGGCCGCGGCCCTCGCCTGTGGGCAGGCGGCGCACGATCCCAAGGCAGTGCTCGATGAAGCGCGTAAGCGACTGGCGGAGATGGCGCAGAGTTTGCAGAAGTATGTCTGCGTAGAGACCATCAGCCGCAGTTATTATGAGCGCATCGTCCCGCGAAAAGCCGCTGCCACATCTGCGCCGCCCGCGGCCTGCACTCCGCCGCCGGCCAAGGAACCCTACCAACTTGCCAGCACCGATCGGGTGCGGCTGGAAGTGACTGTCTCGGACGGAGCCGAATTGCATTCCTGGCCGGGCGCCACGCGCTTCGACGAGCGGAACGTAGACGATTTGATCCGCAACGGCCCGGTTTCCACGGGATCTTTCGGCGCCTATCTCAACAGCGTCTTCGCACAGCCGGGAGTCGCGTATAAATACAAAGGCGAGCAAACAGTCAATGGAAAGACGCTGTTCGAATACACCTACCAGGTGCCGCTGGCGGCCAGCCACTTCGAGGTGAAAACTGCGGCCGGATGGCAGCCCACGCCCTACGAGGGCGAGTTCCGCATCGATCCGCAATCGTATGAATTGCAGAGCCTGACGGTGCGCGCGCTTGATCCGCCGGCCAGTGCGGCGTTCTGCCAGGCGGCATCCTCGCTCGACTACCAACGCGTCCACATCGGCGACAGCGACCTGTTGTTGCCGCGGCAGGCGGAGTTGCGGATCGAACTGCGCGACGGGCCGGAAACGCGCAACATCACCAACTTTTCCAATTGCCGCGAATATCAGGCCGAATCGGAGATCGTTTTCAGCGATGCCGCCAGTACCGGCGCGGCCGCTCCGCAGAGCATGGGCCGCGGGCGCCTGGCAATGCCCATCGGTCTGCCGGTCACGCTGGCGTTGATCGCGCCTATCGATACCGCCACCGCGGCGGCCGGCGATCCTGTGGATGCCAAGGTGGTCAAGCCGGTCCACCGCCCCGGTTCCAACGAAGTACTGGTGCCGGCCGGGTCGATCGTACGCGGGCGCCTGCGCCGCGTGGAGCATCATCTGGTGCCCACGCCTTACTTTCGAATCGTGCTGGCCTTCAATCGCGTGGAGGTCAACGGAGCGATTTCGCCGTTCGTGGTGCGGAGCGAGGCGGATAAGGACCTTGCCGCGAAGCTGAACGTGAATCTCGATCTGCGCGATACCGGCATTTGGTATTGGGGCGTCGGGACGTTCCTCTTTCCGACTAGTAAGCCGGATATTGTGGTGCCCGCTGGGTTTGAATCGAAATGGTTCACGCTGGCGACCGGGCGATAGAGAATCGGTGCAGGGCAGGGAAATCACCACGGAGGCACGGAGACACTGAGGGAAACAGTTCACGGAGGGGGCGGAGAGGACAGGCTCCGTGGGTAGAGGGTTGCTATCACTGCTGCATCAACTGCATGTAGGCGCGGTGCGCGTCTGTGTCTCCGGGATAGGGATGCTCTAGATAGAGTTCCAGCGCGCGGCGAGCACGGGCACGATCGCCTGCGCGGAGAAAGTAATCGCCCAGAGTGCGCGCACATCCCGGTAGGCTGGGATCGTGGTCGATGTGCAGGCGGCATTCGTCGTACAGATGATCGTAGACGCGGTTGGGGTCGAGCGCAGGCATCCCCGGCGGAAGATCGCGCACGAACACGAGCGCCTGCGGGTCCTCATATACCAACTTCCAGTCGGCGAGTGAGAGCACCAGCGGATAGAGCGTGCCGCCGTTGTATTCGAACGCGTTCGCCACAACGGTTCCGATACCGTATTTGGCGAACAGCGCACCGCGCGCCGGGTCGCCGGGCGGAGCGGCGAGAATGGTGCGGTAATCGCGGAATACCGCTTCGCTGAGCGCCCGCCCGTCGATGAATACCGGTTCGCCCTTCCAGATGAGGTAGCCGCCATATTCGTAGGTGTTGAACAGCGGCGCCTGGAACGAATGATCGTGCAGAAACGCGGAAGCGCCGACGGGAAAGCGCCATTCGGCTGCGCGCAATTGAAAGAAACTGGCGCGTGCGAATCCCCAGGCCAGTCCACAGACCAGCAGGGCCGCGGCGGCGAATTGCGCCTGCGCCGGCAGCGCGCGCTTCCAGGGGAAGTAAGCGGCAATCAACACCGGCGCCAGCAGCCCGATCAGCATCTCATTGCGGAAGGCGGTGATCGACGCGCCAGCGAAGGCCGCGAAGAGGATCCAATCGGCCACGCGCACGCGCTTCCACGAGAGCAGCAAGGCGAGCGCGGCGCCGTAGAGGAGAAGATCGAAGGCATACGGCGGTCCCCAGAGATCGGCGCGCGACCATTCTATAAGAGTCGATTGCAGCGGACTCTGGCGGTAGCGCAATACTGTGGCGAGTGCCTCGTACCCGTTGGGATTGAGCCCGGAGAGCACGATCGCCACGCCGCCGGTTACCAGGACGCGCCGCAGATCGGGCGCGCGGCGCAACCATGCCTCGGCAGCATAGGCGCCGCAAACCACCCATCCGAGAAAGAATCCGCCGTGACAGTTGGCCCAGATCACTGCCAGCACCGGCAGCAGCCAGAGCCGTTTACGGCTCTCGAAAATCGTCAGGAATCCGGCGGTGAACACGTAGCTGAGGATGCCGGGGCGATCGCGATCGAATTCCACCGCGAGCGAAGCTGCCGCCAGTCCGGCGGCTATTCCCCAGAGGACCGACCCGGTGCGCCGCCACGCAATCCAGCCGGTGCACCCGCACAGAATGAGGAGCAGGAGCGCCTTCCAAAGTACCAGCGCGCCGAATCCGCCGGCTGCGTAGATGAGGTACCAGACCACCTGCGCCAGCCACTCGTGGGTGAGATTGAAGTGGCGGGTGGCGGCCTCATCGGGGGAGACTGGCGGGGCCGACGCGGTGGTGTAAGCGAACGGGTCGGGGACCGGAAGACGGTGTTGGGTGACGATGTACTGCCCGGTTTTGAGGTGCCACCAGAAATCGGGGTCGGAGATTTCCGTGGAGAACAGCCCCGATAGCAGGACGGCGGAAAGCGCCAGCAGAACGGGCAGGAGCCATCGCGGCACAGGCTGGGAGACGGCAACGGACTTACGCAAACTTCGAGGATAACAGGTCGGACGCCGCGCGCGCGTTTACGCGACTACGCGATCGCGCGCCTGTTCCAGCACCATGCTTTGCAGGGATTCGAGGGCTTCTACCACGCGCTCCATGAAGTCGTCGGTGCGCGCCATGGAGGCGCGAATGGAGTCGATGGCGGCGGCCTGGGACTGGACGGTGGCGCCGAGGGTTTGCACTTCCTCCATGAGGGCGCTGTGGATTTGGGCCAGTTGGCCGGCGCCCTGTTCGGCGTGCTGGGCGCTCTCGTGCGCGGCCGCAATCTTGCCTTCGAGCGAGACCACGTGGTCCTGAGCGGCGCCCATCAAATCGGTAATGGTGTCGAGGGCCGACCGATGTTCGGCATCGGCGTGCTGGAGATTTCCGACGATAGCGGTGTACTGCTCGATGCGTGACGTGAGTTCCGGGATGCCAGCCAACGCGCGGTTGTGCTCTTCGAGACGGGATGCCAGTTCAGGTACAGCGGACAAGGCGCGGTCGTGCTCTTCGAGACGCGCCGGGACGGCGGCGAACGTACGGTCATGCTCGTCGATGCGCGACGCGAGGCGCGCTTCCAGTTCGGGCAAGCCGGCCAGGGTGCGGTCATGCTCCTCGATGCGGGACGCTAGGCGCGTCTCCAGTTCCGGCACGGCGGCCAGCGAGCGATCATGCTCGTCGATGCGCGAAGTGAGCCGTGCTTCCAACTCCGGCACGGCCGCTAACGCGCGATCGTGCTCGTCGAGACAGGACGGCAAGCCGGCCAGCGTGCGATCGTGCTCGTCGATGCGCGACGTGAGCCGTGCTTCCAACTCCGGCACGCCGGCCAGCGAGCGATCATGCTCGTCAAAGCGCGAAGTGAGCCGTGCTTCCAACTCCGGCACGCCGGCCAGCGAACGATCATGCTCGTCGATGCGCGACGTGAGTCGTGCTTCCAACTCCGGCAGGCCAGCCAGCGCGCGACCATGCTCGTCGAGGCGCGACCGAAGGCGCGATTCCAGTTCGGGCATTCCGGCCAAAACCCGATCGTGCTCGTCCAGCCGCGATGCTGTGCGTCCCTCGATCAGCGGCAGTTCCGCCGAGAGGTGTTGCAAACCGGCTTGCGTTTCGCCGTACTGCTCGGCCATGCGCGACGCCAGATGCGATTCCATCAAGGGAAGTTCCGCCGCGAGGTGCCGCAGTGCCGCCGTGGTTTCGCCGTTTTGCCGTTCGAACCGGCTCGCCAGGTGCGCTTCGATCTGCGGCAGATGCGTGGCCAGTTGCTGCAACCCCGCCGCGGTTTCTGCCATCTGCTGATCCAGACGGGTGGTGAGGCCGCTTTCCAGTTGTTGCAATTCCGACTTCAACGCCACTTCCGACTGGCGCAAAGCCGGAACGCGCTGCGCCCGCTTGGCGGAGATCTGAATTACTTTGAACTCCAACTGCACCTGTTGGACGCGCTGCCAGCGTCCTGCCGGGTCCTTTACCAGACAATTCGAGACCAGCCGGTCGAGGGCCGTTTCTCCGATCAGGTCGGGGGTCCGGCTCTCGATCGATGCCGTGATTTCGCGCGCCGTATCGCCGGGAAAGGCACGGCGTCCGGTGAACATCTCGTAGAGCAGGGCGCCGAGCGAAAAGATGTCGCTGCGCACATCCGGCTGCCCGCCGGCCAGGCACTCGGGAGCACTGTACGGAGTTACCTGCCCCCCCGCCGCCGGAATCAATTCCATGCCGGTTGCGGTGACCACCACAGCGTCCGGCGTCAACGCGCCGTGCGGGTGGCCCTCTTCATGAGCGTGCCGCAGACAATCGATCAATTGCGAGCCGTAGCGTAAAACATCGCTCGACGGCATGCGTCCGGCAGCGAAGCGCTGTCCCAGCGTCTGGACGTTTGGGGTCATTCGGCGATACCTTTCCGCCCTAAATCGTAAAGGGGGCCTTTTCCAAATTCTATGCCCTCCATAGTGATAACAGTACCAGCCGTCCGTCCCCATAAGTTAAGGGTCAATCGTAAGAATCGACCGGTACTTCACGAACCTATATAGTACTGCGAGGACTGGCGGCGTCCGGACAGTCGCCGCACACTCGAAGGAACGGACTTCTTCGAATGCAAGCATCCCCTGCAATGTCGTGCGATATCTGGCCGTGGGCGCCCCACCGCTGCCCTCGATGCTGCCGCATGGACACTATTCCGATGCCGGCGGAGCATCTGTTCGATAAGCTGATTCTCTGTTGCCGTTACTCGGCGTTCAAGTGCCGGGCGTGCCGTGCTAAGTTCTATCGCCCGTCGTCCACCGTGCCGCGGCGCATTGCCCCGGAAGCGGAAGTTAGCACGCCGCTTCGCGATGTGGGAGTATGTCAGGGAGATCCTGCGACTACTCTGCGGCGGATTGAGAACGTCATTCTGGTTGCCGAGCGCATGCGTCTCCGAAAGGGGTAGCCGCCATGATGCCAAAGTCCGGACTGGAACCGCCGGCAGCCATCGACTCGCACATTATCGAAGTGCCGCCCGGCGCCGACGCGGGAACGTTCATCCCGGTCACCGTGATCCAAGGCCTCCGGCCGGGGCCGGTGCTGGCCCTGATCGCCGGCAATCATGGGTACGAATACCCGCCCATCCTCGCCTTGCAGCGGTTGCGTGGCCAGATCGATCCTGCCGAACTCAGCGGCCGGATCGTGATGGTGCACACGGCGAATATCCCTTCGTTCCTGGGACGCACCGTCTATTACAGCCCGGTGGATGGAAAGAATCTGAATCGCTGTTATCCGGGCAAAGTCGACGGCACGGTTTCGGAGCGGATTGCCTATGCGATTACGAATCAAGTGATCGGGGGCGCCGACTACGTACTCGATCTGCATTGCGGCGACGGCAATGAGTGGCTGCGGCCCTATGTTTATCAGCATGTCACCGGCGCACCCGAACTGGATCGCGCTATCGAACGGCTGGTGATGGCTTTTGGGATCGACCACGTGGTGGTGGACCGCGATCGCCCCAGCGATCCCGCACGCTCGCTCTACTGCTCCACCACCGCCATCACTCGCGGCAAACCCGCGATGACGGTCGAAAGCGGTTCGCTGGGGGTTTCCGACGAAGAGTCCGTAGAGCGGATCGTGGCGGGCATCCACGGAGTGCTGCGGGAATTGCGCATGAAAGAGGGCGGACCGGATTCCTTAACGCAGGCAACGTACCTCGACCCTTCGGTGGTGGTCGTGAGCCCGGAGACCGGCATTCTGTACTCCCAGGTGGAATGCAATCAGAGCGTTTCCAAAGGCGCACTGTTGGCTTACATTACCGACTTCTTTGGGAAGACGGTCGCCGAAGTGCATTCGCCGCTCGACGGACTGGTGCTTTACGCGGTCGCGACACCACCCATCTCGAAGGGTCAGCCGGTGGCCTGCATCGGGTCGCCGCGCAGTTCGCCGCGCGTCATTGCGTGATGACGTCTACCGCCGTGCTTTTCAGGGTCAGCCCTTTGGACGATATTGGGACCACCAGGGGCTGGAATCCATAAGAAAGGACCACTTGCACCTTGCTCCCGGGACTGTTATTCGGCGTCCAGGTGACCGACACCGCGAGGTTGGCGGCATTGAGACCGACCAGATTGCTGTTGGCATTCGCCTGAATGCCGGCAACTGTAGCGGCATGCCCGCTGGCACTACCGTTGGTGGCGGCGAAGCGAGCCGCCTGGTGGGCGGCGAAGGTGACCGAGTTGTAAGCGAAACCGAGCCGGCCGAAGTCCATGGCGCCTATCAGCAGAATGACGAACGTGGTCATCACCAGCGCGCCTTCCAGCATCGTGCTGCCACGTCGGCCCTTCATTGCGCCCTCATGGTAGCGGTGGCGACCACCGCCCCGGTATAACCCAGCCGGGAATAGCTGAAGATGGGACTGATGTTGGTCTGCACAGTGACCTGCACATAGGTGCGCACCGGACCGGAAGCGCAGGTCCCGCCGCTGCAGTTCACGGTGCTGCCGTTGGAACAGGAACAGACCTTGGCTGCGGTCGCGCTGATGCCGTTGATGTCGGGAGCGGCGCCGATGGCCGCGGATTGCATGCCGGAAGTATTGGACGCATTGGCGGTGCTGATGCTGCCGAACTGAGCGCCGGCGCGTGCGGCATCCCCTACCGCGATGGCGGCGCGCATCAACATGGTGTAATCGAGGACCGCCGCCACCATCAACAGTATGAGCGGCGCGATCAGGGCGAACTCGACGGTGGCGATTCCGCGGCGCATAGTCACTCGCTCAATGCCTGCCCACCCTTGATGGGCGATACCCCACCCGGCAGGGAAGCATAATTGTTGTTGATCGTCACTCCGCCGGTGAAGCTCACGCTATCGGCAACAATGATGGTATATGCGGCGCTGGCGCCATTGGAGAAGGAAAGCGACGTGGTGGGGAAGTAAAGCGCGCCGGTAAGATTGGCGTTCGTGCCGCCTGCGAAACTGCTTGCCGCCCCATTGATCACGGTTGGATCCTGGAAGAACAGGATGCCGGCATAAGTTCCGGATGTGGGAGCGCTAAAAGTTTCGTTGGTGCCGTTGGCGAAGTTGATCGCCCCGTAGGAGTAACCCCCGCCATACGTGTTGTAAAACGTCACACCGCTGCCCGTGACCCGGGCTCCGCCTCCCAGAGTGAAACCCCCACCCTTCAGGATGTAAGTGCCGGGATTGAACGTCGCGGTCACGTTATTCGCGATGTTAATGCCGTTGCAGTAGACCCCGGGATTGAGCGTGACGGTAGCGCCTCCGCCAGCAGTGTAGCCGGTGTTATTGCAGGAGCCCACCGAGGGTGTGGGCAGGGATACGAAGGGATTGCTCACCGCGGCGATACCGGTGGTAGGCGCAGGGCTGATAGTAGCGCCGTTGCTCATCGTGTATCTTCCCACCAGCGAAATGGAAGGCGCACTCAAATGCGCGCCGCCGGTAGCGGTGAGGGCGGTGCTGCTGTTGGAATCGATCACGATCCCGCAGGAGGAGGAGACGCTTACGCCGTTGCTGACGCTGAATGCGTTACTCATGGTGGGATCCAGCGTATAGAAACAGGAACTTGCGCCGCCGCCGACGGTTTGCGCCACCGCGCGCGCCCGCACCTTGCCCGATGAGAAGCCCAGCACCCGCATGAAGAAGGTGGGCACGGTTTGCGAGATAATCACTTCCACCGCGGTCCCATTGGCGGTTGCGTAACCGCTGGTGGGCGGATTATTGACGGTAACCGTCACTGAGTTCGTTCCGTTGGTGAACCCGTTGGCCGCCGCATCGCCTTGCGCCGCCGAAACCAGGTTGGCAGTGCCGCTTGCCGCCAGTTCGCGTGAGCCGCCCAGCGCCGCGGCGTCGGCTGCCGTCTGCATCCGGACCTTCATGTACTGCTCGTACCCGACATCGATCGACAGCCCGAGAAACGCCAGCAGGACAGTCAGGCTCACGATCATGGTGACCAGGATGAATCCCCGCCGCGGTGTGCGCTTCTCGAATGTCGGCCTGTATCCGCCCATATTCCTTCCGTCTCGAATGTAGCAGGAGAGCGCTCTCCTGGAAATGGTAGAAAGCGCCCAGTAAGCGATGTATTCTCGCTTAGTGCCCGCTAAGTGTTGATGGACGCCGCCATCGCCGGATTCACCACATTTCCGTCGTGCCCGATACTGCCCGCGGGGTAACTCATCCCACTGATGGGAGGTCCCACATAACCCGTGGCGAAGGTTGGAATCGGTCCGCCGTTGGTATAGTAGTTGGTCCAGGCCGCCCCTTCATTGATGGATTGAGTCAGGTCCGCCGTCAGTTGTGACGCTCCTACCGAACCGGTCTTCGCGTAATACGCGATATCGGCCGCATTGAACGTTTGCCCATTGGGTAACTGAACGAAGTTAGCCAGCGGCTCATTCCAACCCTGATCCTGACCGAACGCCGGCCGCTGCACCACCGTCCCGCCTAACATAGAGGCGAGCTCGTTGGCTGTCTGGTCGGACGCATAGTAGAAGTTCGGCATGGTATCGGTACCGGCCGGCGTGGTTTCCTGGAGCTGCGCCGGGTTGGTGACGTAGGTCGGCTGGAACGAGCCGTTCATAATCGAGGTCACCAGTGCCTGAATGCCGGGAGTCTGTAGGGTTATGGCCGACGAGGCCGGTGCCGGTGTGGCCGCCGCGGTCATCGGCGCAATGCTCGCCGAGCCTCCAAAAATGCTGGCCGGCGAAGGAGTGCTGGTTGTGGTGGAAGCGGCCGAGCCCTTGGTGAGCGATGAGAGCAAGCTGCCGAATGGATCCTTCGACGCTATGGGGCTGCTGACCGCCAGCTTGGGTTTGCTGGCGCTGGGCGCCGTCTGCGTGGAAGCCGGCTGCCGCGTAACGGGAGTTCTGCTTGACTCGAAAGCTAAAGCAGTATGCATGGCGATTCTCATACGCGGCTGGAGAGGCACTTTGGCCTCCGCTCGCAACTCATTGAAAAGAGAAACCTCGACAAGGCAACCCCCGCCATTTTTCTGCCGCCCTGGCATTTTTTCGGCGCGCCGCCTAACCAAATCGCCTTTCGCGAGTAATTAGAAGGAAGGAGCCGCCATGAAATTCCTCTTGATCGCAATGATATTGGTGACCGCGGCATTTGCGCGAGTCGACCGCTGTGGAGCACACTGGGCCCGACATGAGGCCAACCGGGCCCGCCAAATGGCCCGCTCGGAAACGAGCCACGCACGGCAGGAAGCTCGCGAATACCGGACGGAAGCCCGGCAATACGCCGCCGAGGCGCGCCGCGATGCCAATGAGTATCGCCGGCAACTGCGACGTGAACTGCGCGATACCTTCCGTCACGACCGCGCCTATTAATCGCGAGGCGGGGCGGAATGGAATTCGCCGAGGGTCATGCCGTGCCGGGTTGGCGCTACCATGACAGCTATGCAAGCTGCCGTGGCCGCCGCCTATGATCGCATCCGACCCTACATTCGCGAGACTCCGGTCGACGAATCGAGCGCTTTCGGCGAAGACTGCGTCTTCCTGAAGCTCGAACACCTGCAGCATACCGGCTCCTTCAAGTTCCGCGGCGCCTGCAATAAGATCGCTCTGCTTACGCCCGGCGAGGCCGCCTCCGGCGTGGTAGCCGCTTCCAACGGGAATCACGGACTGGGAGTGGCCGCCGCGGCGCGTGCCCGCGGAATCGCTGCCGAAGTCTTCGTCTCCGCGCACGTCTCACCCACCAAAGCCCAGCGGATTGCCGCCCACGGCGCCACTCTCCGGCAGGCCGGCAGCGGCCCGCTCGACGCCGAACTTGCCGCCCGCCACGCCGCCGAATCCTCGGGACGCGTTTTCATCTCACCTTATAACGACCGCGACGTGATCGCCGGGCAGGGCACCATCGCGGTGGAACTGCACCGCCAGATTCCCGCGCTCGATGCCGTCTTCGTGGCGGTGGGTGGCGGCGGATTGATCGGCGGAATCGGCGGCTATCTGAAGGCCGTCTCTCCGGGAACGGAGATCGTGGGCTGCTGGCCGCAGAATTCGCCCGTCTTGCACGAATGCCTCCGCGCCGGCCGGGTGATCGATGTGCCTGAGCAGCCGACGCTCTCTGAAAGCACCGCCGGCGGCCTCGAGCCCGGCTCGGTCACACTCGAGGTTTGCCGCGACGCCATCGACCGCTCCGTCTTCGTTTCCGAAATCGAAATCCGCGACGCCATGCGCCTCATGCTGGAGCGCGAGCACTGGCTGATTGAAGGCGCCGCCGCGGTGGCCGTCGCCGCCTTCCGCCAGGACGCGCCCCGCTGGCGCGGCCGGCGGGTGGCCATCGTGCTCTGTGGCCGCAATGTTTCGCCCGAAGTGTTAGCCCGCGTGTTCTAACCGGGATATACTGAGCCAATTGCCATGTACCGCATCTTATCGGTTGCTCTTGCGGCGTCTGCTTTGTCCCTGGTCTCCGGCCAAACCCTGACGCCCGACTCGATCCGCGAGATTGTCCCGCGCAATATTCCCGGCACCTTCAGCTCGGGACGCATCGCAGACGTGGCCGTCGATCCCAAAAATCGCGACATCTGGTATGTCGCCACGGCCTCCGGCGGACTGTGGAAGACCGTCAATCACGGGCTCACCTTCCAGCCGATTTTCGAAGACGGCGGCTCCTATTCGTTGGGTTGCGTCACCGTCGACCCCAAGAACTCCGACGTCGTCTGGCTGGGTACCGGCGAAAATGAAGCGCAGCGCGCCATCGGCTGGGGCGACGGCATTTATAAGAGCACCGACGCCGGCAAGACGTGGAAGAACGTGGGCTTGCCGCACTCCGAGCACATTGCCAAAATCATTGTCGATCCCCGCGATTCCAATGTCGTGTACGTGGCGTCGCAGGGTCCGCTGTTCGCGCCCGGCGGCGATCGCGGCCTCTATCAAACCAGCGACGGCGGCCAGACCTGGAAGCCCATCCTCCAGATTACCGAGAACACCGGCATTAGCGATCTCGTCATGGATCCGCGCAATCCCGACGTGATGTATGCTGCCTCCTACCAGCGGCGGCGCAACACCAGCGTGATCGTCGCCGGCGGACCGGATGCCGGCATTTTCAAGACTACGGACGGCGGAAAGAACTGGAAGCCGCTCAAAGAGGGGCTGCCGCAGGTCGACCTCGGCCGTATCGCGCTGGCGATCTCGCCGCAGAAGCCCGACGTGGTCTACGCGCTCATCATGACTTCGCGCACCAATAAGATGTCCGGCTACTACCGCTCCGAGGACGGTGGTGCCCACTGGACGCGTGGAGGCTTCAAAGAGGTCCAGGACCCGGAATATTATGGCGAAATCTACGCCGATCCCTTCCAGTTCGATCGCGTCTACGCCATGGACGTCGCGGTCTTCGTCACCGAGGACGGCGGCAAGACGGTGCAGAATGCCTTCGGTGGCGGCGGCCGCGGCCTGGGCCTACACTCCGACAATCACGCCCTGGTCTTCGACCCTGCCGATGAGAACCACCTGCTCGAAGGCAACGATGGCGGTCTCTACGAAAGCTACGACCACGGCCGTTCCTGGCGCCACTTCAACAACATTCCGGTGACGCAGTTCTATCGTGTGTCGGTAGACAATGGGCTGCCGTTTTACAACCTCTATGGCGGCACGCAGGACAACGGATCGCAGGGCGTGCCTTCGCGTACCAAGGTGGTGGCCGGCATCCGCACCAGCGACTGGATGAATACCGGCGGCGGCGACGGCTACCAGTCGCGGGCAGACCAGGTAGACGCGTCCATCGTGTACACCTGTTCGCAGCAGATCAACTGCGTGCGGCTCGATCTGAAGACCGGCGAGAGCGTGAGCATCAATCCGCAGGCCGGCCGCGGCGGCCGTGGCGGCGGCGCCAACACACCGCCGCCCCCCGGCAAGATCCAGGATCCCAAGCTGCGCTCGCGCTGGGACATTCCGTTCATCGTCAGCCCGCACAATCACACGCGCCTGTACATCATGGGCAATCATCTGATGGAGAGCGACGATTCGGGTGCCAACTGGCGCGAGGTTTCCGACGATCTCACGCGCGATATCGACCGCAACACCCTCCCCGTGATGGGCAAGGTCTGGGGTCCCGACGCGGTCTGGAAAAACGCCTTCACCGACGAGTACGGCACCGGCACCGCCCTGGCCGAATCGCCGCTGAAAGAAGGCCTGCTCTTCGTGGGCACAGACGATGGGCTGCTGCAGATTTCCGAAGACGGGTCGAAGACCTGGCGTAAGGTGGACCGCTGGCCCGGCGTGCCCGACATGACTTACGTCACCTATGTGCGCCCTTCACCTGTCGATGCGAATACGGTGTTCGTCACGCTCAACGATTTCCAGCGCGGCAATTTCAAACCGTACGTGATGAAGTCGACCGACCTTGGCAGCACCTGGACTTCGATCGCCGGAGACCTGCCAGGCAACGACCCCGCGTGGACTATCGTGCAGGACTATCTCGATCCCAACCTGCTCTTCGTGGGGACCGAATACGGCCTCTCGTTCACTATCGATGGCGGGCAGCATTGGCTCCGTTTCCGCACCGGCATGCCGCCCGTGCCCATCCGCGACCTGGAAATCCAGAAGCGCGAGAGCGACCTGGCGGCAGCATCGTTTGGACATGGCTTCTACGTACTCGACGATTATTCGGCGCTGCGCCAACTCACTCCGCAGGTGCTGGCGTCGGAAGGCACGCTATTCGCCCCCGGCCGCAAGGCGCGGGTGTACGACGAACTCGGCTACTTCCGCGCCCAGGGCGATAATATCGGCTCGCCCAATCCGCTGTTCGGTGCGATTCTCAGTTACTATCTGCGCGACGATGCGCCCACGCCCGCGAACGCCGAAGCCCCTCGCGTCGTGCTGCAGATCGCCGATGCCGAAGGCCATATGGTGCGCCAGTTGGATGTGTCGTCGAAAGCGGGCCTGCATCGCCAGGATTGGGATCTGCGGGGCACGCCTCCGGTGGCCGAGACCGCACCGCGCGGAGGCCGGGGCGGTGGCCGCGGCGCCCGCGGAACGCTCGTCAAACCGGGCGTCTACACGGTGACGTTAGGCAAGTTGACGGGCGGAAATCTGACGCCCATCGGCCAACCGCAAAAGGTGGAAGTCGTGCCGCTGGAAGCGTCTAATCGGTAGGTGAAGCGGATGGCTTACCGAAAAGAGGCTCTCCCACGGCTTTGAGGCCTGCGGCCGGATGGCATCCGGCCTTCCCAATCCTGTCTGATAGGTGCGGCCGGCGCGGACTCCACCGGGGCTGCCAGCTGGATTGCTACGCCGTTGTTCCGGCGAGCGACCGGTAGGGCCGCCCGACTTCCTGCGCGTCGACCACCGCCATCGCTGCCAGGTGCACGATGTCATTGACTTCAGACCCGCGCTGCAGCACATGGACAGGCTTCGACAGGCCGGCCAGCAACGGTCCGATCAGGTCTGCGCCACCGATGCGATGGAGCAGTTTATACGCGATATTGCCGGATTCCAGATTGGGGAAGACCAGCACATTCGCCCCACCCTTGAGCGTGCTGAAAGGGTAGGTCTCCTCCAGGATCTGCGGGACCACGGCGGTGTCCGCCTGCATTTCGCCATCGATCATCAGCAGCGGCGCACGGCGGCGAACCAGTTCCACTGCCTTGCGGACTTTGAGCGCCAGCGGATGGTTGGTGCTGCCGAAGTTGGAGAAGGAGAGCATGGCGACGCGCGGTTCGGTGCCGAAGCGGCGGGCCTTTTCAGCCGCCATGATGGCGATCTCAGCGAGATCTTCCGCGTCGGGGTCGATATTCACGGTGGCGTCGGCCAGGAAGTAGATATCGCCCTTGGGCGTGATCAGCACATAGACGCCGGCCACGCGGCGCAGTTCGGGACGAACGTCGATGACCTGAAGCGCCGGCCGGATGGTGTCGGGATAGTGGGTGGTGAGGCCGCCGATGAGCGCGTCGGCATCGCCCAGGCGCACCATCAGGCTGCCGAAAGTGACGGGGTTGAGGACCGTCTGGGCGGCTTCCGTACGGGTGACGCCTTTGCGCTGGCGCAAGCTGTAGAACTCTTCGGTGAAGATGTCGCGCCGCGGCGAATTCTGCGGATCCACCACCTGGATGCCTTCCATGTGCAAATGCAGTTCTTCAGCTTTGGCGTGGATGCGCTGCTCGTTGCCCAGAAGGATGGGCAGAGCGATCTTTTCATCCACCAGGATTTGAGCGGCGCGCAGGATTTTACCTTCTTCGCCTTCCGTGAAGACGATGCGCTTGGGCGCGCTCTGCGCTTTGTGAATCATGGAGCGCATCACTCCGTGGGCGGTGCCGAGACGGCGCTCCAGTTCCTCGCGGTAATGCTTGATATCTACCGGCCTCTGGGCCACGCCGCTGTCCATGGCGGCCTGCGCCACTGCGGATGCTTCCCAGATGAGCACGCGCGGATCGAACGGTTTTGGAATGATGTACTCCCGGCCGAACTCGATGCGGTCCACCGAGTAGGCGCGCAGCACGGAGTCGGGCACGTCTTCTTTGGCCAGGGAGGCCAGCGCGCGGGTGGCGGCCAGTTTCATCTCTTCATTAATGGTGGTGGCGCGCACGTCGAGGGCGCCGCGGAAGATGAACGGGAAGCCCAGGACATTGTTCACCTGATTGGGGAAATCGGAGCGGCCGGTGGCAACGATGGCGTCGGGACGGGCGTTGAGGGCGGTGTAGTAATCGATTTCGGGATCGGGGTTGGCGAGCGCGAAGATGATGGGGTTCGGCGCCATCTCCTTCACCATTTCGGCGGTCACCGCGCCGGCGGTGGAGAGCCCGAAGAACACGTCGGCGCCCACCAGTGCTTCAGCCAGGGTGCGGGCCGCGGTGGTGGAGGCGTAGCGCGCTTTATAAGCGTTCATGTGCTCCGTCCGGCCTTCGAAAATCACGCCCTTGGTGTCGCACATCACGATATTCTCGCGGCAGACGCCCAGGTTGACGTAGTGGGCCGCACAAGAAATCGCGGCCGCGCCGGCGCCGTTGAAAACGATTTTGATTTCCGCGATATTCTTGCCGGTCAGTTCCAAGGCGTTCAGCAAGCCCGCGCCCGAAATGATGGCGGTACCGTGCTGGTCGTCGTGGAAGACCGGGATTTTCATGGTCTTGCGGAGCTCTTCCTCGATATAGAAGCACTCCGGCGCCTTAATGTCTTCCAGGTTGATGCCGCCGAATGTCGGCTCCAGCATGCGGCAGGCGGCGATAATCTGGTCGGGATCGGACGCGGCCAGCTCGATGTCGAACACGTCGATATCGGCGAAACGCTTAAACAGCACGCCCTTGCCTTCCATCACCGGCTTGCCGGCCAGTGCGCCGATATTGCCCAGACCGAGGACGGCGGACCCGTTGGTGACGACACCCACCAGGTTGCCTTTGGCGGTGTATTTATAGGCGAGGCTGGGGTCGCGCTCGATCTCCAGGCAGGGCACGGCCACGCCGGGCGTGTACGCAAGACTGAGGTCGCGCTGGGTACGGCAGGGTTTGGTGGGGGTTACGGAAACTTTACCTGCCGGAACTGAGGAGTGGTATTCCAGGGCGTCCTCGGGGCGGATTTTCATGAAAACGGTTCCTTTCTATGCTAATTATACCTGCATATCCTAAATTATCCACACATTGTTGTATTTCCAATCGGGTGCATGCCGAGCGCCGCTCGGTGTTTTACCGGATTTTTGTTTTTCCACACATCGTGGTATTACACGACTATAAGACTAAATAGTCTGATTTAGCGGGGCAATCCAAATTTTGGATACACTCGAAGCTGTTCAGCTTTGCCGCTGCCGCGTAAAGAGGTCCGATTCATGCCACAGTCGCAAGCGTCAACGAAGAAAAAGTTCTACCATACGCTCTATTTCCGGGTGGTCGTCGGTATTCTGCTGGGAGTCGTGCTGGGTGTAGTCGCCCCCTCCACGGCGGGAAAGATGGAACCTCTGGGCACTGGTTTCATCAAGCTGATCCGCATGATGATCGGGCCGATCATCTTCTTCACGGTCGTAGTGGGAATCGCCAGCATCGGCGACATGCGCAAACTCGGCCGGGTAGGCATTAAGGCGCTCCTTTATTTTGAGGTTGTGACCTCCATCGCGCTGCTCATCGGGCTCTTTGTAGTCAACATCATTCAGCCAGGAGTGGGCATGAATGTCGACGCCAGCAAACTTGACACCAAGGCGCTCCAGACCTACGTGGCCCAGGGGCATAGTCTGGACACGGCTACATTCCTGATGAACATCATCCCCAAAACCTTCATCGGGGCATTCTCCGACGGCGACATTCTGCAGGTTCTGCTGCTGGCCATTCTAGTGGGACTGGCAATGGCCGCGCTCGGCCAGGGAAAATCGCTGGTGGCGGGTTGCGATAAGGTCGCGCACCTGATGTTCGGAGTCATCGGACTGATTATGCAAGCGGCGCCCATCGGCGCGTTCGGGGCAATGGCCTACACTGTGGGCCATTACGGGCTGAAGACGCTGATTCCGCTGGCGAAGCTGATGGCCTGCGTGTATATCACCAGCATCTCGTTTGTCTTTATCGTGCTAGGCACCATCGCCTTCTTCCACGGATTCAGTGTGTGGAAATTCATCAAGTACATTAAGGAAGAACTCCTCATTGTATTGGGCACATCGTCGTCGGAGTCGGTGCTGCCGCGGATCATGGTAAAGATGGAGGCGCTCGGCTGCGCCAAGTCGGTGGTTGGCCTGGTGATCCCCTCGGGTTATTCGTTCAATCTCGATGGCACCTCGATCTATCTGACGATCGCCGCGATTTTTGTGGCGCAGGCTACCAACACCCACCTCAGCGGGGCGCAGGAAGCATTTCTGCTGCTGATCCTCATGTTGAGTTCCAAGGGCGCGGCCGCAGTCACCGGCGGCGGCTTCATTACCCTGGCAGCCACACTGGAATCGGTCCAGACCGTGCCCCTGGCGGGCCTCACCTTGTTACTGGGCGTGGACCGCTTCATGTCGGAAATGCGCGCGCTCACCAATCTGGTCGGCAATGGCGTTGCCACCATCGTGATCGCGAAATGGGAAAACGAGCTCGATGAGGAAACGCTTCACAGCATGTTGAACGGCGGCGCGCCCGATGACGATACCCTCCTGGGGCACATCGCAGGCATCGAACCTGTTCCTTTTGTTGGTCATACCACAACACCCGTGTCAGCCCAAGCCAACGACTAGTTGTTTTGCCTGATTGACGCGGTGTTTCTACTGTGGAATTATACATATATAAAAGACATTAAGGTCCTATACTATGCATTGGACACAGCAATATACACCAGCGGCAGGCAGCTTAGCCCTTTCCGCCCTGGTCGCCGCCCTGCCCGTAGTGGTTCTTTTGGGGCTGCTTGCATTCGGACATGTGAAAGCTCATTGGGCGGCGTTGTCCGGTCTGGCCGCCTCGCTGCTGGTTGCCGTGATGGTGTTCGGTATGCCGGCCCCGTTGGCCGGCGCCGCCGCACTGATGGGCGCCGCTTACGGACTCTTCCCGATCGGTTGGATCGTGCTCGGCGCAATTTTCGTGTACGACGTGACGGTGAAGTCGGGTGATTTCGAGATCGTGAAGGACACGATTTCCGGCCTCGGCAGCGATCGCCGCATTCAAGTTCTGCTGATCGCTTTCTGCTTCGGTGCATTTATCGAAGGCGCGGCGGGCTTCGGCACCCCGGTGGCGATTTCGGCGGCCATGTTGATCGGCCTCGGATTTCGGCCGCTGCAAGCCGCCGGCCTGGCGCTGATCGCCAACACGGCCCCGGTGGCATTCGGCGCGCTCGGTATTCCGATCATCACTCTGTCGACGGTCACCGGGCTGCCGGTGGACCTTCTGAGCGCGATGTGCGGCCGCATTCTGGTGCTGTTCTGCATCGCCATTCCCTTCTGGGTGGTATGGGCCATGTGCGGCCGCAAAAAGATGATGGAGGTCTGGCCGGCCTGCCTCACCGCCGGCCTTACCTATGGCATTGTGCAGTACGCCATCAGCAACTATGTCGGCGCTTCCCTAGTCGCGATCTTCGCCTCTGTGTCCTCCATGCTCGCCCTGGTGATCCTGCTGAAGTTCTGGCAGCCGGCCAAGACGTGGTCCTTCGAGCATGAAGATGCAGCCTTGCGGCAATCGGAACATGCCAGCCGGCGGACTTATACCGGTGGGCGCAAATTGAAGGCCTGGATGCCGTGGATTCTGCTTTCGGTTTTCGTCTTCGCATGGGGCCTGACGCCGGTCAAAACCTTCTTGAACGGCGGTACCGCGAAAGAGCCCAACTTCCTGAGCGGGATCTCTTCGGTGAGCGTGAATGTTCCGCTGTTACACAAGGCCATCACACGCACCCCGCCGGTCGTTTCCAAGCCCGCAATCGAAGGGGCGGTTTTCACCTTCAACTGGGCTTCGGCCACCGGCACCAGCCTGATTCTGGCAGGGGTTGTGGGCGGCATGCTGTTGGGCTTCACGCCGGCCAACCTGATCTTAATTTTGTGGGGAACGCTGAAGCGCATCCGCAAGTCACTGCTCACCATTGCGGCGATGCTGGCGCTGGGCTACTCCACGCGCTATGCGGGACTCGACGCCACGATGGGGCTGGCATTCGCCAGCACCGGCGTATTGTTCCCGTTCTTTTCCCCGCTGCTCGGCTGGCTGGGGGTGGCGCTGACCGGCAGCGACACTTCCTCCAACGTGCTGTTCGGCGGCTTGCAACAGATTACAGCCCGGCAGGTGGGAGTGGCGCCGGTGCTGGCCGCGGCGGCCAATAGCGCCGGCGGCGTGATGGGCAAGATGATCGATGCGCAGAGCATCGTGGTGGCAGGGGTTGCCACCGGCCAACAGGGTAACGAAGGCAACATTCTCCGCTACGTGTTCCTGCACAGTATCGTGCTGGCGGCGCTGGTGGGAGTAGTGGTCTTCCTGATGGCGTATGTTTTCCCGTGGATGATTCCCGTGGTGGCGAAGTGAGCACTGTTCGCACCGCAAACAACCAGTAGGCCAAGAGGAGTGAAGAACGTGTCTAATTCAATTTTTCAAAGGACGCTGTTCAGCGTCTCGGTTTGCGCCTCGATGCTCGCGCTCGTCCCCGCGCCCGCTTCGGCACAGCTTCAACTCAAGAGCGAAGATATCACCATCAAGGTTGGTTTTCAGGGCCAGTTCTGGGCCGATTACACGCAGGATGCCACGGCAGCGTCGGCCGGCAACCAGGGTTATGCGCAGAACTTTTATTTGCTGCGCGATCGCCTGATGTTGGGCGGCACGATCGGCAGCAATATCAGCTTCTTCTTCCAGACTGACGACCCCAAGCTCGGCTTGTCGCCGGCGAGTTCGGCCGCCGCCAAGTCGTTGACCTCCGGCTTCCTCATCCAGGATGCGTGGGCTGCATACAAGGTCAATACTCACCTGGAACTGACGGCCGGCGAAATGATGGTTCCCAATTCCCGCCAGGCACTGCAATCCACCTTGAGCTTTTACACGGTCAACATCAGCCCGATGGCTACGATCGCCAATAGCGCGCTCATGGAATCGGCATTGCGCGACGTCGGGTTCCAGGCCAGAGGCTACTTCTTCAACGACCGGCTGCAATATCGCGGCGGCATCTACGACGGCCTGCGGCAGCCGAACGGGCGCAATGCCCCGCGGCCGGCCCTCTATCTGCAATATGACTTCTTCGACCGCGAAAAAGAGTACGCCTATGCCGGCACGGCGCTCGGCAAGCGGAAAATCCTCGCCATCGACATCGGCGGCGACAAACAGGGAACCTATCGCTCCGAGACGGCCAATGTGGCCAACGACACCCCGGTCCACGGCGGCGACGAAGTCGGCCTCAACTTCAGCTACTTTCACTGGGACGGCCGCAATATGGTCGCCAGTATCGCCGATCAGAACGATTATGTGGCGGAAGCGGCATATCTGTTCCACAAGATCAAGACGCAGCCCTTCGCCAAGTTCGAGACGCAGGATTTCGTGACCGCAGCCAATGGCATCAAGGACATCAATCGCTGGGGCGCGGGCATCAATTACTATATTCACGGCCAGAACCTGAAGTGGACCGCCCAATACCTGCGGGCGCTGCCGCAGAACGGTTCCACCATCCGGCCGAGCAACGAATTCACCATGCAGGTGCAGTTGTTCTACTTCTAAACGCTGCCTCGCGGCCACGGCTCGGAAGGCGTTACCCGCGCTTCCGAGCCGCGTGCGGGAGCAAGCGCCGTCCGTTAAATCGAATTTCTTCGGTGAGGACCTATGCTGGATCAATCGGTAATCGAAGCACTCAAGAATCTTGTTGGCGAGAAGAACGTCCTCACCCACAAAGTGGACCTGGTCACGTATAGCTTCGACGCCACCGCCGACGTGCCGCGGCAGATTCCCGACGTGGTGGTGAAGCCGGAAAACACGGAACAGATCCGCAGTATCGTCCATTTGGCGCGCGCCCGCGGCATCGCCATCTATCCCCGCGGTGCGGGCACCAACCTGAGCGGCGGCGCGATCCCACTCAAGCGCGGAATCGTGATGTCCTTTCAAAGGATGAATCGCATCCTGGAAGTGGACGCCGAGAACCTTACGGCGACCGTACAGCCGGGTGTGGTGATCCAGGAATTGAATAATGCGGTGGCCACCTGCGGGCTGCTCTATCCGCCCGATCCCGGCACGGTGGCGACGGCCACCATGGGCGGATCGGTGGCGGAGAATTCCGGCGGACTCCGTGGGCTGAAGTACGGCGTCACCAAGCACTATGTGATGGGTATGGAAGTAGTGCTGGCGAACGGCGACAAGGTCCGGTTCGGCGGCAAGACGGTCAAGAACGTCACGGCATACGAGTTTGCCAGCCTGTTTGTGGGGTCGGAAGGCACTCTGGGGATCATCACCGAGATCACCGTCAAGCTGATACCCGCACCCAAATATCGCCGCACCATGCTGGCGACCTATCAGACCATCGAGGACGCAGGCAACACCGTGGCCGGCATCATCAAAGCGCAGGTGATTCCCGCCACCCTGGAAATTCTCGACCGGATGACCATTGAAACGGTGGAAGCGTACGCCCACGTGGGGCTGCCCACCGATGCCGAAGCGCTCTTACTGATCGAAGTGGACGGCATGGCTCCCGAAGTAGTGGGGCGGGAGGCCGACGCGGTGGTAAAGACGGTGGCCGAAAATCGCGGCGTGCTCCGCATGGCCAATTCCGACGCAGAGCGCGATCAGCTTTGGGCGGCGCGCCGAGCGGCCCTGCCGGCGCTGGCGTCGTTGAACAATACCGTCGTACTGGAAGATGCTACCGTGCCGCGCAGCCGTATCACCGAAATGCTGGTGGCCTGCGCCCACATCGGGCGCAAGTACAATCTGGTGCTGGGGACATTCGGGCATGCCGGCGACGGCAATCTGCACCCCACCATACTGGCCGACAAAAACGACGCCGTTGAAATGCAGCGCGTCCACTACGCGGTGGAAGAGATCTTCGATACCGCGCTCAAGCTGGGCGGTACGCTTTCCGGGGAGCACGGCATCGGGATCGCCAAGATGCGTTTTCTGGGCAACGAACTGGGCGAGAGCGGCGTGAACCTGATGCGCAGTATCAAAGATGCGCTCGATCCGCACGGTCTGCTCAATCCTGGAAAGCTGGTGCCCGAGCGGGAGCCCGCACATGCCTGACGCAGCCCAAGCGAACGGACTGGAAGCCTTTCCAGAGCTCCAAAAAGAGCTCGACCGCTGCATGAAGTGCGGCTTCTGCATGTCCGTCTGCCCGGTGTACAACGCCGAAAAGACGGAAGGCGGAGTGGCGCGCGGCAAGATCACCATCGCGGAAGCGGTGATCGCGGGCGATCTGGCGCTGGACGATCAGGAAGTCATCGACATGCTGTTCAATTGCCTGGTCTGCAAATCTTGTATGCAGGCGTGTCCCTCGGGCGTGCAGTTCGACCGCATCATGCTCGATCTGCGGGCCGCTATCGTAAAGAAGAACGGTCTGCCGTGGCTGAAGACGGCGATTTTCGCCGGCTTGAAGTCGCCGCGGTTCATGGATAGCGCCATGAAGACCGGCGCGTTCCTGCAGGGCCTGGTATTCCGCGAGGACTTGCGTCTGCGGGCCATCTCGCCCCGATCGCCGTTCGCCATTTTGGGGCAGAACGCCGGCTTCGACGAGAATCGCCGGCTGCCTTCGCCCACCACCAAACCGCTGCGCGATCGCGTCCCCGAGATCATTCCTGCGCCCGATTCTAGAATGCGCGTGGCCTTCTTCACGGGATGCTCGTTTCATTATTTCTACCCGCAGACCGGGCTCGACCTCATCGACGTGCTGACCGAGAATCACATCGAAGTGGTGGTCCCGAAAGGACAGCAGTGCTGCGGGACGCCGGTGCTGGTGCACGGAGACGAGGATTCGGCGCGTACGCTGGCCCGGCGGAACATCGACGCTATGGACCAAAGCGGTGCGGAATATATCGTGACGGGATGCGGCTCCTGTGGCGCCGCCTGGCAGCATGAGTTCGCGCGGGTGTTGGGCGACGATCCCATGTACGGTCCCAAAGTGGCCTACTGGAGCGCGCGCACGTTCGATATTTCGACGTTCCTGACGAAGGTGATCGAGTATCGCAAGCCCGAAGGCCAGGTAGCGGCGGTAGTGACGTATCACGACCCCTGCCATCTGAAGAAATCGATGCAGGTGTTCCGCGAGCCGCGCCAGATTCTGCGCGACATTCCGGGTGTGATCTTCCAGGAGATGGCCAAGCCGGATGCGTGCTGCGGCAGCGGCGGGTCGTACGGGCTGACGCATTCCGAAACGTCGGCCAATATCGCCCAGAAAAAGGCCAACGACGCGGCGGCCACGGGCGCGAGCACCATCGCCACCGGTTGCCCCGCCTGCATGATGCAGCTTCTCGACAGCACCCATCGTTTCGGCAGCAAACAGCGGGTACGTCATTACATTTCGCTGCTGGCCGACGCGTACCGGGCGGAGAACGAGTACCCAGCCGAGCCTCACTCGCCTTGCCGCGTCCAGGAATAACTCCATGTCGACACTGTATGAAACCTTCAAATCTCGCGCCGAAGCAGTGAGCGCGGAAGTGCATCGCGTGGCCACCAGGAGCGATGCGCTCGACTTCGTCACCGATCTTCTGCGCAGCGAGCATGGGCAGGCGGTCTGGGTAGCGGGTTCGCTGCTCGATGGCATCGACCGGCAGGTGCTCGCCGCCATCCCGGGCCTGACATTCGACGTCACCCGCGACGCAGCCGAAGCGTCCAAGGTGGGAATCAGCCAGATGGAATGCGCCATCGCCGAGACCGGCACTCTGGTGACCGATGCCGGTCCGGTGGAGCGGCGGCTCGCTTCCGCGCTGCCCCTGATTCACGTGGCGGTGGTTCCCACGGATTCGATCCATCCCGATATGGCATCGGCGTTGGCGCAGATTCACCCCAGCCGCTGCGGATACATTTCCATGATCACGGGTCCGAGCCGGACTGCCGATATCGAACGTGTACTGACCATTGGAGTGCACGGACCGGCGCGGCTGGTGATCGTCTTCGTCGACGAGTTGGAGAGCAACCGATGAACACCGCCTTCCAGGAATCCATCCACAACGCGGTCCACAACGACAACCTGACGGGCGCGCTTGGCCGGTTTTCGGAAGCCTATCGCATCAGCCGCGCGAAGGCCTACGAAGGCATTGATTTCGAAGAAGTACGCGGAAAAATTGCGGAGCTGAAAAGCTACGCGGCGTCGCATCTCGAGGAACTGGCGGAAATCTTCCAGAAGAATGCCGAAGCGCGCGGCGCCAAGGTGTTCCGCGCGAGCAGCCCGCAAGCGGTCAACGACTACATCCAGAATGTGGCGCGCGAAAACGGTGTGCAGAGCGTTGTCAAATCGAAATCGATGGCGTCGGAGGAGATCCACCTCAATCAGCATCTGGAAGCGGCGGGGATCGCGGTGAGCGAAACAGATCTGGGCGAGTGGATCGTGCAACTGGCGGGCGAGCGGCCGTCGCACATGGTGATGCCGGCCATCCACATGACCAAGGAGCAGGTGGCCGAGGTCTTTAGTAAGGAAGTGAACGAACGGCTGGCGGCCGATATCCCGGCGCTGGTGAAACGCGCCCGCCAGGAATTGCGGACTAAGTTCCTGAACGCCGAAATGGGCATCTCCGGGGCGAACATCGCGGTGGCGGAGACGGGCAGCATCGTCATCATCACCAATGAAGGGAACGCGCGGCTGGTCACTTCGCTGCCGAACACGCATATCGCCATCGTGGGTGTGGAGAAACTGGTGGCGCATTTCAGCGATGTGCTGCCCATCCTCACCGCGCTGCCGCGCAGCGCTACCGGCCAGCTTCTTACCAGTTACGTTTCAGTGATCACCGGGCCGTCGCCCAATACCGATGGCAGCTTAAAGAACCTGCACATCGTGATGATGGACAATCACCGCACCGATATGGCGGCCGACCCGGCGTTCAAGGAAGCGCTGCAATGCATTCGTTGCGCCTCCTGTCTGAACGTCTGCCCGGTGTTCCGCCTGGTGGGCGGCCACGTATTCGGCAAGACGTACACCGGCGGCATCGGCACGATTCTGACCGCATGGTTCGATGAGTTGAAGAAGTCGGAGGAGATTCAGGGGCTGTGCATTCAGTGCGGCAACTGCATCGACGTCTGCCCCGGCAAGGTGCCCATTCCCGACCTGATTCTGGAACTGCGGAGGCGCATCGCCAAAGAGCAGGGCTCGTCGATGAAGGAGAAGGCGGCGTTCGCCATCGTCAACAATCGCCGGCTGTTTCATGGCATGCTGCGGGCGGCGTCGACGGTGCAGAAACCGTTCGCGAAAGATGGATTCATCCGCCACCTGCCGATGTTCCTCTCCGACCTGTGTGAGTTTCGCAGTCTGCCGGCCGTGGCGGACGTGCCGTTCCGCGACAAGTTCAAAGAGATTCCCCAGCCTGAGAACTGTGATACCAAAGTCGCGTTTTACGCCGGCTGCCTGATCGACTTCGCGTACCCGGAGACCGGCGAGGCGGTGGTGAAGCTGTTGAATAAGGCCGGTGTGAAGGTCGTGTTCCCCGAAGGACAGACCTGTTGCGGAGCCCCGGCGCGATTCAGCGGCGCATACGAAACCGCCGCCGGTAATGCGCAGTCCAATATCGACGCGCTACTCGGCGAAGCAGTCAGCCATGTGGTATCGGCCTGCCCCACCTGCACCGTCGCCCTCAAGCACGATTTCGCCAAGACGTTCGTCAGTGTCGGCATGGACAATCGCGTGCCGCGCGCGCAGGAGCTGGCCGCCAAAGTAGTCGACTTCTCGACGCTGGTGAAGCAGCTGGTGGACGACGGCCGGCTGACTCCGGTAGAGGGCGAGCATCTCGCCAAGATCACCTATCACGATTCCTGTCATCTGAAGAAGACGCTGCGGGCGGAGCGCGCGCCGCGCGAACTGCTCGGCAAGGCGGGCTATGAGCTCAATGAGATGTTCGAGGCTGACATGTGCTGCGGGATGGGCGGATCGTACTCGCTCAAACTGCCGGAAATTTCGGCCCCGATTCTGCGGCGCAAGCTCACCAACATCAAAGCGACCGGCGCGGAAATCGTAGCCATGGATTGCCCCGGATGCGCCATGCAGATTCGCGGCGGCCTGGATAAAGATGGCGCGCCCATCCAGGTGAAACACACCGCGGAACTGATCGCCGAGCGGTTCGAGGCGACCAAGCGTGGGGAGTAGCGGCCCGCGAGCCTGCTACCGGGACCCTACACGATCCTGCGGCGCATAATAGCCCGGACGCCACGAGAGCCGCAGGTTGCCTTCGTCCACCAGCCGAACCTGCACCTTATGGAATTTGCCGTCGGAATCGATTTTAGACGGCCGATATCCTACCAGATACTGATTGCGCAGTTCCATCCCCACCTTCGCCGCCGCCGCCGGCAAGTCCGAAAGCCTTTCGATGGCGAAGTGCCGGCCACCAGTCTGTTCGGCGAGTTGCGAGAGCAGGAACGGTCCGCCGCGCTCCTCCTCGGGAAGCATCACCGGCTCATTGCCATACACCCCTAGGGCATAAATCCACACGTTGGCTTCCCGCAAAGCATTGCGAATATCGGTCTTGGTATAGCGGCTGTCGTTATCGCCGCCGTCTGAGATGACCAGCAGAGCACGGCGAGGATTGCGCGCGTCTTTCATGGTATCCATGGCCAGGTGGATGGCGTCGAGCAGCGCTGTCTTCCCTTTGGTAGTAGCGTACATCAGGCGGCTCTGGATCTCAGCCCCGCTGGTAGTCCACGGCACCGCGATATCGGCCGTGTCGGAGAAATTCACCAGAAAGAACTCGTCGTCGGGGTTGGCGCTCTTGAGGAATTCGATCACCGCGTCGCGCGCCTTCCCCAATTTGCTCTTCATGCTGGCACTGCCGTCGAACACGATCCCTACCGAGACGGGACTATCGTCGTTCGATACGTTCACGATCTCCTGCTCGATCCGCCCGTCGTAGACGCGAAACTGATGGGCGTCGATACCCAGCACCGGATGGTTGCGCGCATCGGTCACGGTCACCGGAATCAGCACCATGTTGGTGTCGACGCGAATGTCGCCGTGGCGCGCCGGCCGGTGTTGGTCGGTCTCGGCGGCGCGCGCCGGGAAACCCAAGATGCTCACGCTGAATATCAGCGTTGCGATGCACGAATTCCTGAGAGTCATTCCCCAGCCTCTTGGGTTAGAGTCTATCACTCAGTTCGTGCGCGTCAAGTGTCGATTTTTTCGACACTTGCGGGGCATATCACTTAGGCTGGGCCACGATTCGCATGTACGGCTTCGGCGTCCTCCAGCCCTCGGGATATTTCTTGTGCGCTTCGTCATCGGAAACGGCTCCTGAGATGATGACGTCGTCGCCCTGCTTCCAATTGGCGGGCGTGGAGACTTTGTGCGTCGCGGTGAGTTGAATCGAGTCAAGCACGCGCAACACTTCATCGAAATTGCGGCCGGTACTCATGGGATAGCTGAGCATCAGCTTGATTCTCTTGTCGGGGCCGACGATGAATACCGTGCGCACTGTGGCATTCGTTGCGGCCGTCCGGCCGTCCGACGTATCGCCGGCATCTGCAGGCAACATATCGTACAGCTTGGCGACTTCGAGTTTGGTGTCGCCGATCATCGGAAAGTTGACCTTGTGCCCCATCGTCTCTTCGATGTCGCCGGCCCATTTTCCGTGGCTCGATACCGGATCGACGCTCAGGCCGATCACCTTGCAATTGCGTTTGGCGAAGTCGGGCGCCATGCCGGCCACGTAGCCGAGTTCGGTGGTGCACACCGGTGTAAAATCTTTGGGATGCGAGAACAAGATGGCCCAACCGTCTCCGATCCACTCATGGAAATGGATGGGGCCCTGCGTCGTCTCAGCCGTGAAATCAGGCGCAATATCGTTTATTCGTAAAGACATAGCAGCTCCTATGAGTAATTAGACCAAACTTGATCGGAAAGGATTCTACTTCTCCGCCGCCAGCCACAATAACATGTTCGGCACGTGCGCGCGATGGCCCGGGTTGTAGGGCACGATCCGTCTCCTTCGGCTGCGTGCCATTCAGTTCGAGGGTGTAATCGGCCACATCGAAACGGCACGGCGCCATCGAGCACGTAGTGCGCCGTTCAGCGCTACCGGAATCGCTTTAAGCTCTCGCGATTGTCGTAGCTCGATTGCGATCGCGGCGCGGCATATTCAAGCCATCGGTTCCTGCTGCTGGTGATGGGCGGACGCGATGCGTCGATGAGGCGGCCAATGCCGGCCGAGTCGAGGAGCGCTTCCCGGGCAGGCGAACGGGCGGCCGTGAGGGGCCGGTCCGAAGCCACCAGCACTGCCTGTGCGCCATCGGACCAGAGGCCCACGTACGAAAAGACGGCGCGGACGGTGGCCAGTTCCGATGCGATTTCGCGCTCGCTGAGCTGGTCGATTTGTACCGTCGCCTGAAAGATTCCGCCCTGCCGCAGGCGACGGTGCGCCAGTTCGTAAAAGTCGCGCGAGTAAAGGTCGGCTGCGCCGGCAAACCAGATACTGGAGAGCTCCACCGCAATCAGGTCGTAGGGACCGCGGCGCGAGAGCAGGAGGTCGCCGCCGCCGTAAGGATACACTTTCACGCGCGGGTCGGCGAGAATGGCTTCGTTCCAACCGTTGAAATACTCGTGCGCCGCGCTGACGATGCCGGGCGCCGGCTCCGCCACCGCGATTTCGCGATATCCGGCGCGCCGTAATGCGGCGGCGCCGCGGCCGGTGCCGAGCCCGATCAGCAGCGCGCTCCCCGGATCGGCCACGAACTGCGACCCGGCAAGAAAGCCGCCGTCGCCCGAGCCCGCGCTGTCGTCGCCCTGGAATACGCCATTGCAAAAGAGGGTGCGTACGGTCTGTGCCGCTTGGCCTGCCACAACCGTCTGCTCCACCACGGTGGTGAACCCGCCGCGCGCGTCCTCCTGCTGGAAGACGAAAGTGGGCGGAAGATAGCGCACATCCCGGGCAGGTTCAACATTGGTGCGGAAGGGCGCGGGGCCGGCCGTCAGCGTCGCCCAATTCCACCATCGCCCGAGCAGCACGATCAGTACGATCGCGCAGGAGAACGCGGCGGTCGCCAGGCGGCGGCGCGAGAGTTGTTCGCGCAGCAGGAACGCGATCCAGACCAGAAATGAGGTCAGCACCAGCCCCTTGAGCGCCACTTCCGATCCCGCCAGGGGAAGCAAGACGAAGGTTCCGAGCAGCGCTCCGGCGAGGCTGCCGAGAGCGGCGGAGACGGCCAGATGGCCGCCAGGCAGCAATCGCGCAAAGATCGCTCCCAGAGCGGCGGATGCCGGCGCCAGCAGCACGATCGCCACCAGGAAGCGGAAAACTTCCACCAGATAGAAGGAGTGCTGCGGCGCCGGCGAAAATCGGAACCAGCCCGGCGCGCGGTCCCACAACACCAGTTGCAGGGTGAGCAGGAGCGCGGTCGACTGCAGTAGCGTGGAGAGCCGGACCGCCCGCCGGTCAGCCAACAGCACACCCGCCAGGCAGCCGATGGCAATGGCCGCCGGAACCCACGCCAGAGCATACACGCTCGAGCCCAGCACGACCTCCGAGAGATGCGCCCAGATCGCCGCCAGCGCAAAGGCCAGCGCGCCCGTTCCGAACGACGCGGCGAGCCGTAACTGCGCCGCGCGGCCGATGGGCGGTGTCGCGACCGGCGGAATCGGGAGCGACTTGGTGAGCGTCGCCACGGCGCAGACAGTGGCGCCCATGCCGAAGCAGAGCCAGAGTGCGCCCGCGGGTCCGGCCGCCGGCAGGATCGCGAACGGACCGAGGATCGACGCTGTTACCGCCCCGGCGAGCATGGCTGCCCAGTCCTTTCGGTCGCCGATGAGCGGGAGCGCCGCGCCGAACAGCGCCATGGCCAACGCCGCCAGCAAAGGCGACGCCCAAAACGAGAAGACCACGCCTGCCGCGCCTGCCGCCACTTGCGCCACGCCAAAAGCCGGCAACGGCCGCCGCACACGGCCTTGATGAAGCAGAACGGCGCCCGCGACGCTGCCCAGCGCGAATCCCGACAGGCATGTGAGGTTGGAATTGAAGGCTTCGACCGCGAGAAAGCCGCTGAATCCGGTAAGAACGGACAGGATCGCAGGCACTCGACAGCCGGAGACATCCGGCCGCGGCGTGGCGGAGGCATTCAGGGCCGGCGTACTGGTCATAACTCTGCGGTATCAGCCTACGGGAAACCCACGTTAACCATCAAGACCGGCCTTGGATAGCCCCTGTGAGTTAACCGACGTTACTGTGCGTGAAATTCGATATAGTCTACCTATGCGCGTCAATCTCACACGAGAGCGGTTGGCCGAGGGCCAAACGGTATTCGGATGCGGACTCCAGGTGTACCGCTCACCGGAGGTCTGCCGGGCCTTCGCCGCAGCCGGCTTCGATTACGTTTTCATCGATATGGAGCACGGCTCCTACAATCTGGAAACCGTGCAGGACATGATTAAGGCAGCGCTCGACAACGGCATCACTCCGATTGTCCGAGTGTCCGAACTGCTCTATTCGCTGATCTGCCGGCTGCTGGACGCGGGTGCGCAGGGCATCATTCTGCCGCGCGTCGAAAATCCCAAGGTGCTGGAGCAGGCGCTCTCCTGGATGCGTTTCCCGCCCGTGGGGGTGAGGGGTTACGGCGTCAACCCGACCATGGTCGAGTATGAGGCACGCAGCTTCCCGGAAATCATCGAGCACCTGAATCGCAATACCGTGTCTGTGGTGCAGTTCGAAACGGTCACCGCGATGGAGCGGGCAGACGAACTGCTTTCCGTCCCCGGTCTCGACATCGTGATGGTCGGGCCGGCCGACCTGTCGATCTCGCTCGGGGTTCCCGGCCAGTTCGAGCATCCTCTTTTGGTTTCCACCGTCGACCGGCTAATCGAACAGTGCGTGGCCCACAACGTGGTGCCCGGCATTCAGACGCGCAGCACCGCCATGGCGAAGTTCTGGGCGGAGCGGGGAATGCGCTTCGTGGGGGCAGGGGCCGAGCATGGCCTGCTGCTCGAAAAAGCGCGCGAAACGGTGAGCACTCTTAAGGCTGCCCGCACTGCCACCCGGGTGTAAGCTGGGGTCTCCGTAGTGGGCGCGCCACACTAGTGACGAATCCGCCCATTCCAGCGGGTCCTGTGGCATGTTTTAATAAGCTGAGCATTTCTTTTCAATATGATTCGTACGTATCGCCTGATTTTGATGGGGTGTGCCGCATCGGCGCTGCTGGCCGCGGGAGATCCTGCCGGCCCGGATTCCGCTGTCGCTCGCGCGGCCCTGGCTCACCTTCCGCTGCGATTCGAAGCCAATCAGGGCCAGTTCGATCCGGCGGTTCGCTATGCCGCCCGCACTGATGCTTACAGCGTTGCATTGACCGCCAACGGCGCCTCGTTCTCATTCCCCGGGTCGCCCCGAATTTCGCTGTCTCTGCCCGGCTCGGCCGCCGCTCCCGCAATCGATGCCCAGGACCGGATGGCCGCCCGCACCGATTACATGGTGGGGCCGCGCCGCAACTGGCGCACCGCCATCGCCAACTATGCGCGCGTGCGATATCGCTCCATTTATCCGGGCGTCGACATGGTCTTCTACGGTCAAGAACGGCAGCTCGAGTACGATTTCGTACTGCGGCCCGGCGCCAACCCCGATGCGATCCGTCTGCAGTTCAGCGGCGGGGCGCGACTCGCCATAACGCCTGAGGGCGATCTGGCGCTCGATACCCCCGGCGGCCGTATGGTCCAACACAAGCCGGCTATCTATCAGGAGGATGCCAGCGGCGCGCGGCGTTCGGTGGCGGGACGCTATACGTTATTGGCCGATGGAACGGTGGGGATCGATCTGGCCGCTTACAACCATGCGCAAGCCCTGACCATCGACCCGACCATCACCTACGCCACCCTGATGGGCGGCGGCGCTACCGAGACCATGGCCGGGATGAAGATCCGCAACGGACTGCTGTATATTGTGGGTTCCTCGGCGACCGGCGATTGGGTGCAGAAGACTACGGACAACCCTTATAATTCCGCCGTGGACTGCTTCATCCAGATCATCGATATCTCGAAGCCTGGCGATTTCACCTTGCGGTACTTCAGCTACCTCGGCGGCAGCTCTTCCGATTATCCGTTGGGCATGGATGTCGACGCCCCCGGCTTTGTCTACCTGGCCGGCTACACCAATTCCACCGACTTCCCCACCCAGGGCAACGTACTTACCGGCATGGTGCAGGGTAACGTCGATCTGCAGGCGGGCGACGCCAGTTTCAGCACCGGATTCCTGGCGAAAGTGGACCCCAACGCCGCCGGTACCGGTAGCTCGCTGGTGTTTTCTACCTTTCTGAACGGTACCTTGGGGAATGATCGCGCCGAAGGCGTCGCGGTGGGACCGAACGGTATCGCCTACGTCATCGGAACTACCCAGTCAAACGACTTTCCGATTACTGCCAATGCTTACGCTGCGTCCTTGTACGGCCCGTCGGATTGCTTCCTGGCGCAAGTGGACACGGTGAACGACGTGCTCCTGTATTCGAGCTTCTTCGGCAGCGAACTGGACGATGACGGCAAGGCGATCGCCCTGGGTCCCAACGGTCTGGTTTACTATGCCGGCAGCACCGACGGCACGCAGTTCCCGGTAGCGGGGAACGCTTACCGCCAGTTCAGCGCGGGTAACTACGATCTCGTCCTGGGTGCGTTCGACTTGACGCAAACGGGCGTGAATACGCTGGTCTATGGAACCTACTTCGGCGGATCGGATATCGATCAGGTCAATTCCATCGCGCTCGACAGCCAGGGGCGCATGCTGCTCACCGGCTATACCCTCTCCCCGAACTTTCCCATCAACCCGCTCACAGCCGTGGAATCCACGAATCACGGCAACGGCGATGCGTTCGTAATGTTAGTGGATCTCACCAAGCCTCCCAGCGGGTTTTTACTTTATTCCACCTATCTGGGCGGCCAAAATGGCGATGTAGGTTATGGTGTGGCTGCCGATAATCAGGGGCATCTCTATGTCACGGGTTATTCGATGTCGCCCGATTTTCCGGTTACCGCCAATGCTCCCCAGTCCGCCTGGGGCGGCGGCGTGGATATGTTCATCACGCGGATCAATCCCGCCATCGGCGGCACGGCGGCGTTGGACTACTCCACTTACATCGGCCTGGATAACACGATGGTGGGATGCTGCCTGGCGGTAGGACCGGATGGATCGCTCTATGTGGGCGGTTATACCGAAGCTTACCTGCCGCTGCTTCCCACTTATACTCCGCTGCAGCCCAATTACGGAGGCGGCTCTTCCGACGACTTCCTGCTGGTACTATCTTCCCCCGGCGGCAATGTGACGGGAGTGACGACTACCGCGATCGAACCGAAAGTGCTCCGCGAATCGCGCCCCACGCGTGGAATCACAGGCGTCCGCCGCTAAAGTGCGGCAGACTGAGCGCATTTGAGTTTCACCGTGAACTCCTGGGACGCGCAGCTTTAACCGTCGCGCCATGGGTCACGTGACGAAGGTCGCAGGTTAGGAAAGAGGGGGAGGATACCGTTCCTCTGACCCTCTTCGGCTTTCGATCCGTGGCTGTGGGACAGGCTATTGAGCAGAGCGTGTGTGAAAGCGTTCTAACAGCTTCCGCCGGTCTGCGTCTGACATCCCGGAGTGCTTGCGGATATCGCTACGCACCGTGAGCAGCCTCCGATAACGCGCGAAGTACTCGGTAATATCGCCCCCGTATTGGAAGCTGTACATGATGTCCGCGAAGTTGGCGGTATGCTCCAGCCCCAAGGCGTGACCGCTCTCGTGCAGACAGGTCAGGTAGACGATGGCATCGCGCAGCAGGCGATCGGTCTCGCCCTCGGGGACTACGGCCGGCAGCACGTACACCTCGGCGCCGCGTTCACCCTTGACTTCGACGGGACGCGTCTCCCCGTAAAGCCCGTTGCTGCCCGTCGCCCAGTACACACGAATGCGCGCATCGTCGCGATTGGCCGTCCTCACGAGTTGCAGCGCGCCTCCCGAGGCGGTCTGCCAAGCCTCCATGGCCCACTGGGCTAATTCGGGATCGCCCGTCTGGCAGCCGCTCTGGGGATGCTCGCATGGTTCCACCCAATAGCTCCAGGTGGCGCCGTGGAGCGCCCCGGCGAGCGCCAGCAGGGCGGCCAGCCTCATGCTTTCGGCGACCAGAACGGCTCGCCGGCGCGAATCCAGCGGATCGGGACTTCGGTGACAAAGGTGCGCAGCCAGGTGGCGCAATCCTCCATGCCGGGCTCCTCCGATACCTGATGGCCCAGGATGATCTGCCCATGATTGCGCCCGAAAAAGGCCGCGTCGAGCACATATTCGGTATCGTCGAACTGTCCGCCGGCCTCGGGATTTTCGCCGCCAATCACCACATCGACCGAGGGAGTGACGCGCGGAATGTTGTACCCCATCCCCGCGGCCGCGCTGCTTACTTTGGCCTTGGGATCGCCTACCACGCGCATGGCCCGGATGTTCATGCGCCGCGCAATGGCGGCCGCCAGTTCCCCGAGTGTGGTCTGCGGAAAAGTGAACTGACCGCGGCTGCCGGGGCCTGGCCGCTCCTGCCAGCCGAGGGCGCGCGCCAGTCCGACCCAGATCAGGTCAGGCTGGTGGGCGTGGATGTGGTCGTGAAAGCGCCAGACCACCATCTGATTGCGCGCGCAGAAATCGACTTTGAATTTGTAGATAGGGTCGTCGGTCAGGCCGGCTACGGTGTCGCGATCGCTCCAGAATGTCGGCTCGTGCGTGATGACGAAGTTCACGCCGGCGGCGTGCGCGCGCTGGATCAGGTCGAGCGTCGCCATGAAGGTGGTGGCGATGCCCTTCACTTCGGTCTGCGGATCGCCCACTTTAAAGGTGTCGCGATAGGTCTTCTCGTTCCATGGAATCCCCAGATTCTTCTTGATGCGCTCCACCACGTCGTTGGCGGTCATCTAAGCGGGCCTCCAATAGGGATCGCCGGCCGGTATCCAGTGGACCGGCACTTCGGTCACCAGCGATTTCAGCCAGTCGGCGCACAGGCTCATGCCGGGCTCTTCAGACAGCACGTGCCCCAACATGACGAAGCCCTTCTTCTGTCCAGCCGCGACGGTGTCCTGAGCGTATTCCACCGACTCCCACTCGCGCGTCTCGCCGGCCACCACTACGTCGCAGGCGGGCAGCGCTTTCACCGTGGCGTCGAGGGGTGTGACGCCGGGCAGCAGGTGGACGCGGCGCAGGCTGGTCTGCGGATCGCCCACCACGCGAATGCCGGCGCGGGCGTGGAGTCGCGTCGCCAGATCGTCCACTAAAGCGCCGAGCGTAATGGGAGGCAGATCGTAGCGCGCCGGGTCATCGGCCACCTGATGTTCAGTCCAGCCGAGAGTGCGCGCCAGACCGGTGGCAAGCGGGTCGGGCTTGCGGGCGCGCCAATGGTCGCCAATGCGCCAGATCACCAGGTTGTTCTTGCGAATGTAATCCTGTTTGTCGTTGTAGACCGGGTCGGAGGCCAGTGGGGCGTCGAGGCGGCCGAAAAATACCGGCTCCAGCGTGACCACGAAGTTGGTCTTTTCCTTCACCGCCCGCGCCAACACGTCCATGGTCGCCATGGCAGTGGTGGCGATCCCGGTGACGGCAGTGGAAGCGGCGCCGGCTTTGATGTTGTCGAGGCTTTCGGGCAGCCACGAGCTCCCGATATTCTTTTGCACGCGATCGACGACGTCCTGCGCGGTGAAAGGAGTCTGCTTACCTCTGAGGGCCGGGCCCGCAAGTGCGGCGGTCCCGGCCAGCCGGGCGAAGAGTCTTCTGGAAAGCTCCATGACGTACCAATCATATCGTCCCCGGGGACGAGGGAAAGCGGCGCGGGTCCCGAAAGGGGGCGCCCCGAGACTACTTCAGATTCTTGATGAGATAGTCGATGCCTTCGTGCGCTGCCGGATAGGCCTTGCCCAACTCGGTCTTCTTTCCTTCGATGCGGGTATGATACTTACCCGCAATCTCCTTCGACTTATCCAGATACTTCTTAATGTCTGCCGCTTTGTTCTTCTTTTTCGCCGCTTCGTAGCTATCCAGCGCGGGACCCAGTCCCAGTTCGTATTTCACGGGATACGGAGTAAGTCCCTCCGTATCCACCTTCAGTAATTCCTTGGCATGTTCCTTCTTGAAGGCCTCTTCCGATTCCTTCTTCTTCGTCTTCCACACTTCTCGCAGCGTCATTTGAGTTCTCCCTCATTCAACTCCAGCCGGAACACGTCCGGCCGGGCATAATGGCCCACCACATCCAGATCGAACTTACCTTCCGCAGTCTCGCCCACATCGATATCCGCCGTCAGAATGCACTCGCCTTCATAGTGCGGACCGGCCAGCACCTTTCCGAGCGGGCCCACGACCACGCTTCCGCCGCCGATCTTCTGAGCCGCGCTCCATTGGCAGGCCGACAGCACGAAGCATCGCCCTTCGAGCGCGATGTGCCGCATGGTGACGGGCCAAACTTCACGATCGTCCACTGTCGGCGCGCAATATAGCTGGATGCCCTTGGCGTACATGGCGGCGCGCAGCAGCGGCATATAATTCTCCCAGCAGATTACCGCGCCCATACGGCCGAAACCGGTGTCGATCACCGGCAGCGTGGAACCGTCTCCGAAGCCCCAGATGAGCCGCTCCATGGCCGTGGGCATCAGCTTTCGATGCTTGCCGGCGAGCGCGCCATCGGGCGAGAAAAACAGCACGGTGCAATAGAGCGTGGCGCCGCCGCGTTCGATGACGCCGATCGCCAGCCACACGCTGTGGGCGCGCGCCGCTTCGCCCAGCCGGGCGGTCGCCGCGCCGGGCACATCGATGGCGTCCTCGAAATAGCGCCGGAACAGCTTGCGCCCTTCGGGAGTGCGCGAGCCCACGCGCGCGCCGAAATCCTCGCCCTTGGGATAGCCGCCGATGAACGCTTCAGGAAACACGATCAGGCGCGCGCCGCCGGCCGCCGCTTCCGCAATCAGCCCCTCGGCCTTCGCGAGCGTAGCCCCGCTATCGAACAGGATCGAGCCCGCCTGCACCACTGCCACGCGCGTCCCGTCCATCTACTTTTTCCCCGGCGGCACTCCGTCCTTCGATATCGCCGGGGGAGCCGCCGGCTTATCGTCGCCGAAATTCGCCGCCAGGTATTCGAGCAGCGCTTCGCGGTCGGTGATTTTGGTGCCCCAGCCGGTCATCTTGTCGAGCTCTTTGCCCCACGTGGCCCGCGACAGCCGCTGCGAGTGCACCAGCCGCAGACTGTGGCAGGGCGTGCAGGCGAGCCCGGCTTCCTTCTGGCCGCGGTCGAGCGTTGCCTGGTCGGCAGCCAGCGCGAGCAGCGCCGAGGCGCCGAAAAGAATTGCCAGTCTCATGCGCTTTTCTCCACGGTGACGCCCACCCGGTCGATGGCGTTCCACAAATACCCTGACGGATTCCAGGGGCAGACGATAGGCTGCACCCGCCCGGCGGTATCGGTGGCGCGCGACATCAGGGTGTAATACCCGGGGTCGGACGGCTGCCATTCCAGGTTCCACATGCGCCAGGCGAACGGCAGTTTCTGCGGCGAAAGCTGCGCGTCGCGCCAACGGGAGCCGCCGTCGGTCGAGACCTCCACGCGCTCGATGGCGTTCTCGCCGGCCCAGGCGAATCCGCGAATCGTCATGCGCTCGGGCGTCACCTTTGCCTGATCTTCCGGCGCGGTGATGCACGATTTCACCGGCATGCCTTCCACCGGTTCCAATTCCGCGGGCCTGGCGGGCGTGCCCGGCGGCAGGGCGTATTTCGGATAGCGGTACGCGGGATTCATGAAGAAGCCGGTATTGGCCTGCGCCGTGGCCGAAATCCGCACCACCCACTTTACCCAACTGGTGCCATCCCAGCCCGGTACGATGAGGCGCACCGGGAGGCCGTGAATGTCGGGGGTCTGGCCGTTCATACTGAGCGCCAGAATGGTGGCGGGATGCAGGGCTTTCTTCATGGGCAGCGAACGGATGAAGTCGGGCGTGGAGGCCAGCCCGGTGTCGGCGCCGTCGGTATCGAGGAACGCGGCGGCGCTGCTCGCCCCCGCCAGTTTCAGTACGTCGCTCACTCGCGGGCCGCGCCATTCGGCGTTCCCGATGGCGCCACGCATCCACTGGATGCCGGGTACCTTGGGGGTGTAAAAGCCGCGCCCGTTGCCGGTGCATTCGAGGGTTGCCGGAACGGTGAACTGCGGCAGCTTCCGGAGGTCGGCCAGGGTCAATTGCAGCGGCTTCGACACCATCCCGTTGACGGTGAGGCGATACGCCTCGGGATCGATAGCCGGCGGCCGCGGCAGGTGCTGCCGCACGTAAAACACCTCGATGGGGGTGACCCATGAGTTGAAATCGTGAAGCGGAGTTTCCAGGTCTTCCGGCCGGTCGTTATGCAGGATCATGGGTCGCTTGCCGGGGATGGCGACCGTATCGTCGGCAGCGCGAGCGACCTGGCTCGCAATGGCTGCCGACGCAAGGGTGGCGAAGAGATCTCGCCGTGTAGTGGGCATGCTTCACAGGCTATGCCACCAGGGGCAGCATGTGCAAGCGTTGTGTGGCTGGCAACCTGCTCTACTTCGCCTTGATGGCGAAATCGTAGGCCTGGATATCTACCTTGCCGTCGGTGTACATCACCACCGCGTATTCGCCCGGCGGCAACGGATCCTTGGGCCAGATCTTGTACAGCCCGTCGTCCAGTTGACGGTGCAGGTAGTCCATCATGGTGCGATCCTCGAGGACGATGTCCTTGGTGAGCGGATGGTAGGTGAGGTTTTCCACGATGCGAATGCCTCCTTTGGTGGTGAGCTTGGCGATTCCGAAGGCTTCCGTCCCCTCGACCTGCACGAAAAATTCCGGTTCGGGGTCGGTGAACACTGTCTCCGCATGCGCCCCCGTCATTTCGAGCGTGGCCTTGCCGCTCAGCACCGGAATCGGTGTCAGCTTCTGCAGGATGGACCTTCCTTTATCGCTGTGGACCGCCACTTCGCCCGGCTTCAGGGATTTCGTCTGGCCCGCGTCCAGCCAGTAAACGCCCACATCCTGCGGAATCTTGCTGGCTTCCTTGCGCACCTCCGCTTCAGCGGCGTTCTCCTCGTCGATGACTTTTTCCTCGCTTTTCAGGGTCTGCTCGCGGTCCGCCACTTCCGCCTTGGTGCGCTTCAAATCCACCAGAGTCAGCGGCACTTCTTCCCAGTCGTCACGCTCCACGCTATAGAACTTCACCCGGTCGTTCAGTACCTGGTACTCTCGCACCAGTTGGTAGCTGCCGTCATTCAGGTACAGTTTGACGTTCGCCGCCCACCCCAGGGCGGCCGCCGCCAGCAGAACCAAACAGAATCTGCGCATATATCTAACGACTACTCTACCTCCCCGCCGGGTTTCACGGCTCAACTGCTAATTTCCGGGCCATCCGTACGTCTCTTAAGGGTTTGGTGCGTTTTTGTGAACCAGCGCGGGCCTTTCTTCGTATCAGGGAAAAGGGGAAGGTACGGTGCGGCGCGTGTACGTTTCCAGCCATAATGGATTCTTAAGGTTCGTTTCGCTTATGTCATTTTCCAAGTCTTTTTTCGCGGTTTTTCTCAGTGCGGTCACGGCCGTCCCGATGTTCGGGCAGGGAAGCTCCCTGCAGATGGAGAACGGGCACGGGTGGATCTACCGGCTCACCCATAACTATCGAGTGCGCGACGTGCATGCCGTCAATTTTGGGGATTCCTCGCGCATCGACGCGCTGATGCGCGCCGGCAACATTTATCTTTCCCTGCGCGATGCCATCGCGCTCGCGCTCGAGAACAATCTCGATATCGAAAGCTCGCGCTACGCTCCGCAGTTGGCGCTGGCGGACTTGCAGCGCGCCGCCGCCGGCCAATTGTTGCGTAACGTCTCCACCAATATTTCTTCCGGCCCCTCCTCGGCGTCCTTGAACGTGCTGGCCGGCGCCAGCGCGGTAAACGGCGGCGCCGGCGGTGCGGGCGTGGCCAATACCAATAACGGCGTGCTCAGCGGCTTGAGCGTCCAGTTAGCCGGATCGAGCATCCCCAATATGGACCCCACACTGTTCGTGGCAGCCAACGCCTACCATCAGACCCAGATCCTGACGTCCACCACGTTCACCGGCACCTCCGCCCTGGTGGACTCCTACAAGAGCCTGATTTACGGCGTGCAGCAGAACCTGTGGAACGGCACGCAGGTCAGCGTGGGGATGAGCAGCATCTTCAATTACAACCAGAACGCCACCACCGCGATTTTTAATCCTTACGACAGCGGCAGCCTCTCGTTGACCATCACCCAGCCGCTGCTCAACGGCTTCGGCGTTTCCCTCAACCAGCGCGCCTATCACAAGGCCAAGAACAACCTGAAAGCCAACGACCTGACGTTCAAGAACCAGGTAATGACCACCGTGACCAGCGTGGTCAACCTCTATTGGGACCTGGTGACCTTCGACGATGAGCTCAAAATCAAACAGCAGACGCTCGATCTGGATACCCACCTCTACCAGGACAATCAGCGGCGCGCCGCGCTGGGCGCTATCGCTCCCATCGACACCATCCAGGCCGAAGCCGATATGAAGGCCGCCCAGCAGGACGTGATCACGCAGGAATCGCAGGTGCTGCAGCAGGAGATGATTCTGAAGAATTACCTCACACGCAGCGGCATGGATACTCCCGCCGTCGCAGTGGCGCGCATCGTTCCTACCGACCACATCGCGGTGCCGGAGAAGGAGGAAGTGGTCCCGGTACAGGATCTGATGGCTGACGCGCTGCTCAACCGGCCGGAAGTGGAACAGAACCAGATCAGCCTGGAGAACGCGCGGCTCGACCTGAAGGGCGTACGCAACAACCTGCTGCCCAGCCTGAGCGCCACCGCCAGTTTCTCGAACGCCGGGCAGGGCGGGTCCATTACCACTGTCCCGCAGCCCGTGGTCGGTCCCAACGGAGTGATCACCTACCAGCAACTGACCGCCGCTCAGGTCAACCAGCAGCTCATCGGCGGCTACGGCACGGTTTTAGGACAGGTCTTCGGCCGCGACTTCCCCAATTACAGCATCGGCCTGCAGCTCACCATGTCGCTGCGCAATCGCTCCGCACAGGCTGACCTCATCACCAACGAACTGACCTACCGGCAAGCCGAGATTCAGGATAAGCAACTGCGCAACAACATCAAGCTGAACGTGCTGAATTCCTACACTGCGCTGCGCAACGCGCGCGCCGCCTGGGAAACCAGCGTGGCGGCGCGCAAGCTGTACGATGAGACCCTGGCCGGAACGCGCCGCAAATATGAACTGGGCACGTCGACGATTCTCGATGTGGTGATCGCGCAGCGCGACGACACCGCCCGCCAGCTCTCGGAAGCCGACGCGCTCGATCAGTTCGAGCGCGCGCGCACCAATCTCGATCAGACGCTCGGGAAGACGCTGGATACCTTCAACGTGAATCTCGACGAGGCCAAACGAGGTGTGGTGGCGCGCGAGCCCGATCTCATTCCGCCCTCTCCGCCGGCCCCGCCGAAGCGGTAAGAACGATCGCGGCTGCCCGCGCATCGCGTGCCGGCAGCCGCTACTCCCAGTTCAGCACCACTTTGCCGGAGTTCCCGGAAATCATGGCGTCGAAACCCTGGTGGAACTCGGTGTAGTGAAAGCGGTGCGTGATCACCGGGCTGATATCCAGCCCCGATTGCAGCATCACCGTCATCTTGTACCAGGTCTCATACATTTCGCGGCCATAGATGCCCTTGATGGTGAGCATGTGAAAAATCACCGCCCGCCAGTCGATTGCCATCTCTTCGGCGGGAATCCCCAGCATGGCGATCTTCGCGCCGTGGCTCATATTTTCGATCATGTCGCGGAAGCCGGCCGGGCTGCCCGACATCTCCAGCCCCACATCGAAGCCTTCGCTCATGCCGAGCTCTTTCTGGACATCCGGCAGCTTCATTTCGCGCACGTTGACGGCGCGCGTGACGCCCATTTTGCGCGCCAGATCGAGACGGTAGGGATTGATGTCGGTGATCACCGTATAACGCGCGCCGGCGTGCCGCGCCACCGCTGCCGCCATGATGCCGATAGGCCCGGCGCCGGTGACCAGCACATCCTCTCCCAACACCGGGAACGAGAGCGCGGTATGCACCGCATTGCCGAAGGGGTCGAAGATGGCCGCCACATCGAGCGGCACGCCTTCATGGTGACGCCAGATGTTGGTCATGGGCAGCGCGATGTATTCCGCGAACGCCCCGGGACGATTCACGCCCACTCCCATGGAGTGCGCGCACAGATGGCGGCGCCCCGCGAAACAATTTCGGCAGCGTCCGCAGACCACGTGGCCTTCGCCGCTGACGATATCGCCGGGGAAGAAGTCGGCCACGTTGGAGCCCACCTCCACTATCTTGCCGACGAACTCGTGCCCGATGGCCATAGGGACGGGGATGGTTTGCTGCGCCCACGCGTCCCACTTGTAAATGTGCACGTCTGTGCCGCAGATGCCGGTGCGCAACACTTTGATCAAAACGTCGTTGATTCCGATCTTCGGGGTCTCGATATCCTCCAGCCAGAGCCCCTCTTCGCGCCTGCTTTTCACTAATGCTTTCACATACACTACGATAGCAGTGGGATGCGATTACTTCTCTTCGCGGCCACCACGGGCTACCAGATTCGCGAGTTCGCGAGCGCCGGAGCGCGCCTGGGAATCGATATCGCGCTGGCCACCGACCGCTGTCTGCGCATGGACGATCCGTGGGGCGACGGCGCCCTCGCTGTGAAGTTCGACCACCGCATGGCGGCCACGGTGGAAGGGCTGCGCGGGCTCGCGTTCGACGGAGTGGCGGCAGTGGGCGACGGACCGGCGGAAGCGGCGGCGCTGGCAGCGGAGATGTTCGGCGTCCCATTCCATCCGCCGGCCACGGCGCGGGCGTGTCGCGATAAGTTCCTGGCGCGGCAGCTTTACCAAGCGGCGGGGCTGCGCACGCCGTGGTTTTTTCGCGCCGCGCTGGATGGCGACGCGGGTGAGTTGGCGGCGCGCGCGCAGTATCCGTGCGTGCTCAAGCCGCTCGGATTATCGGCCAGCCGCGGCGTGATTCGCGCCAACGATCGCGAGGAGTTCCAGGCGGCCTTCCGCCGCATCGGCAAGATCGGCGAGAAGCATTTGCAGGTGGAAGGCTACATTCCGGGGCGTGAGTTCGCGGTGGAAGGGCTGGTGACGGGCGGGCGATTTCAGGCGCTGGCGATTTTCGATAAGCCCGATCCCCTGGAGGGCCCGTACTTCGAAGAGACGATTTATGTGACGCCGTCGCGCCAGCCGGCGGAAGTGCAGCGCGCTTTATTGGAGGCGGTGGAGCGGGCGGTGCGCGCGCTCGGCTTCCGCCACGGTCCGGTGCACGCGGAATTGCGTTACAACGACGAAGGGGCGTGGATGCTCGAAATGCACGCGCGCCCCATCGGAGGACTGTGCGCGCGGGCCTTGCGATTCGAAGGCGGGATGACGCTCGAAGAATTGATCCTGCGCCACGCGGTTGGCGAGGATGTCGCGCAGGCGCGGCTGGCCGGCGGCGCGTCGGGCGTGATGATGATTCCCATTCCCAAGGGCGGCATTTACCAGGGAGCGGAAGGCGTGGCGCGCGCGCAGGCCGTGGCGGGAATCGAGGATGTGGCGATCACGGCGACCGGCGGTCAACGGCTGGTGCCCTTACCGGAAGGCGCGAGTTATTTGGGGTTTATCTTCGCGCGCATGGAATCGGCTGGCCAAGTGGAGGCAGCGCTGCGGCAGGCGCACGGAGAACTGCGATTCGAAATCGCGACGACGCTGGAGACGTTCCCGCCGGGGATTTGAATGGGACGGAAGCTGACATAATGCTCCGGAAGGATCGCGTCGTGGAAGGCGTTCCAATTATTCGAATGGTCTACATCGTTTTCAGCTATTCATTCATGGCACTGATTGCGTTCCAGGTGGGGCCATCTGCCCCGCCTCTACACGCGATGCTGATCGACGTCGGCCTCGCGTTCCTGTCGCAGGCGGCCCTGCTGGCCGCACCGTTTATCGTTTGGCGGAGCAATTTCGGACGAAACCGTCAGCCTTTAGCTTTCGGCGCCCCTCCAGCGATCGGTCCGTTTCCGGCAATTCCCTCGACTGACGGCGGGGAGTAAACTGAACGTATGGCAGCCTTGCCCAATTTGCCGTTGGTCCCGCTCGACGATTATCTGGCCGCCAGTTACCCGGACGGCGATCGCGAATACCTCGACGGCATAGTGATGGAGCGGAACGTGGGAACACCCGGTCACAGCACCCTCCAGAAGATCCTGATCGTTCATTTCTCCGCATTCGAACGTAGCCTCAGAATTGCCGTTCGGCCGGAGTGCCGCACTCGCGTCGCGGAGACGCGGTACCGCGTCCCGGACGTGCTGATCATGGAACGCCCGTTCCGGCAAACCGATCGGGTGGTTCTCGATACGCCGCTGTTGATCGTGGAGATTGTCTCGCCCGATGACAAGCACGGCGAGACCCTTCGGCGGTTCCGCGAGTATGAAAGGCTGGGCGTTCGTTACATTGTGCAGATGGATCCGGACGACCGGACCACTTACCTGTTCATTCAGGATAATCTCGTAAGGCGGGACGACCTCGCCAGTATTGAGACTCGCGGTGGCACGTTACCGTTCCCCGCAAGCGAGCTGCTGGCGCATCTCGATGAAGAGAGCGGCGACATCACAGGTGAATGAACGGCACGAAGGCGATGGTCCCGCGCCGAGTCATGGGCGGGGTTCGGAAGCCGGCAAGCCTTCCACATCCGCCAGATCCTTCGCTCTCCCGCTGGCCGCCTTGTTTTCTCTTAGATGAGAAAGGCTGATCACCGGAATCGATAAGTCGTCAATGCGGATCATCTTTTTCTCCTGGTAACACGGTCCGAACAGAACACCTGAGACAGTAGTGAGTATTGCGATCCGAAGGGGCGGGAGCCCCATTCGAATCACGTGGTTCGGTTGGAGGAAAAGACTGGCGGACACACCTGCGCCGCCAAACCCAAACTCGCGCAATGCCCGCTCCACACGAGGGGCGTTTTCCGGGGTGGCGTTTACCCACACATCCAAATCGTCGGTAGCCCTGATATATCCGTAAATGCCGACGGCGGATCCGCGTATTCAACGGCGTTCGAGTTGAGCAACTTCAAGAACTAAGTCCTTCGCCACCCCCGGTATCGCCATAAAAGACCCTCCGCAGCCGCTCCAGCGCCCGTAGCCGCTCCTCGACCGGCTGGGAAAGCCAATACGCGACGGAATCGTCCGCATCGGTCAGGCGCGCGACGGAAAAATGCGCGCGGTCTATGCGGACATTGTCGCTCCCGTCATCGCAGCGAACTGCCATCGTGTTCAGCCCTTGGTTTTCGGCGCCACGAAATCGGGAGGCAGCGCTGCGCCTTCGCCGAAAAAGTAGTTGTCCATCTGCTGAATCAGGAATTCCTGCGCCTGTGCGGTGCCCAAGTTCAGGCGGTACTCGTTCATGAGCATTTTCATATGCTCCACCCACATCTTCCAGGCTTCCTTCGACACGCTATCGAAGATCTTCTGCCCGAGCGGGTGGCCTTCGAACGGCACCTCGTCCAGACCCTCCATCTCTCGTTGGAACTTCACGCAAAACACTTTGCGCGCGCCCGGACGAATCGCATTATTGATCTGGCTAAAGCCGCCGCCGCTACCGCCACCGCAACCCATGTATTTTGATTTCTCCTCTATCCAGAATACTACTGGAAACCGACGCCAAGCAGAACCATTCCCAGATCGCGCCGGTCGGGCGGTACGCGGAACGTCTTGTCGACGCGGATTTCGATCATCGCCGTGGGGCCGGCGGGCGCCAGAGGTGTGGGGCAGGTAAGTTGTCCGGGGCCGGATGCGGTCAGGGTGGTGGCGCAGACCTCGCGGTCGTCGAGCAGCAACGCGATGTGGCGCGCCGGGGCATTACCGGGCACGTAGAAACTGACCGAGAGCGGCCTCGCCGCGGGCGGACTCTTGACGATGACCACGCCGCTCGACGACATCCAATGGTCGTTGGGCCAGATGCCGCTGACGATCTGGTCTTTCGCTTCGGGCGCTTTCATGTCGACATACGAAAGCGTCGGATGGCGTTCCACCACGCGGCTGGTGTGGACGCGATCGATCACGCCGGAGGAGATGCCGAAGGGCCACAGACGATCGAGCGCCGCGCTGGAATACCCGGAGTGGCTTTCGAGCCCGATGAGGCGCAGCGGGATGGAAGGCTGGATGGTGAGCGTGGGGGCGGCCGGGGCAAGCAGCACCGTGGGTTCGACGGCATGGCTTAACTGGCTCGATACCACGATGTCGCCGGCGCGCAGACGCTCGGTCCTGGTCAGGGGAAGCGCGCCGCGATCTTCCAGGTAGTGGCGCAGGCCCCACTCGTCGTCCACCCACACGCGATGGTTTTCGATCACCGGATCGAGCGACGCGGCGTAGATCCGGTAGGCGTTCCACTGCTGGTAATTCATGGTTGCCAGCCCCAGGCTGAGCGTCATCTGCAGAACGAACCCAATCGCCAGCCAACGCCTCGGCAAGCCGGCTGCGAGCATCGCCAGGGGGGCGGCGATCGGCAACAGGTAGCGCGCCGACCCGGCGAAGAAGATCACCAGCGCGGAGGCGAAAAAGATCGCGACCCACGCCAGTAAGAACTGCGTCTCCCGCTCGCGCCTCTTGCGCCACGCCAGCAGGAAGGCGAACGGCACCAGGGCGGGGAAGATCAGGAACCAGAAATGGACCGAGAGCGCGAGCGCATTCACCAGCTTCGCTTCGAGCGTTTGATAGATGGTGAAATAGCCGCTCAATACACCCGCGGGCAGCGCGCCCGTGGAGATACGTTCGAAGACTTGCCACGCCACTAGCACCACCGCGGGCGTGAGCAGGGTGAGCCAATGCGCGAGCGAGCGCGGTCGATAGAGCCAGCAGTAGACCGCGAGAATCGGGATCAGCACGATGGTCTGGTAGGCGGTGAGCGACGCCAGTACCATGGCGATGGCCGCGAACGCCAGCCGGTCGGCGCAGAAGAGCGCGATGGCCGCGATCCAGAACGCCGCGAAGGGCACGTCCGTCTCGAAGGATGTCCCGTTGACGACGAACGCCGGCACCGCCAGGAACAGCAGCGTCGCCCACATGGGATGTTCGGTGAAGCGGCGCGCCAGGGACCACATCGCCGCCGCGGCAATCAACGAGAAGCTGAGGTATGCCAGATGGAACGGCACTTCCTTCACGCTGCCGAACACCGCCAGCAGACCGGCCAGTATCCAGCCATCGAGCGGCGGATGCGTGAGACCGCGCAGATCGACGTCACGCCCGCGAAAGACGTAGTCGACATGGTCGGGATGGAGCGGTTCGATGAGCGCGTGCGACGCCTCGGCGAGGTATACCGGGTCGTCGCCCTGGACAGCTTGATTAATGAAGGGGAGCCGGAGCAGGAGCACCAGCCCCAAAATCAGCAGGAGCGGCCGGCCTTTTACGCCGGCTTCCATCGCAGTATCGGCTTACGCGCGGCGGTCACTTCATCCACGCGGCTGGTACGCGTTCCATGCGGCGCGCTCTTCACCAGGTGCGGTTCGGTCTCCACTTCTTTGGCGATGGAGATCATGGCCGAGATGAACTGGTCGATCTCCTGCTTGCCTTCGGTCTCGGTGGGCTCGATCATGAGCGCTCCGTGGACAATCAGCGGGAAGCTCACGGTGTACGGATGGAAGCCGTAATCGATGAGCCGCTTGGCGATATCGCCGGTGCGCACGCCGAGTTTCGCCTGGCGGTCGTCGCTGAAGACCACTTCGTGCATGTTGGGCTGCGAGTAGGGCAGGTCGAAGTAGGGCTCGAGCTGTTTGCGGATGTAGACCGCGTTGAGCACCGCGTCCACGGTGGCGTTGCGCAGGCCGGGACCGCCGTGGGCCAGAATATACGCCAGCGCGCGCACCAGGACTCCGAAATTCCCATAGAATGCCTTCACGCGTCCGATGGAGTGCTTGCGTTTGAAATCGTAGGCCCACTTCTTGCCGGAGCGGCGCAGGCGCGGAGCCGGCAGGAAGGGTTCGAGAATCTTTTTCACGGCTACCGGACCGGCGCCCGGTCCGCCTCCACCGTGGGGCGTGGAGAACGTCTTGTGCAGATTGAGGTGCATCACGTCGACGCCGAAATCGCCCGGCCGCGCCACACCCACCAGCGCATTCATATTGGCGCCATCCATGTACAGCATGGCGCCCTTGCGATGGAGAATCTCGGCCGCGTGCGCGATGTTCTCCTCGAACACCCCGAGGGTATTCGGGTTGGTGACCATCAGGGCGGCGACATCGTCGGTGACGAGCTGTTCCAGGGCAGCCACGTCGAGCACGCCGGTCTCGCTCGACTTGATGTTCTCCACGGCATATCCGGCGATGGCGGCGGTGGCCGGGTTGGTGCCGTGCGCCGAATCGGGAATCAGGATCTTCTTGCGCGGATTTCCGCGCTTTTCGAGCAGCGCGCGAATCAGCAGGATGCCGGTGAGTTCGCCATGTGCGCCGGCTGCAGGCTGCAGCGTCACGGCGTCCATGCCGGTGATTTCGGCGAGCGCCGCTTCCAGCTTCGCCATCACTTCCATGCACCCTTGGGACAACGCTTCCGGCTGATAGGGGTGCGCCCAAGCGAGCCCTTCGGTGCGCGCCACTTGTTCATTGATGCGCGGGTTGTACTTCATGGTGCACGAACCCAGCGGGTACATGCCGTAATCGATGGCGTAATTCCAGGTGGAAAGGCGCGTGAAATGGCGGATGGCCTCCACTTCGCTCACTTCGGGGAAGCCTTCGATTTCGGCCCGCACATTGGCTGCGCCCAGCGCTTCGGCGGCATCCACCGCGGGGACATCGAGTTCGGGAAGCTGGTAGGCTTTCTTGCCGGGCGAACTGCGCTCGAAGATCAGCAGCTCATTCTGGGAGAGATGCGGAGTGACTTTCTCGATCATTATATTGCCTCCGCCAGGGTATCCATGTCGCCGCGTTTGGTCATCTCGGTGGCGCACAGCAGCACCGAGTCCGCCAGTTCGGGATAGAAACGGCCCAACGCCAGACCGCCGATGATTTTCCTTTTCAAAAGCGCCTTATTCCACTCGTCGGGCGTTTTGCCTTCCACCCGCGCTACAAACTCGTTGAAGAACGGACCGCTGAAGCGCGGCTTCACTTTGCCGGCCAGATAGTGCGCCTTGGCGAGATTCTGCGTCGCCAGTTCGCGCAGGCCTTCCTTGCCGTAAACCGTCATGAAAACGGTAGCCATGAGCGCGATCAGCGCCTGGTTGGTGCAAATATTCGACGTCGCCTTCTCGCGCCGGATGTGCTGCTCGCGCGTGGCCAACGTCAGGCAGAAAGCGCGCTTGCCGCGCGAATCCACCGACTGGCCGACCAGCCGCCCGGGCACCTGGCGGATCAGTTTCTCTTTGGTGGCGATGATGCCTGCGTACGGGCCGCCATAGCTTGGCGAAATCGCGAAGGATTGCAGTTCGCCTGCTACGATATCGGCCTCTGCCGGCGGTTCCACCAACCCCAGCGATACCGCTTCGGTGAAGATCACTACCAGCAGCGCGCCGCTCTTGTGCGCGATCTCCGCCGCAGCCTTCACCTGGTCCACGATGCCGAAGAAATTGGGCGATTGCACGATGACCGCGGCGGTGAGCGGATCCATCTTCCGTTCCAGGTCTTCCAGGTCGATAGCGCCGGTCTCCGCCACGTATCCGAATTCGTCTACCGGCATGCCCTGATTGCGGGCGTAGGTTCGCAGCACTTCGCGATACTCGGGGTGCACCGACCGCGCCACCAGCACACGGCCTTTGCCGGTTGCCCGGACGGCCATCATGGCGGCCTCGGGAACGGCGGTCGAGCCGTCGTACATGGAGGCGTTGGCCACGTCCATGCCGGTGAGTTCGCAGATCATGGTCTGGAATTCAAAGATGGCCTGTAGCGTTCCCTGCGAAATCTCAGGCTGATAGGGGGTGTAGGCGGTGAACCATTCGCCGCGCGAGACGAGCGAGTCGATGACGACGGGGCGGTAGTGCGAGTAGGCTCCGGCTCCGAGGAAGCTCACGAAGCCCTGCGCACTTTCGGCGGCGCGTTGGCGGAAGAAGTCGACAATTTCGCTCTCGGCATACTGGCGCGGGATGTCGAGATCGCGGGTGAGCCGGTATTCGGCCGGTACGGCGGAGAACAGGTCGTCGATGGAGCCGGCGCCGATCTCGGCCAGCATGGTGTCGCGGTCGGAATCAGATTTAGGAAGATAACGCATGATTACCTGTAGCTTTCTGGGCGATACGTATTCGATGAAGTGACCCGGGCTGGGGCATCACCGGGAACCAGCGTCGGTTTGAGCGCAAAGAAAATTATAGGTGACGACAATGTTTAAACCGATGTCATCCTCGCGGAGAGCGGTCGTTTTGTGGACCTGCGGTCTGTCTCGCGCCTAGGGCGCTCAGGATGACAAACAAAATGAGCGCGCGACGGCACGACCCTAGGTCGTGCCCTGACGCGGATATCCTCAGTGGCCGTCTTCTTCCGCGACGAACTTCTCGTAATCGCCGGCGGAGAGCAACTGGTTGGCATCGCCTGCTTCGTCGACCTTCACCTTGATCATCCAGGTGGCGTTGGCGTCTTTGTTGACCTGTTCGGGCGTGCTGTTCAGGGCCTCGTTGATTTCGGTGACTGTGCCTGAAACCGGAGCGAAGAGGTCGGAGACGGCCTTGACCGACTCGACGGAGCCGAAGGTCTGCCCGGCGGTGATTTTCT